>JBJACV010000009.1:0-149702 GCA_046604365.1 Nitrospira sp.
CGTCACAACCGGCGCAGGCAATGATCTGGAGCGTGCCACGGATCTGGCGCGCAAGATGGTGTGTGAATGGGGCATGAGCGAGAAATTGGGGCCGTTGACATTCGGACAGCAGGGGAGCCCCGTGTTCTTGGGCCGTGACGTGGTGTCCAGGCGGGACGTCAGCGATCAGATGGCGCAGGAGATCGATTCCGAGATCAAGCGCGTGGTGATGGAGAATTACGAACGGACCAAGCGTACGTTATCGGAGCACATGGCCGGCTTGAAGGCGCTGGCCGAGGCGCTGTTTGAAAAAGAAGTATTGGATGCGTTCGACATCGAGCAGATTCTCATGCAGCCCTCCTCTCAGGCAGTTCCTGTCTAGCAGGCGCTATTCATCCTGAATTGACAGGGCGGTCTTCGAAGGAAGACCGCCCTATCGCGTGTTTGTCCCCTTCCATCGATTCTTGTCGCTCCCACTGGGCTATGTTAGAGTCCATCCTCATTTTTGAGAGGAGAGAGGATCGAGTGCGGGGATGAGCAAGACCTACGATCACCAGGCTGTTGAAGCGAAGTGGCAGGCCTACTGGGAAGAGCATCGCCCATTCCGGGCGATGGACGACCCATCCAAGCCAAAATTCTATTGTCTCGACATGTTTCCCTATCCGTCCGGCTCCGGACTCCATGTCGGCCATCTCGAAGGCTATACGGCGACCGACATCGTGTCCCGCTACAAGAGGATGCGCGGGTTCAACGTGCTGCATCCGATGGGCTGGGATGCTTTCGGTTTACCGGCAGAGCAATACGCGGTAAAAACGGGTATTCACCCAGCCATCACGACCGCCCAGAACATCGCGACATTTAAACGCCAAATGAAACGGGTGGGACTGTCCTACGACTGGGGTCGGGAACTCAGCACCACCGATCCCGACTACTATCGCTGGACGCAATGGATTTTCTTGAAACTGTTTGAGCGGGGGTTGGCCTATGTCGCTGAAGTGCCGGTCAATTGGTGCCCCGCGCTCGGCACGGTGCTGGCTAACGAAGAAATCGTAGACGGTAAGAGCGAGGTCGGTGGTTTTGATGTCGTCCGTAAACCGATGCGGCAATGGGTGCTCAAGATTACCGCTTATGCCGATCGCCTGCTTGAAGACCTGAAGCTGGTCGAATGGCCCGCGAGCACGCTGGAGATGCAGAAGAACTGGATCGGACGTTCCATCGGCGCGGAAGTAGATTTCACACTGTCTGGGACCAAGGGAACCATCCGTGTGTTCACGACCAGACCAGACACGCTGTTCGGCGCCACCTATATGGTGCTCGCCCCCGAGCACCCGTTGGTCGATGTCGTCACGACGGGCGGGCACAAATCCGCCGTCCAAGCCTATCGTGAATCGGCGGCGACCAAGAGCGATCTGCAACGGCAAGAGCTCGACAAGGACAAGACCGGAGTGTTTACCGGCGGCTATGCCGTCAATCCCGTCAACGGTGAACAGCTGCCGATCTGGATCGCCGATTATGTGCTGATGAGCTATGGCACCGGAGCCATTATGGCGGTTCCGGCGCATGACGAACGAGACTGGGCGTTCGCCCGTCGATATCACTTGCCGATTCGGGAGGTGATTGCCGGCGGGACTATCGCTGATGCAGCCTTTACTGATACAGAGCGCGGTACCGTCATGAACTCCACGACCGCGGACGGCGCATTGTCCATCGATGGGCTGAAGCCATCCGAGGCCATCCCGAAAATGACGGATTGGCTGGCCAAGCAGGGGAAGGGAGCCAGAGCGGTCAATTATAAGCTTCGCGATTGGCTCTTCGCCCGGCAACGGTATTGGGGCGAGCCGTTTCCGATCAACTGGGTGGAGGGAGAGCCATGCCCGATTCCTGAAGAGCAGCTGCCGTTGGTTCTGCCGGAGACGAGCAACTTCAAGCCGTCTGGAACGGGGGAAAGTCCGCTGGCGAATTTGGAGGAGTGGCTGGTGACGACTGATGCGGCGACAGGCAAACCGGCCCGCCGTGAAACCAATACCATGCCGCAATGGGCCGGGTCCTGCTGGTATTACCTCCGGTTTATCGATCCGAACAACCGGGCACAGCTTGTTGATCCCACCAAAGAACGCTATTGGATGCCGGTGGATCTTTACGTCGGCGGCAGCGAACATGCGGTGTTGCATCTCCTGTACTCCCGTTTCTGGCACAAGGTCCTCTTTGATATCGGCCTGGTGAGCACGCCGGAGCCGTTCAAGAAGCTGGTGCATCAGGGCATCGTGCTCGGCGAAGACAACCAGAAAATGTCCAAGTCGCGCGGCAACGTCGTGAATCCAGATGAAATCATGGACCAGTTCGGCGCAGACGCCGTGCGGCTCTATGAAATGTTCATGGGCCCGCTCGAAGCGATGAAGCCCTGGAGCACCAGAGGGGTGGAGGGCATTACAAGATTTCTGGATCGGACGTGGCGGCTGATGGTCGATGACCAGGGACGATTGTCGAGTGCGGTCGTGTCCTCGGCGCCGAGCCTTGATCATCGGCAATTGCTGCATCGGACGATCAAGAAGGTGACGGAGGACGTCGACGCGTTGCATTTCAACACCGCCATCTCGCAGATGATGGTCTTTACCAATGAGATGACGAAGGCCGAACAACGGTCGAGATCTGTGATCGAGCCGTTCGTACTCCTGCTGGCGCCGTTTGCCCCGCACCTGGCCGAGGAGCTTTGGGCGATTCTTGGGGGGAAGCCGAGTGTGTCGCAGCAACCCTGGCCCATCTTCGATCCGGCTCTGATCGTGAGCGATCGGCTGACGATTCCGATCCAGGTCAACGGCAAGTTGCGGGCAAAGCTCGAAGTCGGCGCCGAGTCGACACGAGAGCAGATCGAGGCCATGGCCAGGGAGGAAGCGGCTGAATGGCTTCGAGGCAAAGAGCCGAAGAAGATCATCTATGTTGAGAAGAAACTGGTCAATTTCGTCATATGAATAGGCGCGAGGGGCGCGAAGTGCAGGAAAAGCGAGACGGCAAAGAAGGGCATATCGACCGCGGCCGGTGGTGGGCATGTCGCGCAAGTCTCGCTGTTCTGGCCTGTCTCGTACCGGTGTTGCTGGCCGGTTGCGGCTATCAGTTTCGTGTGGAGGGGGCCGGTCCGACTATCGGCGGCGCCAATCCATCAGCTTCTCAGGAGCCGACGCCGCGCCTGGTGATTCAGTCGCTGGTGAATAAGAGCTTCGAACCGAATCTGGAAACGCGCTATACCAACTACTTGCGCCATGAGTTTTCATCCGGCAGCGGAACCGAAGTCGTGCCGGACTCCGAGGCGGCCGATCTCGTCTTGACCGGAGAAATTCTGTCGGTGAGCCTGCCGACGCTGAGTTTCAGCCAAACCACCACGTTGGAAAGCAGAACGGAAGTGGTGATGATGGTCAAGGTCGAAGAAACCAGAACAAAAAAAGTCGTGTGGTCACAGATGGCCAAAGGCTCATCCGAGTTCTATGTCACGCCCGACCTTCAGTTCAATCGCGCCCTGCAGAATCGCGCGATGGAGCAGGCGGGCCGCTTTGCAGCCGCTGATTTGGCGGCGCGGTTTCTCTTGCACGTCGAATCGGGCGGGCTCACCAGGCGGACGGCTTCCCCGGCGCCGGCCGCCCCATAATTGTATCGAGCGATCATCATGGCTACCACGCTGAGCCCGTACCAACTTGAGTCCACATTGAAAGAAAAGCCCCCCGGGCCGCTGTACCTCGTTGTGGGAGAGGAAGATCTGCTCAGGGATCATGCGCTGGTGGTATTCAAGACCCTGGTGCTTGGCGAGGGCGGCGAGTTCAACTACGATCTGTTCTATGGTGATGAAGCGAGCGGGGAAGACATCCGAAGCTGCGCCTCACAGATGCCGGCTTTTGCGGAGCGCCGATTGGTGGTCGTGAAGGGAGCGGAGAAACTTTCTGCCAAAGAAGCCGAAGCTCTGCTCGATTACCTGAAGGATCCGGTGGACACTACGACTCTGGTATTTCTGAGCCAGAAACTGGATGGCCGGTTGAAGTTCTCTCAGGCTTTGGGCCGCGCAGCCGTGATGATCGACTGTTCGCCACTGCGAGAGGCACAGCTGATTCCCTGGATCGCGCGCGAGGCGGGGAGAGCGGGGATCAGGCTGGAGGAGCAAGCCGGTCATGCGTTGAGAGAAACCGCCGGGGGATCGCTCCACGGACTGCGCCGGGAATTGGAAAAACTGGCCTCCTATGTGCCGCCGGGTCGCGCGGCGACCGCTGCCGACGTCCATGTCCTTCGAGGCATTGAGCCGGGGGCCTCGGTATTCGATTTGACACTCGCGATTGCCGAGGGCGATCGCGGGAAGGTCCTGTCGATTCTGGCGCGCAATCTGGAAGCGGGCGAAGCTCCGTTGCGTATTCTGGGCTCGCTGGCCTGGCAGTATCGCCGTCTCTGGAAGGTCAAAGAGTCGCTGACTACCGGCGGACGCGAAGGAGAGGCAGCCAGAGCCTTACGGATGGATCCGATGAAAGTCAGGCCGTTTCTGAGCAGGTTTTCGGATGCGCAACTACACGCGGCGTCCCGCCTGTTTCTCGATGCCGACGGCAAACTCAAAGGCGGTACCAACAGCCGCCCCAAGATCGTGATGGAGCGGCTGCTGTTGAGTCTGTGCGAATCTGGGAAGAAACCGGCGAGCGATCCACCGTCCCGTCCCCCCGTTCCGGCGGGGCGGGGGGCATCCCGCACGTTGTCGAATGTACGGACGATCAGGAGCGGGAAGCAGACAGGCCGTTGACATGCAGTGTCAGCCGAGAAATGCGGCGGGATGCGGTGTTGCGCTTGAGTGCGCCTTTCGTCACGGCTTTCCCGATCGCAGACACGGCTTCGCGCAAGAAAGTCCTGGCGTCATCCGTCTTTTTCTCAGACACGGCAGACTGGACTTTTTTCACCACCGTCTTTACGGTGTTTAGAGTTGAACGGTTCCGTTCACGCCGATGTTCGGCTTGGCGGGCGCTTCGAATCGTAGATTTGTGAATCACAGGCATCGTCTATTCCTCCAGAAGGAAAGGTGCTTTGTATCATAGAGGCTTATGAATCGTCAAGGATCAGGGCCTGGAACAGGAGATACGTTATGTCAAAACTAGTGGCGCGTGACCGCTTGATCTTTGCGCTGGACGTGCCGTCTGCCGAGGAGGCGGAGCGGCTGTTGGACCGTCTCCAGGGCCAGGTTTCCTTCGTCAAGGTCGGGCTGGAGCTCTATACCGCGGCGGGACCGGACATGGTGAAGCGGGTGGTCGAGCGGGGGATGCGGGTGTTTCTGGATCTGAAGTTCCTCGACATCGAGGAAACCGTTCGTCGGGCGACGGCGCGGGTGGCGGCGATGGGTGTCGATTTTCTCACGGTCCATGCCAATCGGAAGGCGCTCAAGGCGGCGGTGCAGGGCAGAGAGGGATCGTCGCTCAAGCTGCTGGCTGTAACGGTGCTCACGAATTTCGACGGCCAAGATTTGCGTGATATGGGCATTCAGCGGACCGTCCAGGATCTGGTGGCGGCCAGGGCGCTGCTTGCTTCGGAGGTCGGATGCGACGGAGTCGTCGCATCCGGTGAAGAGCCGGAGGCCATCCGGCAGAAGGTCGGGCCTCGCTTCGTGATTGTGACGCCGGGGGTCAGACCTGCCGGCAAGGGAGTCGACGATCATGCGAGGGCCACCACCCCGACACAGACGATCGCAGCAGGGGCCGATTACCTGGTCGTCGGTCGGCCGATCCGTGATGCAGCCGATCCCGCCGCTGCTGCTGCCGACATTGTAGCCGAGATGCAAACGGCCTTTGATGCAAGAGGGTAGGAGACGTGATTCGTTAACCATCAGCGCGGAAGAAGGTTAGGGCTAAAACTATTCACGTTTCACGATTGGCGATTGACGGCTCACCGTTCGCGTGTAACGTTTCGCGGGGTCATTGGTTGCGGCGATGAGTCTCCCTTTGCTAAGATCCTCGTTCCTCAGTGGCTCTTGCACATGGTGGGTGTAGCTCAGTTGGTTAGAGCGCCGGATTGTGGATCCGGAGGTCGCGGGTTCGAAACCCGTCATCCACCCCATTGCTCATTCGCGTTACCATGTGGTCGTTGAGTCAATCCGATTCGACAGGGATTGGATGTCCACTTTCACGACCGACAGTCACGTCAAACATCAGCCGCTCTCGTTTCATTTCAACCTTCGTCTTCACACCCAGGTCAGGGCGACAGCCTATCCGAGATGGATCATGTCGTGGGAATATACTCTTCGACGATCAGTCGCATCGTGAATGCCCAGGACATCGGCCATGCACAAGGCAAGATTTGACCCCCAGTGCAACGCGCCGTGGTTGAACTCACGGTCGATAAGTGGCGGGTTCCAGAACGTGACCGTGCTCACTCCCTTTGTTTGTCGAGCACGGCTCTGACCGTACCCAACAACGCCTCGGAGGCAAACGGCTTTTGAATGAAAGGGTCCCTGTTTCGTGCCACACCGGTGCGGGTGAGAGTTTCGTCAGGATAGCCTGACACGAAGAGAACCTTCATCGTCGGTCGCATCAGGAGGATCTGACGGGCCAACTCTCGTCCGTTCATATGAGGCATGATCAGGTCGGTCACAAGAAGATGTATCGGCCCAGTGTATTCCTGGCAAATACGTACAGCCTCTTTCCCATGCTCGGCCGTCAACACGTGATATCCCCTGGCTTGCAGGATTCCGCACTCGAGCGTTCGTACCGATCCTTCATCTTCTACCAAGAGAACGGTCTCCGAACCACAAGCAGTCGGCGGCATTGCATGAGCCGACGTGACCGCTTCCGTCTCAGGCTCCGCACATGGCAGGTAGATGGTAAATGTGGTCCCGACTCCCGGCTCGCTGGAAACCAGAATGTGACCGCCACTTTGTTTCACGACTCCGTGGACGATTGAAAGCCCGAGTCCAGTGCCTTTTCCGGGCTCTTTCGTCGTAAAGAACGGCTCAAACAGCTTTGCGAGCGTCTCCTGATCCATGCCACATCCGGTATCCATCACAGACAATCTGGCATACTTTCCCGGAATGATTTCCGGATGATTGCGGACGAACGCGTCATCCAATTCCGTCACGGCAGTTTCGATCGTCAGGGTTCCGCCCTGAGGCATTGCGTCCCGCGCATTCACGGCAAGATTGATCAACACCTGGTCCAATTGGGTAGGATCGGATTTGACCCATGCCAGATCGGTCTGCAAATGCGTAATGACTTGGATATCCTCACCGATTAATCGCCGTAACAGCGAGCCCGATTTCGAGATAATGTCGTCCAGCTTGACGAGACGACATTCGAGCACTTGCTTGCGACTAAATGCCAATAGTTGTGCTGTCAGGCTGGACGCACGATCGGCGGCTTTGAGCACTTCCTCAATCTGTGTTCGAACGGGCTCGTTCTGGGCAACAGCTTCTGCGATAAATCCGCCGTAACACCGAATCACCGTGAGCAGATTATTAAAATCGTGGGCCACCCCTCCGGCCAGCCGTCCGATGGCCTCCATTTTTTGAGCCTGTTGAAGTTGTACGTCTTTCATCCGCAGGGCTTCGAACGCCTTCGATTGTTCGATGGCAGCTGCGGCAATGGCACTAATCACCACCAGCATATCGAGATCTTCAGGGTTGACCGGTCCCGTCGATTTATTGATCACCTCAATGACGCCAATGGGGGTTCCTCCATGCCGCTTCAGCGGCACCACGACCATATCGTGTGAGTGGAATCCTGTGCTTGCGTCGGTGAGCTGGAAGTGGCGGACGTCCTGCGCAACGGTAGAAATGACTTCCGGATTGCCGGATGAGAAGACGGCACCGGCAATCCCTCTATCCCAAGGAATGCCGGTGCCCTGCAATCTCTCAGCCACTTCGCCGATGACATGATGGAAAATCAACTGCTTGGATTCAGCATCCGCAAGCAAGACAGAACCCGCGTCCGCACCGATCACTTCAAGTGCTGCGCGCAGCGTGTGACGAATCATATCGTCAACGTGCGTGTATTGGAAAAATGCTTCGCTCACCTGTCGGATCGATTTTAGTGCCGATGACATGTGCGCTCTCCGTTGCATAGCGTGATGATGTCGTATGTTCGTGGAGACGATGCTGATTGTGAATGGTACTCAGGCATCGTTGAATAGTTTATAAGAACGGCTTCAAACGCAGAAGAATTATCGAGTTTCAGGAGATATGGGGTTTGGCATAACGTCATCATTCCTGAGAAGCCAGGAGGGTTTGGCCTCACTATTGGCTTGTGACCCGTGGATTCCCTTCTTTCGGCCATCAGCAGCGCCACATCGTCTGACCGCGTGATTTCTCAGTGGTAAAAGGGGTATTCTGCGATGCACAATCTGTGCGCCGTTTTGAGGCTGGCCATGATCTTCACGACGCGCATGTAAGAAGACTCTGACGGAGTAGTTGCGTTGCCCGGTATTTGCGATCCCATACTTGCCCTGTCGTCGATGTTGCTTGGCGGCGCGGCAGCCTACGTCATTCTCAGCATCGCCGAGCGAATGCGCGCGGCCGATCAAGGGCATCTCAAGTGGCGGTGGCTGTCTATCGGCGGGGTCGCTGCCGGTCTTGAAATATGGGCGATTCACTTCATCGGCAACCTGGCGTTCTGCCCGCCGGCTCCGGGCGCCGAGGATTACATACTCACCATTCTGTCGGTTATTTTCGCAGGGGCGGCAGGCGCCGTGGCCGTGTATCTGATCGGCAGCCATGGCCAGAGCCAAACACAACTGGTCTTTGGCGGCTTGGTGATGGGTGTCTGCCTCAGCCTGACCCATTTCGCCAGCGTCACGTCGATACACCAGTCGCTCAGTCTCCAATCTCGCGCTCTTCCATTCGTGCTCTCGATCGGGGTGATTGTGGGACTGGGGATTGTCGTCGTCTTGCTCGGCGCGTGGAACATCTCGTATGGAGGCTGGAGGGTGACGGAAAAGGCCAGTGCGATGGGGCTGGCTCTTTCCGGCACCCACTTCGCCGGGATGATCCCGGCGTACGGATCTTTGGGCGTCACGATCAGCGCGCCGCCGCCCGGGGTCGAGGTCGACCTGCTTGCGATTGTCGCGGTGTCGCTCTCGACACTCCTGGCTATCATCGACCGGCACGTGACGACGGCATCAGGTCAGGCCCGCGACGCACATGCGCTCATGATCGAGGCCATCGAAAGCGTCCCGCAATGGTTTTCGCTCTTCGATGCGGACGACCGTCTGGTGATCTGTAATCGCAAGTATCGCGAAGTGGTATCCGGACCCGGTGTCCAAGTGCGCACTGGCGACTCGTTCGAGTCGATCATTCGTCGTATTGCCGAGCGAGGCGATATCCCCGCAGCGGTCGGGAACGTCGATTCCTGGGTGCACATGCGCCTCGACATGCACCGGAATCCCCAAGGGCCGTACATACAACACCAATCCAGCGGAGAGTGGATCCAGATTAATGAGCGGAGGACGAAAGATGGCGGGATCGTCGCGATCGCCACGGACATTACGGCCCTGAAAGATGCCGAACAGTCGGCCGAGGATGCCAAGGCACGGTTGGCTGATTCCTTGGCGTTGGTTGAAGCGGCGAAGGCCCGCATGCAGGAGGAGCTGAATGTCGGCCGGGATATTCAGAGAAGTATGCTGCCGAGCGTGTTTCCGGCCTTTCCCGATCGGAAGGAGATGGAACTCTATGCCGTGCTCGAACCGGCCCTGGAGGTCGGGGGCGATCTCTACGATTTCTTTTTAGTCGACGACCATCGGCTCTGTTTTGTGATCGGCGATGTGTCGGGCAACGGGGTTCCCGCTGCGCTGTTCATGGCGATGACCAAGATCATGGTGAAGACCAGAGCGGCGTCGGATCCCTCGCCCGCCAGTATCGTCACCCATGTAAACGATGCGCTGAGCGCGGACAATGAGAGCTGTATGTTTGTCACGCTGTATCTCGGTATCTTGAATCTCCGCGACGGCACTCTGCTCACGACGAACGCGGGCCATAATCATCCCCTGCTCAAGCGACGGGATGGGCGGTTTGAGTGGCTGACGGCCCAGGACGGACCCCTTGTCGGTCCGATGCCGGGCATTGCCTTCAAGGAAAGCACAATCCAATTGGCTCCGGGAGATGAGCTTTTCTTCTATACCGATGGGGTCACCGAGGCCGATAATGTCCGGCGCGAACTGTTCGGCAACGACCGGTTGAAAGCGGTCCTTGACCAATCCCGGGCGGGCTCGGTGGTCGATCGCATCGGTGAAGTCATGAACGCGGTGAAGACTTTTGCCGCGGGCGCCCCGCAGGCGGACGATATCACTATGTTGGGGCTGCGGTATCACGGCATTGCCCCGTCCGAGATAGCGGCCGGGGTCTTTCGTCAAGTGATGCCCAATCAGTTGACGGCCATTCCCGTCCTGCAGGAGGCCTTTGAACAGTATGTGGCGCAATGGGCAGGCGCCAGGCCGCTGATTCCCACGCTCAACATGGCGCTGGATGATCTGCTTAACAATGTCGTGCAGTATGCCTTCCCCAATGATCCGACAGAGCACCGCATCGAGGTGCAAGGCGAAGTGCGCAATGACTACGTGATCCTGACCATTACGGATGACGGCATTCCCTTCAACCCCTTGACGGTGGCGGCTCCGGATCTGTCGCTGCTGCTGCATGAGCGTGAGATCGGCGGCTTGGGGATTCACTTGGTGCGTTCCATGTTTGACGAAGTGTCGTACCATCGCGCCGTAGGCCACAATGTTCTGACGGTGAAAAAGAGGCTGGTTGGTTGATGCGACAGTTCCGATCGGACGAACCGATATGGTCAGGGTCAGAGCGTACGAAGCCGGGCGGCCTCGGTAATGATTACGCCAAGATCGGAGGAGAGCGGACATGACTGTCGTATCGCGTCAGAGCGGGTCTGTTATGATTGTCACGCCGCAGGGGCGGTTCGACACGAACGGCGGGCCTGAAGTCGAGCGTGTCCTGGCAGATCACATCGAGCGTGGGGCAAGGCAGTTTGTGCTTGATCTCTCTCAAATCGAGTATATTTCCTCGATCGGGCTGCGGGTGATCCTGAAAACTGTGATGGCGATGATCCGAAAAGGCGGGAAAGTGGTGCTCTGTGGGGGCAATGACCAAGTCCGTACGGTGTTCGAATTAAGCGGGGTGATGATTATGAGCCTCCATGCCCCCACGCTTGATGAAGCCATCTCGAAGGCACAAGCGGCGCGCTAATACTTGATGATGTGCTGCGGCGAATGTGTATCTACTTTTCTGAATTTGGGATACTGTGGTTCAGGGGATGCAAGAGGGAACGTGCAGTTGATATTGTCGGATGATCTGTGGCATAGCTGCTAATGAGGCGGCTGATTCTGTCTTCTCGTTGATTTGTCGCTCAACACAGACAGAATGGTGATCCTCAATAAGGAAAGGAGCGCAACGATGGAGCAAGGAACCAGACACACGTTGATCGTAACTTCTCACGAGAATGAAGGGGTCACCATCATCAAGCTCCATGGCAGTCTCTCCGCCACCACTGCCGAAAAGGGGAGCCAGGAAATAAAAAAGATTTTGGACCGGGGGGCGAAAAAGATTGTCGTCAATCTCGCGGATATCGACTATATCAGCAGCGGAGGCATACGGGTGCTCATTCTCACGTGCAAGCAGCTCAATACTGTTCAAGGGGGGATGAAGATTGCCGCCGCGAAGGGAATGGTCAAAGAAGCCCTTGAGGCCAGCGGCTTTCATCTACTGACCCGCGTGTATGGAGATAACATTCAGCTGTGCAATACGGAAGAAGAGGCCGTAGCCGCCTTTAAAGCCTAGAACGCGTGTCTCAGTGCCACACGAATAGGATCTTGAGCCGCACCGTGTATCCGACATAATGGAGTCTTCTCGCCGCAGGCATCAGTTCCTCCCTTGCCGCTGCTCTGTGGCCATTCCGCCTCATTGAGCGGGCCTTTGTTGAGCAATATTCCGGTTCGTTGGATTCGTGTCGGATCACATCCAAAGAGAGCATCATTGTGAAACAGGGTTATCGGTTGATCGTGGTCGATAAGGCTGGTGTGTTGGTCTCTGAGTTCCAACTCACAGAGCAGGCGTTGGCGCAACCGGATGCATTTGTCGCGGCGCTCAAGCAGTCGATCGAAGACATTGAAGAACAAGAACCCTAACCCGCAGGGTTGAGGTGTACCATGCGGGGCATGGCGCTGCGCGGAAAATTGTTGGCTGCTCTTGGGGCGCTACTCATTGCGCTGGCTCTGTTCGTCGAGTGGGCGCCGCCGAGTGAGCCCAGTCTTCCCGAGACCAAGTCGTTTCTCCTCTTTCTGGGCGCGACCGTCGTCATGGCAGGAGTGATTGTCGGATTGTTGTGCGAGCCATAAGGCAAGGTCATCGATGAGCGGAGTCAGTAGCCGACTTGAGCGGGAGTGACCGTCTCGCGCCGGGGTGTTCCGGGTCGTGAGCTATGTCGAACAACGATCGCCACAATGCCGAATCGGCCCGTGACGGGGCTCGGCGGATTATCGAGAATGCGCCAAAAGTATTGGCTGGTTTGGCTGGAATCGGCGGCTTAGCGTATCTCGCAGGAGCGATCTATACGAGATCGTATTTTTCGGAATTCGGGGCCTCATGGATCTTGGACGAAGTCCCGATGGCGACCTATTTCGGTCAGAGCTGGATTCCGCTGCTCCTGATTCTCTTTTTCGTCTACCTCTCCACGACGAACCTCGCTGTGATCGAGGACTCAGGCGACCTGACCGCGAGCACCCGGTTCAAGGTGTCGGTAGCCGTGGTCCATTATGGTCCGTGGCTCTTCATCCTGCTGTTGGCGGTCACCACACTGCTCAGCACATTCGATTCTGCTGCTGCCGCCATTGTTCTGTCGGTCGTGTCCGTTGTCTTGTTGCTGCTGTTGTTTAGCGCAGCTCTGGAACTTGTTGTCGTACGACTGAGCAAGGCGGACCGGCGCATCAACCTGTCGATGGCGTATCTTACGTTCGTCGTGATTGCCGCCGGCCTGTATGTTGTCCCTGTACAGCTTGGTGTGAACTGGGCACGGGTCGATAAACAAGCAACATCCGCTTTACTGAGGGTATATCTGCGCGGTGATGAGGTGACGGAGTACAAGCTGCTGTTTTCAGTCGGGGAGCGGCTCTATGTCTTTCCGACCAGGTACGAGGGGGATTATCCACCGGTTCGAACCGCTGCCGTAGCCGACGTCAGATTCGTACAACCGGCGGTCACGCCGTGATTCTTGCCGGATGTATTGTATGAGTGCGGCTGATTCTGATCGAGGAGTTATTGGAATGGCGCCACGACGGAGTTTCAAAAACCGGCGGCTGCTCTTCCGGCCAGCCGTCCGGTTGCCCAGGCCCATTGGAAGTTGAAGCCTCCGATGCGGCCATCGCAGTCCAGAATTTCTCCGACGAGATACAAGCCCGGCGTGAGCTTCGATTCCATCGTTCGAAAGTCAATCTCTTCAAGAGGCACACCGCCTGCGGTCACTTCCGCATAGTTCCATCCGCGATCGTGCGCAATGGGAAATGGAAACTTCGTGAGCAGAGTGAGGAGATGCTCCCGGTCTTTCCGTGACAGTTGCGCAATGGCTGCCTGGCCGTCGCACTCAGCATATCGGATGAGGGCCTCAGTGAATCGTTGGGGGAACCGCTGCGCCAATGTCTTGATCAATGAGCGTCGAGGATTGTTCCGTGTCTGCTCCGTGAACCACTGCCGAGTCTGTTCTTCTGTCTGACCCGGCAGAAAGTTGCCGTAGATTTCGGCTGGCTCTCCTCGTTCCTTTGCCAGACACCAGAACCGGCTTGCGTCCATGACCACCGGCCCGCTGATGCCGAAATGGGTCCAGAGCAGGCTGCCGGTTCGAGTGTCGACGGTTTTCCCGTTCACGATCGTAGCGAGCTCGGCTTCGTGGGAAAGTCCGGAGAGCCTGTTGTGAAACATACGGTCATCCAGCACCAGCGGGACGAGTGCCGGGACGGTCGGTGTCACATGGTGACCCATTTGCCTCGCCAGCTCATAGCCGAATCCATCGCTGCCTGATTTAGGGAGAGATCGGCCGCCGGTGGCCAGGATGACGTGTTTCGCCAGGACGGTTCCATGCGCATGATGAATCCGGAACCCCGCATCGGGGCCGGTCGCTCGCTCAATGCCGTGGACGCGATGACGGGGACACATGGTCACCCCAAGCTCGCGGCAGCGATCGACGAGCGCGTTGAGAATGGTTCGAGCTGTGTCGGTTACGGGAAACAGTTTGCCGGTTTCTTCGCGTTTGAGATCAACTCCTAGAGAGGCAAACCATGCGATCGTCTGCTCAACGGAAAACGCGGCCAGCACATTCTTGATGATCCGGCGATTGCCGAAGAAATCGGTAGAGGTTACGACCTCGTGCGTGACATTGCAGCGCCCGCCGCCGGACACGAGAATTTTGGCGCCGATGGTGTTGGCTCCATCGAGAACGACAATCCGCCGCGGCTCAGCCTGTCGGACCGTCTCACCGGCAAAGATCCCGGCGGCCAGCCCGGCAGCCCCGGCTCCAATGATCGCAATATCTACTGCGTCAATTTCTTCTTGTTGCATCAAGTGTGAAGCGTGATACGTAGCCGCCAGCGGCAAAGTGTTCGGATCATTTGTGATCGTTCGTTGTCCCTTCGACAGGCTCAGGACGGTGAGCCAGTCGAATCGTATCTTGCAAGCAAAGATGTGGGCACACTCTTTTCGTCTTGCGCTTCACGCTTCACGAGAGACGAGCGATGCAGGTCGCAGCAGCGGCTAGCCCCAGGCTTTCTTGCCTCGTTTCAACAAGGTCTTCAGCAACCCGTTCACGTTCTTTTGTAGGGTGTCGCGGCGCTGCCGCTGGCGTTCGATCATTCTCCCCGCTACAAATCCGGCGCGAACCCCGGTCGATTGTTTGAGGAACGCGCGGATGTAGGTGTCTGCGGTGAAGGAGTCCTGGTAATGGCCCAGAAGATCCTGAACCGCTCGCGCCTGCTTCATAAATCGAGCAGCCGGTTTGCCGACCGACCACAGCGCCAGTTCCGCGGCATAGCGGGCGCGTTTGGTCTTGATGCGGATGGTATGGAGTACGGTGTGATTCGGCGACGGACTCATGCGGCGGATCGCTTTGCGGAGCTTCTTGAATTCCCGCTCGGCGAGTTCGTGCAACGTCACAGTGGTGTCCACGATGGATGGATCCTGAGCGGCCTGCTGAAGCCGCCGGATGAGTTCGAAATACCGCGCGCTTTTCAATTCGCTCAAGACCACCTGTTGCAGACGTTCCCGCTGGGTCTGCAGATGAGCGACGAACTCGGCCAGCGGCTTGCGGTCTCGCGCATCCAAGCGGGCAGACTCTCCGTTGAAGTAGGCGATTTGCACGTCGAGATCACGGGCCTGGCCCAGGAACTCGCTGAGCCAGGCTAATTCGTGTTCCAGCGACGCGGCCCATTCGGGCACGAACATCGGCTGAGCGGCGCGAAGCACCGCGCGCAAGCGTCTTGTGGCCACGCGCATTTGATGCAGGCTCTCGATCTGCGTGCCTAGCCTCGTGCCGGGGTCATGCGCCAGGAGCCAGCGAACGTGCTGTGTCAGCGCCCATTTCACATGGTCGGCCTGCGGCGCTTTCGGGGCCGGCGGCGCCTCCGGCGCAGGAGCCGGCAGCGACAGCGCGCGAAACAGTTTGGGCCGCCCGTCATGGTCATGAGCGCCGGCCTGCCGCAGCTGCCGTTCGATGTCATGCAGCAGCCCCTCGTCAGGGCCGGCCTGCTCGATTTCGAGCTCGCGAAAACGCTGGATGACGCAGTCGTTCTTCACCACCGACACGCTGTCGAGTGCGATCTCGGCGGCCGGGATCCGGTTGTGCCGCACCAGCACACCGGTTCGCCAGACCCGTAGGGTCGCGACGGGGGTCAGTTTCCGTTCTCCCAGGTGCAGGACGAGCAGATCGCGAAACGCCTCCGGTGGATGCTGGTGCTGATCGACGATTTCCACTTCTTGCCGGTCATCGCCCAACGGAAGTTTCAGTTGCCACGCCTTCTTTCCCCGTTCGACTCGATACCGGAGTGTCACGCGCGCGTGGGCCAGATCGTGCGAGGCGGTGTCGTAGTAGGTGGAGGTCACAATCTTTCGGGGAAGCGGTGTGCCAAGCAGACGGGGCAGGCGGAAGTCGGGATCGACGGACAGCTTGATCTCGCGCTCGAGTGTCGACGAAACAGGATGAGGGCGGACAGCGGGACGGCGGTCGGATCGAGTCATTGCGGGATCCTTTGGCTGCTGCGACCTTCGTCGCTCGTCTCTCGTGAAGAGTGAAGCGCAAGCAAGCATGACATAGAAAGGTGTTTGACTGCGAGAGGCGAACGACGCTTGCTCGCCTCGCGGCGAAGCCGAGGGCCTCGCTGAGCCGGCGAAGCGGGCTTCACGAGATACGCAGTCAGGCGGTGTCGTTACGAACCACCATGAAGAATGCGGGCTAAGAGTGGGCAACGGAGGGAAGAAGAGACCGAGTGGGCCGGGCAGGTTAGAAGTGGTAGGACACTCCGGCGATCATATGCACTGCACGGTAGCTCCCGCTCAAACCGAAGATCGGATCAAAGTTGCTGACATAGGCAAAATTGTAGCGCCCTTCGACGAACAGACCCCATTGCTCCGTCGCCAAGAGTTTGAGCCCGCCCATCACATTGACTCCGGGGGCATATTGCCGGCCTTCGAATTGACCGGAACCAGTGAAATAGAAGACGCCTCCGCCGATGCCGGCATAGGGCTGGAACCATTTGCCCGGGTACCGCGCGATGAGGTTCGCCGTCAGCGTAGCGACGCGCAACGAGGACTCTCTCACATTCAAGGTTCCGTTGTTGACGCCGACCTGCGGGCATCGCGTTCCAACGTTAAAGCACTCATTGGGATTGAATGATGGATTAGGGCTAAAGGTAAACTCCTGCCTGGTCGACAGGTTGGCCTGCTTGATGTCAGGCTTCGACGTAAAGGCATCGAGTTCGAGGCCAAGCCAGGAGTACCCTTCCCGGGTGAAGAAGTACCCGACCTTGGCGCCGTAGACGGCGGTGTTGGCAAGTGAGAGGTTGGAGGTCTTGAAGCTCTGGCTCACCGTGTCGCCGGTCACGGGATTCAGCACCGACGGGAATTGTGCGTGAGCGGCATTCTGGCCGAATTCTGGCATCGTCACGTCATAGAGCTTGCCGCCGAACGAAAGGCCGCCGTATCCGGCCACGTACCATTCTGCCGAGGCGGGACTCATGGTGAACAGGCAACAGAGCACCACACAAGCGGCGATAAGCCGGGCAAGACAAGGGCGATAAAGTTTCAAAGACAGCTCCACGATTAAGATGAACCCTTCAGTTAAGGACGGCGGGACAATAACCTTTGCGCCATCACGGACTCGTTACCGACACATTAACTTCCGGTTAATTCACCCACCTGCGCAGGAAGCCACAGTTGTACGGCTGTGGAGGAATGCGTAGCGGGGGGCTTCATCCGTAGACGGGAGCGCATGGAGCGGTGAGGCACTAACGAATTTCGTAGGCGAACGTCTGTCGCTCGCTTTCACGGATCAGATCGACTTTGACGAGGCGCTCATGTTGGATCTCCTGGAGCAGTCGCAGCATGGTGCCGGGATCGACGACGGGAGTGCCGTTGATCCGCAGCACAACATCCCGCTGCTGAAGGCCGAGTTGATCGAGAATGCTCTTGGGTTTGATCTCGATGAACTGCCATCCCTCCAGCTTGCCGTTGTTCGTCAAGTCGTAATAGGGCATCGCGTGGGCCTCTGTCAGAAGTTTGGAGACGTCCGACAGGTTCTGCTTGAGCTGTCGCCGGTCGATGACCGTGGGAGCGGCAGACCGTTTGGGCGTGGGAGGCGTAGTGATCGAAATCGGCACCGGCTTTGCCGACTCATCGGCCAGCGGCAGATAGCCCTGCCGATTGCCTTGTTTGATGGTTACTCCGTCGCGGGTGATGACCGCCAGTTGGCCGAATCCTTCGATCGTCTCCTGGAGAAAGTAGAGCGTCTGCTTGTGATCTTGAAGGTTTTCAATCGCAGCGGATGAGCGGCCGACGTCTCTGATCGCGGTTCCGAGCAGCTTCAGCTTGCCCGTCAATTCTATCGGCGGGGGCGGAGGGGGAGCGGATGGCCGTTCTTCGTCAGGATCGAGCGCCGAAAGATCGGCGGGAACGACGAACAGTCCGGACGAGAGAATGGCCTTGGCCATCTGCATGGCGTCGGACGGCGGCGTTTGCGAAACGGGAACAGCAGGGATCGAGTCAGGGGCCGCCTCCGGGGGCGGCATCTCCAACAGCGCATGCGAGACATAGACATTCACATTGTCTGCGATCAACCAGCACGACAACGTCAGTAAGAATGCATACGAAACATGACGCCGAGATACAGGCATGGATCATCCCTCTCCTTTGAGAACTGCCGCGCAATCTAACGGCTGTGCGGTGGGTCCGCAAGAGGCGAATCGTCTGTTTTCGGAGAACTAACAGAAGCCAAATCTTTCGGTAACGCGACCGTAACAGCCCACCGATACACCATTGGCAGAGACACACTACCGAAGGACCCGGTCTTCATTCGATGGCCGGTGAGGGCATCCCGCACAGGGGCAGAGGGGTCGCTTTTTCGAGACAGACAAGGGTCTGCTCCGGCGGATTCAAAGACCACCGTCGAAGAGCACGCTGCCTCGCGCGATCCGAGTCGGGACTGTTCTGACGGTCGGTCGATGGACGAGCAAAGAAATGGAATGGTCGGCGTGAAGCGTGACCGCCGCCGGTCAAGAGCGCTGAAGAGGCATGAACCGCCAACTTGTTCGGCTTAACGTTATGGCATGCGTGGTCATGGGATTGATGACGCAAGGGATCGAGACCGGCTGGGCGGAGAAGCCGTACCGGCGGTCGGCCGATGCCGGTCTGCTCGTCGCCCAAGCGGGATCGGTTCAACCGGATCAAGCCAAGGCTGCCGAAGCGCAACCGGGTCCGCCGGCTGCCGCGCAGGACGAGATGTCCGGATTCGAGGTCAAGACCTTTATCGTCGAAGGCAGCAGCCTGCTTTCACAGGAGAAGATCGACGAGGTATTGGAAAAGTACAAGGGCCAGGGCAGGCAAATGGTCGATCTGGAGCGGGCTCGGGGCACATTGGAAAAAGCGTATCAGGCGTTGGGATTTCCGACCATTATCGTCACGATTCCGGAACAGACGATCGACGAAGGCACGGTGCGCATGCAGGTGATCGAGGGGCGATTGGGTCAAATCCGGGTCACCGGCAATCAGTATTATCCGCGCTTCCAGATCCTTCAAAAATTGCCGTCGCTCAGGCTCGGCAATCTGATCGAAGAGAAAAAGCTGGTCAAGGAGCTGGATGCCGTCAATGTCAATCCGGATCTCAAAGTCACGCCGGTGCTCAAACCGGGCGGTGAATTGGGCAACGTCAATCTGGAGTTGAAAGTCAAAGACCGCCTTCCGCTCCACGCCAAGTTGACCGGGGATAACAAGGGCCCCTTCACGACGCCGGCGAACCGCCTGACGGCGGAAGTGTCGTACACGAATCTCTGGAATGCGGACCATATCGTGTCGATCCAGACGATTCAGACTCCCACGGATTGGGGCGCTGTTCAGGGCTATTCGGCCACCTATGTCGCGCCTATTCGAGGCCCGCAGAATGCGCTGGCCTTCTACGTGTCGAAAGTCATCAGCAACTCGATTCTGGGAGGCAGCACGTTGGCGATCAGCCCGGGGAATGTGTCGGTGGCGGGGAACGCGACCGTGGCGGGTGTCCGCTACTTCTTTCCGATCTTCGAAGGGGGCGCCACGACCCATTCACTGACGTTCGGCGCCGACTACAAGCGACTGGAAAAAACGGAAGCGACCTTTCCGGGCAACCTCGGGACCGCCGTGGTGCTGAGTCCCATTCAGTATCTGCCGCTCTCGCTGGGCTATTCCATGGTGCGTCCGGATCCTCTCGGGGTGACGCTCTTTTCAGTGACGGCCAAGGGCTATTGGCCCCTTCTTCCCGGAGGGAAGAAGGAGGATTTTACCGGGGATCCGAGCGATCCGTTCAACAAGCCGGGGCAACGCCGTGGGGCGACCGGAAAATTCGCCGTGGTGCAGGCCTCGCTGGATCGGCCCCAGGCGCTTCCCTTGGGTTTCAATCTGTTGCTCCATGCGGATGGACAATGGGCGAGCGAGCCGCTCGTGCCGGCCGAATCGTACTTTGCCGGAGGCGCCGACTCGGTGCGCGGGTATGTGCAAAGCGAGGCGATTTCCGACCATGCGCTGCGCGGCCGGGCTGAATTGACCACGCCCAATTTGATCGATGTTCCGATCGATATGATCTGGCAGCGGCGCCGATCGTCCGAGGTGAAGATCGAGTGGAAAGTCGCGGCGTTCTATGATGTCGCCCAATTGTGGATCGCCAAGGCGCCGATCGGGCAGAAGGATCAGTTCCGGCTGGAAGGAGTCGGGGCGGGAATCAGGGCGCAGCTTGTGCCGTACAACCTGGCCTTGAAGATAGATCAGGGCTGGGCGTTGCGCGACGCGACGACGACAAAACGCGGCGATACCTTCGTCCATTTCATGGTGACGGTCGCCTACTGAACGGCCTGGAGCGGAATATGAAACACCTCTCTTACACAATAACCGGATATCTCAAGGTTGACGGCGCTGTCTTGGCCCGTGCGCTCCGACGCTGGAAACGGGGTCGGCGGCTGATCGTGACGGCGTTGGTACTGATCTGCCTCGCCCCGTTTGAAGCGGAGAGTCAGGTCAACGGCCTCGCCATCACCAACGGTCCTGGGACGGTCACCGGCTCCGGGATTAACAACATCACCATTCATCAACATGGACCGACACTCATTGGCCAAGCAAATCAGTTCAACATCGTCCAGGGACAGACGGTTCAGTTGCTCCAGCCTGCCGGAGGGGCAGCGCTCATTCGTATTTTTGACAATAATGCCAGCACGATCAACGGCAACTTATTTGCCAACTCGATACTGTTTCTGCTCAATCCGAATGGAGTTCTCTTTGGTCCGACCGCACAAGTCAACGTCGGAGGACTGGTCGCATCCACGCTGCATATTAGCGACGCGGATTTTCTCGCCGGAGCCTATCGGTTCGGCGGAGCGTCGACTCACTTCGGGTTCGCTGAAACTTCTCTGACCGGCATGGTGCGCAACGAAGGGCAGATTACGGCCGGTCCGTTCGGGGCCTATCTGTTCGCGCACAATGTGGAGAATGCCGGCATTATCAGGAGCGACGGCGGACATATCGCCCTGGCAGCGGGGGCCAGCGCCTATCTCAGCAACCGTCCCGACGGCCGCGGACTGTTCGTCGAGGTCACAGCCCCGACGGGCCAGGCCACGAATTTGAAGGATCTGGTTGCGGATGGTGGACAAGTGAGCCTATTCGGCAAGGTCGTGAGTCAGTCCGGGCTGATCCAGGCCAACAGCGTGCAGCAGAAAAACGGCCGGGTTGAATTGGTCGCAACCGAGGCTGTGACCTTGGCTGACGGCAGCAGAATTTTGGTCAAGGGCGATACGACGGGAGTGTCCCACGGCGGCACGGTGATCGCGAAGGCCGATCTGACAAAGGGGCAGGCGAGCTTTCAGAAAGGCGCGCTCATCGACGTGTCCGGGGGAACGCAAGGCGGCAACGGCGGGTTCATCGAGCTGAGCGGGAGCAGGGTGTCGTGGGAGGGGGCCTTCCGCGCCCACGCGATCGCAGGATACCGCGGCGGCAAGCTCCTCATTGATCCCATCTTCGATGGAAACAGCCCTATCACGACCTCCATGCTCGACAACTTAACCAATCAGATCACGACCAGCGGGCTGAATGACATCGAGTTTCAGTCGACCGCAGATATGACCGTCACGGCCCGCTTCGACTTATCCGCGTGGCTGTTGCCGCAAGGGCAAACAGGAACGCTGACATTCAATGCAGGGCGGAATCTCCTGCTCAATAATGCGAGCATTACGAACGGCGATCGCGGACAGGGAACCGCGGGAAGCCGGTGGGATTATAAACTGTTTGCCAACGAGCACATCGAAATCCGAGGCTCGACCATCTCCACCGGATCGGGCGGGTCGATCACGATGGAGGCAGGCCGTAGTCCAACGGCCTTCGGTGACATCCGCCTGACACAACTCAATGCGAATCTCACCGGGCAACCGGTGGTCGAAACCTTTGATGGCGGAGACATCACGATTACGACCGATCGCGATCTGATTGCCCCCAGCGGGCTGATCAGCAGTACTGTGACGGGAATCAGGCTGAACCAACTCGGCAACCTCACGATGAATATCGGCCGCAACTTTCTCGGCGGCTTGGTGGGCAACTCGCAGGTCGGTCCCGGCTTTCTGCTCGGCAACGGCACCGCCACGGTCAATGTGGGCACGAACGTTGGTCCCGGAATAGGGCAGCATTCGACAGGCGGCCATGTCGGATGGGATGGAACCGCGAATGCACCGCTGTACGGCAATTTGACCGTCGGCGGCGGGAAGATCAACGAGTCTGAACAGTTGACTGAGTCCTACAAGGTCGATGTTCACGTGAACGCCCCCGGGAATATCTATTGGGGCCTGGTGCAGGATCGTGGATTGGTCGAAGATTTATTCGGTGTCGGGACTTTCTATATCACGTCCCATCCGGGCAGCAGCGTCTCACTGGTCTCGACGAAAGGCGACATCTTTCTGAGACCGGACCTGGCCAATTCGGCGGGAGGCATTAACTTTGCCAGAAGATTCTATCCCGCTTCTCTTGATGCGCAGGCGCTGGAGGGCAGGATTGTGGTAGAGCGGGATTTGTACTTTTTCCCCTCGATCTCCGGAAGGTTGAACTTCTTCGCCAAGCAGGATGTGACAGGCGCGGTGAGACAAGTCGGGACCAGGAGAGATCCTCAGTATAAGCTGGTGTTCGTCGGCGACAGTGAACAGACCGGCAGTTGGCAGTTATTGTTCCTCCCCACGGCCTCGCAAAATCCCGCGCTGGGCCGGTTCATTGCCAGGGATGAAAGTCGGTTGTCACGTGCGACGCTCGATAAGAAACCAGCCGTGTCGGAATTCACTGAAGCGCAATGGCCTTCGATTCCTGAGTTTTCGTCTGCGCCGGTGATCACTCAATCCGGCGGGATATTGAGGGATGTACCTCAATACGACAACGTCGGCACGCCCATGCAGTTGCAGGGGGCCTACTCTGATACGCGATTTGCAGCCGAACGAAACAGGATACCGGAAGGAATCGATCCCACGCATCAGGTTCAGCCGGTGAGCTTCAAGAGCGAAACGGGGAG
This sequence comes from Nitrospira sp., assembly GCA_046604365.1. Classification (GTDB taxonomy): domain Bacteria; phylum Nitrospirota; class Nitrospiria; order Nitrospirales; family Nitrospiraceae; genus Nitrospira_D. The sequence continues at coordinate 23,244 of JBJACV010000009.1, forward strand.
CATCCATTCTCTCATTCTCAAGCTTATCTCGCCGGTGTTTAAAAAACAGGTGATGGTGGAGGCCGCTCAGGATATCGGCAGTCTCGACCGAAGGACCGGCGGGGACTTCGCGCTGGAAACATACATTCCCGAAGGGGTGACGGCTACGGTGTCCGCAGGCCGAAACATGGGCTTTTTGAGAGTCGGCCAGGGGGACCCTCTGCAGAACGGTCTGAATTTTTATGGAAGAGGAACCGCCAGGATCCGTGTCGGGACATTGGATTCAGCGGGGAACCTGGTGTCGGGGACAGGCAGCTTGGATCTCGGCGACAGCCAGGGTATTCAGCATCGCAGCTTGGATTTCGGCGAAGTCAATGCGCCGGGGTTGATCGACATCGGTGTGGGGAGCGATATTTCGATGGCCCAGACTCGCATCGTCAGCCACAACGGCGCCGATGTCTGGATCCATGGGTTGGGAACCAAGCCGGCGCTTAATTTAGACGGCAGTGCGACCAATCAGCTGGTGCAGGGCGTAGTACTCTCCAATATCCTCACGGTCGATGGAAAACCGGTCAAGATCGATGGGGTGTCGCTTGTGCTCGATGGCACGCAGCCGGTTATTTCGCAGGGTGCGGTGGTTTTGGACCGGCCAGGCGAGTTCATCAATGGGAGACCCTTCACGCCGGTGGTGGCCAAGGGAAAGCCGATCATTGTCGATGGCAGGATCGTCTTGCTGGTGGATGGACAGGTCCAGCTGGTGGATGCCTCGCTGGTCTCGATCGAGCAGGGGACCGGCGGCAAGCTCACGGTCGGTACATTCGGATCGAATCCGAACTCGGGAATTCTCTCGATCCGGGGCGGCAACATCGATATCAAGACGACCGGTGATGTGGATGTGTTCCAATCCCGGATTGCTACACTTACAGGCGGCAACATCTCCATTTATTCCACGGAGGGCGATATCAATGCCGGGAGCGGGGGCAGAAACGAGTCGATTCAGTTTGTGATCCAGCAGGGAAAAGACCAGAACGGCAATAACCTTCCGGACTTGACGTTTCTGGTTCCCGGCAGCGGCATTTTCACCCACCATGGGAGCGATCCAAAATTCCCGTTGAATTTTCCGAAATTTGACTCACCGGAGATCACGGCGTTGAAGGGCGAAATCGTCAAGCAGAATTTTCTCGGCCGGAACACCAGCGCGCTCGAAGACCGGCTTTCCGAGATGGTGGCCGCGCGCGAGCCAGTGTACCGGCAGATTTTCGAACAGTTCATCACGCAGAATCCTGACAAGGGAGGGCTTCCGTTGGAACTCGGCGATATCAATCTGAGGGCGGGCCGGGACCTCGTCGTGCCCTCAGCCGGCATCAGGGGGCGGCGCATCCGGATCTTTGCGGGTCGCAATCTCGATCTTCAGGGTGGGACGATCGAGGGTGATGTGCAGTTCGATGTGGAAGGAGCCATCAAGGGGAGTCTGACGTCCTTCGTGGGCGCCTTCTCGGGCACGGCCGCCATCGGTGGAAGCGTCAGCGGCGGGTCCAGCGCCGGGGGGTCGTCGTTGGGCGGGGGGTTGAGCGGCGTGACGGGCACCGTCTCGGCCACGGCTTCGGCGACCTCGAGCACCTCCGTGACTGCGTCCAAGACGGCGGAAACGGTTCAGGAAAAGACGACCGAGTCATCTACGCAACAGGCGCGCGCCGCGGCGGAAAAGCAAATGGTGGCCAGCGGCGACGGCAAGGATAACAAGTCCAAGAGCCTCAATCTCGCGAAAATGAAGCGTGGGGTCTTGATTCAAGTCGATGTGAAACCACAGGCTCAGCCGGGCAATTGACGAGAAAGGATACGGCAGCATGGATATGAGTTCAGGCGGTGTGGCGTTCGCGCTGAGTCATGCGACGCTCGAAGGAAAAATCACGATCTCGGTGTTGCTCCTGTTTTCACTCGTCAGCTGGACAGTGATCATCAATAAGTTTCGTCAATTGGGGAAAGCCAAGAAACGAAACGCCGCGTTCTTGGGCCTCTATTCCAAGGCCAAAGGCCCGCTGGCTCTGTTCGGGAAGGGGCAGGACAAACAACTCCAGGGTTCCCCCATGTATGAACTCTACTATGGCGGGTGCGAGGAACTGAAGGCGCAGCAGGAAAAGTATGAGACCGAGAAAATTCCCCATCACGGCATGAGCGCCGTGCGGATCGCGTTGGAGCGGGTCCTGGGCGAAGCCGCGGTCGGGCTGGAATCCGGCATGATCGTGCTGGCCACCGCCATCAGCGGCGGGCCTTTTATTGGATTGCTCGGGACAGTGTGGGGCGTGATGGATACCTTTTCCGGAATCGGGCGAGCCCAGCAGGCCACTCTCACGACGATGGCCCCGGGCGTGGCGTCGGCCTTGATTGCCACGGTGGCCGGACTGATGGTCGCGATCCCCTCCCTCTTTTGCTACAACTTCCTGGTGACGAAGACCAAAACTATTACGATGGAATTGGATAACTTCGCAGCCCATCTCGAAACCGTGTTCATGACCGAGTATCTCCGGGACAAAAACGGATCTGCCTCTGCGCAGGAAGATCTCGAAGATTATCGCCCCGGCGGGCACCGCCAGGAAGCCGAGCCGTCCGGCGCAGCAACAGGACACTGAGGACGTGAGGGTGAGGCGACTCGTTTGTCTGGTTTGTCTTGTTTGTTTTGTTGATCGGATCGGCAAACCAAATGGACCAAACAAACCAGATGAACCAAAGAGACGAGACAAGGTGAAGACATGAGACGCTTTTCAAAAAAATCACACGGTGCCGTGTCGGACATCAATATCACGCCGCTGCTCGATCTGGCCTGGGTTCTGTTGGTCATCTTCATCATCACGACGACCGCCATGGTGCAGGGCATCGAGCTGAAGCTGCCGGAATCGACGCCGCACGAAACCGAGATGGAAAGCAGTACCCCGACGCTGTCGGTGAAGAAGAACGGCGATGTCTATATGGATGAAGAGCGGGTCAAGCTCAACGAACTGGAAAAGCTGATTCGCGATTTGAAAGCGGCGAAAGGCGGCAAGTTGCCGCTGGTGCTCCGGGGCGACGCCGGCGTCGAATATAAACATGTCGTCGCCGTGCTGGATATTCTGCAGCGCATTCCCGTTGAAGAACTCGCCATTGCGACAAAGCCATTCAATGAACCGTGAAAGTGCAAAGGGGTGAACTGAATTCATTCTAAACCCCTAACGCCTCACCCCTTACCCCTCACGGATTAAAGATGTCTGGCTACCGCGGATTTGAAAAAAAGAAGAGCAAGCTTGGCACGACGCTGCTCATTGTCGGGTTGGTCCACCTCGGCATCGGGGCAGGGCTCTATTGGGTCTCACAGACCGAGTGGGGCCAGAATATGATCAAGGTGTACAAGCTGACTGCGTTCAAGAAGGAAGAGCCGCCCCCTCCACCCGAGAAGGAGCCGGAGCCCGAACCGGAACCGGAGCCGGAACCGCCCAAGCCGGAGCCGAAGCCGCAAGAAGCGCCGCCTCCTCCTCCGCAGGAGGCCGAAGCGCCGCCCCCTCCTAAAGCGTCGGATGCGCCCGCTCCGCCGCCGGTCAGCGCCGATCCCTTTGCCATTGGCAAGAATCGCAACCGGTTCGCCGGGTATTCGGATATTCTGACGGCGATGATTCAGGCGCAGTATCATCAGCCCCCCTCGCTGCCGGACGATCTCGAATATGCCGTGATGTGCGAGCTGATCGTCGACGAACAGGGGCGGGTTCTGCAATATCGCCTGCTGAATTCCTCCGGCAGCCTGCTGTTCGATCAGTCCGCCCTCGATGCCCTGTCCAAAGTGACCCAGGTCCGTCCGCCTCCGGAGGGGATGGACCGCACGGTTATCGTGAAGTTCTTTCCGCCTGTCTAAACAAGGACTTCAAGGGTTCCTCGTCGAAGGATCGGTCGGGAGTCGAGGTGGCCCGTCACCTGCCATTCCGAAGATTTAACACGTCCCCAATCGAACCCATCCCGTATTTGTAACGGTGCCCCGTCACATTGCCACCCTGAAAGCTGAGACAGGAGCTCTTCTTCTGGGGCTTTCCGGTCATGGAAGCAGGGACGGGGATCTTAATGCAACATTTACCTCCTCCCAATCAAGTCCATACCCGGAAGTAACACCGGACTTTTAGAAAGAAGTCGTGACACACAGCGAGCAGGATTTCTTGGAAGCAAGATCCATGGAGCATCAACTATCAAACGTCCGAAGGGAGGTGGGGCAAGGGTCAGTCGGCGAAGCATGCCGGGGCGAAGATGTGAAAAGCCAGGCGAAGATAGTGCCGTCAGGAAGTTAACTACCAAGGAGGATGCGTGATGAAGTCAATGAATCGAGTGAAAAAGGCCGTCCTGGCTCTCGCGGGAGCCGCAGTCATGGTAACGGGCGCAATGAGCCAGTCGGCCCAGGCCTTTACCTTAACGGAAGGTGATCTGGTCCTGGTGATTTATGGAAACCGGACACCCGGCGAAGGGGCGGAAGCCTTGATCAACCTCTCGAGTCTGACCGGTCAGACGATGGACCAGCTCACAACCGGCACGGCCACAACGAATGTAGACGTGTCTGCCTACCTGAACGCTGCGGGCGTCATCGATACCAACCCGACGACTCCGGATTATCCGGTCCGCTACACGGTGTTGGGCTATCAGGCGGATAATAATACTGGAGGATTTGCCGTGAAGGCTGGGTCTTCGAGCAACCAGGACGGTGGAAACGGCGGTCTGGTCGGGAACTCCGCAAACATTATGAATCTCTGGGCCGGCCTTGTGAACGATGGCAACGCGCCGAATCTAATCTCCGGCCAGAACGGTGCCGTGGTGGGCTTTGGCAATGCGAACTCCTATAGCTCCCGCTTCGGAACGGCTGAGAGAGTGGGTGGGGGCTTCTTGGTGAACATGGCGGCGAATCTCGATCAGCTCTTGTATATCGTCAAGGGCGACAGTGAAACAGGAGAGAATTTGTCAGGCATGGGTCAGGCCATGCTTTCTGCCAACGGGATATTCCAGATCACCGGCGGGCAGCTTGCGGCGATCCCGGTGCCTGCGGCGGTAGTCCTTTTCGGTTCAGGCTTGATCGGCCTCGTCGGTATGGCCCGGCGGAATCTGTTCCGCCAGGCTGCATAAGCGGACAACAAACTTAGGCAGCGACCAATCATCTTTATATTAGGAGTATCGATAATGAAGACCAATCAACTTGCCGCTATTGCGGCTGCCGTCCTCGGCCTCGCCGGGGTGGCATCCAACGCGGATGCGATCGACATCTATTCGGGAGGGTCCTCAGCGGGTCGCCAGTTCATCAACGAAGTACCCCTCTCGGTTTGCGACCACACAGCCGGGACGATCACGCACTATCAATCGGCGAACAACAACATCCACCTCTGGCAATGTAAGTTTGCCGGACAGGACATCAATTTCAATTATTCGGCCCGTGGTTCATCCGACGGAGTCTATCCCGTCGACGATACGACGGCAGGCGACCGGTCCAGGGGGAAGTACAACGGCAAGGGCTACATGGGTTACATCGATGCCACAAACCCTGCCACCAGCGGCTGCGGTGCGCTCGCTCCGGTCAACAAGACTTTCTATGACGTGGATACCGCGACGACCGTGACCATCAGCATTCAGGAGAACAAGACCTGCACGAATCCGCCGAGCACCGTCACGACGGATTATCCCACCCCGACCTTTGTGCGTCAGCCGATGCACTTCGGCTATTCCGACGTTCAGTTCACCTCCTTCGGCCAGGTGTCACCGGCGGGAAGCGAACCGGCCGATCCGGCTCCGAACATCACGGAAAATAAGCTCATGGTCCTGCCCTTCAGCATCGTGGTGCAGAACAGCGTGCGCCGGGTGGATTCCGCCGGGAACAACATCGGACCGGTGCAGAACCTGACCCAGACGGAAATCGAACAGATCTTCTCGCGCCAGGTCCGCGATTGGAGAGAACTGGGCTATGCGGTGACGAACGACGCCGCGGGGACGCAAGCGATTCCAACAGGCCCGCACAATATCCGCCTCTGCATGCGGGAGTTTGGCTCCGGCTCAAAAGCGACCTTCGATCAGGTGCTGATGAAGGAAGAAGCGGCCGAGTGGACACTCGCCACGGCCAACGTTGCCTTCTACAGCGCATCAAGCTCAGGCGTGAAGACCTGCTTGGACAACACCGGCGCAGGCGTCGGACTGTTCGGCAAGATCGGCTACATCGATTCGTTCGAAGCGACGGCTTCGCCGGCTTACATCACACCGGCGACCGCTGCCATTGCCAATGCCCACGTTGTGAACATCAACGGGTTCCGTGGCGTCGATGCGACAGTTGCGGATCCGGTCAAGGCGACGGCTCGCCCGAAAGTCTTGCAGGCCCTCCGCTGCGGCAAGAGCGAGTTCTGGGTGAACCTCGAAGGCTACACCAAGACCGCCGGGACCGGCGATGCGACGAGGGATGCGTTCATCGCCCGCATGATGAGCGATGCTCAAAATACGACAGTGGTCGAGAACCTTCCGGCCAACTGGGCATTTGAGGCGCCTGCCTACATGCTCGCAATCAAGTCTTCGGACAACGCTGCGCCGGATCATGACAACTATGCTGGCCGGTCTGCCGAGTACGACAGCCAGTGCCGTGGTTTCTATAGCAGCCCGAATCCCTGAGGGAATCGGGTAGCGGGGGCAGGCTGGTTGTGATACCAGCTTGCCCCCCAGCCATCGCCGTGCAATGGGTTATTTTCGGCTTCTTATGATGAATGCAAGCACAGGTTTTACTGTGGTGGACGGGAAGAGTGGTTCGTCCAGATTCTAGATCAGGAGCAACCTCGATAATGATAAGAACGCTGAATAGCACGATAATCAGGAGGAGCGTGATGGCTCTTCTGATGGCGTCCGTGCTGTGGGTCTACACGGCGCCAGCCCAGGCTGCGGAAGTGACGCAGCTGGACATCACCGGCGGGTCGATTAGTCTGAACTTCGGTGTGCTGGGGACTGTTTCCGGCACGTTCAATACCGATGGACAGATCCTCATGGACCAATTTCAGCCGCCGCCGAACATCTTCGATCCGATTACGATTTCCCACCTGACGTTCTCTATTTTCAGCAGCAGCGGCGGGGCCCTGAATCTCCCGGCTCCGACTGCGCAGACGACCGACTCAACGATGACGGCGGATCTTCGGTCGCTCTTTGCCGGTGTGACCAGCAGCGGCTGGTCCTGGATGAATACCAATTCGGTGATGTCCTCTTTGAACATCGGAGGGACCGCCACCGGGTCATTCAACCAAACGACGAATGCATTCGATATTGCATGGACTAATCCGTTTAACCTCACTTTGACCACGTTTCCGATTGTTGGGCCGATTGTTTTGACCAGTGGAAGCTTCTCGCTGCAGGGGACGGCGCAAGTGGCCGCCGTGCCTCTGCCGGCGGCTGTGTGGCTATTCGGATCGGGCTTGGCGAGTCTGATTCCTATGATTCGACGGCAATTGCTGAGCTGACAAGGTCCGAGAGAGGCGCTGTCCAGAAAAAAAGAGACTGCGCGAGATAGCGTTACAGATGACCCGCTCCGGGCTTTCTAAAGCCCGGAGCGGGTTTTTTGTCCAAACGCAGCCTGCCTTCATCCTCTCCCACCAGCAATAAGTAACAATCATTTAACGCCATCTTAATTGTTCCCTCTCCCGCTTTTGCCCTTGCCGCGAGTAGAGTTAGGTTCCTATTTCTTAAGGCAAATATAAAACAACGCTGATCAGGTCGTAACACACCTGTGAGTCAGCCTGTGCAGCATGGCCCGGAGCTGACGGCATTTCACATTCCTCTGTAACATTCAACCCTAAGGAGGTTCATATGCGTTCCACTGTGTCAATGCAGCTTGCACCGTTCCTTCTGCTCTCGGTTGCTCTCTGGTCGCCTGTTTCAGAGGCGGCAATGATCGATCCGTCTGATGTTCTGGTCGCACAACTGGAGCTCACCGGCGGGAGCGCTGATTATGACGGCCGGTTCTCCCGCAAACTGGATCGCCTGCTTGATCGACCAGGGCAGCTCGTCATGGATGACTATCAACCGATCGGCGACATTGTCCCCTCGATTGCGAAGGGCCACCGCACGTTTTCGCTGTTTACCTCAGGGTTCAATGGAGCGCCGGTTCCCTCCGCCGTGATCGATGGCTCGTCCATCACGGTCGATCTGTCCTCGCTGTTCTTCGGGGTATCACGTGGAGACTATTTCAAGGTCTGGAACATCGGCGGCATGGCGACGGGGACGTTCGATCCGGAGACGCTGGAGTTCTGCCTGTCGTGGGAGCATCTGTTCGGCGGCCGCCATCGAGGGGGGCCGGCCACCTTCTCACTGCACGGCAAGGTCATCGCCGGGGTCAGTACGGCGCCCGTGCCGCTTGCTCAGGCACTCGTGTTTTTTGTGACCGGTCTGGTCATTCTGTTGGGTATTCGGTGTCAAGAGGGAGGCGCCAGAAACGAGCGGTCGGCCGTCATTGCGTAGAAGCTCAAACGATCTGTCTGAGATGGGAGAGAGAACCGGGGCTGGTCGACAAACCGGCCCCGGTTGTTCGGTGTCACGTCAAACTTCGATGTCTGTAGCGGTTCCAGAAGTCAAAAGGGGTTTCCCGCAGCCTGCCGGCCCGCATTATTCATGACAATTTGTCGTGAAATCGCATGGCAACCGTATCTCGTGAAGCGTCGTGCGTATCTCGCGACCAAGACTTCATTTGCGGCATTCTCGTTTGCGCTTCACGCTTCACGAGATGCGAGCGACGAAAAGAGAACCAGCGTGCCCGTGGCAAACAGCCAGGCTGCAGCAGGAACTGGGACAGGAGCAGGGGCTCCTTCCATGCGCCAGGCCAGCGCATAGTCCCAGAAGAAGTTCGCGGACCCGTTCGTCGTCACCCGCATTTCGTAGCGGTTGCCCAACAGCAGATTGAAATAGAGATTCTCCGTGTTGTCCAACAGGCTCGCTGACGTCGCGACCAGTTGATTGTTCGTGACGTCGAACAAGGCCAGGTCGAGGTTATAGAGCTGCGTGGTCAACTGGGCATCGTTTGATACATCGAGATTCCAGACCAGGGAAGCAAATAACGTGACGTTATCGGTCGCGTTGAAGAAGTAGGAAGCGGTGGGTCCAGTCCCGTTAAGACCCCCGATCGTGCCGTGGTCAAATCCGAAGGCCGTAATATCGCCTCCTCCGTTCTGCAGGCTCCGTTGTTCGCCGCCGACTAGAATGCGATAGCTGTTATAGATATTGATCTGTCCCGCCCCGTAGCGGTTGTCTAATCCGTTTGCTGTTTCATGGCCCGTGCTGCGATAGTCTGTAATATCGGTCGTGGTACTGCTGTTGGCGGTCTGACGATCCGCGCCGGCCATGAGGACGGCTTTGATCGTTTCTGATCGCTCTGCGTTATAGACGGTGCCGACTCCGGCGATGGTGGTGGAGCCTTCGGACAAAGTCAGCCCGCCCTGATGGCCCGTTTGTACGAGCAGCGCCGCGGCGGCGGATACGACCGGTGTGGCCGCGCTCGTGGTGCCCATAGGCGCCACGAGGGTAGGGACAGTGCGTCCGGGTCCATAGATCGTATCGACGGCGATTGATCCCTGCTGATGAAACCCGTCGGTGCGCCCGACGGCGATCACGTTATAGCCGCTGCCGCCCAGTAATGGCGAGGTGCCGGGCCCATTGGTCAGGCCGACTACCTGGATGGACTCGTTCATCGCGGCTTGCCGGTCCACCAGGCGAAGGATCGTGCCGTCTGTGGCGGCGGTCTCGCCGCCGCCTACCCAACTATGGTTGAGGACGCGATCAGGGCTGGTGGTCGCTTGTCCATTCGTATTCGGATTGGGGCTGGACACGTAGAGGCTATTGAGCCAATGGTTGGCTTCGTAGCTGTTGATTTGCGTGATGCCGGGTGCGATCGAACCGGTCATGCCGTACAACAGGGTGCCGACCGTTGTGGCATGGGAGGAATAACTGCCGGACGGATTGCTGCCGACAGGGGTAATCGTTTTCCCGGAAAATTCGAGGTTCGACGGGTCCGGCATGAAGATGGGCGAAGCCCCGCCGCTCACGTCGTTGATCGGCGCTTCTACATGGCCGACCCGGACCGCGGCGCCGGTGGGGGTCGAAGCGCCCAGCTCATTCCGGAGGGCGGTGTAGCCGATGTCGACCATGTAGGCTTGGACATCGGGCGCAAGTGAAAGGAAGAGCGCCCCAGCAATCAGTCTCGCAATTGTTCGAGTCAACATTATGTAAAGCCCTCGTCGTGGTGTGCCGCCATTCCAGGCCGTACCTATCCTCTCCAGGTGTTACAGAAGCCTCAGCGTTTGGTTTTTATTCATGAAAAATAAGCGATTACACATCCTGCGCTGCTTGAAGGAATGAGCGTCAGTGATCCATTATGGTTAGATGTGTCCAATGGTGTTGAGGCCGGTCGGTGTTCAGTCGGGGCAAGACTCGCTAACGCAAGCTTGAGACTTTGTTAATCGCACGATAATAGAACTTGGCTATGAAGTGAACATTCCCGTGCCGTGAGTCCTTCATAACATCTGACTCTGTGACATAAATGTGGAGCGTATGATGAGAAACCCATTCGCCATAGTGGCAGTACTATTGATGACGCTTGCGGGGTGCCTGGCAAAAACAGAACCGATTACACCCATGGCCAATCCGGAGCCTGCTCTCTCGTTGGTTGCGCTCTCGCTCGAGGTGTCTCCCTGTAGCCCTGGAGCGAATGATGAGCAGACACCCTGCCTGGTCAAAGCAACGCTGACCGAGCCCACGACTCATACGGACGGAACGCCGATCACCGATCTGCGTGGCGTGAGGTTTTCATGGACGGGAGACTGGGGCACGAACCATTATGAAGGGGATAGCATGTTGCTGGATTCGCCTTCACCGAATGGCGGCCACACACACAAGGTCACGTTCTACATCAGCGTACCCAAATGCGGAACGGAAGTCGTGCAGTCCAGGGCGCATGCGATCACCCGGTCGGGGCGGCGCAGTCAAGACGCCACATTCAAATTGTCGGTCGATCACCGTGGTGAACCTGGCTGCCCAGGCCGACCGTAAGGCCGCCCGTGCGGTTCAGTCTGTCTGCTTCCGAAGCCCAGCCGTCGTGAGGTGAAAATTCTTGTCGCTCAGAAATGACTCGCGAGGAATGCTGTCAGGCCGCGCGCGCGACCTCGCGCCGCCGCCGGCTGTCGCAACAACTTAATCAAACGGAGAGGAGAACGTAACAGACAGACGAGAAGCTGTGCAGATGAAGCGGATTCTGGTCATCGATGATGAAAAGTCCATTCGGGTCCTGCTTCGGACGGTGCTCGAAGAGGCCGGATACGAAGTGATGGAAGCGGCTACTGCTGACGAGGCCGTGTCTTCGTACGAAGCGCGCCCGGCAGACCTGGTGATCACCGACATCTTTTTGCCGGAAGCGGACGCACCGGCAAAAATCTTGGAGTTGGTTTTCCGGCATCCCACCATGAAGGTGATTGCCGTGTCAGGAGCGGCAAGCCAGGAACCAGCACGCAGTATTGCCAAACTGCTGGGCGCCAGGCAGGTGTTGCAAAAGCCGTTCATGATTAAAGGCTTGCTTGACGCGGTGCAATCACAGCTGGCTGGTCAGTCAGCCGCTTAGGCGCTGACCGCCTTTTCGTAAGCGATGCTCAATCATAGCGTTTTTACAGGAGAATCCAATCCCATGTTGCCTATGGCGCACGGCCGGAACGTGCCCCGCGTCACCGTCACAGCCCACGTTATCCTCTTCTCTATCTTGACCAGGGAATCGGCAGAGGGAACCCTCGTGGACATTTCCCGCAAAGGAGTACGCCTGACCACCGATCAAAGTTTTCGACGAGACCAGAAACTGGCCTTGAACTTGACGCTTCCATGGGACAAACCGCCGATCGACGTCCTGCTCGCTACCGTGAAGTGGGTTCGGGGGAATCAGATCGGCGTAGAATTTATTGACCTGGAAGCGGACAACCATGCCTCGCTGAATGCCTTCCTCCAATCGTGCGGCACACTCTAATCAAGCAGCAGTTTCGATGTTCCGGCGCCTGACCGGAACGATAGCATTTAACGTTTCGTTAACAGAACTTTAATTCCGACTTGGCCATGGCTCAAGGTCGTCTGCGGTAGAGTTCAAGTGCTGAATCAGTCATTTGTCCTGGGCCAGATGACTGGGATGGAAGGCTGACATGCTTGGCTATGTTGGGGTGCCACAATGAAGAAGGCATTGATCACCGGAGTGACGGGTCAAGACGGATCGTATCTCGCCGAATTTCTTCTGGGCAAGGGCTACGAGGTCTACGGGGTCATCCGTCGTTCCAGCTCCTTCAATACGGGCCGCATCGATCAGATCTATGAAGATCCCCATGTGCTTCAAGCCAGACTGCGATTGATGTATGGCGATCTCAACGATGCCAGTTCGCTGAACAAGCTCCTTCGCCAGGTCCAACCGGATGAAATCTACAATCTCGGCGCGCAGAGCCACGTGCGCGTGAGTTTCGATATTCCCGAATACACAGGGGAAGTAACCGGCCTCGGGACGTTGCGGCTGCTCGAAGCCATTCGCGAGAGCGGGCAGCGCCCGAAGTTTTATCAGGCCTCGTCGAGCGAGATGTTCGGCAAGGTTCAGGAGATGCCGCAACGGGAAACGACCCCGTTCTATCCCCGAAGCCCCTACGGCGTGGCCAAGGTGTATGCGCATTGGATGACGGTGAATTATCGGGAGGCGTACAACCTCTTTGCCTGCAACGGCATTTTGTTCAATCATGAGTCGCCCCGCCGTGGAGAGACGTTTGTGAGCCGCAAGATCACCAAAGCCGCGGCCCGGATCAAGCTGGGGTTGCAGAATGAACTCTACCTCGGCAATCTGGATGCGAAGCGGGACTGGGGATTTGCCGGCGACTATGTGCAGGCCATGTGGATGATGCTCCAGGCCGAACAGCCGGATGACTATGTGATTGCCACGGGGGAAACCCATTCCGTACGGGAGCTGCTGGACCTGGCGTTCAGCGCCCTCAATCTCGAATGGAAACCCTTCGTGAAGATCGATCCTCGCTATTACCGGCCTACGGAGGTCGATGTGCTGATCGGAGATGCGAGCAAGGCCGCGAAGACATTGGGCTGGCGGCCGACGGTGTCGTTTCCTGACTTAGTCCGGATGATGGTGCAGGCCGATCTGGATGCGGAACGTCAACGGATCGAGGGGGTCCAACCGAAAGCGGAGTTATGCACGTCTGGCGAGATCAGAGGGTTGTTGTAACAGGCGGCGGCGGCTTCCTGGGTTCCTTTGTCGTCGAGAAGCTGATGCAGCGCGGTTGCCACCGGGTCGTCGTCCCCCGAAGCCACGACTACGACCTCGTGACCATGGAGGCGGTTCGACGGTTGTACGACGACGCCCGGCCTGACATCGTGATTCACCTGGCGGCCAGAGTGGGCGGGATCGGAGCCAACCAAGCCAACGCGGGGAAGTTTTTCTACGATAACCTGATGATGGGCGCACAGCTCATGGAGGTCGGCCGCCAACGAGGCGTGAAGAAGTTCGTCGCGCTCGGCACGATCTGCGCCTACCCGAAGCATACCCCGGTGCCGTTTCGAGAAGAGGAGTTATGGAACGGTTATCCCGAAGAGACGAATGCGCCCTATGGGCTGGCGAAAAAGATGCTGCTGGTGCAGTCCCAGGCCTATCGGACTCAGTACGGTTTCAATTCCATTGTCCTTTTTCCCGTCAATCTGTACGGACCACGCGATAACTTCCATCCGGAAACGTCGCATGTCATCCCTGCCCTCATCCGGAAGTGTGTCGAAGCCAAAGAACGGGCAGCCCGGACTGTGACGCTCTGGGGCGACGGGTCCCCGACGAGGGAGTTCCTGTACGTCGAAGATGCGGCCGAGGGTATTCTTCAGGCAGCCGAGCTATACGATCGAAGCGATCCGGTGAATCTGGGGAGCGGACATGAAATCTCGATCAGGAATCTGGCCGCTCTCATCGGACAGGAAGTCGGTTACCAGGGCGAGCTGGTGTGGGACAGGACCAGGCCAAACGGCCAGCCCCGCCGCTGTCTCGATGTTGCCAAAGCCTCCGACTACTTTAACTTCCACGCCAAACAGTCTCTCCAGGAGGGAATCCGCAGAACCGTGACATGGTTTCTGGCGAACCGCGCTTCGTTGCGGGAGATCAGGTTCTGAAGGCATGTCCGCTAAGTTCCTGAATTCCTGCCCTAAGTGTAAGGTAGAGTTGATCGAAGAGTTTTTGCATGACCCCTCTCTAACAAGTTGTTGACTCGAATTTGAGACGCGCGTGGCCCTTCGGTCGGGTTTCCGGCCACTGACTGATCGTCCTAGAAAAGAAAAGCGATTCTTTGGGTGGTTGGCCTAGCAGAGCGGCTGACCGGTTCCAAGGCGCCGTGCAACTCGCTGTGAAAGAAGTTGTGGGATGAGACCGGCAACCCTGGCGCCGTTGAAGGAAGGCAGAAAGGCGGCGATGATCCAACCGGGACGCAGTTTTATAGGTCTCGCGGTACTCATTAACTGGGCGCTGGTTCTCTTGTCCGCCTGTGGACAGGCGGACAAGCCCGTATCGCAAAATGGTCAGGCGAGTGGAGGCGCACCGTTCGCGATCCTGCCGTTCGAGCAGGTCGAATATTCTTACACTCGCTCGCCGGGTCGTTTTGCGGCTTTGTGGTCGCAAGCGAGGACGCGCACCGTTCGCATCGCGCTGTTGGGAGATTCGCAGGAAACCTCGCCGGAAGGCAGAGGCGAGGTCTATGTGCCTCGCCTCAACTACGAGGCCTGGCGACGTTATGGCAACGTACCGGAAACCATCGTGGCAGGTTACCATTCTTACGGCGGCAACACCGTCCCGTTTGGAGATTGGCTGCTGAGCGGAGCCACGGCGTTGCCCGGGGCCTCACCCACCCGCATTGCGCCGGAAAGACTGCTGCCTGGCATTCCCGCCGCGGCTCATGCCGCTCCGGCCGGGCCTCAGTCGGTGAACGGGCAGTGGTACGGACAACTACTCGTCCTTGATTCAGATGCCAGCAACGCCAATCCTGCGGCTGAAATCCCAACCAACGTCGAATACTTTTGCAGTCAGGGTTCGGTGCGAGCCGAGATCTTTGCGGCGACGCACCCGCTCTCCGGAGGGATTCTCTATAAGGCGCGGCCGACCGATTCCACGCCCGATTACGGAGCTCCGGCGACCATAGAGGGCATCGCGCCTCTACCGTTGGCCGCATCGGTCTTCGCCGTGCGGTCATTTATGACGCCTTCTCTGCCGCTTAATGGGAGGCGCCATCTTCAGCTGGAAATACTCGGCAGCCTGACGTCTGCTCTGACGGACGTGGTTGGCGCGCGTTTCAAGAGCGACCAGTGCCCGCACGGTCTCGTCATTCAAGACCTCGGCGCCGCCGGCGTATCCGTCAGGGAGTTCTTGAACAGCTACGCGGACGCCGGAAGTCTGTTTCAGGCAATGGGATTCGATGCGGTCATCTTTCACCTCGGAGCTAACGATGCGGGTGAAGGCGCGACGGCCGAGATGTTTCGCGCCGATACGAGACGGCTCATCGACCTGATTCGGACCTGGACTGGGGACGCGGATTTCCCCGTCATTCTGATGGGCGATCCCTATCGGACGGGATTGGGCATGATGCAGGAAGCGGAGTATGCCCGCTATCCCGGCGCGCAACGAGCCATCGCTGCTGCCGACCCCGCCGTATTGGTCGTCAACTCGCGGAGGTTGATGCATGAGCGCGGATGGAGAGCCGATGCGCCTCACCGGTTGGAGGAACTGATGATAGACGAAGTGCATTACACGCCTCGTGGCGCCATCGAATTGGCCGAAGCCGAGATGGACCAACTGCTAGGCCCATAGTCTCCTCACCCGCTTCTTCAAGCCAGAACGAAACGGGCTCAGACTGGGCGCGAGCCGGGTTCAGAGCCGTCACCGCACACCATGCCGTTTAATCAGTATTTCAACGGTGGTGATCTCGATCAGCCCCTGATTTCGCAGCTCGACGAGATAGTCGGCGACGTCGGGGAAGTTCAGATCATATCGTTGGTACTCTATTCCCAGTTGCCCTCCGTACTTGACGGCATGGTCGATTGCCGCGATGACGTTATCCCGTGGTTCAGCGTCTCCGGAGACCGCCCAGAGATTGTATGGATTGATGAGGCCTCCGTAGAGAGAGCGCCCTGTGTTGTCGGAAAAAATGTTCCCGCTGAACGCAGCCACCACATTGCGCTGAGCAAGTTCGGCATCGAGCGCGGCGTTGTGCTTGGCGTCTTCATAGCACCAGAAGGTCGGGCGTGGGTAGCCGAGGGCCTGAAGATCGGCGAGGTGTGTGTCCATATCGGCGGCCGCTCCCTCCAAGGTGTAGAAATCGATGTAGTTGAGCCCTTCCGTGGATTCTCCTCCGATCGTCCATCCGGCTGCCACCATTTCCTGCAGTTGGTCGTTGGTGAATCCCCCTTCCATCGCTACGCGGCTCGGATTCTTGAGCATCTCCGTGACCGGGCAGTAAGAGCCTACCAAGCCCCTTGCCTCTGCCCGGGGAAACAGGTCTGTATAAAAGCTGGCAAAGTTGTTTTCTCCCCAAATGGTGATGTGCGGCTTCGCGTAATAGCCGTGAATAAAATCGCTGAAATAAAAGGTCCCCGAGCTATTGGGTCGTAGATCGAGTATGATACGAAATATCACGAATGGTTGGGACAGCGACGCGCCGCCGACATTGGCGACTTGGTCCCCGTCCTGCCAAGTGATCGGGTTCCAACCGTCCAGCATCCGTGTTCCGATTGCCCCCGTCGTCCAATTCCACTCGAAGTATTGAGTGAAGCCGGGAGTCGTTGTGATGTCGACTGTCATTGCGGTTGAAACAGCAACGGAAGGCTGATACCAGAAAAATCCGAAATTGCCGATTCTGTCCAGCGACCGGTCCTCCATGTCGACTAGAATTTCGATTCGTCCGCCGTTTCCGCCGCCGCTGCAGACAGCCTGGATGTAGTGTAATGTGGTGCTTCCACTGAACGGTGCATGGGGAGGCAACGTGCCGTTGTCGTCGACCTGACTTAAATCACAGGATGCCGTACCGCTGGTAAGTCTCGGCCAGTTGTGAATCGAGCCGCGTCCTCGCGTCGGGCTGGTGCCATCAGCCTGCCACAGGTATTGATGGGGCGTCACTAGGAAGCCGGTCGGTGTGCCGGCCGGTCGGACGGTAACCGACGTCACCTGGTTCTCCCCAGGGCCGCAGGACAGCAAGCTGGTTGTCGCCAGGATGACAGCAGCGACCCGGTGGATTGCAGGACGCATCGTTTTGTTCCGGTGGATGGACAACCTCCGGATGTGCCCAACGCGGTTGCTTCAGATATCCGCTTTTAGTTTCGTAACACATATTCAGGAACGAAAGCTTTCTAATGTCCCGGCATTAACGATTTGTTAACAGAGAATTGAGTCTTCCGTATCCTGGGCTTCAACGCCGGGCAGTACAACTAGAGCCTACTACTAGGGGGGCTGTCCTTAATGTGTGGCATTGCCGGCATTATCAGTGCGCAACCGGTGGGCTCGACCCAGCACCAACTGGTCTTGCGCATGAGCGACGCGTTGGTCCAGCGCGGCCCCGATGGAGCCGGCACGTTTCTCGGCTCTCACACGATTCTAGCCATGCGTCGGCTGAGCATTATCGATCTTTCCGGTGGCTGGCAACCGCTCTACAACGAGGACAAGTCTGTTGCGCTGATTGTGAACGGGGAGATCTATAACTTCATTGAGTTGCGAAAAGAGTTGGAGTCTCGCGGTCACACATTTCGCACAAAAAGCGACTCCGAGGTCATCGTTCACCTTTATGAGGAATATGGCGCCGATTGTGTGCTTCACCTCCGCGGAATGTTTGCCTTCGCGCTCTGGGATTCGAGGCGGCAGCGCCTCATGCTGGCGCGGGATCGTATGGGGGAAAAACCCCTCTATCTCTACGCGGGGAACGGGTGTCTGGTATTTGCCTCCGAACTGAAAGCCCTGCTCAAGGCAGGTGTCGTTCCGTTTGAACTGGATTCCGGCTCGATATTGCATTATTTCCACTATCAATATGTGCCGGAGCCGATGACGCCCGTTCAAGGTGTTCGAAAGTTGCCGGCGGCGCATGTTCTGACCGTCGCTGTCGATCCTTGGCGGATCCACGAGCATCAGTATTGGAACATGGAGGAGGCCCCTGCCCTTGAAGGCAATCCTTCCCGGATCATTCGAGCGGAACTGGAGACGGTGGCCGAATTGACTGTGCGTTCTGATGTCCCCATCGGAGTGGCGTTAAGCGGCGGGCTGGATTCCAGTGCCATCGCGGCATTGGCCGCGAAACGGTATCCCGGAACGCTTTCGGCTTTCAGCATCGGTTATGAGGGACGGCCTCGAACCGATGAACGAGAGGCCGCCAGGGCCTTTGCGGCTGAGCTCAAGGTGCCGTTTCATGAAATCGAATTGCACACTCGGGATCTCGTTGAATCTTTTCCTGACGTCGTGAGGCTGGCTGATGATCCCATCGCCGATATCTCCGGCTACGGCTATTACAGGATCATGCAGGAGGCTCGATCCGCAGGAGTCCCTGTGATGCTGCAAGGGCACGGAGGCGACGAATTGTTTTGGGGTTATCCCTGGGTGCGGGATGCGGTGAATCAGTCACGGCGAAAGCAGGAGATGCACACTACCGGGGCTTCCGGCCTGCCCCATTATCTTCGCTTCAAGCCGCCGCTGAGTCGGTCGCCCCGCGCGCTCTTGAATTGGGCCACGTCTCTCGCAGGGCTGCGCTCTTCATGGCAGGAATGGCGGCGAGATCTGATCAGTCCGCAAGACCGGCTGGTTTTTGGCGACGACGGCATGCTCTTCCGCGCGGTGGCTTCATCCGTCGATACGCTCTTTACGCCACAGTTCAGAGAGAAGGTGGGCGCGACCGATGTCTGCGGTCTATTTACGATCAAACGGCCATGGCCTCAGCTTGATGTGGCGATAACTCGGTTGATCTGCCAGACCTACCTATCCGAGGTCGGGATTGCGCAGGGGGACCGGCTAAGCATGGCTTCATCGGTCGAATTGCGGCTTCCGCTGGTCGACTATCGGCTGGTTGAAACCGTCATTGGACTGCGCAAGGCCCAGCCGGATCATGCTCTTCCTCCAAAGGCCTGGTTCAGGGCCGCACTCAAAGGAGTCGTGCCGGACTGGGTCATGAATCGACGCAAGCAGCCCTTCCAGCCACCAACGAGGGCCTGGGTGTCGGCGTTGTTCGCGGCATACGGTAACCATCTCGACGGTGGGTTTCTGGTTCAGGCAGGGGTGATCGAAAAAGGTGCCGCGTCCAAGATGGCGCAGACGAACTCGGGGATGGGTCCGAAGGGTAATCTGGCATTTGAAGCACTGGTCCTGGAACTCTGGTGCAGACAGCAGCGCGACCGCCTGCGTGACGCTCCGTCGACGAATCAGGAATTGTCGAAGCAGGAAGTGAAGGTTGGTCCATGCTGATACCCTCAGCCCTCCGCCCTTGGTTTGGAAACTGGCGGATACAGGCCGAAGACCGTGGTTTGTTCAAGGCCATGCCGACCTACGCCCTGCTGATCGTCGCGGGATTAATGCTCGGATTCTTGAGAGAACTCACCGTGGCCTCGACCTTCGGCTTGAGTTCAGAACTCGATGTCTTCGTCGTGGTCATGGGTTTTCAATTATTTCTCGGCGTTCAGATCGGCAATGCGCTGGAGACGGTGTTTATTTCGAAGGTGGCCTCATTGGGAACAGGCGAACAACGATTCTTCTTAAAGAAGGCCATTCGAGGGCTGCTTGTGGGAAATCTGCTCATCACTGCGGCGCTTATCGCCATATCCGGCGGGCTGTTGAGTGTCATTTTCCCGGCATTCAGCCAGGAACAACATCAGCTTGGAGTACGACTGGTTCAAATGTTGTTGCTTCCCATCGTCTTTGCCAACATGGCTGGGCTGGTCCGTGGGGCACTGGCAGTGAGCGGAACCTTTGTCCCGGGGTTCCTGGCCGGTTCAATCGTGTCGCTGTGCGCGATCGGCTCCGTTCTACTGTTTGCCGAGACCGCCGGTATTGACGCGCTCGTTTGGGGAGTCCTCGCGGGGAATCTGCTGGTCCTCATCCTCTATGCCGTCCAGCTGCGCAAGACCGGGTTGCTCAGAGGCCCGCAGGAACAGAATGAGTCAGGTCCGGCTCAGGCTTATCTCTGGAAGGCGGTCGCGACTGTATTGGTTGTGGAGGTGGTATTCCAGGGGCTCGTGCTGACCGAGCGTAGCTTCGCAACTGATCTTGGTACCGGGAGAGTTGCGGCATTCTTTTACGCCGGGACGATCGTGGCAGTCCCGGTTGCGCTGCTGGCCTTTCCCGTGACGACCACTCTCTTTCCCCGTATGACGCGACTGTTTGCATCGAGCCGGGCTGAAGGGGCAGCCATGCTGAAGAAATACGGGTTCATTCAGCTGGCGGCAAGCGGCCTCATTGCGGTAGCCATCGCGTTCTTTGCTCGGCCCATTGTCGAGATTCTGTTCATGCGTGGCCGGTTTTCGGCGGCAGACGCCGAGATTACCGGGCACATTCTGTCGACACTGATTTTCGCGCTACCGTTCATGTGCTTGCATGGACTGATCCGAAATGGTTTCTACTCACTATCCGATTACAGAACGCCCGTCTTGGGAATGATGGTTCAGTGGGGCGCGGTCGCCCTAGGGTGTGGTCTGTTGATACCACGGTATGGCGTTCAGGGACTGGCTGTGGCTTCCGTCACGGCGCAAGCGATTCATACGTCTCTGTTAGGTTGGCTCTTGATGAGAAGGTGCTCGCAGTGAAGGGGGTGATTCACGTGAGTGCTTCTGAAACTGTGAGAGCGCTGGAGGATGAGCGACGGACTGTGCAGAAAACGTGGGTCGGAGCGATGCTCGGGTTGTGGCTGAGCGGGGTCTTCGCCGCATCGCTGTTCGGACGCGCCGACGCCGGGACCTACCGTTCCATAGGGATGGCGTTACTTGGGGCGGCGATCGTGTGGCCTCTTGGATATTTCATGTTCAGCCGTTCAAGATTCATCCCGCGCGCTCTGTCCCCAGCTTCCTCCATTGCGCTGGCTGCCTTTGGTTTGTGTTGTATCTTGTCGGCCTTCGTCAGTCCGTTGGGATTCGACTCCGCCGGCTATGCAGTTCTGACCATGCTGGCCTGTTGGGTTGTTCTTCAGTTCAATACCAGCCTCGACGTTGTTCAGATGGAACGCGGTCTGAAAATCTACTCGTTCCTCATGACAGGACTGATCGTGGGGTTCGCTCTGTACGACTATGTCCCCGGTACGAGACTGGGATCGGGGAAATCCATCCTGAATCCCAACACAGTGGCATTGGTCGCGATGTCTCCGTTTCTGACGGCTATGGCGATCCGTTTGAAGCCTGCCCGCATGGTGCTGATGGCGCTGCTCGGCACGGTCATCGCTCTGACAGGGTCTCGGGCTGCTGCCGTCGCGGCGATCATCGGGCTGATCGTATGTTCCATGCTCCGACTTCGCACACTGAGCGCCAGGAATTTACTTGCGCTGGCGCTGTTCTTTGTAATGGGCGGAATCGCTGTGATCGTTTGGGGAGACCCTCTCCTGCAGGCGGTGGATAAATTTTTTGCCATTCACGACCGCCACCGTGGAGTGGAATCGGGCGCGTCAGGCCGATTCGAAACCTGGGTTGTCGTGTGGAACTTGTTTCTTTCCCATCCTTTTCTCGGAGTGGGGTTCCGCGCGCATGAGATGCTGTTGAAGATCAATACGTCTGCCCACAATGGATATCTGGCGCTCCTCGTAGAAATCGGCCTCTTTGGATTCGTCGCGGTGCTGTGGTTGGCGTTCTCCGGCGTTCGCGTCCGATGGCAACTGGCTAAAGACAGCGTGCACGGGTATACATCGAGCGTTCTGTTGGGACTGAGTTGCGGATTCCTGGCCTTGGCCATGTTCGAGCGGTATTTCATCAATGTCGGGAATCCGACGTCGCTCTTGTTCCTCTTGAGCATTCTTGTGCCCGCTGCGGTGCCTTTAGGTGATATGAGGCAGCCTGAAGGGCAGGTCCAAGGTCCGGTTCAGCCTACTCCAGCTTCTCCGCGGAGATTCGATCTTGTGTATCTACGGTGAGGCGGGCACCAGGCCGAAAGCGGTGTGGTCCGTCACGCGCAAGATGAGATGTTGATGAGCAACCCGGCGGATGTGTCTGTTCCCATAGCGGACGGCCTGAGTCGTCCTCCCGAGGTGCTGCTGCATCAATTGTGTGTCCCCCACTATCGGAAACGATTATTCGAGCTGCTCTCGGCGAACCAGCACATCAAATTCACGATCGTCTCCGACGTTCGGCCCGATGCGCCGTTCTTGGAAGTAGTCCGGATGGAAGAGGCAGCCATCCGTCATCGCTTGGCAACGGCCTATTCGTTTGAGTTGCCGGGGGCACTGCGCCTCTCCTGGCAGCCGGCGCTGATCCCGTCTATGTTGCGTCACCGCCCTGATGTGGTGATCGCGCAAGGCAGTCCTTATGTCGTCACGACCTGGGTCTTGCTGGCGCTTGGGCGGATATTGAGCATCCCGGTGTTATTGTGGACGCATGGACTTCAGGGAGAGGAATCAGGGATCAAATGGCAGGTACGGCGGCTGATGTACCGTCTTGCCAGCGGTCTGTTGCTGTATGGAGACCACGCGAAACGGCTATTGTCTGAGAAGGGATTCGATCCCGACAGGCTGTACGTTCTGTATAACTCCTTGGACTTCGAGGTTCAGAAAGCTGTCGCATCGACGATCGCTGAACGAGAGGTAGCGGCATACCGGAAATCGCTCGGTCTCGGCCTGGAGGATCGCCTCGTCATCTTTACGGGGCGGTTGCAGCCGGTCAAACGACTCCCCCTCCTATTGGAGGCGATCGCCCACCTGTGCGGTCGCGGATTGCGTGTTCACCTCGTTCTCGTCGGAGACGGCCACGATCGGAACCCCCTCGCTGTGCGGGCCGAACAACTGGGCATCACCGAGTTGGTCCACTTTGCCGGCGCGGTCTACGAAGAGGGCGCGCTGGCCACCGCTCTGATGGCGTCCGACCTTGCGGTGATCCCGGCTGGAGCCGGGCTTTCCATCATGCACGCCTTTGCCTACGGTACTCCGGTCCTGTTGCATGACCGGGTTGAGGAGCATTTCCCTGAGTGGGAAGCCGTAACGGAAGGTATCACTGGTTTTTACTATCGGCATGGTGATATGGAGCACCTTGCAGTGAAGATCGAAGAGGCGTTGTTCCCCCACCCAAAGAAAGCAAAAATGGCTATGGCTTGTCGGGAGGTGATTGAGAACCGGTACAATCCTCGGCGTCACGCCGAAGCCATGATGGAGGCAGTGGAAAGCGTTCGTGCAAGAGCTACGCATCGGGATCAGAATCCAAGGGTCGCGCGGTCTTGTCCGAAGGTGGGTTCATAGATCGACATGTTGTCCAGCATTGCCAAGACCCTCATTCGAAGGTTTGAGTCACGGAAGGCTCGCCTGAAATTGGCGCGCCATGTAGACGGTAGCGAGTTGGTTCATCAACGATATGGGACTGCCTATGGCGGCTGGTTTGTGCCGGGAGGAGTCCTGGCGGAGACCGCTCTCTGTTATTGCGTAGGAGCCGGGGAGGATATCAGCTTTGAACTAGAGTTGATTCGTCGATTCCGCTGCGAAGTATATACCTTTGACCCAACCCCTCGTGCGACACAACACATTGCAGAGCTTTATGAAAATACGGCGAAGAACTTGCCGAGTCGAATCAATGGAAGCGATGCGCTCGAGTACGAGGTGGATAGCGAAGGATTGGCCCGCTTGCATTTTCTTCCCTATGGCGTGTGGAGCGAGAATCAGACCATGAAGTTCTATTCGCCTGTCGATCCGACTCACGTCTCTCATTCCATCCTCAACCTTCAGCGAACGGATCACTATTTTGAAGCGGAGTGTCGGACGGTCGGGACGATCATGGAATCCCTGGGGCACAAGGATCTTACTTTGTTGAAGCTGGATATCGAAGGGGCCGAACATAAAGTGATTCAATCGTTACTCGACGAGGGAATCAGGCCGACTGTTCTCTGCGTGGAGTTTGATGAAGGGGTGGTGTCGCCGGATCAAGACCACATGAGCTCGATTTTGGACACGGTGAGCAGGCTCAAGCAGTGCGGGTATCGGATGACCAAGCTTGAGTCCTGGAATGCCACATTTGTTTCAAAAGATTGGCTTGCCGGCGGAACGCCCATGTCGGCAGAAATAGTATGAGACGGTAGAGATGAAAGTCGGAGTTCTTACAAACGCCACTTCCCCTCGGGGTGGAGGAGTCTATGAAGCGGTCTGTCGGTTGACACGGGAATTGCACAGTCGCTATGTGCCGCATGTGGAAGTATTCGGAACCGACGATGGACAAGGATGTGAGTACCTGGACTCATGGAGGCCGATTCACACACATCTTTTCCCGGTGAAGGGGGTTCAAAGCTTCGGATATGCGCCGGCGCTGGGTTCAGCGCTGAACGCGGCCAGGCTCGATGTGCTTCACCTGCATGGATTGTGGATGTACAGTTCGATCGCGGGGCGGCGATGGGCGAAGATCGAAGCGAAGCCCTACATCATCACGACACACGGCATGTTGGATCCGTGGGCGCTTCATAATTCATATTGGAAAAAGTTGATCGCAGCAGCGTTCTATGAAAAAGCGCATCTTAAAGGTGCCGCCTGCATACACGCGGTATCCCGGCCGGAACTTCAGGCCATTCGTTCATACGGCCTGAGAAATCCGGTTTGCGTGATTCCCTTGGGGATCGACGTGCCGGATAAACCTGCGCAAGCCAACACAGCCAGCGGGGCTGAGCAAATCCTCCTCTTCTTGGGACGGCTCCATCCTAAGAAAGGCCTTGTGAATCTGCTTCACGCCTGGCGAGATGTCCGGCGAGCGCGTGGGAAGCGCCAATTCAATTGGAGATTGGTGATAGCTGGTTGGGATCAAGCCGGCCATAAGGAGGAACTTCAGGCTCTGACCCGATATCTCGAGTGTGATTCGACCGTCCGCTTTGTGGGGCCAAAGTTCGGTCCAGACAAAGACGAGCTACTGCGGAACGCGAATGCGTTCATTCTTCCTTCCTTAAGCGAAGGCCTGCCTATGAGTCTCCTCGAAGCGTCTGCCTATGGACTGCCGTTGGTCATGACACCGCAATGCAATTTCCCGGAAGCGCTCGATGCGGAGGCCGCGATTGCGATAAGCCCTGATGTGCACGGGATCATATCCGGACTAAACAGGCTTCTGGAGATGACGCACGCTGAGCTCGACTCCATGGGGAACCGCGGTCGACGCCTGGTCGAAGCATGTTTCGCTTGGCCGACGGTTGCGTTTCAAGTCTCTTCCGTTTATTCGTGGATGGTTGGTGGCGGAGCCCAGCCGGAATGTCTTGTGCTGAAATGAACAGAATGCTCGTAAGTAATAGTAGTGGCCTACAGATGCAACAGCGACCGTCGTCGGAGGCCGCAGTCTCCGCTCGATCTGATACGAAACAATTTCCAGACCATACAAATCCTCATCCCCGATCCAATCGGGTCATGCGCGTTTTGTGGCAAATCGTGTGGCTGCTGGCTTTTCGCCCCAGTCCGAGAAGCTTTCATGGCTGGAGAAGGTTCTTATTGCGAGTATTTGGCGCGCAAATTGGAGCCGGCGCCCATCCGTACCCGTCGGTCAGAGTTTGGGCGCCGTGGAATTTGGAGATGGGTCCCCACAGTTGTCTCGGGCCGGATGTGGATTGTTACTGCGTTGATCGGGTGGCAATCGGGGCTTGGGCGACAGTCAGCCAGTATAGTTTTCTTTGCGCCGCCACGCACGATTATCGGGATCCCACGATGCCGCTCGTCACCGCACCGATTGTCGTGGGAGAACGGGCATGGGTAGCAGCGGATGTCTTCATAGGGCCGGGAGTCACAATCGGAAAAGGGGCTGTGGTCGGTGCGCGTGCAAGCGTCTATCGAAACGTGGAGCCCTGGACCGTAGTGGGTGGAAACCCTGCCCGCATCATTAAGAAGATTTCGGCTCAAGGGGAAAGCATGTGATGCAAACAGCTGTCGATATCTCGGGCTATACGTACACAGATCCCGAGCCGAACGCGTCGCATGGCTATCTCATGCCGGTGCTGTTAAAAGAACTGGCTTCCCTGAGCCTTCTCCCCGGTCAAAAACGTTTGTTTGAATTGGGCTGCGGCAACGGCTCCGTGGCCGATGTCTTGACACGACAGGGTTTTGAAATAACCGGCATTGATGCATCTGCTCAGGGTATCGAGCAGGCCAATCAGCGCTATCCACATCTGAATCTTAAACTGGGGTCGGCATACGACCGCCTCGCCGCGACATACGGCCGATTTCCAGTCGTGGTGAGTTTGGAAGTCGTGGAACATTTATATGCTCCGCGGATATTTGTGCGTACGCTGTTCGATCTGGTCGAACCATCGGGCGCTGCGATCATCTCGACACCGTATCATGGCTATTGGAAGAATTTGGCTCTGGCGTTGAGCGGCCGTCTGGACGACCACTTCACCGCGCTGTGGGACCATGGACACATCAAGTTCTGGTCGATCGATACGCTGACGCAACTTCTGCAAGAAGCCGGATTTCAGGCGATCACCTTTCGTCGCGTAGGACGTGTTCCCGCTTTGGCAAAGTCCATGATCGCGGTTGCCAGGAAGCCATAAACAATGAGCGCATCCATTCTCATATTGACATTGAATGAAGAGGTCAATATTTCTGCCTGCCTCGCCAGTGTGAGCCGCTTCAGCGATGTAGTCGTGTTGGATTCCTATAGCGCGGACCGAACGGTCATCCTCGCGCAGGAGTCCGGGGCCAGGGTCGTCCAGCGGAAATTCGACAACTGGGCGGCACATCAAAACTGGGCATTAGAGCAGATTACGTTCAAACATCCGTGGGTGTTTTACATCGACGCCGACGAGCGGATGACGGACGAACTTGCGGCAGAAATTCAAGCGATCGCGGAGGATCCGAGACGATCGGAAGCTGCCTTTTACGTTGGGCGTCGCAATATGTTTATGGGGAAGTGGATCAAACATGCGATGCCGCCCGGCAATATAATGCGGTTCTTCAAGCCCGGCTTCGTTCGCTTCGAACGGTTGGTAAATCCGACCCCGGTCATCGACGGTCCGCACGGTTATCTCCAGGGGCAACTGCTTCACTATAATTTCAGTAAGGGCCTCACGGAGTGGCTCGAAAAACACAACAAGTACTCGCTTATGGAGGCGATGCAAGGGATGAACGAACGCGCTGCCGGATCCCCTGATGCAGATTCCGTGCTCAGTCGAGACCCGGTCGTCCGGCGCAAAGCTCTCAAAGCCCTGTCGTTCCGAATGCCTCTTCGGCCGCTGTTGAAGTTTATCTATTTGTATGTCGTCAACCGAGGATTTCTTGATGGTCGAGCAGGGCTGACCTATTGTGTGCTCCAGTCGATCTACGAATACATGATTGTCATCAAAATGCAGGAACTCCAAAGACGTAAAAATGGCCTTCCCATTTGAGCTTGTGTCATGCCGAGGATTATTTTCATCAATCGTTTCTTCTATCCTGACCTCTCGGCTACGAGCCAGATGCTTACCGATCTGGCACTCTCTCTCGCGACACGGGAGATTGAGGTCCACGTAATCGCAAGCGCCCAGGCGTATGACGACCCCACTCGCACATTCCCTCAGTTTGAAGTCGTGCAGGGCGTCAAGGTGAGACGAATTGCGACGTCGCGCTTCGGGCGTGCGCGCTTGTTCGGCCGCTTGTTGGATTACGCGACCTTTTATATCGGTGCAGCTTGGGAGATGTTCCGAGTGGTCCGATCCGGTGATATCATCGTGGCCAAGACCGATCCTCCGATGATTTCGGTCGTTGCGGCGGTTGTTGCGCGATGGCGTGGCGCGGTGCTGATCAACTGGATTCAAGATCTCTTTCCCGAGGTGGCGGAAGCCCTAGGTGTCGTGAAGAATCGAACATTTGGGACAATCCTGCGTCGCTTCCGTAACATCTCTTTGCGCGTGGCCTGGTGCAACGTGGTAATCGGAACCGGGATGGCCGAACGGATTTTTCAAGAGGGGATATCGAAAGATCGGGTCCGTGTGATTCACAATTGGTCCGACGGAGAGGAGATCCGTCCATCCGATCGATCGCTAAACAGGCTGGTCGAACAGTGGGACCTCAAAGGCAAATTTGTCGTAGGCTATTCGGGGAATATGGGGCGCGCGCACGAGTTCACCACGTTGTTGGAAGCGGCAGAACGGCTGAGTGCGAATCCGGACATCGTGTTCTTGTTGATCGGAGACGGCGCTCAACGAGCGTCGATCGTACGTTTTGCGGAACAACGGGGCCTCAAGAACATTGTGTTGAAGCCATATCAGCCCAGAGAGCTTTTGAAACTGAGTCTCGGTGTTCCCCATGTCCATGTGGTGTCGTTGATTCCCTCCCTGGAAGGGCTGATTGTCCCAAGCAAATTCTATGGCATTGCTGCGGCCGGTCGCCCGGCCATTTTTATCGGCGACTCTGAAGGAGAGATTCCCCGCATCATCGAGACGGAACAGTGCGGCTGGTCGTTTGGCGTCGGCCAATCCTCCCAGGTAGCCTCCCGAATTGCGGAGTTGGCGGCGGATACTGATCAGGTTCGCGTGGCAGGGGAACGAGCCAGGCGGGCCTTTGAACAGAGGTTCGATATGCTGCAGGCGTGCTCGCAGTGGCGCGCGCTTCTCAGCGGCGGCGATGTGAGGCCGTGACGGGTAGGGTGGCGATCCCGTCACGAGTGGCGACCCTATGAAACGGCTGTGGACGATTAGTCTGTCAGTCATGCTTGCCGCGACTTTTTTTCTTTTGGGTTATTTCGAGAAGAGTCATCCGGTCGAGTCCATCCCAAGCGGCCATCCCGCAGCCAGGCAATTTGTCTTGTTCGACGGGACTCTCTACAAGGACAAGCCTGATTATTCGGAGCTCGGATTCAAGCCGATTAGGATTCTCTATGAGGGGGAACTTTGGGACCAGGGGGAAAACCGCGCAGGCCTGCCGGCGAAAGATCGCGTACAGGCGATCGTGTCGGGAGCCAGAGATCGCGGAGTCCCGATAGTGATCGACATCGAAAAGTGGCCCACATCGCCGACAAGGCACAAGGTATCGGTCGCTGCAGCGCAAACGAGCATACAACAATTCGCCGCTTTGCTCGGTTGGTTCCATGAAGCTGTCCCGGAGATTTCGGTCGGCCTGTACGGCATTGTTCCAATCATCGATTATTGGCGGGCTATTCGGGAACCCACCACGGCGGAATACGGATCCTGGGTCGGCGACAACGATCTAGCTCGTCCGCTTGTTGGCTTGGTTGATGCGTTGTTTCCCTCCCTTTATACTTTCTATACCGATCGGCAAGGTTGGGTAAAAGTTGCAGTGGCCCAGATAACCGAAGCGAGGCGTCTCGCCGGCGGGAAACCGGTGTATGTGTTTCTCTGGCCGCAATACCATGACTCAAACCGGCTGCTCGGGACGACCTTCCTGCCGGCGGATTACTGGAAGCTCGAACTGGAAACTGCCCGCCGGTATGCTGATGGCGCAGTGATTTGGGGAGGCTGGGGGCGTAACGATAAACCTGCAGCATGGGACGAGGAAGCTGCCTGGTGGCAAGTGACAAGAGAATTTCTGACACAGCATGATGCATCACCGCGGCCGACTCCCCAAGACCTGAAAGCGCGTTAGCGCAGTATGAGCTTCCTGAGCGATCCACGGTCAGGCATTCAGCCGCTAAAGACACAAGTCCTGTAATAGTTTGCCCCTGGGCGGACTAGACGCCTCCATTTTAACAATTCGTTAACGCAAGCTTGATAATGGTGTGGTCCATCGAGTTTTCCCTCTCGATATACTACAACTCTTCCGGTGATAAGGCATTGGGTGTAGGGGCAGTTCGCCTTGGCATTTGGGGCGATGCCTCACGCCGGAGTTTTCTCAGCGGGTAAACATGCGAGATCAGCCTGGCACGATCGAGAGAGCGGTTCATCCGAGGTCCGATGCAATGCCTCAGGACGGCATGCGGACCCCCTTCCAACATGCAGGTTGGATCGGATTGGCGCTCGCGATCGGCTTGGCTGTATTTGCCTACTCGGATACCCTCTCGTTCTTGCTGGATAATTGGCTCTATGACGAGAACTACGGGCACGGATTCTTTATCCCAGCGATCAGTCTTTTCCTCATCTGGAATACCCGCAAACTGCTTCTTCCGGAGATCGGCAAGGGGTCCTGGTGGGGAGTCGGAATCGTGGTCGTGGCGGGTTTGCTCTACGTGGTGGGTGAGGCGGGGACTCTGCACTTTCTGCTCCATATCTCGTTCTGGATGATTCTGGTTGGTTTGACGGTCTGTGTGGTCGGCGTTCATGGTTCGCGCACCATCGCTTTTCCCCTGCTGTATCTGCTGACAGCCATTCCCTTACCAGGTCTGTTGCATCAGACACTCTCCGGCCAGTTACAACTTCTGTCTTCGTCCCTCGGAGTCGGCTGTCTTCAGTTGGTCGGCGTCATGGCCTATCGAGAAGGCAACGTCATTGACCTGGGGCCCATCCAACTTCAAGTAGTCGAAGCCTGCAGCGGCCTTCGCTACCTGTTCCCGTTGGTGTCCTTGAGTCTTTTGTGCGCCTATCTCTATCAGGAGCGATTCTGGAAGCGCGCCTTCGTGTTTCTCTCCAGCGTGCCGATTGCGATTGTATTGAACGGATTCAGGATCGGCACCATCGGAGTGTTGGTAGACAACCTCGGCCCCGCTGCTGCGGAGGGATTCGGCCACTTCTTCGAGGGATGGATTTTCTTCGTGGCCAGCCTTGGGCTCGTGCTTGGTGAAATGTGGCTGCTGAGCCGGATTGCTTCGGGCTCCTCTAAGAGAAAGTGGGGCGAACTGCTCAAGGTCGATGAACGTACCTCATCAGCGGGACCGCGTACCGTTGAGACAGAACCAGAGTTGCGGCCGTTCTGGTTCTCGTCCCCAGTCTGGTGCTCATTCGGATTGATCGGTCTCCTGACGGTTGTCTCGTCGGGCTTTCTCAGGAGCGAAGAGATCATTCCACCCCGTGCGCCCCTTCTGGACTTTCATATGCAGATCGGGCCGTGGCAGGGCGCCACGATGGCGATGGAGAAACAATATCTGGACGTGTTGAAGCTCGATGACTATTTGCTGGCGAACTATCTCAAGGATCAGCAGGGCGTGAATCTGTACATCGGCTACTACAGCACACAACAAAAAGGTCGAACCCCGCATTCGCCCGCCGCTTGTATGCCGGGTGGAGGCTGGGCGATCACTTCGCTTCGGGTGATCGATACCAACCGGGCCGCCGGCTCGGCGTTTTCCGTCAATAGGGTCGTAATTCAGAAAGATGATGAAAAGCAACTCGTGTTGTATTGGTTCAAGCAGCGCGACCGTCTGTTGGCGCAAGAAGGTCTAGTGAAGTTCTATCTGTTTTGGGACGCCATCACTAAACACCGAAGCGACGGTGCCTTGATTCGTTTGGTCACACCCATTCTGCCGCACGACGGCGAAGCTGCCGCCGAGCGTCGTCTTCTGGAATTTGCCGAGCTGGTTTCGACCGAGCTGCCCCGTTTTGTACCGGACTGAGCGAGGAAGTCGCGCGCGATGTCTACCGCTTTATTTTTCAGCTTCATCGGGTCTCTCGCCATTTGCATGGCGCTGATTCCCGCCTTGATGGCAACGGCGGGGCGCTTGCAGTTCATCGACATTCCAGGCGGTCGGAAAATTCACCTGGCCCCGATCGCCAAGGTCGGGGGGCTGGCCTTCGCCGCCGGTACTTTCGCCGCCATGCTGCTCTGGGCTCCGAAGGACCAGATCGTCATATCGAGTCTTCTCGGCGGCGCCGTCATTCTGCTCTTCGGCGCCTGGGACGATCGCGTCGGGCTCGGATACAAGCCCAAGTTCCTCGGCCAGCTGCTCGCTGCGCTTGTGGTGGTGGGATTCGGCGGCGTCCATCTGACCACGATCCCTTTTCTCGGAGACTCGGTTCTCCCGCTGTGGGCGGCCGTGCCGTTGACCCTCTTTCTCCTGGTCGCCGTCATGAATGCGCTCAATCTCGCCGACGGCCTGGACGGACTGGCGGGCGGTCTGTCGCTGTTGAGTCTGGTCGGCATGGCCTATCTCGCCTATGAGGCAGGCGATTGGGTGGTGCTGAGCATGATGGTTCCGGTCCTCGGCGGGTTGTTGGGATTTCTGCGGTTCAATACCTATCCCGCGCGGATCTTCATGGGGGACGCCGGCAGCCAGTTTCTGGGCTTCTATCTCGGCGTCTGTGCCATCGTACTCACGGACCCCACGCGGGGGCCGTACAGCCCCGCATTGGTGAGCCTGATCTGGGGACTTCCGATTCTGGATACGGCGGGGGTGATGATCCAGCGTTTGGCTGAGGGGCGGTCGCCATTCACCGCGGACAAGAATCACGTGCATCACAAACTTCTGGGCATCGGGTTCTCGCACCGTGAAGCGGTCCTTGCGATTTATGGAATTCAGGCCTCGCTGGTCGCGCTGGCCTACCTGATGCGGTGGCAGTCGGACGCCGTTGTCCTCGGAATCTACGGAATGTTTGCCGGGGCGATTCTGTGGCTGTTCGTCAGAGGGAACGAGCGCGCGCCGGTTTTGGCGAAACGGGCCGAGTCGGCTGAGACCTCAGAGGAACTGCGTCCTGAGGATAGCGGGTGGCACTCGACGTTGCCGGTGCAGTTGATCGGGCTGTCCGTGTCGCTGTTCCTCGCCTCCGCGGTGCTGCTTCCGTCGAACGTTCCGGCGGATCTCGGATATCTTGCGGCCGGACTGTTCGTGCTGGTTACAGCGGGCGGGGCGCTCATGCCTTCCGCCAGACCGATGTTGATACGCGCCGCGCTCTATGTCGGCGGCACCTTCGTGCTCTATCTGATCGAACAGCCCGGTTCCGGCATCGCCGCGGCGTTTCACGCTCCGCTCAATCTGTTCTTTCTCGTCTTGACCGCGCTCATCATGCTGGCCATCCGATTCGGCGTCCAGCACCGCTTTCAGATCACGCCGCTGGACTATCTGATGGTGTTTCTGGCGTTCGCGATTCCGTTCCTGCCGGAGATGCGCGTCGGCGAGATCAATCTCAGCCTCCTGACGGCGAAGCTGATCGTTCTGTTTCTCGCATTTGAATTGATGCTCCATAGCTTCGCCGATCGGCTTATGCAATTCGGCCTGGTGTCGTTGTGGGTGCTGTTCATGCTCGGTTTGCGGGCCTGGTGGTGATATCGGGCCAAGGAGAAGAGTCATGCGTGTTCATATCTCATCAACCATTCTGGCAGTCGGTCTCTTGCTCGTTGCCGTCGGCTGCGGCGGTCCCGAAGAGCGGAAGGCCAGTTACCTGGCCAAAGCGCAGGGTTACATTGAGGAAGGCAATTTTCCCAAGGCCCGTGTCTCGCTTCGCAATGTCCTCAAGATCGATCCCAAAGACGCGGAGGCCTATTATCTGTTCGCCGAAGTCGAGGAAAAGGAAAAGAACTGGAAGAATGCCTTCGGCAATTACCAGCGGGTGGTCGAATTGGTTCCGGACCATGAACGCGCGTTGCTGAAACTGGCGAAGTTTTATCTGGAAGCCCGCGCCACCGACAAGGTTCTGGAGATGACGGAGAAAGTGTTGGCGAAAACGCCGGGCAACGTGGAGGCTCAGACGCTGACCATCGCTGTACAGGCGGTCAAGGGCGACGTCGCAGGAGCCCTGCTTGCGGCGGAGGCGTTGGAGAGCCGGAATCCGACCAACCCGGATGCCGCCACGCTGCTGGCTACGCTGTATCTTGCGCAAAACCGGCTCGTCGAGGTTGAGCCTGTGATGCAGAGGGCCGTCGAGGCGAATCCCGGCAATCTGCAACTCATGGATTCCTTTGCTTCCGCATTGATCCGTCTGCAGAAGCACGACCGCGCCGAAGCGGTATTGAAACAGATCATTGATGCGGAGCCGAAGAACCTGGATCGCCGCATCCGGCTGGCCGGCTTCTACGACGAGCGACGCCAGTACGACAAAGCGGAAGCGATACTGCGTGAAGTGATCGGGCTGGATTCTGAGAACGAGCAGCGCTACCTGGCTTTGGCCAAGTTTCAGTACGCGCGGAAGGGAATGCCTGAGGGTGAAGCCGCGTTAGTTGAGGCTCGGAAGTCGCTTCCAAAATCCTCGGCAATCCGCTTCGCTCTGGGGGAGCTTTATCAATTGAACAAGCAGCCGGAGAAGGCGCGTACGGTGTATGAAGAGGCGCGGGATGAGTTTCGCGGCAAACCGGCCGCGCTCGAAGCGATGGTGAAACTAGCGGCGCTCGATTGGATGGCCGACAAGCAGGAAGAGGCGGAGAAGCAGCTGGCGGAGGTGCTCAAGGAGAATCCCCGCGCCTCCGATGCCCTGCTGCTTCGAGGCAAGATCGCCCTGCAACGCGGCAACGGGAAGGATGCGATTCAGGACTTGCGCACGGTCCTCAAAGATCAGCCGGAGTTGGCGGATGTCCATGCGCTGCTTGGGCGAGCCTATCTGATGACGTCCGAGACGGGGCTGGCACGGGAAAGCCTGGAGCAGGCACTGACGCTCAATCCGCGATTGACCGATGCGCAGATGGCGCTGGTGGCTCTCGACACCTCCTCCGGAAAACTCAAGGAAGCCCGCGCGCGGGTGGATGGCCTGTTGAAGCAGGACCCGAACAATCTGCAAACCATGAGCGTGCTCTTGAAGCTCCAGGCGGCTGAACGCGACTGGGCGGGGACCGAGCACACGATGTCCCGAGCCCGCGCGGCCGGCGCCGACAGCTCGGCAGCCGATCTGGTCGAAGGCCGTCTCCGCCAGGCGCGCGGGGAATTGGAGCAGGCGGAGGCCTCGTTCGAGCGCGCGCTTGCGCGCCATCCGGAGGCTCCCGAGCCCCTGATCGCTCTGGTGCAGCTTGATCTGCGACGGAGCAAGTCGTCTCAGGCAAAACAGCGGCTTGAACAGACGCTCGCCCGCACTCCCAATCACCCCTATGCCGCCGGCCTACTGGGGGAGATCGCCTTGATCGGCGGCGATCAGCCCGCAGCGGAGAGCCGGTTTCGCGAAGCGATTCAACGAAAACCGGACTGGGTTCAGCCGTGGCTGCATTTGGCCACGCTCAAGCTGACGCAGAAGAAGCCGGATGAGGCTCGTGAAACTCTGGAAAGCGGCTTGAAGGCGATCCCCAAGAGCGAGGAAATGCATCTGTTGCTGGCCAAGACTTTGAGTGAAGCGGGAGAGATCGACCGGGCGGTCGAGGAATACGAGGCGCTGTTGCGTCTCAATCCCCGCTCCCTGGTCGCCGCGAACAATCTGGCGTCGATGCTGACCGATCAGAAGGGCGATCAGAAGAGCCTTGAGCGGGCGTTGGCGCTTGCGAAGGACTTCGACAAGACCGCGCCCAACGCCTTTTTCCTCGATACACTCGGATGGGTTCATCACAAGCTGGGGAACTCGGGCCAGGCCGTCCACTTTATCCAGCAGGCTTTGGCTAAGGCGCCGGACCATCCGGTGGTGAACTATCATCTGGGAGTGGCCTACTTCAAGGCAGGCCAGAAGGTCGAGGCGAAGGCCCATCTCGAGAAGGCCGCTGGTTTCGCGACGCCGTTTCCCGGCCAGGATGAAGCCAAGTCGGTTCTGGCGCAATTGGAAGGGTAGATATGAACCGGAGAATGCTCGTTGCGCGATTACTGGGGATGGCACTGTTGCTCTGCTCCATCCCGGAGGGGTGCGGATGGCTCACTCCATCCGGAACGGATGAGGTCAAATCGAAGCCGTTTCCGGAGGCCGCGTACCTGCTGGGTCCCGAGGACGTGGTGAAAATTGCTGTGTGGAGGGATGAGCAGCTGACGCAAGAAGTGGTCGTGCGCCCGGACGGCATGATTTCGTTTCCGCTGGTCGGGGACGTGCCCGCGGCCGGCAGAACGGTCGAGGAGGTGCGGCTTGAGCTGGTCAAGCGACTCGGCAAATTCGTTCCGAATCCGCACGTGTCGGTCTTGGCCCTCAAGCTGCATAGTTACAAGATTTATGTCACCGGGCGTGTCCATAAACCCGGAGAGTTTCTGGTCGGCCATTATACCGATGTATTACAGGCATTGAGTCTGGCCGGCGGACTGACCCCGTTCGCATCCGAAAACGATATCAAGGTGATGAGGCGGGATCAGGGAGGACAACAGGTATTTCGGTTCAGATATGGCGATATCCGCAACGGAAAGGGGCTTGAGCAGAACATCCTGTTGCAGCGGGGAGATGTGGTGGTGGTTCCCTGATCGAGGGCGCCCGTCCATCGTCTCCGGCTATGAGGCTTTCCACGCACCGGCGAATCTTTCTGATTGCGGCTATGGGCATCGGCGCTGTCGTCCTGTCGCAGTCTGCGGGGCAGGGGGCTGAATGGAGCGCGGAGCCGTCGATCAGTGTCAAGGGGGAGTACAACAGCAATTTGCTCCTCCAGTCCGGCGCACAAGAAGGGACGCACAGCTATTGGGTGTCCCCCGGGGTGAAATTTAACGGTTCTACAGAGTCTCTGCGGGTCGGTGGACGGATCGCCTCGGACTTTGTTCAGTACTTTGGGGGGAGAGACACAGTTATCACGAACGTCTATGCTCCCCTCTCAGTACAGTATCGGGGTGAACGGAGCACGTTGGGTTTTAATGGGGGATTTACCAGGGACAATACGCTCAGGGGAGAACTGTTGCAAACAGGGCTGGTCCTGGCGTTTGCGCAACGGAACCTCTGGACTGCGAATCCTTCGTGGACATACAGCATCACGGACCGCCTGTCGTTTCAGTCGGGGTACCAATTCCAGGATGCGGAGTACGAGACCGGTCCGCGCCTTGGTCTGGTCGGTTATCGCGTCCACGGCGGCAATGGGGGGCTGTCGTACAGGCTCAGTGAATCCGACTCGATCCAACTTTCAGGGAGCTACAGCAAATTCCTCGCACCTCAGGGCAACAATTTGGTGTCTGACACCTATGGCATGCAGATCAGCGGAACACATGCCTTTTCGGAGCGGACGACATTTACGGCCGGGGGCGGCCCTCGTTTCATATTCAATAGTATCGATACGGGCGGCGGTGCCTTTCGCGACAGCAAGACCGTCTGGCTCTTTCACGCCCGTCTCGCCACGCAAATGGAGAGGACCCACGTGAGTCTCGATGTCTCGCGCGAAATTTTTCCGAGCGGATTCGGATTGTTGATTCAGACGGATCGGGTGGGGGCCAACGTGAGTCATGAATTGACGGATCATATCACCGCCTCTCTGAATGCCGGAGGCTATCTCACCAATGCGGCCTCCTCGAGTACGCCTATCCAACGATTTCCAGAGAACCGGTTTGTCTCGGTCACACCGGGCGTGACCTGGCGGTTGAACGAATGGTGGACGGCCGAGGGGAGCTATACCTATGCGCGCCGCGAGGTGCAAGATTTCAATCAAATGGGTACGTCTCATGCGGTGAAAGTGATGGTCACATATACCCCGACGAAGCTCTCAGTCGGGCGGTAGGTAAGGGACGATAAGGAGATGGTGGTGGCGATATGGAACAGGATTCGCTGAGTCTTCGCGACATCGGACGCATCGCAAGGCGGCGACGGCTGCCGATTCTTCTCACATTCGCCGGTCTCTTCATGATCGGGGCGGCCGTGGCATTTCTGCTGCCTGCCGTCTACCGCTCGACCGCGACGATCTTGATCGAGGAACAGGAAATCCCCTCGGACATCGTCCGCTCCGCCATATCGAGTTATGCGGACCAACGGATCGAAACGATCAAGCAGCAGGTGATGACGCGGGCCACCCTGTGGAGAATCGTCGAGCAATACGGTTTGTATATCAAGGAGCGGCAGCGCAATCCGGCGGAGGAGATTCTGGAGCAGTTTACGAAAGATATCCAGCTGGAGGTCATGAATGTCAAGGTCATCGACAAGCGCACGCAAACTCCGACGCAGGCGACGATTGCCTTCACCCTTGCTTATGACGGAGCAAGTCCTGAGACGGCGCAGAAGGTCGCGAATGAACTGACGAGTCTTTTCCTCGGTGAAAACCTCAAGACGCGTGAGCGGCATGCGCAAGAGACCACGTCGTTTTTGAGAAAGGAATCGGAGCAGCTCGCCCGGCGTATCAGCGAAGTGCAACAGGAGATCGCCGCGATCAAGCAAAAGGCGGACGGCGCCCTGCCCGAGCTGACTCAGCTCAATATGACGATGCTCAACCAGGCGGAACGCGAACTGTCGGATGCTGACCGTGAAATCAGGAGTTGGGAGGAGCGGAAGACCTTCCTTGAAGGGGAGCTCGCGACGTTGAAGCCGCATACGCCGATTATCGCGGCCAGCGGAGAGCGGATTTTCGATTCGGGCGAACGCTTGAAAGCGCTGCGGGCGCAATATGCCAGTGCGATCGGTTATCTGTCCGCGGAACATCCAGATGTGCTCAGGATGCAGCGGGAGATCGAGGCGTTGGAGCGGGAAACCGGCCAGCGAGCTTCACCGGAGGAATTGCACAAGAAATTGACCGGCGAGCAAGCGACCCTTGCGACCTTGGTCGATCGCTATGGCGACGAGCATCCCGATGTCATCCGCTCGCGCCAGAAAATCGCTTCCCTTGAGCAGGAGCTTGAGCTGGTGATCAAGGCAGGAACCCGGGCTTCTGCGGTTAAACCTGAGAACCCCGCCTATATCAACATCGAGTCGCAGCTCGCAACCGCGAAGGCCTCTCTCCAGGCGTTGAAAAAATCACGGGAACGGATCAAGCAGCATGTGGAGGACTACGCGAGACGGATCGAGCGGACGGTGGAGTTCGAGCCGAATTACCTGGACCTCCACCGGAATCGCGAGGAGTCCGTCCATAAACACATGGAGATCACCTCGCGGCTGTTGGAAGCGGAAGTTTCAAAGGAGCTGGAGATTCAGCGGAAGGGCGAACGGTTTTCGCTGATCGACCCTCCGGAGCTTCCGGAAAAGCCCGAGAAGCCGAATCGCCCCGTGATCCTGATTCTCGGGCTGATTCTGGCGCTGGGAGGCGGAGCGGGCAGCGGTGCCCTGTTCGAACAGCTCGATCATTCGATTCGAGGAGGCGCGCAGCTCGGCAGAATTGTCGGACTGCCTCCGCTGGCTGTCATCCCCTATGTGCCCAATCAAGATGACCTCCGGCGCCTCACCCGCCGGAGAGTCCGCGTCGCAATGGCAGGAGTCTGTGCGGCCGTGCTCGTGGTGGCTTCGGTGCATCTGTTGGGTTATCCGCTCGACGTTCTCTGGTATGCCGCCATGCGAAAACTAGGTCTGACCTGATAGAGAGACGGGAGCAGCCATAATGGTGGACAAATTACAGAGCGCGATGGATCGTTTCAAGGCGCAGCAGGCGACGCAGACGCCCCACAGATCGAGCGCGCCGCATACCCCCCCTCCGCAGGCTATTGTGTATTCGCGAACCAGGTCGATCGCGATCCAGGAGGACGTGTTGCGGGGTCATCGTCTTCTTACCGGGCACGACTCGCCGTTCGCGGACGTCTACAAGATTCTCAGAACGCAGGTCCTTCACCGGTTGCGGGAGAACGGCTGGAATATGCTGGGCGTGACCAGTCCGCGGGATGGCGCCGGCAAGACGCTCACGGCGATCAATCTGGCGATCGCCACCGCGACCGAGCCGACTCAAACGGTGCTGCTGGTCGACGCGGATCTCCGGGCGCCGCAGATTCACGAGGAGTTCGGGCTGGAGCAGGGCCCGGGATTGACGGATTTTCTTCTCGACGGCCGGCCCATCGAGGAATTGCTGCTGTATCCCGGCCTCGGCCGCCTGGTTGTGCTGCCGGGAGGACGCGGAACGGAACAGTCCGCCGAACTACTGACCTCTCCGCGCATGACGGCGCTCGGGAAAGAACTGAAGCATCGGTATGCGTCGCGTGTCGTGATTTTCGATCTTCCACCGGTGCTCGACCGCGCGGACGTATTGGCATTCAGCCCTCAATTGGACGCCCTGCTTCTTGTCGTGGAGGACGGTAAGACTTTGGAACCGGACCTCCAGCAGGCCTTGCAGGCGTTGAAAGGGAGCGCGCCCATACTGGGAACGGTGCTGAACAAGGTCGGGTACGATCAACTCAGCTTGTCGAAAGCCAAGCGCCTCGCCTCGACGGCTCAGAAACAGACAAGGTAGGTTGCTCATGTACGAATCCTTTTATCGTCTCCGAGCGAAGCCGTTTTCGCTGATGCCTGATCCGGAATATCTGTATTTGAGCGGGCGGCATCGGTCCGGACTGAACATTCTTGAATACGGGATTCTGAACCGGGCGGTCTTTACGGTGCTTACGGGAGAGCCGGGCATGGGCAAGACGACGCTCTTGAACAAGATCCTCGACGAGCACCGGGAGCGTTTTGTCGTGGGCGTCATCGGAACGACCCATCCGAGTGACGGGAGTCTTCTGCCTTGGGTCGCCGATGCGTTCGGGCTCGACATCGCCGGGCGCGATACGGTGACCTATTTCCGAATGCTGACCTCGTTTCTCGGGCGGACCTTTGCGGAAGGGCGACAGGTGTTGCTGGTCGTCGATGAGGCCCAAAATCTCAGCCTTCAGATGTTGGAGGACCTCCGGCTGCTCTCCAATCTGAACGACGGCCGCCAGGCCGGGCTGCAGATCATTCTGGCCGGACAACCGAGTCTTCGCGCCATGCTGACCCGCAGCGATATGCGGCAATTCGCTCAACGCATCACGGGGGATTATGCTCTTGAGCCGCTCACTGAGGACGACACCCAGGCCTACATTGGTCACCGGATTTCGGTCGCGGGCGGCAATCCGCAGCTGTTTACGGATTATGCCTGTTCGATCGCCCACCGGTTCAGCGGAGGGATCCCGCGTCTGATCAACCAATTGTGTGACCTGTCCCTGGCGTACGGTTTCGGGGAAGGGGCGGAACGGATTACCGCGACCATGATGCTTCAAGTCGCATTAGACCGTGCAGCCGGCGGCATCCTTCCGCATGTCGTCGATCCCAAGACCATCCAGCTCGATCCGAAGCGGCTTGCGGATGAATCACAGCCCGCTCGATCGTCGCCTGTTACCGTGCGGAAGGCTCCGGAGGTCTCGACCCCCGCTGCCATGGAGCCGTTGTCCAAGGAAACGGCCGGCGGGGGGCCGTATCGACAGGGACTCGACTTGAAGAAAGGAGGGCAGTTTGACGAAGCGATGAAGCGGTTCGAGGCGGCCGGTCAGGATCCCCGGTATCGGTTCAAGGCATTGGCCCAGCGGGGGTTGTGCTTGAAGGCGATCGGGCGGCTGAACGATGCGGCGGACTCATTTCGCGATGCGCTGTCGGCCAATGGTGCCACCGCACCGGATCTGCTCAATGTCCGGTACCTCTTCGCTCAGACTCTCGACAGTCTGGGGGAAACCGATCAAGCGCGGGCTCAGTACCGGATGATTCATGACGTCGATCCCCTCTATCGGGACATTTCTGATCGAGTCGCAGCAATGGACCGGACCGGCTTAGTCTTCTTCCGGCGAGTCGCTCTGCTCCCGCCGGTGTCGTGGATTAGATCGCTCAAAGAGCGGTGGTCCTAGCCCGCATCATTCATGAGCGCTTCTGCTGCATTCGCTGATCCACGGCTGCGTTCTTCGTCGCTCGTATCTCGTGAAGCGCAGGACAGAATGAGCGTTTCTGTATCGGGAATTTGTGTTTGCGAGATACGAGATACGCTTCACGCGCAACATGATTCCATATGATGAGTTAACCCATCCTGGATGGCATCGTAACCTGCCTGTAATCACTCCCCTCTATCCTCCCCAAGTCCGTAGGTGTGCCGTTCAGTCCGGCAGGGAGGGTACATGCGTCAGGGGGCGGGTCGTGTCGGGAGCAGCTTACTAGGTATCGGTGTCATCCTTGGCAGCCTTCTGTCCGCTTGGGCTGGCCAAGCGTGGGCAGGGAAGCTTGAAGATCTCTTGTTGGAAAACAAGCAGATCACGGTGGATCAATGGGTACAGCTGAAGGCGGAGGAGGAAAAGCGGCAGGCGAAGGAACAGGAAGAAAGACGAGGCTCCGGCGATATC
The DNA here is from genome assembly GCA_046604365.1 of Nitrospira sp. Classification (GTDB taxonomy): domain Bacteria; phylum Nitrospirota; class Nitrospiria; order Nitrospirales; family Nitrospiraceae; genus Nitrospira_D. The sequence goes on from JBJACV010000009.1 coordinate 65,298, forward strand.
CCGCTTCGCGAGCGCTGGTACGAGAAGATCAGTATCAGAGGATATACCCAGCTTCGCTATAACCATGCGATCGACAACGATCTGCTGCGAACGAGCCAGGCCGATCGCTCGATTGGGGGCAATAATGAGTTCTTTCTCCGCCGTGCCCGGCTCGTGATCAGCGGGCAGCCGCATGACCGTGTGTTCTTATATTTTCAGCCTGCGTTTGAAAGCTTTGTCGGGGGGACCGAGCAGGTTGCCTCGCTGCGGGATCTCTATGCTGACCTGTTTCTCACCGCGAACAAAGAGTGGCGTATCCGGGCGGGACTTTCAAAAATTCCGTACGGATTCGAGAACATGCAGTCCAGCCAGAACCGGCTGGCTCTCGATCGTAATGACGCACTGAACAGCGCCGCGCCGAGCGAGCGGGACTTAGGCCTGTTTCTGTATTACACCCCCACTGCTGTGCGGGAGCGACTCAAGAGGCTTACTGACAGCGGGCTCAAGGGATCCGGCGATTACGGCATGCTGGGGATCGGGGTGTATAACGGCCAGGGGATCAACGTTCGCGACCGGAACAAGAACAAGCACGTCGTCTTTCATGCCACGTATCCGTATGAGTTCCCGAACGGCCAGATTGTCCAGATCGGCATGGACGCCTATACGGGGCAGACCAATGTTGTTGCTGCGCCGGTGGTTCCGGTCAACCCCGCGCCTAGCCTCGGCGCTCCAATCGCCCCGCTGCTGCACAATGGAGGGAACTATCTCGATGAGCGTGTGTCCTGGCATTTTGTGGTCTATCCCCAGCCGTTCGGGCTTCAGGGTGAATACACGGTCGGTCGTGGTCCTGAGCTGAATCAAGCCAGAACCGAGGTGACGAACGGCAGCCTCCGCGGCGGGTATATCCAGCTCTTCTACAATTACCAGTGCGACAGCTTCTGTCAGACCATTATTCCGTACTTTCGCTATCAGGAATATTTTGGCGGTAGAAAAGCGGAAGCAAACGCTCCGCGGAATTCTGTCCGGGAGTATGAGTTCGGTCTGGAGTATCGTTTCAATCAGGCGGTCGAACTCACCGTCGCGTATGCCTGGAGCCAGCGGACTTCTGATAATGCCTCGACCGTTCCGACCTCCTGTGCCGATACCACGCTGCCCTCACGCCCACCCTGTACGATTACTCCCTATCAACTCCAATCGGGCAATCTCCTCAGATTCCAACTACAGTGGAATTTTTGAGCGGTCGACGCCTGTTCGAGTGGTCGCCTGGAGTTCTTCTTATCGGACCAGGGTCGGTTTGGCAGCTGTCGGTGTAAGCGACAAGCGATTCACGTAAATGATCAGTTCCCGCCGGTCCCAATGAAACAGACTTGCAACGCTGATCGGATCGGCGGGCCGTTGGAATTCCGACGGCTCAAAAGAAAGCTTGCCCTTTTGTGGCGCAAGCGAACGAAGCGGGGTGAGCCGGTCGTCCATGGTATCCGCACTACTGGTGTCGCCGCTTGAAAGCGTCTGCGAGCGGTAATTGCTCAATACGACATGGAGTTCTTCCCCGTCGAGGAATAGTCCGCCGGACGTGACTTCCCGTTTCATTCCGGACAGCGGTTGGGATTGGTAGAACGTCACCAGTTCATCCGGGGTGGCCTTGCTCAAGGCCAGACGGAACAACGGCGCCCAAAACTCGATCTCACTCTCGCTGAATGCAGGATGCCGGCGCGGGATGCTGAGGTCGTCGTACAACGGTAATCTTGTCAGCGGCTCTTGGACGATAATACCACGGAGGGCAGCCGCCATTCGCTCGGTCGAGATATCGGCCGGATGGCTGTGTCCTGTTTCTTGGCTCAGTGATGGATCGGTCTCAAGGCGGACAAAAGACTGCGGAGTCTCGTAGACGGTGAGAGTCGGAATTGATCCGGATGCGCATCCGCCGAGCATCAGTAATCCACAGAGAGCCAAGATTTGTTGAAAGGAGCGTGCGAAAGGTTTATTCACCGGGGAAATGGCTTTCGGTTAGGCTGAATCAGGAAGAATCAGGAGCCTGATCGAGGTTCAGTCCGGTTCTGCGTGTCCGTCTGAGCCGCTTTTATCGATGGGGACCACTTTGACGTGATACGGACGATTTCAGGCAGCGCAAGAGGAAAGTATCCCAGATCCAACGCGAGTTTCTGGCCTTGTCGGCTGAGAGCAAATCGAACAAGTTCGGCCACAGCCGGTGTCGTGGATGCCTTCGGCGCTTTGGCGATATAGAAATAGAGGTTTCTCCTCAAGGGATAGGAGCCGTCCATGGTGCTTTCGAAGGTCGGCTCCACATACCGTCCACCTTTCACAGAGGCGATCGGAACCGGTCTGACGGACGAGGTCCGATAGCCGATCGAGCTGAACCCGATCCCATGTTCATCAATACCGAGCTCCTGTATGACCGAGGCAGAGCCATGCGCATTGTTCAATCGGGGGCTGAACGTTCCGCCCTTACAGATTTCTTCTCGAAAAAAATAACTTGTGCCGGACTTCCCGTTCCGGCCATAGAGGCGAACAGGGGTCTCGAACCACTCGTCCATCAGTCCAACCAGTCCCCAGGAATCTATCGAATAGAGCACTCCACGCCGCCGTTCGCGGCAGAACATAGCATCGAGTTCCTCCAGCGACAAGCCGGCAATCGGGTTGCCCTTGTGGACGAACAAGGCCAGGGCATCGTTTGCAACGGGCACTTCGGTCGGTTCGTAGCCGTATTCCTTGATAAATTCGGAGATTTCCGGCGCTGTCATGCGGCGAGACATGGCGGCGATTTCAGTTCGATGTTCAAGCAACGCCGCAAGGCCCGTTTCCGACCCGTCTCCGGACACCGTGGCTTTCAGATGGGGATGTCGCTGGCGCAGGCCATCGACCCAGGCTTGAACCAGGGGGCGCATCGTGTCGGACCCGGAAATGATGAGCGCGCCTGACGTCGATTCTCGATAGGTATAGGAAGGAATGCCGGGATCAAGCACCGGGCGAACTTGCCCCCAGGTCGACTGGTCAAGCGAGGCCAGTGCGATGAGCACAATCGCATAAAACCCGGCAACCACCAGGAATCCCGGGACAATTCGAGAGCATCTCATCGGCAACTCCCCCTCATGTATTCATAAACCATGGATCAGTCTAGAGGCGGATCGTTTCGGCCGGGTAAAGGAAATATTAACTCGATGTTAACTCCATAGATCGTGGGAAGGGAGCGACCGATATGGGAGGGCAGGAGTTTACCGACTATTTACACCACCCTGACGGTCAGTTTCACAATACGTCGCTACTATCACAGGGTATGTTGACGTCAGCACCATCAGTATCGGGTACGCGCGATTCCATCCTGATCTTCATGCGGTCCGAACCGTTCGCGCAGTCGATCAAAAGGACCTTCGATGCGAGCGGATTTCAGAGCGCGACGGTGTGTACGGAAAGCGCCGCAGTCGCAGCTGTGAGAGAGGCCGGCCCGGCGCTGATCATCATCGATCGCCAATTCACCACCGAGTCGAACCTTCGCCAGCTTCGCGCCGTGTCTGCGGCGCCGATCGTCGCCGTGCAAGTCGCCGTCGCTTCCTGTGCAGACGACGAGTGTGCCAAAGATTACGAGCATGATGTCGATCTCGTCGTGTGCAGTCAAAGCCCCCGCGAACTGTTGGCCCGGGTCCGGGCGATTCTTCGCCGGCGAGTGACGCAGTCCGCATCGAATATGCACTATAACGTCGGGAAGATCAGAATGGATCTGGACCGGCATGAAGTGACTGTCAGCGGGCGCCTGGTTGAATTGACGCCGAAGGAGTTTCAGATTCTCCGGCAGTTCCTGGAATTCCCCAATCGCTTGTTCTCCCGCCAGGAGATGCTGAATAAGGTGTGGGGCGAAGGCTATGCCCTGGAAGAACATGCGCTCGACGTCCATATCCATTCGCTCCGGCAAAAGGTCGAGTCCAATCCTGCCGACCCCCGAGCTATCGTCACCGTACGAGGCATCGGCTACAAACTTCGCGCCTGACATCGACACAACGTTCTTTCCAGAAAAGGGCCGAATGGGCGGCGCAAATGCGCCCTGCTCTCCCGCCTATGAGGCGGCAGAGAAAGGGGGGAAGGCAACCAAGCGCGAGAGAGTATGAAGAAGGGGAAGGGACTAGAATTCGTCGAGCGACACGGGGCGGAGCAGGTCGCGCACGGAGATGACCCCCACGACCGTGCCACCCTTCATGACTCCGAGATGACGCGACTGATGTTTGTCCATAAGATCCGCCGCTTCGGTCAGCGGGCGGCGTTCTTCGATTCCGACGACCGGGCTGCTCATAATGTCCTCAACCGGAATGAAGTAGGGGCTACGGTCGGAGCCGATGACTTTCTTGACGATATCCGATTCAGTGACAATGCCGACGATGCGCGACTGGTTGGACACCAATACGCTCTCGACGTCGCAGACCTTCATCAATTTAGCGGCCTCGACCACCGAGGTGCCCGCATCCACCGTGATGAGATCTTTCTTCATCAATTGTCCGACTGTGACCATCTGGACCTCCTTTGATTAGTGTGATTATTCACGGCGGATTCTACATGTCCGCCGTTGCGCTCCTGTTAGGGATGTATTACTGCTCGGTAAATACTGCTCTGTCGTGCCACGGAATTCCCGAGAGTGCATGAGCATGAAGATTGCCGTCGCAACCGATGCCTGGCTGCCGCAGATCAACGGGGTCGTGCGTACGCTCGGGCACACGGCTGAGCAGCTCCGGCAGCTGGGTCATGCTGTGCTGTTCATCACGCCGCAAGATTTTCGGACGTATCCCTGCCCGACGTATCCATCGATTCGTCTCGCGCTGTTTCCCAAGCAAGGTGTGAAGCAAAGGCTGGAAGAGTTTCGTCCGCAGGCCGTGCACATCGCGACCGAAGGGCCCATCGGCCATGCGGCGCGCGCTCTGTGTTGCAGTCTCTCGCTTCCGTTTACGACGTCGTATCACACCCAGTTTCCGGAATATGTCCGCGCGCGCCTTCCCCTTCCCCTCAGTTGGTCGTATGCGTATCTGCGCCGGTACCACAGCCGCGCTGTCCGGACGATGATTGCCACGCAATCGATGCGGCGTATGTTGCGTGAACGGGGATTCCAGAACCTGGAAATCTGGGCGCGGGGTGTGGATTGCACTGCGTTCCAGCCGGGACCGAAATCGTTTCTGTCCGCTCCCAGGCCCATTTCCATGTACATGGGCCGGGTGGCCGTCGAAAAGAACATGGAAGCATTTTTGAATCTTGATCTGCCCGGCTCCAAGTATGTGGTCGGGGATGGGCCGGATCTGGAACCCTTGCGCCACCGCTATCCGCATGTCATTTTTACCGGGCAAAAGACCGGGCAGGAACTGACGGCGCACATTGCGGCGGCGGATGTGTTCGTCTTCCCGAGCCTGACGGATACATTCGGTTTGGTTCTGCTCGAAGCCATGGCCTGCGGCGTGCCGGTCGCGGCCTACCCGGTCACCGGTCCGATCGATGTGGTGCTGGAGGGCAAGACCGGCGTGCTGGATCACGATCTTCGTCAGGCCGTCCTCGGCGCGCTGAAGCTCGACCCGGCCGACTGTGTGGCCTACGCCCGACAACATTCCTGGCGCAACTGGACGGAACGGTTTGTGTCGCTGCTGGAGCCGTTTGAGGAGAGCCGGTGGGGGTAGCAGGTGTCGTCTACTCCTGCCTCATCGCTCGGCCGTGTTCCGGCTTCCGGGCCACCGTCCGTTCCACGGCCGAGCGATGCATTTGTCACAAGGGCCAGGAGACCCTGTTCTTATTCCTCATCCGTAGTGAACCCCTTGTACATCACGCCGAGAACGGCGCTTAACATGAGCACTCCGACGATCAACGTCATCATTCCTTCTCACCCCCTCTCATCATGAATAAAGGCACACGTCACACAGAGTCCGAACCGGGAACAGGCCGGACTTGTCGAGAACCGGAATCGGAGATCCCGGAATGGGATTAATGTTTCGGGCTCGCCTCGCTCACCGCATAGGGCGGCAAAAAGGCCCGCCATTCGCGTGCGGATTTCGGCACATAGGCCTTGATGTCGGTGAACGGATCGGTGATCAGCTTCACGAACCAGACCATGGAAATCCGGAAGTCGTGCAGCCAGGCGAGGTAGGCCACGCGGCCAAAGACTACCACCAGCGTCAGGCCCCACCACTGCTGCGCGATGGTCGGCCACTTGTCGAGAAAGGTGGCCAACGTCCAGCTGCCGGCGGCGAGCATGTTGGCGATCGGGATCGCACTATAGGCCGTGACGATCATGGTCTTATTCGGGGTGTTGAATCCCAGAAGCAATTCCTCCTGGTCGTGGCAGGGCGGTTCCACGATGGCATGGCCGAATTGCCGGACGAAAAGGGCCGCGAGGCTGGCAGTGACCGCCGTCGTGAGATCGGTGAAGATCAGGAAGTAACAATAGATGAACACGCTGGAACTGAGGAGGTGGAACAGCTGATTCAGCGGGTGGCTGTGGGAGGCGACATGGTCGTCATGTTTACGCCGCATCACTTCGGTGTAGAAGGTTCGTAGCGGCTTGGGTATCTGCACGATGCTCCCGATCATTTCCCATGTCAGCCTGGACTTCATTGCCTTTCTCCGTTCCGGTTGTTCGAGCCCCTCCAGCCACCATCCGTCGAGCATCATACGCGAGGCTGCGGCGACCAGTTTCGCCTCCAATGCATCGTAATGTTCCGCTGTAAAGGCCATGTTGCTGAGGCAGCGGCCCGTGCCGACCCAGCTCAGCGTCACGCCTTCGGCGCGCAGATAGTATTGCAGCAGCCAGTTGTACCGTCCCGGCTGCTGAAACAGGATGGTCCAGACCGTCGCCAGATTGACGATACGCAGCGGCAGCGACCGTTCCGCAAAGTCCTTGTTGACCGAAGCCGCCCATGCGGCGCACTGTTCGTTCGCCGCATCATACTGTTGTGCTGTCTGAGGCGCGGTTGCCCAGCGCAGGAATTCGTTCATGGCTCCCATGACGTGCGGGTGGGCCGAAAACGTTCCGATAACATAGGCCAGCCGCATCGGGTGCTCAGGGTCGAAGCGGCGCATCAGGTCTTTCCTGCCGCAGCAGACTCCGACGGGCAGGCCCCCGCCGACCGACTTGCCGTAGACGACGAGATCGGCCTGGACTCCGAAATACTCCTGTGCCCCGCCCGGCGCCAGCCGGAAGCCTGAGTACACTTCATCGAAGATCAGCGGGATGTCACAGGCCGTGCAGACTTCACGGAGTTGTCTGAGCCACTCCGCGTAAGGGGCATGGGCATCTTGTGTCTTCCGGATGTCGCTCGTGAGAAGAATCGCGTCGCTCGGAGGCGGCGAGTTGGGATGGAACGATTGGATCGGATTGACGACGACCCCCGCAATGTCGCGTTTCATCCGGCGGATGGCGTCGAGGGAAGCCGGATTGACGTCCTTCAAGGTGATGCAGTCCTTGATCGCGCGTTCGCTGCCCAGGCCCGGCTGCACGCCGTCCCACCAGCCGTGGTAGGCTCCGGCGAAACAGACGATGGACTTCCGGCCTGTGTTGAACCGCGCCAGCCGGATCGCAGCCATGACGGCTTCGGTGCCGCTCATGTGGAACGACACCTCGTCGAGCTTCGAGATGGACTTGAGCAGGGCGATGTTCTCGGCGACGATCGGGTGCAGTGGTCCCAACACGGGGCCCAGATCTTTGACCAGCTCCCATCCCCGTTCCATCCATTCTTTGTATTGATCATAGCCGGCGATGTTCACGCCGTACGAACCGGTCACGTCGAGCGACCAGTGGCCGTCCAAGTCGCGCAGCATCGGGCCCTGGGAAGCGGTGACGACCGAACAGAGATTGAACTTTTCACGCATGACCCGCGCGAAGGGAAAGGGAACCCGTCCGGCATCCGTGAACCGCAGGTCGGAGAGGCCTTCGCGTATCTCGTTACCCCAGGCGATCGATTTCGAGTGATGTGTCTGAAAATAGCCGGCCAGGTGATCGAGCGCCCGGCGGCGCCTGGCTGCCGTCGTATCATCGGCGCCGTCGGCTTTGAAAAATTCCTCTTGTGTGTAGTCGTTGGTCTTGACCCAGGAGGAGAGCAGCCGGGAAAACGCAGGGGTGAACGATCGGGCTCGAAGGATCAACAGGGTATGGCGTAGCTTCACGAACAAGAGGATTGCCAAGCCGATTCCGATGAAGATGCCCGCATCGGCCCATTCCATCCCGCATACTGATGCCTGGTTTGCGCCCACGCATGCGTTCCATCGTTCAAGCATATTACCGAACATCTGACCCTCCCTTCTCTCTAATGGGTATGAAATCGGCGCTATGCGACTGACCTGTTGGTCGCGGTGGCGACGAGATCCTCTTCGGGGAACAACTCCAGACGGTTTCGATCCACGAGGCGGGAACGTTTGAGGCTGGCGACGGTGTCCGCCCACCGCAACAATTCCAGGCTGCCGTCATGGTGTTCCACCAGCGCGCTGCAACTCTCGACCCAGTCCCCGCAGTTGCAATAGAGCACATCGTTCAGTTGGGCGATCTCGGGCCGATGAATGTGTCCGCAGACTACGCCTTCGACCCCGAGGCGAGCCGTCTCGTACGCCACCGCCTTCTCGAAATTACTGATGAACTGCACGGCATTCTTCACCTTGTGCTTCAGAAAGCCCGCCAGCGACCAGTGCGGCAGGTCGAGCTTTCGGCGCATCCAATGGACGAGATAATTGGCTTTCAGCAGCCAATCGTACAGTCGGGTTCCCAACATCGCGATGGCGCGTGAACTCCGGACCACACTGTCGAATTTGTCTCCGTGCGTGACCAGCAAACGCCGGCCGTCGGCGCCGGTATGAATCGCTTCTTCCACGATGTGCACGTTGCCGAAGGTCATGTCGTGAAAGTCCCGCAGCAGTTCGTCGTGATTGCCGGGAACGTACACGACCTTGGTGCCGTGTTTGGCCTTGCCCAGAATCGTCCGCACCACGTTATTGTGCGACTGCGGCCAAAACATCCGTTTCTTCATTTCCCAGATGTCGATAATGTCTCCGACCAGGTAGAGATACTCGCAATGGACGGAATGGAGAAAATCGAGCAGGTGATCGGCGCTGCAGCCGCGGAACCCCAAATGGACGTCGGAAATCCAGACCGTGCGAAAGGACAGCGCGCGGAATTCCTTTGGCTTATTCATCCGATCGGCCTCCACATAGAGATGACACACATCGCGATACCATAGGTCGAAGCGTATAACGGCCATGTTTCCGGCTGATTATGATTGCAGAGGGAGTCCTGTGAACTCTTGATGTGAAGACGGTGACATGTGAAACAGATTCCTAACAAGCGGACAAACAATGAACGTAAGGGACAAAAAGTGTCGGCGAAGCAGCCGCCGAGACGACAATGTGAGCCGCAGTGTGGCAGGTTAAGTTTTCGTTACAAGCTTGTTCCGCTGTTGACCGGTGTGCGCAGTTATCCCAAGATGCGCTATGCAAATAAGAGAGCCGCATGCTGCTCACGTGATGCTGCATACAGGATCGGATGCTTTTACCGGATGACGCGCGCGCGAAGAAGCCGGTGACGCTGGTGCTTCTCCCAGGGCTCGATGGGACGGATGTCTTTTTCAGACCGCTTCTGGCGGCGCTGCCGGAGTGGATCACGCCGATGGTGGTGCAGTTTCCAACCGCCGGCGCGAACGAATATCCGGACCTGCTCAGGTTGATCCGTTGCGCCTTGAAGAATACGTCCGATTGCTATGTACTGGGTTGGTCCTTCGCCGGGCCGCTTGCGCTGATGTTGGCCGACGCTGAGCCGAACAAAGTGCGGGGCGTGATCTTGGCCTCTACGTTCGTGCGTCCGCCTCGACGTATCTTCGCCCTGTTTCGATGGGCTGCCGTGACACCGACGGTGTGGATGATCCGGGCGGGCAAGAGACTTCCGGTCTGGCTCTTCCGGGGTTCAGCCGATCGGCTCAGGCAGGATAAGACCGAAACCTGGAGGCGGGTCGGCACCGGCATGATTGCGGCGCGTATCAGGACACTGCTCAGCGTGGATGCGCGAGCGCTCTTGCGGGACTGCCCCCGTCGTGTGTTGTGCATCGCCGGAAGTCATGACGGAATTGTGCCGCATCACAACGTCGAAGAAATCGCTCGCTTGCAGCCATCCGCCGCGGTGCGCCTGATAGCGGGACACCATTTTGCGATCTATACGAATCCGAACGCCGCCGCCGCGGCGATCACGGAATACATGAGGAGCCAGGAGGAATGAGGCACGTCGCCCTGGTCCTCGGCGGCTGTGTGGCGCTCTGGCTTGTGATCGGAGCCGCTCCGGTCCTGGCCCAGCGGAACGAGATGCCTGCCGGGTATCCACAGTCGCTGGAGGCGGACGTCCAGTCGCTGCTCAGCCGGTTGAGGCAAGGGCAACCGTCGCCGGCGCTGTTGGTCCAATTGTCTTCAACCTATTTCGACCTCGCCGACGACCTGCTGAAAGACGAAGCAACGCGGCTTGAGGCCTATGAGGCCGGTGCGAAGGCTGCGAAGCAGGCGTATGAGATCGACGACTCCAATGCCGATGCCCATTTCTTCCATGCCGTCAACCTCGGGAGCGCGGCGCTGCTCAAGAGCGTCGTCAACGTGGTGATGGTCGTCAACGAGGTCAAGCGCTGTGTGCTGCATGCGATCGAACTGGATCCCAGGCACGCGCCGTCTCTTCAAATGATGGGCGGCCTCTTGATCGAGTTGCCCTGGTTTCTGGGCGGCGATGAGAAGCAGGGGCAGGCCTACCTGGAACGGGCCATTGCGGCCGACGGAAACTACACGAAGGCGCGTATCCTGGTCGCAAAGCTGTACCGAAAACAGGGCCGGGTCGCCGACGCGAAAGTTCAACTGGAGGCCGTGATTCGAGCCGACCGTCCTCACTATCGCTATGTCTGGGAACGGACGTATAAGCCGGAAGCCGAGCGATTGCTGAAGGAGTTGTCTTCTTAATCCCTTCTTCTCTTCCAGCTGATACGCCATTCGCAGATATTCCTTCCCCGCACCATCTGGCCGTTCACGCACCTCCCCGCAAGTGAAAAATAAACCGGATGCTGAGGCGATCTTGAGATGATTGTTACAAGCGCCGGTTACCATATTAAGGATTTACTATAACCAGAATGAATCGTCCTGGGACAACAGACTTCATGCTCGACGAGGAGACTCAACAAACCAGGAGTTTCCGGCGCGTCCGTTGCGAAACCCTCCTCCATGCAGGAGGAAGGGAAGGAAGAACCTCAATCTGCAATTCCTCGGCCGGGGGTCGGAACGATTCAACCCCACACCTGAACATGGTCCACTGGTGATGTGGACACACTGTGCGGCTATACCCAGGGATGCCCGATGGCATGGACCGTTCTCTCTCTTTGCCGTTCTGCTTGTGGTCGGGGTCTTCCTGAGCGGATGTTCCGTCAAGCGCCTGGCGGCCGATGTCGTCGGAGATGCGCTGACAGGGGACTCCGAGAGCTTCGCCTCCGACGATGATCCGGATCTCATCCTTGAGGCGATCCCGTTCGGCCTGAAGACCATCGAAAGCCTTCTGGCGAGTTCGCCGAGTCATCGGGGCCTGCTCCTTTCCGCTGCGAAGGGCTTTACCACCTACGCATACCTTCTTCAGGATGAGGCCGATCGATTGGAAGAACAGGACCGCAGTCGGACCAGGCTGTTGCGCGCTCGCATCAAAAGGCTGTATTTGCGCGGCCGCGAATATGCATTCAGGGGATTGGAACTCGATTATCCCCGGTTCGAAGCGCTGTTACGAGGCGATCAGACTGCTGTCTTGGCCCGGACCAGGGCAGAGGACGCACCGTTTCTCTATTGGGCCGGGGTGTCGTGGGGCGGTGCGCTCTCCGCCGGGTCGGACGACCTTGCGTTAGTTTCCGAAGCGCCGCTGTTCGCCGCCTTGGTGCGCCGGGTCGTGGACGTCCACGAACGGTACGAAGCGGGAGCCGCATACGAATTTCTCATCTCATACGAAGCAAGCCGTCCGGGCGGCAGCGCCGGTCTGGCTCGTGAGCATTTTCGCCGTGCGCTGGCGCTCACGGATGCTCCGCGCGCCTCCCTGTTCGTGGCGCTGGCGGAAGGCCTCTCGATCAAGGAGCAGAACCTCGACGAATTCAAAGAGCTTCTGGAGCGCGCATTGGCCGTCGATCCTGACCGTGAACCGAAAGAGCGGCTTGTCAACGTGCTGGCCCAGCGTCGGGCCCGGTGGCTCCTCGCGCGCATTCCCGAACTCTTTCTAGATACCGATCATAAGGAGGTCGCCCCATGAAGCGAACGGTCTTCGCAGGTCTCATTATTACGGCCATCCTCCTCGTGTGTCAGACGGTCTCAGCCGAAACCATCAAATTGGGGACATTGGCGCCGAACAATTCACCCTACTACGACATCCTGCGAGATCTCGGCGAAGAATGGGCGAAGATTTCGAACGGGTCCATTCGTTTGCGCATTTACGCCGGTGGCGTGGCCGGCGACGATCCCGACATGGTCAGGAAAATGCGAATCGGGCAGCTCGATGCCGCCCTCGTGGCCGGCTCGGGACTCTACGAGATCGCTCATGAGACCAAGGCGATCCAAATGCCGATGATGTTTCGCGACGACGAGGAGTGGGATCATGTGCGGACTCAGATCGCCGCCAAACTGGAAAAGATCTATGCCGCGAAGGGATTCAGGGTGCTCCTCTGGGGAGACGGCGGCTGGGTCTACTTGTTTACGCAGAAACCCGTCGTCCATCCGGATGATCTGAAGCCCCTCCGGCTGTTTGTGTGGGCCGGCGATCAGGATAACTTACAGGCATGGAAGAATTTGGGCTACCGCGCGGTTCCGCTCGCCGTGAACGAAATTCATTCCGCGCTCCACTCAGGCTTGATCAATGCCTACATCACCACTCCGCTTGCCGCGCTCTCGTTTCAATGGTTCGGCTTGAGCAAGGAACTGACCGACTTGAAGGTGGTTCCCCTCGTCGGCGCCCTCGTGATCGCGGAGAGAAAATGGCAGGCGATTCCCGTTGAAATCAGGGAACGCCTTGTTCAATCCTCGCAGGAGGCCGGAAAGCGTTTCCTTGTTCAAATGAGACAGCATAGCGCCGAGGCTGTCAAAGTGATGCAACAACATGGGCTCAAGATCCATGCCGTGCCGCCCGATGTGCTGGCCGAATGGGACAAGCGGTTCCGGGCCAATTACCCCACCATCATGGGCGAAAACGTTCCCCCGGAACTTGTCGCTGAAGTGGAACGGATTCGCGATGAGTACCGGGCGGCGAAACATCTTCCTTAACTGAGAGAGATCGGACATCGTCAAGCTGGCGGCGGTTCCCTCGCCATGCGCATCGATGCGGAACGGATAGGACTGAGACAGGCACATGGCGACGGACAGCACGAGCCGGTTCAACGGGTTCACACAGGCAACAGCCCTGTTTCGTTGGGGTGAAAACAGCCTGGCAGGGCTCACCTTGCTGCTGATGGCCGGTCTGCCTGTGGCAGAAATCGCGCTCCGTGTCCTTTTCAACACCGGGATTCCTGCTTCTTCCACCTACGTCCAGAATCTGACTCTATGGGTCGGATTTTCGGGCGCGGTGCTTGCGGCGAGGGACAACGGCCATCTGACCTTTTTCCTCGGGAGAGATCTCTTCCCTCAGGGCACGCACAGTTACTGGGTCGCCTTGATCGCGATGGTCTCAACGGCTGTCGCCGCCAGCCTGAGCTGGGCCGCGCTGGATTTTGTGCGCGCCGATATGCAGTCGCCTGTGGTCATTGCCGGGTGGTTGCCGACGTGGGCGGTGGAAGCGATTCTTCCGGCAAGTTTCGCCGTCATCGCGGTCCGTTTTGCCATGAAGCCGGAGACCGGTTTGGCCCGGCTGTTTGCCCTGCTTGGCATCCCTTTCGCCGCGGGCATCGGGTTTCTTATGCCGGGGGACTCGCCCGAACTTATGTGGGCGTCGCTCTTCGTCTTGTTCTTCGCAGCGGTGCTCGGGACACCCATTTTCATTATCCTGGGAGGCGTGACGCTGCTGCTCTTCCGGATGGAAGGCACGACCGCGGCGGCGATTCCCGTGGAAACGTACCGCCTCGTGGTTTCTCCGTCGATTCCGGCCATTCCCCTCTTCACGTTGGCCGGGTATGTCCTAGCGGAAGGCGGCGCAAGCCGCCGGCTCGTTCGCGTGTTCCGCGCATGGTTCGGCTGGCTTCCCGGCGGGCTGGCGGTCGTGGTGACGATGTTGTGCGCGTTTCTGACGACCTTTACCGGGGCATCGGGCGTCACGATTCTAGCGGTCGGGGGCCTCCTGCTTCCCGTCTTGATCGAGAGCGGCTATCGCAAAAGTTTCTCGATCGGATTGCTCACCAGCTCAGGCTCTGTCGGATTGCTGTTCCCGCCAAGCCTTGCAGTCATTCTGTACGGCGTCATGGCGCATGTGTCCATACTGGATCTGTTCAAGGCCGGCATCCTGCCGGGTCTCCTTCTGGTGACGGCGGTGTGTCTGTTGGGGATTCGTGAAGCCTGGAGCAAGACCGGGCCGCGGGTCCCCTTTGCGTTGGGCGAAGGTATGACCGCGCTGTGGGAAGCCAAATGGGAGCTGATGACCCCTGTGCTCGTTCTCGGCAGTTTGTTCGGCGGCTACGGCACGCTGATCGAGACGGCAGCCATCACGGCCGTCTACACCATGGTGGTGGAGGTGTTGATACACAGGGAACTGGATATCCGCCGTGATTTTCCCGCTGTCTTGATCAAGTGCCTCACGCTCATCGGCGGCGTCTTTGCCATCCTTGGGGTGGCGATGGGGCTCGCGAATTATCTCGTCGATGCGGAAGTTCCCATGAGGGCGGCACACTGGTTTCAAACCCACATCGAGTCGAAATTCGTCTTTCTGCTGGCGCTGAACCTGTTCCTGATTCTGGTCGGCTGCCTGCTGGATATTTTCTCGGCCATCACAATCGTGGTCCCGCTGATACAGCCGATCAGCCAGGTGTTCGGCATCGATCCCTTGCATCTCGGCATGATCTTTTTGCTCAATATGCAACTGGGATATTTGACGCCGCCGGTCGGTCTCGATTTGTTTTTCGCCTCCTACCGGTTCGGCGCGCCGCTGGCGCAGGTGTTCCGGTACACCTTTCCGTTTTTCGTGGCCATGCTCATCGTGTTGCTGCTGGTGACGTACGTGCCGTGGCTGTCGCTGGCGTTTATGTAAACTGGAAGAAGAGCGCGGCGGGCTGTTTACGATTGTTTTACGTCTTCCTGAATAGGGCGTAACGAGGGTCTGTGCTTGATACTGATCGCCAGCGTACGAGGTTCCTGTCCTCAGTCCACATTGCGAGGAAACGTCATGCACGTCCATGCGACCACGACATTGTCCGCCGAAACGATCAAGGCGCGATTTGAGCAGGTTGGCTCGGCCCACTCTGCCTCAGCGACTCTCTTGAAATATGCTGGTGAGCGCCGGCCGCCAAAATTCTTCCTGCCTCGGATGCCGGTGACGCCTCCGGCTGCGGCGGAAGTCTCGATCACGGAGAAATCCAGCGGAGCTGACGTGGTGCTGCGCTTGATGTGGGGTCCGCTTCCCGCGCCCTTTCCACGCGCGCTTGCCGGGATCGGCCTGGTGCTCGGCCTGCTGATCCTGGTTCTCTCGGATCGCGCCGTGAGCTCGTGGCTTCTGGCTGCGGTCTTCATCGTCGCGCCCGTGACGGCCCTGCTCTATCAGCGACAAGGGGAGCGGGTTCTGCAATCGTCTCTGAGCCACATGCTCGACGGCGCTACCTTCAGGCCGAAGCCACATTAACCCGTGTGACTCGCGAGTATTCCTGCCGCAACCGCCGATGGGCCGCTGCGTACTTCGGCGCTCGTATCTCGTGAAGCGTGAAGCGCAAACGAGAATGCCGGAGGAGAAAAGTGAAACAGGCGGCTTGGCTGACGTTGTGCGGGGTCGCTCGTGCGATGAGGCGGAGAAAAGGAAACAGCAGCCGCTGTCCTATTATTCCACGGCACGCAGAGCCTCTGAGCGTCGGGCTCTCGGGATTGCTCAATCATCGTGCTGGTTCCAGCTTCCCGCCCGATTCAGCATGAGTTGTTGGGAGTCAAGCCGGGGTTCACCGGGCTGGGGCAGCGCGCGCTCGTACAAACCCTTCTCGTTCATCCGCCGCAGTTGGGCGGTGTCCCGGAGATGAGGGAACAAGATGGTATCCCGGATGGCCCGTCGCAAGTACGGCGCCTTGACCGGAAAGACCACCTCGATCCGTCCGTCCAGATTGCGCGGCATGAGGTCGGCACTCCCCATCCATAATTCCTCTTCCTGGCCGGACTGAAAATAGAATATGCGGCTGTGTTCGAGAAAGCGGCCGACCAGCGAGCTGACCGTAATCTGTTCACTGATGCCTGGCACTCCGGGGCGGAGGCTGCAGATTCCCCGGACTTGAAGATCGACGGATACTCCGGCTTGAGAAGCCCGATAGAGTGCCTGAATGCAGGCCGGGTCGGTGAGGGCATTGAGCTTCAGGACAATGCGCCCCGGCTCGGACTCACGGTGCCGGGCCGTCACTCGCTCAATCCGGTCGAGCATGCCCCGGCGAACGCCGTCCGGCGCC
Organism: Nitrospira sp.; assembly: GCA_046604365.1. Taxonomy (GTDB): domain Bacteria; phylum Nitrospirota; class Nitrospiria; order Nitrospirales; family Nitrospiraceae; genus Nitrospira_D. Next base: position 81,854 of record JBJACV010000009.1, read on the forward strand.
ACGAGTAACGCGCGATAGGGAATCTTTCCGGCATAACCGGTCAGGGCGTTGAACAGCAGCGCCACATCGGAAGTGATCGCAGGGTTGCTGGTGATGAGCGCCAGGTCGGTGTAGACCCGCGCCGTGGCGGGATTGTAGTTGCCGGTGCTGAGATGGACGTATCGCGCAAGCCGGTCGTCTTCCCGCCGGACGATCAGGCACATCTTTGCATGTGTCTTCAGCCCGACCAGTCCATAGGAGACATGTACGCCGGCCCGTTCCAATTCTTTTGCCCATTGAATGTTGTGCTCCTCGTCGAAGCGGGCTTTCAGTTCCACGACGGCGGCGACTTCCTTGCCGTTCTCACGGGCCTGCATGAGCGCCTCTACGACGGGGGAATGGGGGCCCAAACGGTAGAGCGTCAACTTGATCGCCACGACCTGAGGGTCCTCGGCGGCGGCGCGCAGGAAGTCCACCACGGGGAGGAAGCTGTCGTAGGGGTGATAGAGGAGCAGGTCGCGGTTCCGAATCGCCGCGAACGGGTCCTCCGGGGGTAGACAGGGAGCGACATTGTGCTGGAGGGGGGGATCTTTCAAGTCGGGCCGGTCCAGCTTCGCGAGCTCGAACAGATTGGCCATGCCCATGGGACCGGACAGGGTATCGATCTGGTCGGAGGCAAGGCCGAGATTTTGCGCCAGCATGTGACGGATCCCCTCCGGCATGGCAGCGCTGATTTCCAGGCGCACGGCGGAGCCGAAATGCCGCTGGCGGAGGCTCTCGCGGATGGCTTGCAAGAGGTCGGCGGCCTCGTCTTCTTCGATGTCAGGATCCGCATCGCGTGTGACGCGGAACGGATAGGCGGCGGTCACTGTGCAGCCGGGGAACAGCAGGTCCAAATTGGCCGCGACGACTTCTTCAATCCAGACGAACAGGCAGGGTCCCTCGCCGGATTCGGGATGCGGCGCGTGGTCATGCGGCACCAGGAGGAAGCGCGAAAAGAGTCGCGGGACCTTCAGTCGCGCGAATCGCTCGTGATGGTCGCCGTAGTTGAGCACGATGGCGAGGTTCATGCACAAGTTGGAAATGTGAGGGAAGGGATGGGCAGCGTCCAAAGCGAGCGGCGTCAACGCGGGAAGAAGCGCGTCGGTGAAGTATGCTCGGAGCCGCGCGGCGGCGTCTCCGGGGAGCTCGGCATAGGGCACGACGTGAATGCCGGCGTCGTGCAGCTTCGGCAGAAGATCCTCCTGCCAGCACGTCATGTGGCGCGCCAGCAGAGACGCAAGAGCTTGCTTGACCGCCAGCAGCTGGTCTCTTGGAGTCAGTCCGTCCGGCGGAGCCTCGACTGCCCCGGTCCGCAGTTGCCAGTACAGTCCGGACATGCGGATCATGAAGAACTCGTCCAGGTTGGTGCTGAAGATCGAGAGGAACTTTAACCGTTCAAGCAACGGATGACGGGAGTCGAGCGCTTCTTCCAACACGCGTTCGTTGAAACGTACCCAACTGAGTTCGCGGTTGATGTAGAGGGACGGATCGGTGAGGTCCATGGCGCGCTGCCCTTTCCGGATGATGACTCGCATAGCGGCTTGCCCGGTGGTCCGACACCGTTCATGAGTCGGCGCCTATCATATGCGCCTGCCCTCCTTGGCCTCAAGGGCCGCAGCCGCATTGTTCCGTTCTATTTCGACCTGCAGGCTTGAATTCGGCTCTAGCTCTCCCAGTCCTGTCTTCCCGTTAACAGAATCTTAACTGGCAGGATGTCGCCTTCCTCAGTACCTTAGAGGAAGGGGCGGCTGGCGCGGTCATGAAGGCGAGCAACCAAAGAGAAGAGAATGGTGCCTGGCACCCTGTCATATTTTTCGAAGGCGAGTGCATGAACTCATTCTGAACCCCAACAACGAATTGGATGGAAAGGCCTGCCATGCAAAAGATTGCGATAGTGGTGCTCAATGTCCTTGTCTTCGGATTTGCCTGTATGCCTCGGGCATTCGGGCTGGAGTTCACTTATACGCCCATCGATGTGCCGGGAGCCTCTACCACCGGTCTTTCCGGAATCAACAATGCCGGCCATATGGTTGGAGGATCTCAGCCTCCCGGTCAGGCTTTTGTCTACTCTGATGGGAGCTTCACTCCGCTGGCTGTCCCGGGAGCTTCGACCACCGGCGCATTTGACATTAACAACAGTGGTCATGTCGTCGGATCGTTTTCTGACGGGACCAACCCGACCCAGGGGTTCCGCTACGATGGAAACTCGTTCACCTCGATTAACAGTCCGAACGGACAGTTTCTGCAGGCCTCCGGTATCAACGATACCGGTCACGTCGTGGGAGCGTTCGCAACCACCATCGGAACGCTGAACAGCCAGCAGGGTTTTCTTCTGTCCCCGAACGGGACATTCTCGATCCTTACAGTGCCGGATTCGACGTTTACAGATGCGATGGGCATCAACAATGCCGGCGAGATTGTCGGACGGTTCAGAGACGCCAGTTTTGCCGAGCACGGATTTCTCTATAGTGGAGGGACCTATAGCCCGATCACAGTGCCTGGCGCTCTGTGGACCAACGCGTCAGGCATTAATACGTTCGGTGAGATTGTCGGTAGTTTCCATGATGGGACGACCATTCGCGGTTTCCACTATTCCAGCGGTCTCTTTTCCATCCTTGATCCGGAGTCTTCGGTTTCGACTACTGCCTGGGGCATCAACGATGCCGGGCATATCGTCGGCACGTTCTATGGTCCTGAAGGTGGTTACCATGGTTTTATCGCTTCACCTGTCCCCCTTCCGGCTTCCTGGATCTTGTTTGCGACAGGAACGATCGCCGCGCTGGTCCATACGTTTGGACGACGTGGGCTGGGCGTGTTTCCAAAGAACAACGGGCGCGCGTTGTCTTAACCCACATTATTCATGAGCGCTTCTACTGCAACCGCTGATACGCCGCTGCGACAAGCCTGGCCGTGGTGGTCTCACGGCCAGGCGGGCAGGCTCGCCCCTCGTGATCTCGACATACTGTTTCAAGTATGCCTCGGTCTCTCAGGGCTCCGCATGTCCGTCTCGCCTGGCGTCTTGGCGGTTTCGTCACGAACCGTCATGAATAATGTGGGTTAAGGGACTCAGAGAATGGTGTCCGACGCCCTGTTATATCTCCAGGCTGCTTTTCGTGAGTTTTTCAAGGTCTTGCAGATTCGGACGGGGACAGACACCATGCGCAGATGCCGGGAAGGGTGTCAGTCCCCAGGGCTCCACCCGGCATTGCTTCAATGTGAGTCTAGTGACCGGCCATGGGGAGAAACGAGACGGCGATCGATACGGCGATCAGGACGATGATGATCCATTCGAGCATCTCCATCCGTCTGACCCCGGCGCGGTCGGACATTTTCCCGTAGATGCTCTCCAGCGTTTGCAGTTTCCGCTGGATGCTCGCGTCCCAGGCCTCCAGGTGAAAGCGCTGAGAAGCCAGGCGGGAGACGCGGGCGAGATATTGATCCCCGAGCAGCTTCAGCGTATTCGTGACCCGCTCGAACAGCAGGGCGCTGTCCACCTGCAACTGCGCGATGTGCGTCGCCCCCTTCTCATAGGAGCCGGGAAATGGCAGCAGAGACGGCCTGCGCGATAGGGCCTCATAGGCCTGATCCAGCGCCTGGTCGAGCTGCTCATCGAGAATCCGCATTTCCAGCAACTCGACGTTGGCAAATTCCAACACCGCCCGGACGTCGTCCATGTCTTTGCCGAAGAGGACCGCGGCGTGCCAATCGATGAGGGCGGCATCCTCCAATCCGAAGGAGATGCGGCAGGACATTGCGTCCTTCGTTTCTTGGTCGGAGAGCGGCGCGCGTTCGCCGCGGAGGATGTGAGCCAAATCCGCTTCACGGCTTGCCCACAGCGGAGCGCCCTGAGGCTCCGAGCACGATTCGATCGAGAAGATGATGTAGTCTTCCACTTCCCGCGCGATGCGAAGCCGTTCGATCGTCGGCTGAATGGCCTGAACGAGCTGCTCGACACGCGTGCGGGATTCCGTCAGCAACTGTTGATGTTCATAGAGTGACTCGCTCAGCTCCAGCAACCGTTCGAAGGGTCCGTCCAACGCGAATCGATACGTAATGGTCACGGCCCCGAAATCGTAGACCATCAGCTCGACGGACGGGCTGGATTGGTACAAGCCGACGGTTAGGACACCGCCCTCCTGCGTCAATCGGAGAGGGGCCGGACGGTACTCGAAATACTGCGGCGCTCTGGCCTTATGCCGGAGCCGTCCCCGTTCGGTCCCGGCCGTAATCCGTCGCTCCGCCTCTTCGAGGTTAATAGACAGGCCGATGTCATAGGCGAAGAGCGCATAACAGGTTCCCTGATGGACGGTGAGCGAAGGTGACGATGCGGGGTGCATGATTCCCATCTCCTTGAGGTTGAATATGGTTCACATCATACCATTGGAGTTGGGGCGGACGGCAGCAGCTCCGGAGAGCCGACATGCCCGAACGCGCAGTGGCATGGTCAGAGATGGCTTATTCAGGGAGGGAGAAGGGAGCGCTCGTTCAGCCAGCCTGCACCGGAGTCGCGATTATTTCCGCGCCGGGACGTCGGACAGGGGAAGAGGCATCGGCCTGCAATTCTCGAAACTTTCTTGCGGCGGCTTGCACGGCGAGTCGGAGAAATTCCTGTTCGGTTACTGCGTGAGGGATACGGATATCGATATAGGAGACCTGAGGGATAAAGCCCATGAAAACCTCCTGATGCGACCGACTGACGGGTGATGATACATGGGTGATGGTACATGGACTGCCAGCATCGCTCAACGAACTCTCGGTTAAGCTTCTGTTAAATCGGGTGGTGGCCGGTATGGGGAGCATTGCCGGAACATTTCCGATCGGCGCCGAAATGTTACAGAGTCAATACAATGCCGCAACGATTCAGTGATCCTAGCCGAATACAATCGGCCATCATGTCGGGTCATCGAAGGGAGATGGTATTCTTCTTTAGGACAAGAGAAGGAGCGGAATTCGTATGGTCAGTGAGCTACGAGGGGCATTCTTTCTCGCGCTCTCGCTTGCGTTCTTTCTGGTCATCACCTGCGTGTTGCCGTTGGGAATGGTCATGAGACCGGGCCGATGGAGCGAACGATCAAGTCTGGCTGGCTGAGAAAGTACGTAAAGACCGTCCATCCCTGAATGCCGCCCACGGCAGTTGCCGGCTCATCACAGATGAGGCACAATCATCCCCCTGGCAATTTACTTGGTGTTGATCGGTTTATAACAAGAAGGTAATGCCAGTGGCGACGGAGGTATGAGAGTATTGTGTGCCTGGCTGGCGCACGCTGTGCCGTCAACCCCCGTGTGATCCACCAACAGAGGACATGACGACCGGTCTGTTCCGGGTATTCTCGTCTGAAGGCAGTCATGCAGAGATTTTTCGACACAGAGCTGGAAGATCTCAAGAAACAGCTCCTGCTGATGGGCGCCCTGGTCGAATCTCAATTGCAGGATGCCTTGCAATCGTTGGTCATGCGCAATTCCGATCTGGCGATCCGCATCGTCGAACACGACGTGTCGATCGACAGGCTGGACGTTGAAATCGATGAGGTGTGTCTTCGCCTTTTGGCGCTTCATCAGCCGGCGGCAGGTGATCTCCGATTCATTACCACGACGATGAAAATCTCCACGGAGCTCGAGCGGATGAGTGATTTGGCCGTCAACATCGCCGAACGGGTGATCGAGCTGAACCAGGAACCTCAGCTCAAGCCGTATATCGATATTCCCAGAATGGCCGAATGGGCGAGCCAGATGGTGCGAGAATGCCTGGACGCCTTCGTGAATCGGGACGCCGAATTGGCGCGAAAGGTGTGCCGGGACGATGATTTCATCGATGGCTTGACGCAACAGCTCTTCAGAGAACTCCTCTCCTTCATGTTGGAAGATCCTCGAACCATCACGCGGTCGGCCCGCCTGACGTTTATCGGCAAGTATTATGAACGGATCGCCGATCACGCGACGAACATCGCCGAACTCGTCGTCTATATGGTGGAAGGCAAGATCATCCGCCACATGGTGTCGGAGAATTGAAAGGCGAGCGGGTTGCGGTCGATCCACGCCCCAGGACACGGAGGCTCCACATGCGGTGGTGTGCGATGTTCATGCCTGTTGCCTGGTTGCGGTGGACCTCAATCTCATGGGGATTTCTGGCCAGTCTCTCCGCGTGCGCGTTCGTTCCTCAGACCGGGTGGATCGCAGTCGGCCATACCACGAGGGGAGAGGTGATTGACGCCTATGGCGAGCCGGATCTCGTCATGGCCGAAACGGAAGGCGAAATCGTTGTCTACCGGCCGCGGGTCGTGAGCCATTCAAAGTCCCTCATGGAAATTCCTACGGCACAGGCGGCCCCCGGTGGGATGGTAGCGACCAAAATGGAGCCGGTTGTTCGGGGCTATGGCTCCACCTCGGCTGACGGGGGACTTCAGGGAAGACCGGACCGCGAGCTGCGTATTCGTTACGATGCTCTGGGTATCGTGCGGGAACTCATTCGGTAGCCGGTTGGTGACCTTCTCCGCGTCTCGAGTCGCCTTCGTATCAAGCCCGGCGGATTTCGTCGGTTGTCTCCTCTCCTTCGATCGACAAGTCAGAGCAGCCCTCCTTCTCGCATCAGCTCTTCTTGACGCCGTTACGAGTAATTAAGGGTACGCAGAGCGGCCGGTAACGGATCATTGCGAAAGTGCCGATCGTGGGGATGCGCAAAACGAGCCGGCATCGGAAGACGACCGCTTCCTAACCGCCTGATCTCCTATAAGAAGGGCGGGGCATATTTAACTGCGCCGTTACGAATTCTTGAGAAATGCCAGATTGATGCGTAACCGACCGGTGTGAAGCTGCGGCTGCTTGCAGGAGTTGTGCGGGTGTCCCATGGTATTCACAACAATCGGAAGGAGATTGCGATGTCGATGATCGATGACGAAGGGGTCAGTAATCCGTCGGACAATGAACATTTCGAGGATGTGTTGAGCGCCCGCCTGTCCCGGCGTGGGTTTTTGACCGGAGGGATGGCCACGGCAGCTGCGGTCTCGTTGGGTGGTGTCGAAGCGCTGCTCAAGGCCGTGCCTGCCTCTGCCCAAGAGATCGAAGATGAAGCCACACGGGGCGTGCCGTCCCTAGGATTCGAGAATGTGCTCGTGTCGTCTGCCGATACGGTAGTTGTACCCAATGGCTATACGGCGGAGGTGCTTATCGCCTGGGGCGACCCTGTTTCGAACGGCCCGGCTTTCAAACAGGACGCAAGCAACACCGCTGCTGAGCAGGCGCGTCAGTGGGGCATGCACAACGATGGACTCGTGTACTTTCCTGTCGTGGGGTCACAGCGCGGCCTCATCGTGCAGAACAACGAATACACCGATGACGGGCTGCTGTTCCCGGACGGCGTGAATAACTGGACTCAAGAGAAGACGAACAAGTCGCTCAATGCCCACGGGGTCTCGATCATCGAAGTCACTAAGCGGACGGGATTTCCTTGGGACTGGCGGCGCCGGCGCGGCCAGTGGGATGTCGTGCGGCCCTCTCCGTTTGCCCGACGCATCACGGGCATGACCCCGATCAAGATCGGCGGACCGGCAGCCGGCGACTCCCGGTTCGTGACCAGCGAGGATCCGACAGGGACACGCGTGTTGGGGACGCTCAACAATTGTGCTATGGGCTATACGCCCTGGGGCACGTACTTGGCCTGCGAAGAGAATTTCAACGGATATTTCCGCAAGAACGGTCCGCAAACAGCGCTGGAGAAGCGCTATGGTATCACCGCCGCCGGATTCGGCTACCTCTGGCATACGACCGACAAGCGCTTTCGCACGGATGAGGAGCCGAACGAACCGAATCGCTTCGGATGGGTGGTGGAGATCGATCCGTTCAGGCCCCACTCGATGCCGGTGAAACGCACCGCGCTTGGACGGCTCAAACATGAAGGTGCCTGGGTACAGGAAGCCCGGAACGGCCGTGTCGTGGTCTACATGGGCGACGACGAGCGGAACGAGTATATCTATCGGTATGTATCCAACTTGCCATGGAGACAGGCGCGCGCGCAGGGGATCAACCCTCTTGACGATGGGATTCTCTATGTCGCCAAATTCCATGCGGACGGAACCGGAGAATGGCTGCCGCTCACTCCGGACAATCCTCGTCTCGCCGGTTGGTCGTTGAACGATATCCTGATCAATACGCGCGGGGCGGCGGATGCAGCCGGCGCCACGATGATGGATCGTCCGGAATGGATCGATACATTCCCGAACAGACTGACGGCCATCGCGACATTAACGAATAACAACCGGCGCGGCTCGAATCCTCCGTCGGTCAACAATCCCGACGGGTCTACCGCTGCCGGCTCTGCCCGTCCGCCGGTGGACGCGGCCAATCCGCGCGCCATCAACAACTATGGACACATCATCCGTTGGTACTATCGTCAGGATTGGACGGAACCGACCTTCGGCTGGGATATCTTCGCGCTCTGCGGCGATCCGGCAAACCCGGCTCACGGCTCCACGATCTTCGGCGACAAGTACGGATCGCCGGACGGCATCTATGTCGATCCAAGCGGATTGATCTGGATTCAGACCGATATCTCGACCAACACCATCAACTCCGGCAACTATGCCGGGTTCGGCAACAATATGATGCTTGCCGCCCATCCGGACACGAGGGAAACCAGACGATTCCTTGTCGGGCCGAACCAGTGCGAGATCACCGGTGTGTTCATGACCCCGGACCGTCGAACCATGTTCGTCGGCATCCAGCATCCGGGTGAGCGGCCGGACGATTTGCCGGGCGACCCGCTGAATCCGAAGCAATTCAGCTCCTGGCCTGATGGCCCCGATGGCGGGCGTCCGCGTTCGAGCCTCGTTGTCGTCACGAAGAACGACGGCGGCATCATCGGCAGCTAGTTCACGTGTGCGCGGCTCCTCGGGCGGTTCATGTCCGGGGGGCTGCGCGTCGCTTATTTCCATGAAACTGCGGCACAACCGCCGCGTTTGGTTCACCCGATGAATTACCAATCCGATGTCTCTCTCGTGTCACCGGTCCTTGAGCGTGCGATCCAGCTTCGCAGGCAGATGTTTGTAGCCGGTTTGTTCAAGCATGTCGCGGAGGTTCAGGATATCGAGGACGGGTATGCGTTCAGATTCAAACGCTCGGATTTGCTGACGAGACGGATTGCGGATTATCTGCTCTTCGAGGGGCAGCATTCGCCGCAGCTGAGCTTCATGCTCATTGTCGAGCCGAACGGCGGGCCGCTGTGGCTGGAGGTGCGGGGGATGGAAGGCGACAAAGAACGCATTCGAGCCGCGTACGCACCGCTCCACTCCATTGGCGCCAGGTTTTCCTCCGGATAGCAGGTTCTGACGAAACAGACGGTCACGCCGGTCTCCTACATCCAGACGAGTCGGTTTTGTTTCGAACGATCGCTTGCGTAGGTGGGCGTTCGAGGGCGCCTCGGTAAGGCATGCCGCCGAGGCTTGCGGTTGCGAGTGATCACCTGATCGACGATGTCTCCGCAGTGAACACATCGCAAGGCCATGACCCGCATTCCTCCTTCGGAGATGATCTCAGGCACTCTCATGCCGGCACAACGGGTACATTGCATTGGAAACCTCCTGTTAGTGGGAACGGCGCCGGGAGATGTTCCGCCCGAGGCTTGTTCCTTCTCCTGGCAGGAAGGAACAAGCGCGGGGGAGCCAGGTGCTGAAGGGGCGGGCAGCCGGGCTCCGATGGGCGGTAAAGGCCGAGCATCGCATCAGTTCCTTGCGGCCCCATGCTCGATCAGCGTGAGGCAGGGGACACAAAAGAGTGCGTCCGGCTTGACTGTAAGACGCTCGAAAGGAATGTCCTTATGACACCGGCGGCACCGGCCGTAGTCGTTGGTCTGCATCAGGCGCAAGGCTTGTTCGATATGCCGTAGCTTGTCGAAGGTCCGGACCCTGACCTGAATGGCAAGATCGTGCCCGAATTCCGTGGAAGCCTGGTCGACAGGGTCCGGGTGCATTTCAGGCTCCTCGTCGGTGAGCAATGAGAGGTGGACATCGGTCAGCAGCATGGCCCGTTGCTTCGTTAACTTAGCCCAGAGTTGCAGCCGCTGCATCGTGGTCGCCGGTTCTGTGCAGGTCCGGCCTGGATCTTGTGCGAGAGGCCTGCGACGAGATTGCCGTGGGTGCGCAGTGGTCGACATAGTGGCTCCTTTCTCTTTTCTCTGAGACGGAACTCTAGCAAAGGTATGTGCAATTCTTTGTCATGAAGCGATCAATTCTCTGTAACGGAGGATCAAGATCGAATGTCTGACGAGCTTGATCAATCAATGAATATTGATGTATAAAAATGGCATGACAACGGCCGCCACGAGAAGTCGGGAGAAAACGGTCCGCCTCTTCCACGCACTTTCGGATGAAACAAGACTCCGCCTCCTGGAGCAGTTGAGAGAAGGGGAGCAGTGCGTCTGCGAGTTAACCGATGTGTTTAAGACGGGCCAATCCAGATTGTCGTTTCACTTGCGGGTCTTGAAGGATGCCGGTCTCGTGACGGATCGCCCTGAGGGCCGGTGGATCTACTATTCGCTGAACCGTGACGCCTTACGTGAGGTGGAAGATCTTGTTGCATGGCTCACGGAATCGTCTTCGATGAAGATGCCGGTGCGTCGCTGTTGAGCGAAGTGTTTTTTTGCTCGTAACAATCAACAAGCGTTGATGGATAGAGGGTGATACGGGACTATCGGCAAAGCTGCTCACCAAATGGGTGGACAGTAGGCAAAGGACAAGAGCGATGGATAATGTCATTACGCAGGTGCTTCACGCGAAACCTTCTGTGAAGCGGCTGAATCTGTTCGAACGGTATCTCACATTGTGGGTAGCTCTCTGTATGATCGCAGGTGTGTTTCTGGGACAAGCGGCGCCGGATATGATCCAAGCGTTGCGCGGTCTTGAATTCGGCGAAGGCAGCCACGTGAATGCTCCCATCGCTGTGCTCATCTGGCTCATGATCACGCCCATGATGATGAAAGTGGATCTTCCGTCCCTCCGCAACGTGGGACGGCGTCCGCAGGGGTTGCTGATCACATTGCTCGTGAATTGGATTGTGAAGCCCTTGTCGATGGCGTTCTTCGCCTGGCTCTTTTTCCGGGTGCTGTTTGCGGCGTGGATCTCGCCCTCCGAAGCCGATCAGTATATCGCGGGCTCGATCATTCTGGCTGCGGCCCCCTGCACCGCCATGGTGTTTGTCTGGAGCTATCTCACCGACGGCGATCCCGCCTATACCCTTGTTCAGGTGTCGATCAACGATCTGATCATGCTGGTGTTGTTTGCCCCGCTTGTCGGTGTGCTGGTTGCCGGCGCCTCCGCGCTGACCGTCCCGTTTCCCGTTCTGTTCTATTCGGTGATCGCGTTCATCGTGATTCCGTTGCTCCTCGGCACGGTGATTCGGCAGTGGCTCATCGCCGAGCGGGGCAGGGCCTGGTTTGAGGACTTTCTCCTGCCCCGATTCGCCCCGCTTACCATGACGGCGTTACTGGCGACCCTGGTATTGATCTTCGCCTTTCAGGCCGACAACATTACCGGCAAAACGTGGCATGTGGCTCTCATTGCTATACCCATCCTTATTCAGGTGTATTTCAACGCGTCGCTGACCTATGGGTTGATGAAGTGGCGGAAGGTGCCGCATTCAGTGGCCGCGCCCGGCGCGCTCATCGGCGCGAGCAACTTCTTTGAGTTGGCGGTGGCGACGGCAATCGCCTTGTTCGGTCCAGATTCCGGCGCGGCTCTGGCGACGGTGGTGGGAGTGCTCGTGGAGGTGCCTGTCATGCTGTCGGTCTGTTCCGTCTGCAACCGGACGCGCCACTGGTTCCCTGCGGAGGAGCCCGCATGAAGCCTGCCGTGCTGTTCTTGTGTACCGGGAATTCCTGCCGCAGCCAAATGGCGGAGGGATGGCTGCGCCATCTGGCCGGAAACCGATTCGAGGCGCTGAGCGCCGGGACAAGCCCGGTTGGCCTCAATCCTCGCGCAGTCACCGTGATGGCGGAGGCGGGGATCGATATTTCGCGGCAGTGGTCGAAGCACGTGAACGATGTGCTCCTGTCGCATCCGGAATATGTTGTCACGGTCTGCAATCGGGCGAAAGAAACCTGTCCGGCGATTCACAGCGGAGCCGCGACCCTGCATTGGAGCTTTGACGATCCGGCCGAGGCGCAGGGCTCCGACGATGATCGCGCGAAGGAGTTTCGCCGAGTGCGCGACGAAATCGCTGAGAAGATCAGAGATTGGCTGAAGACGGAAGGCCGATTGCCATAACGTCGGCCGTCCGGCGCGTGGTTATCGGCAGGCCAGTCGTTCCCAGCGTTGCGAGAGCCGGTCTTCGTCGAAGTAGACGCGGTACCCTACGCAGCGGGAGTTTCCTGCCAGAAATTCGTAGTCCCACACTTCGTTCCCAAGGGGGGTTTTCTTGAGCCGCTGAGGATAACCAAACCGGCGGATCAAATCGTCCTGTGCAATCTGGCCGATGCGGGCTTCGAATTCTTCGACTCGTGGCTCGTGAGTGCACGACAGAACAAGAGGCAAGAGTAAGCCCAGGAAGAAAAGGCACAGCCTCAAAACGCGCGTCGTCATCACAATGGGCGGCGGTGTCCGGTTGTTATTCTAGCCGCAATGATGCGGCGGCGGCGGGATAAAATCAAGCGGCAGCTATAGGCGAGGAGGATCTGCGCGCAGGGTGTATCGGAGACGCATGAGACGGGATGAGAAGTGTCGCGTGGTCTGCCAGGCTCTGTTCGACGGCGTTTCGGCACCAGGCAGTCAATTGGCGGCGATCCCCGGCCGAACTGTCGACAGGACTCGAAAACGACAGTCGTGCATGGGTGGTGGGCCGAGACAGCACATTCAGAATGGACGAAACGAGCGACTCGCTGCCGAGAAACGCGATGTCAGCGTCGAGCGCGCCGTCGAGCCGCCGATAGCTGATGCTGATGGGCCAGACCAGCGCCTTGGCTTCGATGGCCGACTCGAACAACCCCGAATGGAACGCGTGAACGGAGCTGCCGTCGGTGGTCGTGCCTTCAGGGAAGATTGCGATGCAGTCTCCGCGCCGAAGCGAGGCGGCCGTCGATTTCATCACACGGGCCAGCTGGTGCGTGCTGGTCCGTTTGAGAAACAATGTGCCGGTTCTGAAGGCGATCCATCCGATGAGGGGCCACGATCGCACTTCCTCCTTGGCGACGAATCGCACCCGTTGACAGGCGTTGAGGAGCAGAATATCCATCCAGGAGATATGATTCGCGACGAACAACACGGACCGCATTCTTCCCGGAGGCGTCTGCCCCTGTACGGTCATGCGAATATCGAGAATATCGAGGACAGCGCGGCACCAACGCTCAATGATGCCATCGTGCCGGGAGGACTCGATGCGGGGGAGCACCAGCCAGACCAACACGAACGCCTCGGACAGTTTGCCGAGGAGGCGGATGCCCCGACCGATCCTGGTCAGGCAGCCGGTGCGTGAGATTGACATCGTGTTCCCAAGAAATGCCGGGCATACCGCGCATCCATTCGTGAAAGCGGCAGCAACATCAACAAGTCGGCCGTGTTGAATCGCTCGTCCCATCCGGGTTCTCCGCATACGTATGCGCCGAGGCGCACATATCCCTTCACCAACGGAGGCAGGATTGGTTTTCCGACAAGATGGGATGTGCCGATGGGATAGGGGCGACGGGGGACGACACGCCAGTGGCTGGGGCTCATGCACGTATTGCGGAGGTTAAGGTAGGTTTCGGTTGCCAGAGCGCCTCCGTCGGCAAGGCTGATGCTGGCACAGCCCATCAGGTATTCGTATCCGCCGGAGACCATATATTGAGCCAGTCCAGCCCAGAGCAGAGTGATGACGGCGCCCTGGCGGTATTCAGGATGAATGCACGAGCGGCCGACCTCGACAAGCCGCGGCGTCAGTGGTTTCAGATTCGTGAGATCAAATTCGGACTCCGAGTAGAACCGGCCGAGCTCTTTCGCTTTCCAGGAGGTCAAAATACGGTAGGTGCCGACCACCATGTCTCGCCTCAGATCACGCACGATCAGATGATCGCACAAGGAATCGAATTCATCTTCATCGAGGCCTGCCACGCGAGTAGATAGCTGCGCGCCGCATTCCTCGGCAAACACGCGATGCCGAAGCCGCTGCGCCTCGCGGACTTCATCGGCGGACTTTGTCAGAGAAACGGCCAGCTTCGAGCGCTGCGCAGGCTCCACCGTGAGAACGTCCATGATCTTTCCTCCTTTTCAAGTAGATCGGACTCCCGTAAGCCTGGCAAGGCTGTGTAACGAACTCGTAAGATCGCGGTGAATCGCCCGTTAAGTTTTGATTAGGATTTCGTGCGTGAAGCGGAGCGTGAAGAACGAGCGAGCGGATGAGAGCGAAGCGCGGCAGGCTTTGTGTCGGATCCAGTTAGCTGGCCGGGGGTTGATCCGACAGCTTGTAGCCTAGCGATTTGATCGAAATAATGGCGTCGTTGAGCAGCGGGATCTTCATCTTCAACCGGCGGACGTGCACGTCCACAGTCCTCGTGGTGCCATAGTAATCGTAGCCCCACACGGCGTTCAGCAGGACATCGCGTGTCAGCACGCGCCCAGGGTGGCGCATGAGGTGTTCGAGCAGGCCGAATTCCTTGGCCGTGAGCGACACTTCTTTCCCCTTTACGGTAATTTCATGCCGGGCCGGGTCAAGCAAGAGCGGGCCAAAGCTGAAGGACGAGTGTTTCTGGTCATCCGTCCGTTCGAGGCGGCGAAAGAGCGCCTTGACCCTGGCAATCAGCGCTTTGGGGCTGAATGGTTTCGTCACATAGTCGTCGGCGCCGAGCTCAAGGCCGATAATCGTGTCAGACTCCTCTGATTTGGCCGTCAACATGATGATGGGAAGGAGCGCGGTATCCGGTGCGTTGCGGAGTCTCTTGCAGACTTCGATCCCGTCGATTTCCGGAAGCATCAGGTCAAGAATCAGCAGATCTGGGATTCCGGACTTAATCACCGTGAGGGCTTCGACCCCGGATTTTGCGACGCTGGCCCGGAATCCGTCCTTCTCCAGGTAGAGTTTCACAAGCTGGGCGATATCGGGCTCGTCTTCGACGATGAGAATTTTCTTCGGTGTTCGGGTTGACATGGTATCACTCTGCATAGAATGCGTCTTGGCGAATAGGCCAATTCACCAATTAGGTAAGGCGTATGATATCCAGCTTGTGTTACGAGCGGATTACGGGTGCGTAACGGATTGTAACGAATGATGGGGCTGAAGAAATCTGTCGATTGCTGACGCAAGTAAGTGGTGGACATTAGACAGTTCTAACTGCTCATTAACACGGGATTAATCTCGCGATGTTATGTTTCCTCTCGTGTGCGGCTGGATTCGATACCGCCACATATAAAAGGAGGAGAGCCCATGACGTGTCAGAAGTGCAAAGGTCTGATGATCGAAGAACGGCAGCCGGAATTGTCGTCAAGCCTCATCGTCCATCGTTGCATCAATTGCGGGTTAATCGTTGATCCGCTGCTGTTACAGAACCGCCTCAACCATCTGAAAGAGAAGCAGTCCTTACTCCATGCAGCGTAGGAACGTGGTCCTGTCCGGTCAGACGGGCGGTTAGCCTGCATGATCGGACCGGGCGGGAGGTGGGCGTTGCGCGCGCGGTTAGATCGAAAACTCTGCCCAGAGAAACGTATGGTCCGAAGGGTCTTTCGCTCGCCGCGGCTCGACGTCCACGTCAGCCCGCACGCATTTGTCCGCCAGCGGTTTGGTTGAAAGAATGTGGTCAATGCGCCAGCCTTTATTAGCCTCCAGCGAACTCGGCGCCCGATAATCCCAGAACGTATATTGTTGTTTGGTCGGATAGAGTTTCACGAACACGTCCTGGAATCCCCACGCCAGAGTCTTCTCGTAGGCCTTGCGGGCCTCCACGTGATAGCAGACATGGTTTAAATGTTTGTCAGGGCTGTGCACGTCCATCGGCCTCGGCGCCACATTCATATCCCCGCACCAAATCGCCGGAGCTTCCGGTGAGAGGTGTTTCTCGAAATACTTCCGCAGCCGTTCATACCATCCCAACTTGTACGCGTATTTCGGCGAGTCGATTTCAAATCCCTGTGGCACATAGGTGTTCACGATAGGAATGCCGTCAATGACGACCCGGAGCAATCGTGCGTCCTCCGGCTCTCCTCCGTCATCGAATCCATAGAACACCGCATCGGGGGTTTTTCGACTGAGAATCGCCACACCGTTGTATGACTTCATTCCACGATAGGTGATCTCGTAGCCGGACGGGGTCAAGGCCAGCAGAGGGAATTCGCTGTCCTGCACTTTTGTTTCCTGGAGACAGAGGACGTCCGGTTTCTGGCGGTCGAGCCATTCCAGGACGATCGGCAGGCGTTTGCGCAAGGAATTGACGTTGAATGTGGCAATTTTCATGGAACGCTCCACGTTCTGTTCGGCGGCCACATCCTAACAAAAACAGGGTGGGGCAACAATCATCTTGGAGGCTTGTAGTTTAAGCTCATGATGGTATTTCCCCGGTCACGAAACCCCGTCACTTTTTACCGGTTGATCGTCCTTTATGGCAGCCACGGTGGCCGACATAGATTCGCTGTCCCTTCTCAGATGGTTTCAGGATCAGTCCACCACTCAGCCGGTATAAGTTTGTCGGCATGGATCCCATTCAGGAAAAGCGTTTCACTTGCTCTGCCAAAGTGCTGGCTACAAGATTCAGATCGAAGGGCCAGGCGTAACGGAGTTCGACCCCCGGATATTGCGGTCGCAGATGATCCAGAATCTCCGGAATTTCCACCTCCGAGTGTGATCCGCCCGGTGTAAACATGGTTGTCGTCACGGTAATACGAGTCGCCCCTTGCTTGATCAGTGCCTCGACCGATTCCTCCAGCGTCGGAGCGCAAAACTCATTGTAGGCCACGGCGAAAAGCGCGCCGTCGAGCTGCGCTTGCAGGCGTGCCGCTACTGTTTCGAGACCAGCTTGATAGGGGTCCGTTTCCGCGGTTCTCGGCCACTGGCGGATCTTCACATCCAGCTCACGCTCTTCCGCCGAAGGCGGAAGATTCGCGGCGCGCCGCTGACCTTCCAAGCGTTTCAGTCTTGTGACTAATTCCTGAGGGCATCCCTTGGGAATGCCGCCGTGACCGACCAGAATGATTCCTTGCTTGTGCATCGCCTTGAGTCCTCAAAAACAGTTGGGCCCGGAACTCCTTCCTGCCCGCGTTGGCTCGTGACCTGTTCGCAGACTTGGCCAACCGCTTGCGTGGGCTGGATGAACGGATCGTGGCCTACGATCGCCGCGTGGACCAGGTAGCTCGCCAGACGGCACCGGCGCAGCGGCTGATGCAGATGCCGGGCATCGGGCCTGTGACCGCGACCGCGCTGGTGGCCACGGTGGGCGATGCTCGCACCTTCCGCAACGGACGACAGTTTGCAGCCTGGTTGGGGATGGTGCCTCGGCAACATTCCAGTGGGGGCACCCGGCGACTGGGGCGGATCACCAAACGCGGCGATGTCTACCTCCGCACCTTGTTGATCCACGGTGCCCGTTCGGTGATGCGCCAGCTCGCACGACGGCCCGACGCAACCAGCTGCTGGATCACGACGCTCCACGCCCGGCCCGGCTTCAATAAAGCGGTGGTTGCGCTGGCGGCCAAGCAGGCTCGCATTGTCTGGGCGTTGCTGGCCACAGGCCGGCCCTATCAGCCGACCGCGGCGAGAACCTGAGTACGCGTACGGGGACAAGTGTGTATCGGCATCACAGCGTGCGAAGCTCAGAAGTTGATGGCGTGACCGGTCGGACCGGCGCCGGGAGACCCTGCTAACAGGACTGGCCATGACAGGCTGCTTTTCTGATGAGGTCCCGGTGCGCGAATCCCCATCAGGGCCCGAACCCCACGACGGGTTCACCACGAGGCCGAATATATGCGTGCAGTCGGACCGCATCGCCATGACGTGTGACCTTGCATCGGAGGGGGAGCCCATATATGCATCCTGTTAGATGCTTAGATGAGGGTCTGGCACATTATCGAGCAAGTGAGATGACTCGTCGAACGAACACCGGCGTCGGGGTCACAACAGCGCATAGTCAGACAGGATCGACTCAGCAGCTCTCCGTCCCGATAAGAGCGCCCCATCCAGCGTCCCGCTTTCCCGGTAATCGCCACAAAGGTAGAGATGCTCCGTCACGCGCGGTGAAGGGATACGGTCCCCGGATGGAAGGACGCTTATTGGGGGCAGCGCACGGTGAATGCGATCAGTCCGTAAATGACGCCATTCGTCGACTTGCGAGCCGAACCAGGATTGAAGAAACACCCTCGCCGCGCGCGGAACATCATCGTGTGCCCCAATCTGTTCAGTCGTGGTTACTGAGATCAAGGCTCGCCCAGGCGGCGCGTACGAAGGCGCCGCTTCACTCGGGACACAGACGGTCCGGACAACCCCATCGCCTTCCCCATTCAACATCAACCAGGGGCCGCGTTGCGGAGCAACCGGGGCATCGAAATAGAGCGTTATTGAGCCACGAGCTGAGGCTCTCGGCACGTGCTCCCCTCGCAAGCGGGATGCGGTCACGTCATCTGTCGCGATCACTAGCACATCACCAGTGAGCTGTTCCCCGGTCTCCAGCATCACGCGCGATGCCTGAATGTGTCGTACGGCTTGGTTTAGACGGATCGTCCCCGGAGGTAATGGAGCCGCAAGTTGTTGTGCGATGGCACCCATGCCGTCTCGCGGTACCGCGGTTGATCCTCGGCAGAAAGCCGCCCAGACTAACTCAAAAATCCAGCAAGGCGTTCTTAACTCCGTCTCCAAAAACACGCCGCTGAGAAAGGGACGAAAGAACCGCGTAAGCATGGCGTCTGAAAAGCCATAGGCTTTCAACATGTCGTGTGTCGACTGTGGAGAGTCTCTCATCTTAGAGCAGAGGGTGTCTCGTCGAACACGCAACATCCGGAACTTGTCGGCGAGCGAGCCGATGGGGCTGAGCAACGTCTGGGCAAGATCTTGCGGCCGGTGAAAGGGATCGCTCATCACATGAAAGCGGCCGGCATGCCGAACGAGCGCTCCTGGATGAAAGGGCATGAGATCCAGCGCGGCATAGTTCAGTGTCTTGCACGCTTCAGGATAGCCGGTGAGAAAAACTTGAAATCCGCGATCCAGCTGAAAGCCTTCTACGCGATCTGTGCGGGCACGTCCACCGATGCCGTCGGAGGCCTCAAGAACTGTGCAGGTGAGGCCAGCTTCTGTCAGACGACGCGCACAGGCCAGTCCGGCAAGGCCGGCACCGATAATGAGCACCTGTGGAGTGGTGTGTTTCATGTCACGATCACGTTGAGACAAGAACTTCTGTCACAATCGGTTATCAACGGCATGTAGTCTCTTGAGATCTGTCATGGAGGAAGTATCCCCCAGAGTACCGGTTTCTTGTTTTCAGAAGCTGCCCCTTGTTTGACCAAATTCTCCACGGCTTCTTTCAATGTCGGTGGCAGATTTCGATGTGGACCATAGCAAAGAACTCACACATTCAGATGTGGACACTGTGGGGGCGCCACCCCGACTTGGCATAGAGAAGATGGACGACACTAAGAGACCGTTCTAGGAACCCGCCTTCACAATAACAGAGATAAAACTCCCAGAGACGCAGGAATTCCGACTGATACCCTAGGGCTTTGATATCCGGAAGCTTTGCGGCCACGTTCCTCCTCCAAGCCTGCAGCGTAGGAGCGTAGTGCATTCCGATATCTTCGAGATGAATCAGCCCCAGATCGCCGACTTTCGCCGATCCTTGCAGCAGAGCGCTCACGGAGGGGATGCAGCTGCCTGGGAAAATGAAGCGTTGAATAAAGTCCACGGATCGTTTCGCCTGCTCATAGAATCGTTCGTCGATGGTGATGCCCTGAATGAGGGCCAGCCCGGAAGACTTCAACATGCGACTACAGACCTCGAAAAACGCTTTGTAAAACTGATGCCCGACGGCCTCGATCATCTCGATTGAGACGAGCTTGTCGAATTGCAGACCAAGCTTCGGCAAATCCCGATAATCCATGAGCAACACCGTGACGTGATCACTCAATCCGGCTTCCTGAACTCGCTGTACGGTCATGTCATACTGCTGACGCGAGATCGTCGTGGTGGTCACACGGCAACGATAACGAGAGGCGGCATGGATCGCGAAGCCACCCCAGCCGGAACCGATTTCCAATAGATGGTCGCTGGCGACCAGTTGCAGTTTTTGACAGATGCGATCGTTCTTCGTGCGTGAGGCTTCCGCCAGGGTCACGTCCGGCCGCTCAAAGTAGGCACAAGAATACATCATCGTCTCGTCAAGCATGAGCCGGAAGAACTCGTTACCTAGATCGTAATGGGCGGCAATGTTCTTCGCACTCCCGGCTTTCGTATTACGATTGAGCCAATGGATCGTCTTGAGCAACGGCTTGGACGCCAGTGCGAGGCCGCCTTCCATGTTGTTCAGAAGCGATCGATTCAACACAAAGATGCGAATCAACGTCGTGAGGTCATCACAGTTCCAGAGCCCCCGACGGTATGCATCGCCAACTCCGACGGTGCCACCTGACGCAAGGTCGATATAGGTGTGGGGATCATGAATTGTGACGGTCGCATGGAGTGGGCACTGTGAAGTCAGCCAACCAAAAGAATAACGTGTGTTGCCCTCCAGGAGCGTGATGGCGCCATGCTGCAGCTTGTTGAGCTTGAAAAAGATGAGCCGGCGTGCAAGCCGAGAGATCCGGCTTGCGCCCGATGAGAGCCCCTCATGGCTGCTGAGCCGATCGTTGTGCGCAAGGTGGGGTGCAATCATCTGGTTGCTCATGATGGTGTCTGACTCGTCGCCGCAGGCGACGGCTCCTTCCGTTTCCCGGGGTGGGCATAGAGAGGGATACGCTTGGCCCAGAGTCTCAAGGCCTGCCAATGGATGGCACCGATGACCTTGGCTGTCATCAGGGGACACTGCACAAGCACGCGCGCCAGGGATGTACTGGAGAGCTCCCGACGCTCGAGCCTCATCGTCGCGTCGAAGAAAGGCCGCCCGTCGCGAAGATTTTCCATATGGATGGTGAGGTGCGATGCCGGCTCGGTAAATCGCCAATCGTAGACGGTATCCATATCGATAAACGGCGAAATGTGGAACGCCTTGTCGAATTGGTAGTGCTTCCTTCTGCCGCGGGCACGGTTGTCCTCCGTGCCCAGAACGTAACAGTGACGCTCTCCCCAGGGAGTGTTGGTAATTTCCGCGACGATGGTGTCGACCCCACGATCGAATCGGTCATAGCAGAAATAGAAACTGACGGGATTGAAGACGTACCCGAAGTAGCGGAAATGAGTCAGGAGGCGGATCGGTCCAGCCGGTCGACGACCTGTTCTCTCCTCCACGAGTTGCCGGATCGATTCAGTTAACGGAATGATCGGATCGCCAACATGGTCTCTACGACTGAAGGCGGCGAGGTTGGTGCGGTCAACGGACCAGAACCAGCGATCCTCAAAGACGGTCGGCAGTTCGTCCAGGTCCACATACATCATGAACAGCCGGTAGGTGAACGCGTGCGGAACCGGACTGAACCGCCGGTGCCGAACGTGTCCCGTATAGATCGCGCTTTTCATGACGAGAGATCCTTCCCGAATGGTTTACAGACGACCAGAGCACTGTTCACTCCATCCTCATGAAACCCAAAACCCCAGTAGGCACCGCAATAGGACGTCCGATTGACGCCGTTGATCTCGCCGTGGCGCTTCTGTACGGCAACTGCTTCCGGTGAGTACACAGGATGATGATAGGTGATGCGACGCAGGATCGTGGCGGGATTGATGGCGTGCGTGTGATTGAGCGTCACGCAAAACTCGCAGGGTGCGGTCAGACTCTGCAGCTTGTTCATGTGGTAGGTCAGAACCGCGCGATCAGGCTGGGTCCCAAGCAGATGGTAATTCCATGCGGCCCAGGCGAGTCTCCGTTTGGGTAGCATCGACGTGTCGGTGTGCAACACTGCGTCGTTCTCCTGATAGTGAATGCTCCCCAGCACTTCTTTTTCCGTCGGTGTGGGATCGGCAAGCATGGAGAGCGCCTGATCGCTGTGCGTGGCGATGATCACGTGGTCAAAACGCAACGCCCGACCGTCTCGCCCGTCTATCTTGCTGCGGATCTCTACGTAATCCGGGAAACGACCCACCGATTCGACAGGGGAGTTGAGATGAATCCGATTACGGAACGGCGCGACGAGTTTTTCGGCATACCGTTGCGACCCGCCTTTGATAACCCGCCACGCCGGCCGCTCATCCACCGAAAGCATGCCATGGTTTTTGAAGAACTGGACGAGGTACCGGGCCGGAAACTTCCACATGCTCTCGTGACCAGCTGACCAAATCGCGGCTCCCATTGGGATAATGTAGTGGTCGATGAACTCCCTTGAATATCCATGAGTCTCCAGATAAGACCCGAGTGAAGGGCCTGGCTCCGGCTGTGTCAGCAGTTCCAGCGACTCACGATTGAAGCGCAGGATGTCCCGTATCATTCGGTAAAACGAGGGGCGAAGCAGGTTGCGCCGCTGGGCGAACAGCCTGTTCAGCGACGTCCCATTGTACTCGAGGCCGGTTTGCTCGCACTTGACACCGAAGCTCATGTCGCTTGGTTCCGATTCCACGCCGAGTTTCCGGAGCAAGGCAATGAAGTTCGGGTAGGTCCAATCGTTAAACACTATGAACCCCGTGTCTATGGCGTAACCTCGGCCTTCCATCGAGACTTTGACCGTATTGGTATGTCCGCCGATATAATCAGCAGCCTCGAAGACAGTGATCTCATGATCTCGGTGCAGGAGATACGCCGCGACCATTCCCGAAATGCCTGTGCCGACAATCGCGATCTTCATGCGGTCTTCAATGCCTCGTTGATCGGATTCAGACTGGGCCAGACTGCCAAAGAGGCCGCCATACCATCGAGACCCGGCATGCTTCCCCTGCGTTCGCGTTGAGCGCCGACCCGGTTCCGGCGCCGGTCCGGTCTGTCATCACAGCACAATCGACGTGTTCCATGACTTCCCGGGGCACATTAGTTCCAGCGTTGGGGCACCTTCCTGACTTTGGAGACATCGTAGCCTTCCTCGGCGATGAGCGTGAGAAACCGTTGGTAGTCCGAATCGGGAATTTCAGGAGTTCGCGCCATCAACCACACGTAATCACGCGCGGTTCTTCCAATAACCGTTTGACTGTACGACTCATCCAGAAAGACGATGCGATAGTCGGCCTTGATCGGCCAGATGAACTGCATGCCCCAGACGGCATTCGATTGCGTATCGATGACATAGCCGGTCGGATGATAGGTCTTGCGTTCCCCCTCAAAACCGCCCTCGCGGAAGCGAAAGGTCGTGGGCACGGTGCCATCCTCGGCCAAGCGATAGGACTCCACGGCGTTATAGGCGTTCGTCTCGATAAAAGTGGGAATATGGGCGATGACGTACCAGTCCTCCATGAACCGCTCCAAGTTCACAGCCGTCGCCGTGCGAATGGGCGGCGGGCTGCTGCAGGCCGCAAGCGTGAGCAGCACAACGGGCATGAAGAGTGACGGCATCACAGATGGCATAGTGTCCTCACTGGAGCGTATAGCGAAGGGTATCGCCTTTCTTCGTGGTGGAGTGGAGCGCGACCCATCGGCCGTTTAAGGTGTACCAGAGATCGATCGTGAACTTGTCCGTGATGACGCGACGGTGTGTGGTTCGACTCGGGACTCCCTGCACGGAGATCGTCTCCTCGCCCACAACAAGCATGGACGCAGGCTGATGTTCGCCGGTCTGCGAATTCAACAATCTCTCGCCTTTGATCCACTCAGGGTTCCAGTATGCAAAAGTCTTGATGCATCCTTCACCGATCCAGTTTCCGGCTTGTGTCTGCACCTGCATCTGCCCGTTACGAAAGATGCCGGTCACGAAAAAGGACTCGCCGTTATCATCTGTCTCCGCGCGAATCTCGCGCAGGCACGTTCCCTCCCATAATTCGACGTTGGTATGTCGATAGGTATAGACGGTGATGTACAGGAACTTGACCGTGAATTGCGCGTCTACCCGGACACGGGTCCGCTCGCCTTCTGTAGAGACGTCGAAGCGCTGGCGTCCGATTTCATTTTTCCCGAGGAAGACCTTGAAGTCATACGTCTCAGAGCTGCCACCCCAAGATTCTTGGGGTGCAGATCCAAGGCATGTCAGGCATCCGAGAACGGTCACTGCCATACGAAACCCGCTGGTGATGAAAGATGCGCTAATCATGTGGTCCGTTTCCTGGGAGGGGGGCATAGGTATCCTGTTTCGGCAGACCGGGAATGAAGGCATTGGTCCTGGCGATGTACGCTCGATAGGCAGGTCGCCGATCGACGATGGTCTGCTCCATCAAGGTCACGCCCGAGAATTTCAAGAGCGTGTATGTGAGAAGCAGCGGTCCCACGGCCGTCCACCAAGCCCCGGCCGGCAGCGCAAAGAGGGAGAAGCCCCACCAGATCAGGCACTCACCGAAGTAGTTGGGATGACGTGTGTAGCGCCAGAGTCCGCGGTCCATCACCTTGCCGTGGTTCTCCGGATCGGCCTTGAACCGTGACAACTGCCAATCTCCATAGCCTTCGAAGATCATGCCGACGGTCCATACCGTGACTGCCAGTACATCGGATGCCCCCCAGTCGACCGGAATGGTGAGAGCCGGCCACAGGGGCATAGAGATGATCCATGCCAGTACTGCTTGAAACCAGAAGATGAGGCCTAGACTCTTGAGTGCGAAATTTGGTTCGTATTTCCGGCGGATGTCTTGATAACGCCGGTCTTCAGGCTCACCCCAGTTGCGATGGATGATATGAGCCGACAGGCGCAGGGCCCACAGCAGGACCAGCGTCAGGATGAGCATCGTCCGCCCCGTGTAGGGCTCCGCACCGGTGGCGTACACGGTCGCGGCGGCGAGGAGCATGAAGGCCCACGCGCCGTCCACGATGCTCACATCGCGCTTGAGGACGCTGACCACCCACGTCAGCGTCGCCAGACCCAGCGTCGAAACCAGTCCCAAGAGATAGAGCGATATGTTCATGACGCCTTCTTTTCCAGCAGACCGGCATAGCCGTCAAAGCGCGAGGACAACGCCAGCAGCAGCGGCGTAAGCACCGCCCAGCCGATGGCCAGGGCCATGAGCCCTGCCGGCATATTGGCGAATTCCAGCGCCCCAAGACGGAGGCCACCATAGTAGGCGGCAGGGCCTCCGATGGCTCCAAACAGAACCGCGATGACCCAGCGCCCCCTCATCCAACGCAATGAGACATTCAAGAGGGTTGCAAAGAGCCCCCACAACGACACGATCCAGTATGGGGCTACGTTCGGGAGCAGGATTCCCGAGGAATACTGAAGCCAGCCCTGCCAAACCAACAGGCTGTCAAAGACGAGCCCTAAGCCGAGTGAGAGGAGCACCAGTTTGAGCTCCGCCTCCGGCAGGGGAGCGCGGAGCACATGCGCGAGCACTACGCCGGTCGTCACCAGCACGCCGATCCAGGGCTGATGCATCGCGGCGCTCCATACACAGGCAAACCAGCCGATTTGGAACAGCGCAAAGTTGCTCACGACCATCATGGTGCTCATCTTCATGACGCACTCGCTGCCTGTTTTTCGAAAAGGTAGTGACTGACTCCCCACTGACGGCCCTCCTCATAGCCGAACAGTTCGGCACAGGCCATGAAGAACAGACGCCACCGCCACCACCAGACTCGCGCGCATGGTTTGCCGTAGACACGTTCGATCACGGGCCACAGGGTCTCGCGGGCGGAATCCATATTGGCCAGCCAGGCGTTGGCCGTCTTCTCATAGTGCGTGCCGTCCCACCGCCAGCGGTCCACGCAGGCAAGCTGGTCCTGACAGACCAGCGGGAGCCCATCACTGGGCATCATCCCGCCCGTGAAAAACTGACGACTCATCCAGTCGGCGGGTCCCCGATCTTCGAATAGGTAAGCCGTTGAGCGATGCACGAACACGTGCATGAAGAACCGGCCGCCTGGTTTCAGCCATCGGCGGACGCGCACAAAGAGATCAGGCCAGTTACGCATGTGTTCAAACATTTCCACCGACACCACCCGATCGAAGAGCCCTGGGTCGACCTCGAACGTGTTCATGTCGCAGGTCAGTACCCGGATCCGGTTCTGTAGGCCGCGCGCTCTGGCTTGGGCCTCGATGTAGGTCCGCTGCGAGCGGGAATTGGAGACCGCCGTGATACGGCTGTCGGGGTACTGCTCAGCCATCCATAACGTGAGGGATCCCCAGCCGCATCCGAGTTCCAAGATCGTCTGCCCGTTCATCAGGCCCGCATGGAGGCAGGATTCACGCAGGCCGGCGGCTTCTGCCTGGTCTAGGGTCTTTGCATCGGTGGGCCAGAAGGCGCTGCTGTATTTCAGATGCGGCCCGAGGACCCGGCTAAAAAACTCAACCGGGACCTCATAGTGCTGATCATTGGCTTTCTCCGGCACCACCGCGATGGGCGCACGGCGCATCTCGTCGATAAACCGCCTTTCCCGCAGCGCTGCTGTTCGAGCGTCGCCGGACCGGATCTCCCGGAGACGCTGTGTGACCAACTGTCGAATCCCCCATCTGAGCACTACGTCCGGGAACAGTCCCCGTTCGGCCAGGTTCAATGCAAGATGAGCGAGATGTTGCACGGGCTTTGCCTCCAACCAAAGAGCACGTAGGGATACCGCCCCCTAGCCATCGTCATGAAAAACGCTTCACCTGCGCCGCCAAGGTGTTTGCGACCAGCTCAAGATCGAACGGCCAGGCGTAACGCAGTTCCACGTCAGGATACTGCGGCCGCAACTGATCAAGGATTTCCGGAATTTCAACTTCCGAATGCGACCCACCTGGCGTGAACATCGTTGTCGTCACGGTAATACGAGTCGCCCCTTGCTTGATCAGCGCCTCGACCGATTCCTCCAGCGTCGGAGCGCAAAACTCATTGTAGGCCACGGCGAAAAGCGCGCCGTCGAGCTGCGCTTGCAGGCGTGCCGCTACTGTTTCAAGACCGGCTTGGTAGGGATCCGTTTCCGCCGTTCTCGGCCACCGGCGGACTTTGGTATCCAGCTCACGCTCCTCCGCCGAAGGCGGAAGATTCGCGGCGCGCCGCTGAGCCTCCAATCGTTTCAGTTTTGTGATCAATTCCTGGGGGCACCCCTTGGGAATGCCGCCGTGACCGACCAGAATGATTCCTTGCTTGTGCATCGTCATAAATTCTCCTATGCGTGGTTTCGAAGCATCAGTTCCTTCGGGTGTGGATTGAGATATATTTGGTCTCGGATGTAACTCACATCAAAAATACGGACGTAGTGCTTGATCAGCGTCAGCGGAACAATCAAGGGAGTGAGACCCTTATGGTAATCGTCAATTACGTCCGACAGCTCGGCCTTTTCATGAGTGGTCAATCGACTCTTGAAGTAGCCCACAATATGCTGCAACACATTCACATGCTTACGCACCGTCGCCTTCATGGTCAGGGCTTTCATGAAGTGCTCACCGTATTGCAACCCCAATTCTTTGAGTCGATACCGTTTCGCTTGCCCGACCAAGCGCCCCATCGTTTCGTAGTGCTGCTGGCTATGGGCTAAGAGCAGATATTTGTGAATCGTGTGGAAGCGTATCAGCGCCTGTTTTGTGACTTCGTTCTGCACCAGATCTTGGAACCGGCGGTAGCAGAATATCCGCTCGATGAAGTTCTCCCGAAGGGAAGGATCGCAGAGCCGCCCTTCCTCCTCGACAGGAATCAACGGAAACTGCTCTGTGAAGGCTTTTGCAAAGATCCCGGCCCCGCTCTGACTCGGCATCCCCTGTACGGTGTACACACGCACCCGTTCGACCCCGCAACTGGGTGAGCCTCTCTTGAATACAAACCCCGAGATGTCCAGTTTTCGGAGTGAGTCGAGCCGCACGTCGATCATCGACTCCATCGTCTCCGTGTGATCGTGCTTGCTCGTGATGGTCATCAGCCGGGGACGATGCGGATTACCCACCAAGCGCATCGCTTCGCGCGGGGTGCCCAGTCCCGCTTCCACCTCGGGGCATATCGGCACCCATTCGACGTAGGGGCCCAATACATCGGTCAAGAAATGGTCCTGCTTGTGTCCTCCGTCGAAGCGGACCTCATCTCCGAGAAGGCACCGGCTGATTCCGAGGCGAAGCGGGGAGGTCGTCATCTCGTTGCCTCCTGCTTTCCGAGGTTGAGATATTCCTGTCGGGCATGCTGATGGTCCACAACCGGGGAAGGATAATCGTCCCCGATTCGGCATCGAGCGCGTTCCTGCTCATCTGCGGTCATGAGATGCGGCTCATGAATTCGCTTCGCCGATACCCGGGCTAGTTCCGGAACATAACGGCGGATGTAGGTGCCGTCCGGGTCGAACTTCTTACTTTGAAGCGCAGGATTGAAAATCCGATAACCCCGCATGGCATCCGTGCCGGTGGAGGCACACCACTGCCAATTACCGTTGTTTGCCGCCACGTCAGCATCGATGAGATGCTGCATGAAATATCGTTCGCCGCTCTGCCAGTCGATCCGAAGATCTTTAATGAGAAAGGATGCCACGACCATTCGGACACGGTTGTGCATCCATCCCGTTTGATTGAGTTGCCTGATCCCTGCATCCACGATCGGATAGCCGGTCTGCCCGTGACACCAGGCTTGAAACAGGCTGTCTCGGACCGGACCCGACTCACGCGACGGTGGGACGGCCACATTGCGGAAGGGGCCCTCCGCAACGTGTGGAAACGAAGCCAATACTTGATGAAAGAACTCACGCCAGATTAACTCATCAACCCAGGTCAGAACATCGGGCCGGGACACTCGCCCGCCTTTGGCCAGTGCGTTCAACGCTGCGTGTATGGCCTTGCGCGGCGACAGTGTTCCGAAACGGAAGTGTGGTGAAAGTTGTGAGCACCCATCGTTCGCCGGCAGGTTTCTGTTTGTCGCGTAGGAATGCAGGGGACCTTGCACAAACCAGCGCAACCGCTTCAGGGCGTTCCGCTCGCCCGGCTCAAACCGCAATGCGACCGGATCGTATCCCAGCTCGGGGGCTGTAGGGAGATGGCTTGAGACGGGCCGCGGGGCAGCCACCTTTTCTGCAAGTGCGGTAGGGACCGGCAGAACTGCTGGGGTTGTTGCATGCCATTTCGTCCACCAGCGGGCGCGATACGCGCTGTACCGCTGTAACGGCTCGCCGGTCGCGCCACGCACCTCATCCGCTTCGAATACGACATGATCTTTGAACGTGCGGACGACCACGCCGGCCTGCCCCAACCGTTGCGCGATTATGCGGTCTCGCTCAATCGCTCTCGGCTCATAGTCGCGATTCCAGTAGACCGCATCAACCTTCCATTCGCGAGCGGCGCGGAGGACCTCCTCCACCGGTTCGCCCCGTCGCCACTGAAGCGTGAGACCTCGGTCCGACAAAGACGACGCCAGGTCCTGGAGACATCCGAGCATAAAATTCACACAGGCGGAGCCGAACACATGGGAGTGCAACAAAGGCTCGTCGAACACAAAGAGCGGGATTACCTCGCTCCAGCCTTTGCAGGCCGCCGACAAGGCCGGATGGTCTGCAATGCGCAAATCCCTCCTGTACCAGACTATTCCTCGCATAGATGGACTCCCCCAGAACTAACCAAGTCGATCCCGGTACAAATCCCCGAAGCAACGGTTATGTTCTCTTACTCAGGTTTTCCATGGGATCCTTCCGGTCGTTTCAGCTTGTCACCCGCCACCCGCTCGATTGAAAGCTCACGAAGACCGTTCTCGCCCTTGATACCAACCTTCACGACAGTTCCCACTTCCCCTCGTATCATGCTGACCACCTGGTCATAACTCTTTCCTTTCACGGGAGCCCCATCAACACTGACGACCTCATCCCCATGTCGAAGTCCTGCCTGGTGAGCAGGTCCACCAGGATGGACCATGCCGACATAGAGGATGGCCGGCTCTCCAATCCGCTCAGCACTTAGCTGAAGAGATATGCCGATAATGCCATGAGCGAGTTTTGTCGCATCTCGATGCCCATAGGGAGCCTGGGCCTTGTGTTGGTCGGCCATGGCACAAGAGGTAACAAGCAGGCCCATCATCAATACTGCCGCAAATTGAAAGCCTGAGATTTTCATCAGTACACCTCCTGGTGACTACATAGAGACTACCAATCCAAGTACACACAGGGCCGCCACCACAAGAGATCCCGCGATCAGTCCGGTTGCTATATAGATTGCGGAGCTGTCCATACACCGTCATATCCCTGTGGCTCATGCCGTCCTTAGAGCAGCCGCTGCTGTCGTTCCGGTCACGATGGCTTGTAAGGCCGGCTCCAGCGTTGGATACCGAAACGTATAGCCTTGCGCCATGGCTTTCGCTGGAATCACCCGCTGGCTGGTCGTCATCAATGTGCCCAACTCACCAACGAGTATATTCAAGGCAAATCCTGGAATAGGAAGCCACGACGGTCGGTGCAGCACCCGTCCAAGAACTTCACAGAACGTCTTCATCGTCACCGGCTCGGGAGCCACAGCATTGAGGGGACCAGAAACATGATTGTTTGCGAGTGCCCATTGGATCAGACCGATATGATCACACCGATGAATCCAGGAGACCCATTGAGTGCCCGGCATGATCGGACCGCCTGCAAACAATCGAAAGGGCAGCAGCATCTTGGGCAAGGCCCCGCCATCTTGTTCGAGCACCATTCCGGTTCGTAGCAGCACGACTCGCGTGCCGAACTCCGCAGCGCGTAGCGCCTCCGCTTCCCATTCGAGGCACAGGTCGGCAAGGAATCCCTGACCGCGCGCTGTGCCCTCATCCAGCACCCGATCATTGCTGGCACCGTAATAGCCGATACCGGATGCGCTGATGAGCACCCGCGGTTTTGCAGACCGGCGGGACATTGCTTCCACGATGATACGCGTCGTGTGGACTCGACTATCGATGAGGAGTTGTTTTCGAGCAGGCGTCCAACGGGCATCGGCGATCGGGGCCCCAGCGAGGTTAATGACCGCATCTGCTCCTTCAAGTGCCTGTTCCCAGGGTCCTGTATTTCGACCAGTCCACTCGACGGACAACAGGTTGTTACCTGAGCGCCGCTCGGCGCTCCCCGAATTTCTCGTGAGGATTGTCACTCTATGGCTCTCCTGGGAGAGCGCCGTGCACAATGCACGACCGATGAATCCTGTTCCTCCAGCTATTACGATGTTCATGGACATGTCTCCTCAAAGAGCCATCGACAGGCCGACCGATACGCCTGGCAAGCCGACAGCATCTTACCTTCGGGTCGGTTTTACGCTGATCCGACGCCTCACAACAGCGGTGACAGTCTGAAAGAGTCCAGCCACCACCACAGAAGTCAGAAATCCCATCGCGACTAATATGGCAAAGCTCATATCCATAACTGTCCTCCTTCTCGAAATTGGTAGAAGCCACGTGCCCGGACATCGATTCCACTGTTCGCCAAGGAGACAGGCTCCTCATGATGAGGAAACCTGTCTGCCTCAACGGGCGACGCCGTGCGGAGTGCGGCGTCACCTCTGCCGGAGAAACGAACCGGCCTCCGAACCCCTGTCGCTGCCATCCTATTGCCGCGCACTTTCACTGCAACCGGTCACTTCTTCGAGATTGCTTCTTCAAGACTACGTGCGCAGCGGAAGCCTGTGCCATGAGTCTGAAGGGCGAATCCACCACGACCACGCGCCGATGCGGTGATATCGGACGCCGGACTATGCCAGGACCCACCACGAATCGATCGCACCACACCCTTTTTGTCGGGACCTTGTGGATTCCGATCGGGCGCATGTTGATAGTACTCCGCGTCGTACCAATCGGAGACCCACTCCCTGGCATTGCCGGCCATGTCTTTCACTCCATAGGGTGAATCTCCATCTGGAAGTGTTCCGACAGGTCGCAAGGTATGCTCATCCTCCCACTCTCGATCAAAGTTTGCCCGCTTCGCAGTGGGCGGTTCATTCCCCCAGGGGTATATGCGGCCGTCAGTCCCTCGAGCCGCCTTTTCCCATTCTGCCTCCGTCGGAAGCCGTTTCTTGGCCCAACTACAATAGGACTTGGCGTCATACCAGGTGGTCTGGACCACCGGTAGTTGCTCGATGCCCTTAATGGATTGGAGGGGCCCGGTGCCATACGGATTGGGTGGTGTGCGATAACCAATGGATTTCACAAAGGCCATATACCGTTCATTCGTCACTTCGACTTGATCGATCGCAAACTCGTCCAGGTAGACAGACCGCTGCGGTCGCTCATCATCCCGGCCTCTTCCTTCTGGATTGCCCATCAGAAATTCTCCGGCCGGAATCGTGACCATCGGCACCGGGTCAGGCGCTATCGTTCCCGGCAATGCTTCCACGGTGAGCGACTGTAGGAGCGCAAGGACCGTGAAAATCACCATCGTCAATCTGTTGCATTGAGTTGAGCCGCTCCATAGACCAGTGATCATTTCTTCCGCTCCTTGCTACCCTTAATGGCTTGGGTGGTATGGAGTCTGACTTGTTTGCATAGTTCCTCCACCTGCCGGTCGTCTCCCCGCTCCGCTGCCTCGTGCGCCTGGGTCACGAGGGTTCTGGCTTCGTGCAGGTGCTGCTCGATTTCCGCCTGAAGGGCAGGCGAGGCCACGGTTCCTCCCAATGCCGCCTGGTGGTAGACCTCCCATGCGTGGTCCACTTCATGATTGGCCTCATGAACCAATTGGGCCTTATCCTGATGTGCGTGTCCGGGTGAATCGATGGGACCAGCGTAGAGCGATGAAGCCCCAAGTAGAGCAATGAGGACAAACCCTTGATAAAGAATCTTCTGATGTATCATCGGTGCGCCTCCGTCACGATCAAACCATAATCAGGAACCCGTGAAATCTCCCTTCACGGCCGCTTCATCGACTGCTCAATCAATTGTCGAAGCTCCAGGAGCTCCGTGTTCTTGGGGTCGATGGCCAGTCCCTGACCAAGGGCCTGCAGGGCCTCCTCAAAGCGTTCTCGTCCCATTTCGACGTAGGTCGAGATGGCGGCCTCTTTGATTCGCTGCTCGATCTCGGATGGGGCGGTCTTCGCGCAGCGGAACCCCAGCCCCACGCCGTAGCTGTTATTGAGAGGATGATTCCAGAACCGGTGGGTCGCCCTAGCTGTGCCCTCTGGGGCGATCCAGGAGCCACCGCGAATGACCCGCTTCTCGCCGACGGTAAGACGATCCACGTACGTCCCAGTTCCTCCCATCCATAGGGGGTGAGCCGGGCCGCTTGGATTCACGCTGGTTTCAAGCCGTCCATAGTAGCGCGGGTCATACCAGTCGGAGACCCACTCGAAGACATTACCGGCCATGTGGTGCAGGCCGTAATAACTGACTCCTTCGGGGTAGGAATCCACCGGCATGGTCGAATCGTGCTTCTTCCCATAATTGAGTTTCGCTGAATCAAATTCGTTTCCCCAGGGATACAGATTGCCATCTGGCCCTCGGGCGGCCTTTTCCCACTCCGCTTCCGTCGGCAGCCGTTTGCCGCGATATTCGCAAAAGGCTCTCGCGTCCTCCCAATTCACCCCGACGACGGGCAGTTGAGACTTATTTAAACGGGGATCGTCCCAGTAGGCCGGAGCAGCGTGACCTCTTGCCTTAATGAATTCATCATAGTCTTTGTTAGATACTTCGTATTTATCAATGAAGTATGGATCCAAGAACACCATATGAGCCGGACTTTCGTCGTTCAATGCCTCCGCAGACCATGGTGTCTTCATCCGTCGGTCATAAAGTGTGAGCTTTTTGCCCGTGTCTACGGGTTCTTCCCGGTCGAGCCCCATCACCGATCCTCCCAGCCCGATGTAGGCCATGTCCTTTGGTATCAGGTGCTCCTCCGCGCGGACTGCCTGGTTCACTGTTGTGAATGCGGTTGCCAACGCCGCGATCACAATAATTCTTGCCGTATGCATTTCAGACCTCCATCACACTTTGGTGTGCCCCCAGGAAGCAATCTCGGCCTCTCTCGCGACGCCAGGTTCAGCCACTCTGTGTCGTGGCCGTCTGCTTATTAGGTGCTTGCGGCATTTTGAGTTCTCTCATTTCCCGCAAGGCTGCTCGGGCGATGCCCCGCAACAATCCACTAAACACAAACTCATGCGGCACATAGAGCGAGTACCAATAAATCTGTCCTGTGAGTCCGACCGGGTCGAAGATCGCCGTCTGCCGTATCTGTGTTGAAGAGCCGGTCTCTGTCACCTCAAACTCCAGCCACGCCCGCCCCGGCAAATTCATCTCGGACTTGAGTCGCAGAAGACGATTCGGTTCAATCGCCTCAACCCGAAATGAGTCAACCGTGTCGCCGATACGGAGGGTCGTGGAGGAAGGCCGGCCGCGTCTCATACCCGCGCCCCCTTGCAGGAGGTCGATGAGGCCACGGATATGCCACAGCCAGTCGCATGCATACCAACCATGATCACCTCCGAGCCTCTCAATACACGCGAAGGCGATATGCGGCGGCGCCTGGACCGTGATCGTCCGGGAATCGACGATGCGCGTACCGAATCGCACACCACCCCACGATTGCGGTTTCCCCGATGAGGAGATCGCGTCGGACCAGCGTGTCTTGGAGAAATGCGTCTCTTCATTGGCAAGGGCCCGGCGAATTGCCTCGTCGATTCCCATCGGACGGACAGAGAAAGTTGTCAGCGCAGCATTGTCCCGTACCACCGTGACATGGACGATGCTCTCAATAATCGCTCGGCCGATACGAGCATAGAGCGGCGTGATCAATCCCAGCCACAGAGCAGACAGCCAGGGGGTGAGGACCGGCACCGGGATGATGAGAGGCTGAAGTCCACGTTGCCGCCCGTACGCACGCATCATATCCGCGTAGGAGACTTCGTCGGCACCACCGACTTCGTAAATGCGGTAACTGGATGTGGGAATCCGAAGCGCTTCCATCAGGTAATCCAAGAGGTCGTCGATGGCGATGGGCTGGGCTTTGCCCTTGACCCATCGGGGGGTGAGCATGATCGGTAAGCGTTCCACCAGCGCACGAATCAACTCAAACGAGGCGCTGCCGGAGCCGATGACGGCGGATGCACGAAACTCACAAGCCGGGAGGCCTGACTCTCTTAAGATGTCGCCGACCTCGTGTCGACTGCGCAGATGCGTTGAGAGTTCTTCCTCATCGCTGCCTAAGCCTCCCACATAGATGAGGCCCTTCACACCCGTTGCCTTCGCTGCGTCACTAAAGTTCCGCGCCGCCTGCCGGTCCGTCTCTTCAAACGAGCCAGTCGAACTTATGGAGTGGACCATGTAGTAGGCCACGTCGACTCCGCGCAACGCGTTGTCGAGACTTTGTCGGTCAAGAACATCACCCGCGACTACTTCAGTTGTGGAACTGACCTTCTGTCTCAGAATGTCAGGATGCCTGGCTAGGCATCGGAGCCGGTAGCCTCGTTCCTCCAGCGAAGGTAGGAGTCGACCACCGATATAACCGCTCGCACCAGTGAGCAGAATAAGAGAGGTGCCTGGGATAGCTGCTGGATTCACTGGCGACGTACTTGCCCCTGTGGTGTCAGACGTATTCACGAGAGATCTCCCCCCACAACCTGGCTCATAGGAAGGGGGCGAAGGCCCCCCTCCGTCAGTTCTGCTCCTATTTCTTCTTCATGCTCTTTTGGATCAGTTCACGGGTAGCGAGATACTCCTTGTTTCCCGGATCCGAGACCAATGCCTTCTCAATGGCGGCCAATGCCTCAGCGTGTTTTTCAGCACCCATCGCGACTAACGCCTGAATGAATGCGTCGCGACCTGTCTGCACGTCTTCGTCGGACACCGTCTGGGCCGACTTTGCGCAACGGAATCCGAGGCCGACGCCATAGGAGTTATTGTCAGGTTGATTCCAGAATCGGTGGCTCGTATGTAGTGAGGTGTCCGGCGCGAGCCAGGAACCGCCGCGCAGGACCCGCACCGGTCCTTGATTCGCGAAGTTGTAACCCTTCTCTGCTCCCCGGGGGTTCAGAGCCGGGCTCTGTTTGTAGTAGTTGAGGTCATACCAATCCTCAACCCATTCGAAGACGTTCCCGGCCATGTTGTAGACGCCGAATCCGCTAACCCCCTCGGGATAGGAATCCACGGGCGTTGTGCGGCCGACGTTCTGACCATAATTGGCCTTTTTCGGGTCAAGTGTGTGTCCCCACGGATAGTGATTGTCTCCGTCTGGTCCTTTTGCCGCTCTCTCCCACTCTGCTTCAGTCGGAAGACGCTTGCCCTCCCATTTGCAGAATGCGTTTGCATCAGTCCAGCTCACACCGACAACCGGATGGTTCGACTTGTTCAGCCGCGGGTCATCCCAATAGGCTGGTGCCGGGTGACCGGCAGCCTTCATGAACTCTTTGTATCGTGCATTCGAGGCTTCGAACTTGTCGATGAGATAGGCATCAAGCACGACCTGATGCTTGGCTTCATCTGAATGTTCGCTACTCCCCATGGTGAACTCACCCTTCGGGATGAGGACCATATCCTTGTCCCTGCTCGGCACGTCCGCTGCTGTTGCAAGAGTGACAGCTCCTACCATCAATGCCACCCCGACTCCGACCTGAAACACAGTTTGACTCCGCATAAGATACCCCCTTGGTTTAGAACACCAGAACCGCCCTGGCTGCTTGATGAATGCAGTGAACCGAATCCAAAATTGCTGTCCCCATGATGTATGAGCGCAATTGAAACGTAGCAATCCCCGCTGACAACATGTCTATCGAAGTTGCATCGGCCTGTTGCCCGGCAAAGATTGTGCTGCATTCCGAACCGTCATCGGCTGTTGACGAATGCTGCGATTCCGCAAGATGACAGGATCTAGGATGTCACCACACTGCACGCATCGTCTTGTGACACAGTCCAGCTCGCCCGTGCTGCTCATCAGGTCCATGGAGACTTCGTTCACCATAAACCCGCCGCATCTCAGGCAGGATGAGTGAAGCAGTGCCGAAGAGAGAGTATATTGACTGTTTATCTGACTGACTGTCTCTTTTTGCTCCGCTCTTGCCATGATGACCTCCATTGGAGTTTGGTTCAATGTTTGTCACAAGTATGTCTAATGTATAAGCCAAAATGTCCAATGTGTCAAGTGTTATTTTATGATATTTTGACAAACATTGAACATTATAATAGGATCAAAACATTGCATATGAATAATCATAGAATTCATAGAGTTGCAAAACTTACTGGCCTCTCGCGAGATGTTATTCGCGTGTGGGAACGACGATTTGAAATCCTAAAACCGACTCGAGGAGCCAATCGTTATCGCAATTATTCCGATGAAGATGTCGCGTTACTGAGGTTCCTGAAGGAGCAGCTGGATACGGGAGCCTCGATCGGAGAGCTGTCGAAACTAGGACGTGAGGAGTTGTTGAGGCGAGCACAAGCCAGTGCACCGCAAGTGTCATTCGTCGACAATGCTTTCAGTAAACTCCTGCAGGAACTCCTGTCTAGCTTGAGCCCCTTCAATCGTGTGATGTTTGAGAAGCGTTTGAACGGCGCCGTGGCGGTACTTCCCTTTGAAGAAGCGCTGCATGGGATCTTGCTTCCGCTTCAGGAGCAGGTGGGGGAGCTCTGGCACGATAATCATCTGGATGTGGCCATCGAGCATTACGTCACGCGGCAAATCCAACAGAAGGTCTTCTCAGCCATGAATCAGCTTCCCGTCGCTGAGTTTGGCGCCAAAGTGGTCGTGGCCTGCCCGCCTGGCGAGGAACATGACATCGCCGCGTTTGCAGTGGCATATCGATGTCGTGTTCGCGGCTGCCGGGTTCACTACTTGGGAGCCAATGTGCCTCTCGTCTCACTGACCAGGCTCTGTGAGCAGGTGGAGCCGGATCTAACCATCATGTCATTTCCTGTCGCACTTCCCGAGGCCAATGCGACGGAGCTGGTTCAAGCCCTTGCCGATCAAGTGCGTCCCGCTTCCGATCTAGCCGTCGGCGGAAATGGCGCGCTCGCCATGCGTGACCTTTTCATGAGATACGACATTACGGTTCTGGAGAATTTTGCTGACTTGGATCACAGGCTGGATCGCTTGATAAGACACACCGTCGCTCGCGGGTGACCAGGAGAGGCCGATTAGATGGCATCATACCCGCTCACAGTATTCTTCGACGGAGCCTGCCCTATTTGCGATCGAGAAATCGCCCTGATGAGGCGATTGGACAGACGTGGGAGGTTGAAATTTTCAGACTTCTCACGGCCGGACTTTGCCCCAACATCAATAAACATATCTCCCGCTGAACTTGGGAGAATCATTCATGCCCGTTGGGGTGACGGGACCGTTATCACCGGCGTCGATGTGTTCCGTGCTATGTGGGAAGCAGTCGGCCTGGGATTCTTGGCTAGGCTCAGCCGTCTTTCTTTCGTCGAGCCACTT
This sequence comes from Nitrospira sp., assembly GCA_046604365.1. Taxonomy (GTDB): domain Bacteria; phylum Nitrospirota; class Nitrospiria; order Nitrospirales; family Nitrospiraceae; genus Nitrospira_D. The sequence goes on from JBJACV010000009.1 coordinate 120,267, forward strand.
GTTTTGCACGCCTATGCATGGTTCGCACGGAACCGCTTGAGGCTCACCGGTCGCCCGACCGCCTGCGCAGGAGACAGATGCAGCTCAGCTCCTCCGGGTCGGCACAGTCTGTAGACGGGCAGGAGACAATAGTCCTGCCCGCTCGTACAAGCCATCTTTCGTGAGAGTTGTTCGTACGTTACTTGATTTGAGATAGATGCGTGACGGCAGTTTCGGCATGTTTCGTGGCCACGTCAGCATGACCGGTCTTGCCATGCTCAATCGCTGCTTTCAGATTGGTTATCGCTTCTGCCAAATGCGGGTCCCACCCCTAAATGCATGCTGCAGAGAGGTTTCGGCATGGGTCACAAGCTTCTCGGCATGACCTTGTTGGCCGTGTTCCACTGCTTCCGTCGCGTGCATGAGGGCATCTTTGACGTTCTGCTGCTCTTGCCGCACGACATCACGCCGTGCCCCACCTTCGCCCAATGCCGACTGGAGCGGCATGCCAGTGGCGAGGATCGTGGCCAGAACTCCTGTCAGCGCTACAGCTAATCGTGTGTTAGGTCCTGTCATGTTCATTCCCCCTTGTCTCATTGATGTTAGGAGGCGCTTGCGGAAACCGCTTCGTGAGGTGCAAGGCACCAGGCTTATAGCGTGGATCTGTAGCCCTGAATATCGAGGATCGTACGGGTCCACTCCTCATCAAGGTGCCTTGCCGATCGTTAGCGGCTCATCGGCTTAATATATGGATAGGAAGGCCCTCCATGCGTGATGGTGTCGACGACATCTACCCTCATCGACGGACTTTCGGTGGTCTTTGCGCTGTCTTGCTGCGTCGTCTTGCCATACAGGTTCCCGATAACATCGACTCGACCCGGATGGGCTGCGAAGCTGTCGGTGGTGATCATGACACCGGTTGTGGCCAGCATCGACAAGAATCCAATCGTCATCAATATGCTCTTCATTCTCATGATAACCTCCTCGTTAATTGGGACGTTCTCCCGATGACCCATTCATTCGGGAGGAAGACTTGGTCTATGGACAACGCTGAAGTCTTCTTTGTGACACTGAGCACTTCTCATGAAGCTGCGTTTAATCCTTCTCATTGCTTGGCTCCTGTACTCCGACGATCCCATGCGACTAGTACGTCATAATGTCTAATGTATGTGCAATGTATGTCTAATGTATAACCAATCTTATGTACCATGTCAAGGGCTATCTTGAACGACAAGATGCCTTAGTTCGACAGGCGTCGGATCAGCCTGTTCGCACATTAAAGCCTAAGCAATGCGGCCATGGCTGAAAAGATAGGGAAGCAGAGACTGCGGTGGGAACGTGGCGGCAACGGTTTATCACCACTCGCCGTGTAGTGCTGGCAAAGGTCAGGTGGGTACATAACGAAGGGAAGCAGCGCTGGGGTTATGAATACAACATCGACAATTGAAAAGAGTCGAGAAACAGTCGTCGTTACCGGCAGCAGTGGGCTGATCGGCAGTGCGTTCCTTGATCACGTGGGAGAAGTCTACACGGCGATGGGCTTCGATTGTAAAGGGCCGCCTCGTCCAGCGTCCAAGACCGCACACGTCATCACTTGCGATCTCAGTTCGGATGAAAGCGTATCCTCGGCATTGAACGAAGTCCGTCGGCTTGGGCACGGGCCGATCGCCTCAATCCTCCATCTCGGGGCCTACTATAGTTTCTCGAGTGAGTCGAGCCCCTCTACAAGCAAGTAAACGTCCGCGGCACTGAACGGCTGTTGCACGGGCTACGCGACTTTGAGGTCGAGCAGTTTCTCTTTGCCAGCACTATGCTCGTACACCGACCTTGCCGACTGGGAGAGCGTATCGACGAAGATGGGCCGCTCGAGTCAAAATGGGATTATCCGATATCAAAGGTCGCAGCGGAGCTGCTTATCTTACGTGAAAGGGGCAACGTGCCGTTGGCGCTGTTGCGCATCGGCGGTGTGTATGACGATGGATGCCATTCAATTCCCCTCGCGCAGCAGATCCAGCGCATTTACGAAAAGCGCTTCATCGGCCATATTTTCCCCGGCGACATCACACATGGAGTGGCCTTTGTGCATATGGAGGATATGGTGGCAGCCTTGGTGCTCGCTGTCGAACATCGCAAGGAGCTTCCGCAAGTCACGACGCTGCTTATCGGGGAACCGGAAACGCTTAGTTACGATGAGCTACAACGCGCGATCAGCCTCCAGGTTGACGGCAAAGAATGGACGACGTACAGCATATCTATGGCGTTGGCCAAGTTTGGCGCCTGGCTCCAGAACTTGGTGCCAGGCGTCGAGCCATTCGTCAAGCCGTGGATGATCGATCTCTCTGACGACCATTATGCGTTCGACATCTCTCGCGCCCGCAGGTTTCTCGGCTGAGAGCCACGGTACTCTCTGCGTGAAAACTTGCCCAGAATGATTGACGAATTGAAGATGGACCCGGTGGGATGGTATCGGGAAAACAATCTCAGAGTTAAGACTATTCTGGATCGGTAGAGGGTCGAAGTGATTTACCAGTACCAATTAAATCAGGCGTGAGTCGCAGACTGAGCCCCGACGAAGGACGTCGGAGACATGTCCGAGAAACCCTCGATGCCCGAAGCGATTTGTCCCACTGGCGAACGGTCGAGCTTGTCACGGCCACAGGGTTGGCTGTGTTCGATGCCGGACGAAACTGCCAAGCCCGGCACGCCGGAATAAAGCCCAAACACTACGGACTCTTCGCACACCGGAACCCGCTGTTGAAGTTCCGAAACGCCGGTGAATCGTAGTCTGTGGTGGATGGTATGTTGAAGTCCCGCCGCGCAGATCGCAGGTTCTCGGCAGCAAGGTCCCATGAGCCTCCCCGTACGACTTTGTATTTACCACCTTCAGGTCCCTGCGGGTTTTTCGATGGGCTAATCGCATAATAATCTGGGTCATACCAGTCGCTCACCCATTCCGAGACATTTCCCGCTAGATCATAGATCCCATAAGGGCTCCTGCCGTCTTTCAATTGCCCCACCGGCAGCAGCGCATTGTGGTTGTCCCACTTGTCCTTCCCGTAGTTCGCCCGGAGCTGATCGGGTGGATCGTTGCCCCAGGGATATATACGACTGTCCGCCCCCCGTGCCGCCTTTTCCCATTCAGCTTCTGTCGGCAGCCGCTTGCCGGCCCACTTGCAATAGTTGTTCGCATCCGCCCAATCGACATTGACAACCGGGCGCTTCTGATGAGGCGGCTCGTCCATCGTCGTCCACTTCGCCGGTGGGAATATACTGGTAGACTCCAGAAACTTCGCATATTGCCCGACCGTTACTTCATAGACATCTATATAATAAGCATTGAGAAAGACCTTGTGCTCGGGCTTTTCATGGTCATTACCTTCGTTGCTCCCCATGGTAAAGTCCCCGGCGGGCACGAGCACCATCGGCGCCACATTCTTGGGCTTGATCTTCTCCGGTTGCTTGTACCCCGTATAATCTTTGTGTTCGGCAGGTTTCCCTCCATGCGAGAAGGTATGCATGAATGCGACAACTTGCCAGATCTGGTCTTCTGAGAGGAGCGATTTGTATGGCACCATTGGCGTCTTTCGAATTCCTTCCGCCACACGCCAGAACCAATAGCTGTCTGAGAAGCGCTTAGTGTTTTTCAGGCTACGAACCCCCTCCCCACTTCTTACTGGTTCACCGTTCTCGCCATGGCAACCAGTGCAGGAGACAAGCGGGTCAGCTTCACCGACATAAATCTTTCTTCCCTCCTCAATGATCTTTGTATCCGTCCACCAGCCGGCTGGCATTTTTTTCTTGGCATAAGCGGCTGGCACTGGATCCAATGGCATAAGTTCTGCCGAAGCGACGATCCCTCCTGAGAGAGTCAGGCCCGACACCAAAACCATGATGCATTGCGCGATCATCCTGCCACTCATGCGCGACCTCCTATTTCAACCTCAACTTACTGGACATCTAGTTAGTGTTGTACCGTCAATCGGACAACGTTATGTTGACTTTGGTTTAGGACGGGTCACATGGGATAGACTAGTTCTTTTCATCCTCATTCTTATCTTCTGTTTCTTTTTGCACTTCTTTCAAAACCATCACACCCTGAACCCGACTCGCATTGAGATCGCTCTCCGGGACCTTCTTGTGGACGAGATTCTGATGGCAATCAATGCAGGTGGCACCCTCGGTTTCCATCTTCTTGTGTGCGGCCTTCGCCGATGCACCCGGTGGCTTGGTATTCTTGTGACACTCGCGGCACGTGACGCTGTCCCAGTTTTTCAGAGACATGCGCGCGTAGTGGGCCATGATGGGCCGGCGCTCGTTAAATTTCTCGATCGTTGAGTAGTCATATTTCATTTCCGCGAGCACCGCCCGCGTTCCGTCATAGATGTGTGTCCAGGCGGCCAGGTGGAAGTTCCCTAAGCCCTGGGGCACGTGGCAATCCTTGCAGCCCGGATCGGCCCCGAGCGCACCATAGTGCGAGGACTTCTTTAGCTCCTCATATGGATAGGTCTGGGAGTGGCAGCTCACGCAGAACTCTGTTCTCGAGAGGGCATGCTCCCCGCCGAAGACCACGGCGATTGCTCCGACCGTAACAAGGGAGCCAAGAAGCAGGGCACCGCCAGACACCCTCAAGTATTCCTTGATCTTCCCTTGCATGATAATCCTCCTTGCTACTGTTCAATGTTTGCACATTGTATGTCTAATGTATAATCTCATATGTCAAATCTGTCAATAGTATTTCATAATTATATTTGACAAACATTGGACACTACTATATAATGCCACAATGTTCATGAATAAACATAGGATTCATAGAGTTGCGAAATTAACCGGCATTTCTAAGGACGTAATTCGTGTATGGGAGAGGCGCTATGGGCTTGTTACGCCCTCGCGAAGTTCGAATCGTTATCGCGAATACAGTGACGAGGATGTTGCGCTCCTTCGCTTTGTGAAGGCGCAAATGGAACAGGGCGCAACGATCGGTGGTCTAGCAACGGAAGGGCGGGATGCGCTCATTGCACGCATGCATCTCGCAACTCCGTTTATCACCGAGGAGCAGAAACCGCATGAGCATCTATTAGATGAGTTGATAGGATTGCTTGCCCCGATCGATAAGGCTGGGTTCGAGCGAAAGCTCAACGGTGCCGTAGCCGTCATTCCATTTGAAGAAGCTGTCCAGCGGATCCTACTCCCACTACAACGGCGAATAGGGGAATTGTGGCATGAAGGCCGTCTTGGGACAGCTGTTGAACATTACGTGACGAAGCTCATCCAGCAAAAGTTGTTCTCTGTGATGAATCAGCTGCCGGTGAATGAGTTCGGTCCGCGTGTTTTGATCGCCTGTCCGGAAGGTGAAACGCATGAGATCGGGGCCCAAGCCGTCGCGTATATCGTAGCGACCAGAGGTTGCCAGGTCTATTACCTTGGTCCTAATCTTCCGCTGTCAGACCTCTTAGCCTTTTGCGAGAAGATCAACCCTGATCTCGTACTTCTCTCCCTCACGGAAGCAAAGTCTGAGTCCGTAATGCTCCAACAACTCAAGGAACTTAAACAGGTGGCCACTCAATGGTCTGTTGCCGTGGGTGGCCAGGGTGCCCGTGTTTTTGGAGACCTTCTTCGTGACACCGAGATCGAATTGCTCGATGATCTTCCCGCGTTGCACAGCCGACTGTCTATTCTCGCCTCGACCCGCATCAGTACTGCGCGAGGGTAGTGGACTGCACATTCTCAAGAACTCGGCGTCGATTACTGATCAAATGAACTCGAACGCCAAGCCCGAGTATTAATGAACGGGGGGCATTCCGATAGGTTGCGATCGGAATATGAGAAAAGGGAGAGGCTGCGCCGTGACAAGCGCAGCCCCTCTTTTCTTTTATGCCTTCGCGATCATGCAAAATTGACCTGCTCCCTGTAGTTGTACCAGCGTGAATGAGAGTCGCGCACAGCGCGATGCGATCGCTTCTGGTGCTGTGGACGATAGTCCAAGCAGATGTGAACTCTGGAGCAGAGGTAGCTACATGACGATCCGCGCAGTGCCGAGGCATTTCATTTCGCCACGATCGTGAGGCCTGGGATGTTCAACGCATGGACTGCATCCCGGATGACGTCGATGACGCGGGGGCGCGTGAAGCCGCGCCGCCATGCGAGCCCGATCCGCCGGCCTGGCACCGGTCTCGCCATCTCGATTGCGATCAACCGGTTGCTCTCGTATTTTGAGGTGAGCGCGCTGGCGGGCAAGACAGTGATGCCAAGCCCTGAGGCGACCATCTGCCTGATCGTTTCCAGAGAATTTCCCTGCCAGCCTTCAGTGTCCGACCGGCTGAGTTCGGGGCAGCTATCCAGGACTTGTTGCCGAAAACAGTGCCCTGCATGCGGAAGAAGCACCTTTTCGGATGCCAGTTGACGCGAATCGATTAGCTTTTTTTTCTTCCAGGGATGGCCAACTGGGATCACCACTTTGAACGGTTCGTCGTACAGAGCTTGAGTCACGATTGCCGGTTCGTCGAACGGCAGCGCGATCATTATCACATCCAATTTCCCGCTCTTCAGCATGCCTGCCAGGTTCAGCGTCAGATTCTCTTCCAGTTCCAACGGCATCTTCGGAGCGCGCGCGCTCAATAAAGGAACCAAATCCGGTAGGATGTAGGGTCCGACGGTTGCGATGACACCGAACCTCAGCGGTCCATTTAATTGGTCCTTGCCTTCAGCCGCGAGCATTTTGATTTGGTCCGCTTCCTCCAACACGCGCTGAGCCTGATGGACGATCTGCTCTCCAATCGCCGTCAGTTCAATCCGGTTCCGGCGACGCTCGAAAATCGTCGCGCCCAACTCTTCTTCCAGTTTCTTGATCGCTAGACTCAATGCCGGTTGAGTGACGAAGGCACGTTCGGCGGCACGTCCAAAATGACGCTCTTGAGCTACGGCGACGATGTACTGCAATTCAGTCAGGGTCATCCTCTCCTCCTTCATAAATAAGTAGTACTTATGACTGGTCAATATATTATCAATTGGATTAATGGGCAAGGGCTGGTTAGTTTGTATTCAAGCAAGCAGGAAAAGCCGCGGGGCATATCAAACCATAAGGAGGATGTCATGAGAGCAAGAGGCAGAAAGTTGGTTGGGTTCTTGGCGGTGATGGCGGCAATCGGGTTTGGGAACACGTCAGACAGCTTTGCCGATGCGCATCGAGTAGACGTCATCGGGAATCCCGGCGGGACAGTGGCGCAATCAGATAGCATGAAGGCTCAGGGGAACAGGGTAAGGGTAGACGTGATCGAGCGCATCGAGTCCGGAGGCGCGGTGTATCCCTACACCGCGCCGATCAACCGCTGAGGGGATGGCGGGAGTCCGGACGAGAGGCGGGCCGCGAGCCCGCCTCTCGTCCGACCCTGAAAGGAAGTACCTGAATTGTTTCGTGATAGCAAGTTGATTGAGTCGGCAACGCGAGTCATGATATGACAAGCATGGATGGCTCGGCGTCCATGCTTGAGTAGTGGGCTTCAGTGCAGAATGTGTGGAGTGTTGTCGAAAGCAGTGAATTAGGCAAGATGAAGCGGTGAGTGTAAAGCGGCGGTCAAGAAATCACATCCACTAGTAGATAGAAAGGAGCCTGCGATGAGACGACACGGGAAGGTTGGGAGGTTGGGGCGGATCGGGATGCTGGGGTTGGGTGTTGCTGTGGCCCTACCGCTGCTTTCGGTCGGCGAGACGCGAGGGGAAGAGTATAAGCTCAAGATTCCTTTCGGCCTCGAAGAGACCGCAGTGGTCATTCCGGCTGATAATCCTCTGACAAAGGAGAAGGTCGAGTTAGGCCGGCTGCTGTTCTTCGACAAGCGATTGTCGCAGGACAACACCATAGCCTGCGCGAATTGTCATATCGCGAAATTCGCGTTTACGGATGGCAAACCCGTCTCCACCGGCATCCGAGGCCAGAAGGGTGACCGCAGCGCACCGGCGTCCTTCAACCGGGTGTTCAGCAGCGTTCAGTTTTGGGACGGCCGGGCTCCGACATTGGAAGCCCAATCGGTTGGTCCGTTTACCAATCCGATCGAGCACGGCTTCGCGAACTACGATGTGATGAACGCGAAGATGATGAAAATACAAGGTTACCGGAAACTCTTCAAGCAAGTCTTTGGCGATGATAACATCACAACGGAGAGGGTAGGCATGGCTATCGCCAGCTTCCAGCGCACGGTCCTCTCCGGTAATAGTCCGGCAGACCGGTTCGATCAGGGAGGAGAAGCAGGAGCCATTTCAGAACCAGCCCAAAAGGGTCTCATCCTGTTCCGGGAAAAAGCACGGTGCACAAAGTGCCATTCTGGGTTCAATTTCACCGACGAAAAATTTCATAATCTCGGCATCGGCTGGGATGACAACAAGGTCGATCTCGGCCGCTACATGGTAACCGGCAATCCGGAAGAGATCGGTGCCTTTAAGACTCCGACCTTACGTGAGATCGCTCGAAGCGCGCCGTACATGCATGACGGACGTTTCAAAACTCTTGAAGAAGTCGTGAATTTCTACAACAAGGGTGGCGTCAAGAATCCACACCAGGATAATCTCATCATTCCGCTCGACCTGACGGACCAGGAAAAGCGCGATCTGGTGGAATTCCTCCATACGCTCAACGGCGAGGGATGGCAGCACGTCTCAGCGCCCAAGTCCTTTCCGAAGTAGGAGGCCGGGCGGGGTCCCATCGCACGATCTGACGTGAAAGGCTCCCTTCGACCAGAGGTCGAAGGGAGCCTTTCTTCATATCTCTGTTTGCCGGAAATCTTGTCCGGCCGTGAGCGGCGGTGTCATTTCCACAAGGTAGCGTCGCAAAATCGCTTGCTCGATGCGGGATCGGCCGCGATCCGGGGCGGGGAAGCGCAGCACAAACTGCAGCTTGCCTGGTTCCAACAGTTGAATGGTAATCCGCGGTTCAGGCGACGGTGCTTCAAGCAAATTGGTTTGTTCCAGCAGTTTCATCTGACGCGCCGCTTCTTCCATGTACGGCGCGCATTCGGCCTTGGCGGACTTCAACAGGGTTTGCTCGGCCTCCTGCCAATGTTCATCGGTCTGGATGGGTACCACCAGTGTGTACAACCCGTACTCCTGCTCCGGGTTCTCCTTGACCAATGGATGTGAGAATAGCAGGCTGTTGGGAAAGACCGTGACACGACCAGTATACAAGTGGGCCGATTGACCAGGGCCGATTTCAAGCAGCTTCGTTGCGAACACATCATGATCCAGGACGACTCCACGGTGGCCGGCAATCTGCACCCGATCGCCGACCGCATAGACTTTCCCGCCCACCCGCAACGCGGCTCCACTCCAGCAAAGAATCAGTTCCTTTGTCGCCAATACCAATGCCGCCGCCAAGGCGACGAGTGAAACGGCAAAGGCCTGCAGTTCGTGGGCCCAGATGCTGACCAGTCCGATAAGAAATGCAAACACGATCGAGTTTCTGGTCGTGACGACCCATCGCCGCTTGGCTTCCATCGAAAGTGTTGGATTTCTGGAAATCCATCGCACCACGAGCGCTCGAGTGCCCGTGAGGGCGATGAGAAGAAGGAGGGACTTAAGGACGTCAAGGGCTACCGAACTGTCTATATTCATCCAGCCAGTCTGCATAGTGTCATTACCTGCGCAGTGAATCTCAAGTGCCTATGATGACCAAACCGTCCGCGATCGGGGTGTGATACGAAGCTTACGCTACACCTGAGCGGCTTTCTGTGCAACTTCGCCCACACAATATGCATGATGTACTTCCAGAGTCCCGAGCGCATGAACAACAAGGGCTGGATTTGTCCATCGGGTTTTCGGTACCTTGAGTGGTCGTATGGCTCTTCAGTCGCGATTATCGTAGGAGTTAATCCGGTATGGATGTGGGTGCTCGGCTCATAATCTGTGCGGCGGTCACCAGTACGTTGCTTGGATTTGCTTTTCCTTCTCTTCATTTCGCTTTGGCAGGCGATAGCTACTTGGCCAGACACGAATCTATATCGGCAGGTTCGACGAAAATGGCAAAGTCCGATCCGCTCGCCGCTCCACAGAAAACGAATGAATCACATGGGCCCAATGGAGAGTCCAAGGCCGGCGATAAGGTCAAGTCGGTGGCCGACGATGGTGCGTCCCACCACTCAGGCGCATCGACGCACGTTCTTCACGAAATGATCGGAAAGGATGGCGCTCCGATGGTGTTGGTGCCCGCGGGAGAATTTGCCATGGGAAGCGACAAGGGCGATGAAGATGAATTTCCCGTCCATCGTGTCAATCTGAATGCGTTCTACATCGATAAGTTCGAAGTGACCAATGGACGGTTTGCCAAGTTCGTCGATGCGATTCAAAGCGAGCCTCCTTGGGGTTTCGCGGACAAGGATACGCCTGTGATTTACTCAGATCGGCCGGTACGCTGGGTCAGTTGGATGGATGCGATGGGCTATTGTCTGTGGGCCGGGAAGCGGCTTCCGACGGAGGCAGAATGGGAAAAGGCGGCGCGGGGAACCGATGGACGGATCTATCCGTGGGGGAATGATCAGCCGACTCCGGTTCATGCAGTTTATGGTTTGAAGGAAGGAGGAGAAGAGACAATCTCAGAAATCGGCGCGCGAGACAAAGGGCGGAGTCCTTACGGAGCGCACGATCTGGCAGGCAATCTGTATGAATGGGTTATGGATTGGTATGCCGAACACTATTACATGAGCTTTGCGGCCGATCCGGCGGTCAATCCGCGCGGTCCCACCGAGGGCACGGCCAAGGTGCAACGAGGCGGATCGTATATCAACAGTCCGTATCGGTTGCGGTCCTCTTTCCGCACAAAAGCCGAGCCGGCTGAGCAGGACCCGAACGTCGGTTTCCGCTGTGCGCAAGATGTTCCCAGGGCGCATTAGCTCACATCTGTTGCCATCGTGTTCACCGGCAGCCGACGGAGTTGGATACTGTCATGACCCAGCATAGGAGAGGATAGACAATGAAGCGGTATCGAATTCCACAGGGCATCAAAGTGCACTTGGACAAGATGGACCCGGATGATACCGGCGACTATAAAAAGACTGAACAAGGGAAAGAGCAGGCGAAGGCGATTACGTCGGAGCTGATCGGACGCCTTGGAGAGCTACAGGAAAGGCTGTATGCGAACGGCGAACGATCGGTGCTGGTCGTGCTTCAAGGGATGGATACCAGCGGGAAAGACGGGACGATTAAAAGCGTGATGTCGGGTGTCAATCCGCAAGGGTGTCGGGTGGCTTCGTTTAAGGCCCCCTCGGACCGTGAACGTGCCCACGATTTTCTCTGGCGCGTTCACTATGAAGCTCCATCGAAAGGGCACATCGGAATTTTCAATCGGTCTCATTATGAAGACGTTCTCATTACCCGTGTGCATGGGTGGGTGTCGGAGAAAGTGGTCAAACAACGATTCAACCAGATTAACGAGTTTGAGAAGCTGCTGTATGAAAATGGGACTACCATTCTCAAGTTCTTTCTCCATATTTCCAAAGACGAACAGAAGGAACGGCTCGAAGAACGGATTCGCGATCCTGAAAAACGGTGGAAGTTCAACGAAGGCGATGTGGAAGAGCGTAAACGCTGGGAAGATTACATGCGTGCCTTTGAAGCCGTGTTGGGCGCGACGAGCACGGATCATGCGCCCTGGCATGTCGTGCCGGCCAATCGAAAGTGGTATCGAAATCTTGTGGTGGCGGAGACGATCGTCGAAGCGATGAATGGTTTGAAGTTAACGCGGCCACCTGAACCTAAAGGCGTGGATTTCAGCAAATTGCGAATCGTGTAACCTTACTCCGGCTGCCGGCCAATCGCTGGTCGGTGGATCGGGGGGTGTAAGGCATTGAACGGCGAGGCGCAGAGCCAATCGGTGCCCAACCCTCTGTAGGGAGCGGAGTCACCACCCGATGACTCGTGTCGACTGTGAAAAATGAGTATGGCTGGCCTATCCTTTTCTGGGCATGTCGCTTCATCGTCGGCATGGTATGTTTGGCATCTGCCCTTGGGAAGTCGATGGATTTCCAAGGGTTTATCGAGATACTGAGCACCTACCGATTTTTTCCTGATTGGGGACTGTGGCTGGTTGCGATTGGGATTACCAGTCTCGAATGGGTGCTCGCGCTGTGGATTCTTTCCGGCTGGCGCATTGAGAGCGGCGCGCTCATCGCGCTGATCTTGTACGGATTGTATGCGGCCGGTCTTGTCATCACCCTGCTTCGCGGACTCGATCTTCCCAATTGTGGCTGCTACGGCGTGTTCTTCCCGCAACCGATTCGATGGGATTCACCGCTGGAAGACCTGGTGTTGGTTGGCATGTGTTATGCTCTATGGCTGTCTGCGAGAAAAGCAGAGAGACCCATTGACACCTCTTTCTAATAGGCGTACGAGGACAAGTGCGGCCTATGGTTTTTTTGAAGAGCGGGAGATCGGACAGACCGCGCGGCTGTCATCCAGGTCTCTCGATGATTTCACTGAGAAAGGAGGGTGGGTATGGACGATTCGACGCCACCTGGTCCGTCAGGCCCGCCGATGCAGGAGCGGGTTTCTCGTCGGTCGTGCTAGCCGATGCTCCACCGGCTGTGCCGTATCGGCACTTCAGGCCAACCGGATGATAGCCATGTTGTGAGTGGAGATCGTTCGGCAGTATGAGGAATTTCAGAACCCGGGATCGACGAAGTCTCCCCCGATTGGAACCCTGTAAGATTGGCATGGGACGGGTCTAGCGGCCGCGACAATCGAACATCAATACGGCGTCCTAAGCGCCACCCTACGGGCGGCCTCCCACCTAGTGCAAGGCCGCCCGTGGTGTATCTAGTGTCGGAGATTTTATGGCAGAGGCGAAACCAAGAACAGTGCGTGCAACTTCTACTGGGAAACGGCGGAGAAAGCCTGCCGGTGCTTCCACTGGACTTGGAGCGATGGATCTGCAATCCGCTGCGCCGCCCGGCGAGGTCGCGGCGCTTCATCACGCCGTCGCCGATGACGGCGGGAAGGTGTTAGCGGTCTATCGTGAGCCCTACGGCGGTCGCTGGCTTGTCATGGCTGCGCTCCCTATCAATCTAGTGGCACCGACCCCCTATCAACGGAATCTCTCCGATACCCATGTCAGAAAATTGGAAGCGGTGATTGGCAAGGTCGGCCGGTTCCTCGATCCCATTATCGCCGTGCGCATGGCGAAACCTGATTATGACGCGAAGTATTGGACACCGAACGGCAACCATCGCTTATCCGCCATGCGGACGCTTGGGGCGAAGAGCATTGTGGCAATCGTGGTGCCGGAACCATCAGCGGCCTATCAGATTCTCGCGCTGAATACGGAGAAGGCCCATAACCTCCGTGAAAAATCGCTGGAAGTGATTCGGATGTATCGAGAGCTGGCGCAACTCGATGGTGCGCCGGAAGATACATACGCACTTGAGTTCGAAGAGCCGGCATTGATTACGCTGGGGCTCTGTTATGAAGAACGCCCACGATTTAGCGGCGGTGCCTATCACCCAGTACTGAAACGAGTGGAGGAGTTTCTGAAGAAGCCGCTGCAGGCAGCCTTGGGTATTCGGCAGCAGCAGGCGAACACTCTCTTGGAGCTTGACGATCTGATCGTGAAACAAGTTGAAGCGCTCAAGGCGAAAGGACTGACCAGCCCCTACCTCAAGAGTTTCGTTGTGGCTCGTGTGAACCCTATTCGGTTCCGCCCCAAGGATGCACTACCCTTGTCGTTCGCTGATGCGCTGAGTCGCATGGCCCAGGCCGCGCAGAAGTTCAACCCAGACAAGATCAAGTTGGATGATCTGGCAAAGTCCGGCGGAATTTCGGACGAAGCTGAATAGCTAGGCCCGATCTGCCTTGTTTCTCGGTCGATGGCCCCTTTACAATACCCTCTCGTTCCAGGATGTAGGGAGGTTGTTCATGAGCCTAGCCGACAATAAATGTATTCCCTGTCGTGGAGGAGTCCCGCCGGTGCCGAATGATCGTGCCGAGGCCTTGCTAAAAGAACTGGGTCGAGGGTGGTCGCTCAATGGACAGGGCCATCTTGAGCGGCTCTACACGTTCAAAGATTTTGCGCAGGCGTTGGCCTATGTGAACAAGGTGAGTGCCATTGCCGAGGCCGAAGGTCATCACCCCGATCTTTATCTCGCCTGGGGGAAGTGCAAAGTCGAAATTTGGACGCACAAGATCAATGGCCTGACGGAAAGCGACTTCTACTTGGCTGCCAAGGCCGACCGGGAGTTTGAGCCGTTCAGGGTTGCCACCAGCTAATTCGAGTCCAACTTTCTGCCATGAACCAACGAGGCAGCAGATGAGTGACCAAGCCCAGGTGGCGCTCGTCAATATGCCGTTCAGCTATGCCAAGTATCCATCTATTCAGTTGGGCACACTCTCCGCGCTCTTGAAATCGAACGCAATCCCTGTCGACTGCCACCATCTGAATGTCCGGTTTGCCCACCTGATCGGTGTTGGGTTGCACGAGAGCATTTGCGAGAAACGGGCGCTTTTCGGCGAGTGGCTCTTTTCATCTCTTCTGTTTCGAGACAACCCGAAACGCACGGAGTATCCGCACGTCTTCAAGCCGGTCTTCGAGCAGATTGCTCAAGAGAGTGGGAAGCCAGCCGGGTACTTTGAGGAGATAGCGACACGTATTGCTCCCCAGTTTCTGACCTGGGCGCTCACGGCCATTGACTGGGGACAATACAAGTTGGTCGGGTTTACTTCGACTTTCGATCAGAACGTAGCAAGCCTCACGATGGCCAAGCTCATCAAGGATCTGTATCCGGAGGTGACGATCGTCTTCGGCGGGGCTAACTTCGACGGCGAGATGGGGCTTGAACACTTTCGGGCATTTCCCTTCATCGATCACGTCGTGGTTGGGGAGGGGGAGGAAAGCTTCTTGCCGTTAGTCCGCCGGATCCTGGATGGCAAGACAGAGGATTATCCGAACGGGGTGACCTACCGGGAAGGCGAGAAGGTCATGCTCACGCCGAATGCGGCGCTTTTTTCCAATTTTGCCAAGACCGGACCACCCGATTATGACGACTATTACCATCTGCTCGCAGAGCTGGGCCACAAGGCGCAGGGTCTTGAGCGTATTCTTTTGTACGAAGGTTCACGAGGCTGTTGGTGGGGAGAGAAGCATCACTGTACGTTTTGCGGACTCAACGCGCAGAGCATGAAGTTCAGGGCAAAGAAGCCCGAGCAGGTCTTAACGGAGATTGCTGACCTCTCCCGACGCTACGATGCCGTGCGGTTTCGTCTCGTCGATAACATTATCGACATGACCTATATCGAGGGCCTCTTCGGCAAGCTGGCTGCGGAGCATTGCGATCTGGATGTGTTTATCGAGACGAAGAGCAATCTCCAGAAGCATCAGATCAAGACTCTGGCAGCGGGCGGCGTGAAATGCATGCAGCCAGGACTGGAAAGCCTGAGCCTCCATCAGCTGCGCGCGATGGACAAGGGTGCCACGCCGATGCAGAACATCATCTGTCTCAAGTGGAGCCTCTACTATCACGTGACGGTGCTCTGGAATATCTTGCTGGGGTTTCCAGGAGAGACGAACGAGGACTACCAGCGGCAGCTTGATCTGATCCCGTCACTGCTTCACTTCCAGCCGCCGGAAGCCACAGGCAAATTCTGGTTGCAGCGGTTTAGCCCCTACTTCAGCAGGCCACATGAGTACGGGATCCGCATCGCCGGGCCCGGGATGGCCTACGAATATGTGTATGACGCGCGGCAGGTCGATCTAAAAAAGATCGCCTACGATTTTGAGTATGAACTCGATAGCTGGCAGGTGGACCCACATCGCTATCAAGAGTTAGTCGCCGCGATTGGAAGTTGGCAGCGGCTCCACAAGTCCGGAGACCGGCCGTTTCTGTATTATTCTAAAGCGCCGAACTATGTGACGATCTACGACGGGCGGAGTCCAAACGCGCCGACGCGCAGGCGATATGACGGCTTGGCTGGGTTGATCATCGAGATTTGTAGTGAGGCGCCAAAGAGTAGGGCGCAAATCTGTGCAGCGGTAGCAGAACGAATGGATTGTAACGAGGCAGCGCTAGAGCCGGTCCTGAGCGAGCTCATCAATCAACGTGTGCTCTATGAAGAGCGTGGCAAGTGCGTGACACTAGCCATTCCAGAGAATCCGTACTTGTAGATCCCGCCTTACATCGACAGCTTCTCCGCCACGTTGCGCATCTGTACGCCGTGGACCAGCGACGCACCTCCGCGGATCGCGCAGGCCACATGCACGGCTTCCGTCATCTCTTCCATATTCGACCCCTTTTCGAGCGACGCCTGCGTGTAGGCATCGATGCAGTAGGGACACTGGACGGCGTGGGCGACCGCCAGCGCAATCAAAGCTTTTTCACGCTCGGATAGCGCGCCTGCGGCGAACACCGCACTGTAGTACCCCATGAACTTGTCCCACAGTTCTTTATTTCCTTTGCCCATGTCGGCAAACTTGCCGAGATCATGCGAATGATAGTACGAGTCCATACGAGCCTCCTGTTAGGGGGGAAAGAAAATGATGCGGGCCTTAGAAGGAATTAGGCATGACCGGAAGACGTCGGCTCAGCCTTCGAAAGCACTTCAGAAAACCGATGGCCGACGATGCCGGTCACCTTGGCCATGAGATCCGTCACTTCTCTCCATTCGTCCGGCAGCAGGTCCTGTTTAAGTCGGGGGTGAACTGCCCATTGGGCGTCTATCCGAGTCTCTTTTCTGCTGACAAGGACGCGGAGTAGTTCGATGTCCCAGGTAGCCGGATCGGCGGTGTGTTCACCGGAAGGAGTTCCGCTTGTTTGGCCTGAAGGCGGTGTTGTGCGCGCCATGATTATGCTCCCAGCACAGTTGCAAAAGCATACCCCATCTACGGTCAGATTGTATATCGGACTATTTTGTGAAGCGAGAAGGGGCTGGGCATTCGCTCATTGATCACGGTGATGAATTTTCCTGAACCGGTGTTTCGTTCAAGACTGTGAGCATGGCGTGATGGATGTGCCCGTTACTTGCAACTAATTCTTGCCCATAGAGCGAGAGGTCACGTCCGAGGAAATCTGTCAGCCGACCTCCGGCTTCTTTCACCAGGATAGATCCGGCGGCCATATCCCACGGGTTGAGTTGTACTTCCCAAAATCCATCGAAGCGTCCAGCCGCCACGTAGCACAAGTCTAGCGCTGCAGATCCGGTGCGTCTTATGCCTTGCGCCTTAAGGGCGAACTTGGCGAAGTGATCGAGATTGTTTCTCGGAGATTCTCTGATGTCATACGCAAATCCTGTGACAAGGAGGCTGTTATCCAGGGTGCTTGTATTCGACACATGGATAGGGTGGCCATTCAACTGGGCACCAAATCCTTCCACTGCAGTGAAGAGATCATCTCGGGAGGGATCGAAGACTACGCCAAGCACGCAGCGCCCTCGATACTCAAGTCCGATAGAAACGCAATAGGCTGGGTAGCCATGAGCAAAATTCGTCGTGCCGTCAAGCGGATCGATAATCCAGAGATAGGGCGATGGCGACTGCTCAATCCGGCCTTGTTCTTCGGCCAGGAAGCCATGGGTTGGGAACTGTGTGTGGATATGGTCAATGATGCATCGTTCTGCTGCATGGTCTGCGTCTGTGACGAGATTGACCGGGTTCTTATGTTCAATACGGAACCCCGATTTAGTGTAGTCCAGTAGAATCGCTCCGGCCTTTTCTCCTGCTTCGACCGCAACATCCAACAGAACATTCATGGGAACATAGTCAGCGGAAGATGGCATGCCGGATCATAGCATGCCGAGGAGAAGGGTGAGTATGGTTTGAAATCAGGTTGTTCGGTTTAAGTGGGACGGCCATGACCATTTTTATAGGCCGATAAATTCACAAGCCATTGTAAATGCTTGTGTTGAAAAATACGATATGCACCAACAAGGCTTCTAGGTTCATGCTATGCAATGATTACTTGCGAGAATGAAGTGCTGCATTAAAGGGATTAATTATTCAATAATAATATATTGACTTAGTGCACAAGCAATGCTATAAAGCAAGCATGCTTTTTGGAGCATGAATGTGGAAGAGTTAACGGACATCCTTGTTGGCCTTGAACAGCGAATCAGTGCCTACAAGAATCGCTTCCAGGAGCTCGAAAAAAAACGGCGGCGTCTCGACGATGAGATTGCCACTATTAAGAAATACCTTGAGCTTGCAGAAACGCTCTATCGAGTCGAGGCTGATAAAGCCAAACTTGCCAGTCTTTCCACTCAACTGATTACAGATGACTCCAAAGGTGTCCGTCCTCTTCCGGTCATGGATGTGACGGACCAATCACGCGAAATCCTTCTGGGACGAAGTAAGTATGTCGGGAAAAGTGTCCCTGAGGCAGCGTACGAAATTCTTCGAGAGTCAAATCGTTCGATGCATGCAAAAGAGCTTGTACAGCGTTTGGGTGAAGGTGGGTTACAGATCAAAGGGAAAACCCCGCTTACCTCGATCGCAACCTCGCTCAAACGAGACAGGCGTTTCAGGAAAGTCGGGCCGAACACCTTTGAAGCGGTGGATGACATGCTGATTCAGGCTGTGTGACGATCTATTGGGGTCAGTCAAGCGAACATAAATGCTGAAGGGGGGTGAGAGTCTTGGCAACGAAGAAAGCAGCGAAGAAGAAGAAGAAGTAATCCCCGCCCTGAATCATACGCCGGGCGTGAGGCCACTCGCTCCCGGCGTAGTTTTCCTCAAAGACATTCTCCTTAAAAATTTTCCTAACAAACTGTTTGACAGGCAGGTCGATAGTCTGCCCACGATTAAGCGCTACCCCAGCCCATAGAAGAGCAGGGCTGGGGCGTGAATGTTTAGGAAGCTTGAAGGGCGACTGAAGCCTGGAGGTGAGCCATGTGCAGAGCAGGCTGCTTTTCTTCGGCGGTGGATTCCGTATTGAGGAGTGCCCACTTCTCAGGTTGCTCAAGAATCCGTTGAACCAATCGCGTATGAAGAGCGTGTCCGGATCGTTCTGCGATAATATGGCCGATAAATGACATGCCAAGAAGAGAAAAGTCGCCGATTAGATCAAGAATTTTATGGCGGACGAACTCGTTGTGGAATCGAAGACCGGATTGATTCACAAGGCCATCTTTTGAGAGCACAACCGTGTTGTCTAATGTGCCGCCTCGGCCAAGCCCGCGAGTCCACAATGCCTGGACTTCATGGAGGAAACCAAAGGTTCTTGCTTCCGCAATCTGGTTTTCAAAGGCGCTCGCAGAGCAGTCATGTTCATATGTCTGAGTCTGGATGAGCGGATGATCGTAGTGGATCGAATAGGTGATACGGGAGGCGGACGCGGGTTCGATCCGTACTCGTTTCGATCCTTCTAACACCTCGATCGGTGCCATGATTTTCAGAAAAGGCTGCTTCCGATCTTGCGAGATCACTCCAACAGACCGAATTGAGCGAACAAACGGCGCAGCGCTCCCATCCATCACGGGAATTTCGCTTCCTGTCACATCTATATAGACATTATCAACCTCAAGGCCTGCTAATGCCGACAGCACATGTTCAATGGTCTTGACTTGGAAACCGTTGCCGGTAATGGCTGTGCACAATTCGGTTGGGACGCAATATTCAACGGAAGCTGTCAGGGAGGCGGTGGAATCCCCCTTCTGATTGACAAAAACTACTCCGGTATCGGGAGGGGCCGGTCTCAGCGTGATGGTTACAGGTTGACCGGAGTGAAGCCCTACCCCCGAGCATGTTACCGCCGCCGCTAACGTATGTTGGTTCCTCACAATTCCTCCGTCATGCATATCTGCAGCCAAACAGCCAATTTCTAGGCATTGCATGAGCAATACATATGCCAATATAAAGTTTATGTAAATTGTTAATATATTTGTGAAAAATTAATTTTTCACAAATCTCCCATTGTGTTGGAAAGATCACAGTTGTGGTCTTTCTCGGAGAGAGCGAAAGAATTGTATGAGGTAATCATGAGGTAATAAGGGGAATGCAGATCGCCGCAGACTTCACTCCGGAATCCAGCAGTGTCCTCTGTCTTTTTCGTCCTGCCACATTGAAAAGGATGTTTCTCAGACATTTCCATTAGGGTGTTTATATCGGCATGACCCGTAGGAAAAAAATACAGCACTATTTTGTGGCAGTCAATGATGAATACGTACTGCTGCAACAGAGAACTCTGTTCTACAGGTATTCACAAGGCCTCAGCCATGAAGGAGCAGGCCATGTATAAAAAACAAAAAAAGATGACATCTAACGGCAGGCGAGTATTCTGCTGAACAAGAGTATTTCGGCAGGCTTTGGGTGCCGACTGGGCAGAGGTTTGCCTTAACAAATTGGCGCAGCAAGGAGCGGCGAGATCAAGAGCCTGATGGCTATGGAGAGACGCTCTCAAGTCATTAGCAATCTTATGCTGGGAGGCCTAGTGGCTTTCGCCGCTATCGGTTTGACCGGATGCTTTATCAAGCCGATCCCATTGACCGTGGACGAAGTGCGGTCTCGTGTCACGGAAGATCGGGCTGTTCTGACGCAGGATCAAGAGCCCCTTTCTGGTCCGATGGACCTCTATGAAGCAATGGCGCGCGCGCTGAAGTATAACCTCGATGCTCGTGTCGAACTGATGCACAAAATGTTGTCGCAGACCCAGCTCGATTTATCGCACTACGCGATGCTCCCGCGGTTGGCGGCGAACGCAGGTTTCGATGGCCGCAGTAATTTTGCGGGAGGGGTCGCGCAGTCATTGATCACGGGGCGACAGGTGCTGGAGCCGTTTACGTCGGCCGAAAAGAACATTTTCTCAGCCGACTTGTCTCTCAGCTGGAATGTCGTCGATTTCGGGCTTTCCTATATCCGAGCGAAACAGGCGGCGGACGACGTATTGATTGCTGAGGAAGAACGGCGGCGCGTGGCCAATCGCGTTATGCAGGATGTACGGGCTGCCTATTGGCGAGCGGTCAGTGCGGAACGGATTCTCCCGTCTCTCAAGCAGCTAGATGAGTGGCTCAAGAACGCTCTTGACAAGGCCCAAGCTGTGCAAGATGAAAAACTCAGTGCGCCGATGGTCCCGCTGCAATATAAACTCGACCTTCTAAATACGCAGCGCTATATCCAACAGCTGTTCAGAGAACTTAACACGGCCAAACTTCAATTGGCTGCCTTGATCAATCTCCCTCCCGGCCAGGAGAAAGACATTGTGCTCATGGTTCCGGAGCGAGAATCTACAACTATAAGTTTGCCTTCCGATATGACGGTGCTGGAAGACCGAGCGTTGGAAGCGCGTCCGGAACTAAAGATGATTGATTATCGCCGCCGCATCAACGCGCGTGAGGCGAAGGCGGCGATTTTAGAAATGATGCCCAGTCTGAACCTTATCGTTGGAGAGAACTACAGCAGCAACAAGTTTCTGTTCAACAATCATTGGGCTGCATATGCCGCGCGGGCGAGTTGGAATTTGCTGAATTTGCTTCGGTATCCGGCCCGCACCAAGACGATCGAAGCCCAGGATAGAGTCCTGCACACACAGAATCTTGCGCTGAGTATGGCGGTCATGTCGCAAGTGCATGTCGGCGTTGCTCAGGTCGCTCATGCGAAGAGAGAGGTCTCAACTGCGAAGCTGTACTATGATACTCAGTCGCAAATTACTGAACAGGTGCGTGTGGCCTGGAGGTCGTCCCGAGTAAGTGAACAGGCGGTGCTTCGCGAACGGGTGGCCCAAGTGGCAGCCCAGCTCCGATACGATGCCGCAGAGGCAGAACTCCAAACTGCCTGGGCTTCACTCTTGGCGGGGATCGGGGAGGATGTCTTGCCGAATAATCTGAAGCAGGAGCAACGACTCTCCGATTTGGCGCTCCAATTGCGTGCTCAATGGGCGAAGGGGAAGGAGTCGATCAAATGACATTCGGAAGCCGACATCTGCTTGGCGGTATGATTATCGCCGCCTGGCTCCTGATCCCAATATCGCTCGCGACGGTTGCTGCCAAGTCGGATATCAAACCCACTAGCAGTGCGGCAGAACTCAGTACGATTCGAGGAGTGGTGAAGGCTACCGCCCAGGCCACGTTGGCCAGCCAGGTTCAGGGCCGAATCAGCCAGCTTCCCTTTAAGGAAGGGCAGCGGTTCAAGAAAGGGGCTCTTCTGGTGGCCCTGGACTGCTCGAAGTACGAGGCTGAACTGGCGAGTGCTCAGGCAGAATATCGAGGCAAGAAGAAAACCTATGAGAATAATCTCCGACTCTCCGAGCATCAGGCTGTCGGCACGCTTGAGCTCGAGATTTCAAATGCAGATGCGGACAAGGCCTTTGCTGCTGTGAAAGCAGCGCAGGTCAATGTGAACGGCTGCACTGTGCGGGCCCCGTTTCCTGGGCGGGTTGTTAAAACGATTGTGAACGAGCATGAGAATGTTTTCCCCAATGACCAGCTCATCAGCCTGTTAGATGACAGCTTGCTCGAGATCGAGTTGATTCTGCCGTCGAGATCCCTCGCATGGCTGAAGGTCGGCACACCCTTTGAGTATGCTGTCGATGAAACCGGACGCCGATATGCTGCAATCGTTCAAGATATCGGTGCGAATGTCGATCCTGCAAGCCAGACGGTGAAGGTCAAAGGTCTGTTTCGTGTCCAGCCTGACCATGTGCTTGCAGGAATGAGCGGAACTGCCTCCTTCGAGGAGCCGTCACACTGATATGGCTACAGCCGAAGCCGTTACTCACAGCCCGCCTCAAAGAAACACCTCGTTCACCATGCTACTGCAGCTGGAAGGGATGGTCCGCGCGGCTCGGACTCGGCAGGAGCTGCAATTCTTTTTTGTCAATGAAACACGCCGGTTGGTCCCCTATCAGCAAGCCATTTTGCTGACTCCGTCAGCTCCGTCGTCGCCACGCTATGAAGTACTGGCCGCATCGAGCGTGCCCATCGTGGATCGCGCCGCACCGTTGATGCAATGGACAGAACGATTGATTCAGGGGCTGCGAGCAATTTCTCCGGGCTCCGACATTCGTCAAGTTTCGGACAGTGACTGTCCTGAGGAGCTGAGGCGGGACTGGAAGGAATTTACCCCAGGGTATGGCGTATGGTGCCCGCTTAAGCATCCTGATGGGCAGCTACTCGGCGGCCTGTGGCTTACGAGGGAACAGCCATGGGCAGACCATGAGGTGACGGTCCTGCAGCGTATCAGTGACGCGTATGCTTATGCCTGGCGTGCGGTGGGTGCATCGAGCAGCTTTCAATGGCGATGGGGGCTGAGCCGGACTATGACGTGGATACTTGCGAGTGGGATAGTGGGCGTGCTCGCTATCCCTGTTCCCATGTCCACTTTGGCGCCGGCAAAGGTTGTCGCAAAAGACTCTGTGATCGTCAGTGCACCGATTGATGGTGTCATCTCGGATATTCTCGTTCTCCCCAATACGGTCGTATCCGAAGGGGAGATTTTGTTTCGGTACGAGGACACCACGTTCAGGAGTGAGTATCAAGTCGCGGAACGGAACCTGGACGTGTCGATCGCTCAGTATCGTCGTGCTGCCCAAGGGTCATTTGTCGAAGCCGAGCAAAAAGCCGATGTGCCGCAGCTGAAAGCTGAAGTCGAGTTGCGAGAGACCGAGCGAAACTACATGTACGAACGCTTGACGAAGGTTGAGGTCAAGGCAGAACAAGCGGGTTTGTTGCTGTATACGGATAAGTCCGATTGGATCGGAAAACCGGTCGTAGTCGGTCAGCGCATCATGGAAATCGCAGATCCGAAACGTTTGGAAGCCCGTATCGATCTCCCCGTTGAAGACGCCATCGTACTGCGCGAAGGGGCTAAGGTGAAGCTGTTTCTGAATGCCAATCCATTTTCCAGCGTGTCTGCCACGGTCAGTCATGCGAGCTATCATGCCGAGGTCTTGCCGAACAATATGTTGGCGTATCGGGTGATCGCCCAGCTTGAGCAGGGGGCATCGGAACTTCGAATCGGTTGGCAGGGAAGTGCAAAAATCTACGGGGAGCCGGTGTCGCTGTTCACCTATCTGTTCCGCCGGCCGATTTCCGCCCTTCGGCCTTGGGTAGGTCTATGAGCCAGCCGACGCTTCAAAATCAGGAAAAGATACTGCCACCGCTGCGCGAAGATCTTCGATTCATCGAGGGTGCGTCGAGCCCCGATGGCTCGCCAACATGGGTCATTGTTGACCCAGTCCGCGGAAAATATTTTCAGATCGGCTGGGCCGCCTACCAGATGCTCTCGCGTTGGAGAGGGTTATCGGCGGAAGCTCTCCTGTTACAGATTCATGCGGAGACGACCTGCCGCGCGACCCGAGAAGATCTTGATGCTCTTCTTCGATTCCTGTATGGGAACCACCTTATGAGAGACCCCCCGCAAGGGGGCTATCGTGCTTATGCGGCTCATGTCGATGCCGCGCGTCCGTCCTGGTTGGCTTGGCTTGTCCATCACTATCTATTTTTCCAAATCCCACTGATTCAGCCGGATCGATTTCTTCGTGTGACACTCCCCTACGTGGAGTGGATCTTTTCACGATCGGTTGCCTGCAGTATTGCGCTTATAGGACTGACGGGTTTCTACTTGGTCTCGCGCCAATGGGATACTTTTACGGCAACGATCCTCCATTTTTTCACTCTGCGGGGACTTGCGCTGTATGTCCTCTGTTTGGCAGTCGTCAAGGTGTTCCACGAATTGGGACACGTCTATACAGCGGCGCGCTATGGTTGTCGGATTCCTGCCATGGGCGTTGCCATGGTTGTGATGGTGCCGATGCTGTATTCAGACACGTCTGATGCATGGAGATTGGCTTCACGTCGCCAGCGAGCCGCCATCGGCGCTGCGGGCATGATTGTCGAGATGTCGCTGGCGGCTGTGGCGATCTTCATATGGAACTTTCTTGATGATGGTGTGATGCGGAGTCTCGTCTTTATCATGGCGACCACGAGTTTATTGGTAGGCATCGGCATCAATCTGAGTCCTCTGCTGCGATTTGATGGGTACTATGTGTTGTCCGATTTGTTGGGTATCCCCAACTTGCACGATCGTGCTTTCGCTTTCGGTCAGTGGCAACTGCGGCGGCTACTGTTCGGCCTGGATGTGCCGATGCCTGAACTGGTTTCTGCAGCCCGCCGTCGATTTTTGGTCTGGTTTGCCTGGGCTGTGTGGGCATACCGGTTCATACTGTTTCTCGGTATTGCCTTCATGGTCTACGAATACTTTTTCAAGTTACTGGGGATCATCCTATTTGCGGTCGAAATCGTGTGGTTTATCCTGCTGCCGATCGCGCGAGAACTCAATGTGTGGTGGGGTTTGAGAGGAGTGATCGGCGAGCATAATCGAACCTGGACGTCAGTCGGTGTGCTGGTATTTCTGACGGCGGCCCTGTTTGTTCCCTGGTCCGATCGTCTCAGCTTCCCTGCGGTGCTGGAGTCGACGCCACATGCGACGATCTATGCTCCGGCTCCAGGAAAAATTGTCGATCTGGCGGTGGTTGAAGGCCAGAAGGTGGGAATGGGAGATAAACTGGTGGTGTTGGAATCGCCGACGCTTGAGAAAGACATGGCATTGACACGTAAGAGAATTGAGGTTGAGCAATTGAAAGGCCGGCGACAGTTTATCGATCAGCAGGAACTTGCGAAACACCAAGTGACGCTGGAAATGCTGAAGGCGCATCTCTCGCAACTCGAGGGCTTGCAGCAGCAGCAGCGGAACCTTTCGCTGATGTCCCCGATTGCGGGAACTGTGACCGATAGGGCGGAGGCGTTACATGTGGGGCGATGGATCAACAAAGAGCTGCCGCTTGCCTACGTGATCGATCCGGCTGGTGAAGAACTGCATGCCTTGGCGCCGGAGACGGATGTAGGCTATCTCCGAGCAGGGCAATCGGCTCGTTTCATTCCCGAGATGCCGGAGCGTCCCAGTATAAAAGCAAAGGTCGTTGAAATTCGAGACATCGACGAAAGCAGCTTCACGGTTCCGTACCTGGCTTCTCTGTACGGCGGGGATGTGGCAGTTCGGGAGGATGCGGCGCGAAAACTGAGGCCTGACGCCTCTGTGTATCGCGTCACTCTGCATCTAGTTGATGCGCCACCTCAATGGAATCAAGCTGTGCGAGGGACGGTGTTGGTTGAAGGGCCCCGTATCAGCTTTGCCCAACGGCTGTGGGAACAGAGTGCTCGCATCTTCATTCGCGAAACCGGTGCGTGACAGATTGGGCGTCCGGGCACTCCTACAGTTTTCTTCCTCCATCGTAAAGTAGAAGGTCAAATAACAAATAAGAGATGTCCTGGACAAAAATCTGTGTTCAGCGGCCATTCCTTGTTCCAGAATGACATGTAACTGGCTGGTAAATAAGACGAATTTTATGAACTTAATGGCATCGTCCTTGCTAATCTCTTATGTGATGAACTAGGAACCGACTGCCCTGGTACGTAAACTGTTATGCGTATACTGCGTAGAAAGAAGAAGCCAGCCGCCAGCCCAGCGCGAGACAAGCATCTCCACGTAGTAGGTCAGGGGTCTGTTACCACATCCGACTCGAGCGTTGTCGGTACCTTGCTGTCGCTCGAATCTCGCCTCATGTTCGATGGCGCTGCAGTGGCCACGGCCGGGGCCGTGACGAGTGAGCAGTCTGCGAAAAACCAAGCTGAGACATCGTTGTCTGACAGTTCGGCGACGGTTGATACCATTTCCGCAGCGCCGACAGGCGAACCCCAATTCACCACAGACGAGCAAGCGCTGTTCGACGCGCTGGCGGCGTACGATGCGTCCACGGCCCGCCAAGAAATCATATTTGTGTCCTCAAGCGTTCGTGAGTACCAAAAACTTCTCGACGGCATCAGTCCCGATGTCGAGGTGCATATACTCGACTCCTCCCGCGATGGTGTGCAGCAGATATTGGAGGTGCTCGCCGGCCGAACCGGCATCGATGCAATCCATCTGATTGGCCATGGGACCGGGGGCGAGATGGAGCTTGGGTCAAGCCTCCTGACGCACACGTCCATCGGTACACAGTACGCCGAGCAGTTTGAACAGATCAGCCGAACTCTCTCGGCCGACGCCGACATCCTGATCTACGGTTGTAATTTTGGCAGCAGTGAAAGCGGCCAGATGGCCATTCAGGCGTTGGCTATGTTGACTGGCGCGGATGTGGCGGCCTCCACCGATGCCACAGGCCATGCCGAGCTTGGCGGCAACTGGAATCTAGAAACACAAACCGGTTCGATAGAAGCCGAGATTGCGATCGATCAAGCCGCTCAGGATAATTGGAGTGATTTACTGGGCGTCGTGGATTGGGATGCGGTGACATGGACAGGCGGTACCACCGCACCGGCCAGCCAAGTCATCACATTAGCTGACGGCAGCAACGTCACGGTCAGTGTCACCGAAACCGGCGCCGGCACGTTGACCGGCGTTGCGACCTCGAATACGTATACCGGTGGTCTGTCTCCCGTGCAGGACGCGCTGCAGTTTGGAATGACTATTAACCCGACGACGGACACCATCACGGTCCGGATCGATTTCAGCAATCAGCTCGGCGGCAGCGTCAGTAACGTGAGCCTTACCCTGTTTGACGTAGATAATGACGAGTTTGCGATCTTCAACAGTAATGTGGGGAACCCAACCTCGGCGACAACCAGCACGACGAATACGTTTAACGGCACCAACACAGTTTCAGGTACGGGTGGAGGTGCGAACCCAAACAGTGGCAACGGAAATACCACGGTCACGTTCGGAAAATCTGGAATCACCTGGGTGGAATTCACCTATGGCAGCACCAGCAATGCGAGCCCGATCGTGGTGCTGCACGATATTCTCTTCAACAGCACGACGGCCGGCGGGCCGACCCTGGACCTGAACGACAACGATGCGAGTCAGAGCGCGAGCGACAACTTCGACGATGCGGCGCCGTTCACCGCGGCATATAACAACGCCTCCGGCGGTACTGTTCCTTGGGCCACGAACTGGATAGAGGTTGATGGTGTCGGCGCGGCCCAAAGCGCGACCGCGGGCGAAGTGCGGATTGTCGATGTGGATGCGACCGCGGGAGTTGATGGAGAAATACGTATTGGCCGTGATACCGGTGCGGTGTCCAGTATCCAGCGTGCCGTGGATCTGACCAGCTACATCAACCCCACGCTATCGTTTGATTACCGCACCAGCAACACGTTGGAAAATGGCGATACATTAGTCGTCGAGGTGTCCGACGATGCCGGTGTCACCTTCACGACGCTGCAGACATTTACAAATGATAGTACCGGCACGGCGAGCCTGAGCTTGGCCGGATATGAATCCGCCAATACGATAATCCGCTTTCGCGTAACCAACGGCTATACCGCTGCGGACGAGTTTTTCTTTGTCGATAATGTCACGATCTCCGCGGAGCCGACCGGCCACACGGCTGCTTATACCGAGGGCGGTAGTGCCGTGGGCATCAGCGACAGCGATGTGGTAATTACCGACGCATCCAGCGCAAACATGAGCGGTGCCACGGTCGCCATCGCCAGGAATTTCACCGCAGGCGACACCTTGACGTTCACCAACATAGGGAACATCACCGGCAGCTATGACGCGGGGACCGGCGTACTCACGATTACCGGCGTGGACACCAGAGCCAATTACCAGACCTTTATTTCCTCCATTCAGTACAGCAGCACCAGCGATAATCCCACCCTGGGTGGAACCATGACCACTCGCACGATTTCCACCGTCGTCCGCGATCAAACGACACAATTGCCCAGCAACACCGCGCTCACCACCATCACCATTACGGCGGTGAACGATGCGCCCGATATCGTTAATACCACAGTGAGTCTGAATGAAAACAGCGCGAACGGCACAGCGGTCTACAACGTCAATGATTCCTTTACGGGTACGGATCTGGATCGTGATGGCACAGCCATCACGTATAGCATCACAGCAGGCAACACCGGTGGCGCATTTGCCATCAACCCGGCCACCGGCCAAATCACGGTGAACAGCAGTGCTGTGCTGAATCGTGAGAGCATTTCGAGTTTCACGCTGACGGTGCAGGCAAGCGATGGAACATTGACGGATACCGCTACCATCACCATCAATCTGAACGATGTAGACGAGTTCGATGTGGGCCCAATTACGGACACGAATGGCGGGGCAAATGCGGTTAATGAAAACGCTACAACTGGCACGTTGGTGGGTATTACTGCCTCAGCCGGCGACGCAGACGCGACCAATAACACTATCACGTACAGCCTGACGAACAATGCCGGCGGGCGGTTCCAGATCGACAGCGCAACCGGTGTGGTAACAGTGCTGAACGGGGCGTTGCTCGACTATGAGAGCGCGTCGTCCCACAACATTACGGTTCGGGCCGATAGCACGGATGGTTCCTTCTCGACGCAGACCTATACGGTCAACGTCAACAACATCAATGAATCGCCGGTGAACGTGGTGCCGGGGGCGCAGAGCGTGGCCGAGGACACGGCGCTGGCGATTGCGGGGGTGAGCGTCACCGATGTGGACGGCAATCTGGCGACGACGCAGTTGAG
>JBJACV010000010.1:0-145365 GCA_046604365.1 Nitrospira sp.
GTACCGTCACTCCCGGTGCCTCCACCATCGCTACCGCTTCTCGTTTGTACTCGGCTGAAAACTTCCGTCGTGCTCCCATGACACCCTCCTGGCTCATTATGAGCCTATGCTAGGTGTCCGTGGAAATGGGGCAGAACCCGACCCTAAGCTAGGGCCCGCAAGCTGAACCTAATACGAACCGCTTCCTCAACTGATGCGAGATCATCCTGACTACCCACCTCAATCAATATATTTCTAGTCCTCAACCACACCTGCTCTCTGGCATCCCTTGCTGGCAGCTTGGTAGTCCATGCTCAGCGCCTAATCGTCCGGATTCAACTAGGCACAAAGTGACACGATGCAATTCAACTCGGCGTACATCAGTCTGCGGCGCGTGGGAATCGAGCAGTTAGTTTTCACCCTCTTGCCCCCTCTTCTACGTCGAAGTACTTGGTCAAGAAACGCCTCCCAAAGTAACTAAATAGACTTAACGAGTCTATTGCCACTCATATCCCAAAACTAATAAGACATCCTCAACCTCACCCACCTGCAGATTCACTCCGCCAGGCCGGGTCATCTTCAGACGCCACTTGATTGGCTGCCCGGTAGGAACCACCTCGATTCCCAGTGTGGCAACATTCATCTGGCCGACATGCAAGCCGCCATAATTGGAAAGTTTAGAGAGTGATATTTTATTCGATCCGCTTGGAGGTGGTGCAGGTAATGGCGGCGTCATTACAACATCGTAGTTTCTGACGTCCGTGCAACGCGCCAGGAACCATATGGTATTGACTCTCAAGGTTTTTCCTTGATCCCGCATAGAGAAGAGACGCGGTGCCATCTCAACCTCAAGAACGTTTCCATCCGCCACGTTTGTTGGATGCAGGAAGCGATGCCATTGGGTCGGGAACTCCTGCCGCAGATTGAACAGGCGCAAAGAAGGCACAGCGCCATCCCTTTCAAAATATTCCCGCAAATGCTTGATGGCTGCATTCTTGAAAGGACCTGCATCTTCCCTCGCCGTGTATTTGATGTGGACAACGGCATCGGCAATTGTGCCGTAATCGAATTGCCTTAGAGGTCTGCCAAAGTCAGGTTGCGTCGGGTCGGGGTTGTTGGCAGGCAGATCGCTGAACAGTTCCAATGCCCACTCGCTCACAGCCCCTGCACCCTCGAAGGGCACGTAGCGCTCGTCCCGGAAGCTCAACTCGAACACCCCGCTGTCATTTTGGGCATTGCTGGTGGCAATGGCCTTGACGGGGATATTGCTTTCGACGAAACGGGTATCCTCCGACCAGACGCCCCCCTCATCCTCGGCATGGGTATAGTTGTTGGTAAGCGTGGTGTTAATGCGAATGTAGTTTTTCAATAGCCGCAAGGTGCAGGACACAGTCGTGTAAGGACCGGTGACGCACGGTAGTGTGACGCTCACGGACTTGATACGTCGGAAATAGTGACCGGGATAGTCCAGGTCGAAGATCTCCTCCGGCAACCGGAAGAAGCAGCGACCCGTTTCCCTCAGCTTCACCAACGCCAGAGGGTCGAGCAGCACCAGCGAGACGTGCTTGGTCAGTTCGAACTCCCGGCGGTTTTGCTCCAGGTAGGCAGTCTCAAGTCGGCGCAGATCGTACTGGAGCTTTTCGCCGGATAGCAGTCCTTTTTTCAGACTGTCCCAGTAGCCATAATTGATGTAGCTGCTGTCCTGCACGCCCAGCTCAAAGCGGAAGCACCGCTCCGCCCGCTTTGCCAGATCGTACGCCAACTTGTAGCTCTGAAAATACACTCCGGAAATCTGTCCCACTTGCCATTGGTACAGTTCCTGGTTGGTATACTTCGAACGCATGAAGGCATCTGTGGCCTTGGCGTTTTCGATTTGGAGGACATGATTTTCAAGTTCCTTTTCGGCAATGGTGATGCGCAATTCGGCGGATGCGATTTGCTTATCTATTTGAGGCAGCTCACGTTCGGCAAGTGCTTCCTGCAGTTTCCAATCGCTAAATCTTCGATCGTAACCCGCAAGAGTCGAAGCTCTATTTGCTGCGTAGCTTGCAATGTTCGAGAGTAGGGTTTCAGACCCTGATGCAGCCTGTAGGGCACTGATGATATTCCCTGTCCCCCATTGCACATTAACGTGCGGAGAGCCACCAAACCCAGATGCCCCTATGGTCACATTTGGCAGATAGCCCAGTACCGATGCCGCAATGTTGATCTCCTGAGCCTTGTTTTGATGTGTATGGGCTGTTTCTAACTTATTTAGACTTAGTTGTTCCCCAGCTATGATCTTCTCAATATCGCGGTAGTAGTCCCTTCTGGTTTCGATCACAACTTTCGACTTTTTCAACCCCTCCAAATTCTCCTTCGCCTCCTCGATTTGCTTCTCCCGCACGGTTTTCACCGCTTCTAATAAGCGGATTTCCTGGCTTTGGCGCAGCAGGCCCATTGCCTCAGCATCTTTCTTTTCCAATGCAGCAGCCAAGGCCCCACCCAGGGCCTTCACGTCGCTGCACACCTCGTTAGCCTTTTGCAGCAGCACGTTAAAACGATAGAGCGGCAGGGGGGCGTTTAAGTCAGCAAGGGCACTGCTGACATCTATACCGGCGCCAACCGCTTTCACCAACAACGCTGGGTCAATGGGTGGTTCGAACAGCGCGAGCTGGCGAACCACGCCCTCGATGTTCATGCAGTGGTGAATCTTATAGAGCCGGTCGGCCACAATGTCCCAGTAGCCCAGCATCTTGTCGTTTTGCGGGATGCAGAAGTAGAGCATCGGCAACGGAGCCGGATCCGCGCCTTTCTTCCCGTTACCGGGCATGGGTGGCACAAGGTTCTCCATCTCGACCAGTGCATTTGAAAACTTGTCGAAGTCGTTTTCTAACTCACTGAAGCTTTCTACAGGCGGCTTTGCATGAGGCGGAACTCTCTTCGGGCAAGGACCGAGAATTTCCGCGGCAAGTATGTAGAGTTGTGTCGCCTCGTTGACGCTCTCCATGCTGTCCTGCCTGAACAGGTTGTCGCCCCAGGCGATGAGATTATCCAAATACTTCATGACCACCGTTTTCTGGTAGGCAACGGTGCGGTAGTTCGCGATGCGATGCGGCTCGAACGGATTCGTGCGCCAATCGAGCACCTGATCTTCCAGGTCCTTTTTTGCTTGGGTCGAGTAGCCGGGAACTGAGTTGTCTCCTGCGAGCATGCGCAGGACATTATCAATGCGCTGCTGAGCATAGTACGGCTTGGTAGCCTCGAAAAACGGCTTGGTGATCCAGTATTTGCTCACTGGCGATCCACCCAATGAAGGGCTTTCCACACCAAGGGGGTTGAAGATGAAGTGATACCAGTCACGCGCCTCCTCAAAGCGTTGGTTCTTGCTTAAGGAGTTGGCAATCAACAAGGGAGCATGAAAAAACAGTTCCCAATTGTAGGATGAATAGGCTCCATCAGGTGAAAAGTCCACCACTTCATTTGGATAACAATCCGGCAGCGATGGGTATTGCGGAGGCAACTTAACCACTGCTTGGGTTGGCTGATAGATATGCTGAAAGCTGAACCCTGTGCTCTTCAACTGTGTATCCCGGCTCATTAGCGCAGGAATTCCTTTGAGCGGGTTATAAATCAACTCGGCAAAGTAACAAACATCCGGGTGATAGAACGTTTTGAAATGCAACTCATCTAGCGGGGCTAGTTGCTGCCACAACTCTCGGGCAGAACTGAGAGATCGCAAATAACTCAACCTCTCCTCGACGTAACTTTTCTTTCTAGGATAGTAGCCCCTGCTTGAGACTCCTGAGTCATCGAATTTGGAAGATGGCAGAACGAAAAATGTACGCTTTTTGTCACCAAAGAAAAATGGAAGCCACATTCCCGCCTCATAATAGATGGGGGCATGAGAATTATGGAAATCATTGGCAACCATGTCCATGTGCGACAAATGCCATGCAAGGGATACTTCGAAAAGATCAGGAGTTTTTTCCAGAACCACCGTGGTCTGAATGGGACTTACGAGAGTGAGATCGTCTTGCGGTGCAACGTTTTGACGGGGCGGCAGTTCCCTCCATTTTAGATATGAAGCGACCAAACCAACTGAATCCTGGTCAGGCCGAAAAGCCTGGTATACGTTTCCAAAGGAATCGCCTTTCTCAGGCACTCCTTTGCAACCAGAGATTTTGAAGGCGCCGGATAACCACGCTAGCGGCTTGTTCTCCTTCAGCTCTGGGAGGGGAATGTTATTCAGGGCAGTCTGAGCCTCATTCAGTTTACCTTGAGCCTTATCCAGTTCTTTTTGGGCTAGATCCAGTACCCCCCATGCCTCATCCCGTTTAGTTTCTGCCCGACTCAATGCTCCCCTGGTGTCTCCAATTAAAACCTCAAGTGCTATAAGACTCCCTCCGACAAACAATATTCCCAGTGGTACAAGCGCGAGTCCAAGTGCTATTTTTAGAGCGTCTTTTGCTATCCCCGTTGCTTTTTCAATCTCTCGTTCCAGTCTAAGTGCTTCTTGAAGCAACGCTTCTAGAGCGTTATCAAGTTTTAATATTCCTAGGTTTTTTAATGCTTCAATCTGACGGGGAATGGACATGGTAAGAATGCTGGACTTCAAATCGTTCAAGTATGTTAGGTAACGTTCGATTTCATCATATTTGTCTGATGCAATACGATGGTTTCTTGAAGCGGAGTCCCGGTCCATAAGAGCTTTATCCCTGTCCCGAGCCGCATCATCCCTTATGCGTGTAGCCGCATCTATTTGGGCCTCATAATTTTTAAGTGTGACGGCATTGAGAGCATCAATCGTCGTCTGGTTACCCAAGCTATATCCATCGTAGCTGATGCAAAAGTCCCCACCTTCCCTTCTTCTATCAATGAGAAAGAAGCGGTAATGTTTTCTGATGATTTCAAGGTCATACGGCTTGCTTTCGGAAAAGTCAGTTGAGACTTTCTTGGCTGTCCACCTCCCCTGGCGATATTCGCTTACCGCCATTTGCAGCTTGAGCCTTTTTTGAACTCTATCGGGAGTGAATTCCTCTCCTCCCGCGGTAGGCATTCTCATCGCGCTGATATTTTTCGCCTCATCCGGCACTTCCGTAAAGACGGGCCAGAATAGGAACAACCGCTTGTTCACCACCGCTGGAATGAGATAGTCACCCTGGATGTCCAATTCCACCTTTTCCCATGGCGTCCATTGGCAGTAGTCATAGCGGCGGTAGTAGTACAAATGCGGCTCTGCTCCCGCTGTACGCCCGAAGACGTGGACAATGGCATTATCGCCGTCGTCTTCCTGAAAGAACCCGGCAATTTCTAGCTGCGCCACACCACCCAGTTTTTCCAGGTAATTCGAGAATGCGGTCTCGGCAGTGTACTGGTTGATTTCGTTTTGCAGTAACTCATTCTCCATGTCTTTGAGGAACGAGGAGCGATCTTTCTTCAGCTCCGGCTCAATCCAGTTCTCCGGCCAGAGGAATACCTTGCGGTTCGCCACCCAGACTTGGTACTTGCGCATCCACTTCCACCAGCGCCAGGCGCTGTCGCCCTTGTCACCATCGGCTTGCGCAACCACATCCGGCTCCAACCCCATGAAGCAGCGTTGTACAAAAAGCTGCACGGACCCAGATCCCTGCACGAGGCGGCTGGTCAGCTGGCACGAAGACATCTCCACGTCAAGGAGGTAGTAGGCGTACAGATCGTTAGTGTTTTCCCACTTGCCGCTCGGCGCATCGGCAGGCTTGGGGTCAGGCAGCGGGTGCGTGAGCAGATACGCGGCGAGGGCATCCCGCTTGCGTTCCCGCAGAACGTCTTGTATTTCGGCGCTCAGCGTATACCAGGTCTCCGTGCCGAACTTGGAACGCAATAGTTCCTTGATCGTCTTAGCGTGCGTATCGTTCATGGCAGAAGCGGCGAAGGTCTTCGCTGTGTCGGCACCGACATTGAGGCTAGCAAGAAAGTAGAACGCCCGGCCCAGCCGCTCCCAACTTTCAGCAAGCAGATAGTCCGCAGGATAGGCGAGGTCGAGTGAGGCAGTGAGCGCTTCCACGTCAGCCGCGAGCCAGGCGTCGTTCAGACGCTGTACATCGGCGGAGAACTCGGCAACAGTGGCGTAAACGGCCGTGCTCAATTTTTCAAGCACTTCAAGAAACGTAATGCCGGCCTCTGGCAGGCTGTCCCGCAGGCGTAGCAGTCGGCTGGTTCTTATAAAGCGGTCTATCGGAGCAATTGCGACTGTAGCATCGAGAGGCAGCGTCCGAAGATCGAGCAATTGCGCTCCAGCAGTCAAAGCAATGATCTTTTCCAATTCCGCGAGCGTGAGTTTCCATTTCCTCAGGATTGCGGCCGCCCTATTTACCCAGAACCAACCATCAAACGCAGGCTTCATGGTCGGTGAGGCGTAATCGACAGCGCCGGATGTGCCGGCGAAGACATGGATAATGTGAGCCAGCAAGGCCGCATTTTGCGTGTCAGGTGGTATGGGCGGCATGACCGGAAAGTCTTCGAGAAGGCTACGAGTCAGCGCTTCGGTCAGTCCCAATTGAGCGCTGCTTTGCTGAACAACAGTATTCGCTGCGAGAGTCTTTGACAGATAGCCGAGAGCTTTCATGGCAGCGTTGGCCAACCGTTTGGCCAATGTGTCGGTGGCCATGCTAGTTGGTTGGTCAAGATCGGTATCAATCAACCAAATGGGCTTGTCAGGAGGCGGGGTTTGCGGCTGCGCTGCGAGGCTATTCACGGCGGTGACATAATCCGCATCAACAGACAGAGCAATGATCTGAGTCTTTTCGGCGTTGCTCATGACACCGATGAAGCGCAGCCGCCGCTGCTCGGGATCGTAGGAAATCTTGCCAGCGAGTTCGGCGGACAGTTGCGCCTTGAAATCCACTGCCGGAGGCAGCACCTTGAGCAAAGCCGTGAAGACAGGGTCATAGAATTTCACCGCCAGGCGAGGCTGTTCAAAAAGTTCGTCAACAGCATCGAGATACACTGAGTCGACGATAGGCAGGCTTGGATCGGTGCGAAGGGTTGTTTTTTGCGCGATCGTCATTATCCCAAGAAAACGAAGGATTTGGTTTGTTGGGTCATAGCGAATGGGGATGGCTGCAATAGTCGTCAGAGAGTTAAAGTTCGCAGGCAAGCCTGCCACTTTCGTTTCTACCACCACATCTCCCCGCAACGTCGCCAGAAAGAAACTCACCGCCGTTTCATCGCGGTCCAGCTTCTGCAAGAGCATGGTCAGAAGTCCGGCCAATTGCTCCTCGTCTGTGGGCGGCGTGGCCACCAGGAAGTCGTACTTCAAGGCGTCGTACTCGCTGCGAATGGCTTGCAGCGTTTTGCGAAGCTCGAACAAATACTTAGCAGCGTCCGTTTCTTTCGTCGCGGCCTTTGCCGAACGATCGGCGGCAAGCAACCAGTTGAGTTCGTCCGATGTGAAATCGGCGGCCTTAAGGTGGTCAATTCGTTCGACAAACTTCCATGCCGCCTCTGGAGTAGCAAAGTGGAATATGTCCTGTTGAAATATCTTGAGAATCGTCTTCCACTCTTCCGCTTTGAACTTGAGCAGTTTCGCCAACCAGGCGTGCCGCCAAAGGAACGACAGGTTACCGAGAGTCAGGTCGTCGGTGATGTACCGAGTGGTCCCGTCGGTTTTGGTTAGTTCCATGAAAAGAATCAGATCGGCCTCACGGACGCCCAGCGCAGCGATGATGACCGGGAGATGCTCGGGATCAGATAAGGTTTTGCCCACTTGCAGATCGCCGTTGGTAGGGTCGAGTTGAAACGCGGGGTCAAGGGAATTGATGAGTCGCTTGTTGAAGAACAGGTTCTGATAAATGGCATCTTCCCGTTTCTCGTGTAGTTTGGTGAATCGAGTTTCTGTGCTCAGGTTGCCGAACAGGGCGCACACTTGTTCAACGGTGGTGTTCTTGCCGAGTCGTATTCTCAATTGGCTGAAATAGAACAGATTGATCAGGAACGTCTCGTTCAGTAACCACTCGCCAGCCGGCGACTTATCACCGACTCCGCTCTGGCGGATAACGAGATCAAGCTCCCACATCTTCCAGCCCTTTAGTTTTCGCGACAAGCGCAGAAATCGGTGAATCCTGTCGAGCTTTGTAGGGTCATCCAAACCCTCGATCACTTTCTTGTCTGTATCGCAGGAAGCATCAAGATGCTTAATGGCAATGGCTCCTGTCGGGTTGATGAATTTCAGGTCGAGCAACGCCAGCAGCTCGTTGTACCCAAGGCCAGTCTTTTGGAGAAAGTTCTTGACGTTGCCTACTGTGTTCAGCCAAAAGGTACCCGCCACACCCCAAACGGCTTGCTGACCGGCGATGGTAGTGTCAGCCACCAGGATAAGGCGCTTTTCATCAAAAGCCGCGCTCGCATCAGCGCTGATCCCGAAATACTCGGCAGCAATCTCGCCGTTGGTGGGATTGTCGGGCGCTGCCGCGCTCCGCATAGTGCGCATCAAATCCCAGCGTTTGAGGTTGGTTTTCTGAAACGCCGCCTTAACCTCCTCACCGAATAGATCGAACGGCAACTCAAGCGGATATTTTGCCTCGCGCAATTTTTTATATGCCTTCGGATTGGCGTATTGCGGGTAGGCCCGTAACTCAGCGACGCTCGCCTTGGTATTGCGAACAAGTTCCGCGAAAAAATTGGGGGTCGTCTTTTTTTTCAACAGATAGGTGACGTCCTCGCTGTGTACCACCCACCGGTCGGGATCTAAAGGGGAGACCTGGGAAAGGGAAACATCGGCGCCTAGGCGGATTTTCTCCTTGCCAGTGTTGACCAGATCGGCAAACGCGCGCTCGAATGCTTGGATGACAGCAGTCTTAGCAGCCGCGGAATTGAAGGGAATTGCTGTGAGGCCTATCAATTCCAAGTCATTCTCGTTGTTTGCATCTACCGCGTCTTCAAGCACCTCGCACACACCGTCAATGTACGGAAACGGCGTACTTGCGTTAGCGCAGTTTAGTTCGAGGAAACCCAAGTCAGCGCGACGTTTGAAAAGTATGTCCTTGACCGTATTGGAGGGGTTTTTCGCCTTACGATCCTTCAAGAACATCATTAGATCGGCAAAGTAGGCAGCCGGACTAAGGACAGAGCGGCAATGCTCACACTCGCAGATGTCACCAGCCTGAAACAGGTTATTCCAATTCGGAAAGGGCGCGGGTCCCGTGTACCTGTTTCCTCCCATCAGCCCCTGAAGGATCTCGGGCGATAAATATGTAACGGCCAGAGTCAGCGCAGCAGCATACGTGTCGGCGGCACGATTCCAGGTTGCCCGCGCGGCCTCGGGCGTGAACGCCTGGCGCTTGCCATAACTCCGTACAAACTCGCTTTCTCCCATGCGGTAGGCCATGTGAGCTGAGTGCATGCCGTCGGCGAGCATGGTATCTGTCGCCTCAAAGGTCGGCGCAAGTTTGAACACCCGTTGCACGGCTTTCACTTCCTGCCTGAAGTGTTCATCCTTCGCCAGTTCCTGAAAGTCAGGGTCGATGCTGTTATTCAAAAATTCATCCACCGGAGTGTTCAAAAACTCAAACTCCGGGTATCGGTCCATGAGGCGGTGGACATCGGCGGGGCGCTTCAAACCCTTTGCCCCACCATTTTCCATTGCTCGTTCGAGTCCACCCGAAAACGCCGTCGTCGGGAACGCCTCTCGAAACTGGCGTTCGAGTGTTTTCCCGTAAAGTTCCGCTGCCGAATATTGTATTGGCCCAGCAGTTTCAGCTGTTTCGATGGGGAGCTTAATGACGCCGCAGGCGTGCTTGTCCTTGACCAGATTTACCCACTCCTGCTGGCTCATTTTTGCTAGGGTGCGAATGTGTTCGGGTTGGCGAACGTCGAACTCATCCTTAAGCATTTTGACAACGGAAAAGTCTGCTCGAGTCAGTTCTGCCAGCCGGAAAGACGCCTGCAGGTCGGCGATTTCTACTTTCTCAAAAGACCGATTCTTTCCCAGCGCGTCTAACAGTTCCGGTGTCAGCGCCTTGTGTTCGTTGAACAACCGCGCGAATACCTCCTGCTTTTCCACGCCAGTTATATTCGCATGCTCCAGCGCCGATTTCACAAAGGTAGGCTCACCCGATCCGCTCACCAACCGCCTGGCGACGAGTTTAAGAAACGCCTCGATCCAACCGGCGACGTTGTCACGGAACGCTTCAGAGATGTCCTGTTGGCTAAAACCGCGAGTAAGTGCCTTACGCACAGCGGCAGCATTAATTGACGACAGGGCGTCTACAACCGCCGCCAACTGCTCCTTGAGGCTCCGATTGTCGGCGAATTGGTAAAACGAACTGCCCAATAAGACAAACCAGAACTCCGCACGGATCCCTTGCTGCGCCAGCCTGTGCGCCAGAACAAAACGAGCGAGAGTGGGTTTTTCAAACCCTGTGTCGCCGAAGAGGAAGCTCAAATCCTGATGCTCTTCGTCTTCCTCTAATTCCTCCACTCTCAAACCTTCAAGCAAGGGCTCTAGTACTCGTCCAAGCTTTTCAAACAACGGAGACGGCCGTAATATCTCGGCGGGAATGGTTAAATCCACGGTTGCGGAAGACGATGCGTTGAACAGCACAGATGAACGTGACAACTCAACATCAGCAGAGTCAAAAACCACCATTACAAGATCGGCACCATCCTTCTCCGCCCTACAGAAAGCACTCTGGCTATAAGCAATACGATAGCGTCCTTCACGATCAGTACTACCTTCTCCCAGCTTCTGACGCCGGCGAAGATCTTGGTCGTATGCGCGAACGACTATATTGTACAGAGGCTTGCCATCTGCGTCTCTAACTGTCCCCTGCACTACATACTGTTGGGTGGGCAGCTGGATATTCAGTTGGTATTCGGCAGGGGCACTGTTCTTTTTCTTGCTGGCGAACAACAACTCGTTCTGATCGTTATAGACGCGCACGATCACATCAGCGCCGCCTCGCTCTTTAGGACTCCGGCGAAAAGCGGCAGTGTTGTAGGGAATCTTGTACGCGCCTCTTGCATCTGTCGTCGCCTGGCCAAGCCTATCCTCTCTGGACTCATCCTTGTCGTAAGCAATGACGGTCAAGCCAGTTGCCGGCGTGGCACCTGCATTCGTTACGGCTCCGAAGACGACAAACCTCTCGCCTGCATCGACTGCTTTGTCCTTACCAGACTTGGCCATGGTTGCCTTGCCGCGTAAGGATGGCTTCTTGTATGCGGCAGGTTTTGTTTTCGATGGACGCTTCGGCGATTTAGCCATTGGTATCGTCTCCGTTACTTACATGATTGTTCGACTGAGCGACTCGTCTGTGTGAGTCGCTCAGTCGAAACGAACTATCGCATCGCTGTTATTGACTAGG
The DNA here is from genome assembly GCA_046604365.1 of Nitrospira sp. GTDB lineage: Bacteria > Nitrospirota > Nitrospiria > Nitrospirales > Nitrospiraceae > Nitrospira_D. Next base: position 11,301 of record JBJACV010000010.1, read on the forward strand.
GTCTATCCGGGAAAATTTTGACACCCTCAAAGCAGCATCCCCCATGCATCCGACCGATTGTAGCGGTACTAGATCACAGAGGTGATACAACGGCTTACTTTGCATGGCGCTCCACACTCAACCTTCTGGTCAAACAACGGTTCCTGACACCATTTTCTTCCCCTGGATCCCGCCCAGACAAGCTATGACGTTGCCGAAATGTCGCGCGAACTCGGACGGTGCCCAGGTTTTGGCCGCCATCGCAACTTCCCTCACCTAGTCGACCTTGCCTGTCGCGTCAAGTCCGTCTGTCCAATTTTCTTCTTTTGACGACGGTCTGTCGGCTTGCCATCGAGACTTATGAATAATCCGGGTTAGCTATTTATCGTAAAAGTTTAGAAATCAGACCCGTCCCGGTCAAGGCTTGGGTAACAGCGCTGAGCGAAGCAGTTACGCCACCCACCACATCAGACAATCCTTCACCAGCACCCAATTTCATTGCCAACTTTTTGGCTTCTTCGCCTTGCCTCATAGCCAAATCCTCATCAACTAGAAGATCGTTCATCATTTCACCCACTGCATAACCAGTTCTTCCAGCTCCAACCACCTGCCCCACCACCGGCACATACTCTGCGGTATCCAATCCGACCTCAGCGCCTTTTTCAAGTGCCTTACCAGAATCTCCACGTTTGTATGCCTCAACACCTTCCGAAGCCGCATATGCGGTACTTCCCACGCCAAGTACTTTCAACACCACTCCTACGCCTACTATTTTCGTCGCATGCTTCCCTATATTCTTTAAATGCTTTGCCACAGCTTGCGTCTGTTTCGATTCCATAAAATGCATAACCGCAACAGCCGCTTTAGAATTTTTCAAAGACTTTGCTGACTCCAATCCTGCTTGAAGCATTTCGCTCACTTTCGGCACGAGCTTTCTAATATTATTCTTGAGTGCTTCTACACTTTTATATTTATCCAACACTCTCAGTTCAGTTTGGATTAACTGATGAAAGTTAGTCTTTAATATCTCGTCTATTTTTCCTATCTGTTTACCTGTTAGGGATACGCCTGCTTCTTTAGCGGCAGCAAGAATCCTCCCTCTCGTTGCCAAGAAAATGTTCTCTGGAACCTCTCTGAATTTCTCCCAGTTTCGCGTTGCAGGATTATCACTCAGCGCCTGAGCTAACTTGCCGAAGGTTTTCAGATCAGCTACGTCTTGTCTGAGCAGAATAGTTTCCATTCTTCTATACAGTGTGCCCATAATCTTCTCGACCGTTTTTGCATCAAATTTTTCCTGAAGCAGCCTTTTGATATGCGCCCCCGGAAGCAGATGCTCCCGAATATACCCAGCTGCTGTTTTCAAATCCTTATATACACCTGAGTCTCCGAGCACTGGCTTTCCAGAATTCATACCGTTTCTATCTAGAAGTCTGATTGGACTTAAAGAACAATACGCATATAAATTAGGCCCGTCTTTCATGTACGCAGGATCACTCGATAACCACCTCCCCAACCACGACATGTAGTACCTTGCAGTGTGATATCCCAACCCGCTCTCCTCATCCTTCTCCATCCCCGTATAGCGATACCGCTTCGCCGGTGCTTCGCTGTCGCGCGTCAGCGCGCGGTAGGCGCTCGTGCCATAGGGGTGATATTCCTCATAGGAAATAATCGCAGCTTCGTGATCCAGCTCCAGACATGCGGAGCTGAGATGATTGTTGTATTGATAGCGATACAACGCTCCCGTTCTATAGTTGCGGCCATCGGCATGAGTTCTGTTGGTCACAATCACATCATCCACCAGCAACACTCGCTGTTCGCCTTCAAATAGATGATGAGATTCGATCTCCTCGACCGGCGCGGTGCTATTCCCGTTGTAACGGCGATATCGCTCGTAGCCGCCGAGATAGATGCGTTCCCAGTAACCACCACCGTTCTGATTCATAATGCGTTTCCGGCTGCGCTGCTTGCCACTGTCATACTGGTAGTATGCGGCACCGCCTCCACCCAGATAGATTTCCCTGATCATGTCATGGTGATCCCATTGCAGCGTGTACTCATTCGGCACATTGGCCAGATTCAGCATGCTGCCGTGAGTATCGTAGCCGTAGACGACTTTATTGCTGGCACCTGTGTCGTTCCAGTCAGGAGCATGTTCCCAAGTCCGCCATAGGCGGTTGCTGGCCGGCTGCGCAGGGTCGTTGAATGCATAGTCATAGTTGCGCGTCCAGCCGTTGGCGCTATCCGGCAGTACGTGCTTCATTTGCAGGATGTTACCGACACTATCGTATTGGTAACGCTGGGTGTAGCGGCAGATAGCATTGGCTGTCTGGATCGGGAAGGCAGTGCTCTCCTGTCGGTCGAACTGGCCTGGCGCCACTGTTGCGGAGGCATTGCCGTTCTCGCGTCCGGTGGCCGAGATCAACCTGTAGAGTGCGTCGTATTCATAGAGACTCTTTGGCTCAACGATGGCGTTATCAAAGAACACCGGCTTGTAAGCTTCGTCGTAGATTTCCGTGATATTGCCGACCGGGTCATAGGTGTAATGCAGTTGCTGGATGATGCCGATATCCTGAAGATTCGAGTAACGATCCGGAAAGTCACTCGCATCGGCCGGGCGTGTAGTCCGAATTTGTTTTAGACGAAAGGTCTCCTTGTCATACTCGTACTGAGTCAGCGTTCCGTTGCCGAGCTCCAGATATTCCTTCTGGCCTTTGGCGTTGTAGCGAATCTCCTCGATGGCATTCGTCACTGTGCCACGCAAAGTCAAGGTTTCGTGCTTCAGCGCTCCACGTTCGTTGTAGGTGGGTGTGCAGACAGCTCCCGAGCTTCCCAGTAGGTACCAATTGTTCTGCCGCGCCATGCGGTTCAAGGCATCGTGCTCGGTGATCTGCACGTAGGTTTCTGTTTCAAGCTTGCCGCCCGGATTTCCCTGCCAGTCAACGACGGATGCCGTGGCATCCTGCACCAGTGTCCGATGCACTTCCTGCACATTCCCTTTGAAGTCGCGGCGGATGGTCTCCATTAATCCACTGGGATCATAGTGACGGATGAGCTGACCATTGAGATTCATGACATCTGGTGTGACTGCGTCCTGATATTCATACCGCTCCACCATGATTGGCACATCGGCATTGATGGTCAGCCAGAGCGCTGTGGGGCGATGCAATGCATCGTAGTCCGTGCGATAGAAGCGATTCTCTGTGATCGCTGTGTTGCCTTGCGGGGTTTGGTTTAGATCCCACGCCAGCATGGGTTTGCCGGCTGCGTCCATGAGCATCCATCGGTCGCCCGAGTCCATACTGTGCTGAAACAGCAGATTGCCGGCAATGTCGTAGCAGGGCACGGCATTGGCAGACATGGCGTTGCTCGCATCATTGTTCGCCTTAGCCGGTGAGATGTACTGCATCACCAGGTTACCACGTGCATCTCTGATCCAGAGCGGTTTGCCTTCGGTATCGAGCTTGGTGAATGTGAGGTAGGTGTCGTCAACACCATTGATCCGGTTATGGACAATGGCGATGACCTCTCGCCCCAAACTGTCGAGATGCACTTGCGCCGGAGTGTCGGCATGCTGTGCGGCTAACCAAGCTGCACGCTGATCGGAAGTCGCGGTGATCTCACCGGTGATGGGATCGCGGGGCAGCGGTTGATCATGCGGAAGAGGATTGCGATCTGAGTACCAACGGCTCTCCAACACGGTATCATTGGCATCAAAGGTCTTCACATGCCAGGGTGAGAATTCCACACGACTGAACGTGCCATCCGGCATGTCGGTGCGCACCACCCGACCAGCGGCGTCGTAGTAGATGATGGGAGTAACGCCCCTGGCTGGCGGCCGCTCGCAGCCAAAGCCAATCTCACTGAAGTCTGGCTCGTACTGTTTGACCGGCTTGCCCTTGTTATTGAGGACAGTGAGCCCGTTGATGATCCAGCGTAATGGTCCACCTTCCTGCTCGGGCTCAGCTTGCACCTTTTTCATCAGCACATTGCCGCCGCCGTCGGAACATTCCAGCGAGACTTGAAGCGGGTTTTCTCGTAACGGATCGAGCGCCACCTTGCTGGCATGGCGTTCGCGCACGATGCCACAAGCGCCAGCAGGGCGGCCTTCCCACCTGAGTAATCTACCTTGTGCATCACGCGCTTCTCCGAAGTGATATACAAAGCGCGCGCTTGCATTGCCCAGCCAGGTTTTGGCGCTTTGCACATCCATCGCGGTGGCAGTGCAGAAGTCTTGCACGGCTGCGGCGGAAGGATTGAGCAGGGCATCGTCAAAGCCAATCAGGTCATCCGCTTCGGCGCTTTTGCCCTTGACTGCCGAGGCTACGACCATGCCGAGGATGTCGAACGCGATTTCGCTGTGGTTGCCGTTGGCATCCACCATTTCCATGGGGGCGAGCACACGATAATCGAATCGCGGATTGCCCAGATGATCCAGTGCCACGCCGCTGCGATTGCCCAGGGCATCGGTGCTGGACTGGATAAAGAGGTCATATTTGCCGTCGTATTGAAGTATGGTCTCGTTACCGAATGGATCGGTGTACCGCTCCGGCAGGTAGAAATGCTGGGCGGCATCGCTGTTGAATCCGACGACACCGGAACGCATCCACCATTGGTTGGTCAGCGCCGATGACAACACAGTGCCAGGGATATAACCGGAAATGGTAGCGGTATTCAGCGCTGTGAAGACTTCTGGAGTAAGTTTCAAGCCAAACACAGCACCGAGCAGGTCTCTGGTTAGCGCAAGCTTATAAGTCTCGTACGATAGGCCGAGCCACGCATTCGTGCGAAATGGTTCCGGGCTGGTCAGATCATCTTTCCAATAAAGCATCCGCACCCATTCGACGAGGCGCTTGTGGGCACGCTCTCTATCACCGGTTGGTTGTTCATGGTAGGCCAGTGAGACGACGAGTTTTGATCCCTGTTCAGGCAGGGTCTCGCTGAGGGCGAAGGCCCTCAGATCATCGAGTGAAAAATAGAGACCAGCACTGGGCGAAAACCCATTCGTGCTATTGGCACCGCTCAATTCATAGGTAAGGACTTCGCATGGCGCCGGCAGCCGATACCGGTCCTGATCTTCAGGCAACTCTTCGGTAAAGTGAGTTTCAGTATAGGCAATGTGGCGCTCGCTTTGAGCGTTGCGAATGAGGTCACGTTGGTCCTGCTTGAGGACATTGGCGGGATCTTCGAAGGGAACCAGTCGCGGATAGACCACCGCAACGGATTGCAGCGCACGGCCATAGGCATCGAACTGTAAATTGAGTGTATGGGCGATGCGCGGATCGGGATTCGGCGACGTTTGGCGCAGATCCAGTTCATAGTTGTAGGTAATCGCTTCACTCTCCGTCACGAGAAAGACTGCATGGCGGTTGATGCCCTGCGGCTGCACACGGGTGATGGTGCTGTTGTGATACGCGGTGGTATAGAGGCGCACAGGCACCTCTCTCTCTTGGGCAAGCGCATCCACATCCAACTCGAATACTTCCTGGCGGAGGACCATCCCCTTGCAAGCGCGGAGTGCTTCTCGCCATTCCTCGGCAGACGGATCGGTTGGAGTCAGCGTCGCCTCCGGAAGCTGGTGCTCGGTGAATCCGGGAATGCGAAAATACTCGTGCTTGAGTGCTGAGAGGATACGCTCCCGGTCAAAAGCCGCCCCTGTGTGGTACCAGGTGACAGTCTTAATGGGGGGCTGATAGAGCGTGTGATCGTCGGTGATGTAGGGACTGGCGGTATTGCCCTGAGTAAATGTGCCGTAGATTTCCACGTCTCGCTGTTCGACACGACCAAAGCCACGAAATTCTCGCTCGATCCCATCGAAGTAGCCATGATGGTAGCTGTAGGTGCTGAAAAACTCAGTTTGGCGCCAGGTGTCACGAACCGTGACCTTTTCAACGCAATGGACCGGAAAGGGCAGTTTGGTAATCCAGGGATTCCCGGCTTGTTTATCTTGGAGATAAAACTTGGTCGAGGGAGCGTAGGTGACGATGGTTTCGCCACCGAGATTGTTCTTGGTTTTGGTGAGCAGATGCGGTTTCTGCCCACCCATGAGGTCGATATAGCGGATGGTGCTGCGCGCTGCGCCGGGCAAGGGTGACGACCAGACCAGGCAGGCGGTGCCGTTGCCGAGCAGATCGACAGTGGAGACCGATGACAGGTTATCGATACACGGGAAGCTCGTGAGGAGGCGCCGCTCACTCCAGGCATTGCCAGACTGGTTGAAGTAAATCTGTACGCCCTGGCCAGTGAGGTAGAGGATATCCACCAGACCGGAGCCATCAATATCAGCGAGGCGAATGCGGCGCTGGTCGAACAGATCAGGCGCATCGAACCAAGGGCCGCGATCCATCGTGACCTTGGTGCCGAAACGGCCATATCCCAGATTGGGCCAGTAGCAGACTTCGCCGTTGCGGATGCGCACAAGATCGGTCAAGCCATCACCCGACATGTCGGCGAGATAGATCGATTGAGTGCCATCGGCAAAGACAAGCCTGGGCCCCTGCTCCTCATCGATAGCTTGCTGTACACGTTCGGCTTGGCCGAAGCCATCTTTGGTGTGTGAGGGGTACCAGACCAAGGCATCGTCTTCGGTGATCAGGATGTCGGCATGGCCATCGCCGGTAAGATCGATGAACTTCAGATTGGGATCGTTCCAAGCAATGTTCGGGAGGAAACGAAATGAGCGGTGTGTCTCCCACTCCTCCTCCGAAGTACGCTCGTAAAAGCCCGGGGTCGGTCCCTCAAAATCCACGACATCCAGCTGACCATCGCCCGCCAAATCCATGAGCTGCTGGCCGCCGCTGAGATTGGCCGACGAAGGAATGGTGGCCACGCATTCCAGTGGAGCAAAGCGGGCACGGGTGGTTTCGTTACCGGCTGAATCTTTCACCGGCACCGCGCTCTGGTTCCTCTTGTAGAACCAGGCTCCGCCCTGCTCCGTCAAAATTCCGGAGAGTCCTTCACCATCAAGGTCAGCCCATTGGTAGCGACTACCATCCAGGCCCTGAGGCAAGTTCTCTAGACTGGCATCATCGACTTCATGCACCTCTTCCTCAATAGTGGCTTCACTGTAGGTAAACTCGACGGGCGGGAGAGATTTCTTCCGATATGTTCCATCATTCTTGCGCTTGTAGCCCGACTGGGTAACGGCTGTGATGAACGAGGCGACCGGACTTTGCCTATACTCACAGTGCGTGGCACGTACGAGATAATCAGGCGTCCCGAGTTCGTCCTCGAAATGATGGAACATCAAGACACGCCGGCAGAGGCGATAGGTGCGGACCTCAAAGCCGGCGCGATAGGAAGAAAAGGGGTCCTGACGCCGAAGCCATTCACGCTGGTCATCCGCGTGATAGACCGTTTGCACCTCGCCGTCGGCATCTTCAAGATAGTGCTCGCCATAGTCGAACACCACTTCGAACATCCAGGAGGCCTGAGTCAAATCCTGCTGAACCAGACGCGAGACGCGATTCCCATACCGGATACGCTTCAGATAGCGATTGACCGTTCGGATTCGATTACGTTCGTTGGCCTGTGAGGTCTCGACCCCTGCTGAGTCTTCCGACTTATATTCATAGACAATGGCATTGCCCTTGTCGTCGTAACTTTCGCAGATCAGCCAGCTGAAGCTATGAGTCGGATCGGTTGGATCGACGATGCGGCTCCGAGTCGTCTTGCCGTACAACGTGGTGATATTGTCTTTCGAGATAGAGCGCCAGAAGACATCGGACGCATCGCTCTGGTTCGTCCATCGTTCAATTCGGGCAAACAACCCTTCAATGCGAGGACGATAGCGGCGGATTTCATACCCTGGTACTGTCGTCGTGTCTGTGTACCGGCTCCCATTTGGATTGAGCACGGGCACCAGATCTTCCGCTCCGGAGAGGATGAAGACATCCGACTCATCCGTGTCGTGATACTTCGGCAAACCTTTGTCAGTCTTGCGCGTAATGGAGGGAAGCGAGAGGCTCCAGCCAAGACCGAAGGGCCCATTGCCTGCACCAGAATCATAGGAAAGCGACAGCTGTGGGCCGAAGCCTGAACGACCAGGCGAGGTGGCAATCGGCACAGACATTGAGCCTGTACCGGTCACGGGATTCGCTGCGAACTTCTCGCCGATTCCACGGATGGCGCCACCGCCTTTGGACAGCGAGATCGCAGGGGCGCTAATCTGAAAGGATCTGTCTGGCGTGTTTTGAGTGCCGGTCTCGTTCCCTTTGGCTTCTGGCACCTCTGCACCCCAGCTCAGTTTGATTCGGGAAGCGGATGATGGCGGATTCACAAGGCTAGGTCAAGATAGAAACACCAACTTCGTGCCTGACAATAATTCCGTAACAGGGCTGGTGAGAAGGTGAACTTCTGGTTGCGTGACAAGGAGCGACGCGAGTGAGAGCAGATCAGTAAAATGCCATGCTGGCGTAGGTCACGGTGGAGTTGTACTGGTCGGTGATGCCGCGGTCGTAGCGGAGGACCTGCCCTTTTTCGGCTTGGATCAGCCGGAGCAAGGAGTAGATGGAGGAGAACCCGGAGATGCGGCGCTGATCCTGTTCTTTCTGGATATAGGCGGCAAACTCATCGGGTTTGAGTTCTTCCACCGGTTTGAGCATCTCCAAGTCGTATTGCATCGAACGGTGAAATGAGAAGTCGGTCGGCGGCGCTTTGTCGCCATACCTCATGCCGAGATGAGCCAGTTCCGCTCCGGCGATCACACAATACGTTCTCCCCGTCTCACTCAACACTGCTCGCAGACCGGCGAGAAACTGATCGACAGTTTGACGCACTGCTGCGTCAAGTAGACTGGCTGCCGAGAAGGAAGTCAGAATCGGCACGATTGTGAACGGCTTCTTGACTCCGACAATCTGCTGCAGAAACGGCAATTGAAATTCAATCGCATGCTCGGCCTGGTGACAGATATCCTCTTCGAACGATGCCGGAAGGCACACTTTCAGTCGTGAAACAATCGATTGATCCGTGGAAATCAGACCCAACGGTGTTTCAAAATCTTTGTCCGTCAGGGCGAACAAATTATCCAATCCGGCGTAGGCCGTACCGAATACGACGTACAGATCGGGCTGTTCTGAATCTTGTAGCTCTTTATACGCCCATGCATAGATCGGCCCAGCCTGCTTCAGATCGTAGGTCGGCGCCACCAGCCCCCTGATCGGCTTCCCCTGGTTTTCGGACGGCTTGAAGTCGGGGCCTTCCTCGGATGTAAAGAATCCGTCGATCTGCTTTTTCAGCTTCGCTCCGTCGGCTTCGTAACTGCGGCCGGCAAAGGCAGCCTTCCTGAGCGGGGCTTGCCGATACTCATCCCGGAGGCGCAGCCTGGCACTCTCGGCCTTCACCCCTTCCAGAAAGAGCTTCTGATCGAGATCCTCGACCAGCTGTTCCACTTTACTCGGCATCAGAAATTCGCCGAAGCGCTTCAGATAGAGCGCGCCGATTTCCAGAAGCGAATGCTCGCCGTCAAAATGCTGGACGATGAAAAAGTAATTTAACGGCAGGACGAGCTTCTCCTTGCTCAATCCGCTCGGGTCCCAGAGAACGATAAACTGGTCCTCTCCCTGTTTAATAGGCGAGAATTGGAGGTTTCTCAAAACGGGAGACAGTTTTGGATCTTTGGCTGTGTCGGGCGTCATGATGAATGGTTTGTTTGGTCTGTCGCGTTTATTTGGTTTGTCTGGTCTCTCTGGTAAGAGTAGGCGCCATTTTGTTGATGCAGTCTATCCGGACTATGGACCATTTCGTCAAGAGCCTAAGAGCAACAATCCCATCGCACTAAACACACCAGATAAACCAAACAAACGAGACAGACCCGATTCACCAGAAAGACGAGATAGACCAGATAGACCTATTGTTTTTCCTGCTCACTAGGACTCGATTGTCGACTCAGCACAATGAGCGCCCCTATAGTCAGGATCGCCAGCCAGAGCGTCGGATTCCCGTATGACGCATCGGAGAATTCGATCAGGTCGGTCAATCGGCCGATCAAGAGAGACATACGCGCCATCACGGTATAGCCGAAGGCCGCGCCGAACGCGATCATCAGAAATATGACGCCGGTTCTTGCGACGACCTTGCCCGGCCCGCTGTGCTCAATCGAGAAGAAGAAGTAGAACAGCACTGAGATCACACCGATCAAAATGATGATCACGTTGATGCTGCTCGACGGGTTAAGGAGATTCATCGAGAAGGTCACGCCATCCCCACCGGCCAATGCCAGCAGGGGTCTGACGGTATCCTCAATCTGTCTCAAGATAAACGATGAAATCGTGCGTGGAATCGCGAGTCCCGATCCGACCCCCACGATAAAGGCGAATGCGTAGCGGGACAGCCAGGCGGCTTTCGGCACATAACGCGTCAGCATGAGCATGCCAATGGCGACAGGAATAAACAGGGCATACTCACCTTGTTCGACAATCGGCTTGACGATCAAGTGTACGATAACCGTGTCGTACGCCTTCACGATCGTGTAGCCGACCGACACACCTACATAGAGGTGTTCCGCCAGCTTGAACAGCGGGTTATCTTTGTACAGGAACGTGAAGATACACAGGGTCAACCCTGTCGCCACCCACGCTCCGAGTACCGTTGCATCCATAATCTGCCGTGCTCCTCAATCCGCATTATTCATGACCGTTTGTCGCGACATGGCATGGCATCGTGCTCCTCGTGAAGCGTATCTCGTATCTCGCATGAAAAATAAAGGACACACCCTTTCCGTCCTGCGCTCGCCTCGCATCGTCGGCGAAGCGGGCTTCACGCTTCACGAGATACAAGCGACGAAGAACGGAATAGCAAATCGGCAATTGCAGCAACAGTGTTCGTGGATCATACGAGTCACATGTCCCCCTAGCTGTGCTGCCCTGCCGCTCGTCGCATGCTGAAGTAAAAGAGGTTGCAGATGATCACCAACACGATGATCGCCACATGCGTCGCCGACTGCGCATCCATGCCGGCCACAGCCTTGCCCTTCTGATCGATCAAGCTTTCGTATTCCGCCGCGCCGCGCAGGCCACCGATAAGGCCGTTGATCTGCCCGCTTCTCAACAAGGGATAGAGCCCAGGCGCCATCACCCCCGTGCAACCGCCTCCCAGCTCAAACTTATATTTGTCCTTGCCGAACACATACCAGGCTTCAACTCCGGGATTGCCTGCGCCCAGGCTGACCATATACGCCACATCCTTCAAACTCTGTACGCCGTCCAGCACGGGAAGTCCCTTGGTCGGCTTGCCGCCGTAATCGCTGGGAAAAGTATTGTAGAGATTCTGGCCTAAATTGATGATGACGGCCGTGTTGCCGGGGCTCCAGCCAAGAAAGACGTAGTCCTTGCCGTTTTCCTTCCCCATCTCCTTCGCCACTTGAGTCACGATTTGATCGGCTAAGCCGGTGCCCGTCACCCACAATGTCATCGTCACCACACGCAGATTCTTCCGGAAGGCGTGCCGAAGCAGCGCGATCGCCTGCGGATGTAATTCCGGTTTCGAGGCCGGGTCAAAATCGAACGACACGAAAAACACGGACCGCTCCGGCAACGATTCGATATGGTTGTAGACGCCGCGCACCTCAGACGAAATCTTGATCGGAAGTCCGACCGGATAGAGCAAGGGCAACAGCGTGCAGAGACCGATCACCAGGAAGATGATCCGCCGGTCGATCTTGAGCATTCTTTCGGAAAATGTCATGACCACAACATCACGTAAGGGGTGAGGCGTGAGGGGTGAGGGGTATCGCTCTCGGATACTATCCCGGCGTTCCTCATTCTTTTCTCTCCTGTCTCCTTACCCTTCACCCCTAACCCCTGACGCCTCACGTGCCACGTTATTCTTTTCCTCCCCCCAGATACGACCGTTCGACGCCGAAGATGATCTTGAACGATAAGGCCACTGCGCCGAGACTCACCCCGATCAGGATGGCGCGGCGCACTGATGCATTCAGCACATTCAGAATCCATTGCGAGACATCGCCGCTCAGGGGAATCAGATATTCACCCAGCGGGACGCGGCCCATCATGACAATCACCGCCGCAATCAAGAGCACTGCGGCTTCACGACTCCTGGCTCGAAACGACCGATAGGCAGCGGAAGCGATGAAGAAGGCCAGGATCGCGAACATGGTGCCCTGGAGCGGCACCAGCATGTAGGAATAGACCCAGCCGAACGCGGTAGCTGCCCCTTCGACACTTTCCTTCCCGTTGGCCCAAAGTCCGACCGCAATCGTCCCCAGCATTCCGGCATAGAGCACGAGGCTATAGCCCCACCCCTCTTCCTTCCTTCTGATCTTTGCCGCATGCTGATGGAATAAACTCGTCACCCCCAAGACCAGCGCAAAGCCGCCGACGATCTGAAGCCATTTGGTGGCGGAGGTCAGCAGTTGTTCTGAGGCCGGATGCGGCACGTAATACTGCCCGGCGAAGAGCAACCCGGTGATCATCGTAATCAGCAATGGTAATTGCCGGCGCAGGAAGATCATTTCACATCCTTGAAGAAGTCCAGAAACAGAGACGGCCATTGCGCGCCCGTGACAACGCCGATCGTCGCTAACACCGTGCCGATGACGATGGCACTCAAGATGACGGCTTTCCCGATATCCTGCCCGCGGAGGGTGCCGATCTGAACCGGCTCTTTGGACAGATAGGCGCTGGCGGCGTACAGTTCTTCGCCGATCAACGTGTAGTCGCACGTGGTCACGAAAAACGGAAGCTGATGATCTGAATCAGTCCCGGCGATCTGAATGGCGCCGGTGCTCGCGCCGGTTTCTGTGAGCAGCAGCGATTCGGCGAAGTAGGAGCCCATAAAGAAATTTGCCGCCGGCTTCTTGCGAAGCATGATCCCGTCGACTGCTGCCGTATAACTGAATTGATCCGATGTGATGAAAAAATTCGAGTCTTCTTTGAAGAGATCCGGCTTACCTGCCTCCAAATACGCCTGCTTTGTGATTTCCTGGCAGACGGCCATCGTGATCGGATCTCGATGGGGCACCATCAGCTCAGTCTCATAGGCTGCAGTGCGCTTTGCGACTCGGCCAAGGATCACCGCCGCTGCGATCGTCGAAGGATCACTCATGTCATGCGCACCGGTCAAATACAGAATCGGTTTGCCCAACTCGGTCGAACGGCCGATGGCCTCATCGACTGCGTCAAGACCGGGGATACGCCGCAGAAAGATCTCATTCCGCTTGGCATGACTGATGGCATAGAACACGATTCCACCGAACGATAGGGCCAGGATCAGGTTATTGAGCTGGTTCCAATTGAACCAATTGGGGGCAGGAGTGGCCTGAACAAATGAACTCATGGCCCGGTCTTCCCCTTTGAGCAGAGCCACTGCGACCGTATAAGCCGTACCGTCCTTTATCTCGGCATCTTTTCCGTTCCGGATCACATATTGATGCCAGGTCTTCTCTGCCTCTCTCGTCCACCAGGTCGTTTTGGCGTCCTTCACGAATCGAGTATCGGCCGAAAACTCCGCAATCACTTTCAGCGATGCAGGATCAATGACGCCCCCCTCACCGAACAAGATCTGATAGCGCGCATCGGGACTGTCCGAGTCGCTCGGCGCCCAGATGACGGTCAGGCTCGCGCCGCCATCATTCGGCGTATCAATCACACGCACCCCAGCCGGAGCAGACAATGTCGATTGCGCCGACGCAGTCACACAAAACCAGACAGACACGAGCACGGACAGCAGAGTGCACACAAACAACATCTCTCTGCTTCCCCGGCTCACATTTGAAACTTCTCGTTTCACGTCTTCTTCAGTCCCTTTACGCCTTTTCCCCTTACGCCTCACGTCTTCTCTGCACTCCTCACCCCTCACGCCTTCTACGTCCCCTCGATCACTTCGATATTGGTCCGTGGAATCACCGCGACCTGCCCGTCTGGAAACCGTACCTCCAGCACCCGCACTTCACTCTCCGTAGGAATCTTCGTGAGATCCGGTGGCAAGGCCGAGACTTCACCGATCTTGCCGAACAAAGGGTCACGAATGATCCGGACCGGATCACCCAAGCGAATTCCCGCTCGCTGTGGCTGCATGATAGCGCCGGCCTGCGCACCTGCCCGTGGAATAATGATCTCAGGGCGAATGACACCGGCCCTGATCTGCGTGGCGCCTGAGATCGACGCCTTGGCGCCGGCATGGGCGGAGAGCAGCGCAAAGGTCTTCTGGGCCATCGGGATCGTGCCGAACCCCTCGGTGAGGATCAGTGTAAACCCGACCTGTTCGGCTCCTGTGATGGCAACGCCCAAGTCGTAGCCTAAGAGCGCCCGCAGATCCTTGTCATGGATCCCGCCGACCACAAGGCCCGCCACGCCGACTTCTTTCGCCCTCACCATCGTATCGGCCGGCAAGAATGATCCGCCCACCACAATTTTCCCCTTCATGTCCGGCTTCACATGAGCCGGGGTCAAGGCCTCATCGGGAGCAACCACGGCCATGACCAGCTCGCCATAGGTCTCTCCACCAATGCCGAAGATCCCTTGGACCATACTGCACAGACATTCGATGGTCACGCCCTGCCGGGGATGGACCTCCGTGACCGTTCCATCCACATAGCCGAGCAGTTCGAGAATGCGCGGCGGCTCTCGCAGCAGGACTTGCCCTGTCACTGTCGAAATTGATTCGACCGTACCGGTGATGGGCGAGCGAATTTCCGTTTTGAGCCATTTGAACAGCGGCTTGTTCTCCGCAAGAATGTCGTCCTTCTGAACGGCATCGCCGCCCTTCTTGATCAAATACTCCGTGATCTCATTGGGAGCCACGCCTAGCTGATTTGCAAGATTGAGCGGATAGACCTTGCCCGGCAACTCAGCGCGGGCCACCGGTTGATTTGATCGGACAGGGTCACCGACCTTGACCAGCACCGTGCCAGGAAGCGGCAGAATCCGCCGCCTACGAATGACGGTGGAGTCGGTAACAGTGAGGCCCGGGGTGTACGAATGCGCCATAATCTAAAACCGCAGAGTATATGGCCAATGGATTATGGCTAATAGCACAAGATTCAGTCTTTCTAATTTCGTGCTATATGCCATACGCTATCTGCTATCAGCTCCCCTTTGGATACAATCCGACGGCATTGAACCATTTCGTGAGTACCGCAACACGCGCCTGCTGATCGGTCGGTAATTGCAACGGACGGCCCCGCCCATCGAGCATCAAGCCGACCACGCCCCCCTGCACCTCGCGTGTGACCGCAACACCGGCGCCTGCGCCGAAGTTCACTGATTTGGCCGGCCGCACGGTCACGGTTGCCTTTTTGCCAGGTTCAAGCGGATAGAGCCGGAGGTCGCTGAATTTCAGCTGGTCTGTCACAGTCTTCCCGTCAGGAAACACAATCTCATAATCGCTGCAGCGCTCTCCGTCCTTTCCCTGCCCGATCGGCGCGACACAGGTGCCGAGATAAACCATGCAGTCGCGGACGAACACATCCGTCGCGGCCTTTTCATCGATTGTCGACAACACGCCCAGATGCGGCATCATGAAGATGCTGTCGACGGAGAGCCTGGTAAACCCCAACGGCTCGTAGGCATCCACCATCATCAGCATCGATTGAATCCGTCGCGGGGCGTGGGAAAGGATGCCGCCGCTGCCGACGATCAGATCCAGCTTCAGCATGTCGATCAGCGTCTTCCCGGACGTCTGCTGTTCGAAAACGTCCGAAATCGTCCGCTCCTGTTGCACGCCTTTCAAGCCGGTCGCCAGCGACTTGTGGTGGATCAATGCCAGCCGCAACGCCTCGCGCGAAATGGCATGCTCGATTTGCAGCTCATCGAGCGTCTGTGGAATGGTGGTCGGACGGATCATTTTGTTCTTGATCCGGTTGCGTAGCGTCTGTTCATCGATTGTAAAGGGCACCCACCGCATGATGTTGGCCAACCCCGCTTCGGCCAGCACATTGGAAATACTGTAGGACATGCCCAGGTTGGCGCTGACCGTCCGATTGAACAGCCCTTCGAAAACCGAAAACACGTCGGTCGTCGCTCCGCCGATATCCACGCCGATGAGATTCAAGTGCTCGCGCTTGGCAATCGTTTCCATAATCACGCCGACGGCTGCCGGAGTCGGCATAATCGGCGCGCCCGCCATTTCGATCAACTTCTTGTAGCCTGGCGCCTGCTGCATCACATGTTCGAGAAACAGATCGTGGATCTTGTTGCGGGCAGGCGAGAGATTCTCACGCTCCAGTACCGGACGAATGTTGTCCGTCACCACCAGGGCGGACTTCTCGCCCAGAATTTTGTTGACCTGCCCCTGCGCCTCCTTGTTGCCGGCATAGATCAGCGGGAGCTTATAGGTTGCCCCGAACCGCGGGCGTGGTTCTGCCGCTGCAATATACTCGGCCATTTCCACCACATGAGTCACCGCTCCGCCGTCCGTACCGCCGGACATCAGAATCATGTCCGGCCGCATCGTCCTGATACGTTCGATCTTCTCGTGCGGCAAACGTCCGTCGTTGGAAGCCAGCACATCGATCACGATGGCACCGGCGCCCAGCGCCGCCCGCTGGGCGCTCTCGCCCGTCATATTTTGAACCACACCCGTCACCATCATCTGCAAGCCCCCGCCCGCGCTGCTGGTAGAGATGTAGATATCGACGCCGGTCTTGGCATCCCGGCAAGGCGTGATGATCTTATCGCCGTCGAGAATCTTGCGCCCGGATAGTTCTTCGATTTCGGCAATGGCATTCAACACGCCACGCGTCACATCTTCGAACGGCGCTTCGACCGTCGTCGGCGCTTCACCACGATAGGTCTGGCGGTACTCGTCTCCGACTTTTTCGATGAGAATGGCTTTGGTCGTCGTGCTGCCGCAGTCGGTGGCGACGATCACATTCAGTGGGGTGGCCGTCTTGCCTGGCTCCTGCGTGGCCATCAGCAAGGTACCTGGTTACGTATCTCGTATCTCGCATCTCGTCGTTCGCGGGACATATGCGAGAAAGGCGTGACGAGCGCGACAGGCGCGACTCGGACCAATGAAGCTTCAGACCAGTCCCGCTTTTCTCGCAAGTCTCGCCAGTCCCGCACGAAGAACGAGATACGCTTCACGAAATACGAGATGCGCGATTTCATCATTGAGCCGACGCTCCTTGTGGAGCGCGGGGAGCAGACTTGGCTTCGATGATGGCGATCAACCGGGGTATGGTCTCTCGGCGTTCGAGCAGCCGGGCGACCTGCTCGACTTCCTTCACGTTGAAGGCGCACTCGATGATCGGGGTGAAAAAATGTAGCGCTTGGCTTCCCAGAAAATTCATCGGCCCCATCGATTCCAGGAACACCGTCGCCGGCGCCGCCATGCCACGTTTCACAATGACATCGGCGACACGCTCCATGAGCTCGACATCTTCCATGGCAAGGGGCTGAGATTCAGGTCGAACAGCAAAGGCATGACGGAAGCCGGCTTGCAATTGAGCCAGTTTTTCAGCCATGCGAACCTTGGATGGTAATGGCATAAGTGCCTGTCAGACAAGGGAAACCACCAGCGAGCCGCATTATATGAAGGGGTCGGAGGAGAGTCAATTCAATGTGGTTCCTCCACGCACTTCTTGCAAGGCTGTCGCTCTTATGCGAGCATAACGGCACTGGAATGTGGAGAAAGCACATGACCTGGCGTGATCATATCGTGGTAGACCCTGCTATCTGTCACGGCAAGCCTTGCATCAAAGGGACCAGAGTACTGGTGTCGGTCGTTCTGGATAACATTGCAGCGGGAGAAACTCCCGACCAGATTGCAACCACCTATCGCCTCACACAGCAGGACGTTCAAGCTGCGTTGCAGTATGCGGCTGAACTGGCACGTGAACGGATTGTCCCCCTAGAGTCCGGTGCGGCTTAGTGCGATTCAAAATTGATGAGAATCTCCCGCCTGAATCTGCTGTCCTCCTCCGTAATAACGGGCACGATGCCTTGACCGTCTGGGATCAAGGACTGCAAGGCCACTCCGATACGCAAATCATTTCCGTCTGCCAAGACGAACAACGAACACTCGTTACTCTAGATCTCGACTTTGCAGATATTCGGGCCTATCCACCGAACTACTATGCAGGGATCATTGTCATGCGCCTCGTCAGTCAAAGTCGAAGCCACGTCTTGCGTATCCTTCAAAACCTCTTGCCAGTTCTTGCAAAAGAACCGCTCAAAGGCCGGCTCTGGATTGTGGATGACGCCGCAGTGCGGATTCACGGCGAAGGAAAAGAACTCTCATAGGGAGAGAACAAAGGTTGGCCTATGACACTCATCACCCGAGAGACCGTTGCCAAGAAGCTTGCAGCCCACCTGCAACATGAATTGTCACTGGACAGCCTGGTCGCCTGGGCTGAATCGGCATTGATAGATGGCGACTTTGATCCAACGCATCTCTCGACCATTCGAGACGTCGTAGCCAGAATCGGTGTCGCCGACGTGCGCGCGTTCGGCCTGACCTGGGAAGACTGCGAACAACTCCTCGCCCAACTCGGCTATTCCGCACAGGTCAGCATCGTCGCCCGGTAGTTTCCTGGAACGTATGCTGATGGGCACCAAGGAGGGCGTTGACAAGCAATTGGATTCGCGCAAAAATCCCTCACTAGGCTTCAGCAACCTGCGCGTACTATACGGCCAATTGCCGAGCGTCGTGAAGAAGGAACGATCACAACAATCTGTTTGTTCTGAGTATGGCTCAGATTTTGTGCCGCCCAATGCGGATTCAAAGGTGGGCATCGCTCTATCCACCTTGAGCAAGTTACCCCTAAATGCTTTGCGCCATCCTCCGCAGGGAAGCACATGCGGTTGGTTCATTTATGGTGGTGAGGTGCTGTCGCAAGACCCAGACTTCTTTCAACCCATTCACGCTCATCATTTGACGGAGTATTGCCCAAGCATCTTGCCTTACCTGGGCTTGGCTCCAGGCTGGCGCGTACTACTAGCACCCGGCCAAATCGAGGTTTGGCATGATCCCGAGCTTCTCAAAGCCTAAGAAGCTCAATAACAGAATTCGGGTGAAAGCGCCACTAACACGCCGCCACGCTTAAATCCAAGAGTTAACCATCCCCGTTCGAATAACACCTGTCTCTCTCCTCTTGCAGCTGTCGATCGCTGGATCTTCACTCCCCCTTCTCCCAAGGGCGGCCCGGTTGAATCCAGAACTGCGCGCATGGAACGACCACGTTGTTCTCCACCAGTGAAACTATAAAATGGTAGACGTGAGGGTTCCGCGAGCACCTAGATCAACCGGGCCGACCTTGTCCCATCTTACTCTCTGTCCCATTTCGCAGACGTTCCATGTTGTCCTTATGCTTGATCGCGATGAGCCCGCTCACCGCGAGAGAAAAGAGCATAAACGCTGTCGTGGGGTGGATCAGCGCAGCAATAAGGGGGAACAGCCCAAAGGCAGTGAGTGCGCCCCCGGATGAGTACCGCCACATGGCGACGGCTCCAATCCAGGCCAGCAACAGCAAGAGTCCGATGAACGGTGCGACACCGAGGACTGATCCCAACGCGGTCGCAACTCCCTTCCCGCCTTTAAATCCCAAGAACGGCGAAAAGAGGTGGCCCAGAAACGGCGAGAGTGCGACAAGTAGAATGGACCACTCATTCTGCAACAGCTGCGTTGCGGCAAAGCCCATCACCCAGCCCTTGCCCATATCGCCGATCAGGGTGAGAATGCCGGCCGTCTTGCCGGACACACGCAGCACATTCGTAAAGCCAACGTTCTTGCTGCCGACCGTGCGCGGATCGGGCAAACCCATCGCCTTGGAAATCACGACACCGAACGGCACCCCACCTAAGAGATACCCGATCAATATGAACAGGCCGGTGAACCCTGGCAGATCCATCATACCCTTTCGCGCCGTCACTCCCGCACCGACAGAAGATTCAGGCGTTACTGAAATTTCTCCGGATGCGTAAAAAACTCGATCATCACGCGATTGAGATTGGGCCAATCCCGATGACCGCCGGCTCCCTCACAGTAGAGCGTCGCGCCCTCCGATTTACATCCTTGATATGCAACACACCCGCCTTCCATCTTTTTCGTCTTCGCCACGTCGCATCCGTTGCAGGCGGCCCACCAGGCTGATGTTTGAGCGCCCCAGCCTGGAAAGAGACTGTCGTTCGCGCCGTGCATCACCATGACCGGGATGGGCGCCGGACAGTGATAGGCCTCCAAGTCCTTGCCGGTCCATCCGGCGGCAGACGGTGCAATCGCAGCTGGTATCTTCTTCGGCTTATCAAGCACGGCCAGCGCCAGTGAGGCCGTGCCACCATCCGAGTGGCCGGTCACGAATACCCTCTTCTCGTCGATGCACCACTTTTTTGCCACCGAACCGGGAATGGTTCCCAGCTGTTCGATTGCGGGAATCCCGAGCGGCCGATGATCGGCATACACAATCACAAATCCGGAGGCAGTGGCCATCGAAGTAAGACCTGTCATACGCTCAGACGCCAGGCCACTCTGGCCGGCCGCAGCATAGACCATCAAGAGAGGATGTGCGATGGTCGTGTCATAATTCGACGGTGTGCGCACGTGATAGCGAAGACCTTCAGCGGAAGCTTCCCCATCACTGGCACCGGCCCGGCCGATTCGCGCGCCCGCTTCACATCCGGCCGCCGCCGGAGCACTTGAATAGGCATAGGGTTCTACTTGCGGAGGCGCGCTGTTCTCTGTACAGGCAGTAACTAGGAAGGAAAAGCTGATACAGCTTACGATCTGCAGTGCGAGTGACGCTCGGCGGACGGCCCGGCATTTCAAACCCATGTCAGGCCCGCCCTGGTGACAGTCAATGACAGAGAGAGTTGATAGAGGCGTCCAATCCAACGTACTACAGGATGTTCAAACTAGACATCCAGCGAGGCCGCAGCGAGTGCAGGGCCGAGGCATAATCTTTCTCACCCGCCCTCCCCGAGCAGCCGGAGCAGCTCTCTCCCGATTGGGTATGTTGAGGGTCTGAACGATGCGAGAACAAAGCTGGGGTCTAGTTTCAACATCCTGACTACAGCCCTTTGGCGACCACCTGCTTCCAAAAGCTCCAGACATACTGCCCGCCGGAGATGTATCCCAGCACCAGAGACAGATACAGCGTCCCCGTGCCGGCCAGGTGCAGATTGCCGAGTTCCGCCAGCCCCGTCCCTTCCAGAATCAGCAAGACGATCGCAATGACTTGCAGCGCCATCTTGTACTTACCCGTGACCTCCGCTGCGATGATCAGGCGTTCCCCGGCAGCGATGGCGCGGATGCCGGTCACGGCCAGTTCCCGCGCAATGATGAGCAGCGCCACCACGGCGCTGACACGGTCGATGTTGACGAGGAGGATCAGCGCCGACAACACCAGCAGCTTATCCGCGAGCGGATCAAGCAGCTTACCGAGCTTCGTCACCTGTCCAGTGCGGCGGGCAATGTATCCATCCAGCAAATCCGTCACGGCGGCGACGGTAAATATGACGGCGGCAAGCAACGACCGATCCGGCGTCGGCGCAAGGAAGACCACGACGAAGACCGGAATCAAAAGGATCCGGACGAGCGTGAGAAAATTCGGCAGATTCAGCGAATCCTGCCCGATTTCCTTCCAGGTTTCCAACACGCGATTCATCGTCAGACAATCCCGTTCTTCAGCAAATCATGCAGATGGACCACACCCCGGATTTCCCGATTGCCTTCGGTCACCACAAGCGTCGTGATCGAAAAGCGCTCCATCATTTCCACCGCTTTGGCCGCCAAATCGTCGGGTCCGATGGTTTTGGGATCCCGTGAGGCGAGTTCTCCGGCCGTCGCACTCACCAAATCCGTCCCGCGTTGGATAAACCGCCGTAAATCGCCGTCTGTAATCACGCCCAGCAACGCATCGCCCTGATCGACGACGATCGTCATACCGAGTTTCTTGGCCGTCATTTCGAGCATCGCTGCCATGCCCCCGACGGAGTGCTGGACGATCGGGATTTCCGGTCCGGCATGCATCACATCTTTTACCTTCACCAGCAACCGGCGTCCCAGCGTACCGCCCGGATGGAACCGCGCAAAGTCCTCTTCCTTGAATCCGCGCTTCTGCAACAAGGCCACCGCCAGCGCATCGCCGAGAGCCAGCGTTGCCGTGGTGCTTGCGGTCGGCGCCAACCCCATCGGACAGGCCTCTTCCTCCACCGACACATCCAAGACGACATCGCAGTGTTTGCCCAAGGTGGAATCCATCCGTCCTGTGAGGCCGATCACCGGAATACTCATGCGCTCCACGTAGGGAAGCAATTGGAGCAACTCCTGAGTCTCGCCGCTGTTGGAAATCGCGATC
The DNA here is from genome assembly GCA_046604365.1 of Nitrospira sp. Lineage (GTDB taxonomy): Bacteria > Nitrospirota > Nitrospiria > Nitrospirales > Nitrospiraceae > Nitrospira_D. Next base: position 33,532 of record JBJACV010000010.1, read on the forward strand.
AAGGCATCCCGGCGGGCCAGCATGCCGAGGTCTCCATGCACGCCTTCGGCAGGATGGAGAAAAAACGATGAGGTGCCGGTGCTGGCCAACGTGGCGGCGATCTTCTGACCGATCAAACCGGACTTCCCCATGCCCGATACGACGACCTTCCCTTTGCAGCGAGCCAGCAGATCCACAGCCTTGGCGAACGTAGCGTCCAACCGGCCGATCAATGCCTGGACGGCGCGGGCTTCGATTGCCAGCACACGCCTCCCTTCGTCAAGACTCTCCTGGCCTTTGACGGACTTGGCAACCGGTGGAGCAGCCGGCTTTATGGTCTCGGTTTTGTCGCGTCGCATATGCGCAGGACCCGTTCCAACAGTGACTTCAATTGATGCAACGGTACCATGTTTGGTCCGTCCGACAAAGCCTCATCCGGATTCGGATGCACTTCCATGAAAAATCCATCGACACCGGCGCCGGCCGCGGCGCAGGCCAACGGCTCGACAAACTCGCGTTGGCCGCTGGATTTCGTGCCTCCCCCGCCGGGTAACTGGACACTATGAGTCGCATCGAACACCACGGGATAGCCGAAACTCCGCAAGATAGGAAAGGACCGCATATCGACCACCAAGTTGTTGTAGCCGAACGAGGAGCCACGCTCGGTCAGGAGAATACGCCGGCTGCCGCACTCCTCCACCTTCTTGACCGCATTGCCCATTTCGATCGGAGAGAGAAACTGGCCTTTCTTCACGTTCACAACTTTTCCTGTATTCGCTGCGGCAATCAGCAAGTCCGTCTGCCGGCACAGGAAGGCGGGAATTTGAAGCACATCCACGACCTTTCCAGCCTCAGTCGCCTGCTCTTCCGTATGAACATCGGTCAAGACCGGACAGCCGACATGGTCCCGCACCTTTTTGAGTACGGCCATCCCCTTCTCGATCCCTGGACCCCGAAAGGACTTGATGGACGTTCGGTTGGCCTTGTCGAATGAAGACTTGAAGATATAGGGGATCCCGAGAGATTTCGTGATTTCGGCGATGCGGCCCGCCGTCTCCATCACAAGTTGCTCACTCTCGATGACACAGGGACCCGCGATCAGGAAAGGCGGCTGCCCCTGGCCGGCTTTGAAAGAACCGATATCGACAAGATGTGCCATAGCTACTGACCCAGTTTTTTCCGTAACGCTGCGCCGACAAAGCCGCTGAACAGCGGATGCGGGTGATGCGGACGGGAACGATATTCCGGATGGAACTGGGTGCCTAAGAACCAGGGATGATCCTTCAACTCGACGATCTCAACCAATCGTCCGTCAGGGGAGAGCCCGGATAGCACCAACCCTTTGGCTGCCAGCTGTTCACGATAGGCGTTGTTGAATTCGTAGCGATGCCGGTGGCGTTCGCGAACTTCGGCGACCCCATACATCTTCTGCGCAAGCGAACCCTCGCCAAGCCGGCAAAGGTAGGATCCCAGGCGCATCGTGCCGCCTTTGTCATTGACGCCTTGTTGATCCGACATCAAATGAATGACCGGATGGAGCGACTGCTCGTCGAACTCGGCACTGTTGGCTCCGGTCAATCCCGCGACGTTGCGCGCAAACTCAATCACCGCGCACTGCATGCCCAAACAAAGGCCAAGAAACGGGACCTGCCGCTCCCGCGCATATCGGATCGTGGCAATTTTCCCCTCGATCCCCCGCGCGCCGAACCCGCCGGGAATCAAAATCCCGTCAGCCTCGCGCAGAATCCGCTCGGTGCCCTGCCGCTCGACATCCTCGGACTCGATCCAACTGATATTGACCTTCGTTTCGTGATCAAGTCCTCCGTGGACCAGCGCCTCCCCCAGACTCTTGTAACACTCCTTCAGCCCGGCGTACTTTCCCACCAGCGCCACCGAAATTTCATGCTTGGGCCGCTTGATTTTCTGCACCATCGCGTCCCACTCACGCAAATTCGGTTGTCCGGTTTTCAGATGCAGCTGCCGGATGATCAGTTCATCCAAGCCTTCTTTCCGAAAGACGATCGGCACTTCATAAATCGTATCGACGTCTTTGGCGGTGATGACGGCGTCCTTCTCCACGTTACAGAACATGGCGATCTTGCCCTTGAGTTCGGGAGGCAGATAGCGATCCGTGCGGCACAAAAGAATATTCGGCTGAATGCCGATCTCACGCAGTTTGTTGACCGAATGTTGCGTCGGTTTGGTCTTCAACTCTCCGGCGGCGCCGATGTACGGCACCAATGTCAGATGGACGTACAGCACATTGTCGCGCCCGACGTCGTAGGGCAACTGCCTGATGGCTTCGAGGAAGGGCAGGCTTTCAATATCGCCTACCGTACCGCCGATCTCGACGATCGTCACATCCATGCCCTGGGAAATACGCATGATCGCCTGCTTGATCTCGTCCGTCACATGGGGCACCACTTGTACCGTTCCCCCGAGATAGTCCCCACGCCGTTCTTTGGTGATGACGGAATGATAGATCCGGCCGGTCGTATAATTGCTTTCCTTCGTCAGCGACAGCGTGGTGAACCGCTCATAATGTCCCAAGTCCAGGTCGGTTTCAGCACCATCATCCGTCACGTAGACTTCGCCGTGCTGATACGGATTCATCGTGCCGGGATCCACATTGATATAGGGGTCCAGCTTCAAAAACGTGATCTTCAAGCCGCGGCTTTCGAGAAGGTTCCCGATGGACGCCGAGGCCAACCCCTTGCCCAGTGATGAGACGACTCCACCCGTGACAAAAATAAATTTGCTCATGGCTGCCTCCCGTGCCGGAGCCCTGACCACCCTGATCCGCATCGTGTCCTCATCGGCTCGACACAACCCCTTTGAACCCCATGAATCCCACCTCGCGCTTGACGACCTCGAACTGCTGCAACTTCTCCGCGACAAGCGGCACATCTTCCGGCTGATCGACTCTCAGCGACGCATGCCTCGTTTCCCACACTCTGATGCGAATGCCGTTTTCCAATCCACGGAGTTGTTCCAGCTTTTCGGCCTCCTCCAAGGTACTGGTCGGCAGGGCGGCGAACTTCAGCAATGTCTCTTTCGTATAGATATAGAGCCCCAGATGGACATAGTGCAGTCCGCCGACGACCCGGCGGTCGGGATCGTCACGCACCAGCGGAATCGGCGCTCGTGAGAAATAGAGCGCATACCCTTGGGAATCGGTCACCACTTTGACCACGGCCGGATTATGCAGATCCTCCGTCGTATCCAGCATCCGCTTCAGCGTTCCCATTTCAGCGCCGCTTTGAATGAACGGTTCGATGAGATCGTCCAACAACCTCGGATTCAGGGGAATTTCATCGCCCTGCAAATCCACGAACAAGTCCCCCACGAACATGCGCGCCACTGCCGCCACACGGTCCGTGCCTGTCCGATAGTTTCCGGTCACCATGACGACACGTCCCCCGAACTGCTCAACCGCCTGCTTGATGCGGTCGTCGTCGGTCGCCACCAATACGTCCGACACAGCCCGGCAGGCCACAGCCCGTTCATAGACATGTTGGATCATCGGCTTGCCGTTGAGCATGATCAACGGTTTCCCCGGAAATCGGGATGAGCCATACCGCGCCGGAATAACGACAACGACAGAACGCGAGGGATTACTCATGTCCCAATGCCTCCGTCAGTTGTTTGGGAGAGACCGTCGCCGTCCCTACCATGCCGACCACAATCCCAGCTGCATGATTCGCCAGAATCGCCCCATGCTTGATGCTTGCGCCGGTCGACAGCGCCAGTGCCAGCGTCCCGACAACCGTATCGCCGGCGCCGGTCACATCGTAGACCTGCCTGGCTTGTGTCGGCAGATGCCAGGACACTCCGTCGCCTTCATACAAACTCATGCCTTTTTCACCACGCGTGATGAGCACCGACTGACATCCGAGCCGCTGGCGGATCATGGCGCCGGCTTCATTGATCGTTTGATCGTCGTCGCCGTGCAAACCGGACGCTTGAGTCGCTTCCAGATGGTTCGGCGTCATCACAGTGACACCCTTGTAGTAGCCAAAATGTTCCACCTTCGGATCGACAATGACCGGAACCTTTCGTAAGGCGGCCAGCCTGGTGATATCGGACATCAACGACGCCGACACGACCCCCTTGGCGTAGTCGGAGACCACCACGCACGACAGTTCCCGCAGCCGCGACTCGACATATTGAACGATTCTACGCTGGAGCGCCGGCTTCAGTTCGTGCCGCCCTTCGACATCGTACCGGACGATCTGCTGATTATGCGCGATCACCCGGCTTTTCCTCGTCGTGGGACGGTCGTGGTCGATCACCACACCTCCACGCCCGGAGCGTCTCGTCCCCAGTTCCTTCATCAGCAGCCGCCCGCTTTCATCCGCGCCGATAACCCCGCAGAGATCGGCCTTCCCGCCCAACGCCAAAATATTATTGAAGACGTTGGCCGCGCCGCCGAGCCGCAGCGACTCTGACTCGACGTGCACGACAGGTACCGGCGCTTCCGGAGAAATCCGGCTCACCTTCCCCATGACATAATGATCGAGAATCAGATCTCCTACGACAAGGACCGATGCCTGTGGAAACCGCTGAATATACTGCCGGAGCACCTGAGGCGTGGGCGGCTGATTCCGGCTGCCCGCTTCCCCTGCCACGGTGGAAGATTTCACGCCGGCTTTCATTGAATTCCCTTGGCGAACCGTTCCCATCGGACCCACTCCGTCCAGTTGCCCTGCCCGCTCCACGACCAATAAATCCGGAACGCTTTGCCGCGGATTTTCTCTTCCCGCACATACCCCCAGAACCGGCTGTCGAGACTTTGATCGCGATTGTCGCCCATCACGAAATACGATCCTTCGGGAACCGTGACCGGCCCGAAATTGTCGCGCGAGTTGATCGTACTGTCGATAGTGCCGGGATCGATACGCTGTGTAAAGGCCTTGTCGTCCAGGGGCTGCCCGTTGACGAATACCACTTTATTACGCAGCTGCACCGTATCGCCTGGGATCCCGACGATGCGCTTGATAAAGTCTTTTTCCTCATCTTCCGGAAAGCGGAACACGATGACATCCCCGCGCTGCGGCTTTCCAAACTCGATCACCGTCGTGGAGGTGTAACAATTGACCGGCGGCACATTCCATTGAAGCTTGCAGTCGGCAGGCCACTGGAATCCATACGACAACTTGCTCACCAATATATGGTCGCCGATCAACAAGGTTGGAATCATCGAGCCGGAGGGAATCTTGAAGGCCTGCACCACGAACACCCGAATGGCAAAGGCCAGTAAAATGGCCACGATGATGGCTTCCGCATACTCCCGAAAGATCGACTTCTGTCCGGCCCGGTCGGCCTTCCGTTCGGACACCGTAGCCCCGGACACAGGCGTTTGCGGCTCTCCGGCAGAAGAACCGGACAACTTCTCGATATTGGCCCGGTTCGGATCCGCGCTCATTCGTCACCGACTTTCAAAATCGCCAGAAACGCTTCCTGCGGCACTTCGACGCTCCCGACGGCTTTCATGCGTTTCTTGCCTTCCTTCTGTTTTTCGAGCAATTTCCGTTTCCGTGAAATGTCGCCGCCGTAACACTTTGCCAGAACATTCTTCTTCATAGCCCCGATGGTTTCGCGCGCAACGATCTTGCTCCCGATCGCCGCTTGTATGGCGATCTCATACATCTGCCGGGGGATGAGTTCCTTCATTTTCTCCGCAAGCTGGCGCCCGCGCTGCACCGACCGGTCTTTATGGGTGATGAAGGACAGGGCATCGACCGTTTCCCCGTTCAAGAGAATGTCGAGCCGCACGAGATCGGAGTTCCGATAGCCGAGCAGCTCATAATCCAGCGACGCATAGCCCTGGGTGCGGGACTTCAGTTTATCGTAAAAATCGAGAATGACTTCGTTCAGCGGCAGCTCGTAACTGATCATCACGCGTGTCGGATCGAGAAACTGCATGCTCCGCTGAATCCCGCGCCGCTCCTGGCACAGCTGGAGAATCGCGCCCATGTACCGCTCCGGCGTGATGATCGAGGCCAGAATGAACGGCTCCTCGAAAGACTCGATGCTGCTGGGAGGCGGCAATTGCGATGGATTATTGACCTCCAGCACCTCGCCTTTGGTCGTCAACAGGCGATAGACCACCGTCGGCGCGGTCGTGAGCAGTGTCAGATTATACTCGCGCTCTAACCGCTCCTGAATGATCTCCATATGGAGCAATCCCAGGAAGCCGCACCGGAAACCGAATCCCAGCGCCAGCGACGTCTCAGGCTCATAGACGAACGACGAGTCGTTCAATCGAAGCTTGACCAACGCATCGCGCAGATCTTCATACCGGGCCGTGTCGGTGGGATAGAGTCCGCAGAAGACCAGGGGCTTCACTTCCTTGTAGCCGGGGAAGGGCGCACTGGTCGGCGTCACCGCATCCGTGAGCGTATCGCCGATCTTCACATCCGCGACTTCCCGCATATTGGCGCAGAGGTATCCGACTTCACCGGTGAGGAGCTCCGTCTTTTTGGTCCGTTTGGGTGTGAATTGCCCGACTTCCATGACTTCGAACGTCCGGTCGTTCGACATGACCTTGATCTTCATCCCGGGCCGAATCGATCCGTCCACCAGTCTCGTCAGCACGATCACGCCCTGATAATTGTCGAACCAGGAGTCGAAAATGAGGGCCTTGAGCGGCGCCTGGGGATTGCCGGCCGGCGGAGGAATCCGCGCGATCACCGCCTCCAACACCTCCGGCACACCCTTGCCGTCCTTGGCGCTGATCGGCATGGCGTCGGTGGCATCCAGCTGCAGCACCTCCGAAATCGAGTGTTTCGTCCCCTCGACATCCGCACTTGCCAAATCGATCTTATTGATGACCGGGATAATGGTGAGATTGTTGGCCATCGCCAGATTGACATTGGCGATAGTCTGGGCCTGGACTCCCTGGGTGGCATCAACCAGCAAGAGTGCCCCCTCGCACGCGGCAAGACTCCGCGAGACTTCATAGGTGAAGTCGACGTGCCCCGGCGTATCGATCAAATGCAAGGCGTAAGTCTTCCCGTCTTTGGCCTTATACCGGATCGCCACTGCATGGGCCTTAATCGTAATGCCACGTTCTCGTTCGAGATCCATGGCATCGAGGATCTGTTCTTTGGCCTCTCGAGCAGTGACTGCGCCAGTAGCTTCTAAGAACCGGTCAGCGAGGGTTGATTTGCCGTGATCGATATGAGCGATAATTGAGAAATTGCGTATAAGGCTTTGCAAATCCTGGCTCATTTCAAAAAAATCGCTTCATTATAGTAACTGCCTCCCAGGTTGTCAAAGAAATCGACCCTGCACGGCGCGAAAAGCGTATCTCGAATGGCGTATGGCACGGACTGCGAAGACAGTCTGCCTCACTGCTTGTTTCTGCCATCCGCTATGCGCTATAAGCCACCAGCTCTCAGGAACTTGACCCGCCATGGCACGTACACCCTCAACCCGACAACTGATTGAATGGGATCACCGATACCTCTGGCACCCGTTCACGCAAATGCGGGAATGGGAGCAGGAAGCCCCCCTCATTATTGAGCGTGGCAAAGGCTCCTACCTCATCGATAACAACGGGAAGAAGTATCTCGACGGCACCTCTTCCATCTGGGTCAATCTCCACGGCCATCGGCATCCGGCCCTCGACCGGGCTCTCAAGAAGCAGATCGATAAGGTCGCACATTCCACTCTGCTGGGCCTCTCCAACCAGCCGGCCATCGAGCTGGCCCAAGCCCTGATTACAATCGTCCCCAAGGGCCTCGCCCGCGTATTCTATTCCGACAACGGTTCAACGGCAGTCGAGGTGGCACTGAAAATGGCCGTCCAGTATTGGCGGCAGCGCCATCCGAAGGCAGGGGCTAAGAATTCGTTTCTCCATCTGAAGCTGGCCTATCACGGCGACACCATCGGCGCCGTCAGTGTCGGCAACATCGAGCTCTTCCATTCGCGTTTCAAACCGCTGCTCTTTCCAACCGTCGAGGCAGAACCGCCCTATTGCTACCGCTGCCCCCTCCACCTCGCCTATCCATCCTGTCAGATGGCCTGTATTGATCCGATCGAACAGCTCCTCAAAACCCGGCATCGCGACCTGGCCGGCTTTATCATCGAGCCCTTGCTTCAAGCAGCAGCCGGCATGGTGATCCAGCCGCCGGGCTATCTGAAACGGATCCGTGAACTCTGCACGCAATACCATGTGTTGCTGATCGTCGATGAAGTGGCGACCGGATTCGGGCGAACCGGCAAGATGTTCGCCTGCGAGCATGAAGGAGTGACACCGGATCTGTTGGCCATCAGCAAGGGCCTGACCGGAGGCTATATGCCGTTGGCGGCAACTGTGACGACCGATGAAATCTATCAGGCCTTTCTCGGGAACTACGAAGAATTCAAATCCTTCTTCCACGGCCACAGCTACACCGGCAATCCACTCGGCTGCGCCCTGGCCCTGGCCAATCTCCAAGTCTTTCGGACAGAAAAGACGCTGAGTCAACTGCGCCCGAAGATCACAGCGCTCAAGAACTTGCTGCGTCCACTTGAAAAGCTGAATCACATCGGCGACATTCGTCAGCAGGGATTCATGGCCGGGATCGAATTGGTACAGGATCAATCGACAAAAGCGCCGTTTCCGCTCGCAGCCAGAATCGGCCACAACGTCGCCATGGAAGCCCGACGGCGTGGCCTCCTCCTCCGCCCCATCGGCAACGTCATCATCCTCGTCCCGCCCCTCAGCACGTCACTTCCGGAACTCAGGCGGATGGTTGAGATTCTGAGGGAGGCCATTGAGGCTGTTACCTCGCTGATTATGACCCACAGCAGCTCATGATCGGAGAATAATGAGGGTGTACGAACACAGTGCCGCCGACTCTCTGAAACCGCGATCGCACCCCTGGATCGACGCAGAATCCAATCCGGCATATCGGTATTACGATTTCAAAACACAGCCGGAGCTCATCCGGTCATCCTTGGAAGATCTACAGCAGTGGACGTCCTACCCTGCGATCGAAACATTCTATCGGCTCCTTGAGTGGCTCAATGGTTTTGAATCGATCTTTGAGTCCAATGATTCTGCCTTCAACGGCGCAGCTGCTACTGCCGGCACTCCATCCTCCAAGCCCCTGCAATGTTCCGGCCGCCTGATGATCCTGTACCGGGACCTCGCCGTGAATACCTCGCATGAGCAGATGCACCGGCTGGCCGATACAACCGCGAAGGCCTTGAGCGAAACCGATCCAATGTTTGAAGGGGGCGCCATCGCTGTCACGATCGTGACCACTCGATTCATCGCCCTGCCCGGTCCGCCGGCGCGTCAGCGTGGGCAACAGCTCATGTTGTCATTTTGGGCGTGGGGTGAGACCGAGGCTGAGACGATGCGCCACCTCGATCGTATCTTTCAAAATCTGACCGGTACGCTCCAAAGAGTGTCCGATGAGATCCGCCGCTCAACACCTGCCGCCGGCTGACAACAACGTACTGCGAGATCCGCCTGCGGCGCGCCAATCAGCACAGCCGCACTTCTTCGCCCACACCGATTTGCAAATGCCGGGCTGCGCTCTGCTGATCCACAAAGATTTCCAGCTTGCCGGAGCTGTTGATCAGCGCGGACGGGCTGTCGAGACCTCCTTGACCGTAACTAGTCACCAACCCTTTGATCATACAGGTTCCAACGTGCACCTCCGGATGCGGCCGCCCGGCAGTCTCCGACCATTCCCGCACATTCGCGGCGGTGATGTTCGTGATCAAATTGCCGAATCGATCGACATACTCGATTTGTCCAATCAGCATCCCGTCTTGCGTGATCGGAAACGCGAGCGGAAGGAGAACAGGGTCATCGATGACGCGTCCGAACGATGACGTCGGCTCTCCCATCGCAAGCCAGGCAGCCGCCGGGGAAAAGAGATCCCGCCCATCGAAGGTCGCCCCTTCGGATGGGAGGCGATACAGCACGTTCTCGATCTGCCTGACCTCGGCGTGACGCTCGTTCCACAGAACTCGGGTGAGCAATCCGTTATCCGGGGCCAGAAAATACTGCCGCGACGTGGTGACCAGAAGCGACCGCCTGGCGCTGCCCACACCGGGATCCACAACGACAACGTGGATCGTTCCGTCCTCAAAATATTGGTGGCACGAAGCAATCACGTAGGCCGCTTCTTCGATTCCATGGGGAACAATCTGGTGAGACAGATCGACGATGCGGACTTCGGAGTGAATCGAGAGGATGACCCCCTTCATGCTCGCCACAAAACTATCGCGAGAGCCGAAGTCGGTCAACAATGTGATCAGGGGACGCGCCGGCGCCACACCGGCAGGCCATTTGAATAGTTTTCTATCAGAGTGAAAACGAGGCGCCATGAGCGGTCACTTCATCGCTCGTCGTTCGTGAAGTGTATCTAAAACTAGAACTCCTCAAACTTGATCTCGACGACCTCATATTCAACCACCTTGACCGGAGTCTTCACTTCGACGAAGTCACCCACCCGTTTTCCAATTAATGCGCGCCCGACCGGTGACTGGACGGAAATCCTGTTGAATTTCATATCGGCTTCGTCTTGTCCGACCAGTGTATAGTGCTTCTTCGCCTGCGACTCTTGTTCGATCACCGAGACAGTCGCGCCGAAGACAACCGTCTCCGTGGTTCGCCCCGTGATTTCAATGATACGGGCATCGGCCAATTTTGTTTCAAGCTCGGCCATGCGCGACTCGATGAATCCCTGCCGTTCCTTGGCGGCATCGTATTCGGCGTTTTCACTCAGATCGCCGTGCGCGCGGGCTTCCGCAATAGCCTCGATATTTTTGGGCCGCTCAACCTTCCGCAAACGATCCAGCTCGGCCTTCAGCGCTTCATACCCTTTTTTCGTAATCGGTGTCGGCATAGGATTATGACTCCGGCAGACCAGGGGTCCGATGATACTCCTGCAAAGAACGGATGGATAGTTTCTTTTTCACCATCGCTTCGATGCCGAGCACGGCGGCCATCGCCCCCCGCATCGTCGTGTAATAGGGTACGCCCTTGTGCAAGGCCTCCCGGCGGATCGATATGGAGTCGGAATGGGCCGAGGCGGTCCTTACCGTGTTCACGACAAGCGCCACCTCTCCGTTCTTGATATGGTCGACGATGTGAGGCCGCCCTTCCCTGACCTTGTGGACCGTGGCCACTTCAACGCCCTGTTCTCTTAGATAGCCGGCCGTTCCGGTGGTCGCCTGAATCTGAAACCCAAGATTCCGTAGCCGCCTCGCCAGATCCAACGCAACAGACCGATCTCCTGCCTTCACACTGATAAAGGTGGTCCCCGATATGGGAAGAACGGCGCCGGCGCCGGCCTGTGATTTGGCAAATGCCCAGCCGAAATCGCCGTCGATGCCCATCACCTCTCCCGTCGATTTCATCTCCGGCCCCAACAATACATCCACTCCGGGAAACTTATTGAATGGGAACACCGCTTCCTTGACCGACAGATGCGCCGGCTGCGGCGCGTTTGTGAATCCAAGATCGTCGAGTGTCCGCCCGATCATCACCTTCATCGCCAGCTTCGCCAACGGCACGCCAATCGCTTTACTGACGAAGGGCACGGTTCGCGATCCCCGTGGATTCACTTCGAGCACGTAAACAGTCTTTTCTTTCACGGCAAATTGCGCATTCATCAAGCCCACAACTCCGAGCTTCAGCGCCAATAGCTTCATTTGGCGCTCGATCTCTTGCACGATGGTCTTCTCCAGCGTGTAGGGCGGCAGCGAACAGGCGGAATCGCCCGAATGGACCCCGGCTTCTTCGATGTGCTCCATGATCCCCGCCACGACGACCGTCTGTCCATCCGAGATCGCGTCGGCATCGACTTCAATGGCATCGGCCAGATATTTGTCGATCAGCACAGGGTGTTTCGGCGATGCCTTGACGGCGGTACGGACGTACTCCAACAATTCAGCTTCGTCATAGACAATTTGCATCGAGCGGCCGCCCAACACATAGGAAGGCCGGACCATGACCGGATACCCGATCGTACCTGCGATGCGCACCGCTTCATCGACAGAGCGTGCCATCCCGCTTTCCGCCTGCCGGAGGCCGAGCGTATTCAGGAAATCCCGGAACCGCTCACGGTCTTCCGCCAAATCGATCGCATCGGGACTGGTGCCGAGAATCTTCACCCCGGCCTTGGACAATGGAAGCGCCAGCTTCAACGGAGTCTGTCCGCCGAACTGCAGCACAACCCCGATCGGCTGTTCTGTCTTCACGATATTGAGCACATCCTCCTCCGTGAGCGGCTCGAAATACAGCCGATCCGACGTGTCATAGTCGGTGCTCACGGTTTCAGGATTGCAGTTCACCATGATCGTTTCAATCGATTCTTCCCGAAGCGCCATGGCCGCATGCACACAACAGTAGTCGAACTCGATTCCCTGTCCGATGCGGTTGGGACCGCCGCCGAGAATCACCACTTTTTTCCGATCCGACGGCCTGGCCTCGCATTCACTCCCATACGTGGAATAGAGATACGGGGTATGGGCCTCAAACTCCGCCGCGCAGGTATCAACCCGTTTATACGTCACGGATGGGCTGGGCGCGACGCCGGTTCCCATTTTTCCCGACCCCATACGCGCCTTGCGGACCTTTGCCGGCTCAACTCCAATCAGCTGGCCGATCCGATCGTCCGAAAACCCCTGTCGTTTGGCTTCCCAGAGCCACTCACCCGCCGTCGCCAACGCGGTTGCCCCCGCTTTACTCACAAGACCCTGTTCGAAGCCGATCAATTCTCGAATCTGTTCGATGAACCAGGGATCGATCTTCGTCATCGCAAAGAGATCGTCATTCGTGAGACCCAAGCGGATTCCATCGGCGAGATGCCAGAGCCGTTCAGGCAAGGGCGTACGCAGCATTCGGCGGACCTTCTCTACCGCCTCGCCCTGATTGAACCCCGGAGAAATTCCCCGATCAATTCCCACCCGCGAGACCAATCCATTGAGATCCAACTCCAGAGAACGGATGGCCTTCTGAAGCGCTTCCTTGAACGTCCGTCCGATCGCCATCGCTTCGCCCACCGATTTCATTTGCGTCGTCAACGTGGGATCTGCGCCTTTGAATTTCTGAAATGCGAACCGGGGAATCTTCACCACCACATAGTCGATTGCCGGTTCAAACGATGCCTTGGTCACGCCGGTGATATCGTTCGTGATTTCGTCCAAGGTATAGCCGACCGCCAGCTTGGCTGCGATTTTTGCGATCGGGAACCCCGTGGCTTTCGACGCCAACGCTGAACTCCTGGAGACCCGTGGATTCATTTCGATGACAACCATGTCTCCGTTCTTCGGATCGATGCCGAACTGGATGTTTGAACCGCCGGTATCGACTCCGATCTCCCTGATGATCCGGAGCGCCGCGTCTCGCATCCGCTGATACTCTTTGTCGGTCAATGTCATGGCCGGCGCAACGGTGATGCTGTCGCCGGTATGGACACCCATCGGATCGAGATTCTCGATCGGACAGACGATCACGACGTTGTCCTTGATGTCGCGCATGACTTCCAATTCATACTCTTTCCACCCGATGACCGACTCCTCGATCAACACTTGACTGACCGGACTCATCGCCAGCGCCCAATCGATCAGTTTTTCAAACTCTTCCCGATTGTAGGCAATGTTTCCCCCGGTTCCCCCCATGGTAAAAGACGGGCGAATGATGGCTGGAAATCCGACCATATCCAGAATCTCAACCGCCTCCTGACGCGTGTGCGCGGTGCCGCTTTTGGGCACGCGCAAGCCGATCCGCTGCATCGCCAACTTGAAGGCTTCCCGGTCCTCCGCCTTATGGATGGCTTCAGCCGAGGCGCCGATGAGCCGGACACCATATTTCTCCAGCACGCCGCGTTTGACCAGTCCCATGGTCGCGTTGAGCGCCGTTTGCCCCCCCATCGTCGGCAGCAAGGCATCGGGCCTCTCACGCTCGATCACTTTCTCGACGACATCCAACGTAATCGGCTCCACATAGGTGCGGTCCGCCATTTCCGGATCGGTCATGATCGTGGCAGGATTACTGTTGATGAGGATGACCCTATAGCCTTCCTCTTTGAGGGCTTTACATGCCTGTGTGCCTGAATAGTCAAATTCACAGGCCTGGCCGATGACGATCGGACCGGACCCGATCATGAGAATGGAGCGGATGTCTGTACGTTTTGGCATGTGTTCCTATGAGAATAAATCCGCCAGGCCGGACTGGGGCATGGGTCCGACTGGAGGACGGTATGGGTCCGGTATCGTCCCCGGCGGTGCAACTTCCCCTCCCGGTCCTCGATAATATTTCATAGCGCCCGGTAACCAGGCCTCGATCTGATTGATACGGGACACATCAGACGGGTGGGTCGACAGGAACTCCGGGATCGTTTGCTTCGATCGGAAACAAGCCTTGTCGATCAGCTGTCTGGGACAGCCGCTCATGCGCTCCCAAAACGGCACGGCTTCGCGGGGATCATAACCGGCCTGGGCCATCAGTCGAAGTCCGATCAAATCCGCTTCAGATTCCTGGCTTCGCCCGAACGGCAGCGACACCCCGACTCCATAAGCGCTCATCGCGGCCATGGCTGCATCCGGACGTCCCGCCATGGCTCCGGCGGCAAGCGCGCCGACCTGTCCGATGGTTTCCAGAATCCCGCGGCTATACCGTTCCGCTCCATGGCGCTGCAGCGCATGCGCCACTTCATGTCCCATCACGGTTGCCAGCCCATCTTCAGTCTTCGTGAATTTGAGAATGCCGGTGAACACCGCGACCTTGCCGCCAGGCAGGGCAAACGCGTTGACCATCTTGTCGTCATCGATGACGGCAAATTCCCATTGATACTCGGGCTTATTGGCGGCAACGGCAATTCGATTGCCGACCCGATGGACCATTTCATTGATTTCCAAATTCTGGCTCAGCCGGGCTTTGCGCAAGACTTCATGGAACGCACTGACCCCCATGGCAATTTCTTTTTCTTCAGAAATGTAGATGAATTGGTCGCGGGACGTCCCCGGCGCGCGAAGACAGCCGGTCAGCATAGATGCAAGCCCGACAGCGGCCCCCATAGTTAAGAAGCCATAGAGCCCGATCGCGCCTTGGATTCCATGCCCAAGCAGCGCGCGGCGCCCGATCGGCGCAGAGAGAACATGACCGACAGATTGGTCGTATACCCGTGCCATGAGAAATTCCGGAGATTGCCTATGCACACCCGATCGGCTCATGCGTGGTTAGGGCATCCAGAGATACATAAACTGTGGTGTGCCTCCTCGCGCAAGCGCCATAACATCGAGATCGGCAAGTCCCGCCAGCGGACCTGGCGCGAGAAGCTTGGAATAGATATTGTTCGAGTACTCGCCGGGGCGCTGATAGGTGACCACGCGCGCCTCCGGAAGCTTCGCCTTTTTCTTCGCCAGTTCGATGGCATCTTCAAGATACCCGAGGTCATCCACGAGGCCCGCCGCCTTCGCTTGATCTCCCGTATAGATTCGTCCATCGGCCAGCTTTTTGATCTGCTCCATCTGCAACTGCGGACGCCCCTCCTGCACAATAGTCAAAAACCGCTGATAGAACGAATCAATCAGGCCTTGAAAGATCGCCCGTTCCTCCGGCGCCATCACGCGAAACGGCGACCCCATGTCCTTGCGGGGACCGGACGTGACCGCGGTGGCTTCGACCCCGACCTTTTCCAGCAATCCTCTGGCATTGATCGTCAACATGATGACACCGATGCTTCCGGTAACGGAAGAGGGATGCGCCAACAAAGTATCGGCAGCTGCAGCGATATAGTATCCCCCGGACGTACCCAGATCCATAATCGAGGCGATGATCGGAATTTTCTTAGATGCTTTGAACGCTTTGAGTTCGTGATGAATGATGTCCGACGCCGTCACTGTGCCCCCGGGTGAATTGATCCGGAGGACGACGGCTTTGACCTGGTCATCCTGCGCGGCTCTCGCCAACTGCTCCTTGATTCTGGCAAGCAGACTTGGCGCAGGAATCAAGCCGTCCTTCTCCTGTGAACTGATCATGCCGGAGACCTCGATCAGCAAGACCTTGGCCGCTCCCGTGCCGCCGACCTGCATCTCTTGGAGGGGTCCTTGGCCTGGGAGCAGCGTGAAATTGAATGTGCAACCCGACACCGACAACCCAGCGAACAACAATGCAAGAAACCGATTACGCATGGTGGGTCTCCATAAGACGGACGAATTCCTCGAACAAATAGGCCGAATCATGAGGTCCCGGAGAGGCTTCCGGATGATACTGAACCGAAAATACAGGCCGATCCATACAGACCATGCCCTCAATCGAATGATCGTTCAAGCTGAGATGCGTGATCGACAGTCGTCCGTACTTGGTATCGACCGTCGGCGGACCATTCGGCGCCTCACTGAACGACACAGGAGTCTTGACGGCAAAGTTATGGTTCTGCGACGTGAGCTCGACCTTCCGGCTCCGCAGATCGAGCACCGGATGGTTTGCGCCATGATGTCCGAACTTGAGCTTATAGGTTTCAAGCCCGAGCGCAAGCCCTAAAATCTGATGCCCCAAACAAATGCCGAAGATCGGATAGCGGCCGATCAACGTCCGCACGGCTTCCACCGCATAGGGAACGCCTTCCGGATCGCCGGGACCATTGGAGAGGAAAATGCCGTCCGGCTTGCGCGCGTCGATCTCGTCAGCCGTCGTTGACGCCGGCACGACTGTGACCTGGCAACCGACATCGACCAGCCGATTCAGAATATTCTGTTTGACTCCAAAATCATAGGCGACGACCTGCCACGGCCGGCGGTGCTGTCTCTCCGATCTGCTCCCGCTTCCCTCCGGTGCCCACGCTCCGGATCCGGCCGTCCATTCATACGGCCGCTCACACGTGACTTCAGCCGCTAAGTCCCGCCCAACGATTCCAGGCGCATTCCGCGCTGTGGCCACAGCCTGTGCCGTATCGAGTCCTCCGTGCGTAATGACCCCTTGCTGCGATCCATGTTCACGCAAATGTCTCGTCAACGCTCTGGTATCAAGCCCTTCGATTGCCACAACCTTCGCCTGCGCCAAATACTCGTGAATCGTGTGCGTACCCCGCCAATTGCTGGCCAGCCGGCTGGCCTCCATCACCACAAATCCCTCCGCCCACAGGCGGCGTGACTCACTGTCCTCCGGTGTCGTTCCGTAATTCCCGATATGGGAACAGGTCATCGTGATGATCTGCCCCTTATAGGATGGATCGGTCAGCACCTCCTGATAGCCGGTCATGGCCGTGTTGAATACGACCTCCCCGACCGTATCGCCTTCATACCCGAGCGCGCGCCCTTCGAAGCATGCGCCGTCCGCCAAGGCCAACAGCGCTTTTTTCATACGGCCTGCCCGCTCGGAAAGAACGTCCGTTTTGACTTTATTCCAATCAACAGAACCCCCAATACTAAATTGACGATATCGAGGACCCGAATAGGCATCAAGACACGAAATAACGACTCGAAAGCTGCCTTCTTGGCCGTCTCCTCTTGTGCCGCAAAGGCCTGCGCTTGGAGTATAGCAGCCTGAGGATGCAGCGCCAGAATCACGACTCCGGCGATCGCCACCATCAAAACCAATACGATCGCCTCTCCCCGCTCAACTGCTGCCACCGGCTCTCCACTCCACCAGCGGTAGAGGGACGCAGCACACAACACCACCATGGCCCCGCTCACGAATCGATGGTACCCCTCGAACGCTCGCGTCAGAAACAATCCGCCTGAGTCCTGTCCGCCGAACGTATTGAACACCGCCGGGATCACCGCTCCGACCAGCACCACCATCCCGCCGATCCACACACCCAGCGCGAGCCACTCAAGCGTGAAACAGCAGAGCAATCCCCAATAGGTCACGCGCCGCACTATTCTATGATTCCAATGGTCCGGCCTCGAACACCACCCGTCCCCCTACGATCGTCGTCAGGACTCGCCCCTTGACCTTCCATCCGACAAACGGCGTATTGCGGCTTTTTGACCGGAACTTGCCGGGATCGACCACCCACCGGGCCTGTTGATCGACAATCGTCACATCGGCATCCGCGCCGACCTCCAGCGTTCCCTTCTTCAGCCCGAACGCGGCCGCCGGAGCCGACGTCAGCTTCTCGACCGCCTGTTCCAACGACATGACCCCCTCTTCAACCAAGCCCAGCGTCAAGGAGAGCGCGGTCTCCAGTCCGACGATTCCGAACGGAGCTTCGGTAAAATCCTGCTGCTTCTCCTGGGTGGCATGTGGCGCATGATCGGTTGCAATCACATCGATCGTGCCGTCGCGCAATCCTTCTTTGATCGCGCGGACGTCCTCCCAGGTGCGCAACGGAGGATTCATCTTCGCATGCGTGTTGTACCCGCGAACCACTTCTTCCGTCAGGGTGAAGTGATGGGGACAGGCTTCTGCCGTGACCTTAATGCCGCGGGCCTTCGCTTCGCGGACCATACGGACCGATCCGGCCGTGCTGATATGAGCGAGATGGAGACGCGCGCCCGTCAGCTCCGACAGAGACAGATTGCGCGCCACCATCACATCTTCCGCCGCCGAGGGAATGCCGGGCAACCCCAGCTCGGTGGAGACCAGGCCTTCGTTCATGCAGCCGCCTTCCGCCAAATGCAAATCCTCGCAATGATCGACTACCGTCAGATCGAACGCCAGCGCATACTCCATCGCCCGGCGCATCACCAGACTGTTCATGACCGGCCGGCCGTCGTCTGAAATCGCGACACAGCCCGATCGCCGTAGATCACCGATTTCAGCCAGTTCTTTCCCTTCCGAGCCTTTCGTGATCGCACCGACCGGCCAGACATTGGCCAAACCGGCCAACCGGGCTCGCTCCAGAATGAATTCCGTCACCGCCTGGTTGTCGTTCACCGGGTTTGTGTTGGGCATGCAACAGACCGTCGTAAACCCGCCGGCCACCGCGGCTGCGCTGCCGCTCTGAATCGTCTCCTTATATTCAAACCCCGGTTCTCTAAAATGGACGTGTAGATCGACAAACCCCGGCAATACCAGCCGATCCTTCGCCTCGATCATCGTGCTTCCTGCCGGTGCCTGCAAATTGGGACCCACCGCTGACACTTTCCCTTGATCGATCAGCACATCGCCCACACCGACGAAGCGGCCCGGATCGACCACCTTTCCGCCCTTGATGAGAATCGGCATAATCTCCTTATCCTCGCACAATGCGCGACGCCATTATCCGGCTTCCGACATGAGGTACAAAATACCCATGCGCACCGCTACACCGTTTGCAACCTGGTCGAGAATAACGGACGAGAGACTGTCCGCCACATCCGGCGCAATCTCCACTCCGCGATTGATCGGCCCCGGATGCATAACGATCGCACCGGTATCGGCCAACTTCACCCGCTCCGCCGTCAATCCATAGAGCCGCGCATACTCGCGGATGGTCGGAAAGAGCGCGCGCCCCTGCCGCTCCAATTGGAGACGAAGCATCATGATGACGTTCACTCCGCACAAGCCCTCGTCCATATCAGAATAGACCTTCACGCCAAGCTTCTCGACCCCCCACGGCATCATCGTGGGCGGCCCCACGAGGCGCACCTCGGCGCCCAACTTCGTCAGCGCATAGATATTCGAGCGGGCTACCCGGCTGTGCGACACGTCGCCGACGATCGCCACCCGCAACCCGCCAAAACCCATTCCACGCCCCCGGATGGTATACAGATCGAGCAGCGCCTGCGTGGGATGCTCATGCCATCCGTCACCTGCGTTGATAACCGAGGACTTGACCCCGCGCGCCAGCGTTTCGGCGGCCCCGGCGGACGAATGGCGCAGGACAATGATATCCGCCTGCATCGCCTCGATATTGCGCGCGGTATCAAGGAGCGTTTCACCTTTTACGACGCTGCTCGACGAGGGCGAGAAGTTGATGACATCCGCGCTCAGCCGTTTCGCCGCCAGCTCAAACGACGTGCGGGTTCTTGTGCTCGGCTCGAAAAACAGATTGACGACGGTCTTCCCTCGCAGCGCCGGCACCTTCTTGATCTCACGGCCCGTCACTTCCTTGAAGGAGTCTGCCGTCTCAAGAATGAGCGCGATCTCATCCACAGACAAAGACGCCAGACTCAGCAAATCTTTGCGTTTGAGACTCATGGCCTCCTCCGCATCATGCCTTAAAGATGACCACGCGGTCATCTTCCCCGCCTTCTTCCAACAACACCTGGACTTTTTCTTCTCGCGACGTGGGAAGATTCTTCCCGATGTAATTGGCTTTGATCGGCAGCTGCCGATGGCCGCGATCCACCAATACCGCGAGCTGAATCTCTCCCGGCCGTCCAAAATCCATCAACCCGTCCATCGCCGCGCGTATCGTCCGTCCGGTAAACAGCACATCGTCCACCAGCACCACCACCTTGTCCGCCATATCGAACGGAACGGATGTTTTTCTCAACACCGGCTGATTCTTTCGAAGCGCAAGGTCATCCCGATAGAGCGTAATGTCCAACTCACCGATGGGAACCTGCGCGCTTTCGATGCTCTGAATCCGCTTCACCAGCCGATGGGCCAGATACACGCCACCCGTACGGATGCCGACCAAGGCCAGATCCTTCACGCCCTTATTACGTTCCACGATTTCATGGGCAATGCGGGTCAGTGCGCGGGCAATGTCGCCGGCTTCCATCACGACTCGCACATCGTCCCGTTGTGGATGGTTTCCAGTCGTCACGTTACGTTTGCTTTCCATCGATCGTATGCCGGCCCAGCCTCGGCGAATCGGCATAAAAAAACCTCCCCGCCGTATCCTGGTGGGAAGGTTGTGTTGCAGAACCCGGCACAGGCCGGAGCACTTGTCATAACAAACTCCTTGCTCACCTCACAGGATGAGCATTAAAGGTTTTTGCATAGTACGAAATCACCCCGCTGCTGTCAAGCGTACCCGGTCCGTCAGAAATCGCGGCATGAAGCGTATCTCGTGAAGCGTGAAGCGCAGGACGGAAAGGGAGTCTGTCCCATCTTTGTTTGCGAGATACGCTTCACGAGATACGAGCGACGATGATACCTCCGCTCACTGCTTAATCGAGCGCTTGAGCGCTTTTTCGATAGTCGCCACTTTACTCTGTAAACGGTCCTTATGGCCTTTGCGATAATCCACCTTAACTGTGCAGGAAATGCGGGTGCAGTCCTTTCTCATCCGTTCATAACATTGCTTTACCACGCCGAACACGTCATCCCATTCCCCTTCCAACACCGTCCCCATCGGATTCAACCGATAGGGCACTCCGCTCTTATCGATAATGTCGAGTGAGCGGGCCACATACTTCCCAACACTCTCGCCCTTTCCCAGCGGCGA
The DNA here is from genome assembly GCA_046604365.1 of Nitrospira sp. Lineage (GTDB taxonomy): Bacteria > Nitrospirota > Nitrospiria > Nitrospirales > Nitrospiraceae > Nitrospira_D. The sequence continues at coordinate 54,789 of JBJACV010000010.1, forward strand.
CATACTGAATTCAAGCAATACCATTACGCCTCCTTCTTCTGTCTTCTGACCTTTCCCCCTGTTTCTCGTGAGTGGCAAGTCGCAAGTCTCGAATGGCGAAGAGAAAAACCGACAACTCAGCACTCAGCACTTCTTACATGATCCCCCATTGTCCATCCCCTCACGCCTTACGCCTCACCCCTTACGTCTTCTTCCTCTCCAACCAGACCTTCGGATATTGCACCTTGCCTAAGAGACGAAAGCCATCCAAGGCTTCACGCAGGAGCGCTCGGCGCTTCTCGGCATCCGGCTCATTTGCCTTGGCTTGTTCCCGCAACTCTCCCAGCCACTCGACAAAGGCGGCAAACTCAGCATCCAGAATTCGTTCCAGGTCTTCCTTCATGAAGCCGGATAAGGCCGGCGCGACGCCGCTTGTGCTGATGGCCACTCGCGCATGGCCCGACGTCGCCACCGCCGGCATCGTGACGCTGGAGGCTTCCGGATAATCCACCGACCAGACCAACACACCCTTCTCCTTTGCCTTGGCCAGCAGCGCCCTCGCAAAATCACGGTCACCGCGTAGCGTGTTCAAGACCAAAATGGCATGTTCAAGATCCGTATCCCGGAAATGCCGTCCACGATGAATGACCTTCGCCGAAGCCGCCAAAGTTCGCAACGTTTCGTTGAGCGTCGGGCTGATGACCGTGACGCGCGCGCCGGATTCGAGCAAACGTTGCGTTTTGTCGGACGCCTCGTCGTCCCCGCCGATCACCAACACCCTCCAACTTTTCACATCAAGAACTAACGGGAAGCCCGGATTTGCAGCCATCGTCAACACTCCTAGCAAGTAAGTATTGCACGCATCATACAATAGGCGGTTTTAGACCGTAAACCACGCAACCTCTTTTTCTCGGTTGGAACTGTGGCTATAATGCGGCGCGATCGACTCTACGGCGAGCGGTTGAGAGCTGAGAGAAGAAAACAGGCAGGCCTGACCACTGACAATGAACAGCGACGAACGAACAGCTATGTTTCAGCCGGATCCGCATCCAACTCCATATTCCAGTAGAGATAATCGCGCCAGCTTTCCGGCGTATTGCGGATACCGATGGTGATCGTGATCACAGGACTCCATCGCGGCTTCACCGGCCGTTTTTTCAACTTCATACCGGCTTCATCCGGTGTGCGGCCGCTCTTCCGGTTATTGCACCGCCAGCAGGCGGTCACAATGTTTTCCCACGTCTTCTTACCGCCTTTGGCGATAGGCACGACATGATCGAAGGTGAGCTCTTCCGTCCGGAACCGATGGTTGCAATATTGGCATGTGTAGCCGTCGCGCGTGAAAATATTGATGCGGGAAAACTTGACGGCGCGGTGGCTGTCCTTCAGCCGCACCAACTTAAGCAGCCGCATCACCGCAGGGAGTTTGATCGAGAGGGAAATACCGTGGATCTCACGGTCATAGACTTCGAGAACTTCGACTTTGCCTTGCCAGAGAAGGGCGATCGCTTTCTGCCAATGGACGACCCGCAGCGGTTCATACGTCGAATTGAGCAGAAGAGTCATTTCCATGCAACAACCTCATTCCCAATCAAGCCCCCTGTGCGAGAGCGGAGATCGTTCGATGGGCCGGGATATGCTCCTGTATGTCTATGCCATATGCCTACGGTGAAATCAAGCAACCGCCCCTCTTCCACAGACCCCATAACCACACAACACTGGCGGATCTCCCTATGGTAAGCGACTTCACCACCGTCGCACAGGTTCAGGACATCCCGCCGGGAACCGGACGCACCGTGGAAATCAAAGGGGTCTGGATCGCCGTCTTCAACATAGAGGGAACGTTCTACGCCATCGATAACGCCTGCCCCCACGCCGGCGGCCCGCTGGGGGAGGGAAAACTGTGCGGATCTGTCGTTGAATGTCCCTGGCACGGGTGGAAATTCAACGTCATCACCGGACAACGAGAGAATAATCCGAACTTCGAAGTGCCCTGCTGCCAGGTCCGCGTGGAAGGAGACCACATCCAAATCTCATTGCCGCCCGGCCTGGTTGCGCCTTAGCCCGCAAAGAGTCGCTTCCTCGTGAAGCGTATCTCGTATCTCGCAAACAAAGATGAGTCCTGCGCTTCACGAGATACGAAATACGAGATACGAGCACCTACGATAGCGGCACCGGCGACTGTTCCGCATCCGGGTCTTTGGGCGTGACGCCATCCGCCGGCAGCGACGCCGCATTCACTTTCTTCAGCTTGAGATGTGCGTGCCAGATGAATTCCCGCTCAAACCACTGGCCGCGTACACTTTGATCTCGCAATTGCACACGGATTTCATACACATCGCCTTCGACATGCTTCACCCGCCACTCCCCAAGTCGCACCCCCTGCCCGCGCTCCTTCATCGATCGCACATGCTGATTCATCGTATCCAGGATCGTGCCGGAACCGATCGCACGGGAGGACTGCACGAGTGCCAACGCTTCCGCCTCGCGCTGGTCCTGGGTAGGAGGGGAAGGAGACAGGTGATTCCAGGAATAGTAACCCACCCCCAGCATCAGTACGAAAATCACCGCAAAGCGAATCAGCCTGACGACGACAGGCGATGGAGACGACGACTTCGTATCGGAACGATCCTCAGCCATTGATTGATTTGCGAACCCATTTCGCGGCGAGACCGCCATGAGCGCAGCCTTACCCGGACAGCGATTATCTTACCTGTCTCATTCATGACAGTTCATCACGTAATCGTCAAGCCGCGCTGTGACGCAGGGCGGCGCTTGTTTGACGAAAAGCCCCTGTGCTACAAATACGGCCAGTCATCAAGAACGCATGAGCGCATCGAATGAAGTTTTTCCTGTATGCCGATCATCTGAACCCCGTCCAGCTGAAGCGACGCGCCCCGGAGCATCGGTTCCTCTACCTCGCCACACTGGCGGACCACACGATCAAGTTCTGCCGCTGGTCATCTCAATGGCGTTGCGGACTCGCGAGCATCGTACCCTCGCCGGGTGAGAAAGTCTGGGGAGGTGTATTCGAGGTGACTGACGAGGATGTGAAGATTATGGATGAGTTCGAGCAGGATGTCCCTCAGGGGGCCTATCGGCAGCTACAAGTCACGGTGCTCAACGAAGCTGGATCGAAGGAACTCGTCACCACCTACGCGGCCAATCCGATCGGCAAATTCAAAGCCAAGGACCACTATCTCGACTGGGCCATGAAAGGGCTCACACAGTGGAAATTTCCGCAAGAAGCAGTTCAACAGTGGGAATCGTATAGGCCACGATAGGTCCAGGGAGCGAATGGCTGATGGCTGATGGCCGATGGCCGGAACGGGAGCAAGAGCATATGGCCAATAGCGTATGGCACGAAACGGAGACGAAGAGTTTTTGCCACATACCATGAACTATATGCGCTTCGCTCTGTGCATGCTCTACGTGAATATGCTATAAACGACTGTTCGATATCCGTCTGGATTCGCTCTATCAATTGAGGAGACTATGCCGAAACCTAAATATCACATTCTCGTCTGCACCAACTCACGCCCGCCGGGCCATCCAAAACCTTCATGTGGAAGCGCCGGAGCCGGACAGCTGCTCATGGCTTTCAACATGGGATTGATGCAACGCGCTGTGCCCCCGGGCCAAGTCCTGGTCAGCGCCACCGGCTGCCTCGGTCCCTGCGAACAGGGCCCCACCGTTGTCGTCTACCCCGACAATACGTGGTATTCCAAGGTCACTGAGGGAGATGTCGCCACGATCCTCGACGAGCACATCGCCAAGGGAACCCCGGTCGAGAAACTCAACCCAGATGCAGCATGGAGATAGGTTAAGCGAAGAAGGTTGCGGCTCAATTGAAGGGCCCCCCTTTGAGCGCGCAGCCTCTGTGTTGCTTCGACCATTTTACGTCATGAAGAACCCGGCGTACGATATGACGAACTCACCAGCCCATGAACACAAGCAGGATGCGCCACGATCACTCAACTGTATGGTGATCACGTGCAGCGACACGAGAACGCCCGAGACCGACACGAGCGGACAGCTCATCCAAAAGCTGCTTGAGGAAAGCGGCCACAGAATCGTCGCCTACCATGTCACAAAAGACGACCCGGGGCAGATCACGCACCGCATTGCGCTGGGGGTTTGGAAGCATGGGGCCCAAATCATCATCGTCAACGGAGGCACCGGCATTTCCCGACGGGACTCGACGTTCGAAGCAGTGAACAAGATGTTGGAGAAACGGCTTGATGGATTCGGCGAAATCTTTCGGTTGCTCAGCTATCAAGAGATCGGGTCGTCGGCCATCATGAGCCGGGCGACTGCCGGCATCATCGACGGCCGCGTCGTGTTCTCAATCCCCGGTTCCGAACATGCCGTGCGCCTGGCGATGGAAAAACTCATCCTGCCGGAACTAGGCCACCTCGTGAAAGAACTCACGAAGTAACCGTGAGGGGTGAGGGGTAAGGCGCGAAAGTATTCTTCTTCGACCTCTTCTCGCCTAACGCCTTACGTTTCACGCCTTACGTCTTGCTAGTCTTGCGAGATCTTCGGTTCCGAATACGTCCCCTCTGCTGGAATCACCGACTGCGCGTACCGCTTATAATGCAACAGCAGATCGCGCACCGAGATCACACCTACAATCGCGCCGCCTTTCGTCACGCCGAGATGACGCACACCCAGGTCCGCCATCATGTCCTGGGCATCGTCGATCGTGCTGTTATCCTCGATCGTGCATACGGGACTGGTCATGATCTTTTCAACCGTCAACTTGCCCAACGGCTTGCCGCTCGCTACCGCGCGCCGCACGATGTCCGTATCCGTGACGACACCGACCAACTGTTTCCCCTTCTTCACGAATAACGACCCCACCCGCGCCGTCCGCATCGTTTTGGCAGCGCTGGCAATCGAGGTCTTCGGCCCCACACTCTTAGGTTTCTTGTTCATGATCTTCGATACGGTGGACATAGGTTCCTCCCTTTGACAATGGTTCAGAATGGATATCGACGATCTTCACTCACCTGTGAGTACGATCTTGCCGAAGAACTTTCGACTCAACATCAATTCTTGAGCGGCGCGCGCCTCCTGCAGCGGATACGTGCGGTCGATCACGGCTATCAATCGCTTCTGGCCCATGAGCTCTGCCGCCTTCACCAACTCGGCCCGCGTCCCCATGTAGGAACCTTTAATCGTGAACTGGCGTGAGTACAAATAGCGCAGGTCCAGCTTGACCTCCGCTCCGGTTGTAGCCCCACAAGTAATCAATCGACCACCCTTCGCCAGGGAGGCCAGGGACGTCTCCCAGACTTCCGGGCCGATGTGCTCGATGACCACATCGACACCCTTTCCTTCGGTCAATAGTTTCACGCGCTCCGCCACTTTTTCTTTGCTGTGATTGATGACCGCGTCGGCGCCAAGGACCACGGCCTTGGGAATTTTCTCGTCGGAACCGACCGTCGTGATAACCCGGGCCCCGGCCAACTTCGCCAATTGGACGGCCATGCTCCCCACTCCACTACCCGCCCCCATAATCAGCGCCGTTTCGCCATGCTGCAAGCCGGCCAGCGCAAACAGCATGTGCGAGGCTGTTACGGAAACGAGCGGAAAGGCCGCAGCCTGCTCAAACGTCAGGTTCTCCGGCATCGGCTGAACATTGCGAAACGGCGCCTTCACATACTCGGCATAGCCGCCATGAGTCTTCGCCCCGATGATCCCGAATGTGCTGCAGAAATTATCCCGGCCGGCCAGACAGTTCTCACAGGTCCAGCAACTGAGTCCCGGCGAGACGAACACCCGCGCTCCAACGGTCACACCCTCAACGTGCGCTCCGATCTGCTCCACGACCCCTGCGACATCCGACCCGGACACATGAGGCAACGGGATCGGATAGGCGGGATTCCCCTGCCTGATCCAGATGTCGAGATGGTTCAATGCACAGGCTTTGACCCGAACGAGCACTTCTCCCGTACCGATCACCGGTGTCGGCAAATCCTCATAAGACAATTTCTCCGGCCCGCCATGTTCACGAAACAAGACCGCTTTCATTCCATACCACCCCTAACGCCTCACCCCTCACGGTTTAGAATTTCAATGTTCCCTCTAAGACTCTCACACACTGCCCTCCGACTTTGACCGATTGAATGATGTCGTCATCGGAATCGACTCGGACATACACGCGCGAAGGCCGATCGATTTCATAGCCTTGCTCGGCGATAATTTCGGTGACCGGCGCCACATCAACGACGCCGTTCTGAACTAGATAGGCCCCCAAGGCGCCGCTCGCGCTGCCTGTCGCAGGATCTTCCAGAATCCCGATCGACGGGGCAAACATTCTGGTATGCACCGTCGAAGACGGCTCCACGGTAACGGTTGTAAAGACCATAATGCCATTCGCGCCAAACCGGCGACACACATCCGCAATCGCCGAGGCATCGGGACGGATCGAGCGGACCGCCGTCAGCGTCCGCACGGGCACGATCAATACCGGCAGTCCGGTGGAAACGGCTTCGATCGGCCACTTGGTGTCGGCAATGACGTGCTTCGATAGACCCAGCGCCGCGGCGACTTTGTAGAGATCCTCCGTCTCTTCGACCGGCCCAAGAAATTCCGGTTTGGGCTGTGTCATGACCACTTGCTCCACCTGCCCATCATCCGCGTGCAGTTCGACGGGGAACAATCCGATATTGCACTCCTGCATCAGCCGCGTGACCGGTTCTTTCACGGAGATGATTCCCAGCTCGGCCAGAATAAAGAAGGTGCCCAGGACCGGATGGCCGGCGAAAGGAATTTCTTGGGTGGGTGTAAAGATGCGCAGCCGCGCCACGGCGGCCGGATCGGTCGGCGGAAAGACAAAGACTGTCTCGGACAGATTCATTTCGCGCGCGATCTGCTGCAGCAGATCGTCGCTCAAACCTTGCGCATCGGGAATGACGGCGACCGGATTCCCTCCGAACGGCTGGGAGGTAAACACGTCGGCCTGGTAGAACTTCAGCGACCGAGGCTCAGGCATATCGATTCCACATAACGTGACGCGTCGTTCGTGAAGCGTGAAGCGCAGGACCGAACGAGTATATTCATATCTTTGGCTGCGAGATACGAGCTACGCTTCACGAGATACGCCCCCGGACTTCCCCACGATACTCCTTCTGCCGAAAAATGGAAACAGTCGAACGAATGGAAAATCACTGGCATGATTTGACAGATCTCGCGCGGCTTTGTCACACTTGGGCATGACCGACGACGCCGTCCCTGAAGAAATTGTCCGTGCGCTCGAAATCCTGGGGCTGACACTCCCCGTCACCTCCGACGCGCTCGATCGGGCTAAACGGGTCCAACTCTACAACTGGAACCCGGCCCGCTACGCCAACCTCACGAACAATCCAACGCAATATATGACGGCCTACAAGAAGGCCGAAGAGATGACCAAGCTCGTCGAAGCCTCACACGCACTGCTCTCGGCTGTTCTCGTCCCCGATGATGAGACCCCGTAAACGTATCTCGCATCTCGTATCTCGCAGAACAGGCCAATCCCGCGCTTCACGCTTCACGAATGACGCTTCACGTCACATCGTGACTCGTCACCCGGCTCATCCCTTCATCGCCTTCCGGACGAGCTACCGGCCAGGTGATCAAGCCTGACACGCCTTCCGGCGATCCGACCGGCTGAGTCTGCTGCGCATAGATTTGCGGCAACCGGTTGGTGCCGAACTTCGAGATATAGAGGAACACATGTTCGCGCGAGTTGACGCGCACCGCCCAGGGGTGAAAATCGTTCTTGTAGAACTCTTCGCAGAGCTGCATCGCATCGAGGCACGAGAGGGTGCTGGGGTCGTTCAGCGTGTAATAGTAATCCAGCGGGAGATCGTACTCTTCCTGTTTGTGAATCGTAATGCCGAATTGCTCCGGACGGCGCACCATCGGCGTGTGGCGGTAGGCCACGAAATAGAACAGCTCCAGTGAGTGAATCACCGGCTGGTTTTCAAGGACGAACTGCCGCGTTTCCATCGCTTCGTCGAAGGTCTCACCCGGGAATCCGTAGAAGGCCATCACATGGTTCCAGATCCCGGCCTGCGCCGCCATCTGAAGATTACGCCGGATCACGTGCTTCGTCGCGTGCTTGTCCATAAGATTCAACACGCGCTCGTTCGCGGATTCCATGCCGTAATAGAGCGTACAGCAGCCGGCCTTGGCTGCGAGATCCCAGGTGGCCTGGTCTTGAAGCGTCTCCTCGAACCGGATCAGCGTCGTCCACTTGATCCCGACGTCCTGATCGATCAGCAGTTGTGACACTTTCTTGAACAGCGCCGGCGGATAGGATTCGTCGGAAAAGAGGAAGTGCCGGCAGCGATACTTATCGCGCAGCGCCTTGATCTGTTCGACCACCAGCTGGACCGGCATCCCCCGATACTGGTCGAAATACCCCTGGCCATGGTCGCAGAATGTGCAACGCCCCCAATAGCAGCCGCGCGTCGCCAGGTAGGGAATGATCAGTTCTGGAACGAAATAGCGATCCAGCGGCATCCCCTCAAAGTCCGGCAAAGGCAACGCGGCCGTCTTCTCGGTATAGACTTCGGCATTCCGGTGAAGACCTGCGTCATCACGATAAATTAAGTTCGGCACGGTGGCGATCGGTCGCTGTCCGTTCAAGGATTCAATGAGCCACAGGAGCGCATGCTCTCCTTCATAAAGAATTGCCGAATCAAAGACTTCCGTGAAGAACCGCTCGTGATTCACGAGATCTTCTTGAAGGCGCGTGATGACGTTGCCGCCCACCACCACATGGATCTTCGGGAACGTGTCTTTGATCATCTTCGCGAAGGTCAGACCCGCTAAAAACTGCATCTGCGTCCCGATGGAAATCCCGATCACATCCGGCTGTTCTCTCGCCACCTCCGGCATGACCAGCTGATTGCAGAGATCCCGATAGACGTTCACCTGCTCATCTTCTAAACAGGCAAACACTTCTTTCGAAACACCGGGGCGATAGCCTAAGTTGCTTTCCATTGGATAGAAGACAAGCGAGGCAGGATAGTACGCAGCGGAGATATAGGCCATGGCCTCACGAAAGGTATTGAGCGCCCCCTCCAGGATCTCTGCCTCATAGAACCGTTCGCCGCGCACGATCAGCTTGGCATCTTCCGCCCGTTCCGCGAGATCGAACACATCGACATCATAGGCCTGCTCAACCACGGCTTTTTGCCCCGCATCACGTTCAGTCAGAGCTCCCGCCTTCTCTTTGTCTTGTAGCGCCTTAAGCTGCATACCCAACCGGGCCTTCACCCAGATCAGGAACTCCATACTGAAGAAGTGATCCCACATCCCGATGTTGATATCGCGCTGGATGACGGTATGGCCGGCTTCCCGCAACACAGCAGTCAAGGAAGGCAGGGCGAGATAGGGCGCTGTCGGCACCCACTCAGGCGGGAACAACAACATGACCTTGGACTTCTTCCGATCTTCTTTCTTGATCGGAGCCAGGCCGTCAATTTGTACAAGTCCACTCGCGCTCATGTTTGTTCTTTGTTAGGCGTGAAACGTAAGGCGTCAGGCGTAACCCCAGGATTACATCCTCGCCCCTCACGCCTCACCCCTTACCCCTTACGGCCCCCATTACATTTTCCCCGCCAACGTGTGCGTCACTCCGGATATTTTTGCCGCTTGATACTGTAGATCCTGGATCTTGCCTAAACCAAATCTTGAAATATAGAGAAAGATATATTCCCGGATGTACAGGCGCAAATCCCAGCCGGGATTGTGGTTCCGTTCGAATTGCTCGAACACCCGCTCCGCCTCTTCAATGCTCATCCCATGTTTCACTGTGTAATAGTAGTCGAGCGCCAAGTCCCATTCGGGATTCTTGTAGGCGGTCACCCCCCACTTCTCCGGATGCTTGGCGACCGGGTTATGCCGGCCCAGGTCGAAGGTACCGAAGCCCAAGGAATGCACATGGTCCTTGTTTGCCTCAAGAAATTGCACCGATTGCCAGGCCTCTTCCTTGGTCTCGCCGGGAAAGCCGAAGAAGCCCATGCAGTGGTTCCAAATGCCTGCATCGGCCGTGAGCTGCAAATGCTTCGTCATGATCTCGGTCGTGGTCGCCTTATCCATCAGCTGCAGAACTCGCTCGACGCCAGACTCATAACCGAAGTGGAGATACTTGCACCCCGATTCCTTCGCATCCTGCCACACCGTCTGATCCAGCAAGCTCTTCTCAAACCGCATATGGGTCGTCCAGACGATGTCCATCTTACTGTCGATCAACCCGCGCGTGAGCTTGCGAAACAGCGCCGGCGGATAGGACTCGTCCGTGAAATGGAAATGCTTCGCGCCATACTTGTCACGCAGATATTGAATCTCTTCCAGGGCCTCTTGAATGGTCTTCGATCGGTAACCGGCCGTATAGCCCTCGCCATGGTCGCAGAACTCGCAGCGGCCCCAGTAGCAGCCACGGGTCGCCAGATAGGGTAGGATCTTCGTCGGGACAAAGTACTTGTCCAGCGGCAGGCCGTCGAAATCCGGCGGCGGGAGCGCATGCATATCTTCCGCGAAGCTGATCGCGGAGGCGTGGATGCCGGCCTCGTCCTTATAGATGGTATTGGGCACCTCTGCCAAACTCCGCTTCGCCCCCACTGCCGAAACCAATTGCACAAAGGCCGTCTCCCCTTCATAGACCACAGCGCTGTCAAAGTACTGAAACAGAGGCGACTGGGGCAGCACATCGCGCAGGCGCGTCACCGTATTGCCGCCGATCGTCACATGGATATGGGGGAAGTGCTGCTTGATGAGAGCGCAGAAGGTCATGGTGGAGAACATCTGCTGCTGGAGGACGATCGAGATGCCGATCACGTCCGGCTGCTCTTTCTCGATCACCGGCTTCACAAGATGCTCGAACACATCCCGGTAGATATTGACCTGGATGTCGTTCACCGCGTCCATAATCTCGGACGAGACGAAGACCTTGTACGAGAGATTCGTCTCCATCGGCGGCATGCAAATCCGCGCCGGAGCATAGACCATCGAGATGACCGCAGTAACTTCTCGAAAGACTTGAATGGCCCACTCTAACTGATCGATATTATAGAACTCTTCTCCTCTGATAATCCGCTTGGCCTGCTCCGCCTTCTTGATCAATTCGTCGATCTTCTGGCGGGTCACGTCGCAGAGCGCCAGCTGCAAATCCATCTCATTGGCGTCGAGATCCCGCTTCTTCGAGAGCTTCCGCAGCCGGTCCAACTGCTGCGGTACCTTGCGCAGAACTCTCTTCAAAAAGTCCTCGCTGAAGTACCAGTCCCACATCTCAAGGTTGATGTCTTTTTGAATCACGGTATGGCCGGCCTGCCGGAGGACGGCGGTGAGGGAGGGAAGGCTCAAATAGGGTTCGGAAGGAAACCAGTCAGGCGGGAAGATCAGCATGACCTTCATCTTCTGTCCGCCGGAAGCTTCGAGCTGTTGGCGATTCAATAGGATGAGCTCTTTTGAAGCTTTCTCACCCTTCGAATACTCTATCTTCATCGAGAGCTAGCCCTTCCCTAATCCAGGATGCTCAAAACAGCGTCTCGCAAGGCCGCAGGCAAGCCAGCACCGGAGGCGTACCCTCTGGGGTACGTTGAGGATGATGGCGAACCGAGAACGACGCGAGAGGTTGTTTTCAGCATCCTGCTGGAGGCCCGTTCACCCTTGGAGAATTCGATCTTCACGCCGGCCTAGTCCTTCTCGAATGCTGGCCCAAACTGACAAGAAACCCAATGGGTTACGATTCGGAATCGATATTGTAGGGGGCGAAAGAACGGGGGTCAAGGGCGTCTAGAGGTAAGCAGATTCGCGACATTCTTGGGCTGTGCCTCTTCCAGCTGCCAATATCCAAGCAAAGAAATAATGTCTATATTTTCGAGCCTGTCTTAGGGGTTACACCCTTAACAGTATTGATTTCGGAATCCATTCGGCGTAGGAATTACCCGATTTGTCACTTATACAGTTAAATCTTCGGAACTCTCCCTCACTCCCAGAATACAGATGCATATCATACGGTTCTGCTTAAATTCCCGGAACAAGGAGATCTCCCATGACTGAGGAATCTTTTCGTCTTCCCCAATCATCATACGGCGAACTAGTCAAAATAATAAAGGGATATGGCGTTCACAGTACAGAAACAGTTCCTGATGATATCAGCAAAGTTACGAGTCTTCATCCAACGATTGTCAGTCGCAACAATGCCTTTCTTGTTGGTGTAGGCATTATTCAGGGAGGGAAGAAGAAAACCATAACAGAGCGTGGACTTTTATTGGCACGAGCGTTAGAGCATGATATGCCTGATGAAATTACCAAATACTGGAGAGAAATAGTTCTGGGGAACGATTTCTTGGAAAAGGTGCTTGCAGCAGTAAGAATCAGAAAAGGGATGGATACAGGGACTCTTCAGTCTCACATAGCATATTCAGCTGGACAGCCAAAGAGCCCTGGAATAATGGCCGGAGCCACCGCAGTGATAGACATTTTGCGGGCAGCAGCATTCTTGAAAGAAGAAGACGGAAAGCTCATCGCAATGACTGAAGTTGTTATATCTTCAACAACCGAGATCTCGTCTGCCGAAGAAAAATTCACCTCCGCTCAGGCCAGCCAGAGCCCAACTAGGCCACCCCTACCAAGCCAATCTTTTCCTCTCTCAGCAAGTGGCATTCCTTTTACTATTCAGTTTCAAATACAGTTGCAGTGCTCTGTTGATGACATTGGAAATCTGGCCCCTAAATTACGAGGCCTGATGAAGGAATTGGCTAAAGAAGACTCCCAGACCACGCACAACGGTGACGCCTAGGAGCACTTTGAATGCCAACCCCTTTCTATCCCGCAACAGCTGAACAAGTCGTTTCCGTAGTTGAAGCGGTAGTTGTTAACGGGAACCCTGCCAAGCCAGATTTCGTCGCAGAGTTTTCCGATCTGACAAGAACTCAAGCGGAAGCAGGCCTTAAACTTGCTGTAGAGCTCAAGCTTCTAGCGCATGATAGTGGCAAGTACTCAGTTGAAAGTTTTTTGTGTAGATTGCTAGTAACTCCAAATCAATCTCATAAGGCTGCCGTCTTGCGGTTAGTCCTAGAATCCTTCACACCTTTTTTGGTGTTCAGAGAGCGATTGGTTGCAACAGGTTCTGTTTCAACTGCCGCTCAACAGACGAAGGCGGCACTAAGTCTTGATGCCCATAGGGAAGAGATAAAGGATACTCTGATCAGCTTGGGGACCTACAGCCATGCACTCGTAACAGAAGGTGGCGGTCGTTACAAATCGGCAGAAACGTCAATGGACAATACCCTTCAAAGCATGTCCCAAGCATGCAGCGATGCAACGCAAGCGGAACATAGGATCAGGGAACAACTCGGACAAGATGCTGCCTCATTCGCATCGAGAAATGATGTGATCCTTCCTTTGTCAGATGGGCTCCTGCGTGCGGCTCAAGCAGACCCACGAGGCGCCGTATTAGTAGCCGGGAATGCCATTGAATCCTATTTAGACAACCTAGCCAGTCATTTATCTCCCCCTATCCTCCTTACTGGAGCAACAGGCATAAATGCGAAACTTGATAAGTTTCAGCAAGCCAATAAACTACCCAAGAAATTAATTAATGTTGGTAAATACTTAGGGCACGTAAGAAATGCTGCTGACCATGGAATTGATCCTGAGACGGGAGCACCATGGACAATCCGTAAATCCACAGGCCTTGAATACGTCTATGTCGCATGCTCATTTATTTCTTCAACATATTCACGATCACAAGGAAAGCCACCTGAAATTTGAGAAAAAGATAAAGGTGGGAAAAGATAAAGGTGTCAGGAACCATTCTTTCACTCAAGTCCCTATGGCATCGCTCCATCGAGGCTGATCCTTTGCGGACAGTCGTAGCTGGCGCTTCCTGCGTAATCGATGGTTCCTGACACCATTTCTGCTCTCCCGGACAAGAAAAAGGTGTCAGGAACCATTCTTTCACCCAAGTCCCTGTGACATCGCTTCATCGAGGCTGATCGTTTGCGCGTAGTCGGAGCTGTCGCTTCCTGCGTAATCAATGGTTTCTGACACCATTTCTTACGCCCAACACCCCCACCCGCCGCCACTCCTCTGGCCGTTTCCTGAGCGTCTGTGACGGTCCAGTCAGATAACAGAGAATCGCTACTCTTTATCCCACCCACCCTTCTATGTCTTGCTATCTGAACTTTCTATCCTGAGACAGGTGCATGATAGCGGTTTCTGCGTGTTTCGCAGCTACGTCGGCATGGCCCGCTTTCCCATGCTCAATAGCAGCATTCAGATGCGTGATCCCTTCGTCCACATGCGGATAATCCTTGCCTATATTCAGGGCATACTGCCGTGCGGCTTCCGCATGTGCCACGAGTTCCTCTATGTGACCCTGTTTGCTATGGTCCACCGCTTCTGTCGCGTGATCGATGGCGTCTTTACGGTTCTGCTCTTCGAGACGCACAACGTTAAACCGTGCCCCACCCCCTGCTCCGAAGATCGGTTGTACAGGCAACACAGTGGTGGCGACCACGGCTAGGACTCCGGCCAGTATGACTGCCGGTTGCGTTGTAGATCGTTTCATCGGCATGTTCCCTTTCCCAAGAGAAGTGAAAAGCCCTCCATAGACCAACAGAAAGCACCGTCCGTCTTTAGGAGGTGGCATTGTATCACCCCCTCCTGCCTCTGGCGAGTCTCGTCAAGTCACCCGACACTCCCAGTCGCCGCCACGCCCTCCAACCGCCCCTTCCAATCACGCCATAGACCCACCCACTTCGAAAAAGTAGAATGTCCCGTTTGTTTTCTCACGGTGTTCATGAGAAATCTAGCCTGCCCCTTGACAGTCTATTTTCGTGTTCAAGGGCTCAGATAAGATATCAAGAGTCCGTAGCGAACTCTGTCCGAATAGAGGGGGGCTCAAGGATGCAGACAAACGCCGCCGAGGTCGCCAGAGTGCATGATCTCACACATGATGTCCGTGAGCTTGACTTGCGATTGATCTCGCCTGCGACACTAGACTTCCAGCCGGGGCAATTCATTTCTTTTGAGATTCCCATCGAAGGGAGGCCGCATCCGATCACACGCGCCTATTCGATTGCTTCGCCGCCCAGTCAACGGGGCCTCCTGACATTGGTCTTCAACCGCGTGGACCACGGACCCGGCTCGACATTTCTTTTTGGTCTCAAACCCGGCGATCAAGTTCACTTTAAAGGACCTGCGGGAAACTTTCGTCTGAGCGACGATGCGTCACGCAATCTCCTGTTTGTCGCAACCGGCACGGGGATTGCCCCGCTCCGGTCTATGCTCCATACCCTGTTACCCAAAGGCACCCCGCAGGTCGTGTCCTTGCTCTGGGGTCTCCGAGCTCAGCGGGATCTGTACTATCAAGCAGAGCTGCACGAACTGGCTGCCCGGCATCCCATGTTTCACAGTACCATCACATTGTCTCGTCCGGATCCGGGATGGACCGGTCCGACCGGCCGCGTCACCGCTCTGGTGCAGGAGCGCGTCGCGACAGTGGACAAGCTCGCGGTATATCTCTGCGGAAACGGCGGCATGATTAAGGACGTGACCGACTTTCTCCGCTCGAAAGGCCTCTGCCCGATCTATCGCGAAAAGTGGTACGACGAAGAGCATGAAGAGGAATGGGAAAGTTAAAGGTGTTAGGAACCATTCTTTCACTCAAGTCTCTGTGGCATCGCTCCATCGAGACTGATCGTTTGCACGTAGTCGGAGCTGTTACTTCCTGCGTAATCAATGGTTCCTGACACCATTCTTCTTCCAGCCAATGCACTTGGCTATGGCCGCTAGAGCTGGAGGGTGCGGTGGACCCGACAACGCAGACTACACTCGACCTCTCGCGCACACCTCTGATATACATGACCTATATTTATTCTCTGAGAAATCGCAAATGCCCAAGGCCAATGTGCAAGTCCCTGTGTTGATGCGCCCGGCTCAGAAACGCCGCCTGGCCCGCAAGGCCAAAGCCGCGAACCTCACCATGGGGGAGTTACTTCGTCAGGGAGGAGAACGATTTTCTCCTGCAGAAGATGACGCCGCCCTGGATCAGTTCGCCAAACAAATCACGAAGGCCACGCAACGAGCCATCCAGTCGATCGATCGAACTTTGGCATTGGTCGCACAATCGGAAGCTCGCATCCAAGCCCTGACGAAATCTCACAGAGGGCATCGATCATGGGCCTCACCGAACGAGTCTTGGACGCATTTGCCAGAACGATCCGATGGCCGATAAAGTCGAACAACTCACCGCCACTGTCGCCAAGCAACACCACATCGAAGACCTGACCGGCCGTGTTATGCGACTTGAAACTGCGCTCAAACTTGCCCTTGGAGCGAAACGTCCCAAGAAACTGTCCGGACCATAGGCAGCGCGGACATAGACAAGAGACCCAATCTCCTTGCTTAGAAGCGACCGTAGGGCCTCACAACGCCCAAAAGGCTCATCAACATAAACTCCTAACCCCCTTTGTGTTGTCCTTTGAGCATACGTCACATCCCGGTTTCATAGGTGACCTCAATTAACTATTGGAGCTCCAGGTATATGGCACCGCATCTCAACCAATATATGCGTATGTTCGGAATCTTTGGAGGCCCGGCGGTCTACGCCAGAGCGAAGTACCAGCGACAAGAACTGCGGCTCAATGTCCCGGGACTCCGCGGTAGTCTTGCGCTCCGAGGCGGCACATCGGACCGTGCGACATTTCAAAAGGTGTTCTTGGAGGGAGAATACGATATCGACCTGGACTTTGCCCCTCGGCTCATCGTTGATGGAGGCGCGAATGTTGGCTATGCATCGGTCTACTTCGCGCACCGTTTTCCGGATGCCCTCGTGCTGGCCGTGGAACCGGAGCCACAGAACTTCCGCCTATTGACCGCTAACACGGAAGCCTATCCGAACATCCGCTGTTTCAAACATGCCTTGTGGCCGAGGCACACTTGCCTGAACCTTGAAAACTCATCAGGGAACACGGACGCGTTTTTCGTGCGGGAAACCAGCGACCAAACAGTGCCAGAGGGGGTTGCGACGATTTCAATTCCGGAGCTGTTGGACCAAGCCGGCATCGAATCGATTGATGTACTGAAATTGGATGTCGAGGGAGCGGAGAAAGAACTCTTCGAAGACGAGACCGCTGGTAGATGGATCGCGCGAACGCGCGCCCTGATCGTGGAATTGCACGACCGCTTCAAACCAGGCTGCACTGAGGCGGTAACGCGCGCCCTAGCGAGCTACAAATTCCGCCTCACTGAGAGAGGAGAAAGCCTGGTATTCCTGCGCTAGCAGCCTGTCCAACATTGCCTTCACGGGAAAGAAAAGGGGTCGGGAGTCATAAATTGGATGTGCCGCGGTAAGCTGAGAATTGCGGAGTGATGTTATCTTGCTATCTCACCTTTCCTGAGACAGGTGCATGACAGCGGTTTCTGCGTGTTTTGTGGCTACATCAGCATGGCCCGCTTTCCCATGCTCAATGGCTGCTTTCAGATGTGCGATCCCTTCGTCCACATGCGGGCGATCCTTGCCACCATTCAGGGCATGTTGCAGCGCGGCTTCCGCATGCGCCACGAGTTCCGCTATGTGACCCTGTTTGCTATGGTCCACCGCTTCTGTCGCGTGATCGAGGGCGTCCGTGCGGTTCTGCGCTTCTTGACGCAGAATATCACGCCGCGCCCCGCCCCCTCCTCCGAATACCGGTTGCAGAGGCAGCACGGTGGTGGCGACTACGGCTAGAACTCCGGCCAGCGTAACAGCTCGTTGTGTCGTAGATCGTCTCATCGGCTTTCTCCCTTTCCCAAGAGAAGTGAAAAGACCTCCGTTGACCATCAGAAATAACCATCCGTCTTTTGAGAATGTGTATGTTACCACCACCCCCCTGCTTGTGGCGAGCCTCGTCGAGCCAGAGAGAAAAACAGGGAGCGGCAATTTTTTTTAGCAGCCTCTACAAGATTCGGTCTAGCCATCCGGCGCCTTCCAGCAGCCTCCACGACCTCCCTGTAGGAAGCATGGTGGAGCTACCTGCCCTGCCTGTGCTGAGCTCGTCGAAGCACCTGTCCCGAGCATGTCGAGGGAAGCCGGTCGAAGAGCGGCCGCTTTTCCCCGCGCGCGGCCCCTGCGCCTGTCGCGCGAATACGCCGGAGTCCGGAACCATTTTCCCGTGCATGGTCGTGCGGATGTTAGCCGGTGAGTCAGTCTGAGGGGGATACGGCTTACCCGACCACCCACACAGTAAACTCGTGGGCCTGCTCCACAAGTCCTTCTCCCGTGTGGTGATGGAAAAGATCCTGTACCCAGGGGAGTCTATGCCGGCCCACTACTACGGTTCCACACTCAGACTGCTTGGCGGCATTGAGGATTTCCTGCACGATATCCAGCTTATGGATCGTGTGAGAAAAGTGCGTGCTGATTTGGCTTTGAGACACGCCGTGATCCTCGAGAATAGCCTGTGCGCGTGTCATCGCGGGCTGGACTGCGTCCTTTGCCTTCTCAATCCATTCCGTCTGTGCGGATTTGAGCTCCGTATGGAGCATATGCTCCTTTTGAGGGTCTTCCGTTCCTCCGTACTCCAAGAGTCGTGGTGGAATTGGAGGGAGTGCATGGAACAGACAGATGTGGATCCCCTCACGCCCCCGTACAATCTCAGCCACATAGGCAACAGCCTTCATGGACGCCTCAGAGTCTTCGACGGCAAGGAGTATCTTATTGGTACTTCCCATGGGATTCCTTCTAGGCCAATAAACGGTCTTGCAAGTGAAATGGTCGCCAAGACTAATCAGTCGGCAAAGCAGTGTCAATATTGGTCAGGCTGGATATTCTGATGCGGATGGAGAAAAACGGTGTCAGTCCGAATTTCCACGTACGCCATATCTCGATCTTCGACACCCCAGCCGCCGTCACGCCTTTCGAGGAGAGGCCTACCGGTGAGGCGGAACAGCCTGGAACATTCATCACGCGGCGCGAGTGGCTTTTCACGGCCGCTTTAACAGCCAGACATTTTCTTTCGCCGGTGCTTTCCCCTTCAGCCCACCTGGCACCTCCGCGCCGGCAACGAGGGTAAGCGCGTACGTGGATGCGTAGTGCCGGCGAACTTCCTCGTTGCTGACGGAAAACGGAGGTCCCTCCATAAGGCTCTGATCATACTCGTAGCTAACCAGGAGCTGCGGCGCCTTACCGGTTATTTCCATGAGGTGCGTGGTATATCGTTTCCGCATGGCTTCGGGCAACGCAACCAAGGCAGCCCGGTCATAGACGGCATCGACCTGGCCGAGTATCAGTCGAGACGCCGCAAAGATGTCGCCGACAAAGATGTCGAGATTGTTCGCGCTCCACCGCTCGATGCTTCCCACGGTCTCGATATCCGGCTGCATGCCCAGCTCCATGAACAACTGCTCAATGGCGAGTTGACTCAACTCGGCTCCAGCCACGCGATAGCCACGGGACAGCAGCCACGAGATATCCAGCGTCTTTCCGCATAAGGGAACAAAAACCCGGCGGCCTTTGGCGACCGACAGTTCGTGGAAGTGTGTGACCAGGAGTGGGTTCGCTTTACTTTCGTGGAACCCGATTTCGTTCTTTTCCCACCGTTGGCGCCAAAAACTTGCATCCATATTCATCCCCTTTACTCAGAACAATCGAGTCACCGGTCAACATCGGGAGAAAGACAACCGTGTCAGGAACCATTCTTTCACCCAAATTCCTACGACATCGCCCCATTCACGCTGATCACTATCGTGGAAGCTTGAGCACCCATGTGAGCACTGTGTCGGCAACCCGATCAGGCAGGAGCTTTACCATCAGCGCACGGAATTTCGCATCGGCCCCCACAAGATACCGCGTCTTCGGACGTGCTGCCGTCAATGCATGTTCTACAGCCTGCGCCACGACATCGGGAGTAATGGCCCGTGTGGCTGCCTCCGCGACAACTTTCCTCACCCCTGCAATCACATCTGCATATAACATTCGCAGTTCAGGCGTAGTGGCAGCCTCCAGGTCTGTCGCGCCCTTGCCCGACTTATCCCAGATCGGCGTCGCAATCGCGCCCGGCTCTACGATCGACACCTCGATCCCCCATTGTTGGACTTCCAATCGCAACGCATCGGTGATCGCTTCGAGGGCAAACTTCGACGCCGAATAGGGACCCATCAGAGGCATCGCCGCGCGGCCTGCTATCGAACCCATATTCACAATACGTCCTCGGGCCAGCCGTATGAGCGGGAGAAATGTCTGCGTGACCGCCACCTGGCCGATCAGATTGACCTCCAACTGCCGGCGCAGATCAGGAATCGGCACCGCCTCCAGCGGACCTACCACCGCAATACCGGCATTATTGATGAGACCGAACAATCCGCCGGTGCCGACGTGCTCTGCAACGATCGCGCGGGATTGTTGGATCGACGCGTCATCCGTCACATCGAGGATGAGAGGGATCAACCGGTTCGTTCCCCCTCGCCGTTGCAGCGCCTCGCCATCCTCAATTTTTCGAACACCTGCAAATACCACAAAGCCTACGCGGTCCAGATGAACCGCGCAGGCTGCGCCGATTCCCGTAGACGCGCCGGTGATGACCACTGCTCTCCCGTTCCCAATCGACATATCGAGTCCTCTCTATTGACGATCCAGACAATAGCAGTTTTATCGGTTCACCCGCATCCTGCAGGACGGCAAGCTGGAAGACGCGTTGCGAGTTACGGGTTTCGATCTCCATGTTTTCTGAAAATACGAAACCAGAACCAGAAACTCGCAACTTTCTGATAGGCAGTCGGTAGACACCGGCCTCGGTCTTCGGCTATCATCCGTGCCGACTTATCGGCAATTCAACACCGTGGCGGTGTAGCTCAGTTGGTAGAGCAGCGGACTCATAAGCCGCGGGTCCCCCGTTCAATCCGGGGCACCGCCACCACACAACGCCAACTCGCCCCAGAGACGTTCTTATGGCTCTTGGCAACGAGACAATCTCTTCCGGTAAAGCAGACCCTTTTTATCAGTTTCATGCTTGGCGTGGCATCGCGTGCTGTCTTGTTCTAAAAGATGTCAATTTTTCTATTGGAGTCGCATATCCTTCGGACGAAGGCGCAGTTTTTTATGCTCCGTGCAAAGATCTCACGAGGAACTAGGCGGCATTACCCCCAGAAGCAACACGATCAGGTTTGGGTTCTCTACTGAAAGGAAGAGCCATGCTCAATTTGCCCGTGAAGGTTTCGGCGAGACACAACGGGAAGTCGTTGCACCTGGACAACGCAGTGGAAACTATGACTTTGATCGGCCAGGATGACGAGCCGCTCGGAACAGTGTCCTGGGACGCCGTGATCGATTTCATTCACAACTCAAGCAGAACGACCAAACCTCAGCGACCGCCTCGCAATTACTCCCGCAGCCCGCTCGCCGCCACATTGCGCTATACGATGCCGGGCAGTAAAAACTCCGCGGGCGTCACCTGCGAGATCGGTGGAGGGGGAATTTTCATTGAGACATCGAGCCCCCCTCAAATAGGTACCATACTCACACTTGAACTCGCCCTCCCTGATGATCCGGCCAACCCGATCTGCGCGCAAGGGCAAGTCGCCTGGGTCAGGGCCGAGGAACAGCGCCATGTGCTCTATCCTGGAATGGGGGTTCAATTCACTGAGATTTCCGATGAAAGCCGGGCCCGTATCATCAAGATGGTCAAATCCCTAGACCACTCGCGTAGCGGAAAGTAAACCCGCATCCTTCCGTCTCCGACCGCGTTCGAGCATCGAGACTATGAGCAAGCTCACTCCTCTCTCAGCCCCTCTGCCACCGGCTGACGGGCGGCCCAGCGGGCAGGAAAGTACCCGGCCACGAGTGTTGCAGCCGCGGCGAGGCCGACGGCTTGAATGAGGGGACCGATGGGCACGATCATTTGAATCGTCCACCCGAACGACTGTTTGTTGATCACTGAAACGAGCAGGAACGAGAGCGCTCCGCCGCCGATCACTCCCAAGCCGATCCCCACCAGGCCCAGGTACGCAGCTTCCCACAGCACCAACTCCTGGATCTGTCGGGCGCTGCCGCCGATGGCCCGTAATGTGGCAAACTCCCTGCGCCGCTCCAGCACCGACGTGACCAAGGTATTGACGATGCCGAGCATGGCGATGATGATCGCGATGGCTTCCAGCACATAGGTCATCAGAAATGTCCGGTCGAAGATCTCCAGGATCTCCGTTCGTAGTTCGGTGTTGCTGATAACCAACGGGGGGAGCCTGCCGCTATTAGCCTCGCCCAGTTTCTCGATGATTGTTTTCCGCACCTGGTCTGCATCCGCTCCCGCCGCAAGATAGACCGGAAAGACCGTGACCAGTTCGTCGTGCCAAAGCGACTGATATAGAGTGCGGTCTATCACGAGCTTTCCTCCGTCGGTCGAATAGTCGTAAAACACTGCGACGACCGGAAACTTTTTGATGCCTTCCGGAGTCGTGACCTCCAGCAACGAGCCCTCCTCAACCCCCAGCCGATCCGCCAACACTTCAGAGATCAGCACACCACCGATATCCGCCGCGCGATTGAGTTGCTCGGAGGAGTCACCTTTCCGCAGAAGATACCGGCTCCGTTGCGCATGCAGCCGCAAGTCACGCGAGACGATCGCGACGCGCCGACCATCCACGGTGATGCGGACATCGCGGTACGTATCCACCGCTTCCACACCGGGAATCCCCGACAACGCCTGCAGCCAGGACGGCGGAAGACTCCGTCCAATACTTCCTGCTTCTGTGCCTCGCAACCATAGCGACGGCGCCACAATCACATCGGACAATACCGTATCAGCCACCCACACCTCTACCGTATGCCGGAAACTGCGTACCATGACGAGCACGCCGATCATGATTGCGAGCCCGACCATCAAGGCGGACACCGTGACTCCGTTACGCCCGGGATTGCGTGACGCATGATCGACCGCGATCTCCCTGATGACGCCCCGCGTTCCCGATGCGCCGCGTTCCTTCCGGCGGCTCCGCCACCCGACGATGCAAACCGGAGCAAGACACGAGAGTCCTGCCAGCACACAGAGGGTGGACAAGTAGCCCAGCACCGGAATGCCTCCTATGGGCTCGGTCAGACTCAACCCTCCGGCGATCGCGAGCAACACGAGCCCAACTGCCCCCAGCGTACCGGCCCGAAGCTGCCGGCCTGCTTCGTAATCGCCGGGGGCCAAGGCGCGCGCAGGTGCCGTTCGACTCGCGTCTCCGCTCGGCCCGATGGCGCCGATCATGGACACCACGACTCCGATCACGACCCCTTCCAAAGAAATCTTCCAGAACCAGCCGGCTTCGAAGAACCGGCCGGCCTCGGCCGCGACCGGAACGTAGAGGTCCGAAATCGTCCGGCTCAACAACGCGATCAGTTTCTGAGCCAGTATCAAGCCGGCAACGCTTCCGACGATTCCACCCGCCAATCCGAACAGGCCGGCCTCGGCCAGGAAGAGGCCGGCCACGCGTGATTGAGTCATGCCGATGGCCCGATAAATCCCGATCTCCCGGCGCCGCCTGGCTACGGCAAATGCCATCGTGTTGTAAATCAGAAACATGCCGACCAGCAGTCCCACCCAACTCAACACCGTCAAATTCAGACGAAATGCCCGCACCATTTGCTCTACTTGTTTCGTCCGACTCGACGGACGTTCAATGATGACGTGAGGCGGCATAACTTCGCGCAGATTCTGCGCCACCTCTTCAACCGGTTTTGTCACATCCGTTACCAGATCGATCCGATCCAGCCGCCCGACCATCCCGAACGTAATCTGGGCCGCCGCAATATCCATCACCGCGAGATGATCCCAGGATGACGTTCGATCGGAGCTATCTTCTAAAATACCTGACACCAGGCACAGGATAGGACCGGGGCCGATCTGCAAAGAGACCCTATCGCCCACCGATAGATTCCACTCGGCCGCCAGCTTCCATCCCAACAACACCGTGTTTGGATCGAGTACCGCATCCAACCGGCGTTCCGTCGGTTGCCGGGTGAGCCGAAACCCGCGTGAGTCAGCCTCGGCGAAAATATCCAAGCCAAGCACCTGCACGGCCTGACTGCGCCCGTCAGCGTCGATCCGCACTGCCGTTTGAAGAATCACCGGAGAAGCCGATGTGACACCTGACACACGGCGCGCAGCCGTAATGAGCCGTTCATCCAGCCCTAATTCACCGCCTGAAATTTCCAGGGTTGTCGGACCTGCCACCGTCAACACGGCCTGCTCGAACGAACGAAGCACATCGACGTTAGCCGTCCGCACCGCCACAGAGGCTGAGACGCCAAGGGCGACCCCGATGACGGTCAACAGCGTGCGCAGCGGCCATTGAGTCACATGGGCAGAAACGATCAGCAGGAAGACTTTGATAACGGAGGGCATCAGGAACCAGTGACACCGGACGAACAGGAGAGATCCTGGAAGCAACCACCCGTCACAATCCGAGAAAACAACCCCAAAAGCCCGTGCGAAGATCGGCCGTTTCGTTTACACATGTACGATCCTTTGCTAGACTTGCCTCACGATTTCAGGAGGCACCTACGGTGGCACACAGTCGAGGCAATACCGCACTCACCTTCGAACCGGCAGAAAGCGGACGGAAACAGGCTTCCCAGATTACTCCCCGGCAATCGCAAATCCTCAAGATGGTAGCGATGGGGCACACCAACCGCGAGATCGCCGTTTCGCTGAAGATCAGCGTCCGTACGGTCGAAGTGCACCGCTTCAATCTGATGCGGCGGCTGAACGCCCGCAACGTCGCCCAACTTCTGCGCCAATCCCTGCGTCATGGATTGCTGCCTGCAAGCTTCGGCAAACGATAACGACTACAGCTCTTTGATCATCCCTCGACATTCCGCGACTGAACGATACCCTTTCCGCGCCAGAATCTCAGCCAACTCCTTGTCCAGCCGGCCGAACACATCCAACCCCTCCTCTACCAACACCGTACCGATTTGTAGCGCCGATGCGCCGCACAACAGATGCTCGAACGCATCCATGCCGTCCATCACACCGCCGGTGCCGATAATCGGGATTCTGCCTTGAAAGATTTTGTAGAACGCGCGAACATTCGCCAGTGCCACCGGTTTAATGAGCCTGCCACCCAGCCCGCCGAATCCGCCCTTTGGTCTGATGACGACGGCTTCGCGCTCCGGATCGACAACCAATCCGTTGCCCACCGAATTGATCATGTTGAGAAAGTCGATACCGTATCGTCCGATTACTTTCCCCATCGCCTCGTGATGCGCCGGATCGAAATAGGGTGGCAGCTTCAATCCCATGGGAACGGTAATGATCTGGCGCACACGCTTGATCACCCGCTCGGACGACTCCGGATCGTAACCGATTTGAGGTTTACCGGGGATGTTCGGGCACGAGAGGTTCACTTCGATGAGGTCCGGCTGAGCCGCATTGATGACAGCGGCAATAGTCGGAAAGTCCTCCTCGCAAAGACCCGCCACACTCGCCACGACCGGCTTTCCAAATCGCTTCAGCTCTGGAATCAGTTCGGCATAGGCCTTGTATCCAAGGTTGGGAAGTCCCATGGAATTGATCGATCCGCCGGGAAATCCATAGTACCGCGGCTCAGGATTGCCCTGGCGCGGTTCGACCGTCATCGACTTGGTGACAATCGCGCCGGCTGCGGACTTTCCCAACGCCACAAGTTCATCGCGTGTCACACAGAGGGCTCCGGCGGCATTCATGAAGCAGCTGGGAAATTTAACACCTGCGATAGTAGTCGAGAGATCCGTCATCGCGCCACCAGTTCGGAGGGCCGCTCGGTCCGCGTCACCAGCCGCCCATCTTGTATCGTCCAAACATAGTCGGCCGTGTGGGCCGCCTGGTCGCTGTGTGTGACCAGCAAGACAGTCTGTTCGCCCGCCTTGGCCAAATTCCTAATGAGAGCCATGATATCCGCCCCCTGATGCGAATCGATATTCCCGGTCGGCTCATCCGCCAGCAAGAGAGCAGGCCGATGTGCCAGGGCCCTTGCAATCGCCACGCGCTGCTGTTCACCCCCGGACAGTTCGCCCGGCCGGTGATGCCGCCGCCGGCTCATCCCGACCATCTCCAATACCTCGTCCGCCCGCATCGCTGCACTGCGCCCGCCGTCTCCGCGCAACAGCAACGGAAGCGCAACATTCTCCTCCGCCGTCAGCCCGTGCACCAGGTGAAAGGCTTGGAACACGATGCCGATGGTCTCGCGCCTGATTCTCGTCCACTCGGAGCTGGACAGACCGGCTGTGGATTGCCCGTCAATCACGATGTCTCCCGATGTGGGCTGATCCAACCCGGCAATGAGGTTCAGCAACGTGCTTTTCCCGCACCCGCTCGGCCCGATAAACGCGCAGAACTCTCCGCGCCGTATTTCCAAATTGATATCGGTCAAGGCGGCCACTGTGACTCCGCCGCGTACGTATGATTTGGAAAGCCCCTTCAGGACGACCACGAACGCATCTCCAAGACCCGCATATCGACTATATTTGAATAACCGCTGTCGCGACGACTGCTTTCGTATAGCACAACCATTTAGAATGCGACAACCTTGACAGAGCAGGCCTGTTCACCATAAAGAGAGCATCGTGTCATACGCTGGGACGCCGATGCCGTCTATGGTTCACTCCTGGATTGAAGCGGTACCGCAACTCATGCGCCGGGCTGTCCGGTTCCTCTTACCGGCTGAGTGTGCGGTCTGCCGTGCACCCTTGGCCGACGATCCGATTCCGCACTTCTGCTCCGACTGCTGGAATACCATCGCGCTGCCAGGCCATTCACGCTGTGCTCGATGCGACCGCCCTTTCATCTCACCGGTTGCAACGGTTTTTAGCCCAACGCATCTGTGCCACTCCTGTGCCGCGCACCCCCCGTCCTACACCAGAGCCTGGACACTCTATCCCTATCAGTCCCCTCTGCGAGACGCCATTTGCCTGTTCAAATACCGGGGGAAAGTCTCACTGGCAACGCCGCTGGCTCGCCTCATGATCGACCAGCTTCCGGCGCTCGATTCCATTGACCTTATCATGCCCGTACCGCTGCACGTCGGGCGGCTGCGCGAACGGGAATTCAATCAATCCTTACTGCTGGCAGACCGGATCGGCCGCCATCTCTGCCTGCCTGTCTCCTGCGTCAATCTGATCCGAATCGTTCCCTCGGCGGCACAGACCACCCTCTCCAGAAAAGAACGATTGAAGAATCTCCGCGGAGCCTTTGCCGTCACTCGCCCTGGATCGATTGCCGGCAAACGCATTCTGTTGATCGACGACGTATTCACAACCGGCGCCACAGTGAATGAATGCGCGAAGACCCTCCGCAAAGCGGGTTCCAGCGACGTCTTTGCGCTGACCTTGGGGCGCACCATGGATGCGAGTCACATCCCGGATCGAGTCCTTGCGGCGAGAACTCGCATGACGGCTGATGTCATGGGAGGATGACCTATGCCGATTTATGAATACCTCTGCCGAGCGTGCGGGAAGCGTTGCTCCATCCTGGTCCTGAATCTTCACAATCCTCCACCGGCAGGCTGCCGGCATTGCGGCAGTTCGCAGGTGGACCGCCTCCTGTCTCGATTCGCGGCGCCCAAGTCCGAAGAAACGCGGCTCGAATCTCTGACAGATCTCAACAATTTCGGTGAATTTGACGAGAACGATCCACACAGCACCGCCCGCTTCATGAAGAAAATGGGTGAAGCGATTGGCGAAGACGCCGGCGACGATATGGAATCCATGATGGAGCAGGCGGAAGAATCGAATGAGATGGGCGGGAATGGGGAGACAACGGCTGGCATTGACAATCTGTGACAGGCATTGTCATGTATTTTAACTTGACAATTCTCCGCCGATCCCTAGAATACACCCATTATTGGGAGCCTCATGAGTCTGTATCGTTCCGATGAGATCTGGTGGCACTATGGGGACCGCCCCGAAAAGCGAATTGATGACGGCGACGGAGACCTGCCGTTATCTGAAAATTACCCCGCGCACACTGTATCGCTATCTACAGAGTCGGCAGATTCCCGCTTTCAAGCTTGGAAAAGAATGGCGGTTCGTGCGCTCGGATCTGGAAGAATGGATTCGCCAACGAACCAGAACCGTCGTGTCTTCTTACACTAGGACCTGATTGATGTTTGCCGGCGAATACTTGTGCAAAGTTGATGAGAAGGGACGCTTCATCGTCCCCTCGCCCATCCGCGAGCAAATCGAGGCCGATGGCCAATCCGTCATGTTCTTGAAGGGGCCGGAACAGTCCTTACTCATCTATTCGGCCAAGGAATGGAAACAAGTCCTTGAACGGACCAAAACGTCGTTGGACGAAGATCAGAGCCGTCTCTTCATGCACTTCGTCGTCTCTGAAGCAGGCACCTCGGATATCGACAAAACAGGTCGCATCCTCATTCCCGGCCGCTTACGAAAACTGGTGCCGCTCGACGACGATCAGGAAGTGATTTTGGTCGGTCTCTATCACCGTATGGAAATCTGGAACCCCAGCGAATGGCGGCGATATATCGCCCGCACGGAAGATCGCTACGAACAAAACATGGCCAAGATTCTGAATCTCTTGTAACGTGCTTCATGCCATCATACCGTCGTCGCTCAGGCTCACGACTTTCCAATCTACCGGTACGCACGGTCTCCTATAGACCCTCAGCAGGACAGCCGTCTGTTTCTTCACCGCCAGTCTCACGGCCTCTTGACCGGTTTGTCCTCCTGTCTCAAGTCCAAACATCCAAGACTATCAGCGCCTCCCAAGAGCTGCCGGCTGACGCAACCGTAGCCGACGGACGATTGTCGCTGACCCTGCCGGTTCCTCCCAGCATCAATCGCCAGTACGCCACCGTGAATGGACGCCGGCTGCTGTCCTCTACCGGGCGCGCCTATAAAACACAGGTGGGGCAGCAGGTCTGGATGGCGCTGGCTCAATCGCCTGCACAGGCCTCACTGATGACTCAGTTTCAATCCGGCCCACTAGCCCTCTCCATCCGATTTTTCTTCACGTCAGCCCTGCGCCGCGACATTGACGGCGGCCTCAAGATTGCTCAAGATGCGCTCTGTGAAGGATTGGGAGTCAACGATAACCGGATCGTCGAAACCCACCTCTATAAGGACATCGACAAATTACATCCTCGCATCGAAGTGTCCCTGTCCGTCGTTTCCCCTTCTCCCAAAGCTGCATCCCGATAATCTCGCAAATACCGATTACAGTCCGTATGCGCTTGACTGGATGCCTGACGTCATATGAACACCCGCTACTCGTGAAGCGCAGAACGTAAAGAGCGCTTCGGTGCCGGGTCGTTGTTGGAACATATGGTCCAACTGGCTCACCGTCCTGAGCTCGCCGAATAGGTAACGACCTGATCGATGTGTATTGAGCCTACCGCCGCAGCGCCCGGCTACTCGTACCGTAGCGCGTCGATAGGATTGAGCCGGGCTGCCTTGTTGGCCGGGTATAGTCCGAAGAACAGCCCGACGGCGATGGAGAATACAAAAGCAGCCATTACGGTTTCAGCGGAGATGATGGTCGGCCATCCGGCAATCACGGTTGTCACACGCGCGCCCAACACGCCGACGACAATCCCCAGACAGCCACCGACTAAGCTGAGCGTCACGGCTTCAATCAGAAATTGTATGACAATGTGCCGCCGCTTGGCTCCCACCGCCATCCGCACACCGATTTCCCTGGTCCGCTCCGTGACCGACACCAAGAGAATGTTCATGATGCCGATCCCTCCGACAAGAAGCGACACGGATGCGATGGCAAACAGCATGACCGTCAGCGTCTCGCTCGTGCTTTCCTGAACCTTGCCGATATCCACCTGCGTTCTGATCGTAAAGTCGTCGTCCTGATCCGGTTGCAAGCGATGCCGCGTGCGAAGGGTTTCACGAATCTGGGCCGCGGCTGGCTCCAGGTCCTCCGGTCGTTCCGTCGAGGCGAACAGCGCCCCGACCGAGCCCAGGAATTGGGTGCCGAACACTTTCCGTTCTGCTGTGCTGAACGGGATAAAAATAATATCGTCCTGATCGTTCCCTTGGCTCGATTGTCCCTTAGGTGACAAGACGCCGATCACGCGAAACGGCACGTTCTTGATCCGGATGATCGCCCCGACTGGCTCCTCTCCCACATCGAATAAATTCTCAACAACCGTCTGTCCGACCAATGCCACTCGATCAGCCGTATCCACATCCTGCTGCGTGAACGATCCCCCGCTGCTGAACGACCAGTCTCGAATCGTCAAGTAGCTCGGAGAGACGCCGTTGACCGGTCCGCTCCAGTTCTTGTTGCCATTGATGATCTGCATGGTATCCCGCTTAGCCCAACCGGTGTCGCGCAGCAGCGGAATGCGTTTCTTGAGCTCCATGCCATCCGATATCGTCAACGTCACGGCGCCGCCCTGCCCACCCCGCACTCCACTCGTAGTCATTGAGCCGGGCAGCACCATGATGACGTTGGTGCCCATGCTGGCGACACGCTGGGCGACGGCGGCCTTTGCCCCCTCTCCGATGCTCACCATCGCGATCACGGCTCCGACTCCGATCACAATCCCTAGCATAGTCAGTCCTGCCCTGAGCCGATTACGGCTCAGAATCCGAATCGCCGTCAGCACCGTGAGCAGCACGAATGCCAGCATCAGACCTCCGCGCGCGACAATGCCTCACCCGATTGAGTGCGGCGATCGGTCAAGACACGGCCATCCTTGATGACGACTTCGCGCCCGGCATAGGCCGCGATATCCGTTTCGTGCGTCACGAGAATGATCGTAATGCCCTGCTCTTTGTTCAACTGATCGAGAATCGCCATGATTTCCCGGCTCGATACGGTATCCAGGTTGCCGGTCGGCTCATCGGCCAACAACAGAGACGGCGTGGTCACCAAGGCCCGTGCGATCGCCACACGCTGCTGCTGACCTCCTGAAAGTTGTGTCGGATAGTGACCCTCTCGCCCTTGAAGCCCGACTCGGCAAAGGGCCTCCGTGGCCAATGCCCGCTGCTCCCGCAACGAGACTCCCCGATAAAACAGAGGCAATTGCGCATTTTCCAGCGCGCTGGTGCGTGGAATCAAATTGAAGTTTTGAAACACAAAGCCAATCTGGCGATTTCGAATATCGGCCAGCTGATCGGCCCGCAGCCCTGCGACATCGATACCGCTCAGCCAATACCGTCCTTTGGTCGGTTGGTCCAAACAACCGAGAATGTTCATGAGGGTCGATTTTCCGGAACCGGACGACCCCATGACCGCGACAAACTCACCTGATTCAATCGAGAGGTCCAGCCCCCGGAGGGCCTGCACTTCCACATCTCCAAGCCGATAGATTTTCCATAGTTCTTCGCAACGGATGAGCGTGGCCATCAAGAATTCTCCTCTATCATCCGCCGAGGAACTTAATGGGAAAGGACAGGAGACATCGATGCTGTACCGGCCGACACGTGACCTTCAGCAAACACCATAACACGTAGTCCAGGGACTACCGGCGGCGTCCACTACCAAACCCAGGCGGCAACTCGCCGGATCGCCGCTCCCCACGGGCAGTCTCAATCCCGACCACCACCATATCGCCCTCCGCCACCGCCCCGTCCAGTACTTCTGTTGACACCCCGTCGGAAATGCCCGTGTGAACGGCGAATGGCTCCGGTTCTCCACTTACCCCCAACTTCCAGACCTTTCTTGCCTGTCCGCCGGAATTGGCCGAACTGTCTCTCGCATAGCCGTCCGCTCC
The DNA here is from genome assembly GCA_046604365.1 of Nitrospira sp. GTDB lineage: Bacteria > Nitrospirota > Nitrospiria > Nitrospirales > Nitrospiraceae > Nitrospira_D. The sequence goes on from JBJACV010000010.1 coordinate 86,460, forward strand.
AGCATGGACGCTGACCGGCCTTCCTCCGCCACGTGCCCCCTCGGCACGTTCGCTCTGTGGCGGACTGAATCGCAACGCAGCATTCGGCACTTTCAAGACTTGATCCTTCTGCGCCACAATGATTGAAACATTCGCCGTCATGCCGGGTTTGAGCCGAAGATCTTTGTTGTCGACTGCCACAACCACATTGTACGTCACAACATTTTGCACATTAATCGGCGCCAGCCGCACTTGTCGAATGACACCCTCAAACCGCACACCCGGATAGGCGTCCACCGTAAAAGCTGCGTCCTTGCCTTCGGTGATACCGCCGATATCCGACTCACTCACATTAGTATCCACCTGCATTTTTGTGAGGTCGAGCGCGATCAAAAAGAGGTTCGGCGTGGCAAAGCTGGACGCCACGGTCTGCCCCACTTCCACATTACGCGCAACGACCACTCCGTCAACCGGTGAGCGAATCACGGTATACTTCAATTCCAGATCAGCGGCATTCAGTGCCGCTTCGGCCTGCTTCACCTGCGCCTCACTGACCCGAAGTTGCGCCTCGGCACTTTGATAGTTCGTGAGGGCGACATCCACGTCGTTCTGCGAGACAAATTCCTGAGCCACCAGCGATTGCACACGGTCACGCTCGCGTTTGCGCTGCGCAAGATCAGCTTTGGATCGAGCCACGTTTGACCGCGCCATTTCAAGATTCCCGGCTGCTTGATCACGGCGGGCCTTGAACGGCTCCGGATCGATGGTGGCCACCTTGTCGCCCGCTTTCACCCGCGAATTGAAATCCGCATGAAGGCTCTTGATCATCCCTGAGACTTGGGTGCCGACCTGTACGGAGACCACAGGATTGATCGTTCCGGTCGCGCTCACGACCGACACGACTGAACCACGCTCGATAGCGGCCGTCCGGTATCGAACCGGCGCCTTTCGCTCTCCATTGAAAAACATGTATCCGCCGATGGCCAGTCCGATGGCAATGACACCGAGGATAATGCCAAGACGTTTCATACCCTCATCCTACAAAATGTCGGGAGCTCACGCTACTTTATCAAGAAGTGCGGTGTGAATCACCCTGTTGCCAGCGGGACCACCGCCCCGCCTCAATCCAGAAAGAAGCAGAAACCGCGCAGATGGTCTTTTCAGAATGACGCCGCCCGCACACACGGCTTGCGCCTCCGGAACTATCTGGCGAGTAGCTGCTCCAGGAAGGCGGTGGAAATGTGGCCTTTTTGGAAATCAGGATCGTTAAAGATCCTGCGATGGAGAGGGATAGTGGTCTTGATCCCCTCGATCACGAATTCATCGAGCGCGCGCCTCATCCGAGCGATGGCTTCTTGGCGGTCTCGCCCGTGCGTGATCAACTTTGCGATCATTGAGTCATAATACGGCACAACCGTCGCGCCGGACTCCATAGCAGAATCGACTCGAACACCGAACCCTCCGGGCGCACTGTACTTGGTAATCTGCCCGGGCGACGGGGTAAACTTTTCGGGATCCTCTGCGTTGATCCGGCATTCCATACTATGCCCGTTGAGCACGACGTCCTGCTGTCTGATCGAAAGTGGATGACCGGCCGCCAGACGAATCTGTTCCTTAATCAAATCGATGCCGGTTACCATTTCGGTGATGGGATGCTCGACCTGGATCCGGGTGTTCACCTCCATGAAAAAGAAGTTCCGCTCTTTATCAAGCAGAAATTCCACGGTCCCGACATTTCGATAATGTACGGCTTTGACGGCCTCTACGGCGACCCGTCCAATCTCCCGGCGAAGCTTTTCATCGATGGCTGGAGACGGAGTTTCTTCGACCAGCTTTTGATGGCGCCGTTGGATCGAGCAGTCGCGTTCACCCAGATGAATGACGTGACCACGGTGGTCGGCCATGACTTGGACTTCGATATGGCGCGGCTCCAGAAAATACCGTTCGAGATAGACGTTTTCATTGCCGAAGGTAGATTTCGCTTCGGCCTGGGCGGCCTGAAACGCCCGGCCCAAATCTTCGGCCTTGTTCACGACACGCATACCGCGGCCTCCGCCTCCAGCCGTCGCTTTGATGATGACGGGAAAACCGATCTTCTGCGCGGCTTGCATCGCATCATCCTCGCTCCGCAACTCACCGAGACTGCCGGGTGTCACGGGCAGCCCCCGCCTGGAAACAACCTCACGTGCCTTCGCTTTGTCCCCCATCATCGCAATGTTTTCAGAGGTCGGACCGATGAATTTGACGCCGATCGATTCGCAGACTTCAGCAAAGTGGGCGTTCTCAGACAAGAACCCATAGCCGGGATGGATGGCATCCACGCCGGTAATCTCCGCCGCGCTCAGAACGTTTGGAATATTGCGATAGCTCAACGCCGCTTCCGGCGGCCCCACACATACCTTCTCATCGGCGGCACGCACGTGCAGACTGGCGGCGTCGGCCTCCGAATGGATGGCAACAGTCCTGATTCCGAGTTCCTTACAGGCTCGGATGACCCGTAGCGCAATCTCTCCGCGGTTGGCGACCAGAACTTTCTTGAACACGTCGTGGCTCCGATACGTTGGCGAGAACCGTCTATTGGACGGGGTTGGGATCTATCAAGAAGAGTGCGTGCCCGTACTCGACAGGCTTGGTGCTTTCGGCCAGGATCTTGACGATGCGGCCGTCCGTTTCAGACTCGATTTCATTCATCAGTTTCATCGCTTCGACGATGCACAGCACTTGGCCTTTTTTGACTATATCGCCCTCTTCAACATAGGGATCGGCATCCGGCGACGGCGATCGATAGAACGTCCCGACGATGGGGGAGGTAATCGTCACCATGCCGGTCGTGTCTTCGGCCGACGGACCGGAAGCCTTAGTGGGATGGACACTTGGCTGAGGAATGTTGGGGACAGTCTCTTGCACCGAAGACGTGACGGACTTGATGCCGATCTCATGGCGGACTCGGATACGCACCCCTTGCCGCTCTAATTCCAACTCGGTCAAGTTGTTCCGGCGAAGCAAATCAATGAGATCCTGGATCTGCTTGGTCTGGCCGCTCGTAAGCAATGCGTCCTGCCCCTGCCCAGACCCACCCGGCAGAGACGGCAAAATGATCGGCCTCGGTTTCTTCTTCGGTGTGGACCGCCGGCGCGCGCTCACCGGACCCGCTCCACATACGACCTGGTACGAGTATCGATCTTGATCACAGTGCCGACTTCCAAATACAGAGGGACCTTGATCGACGCCCCGGTTTCGACAATTACAGGCTTAGTCCCGCCGGATGCGGTATCGCCTCGAACTCCAGGCTCCCCATCGACGACCTTCAGCTCAATGAAATTTGGCAGCTCGACATCGATCGGCCGGTGTTCATAGACCAGGATCTTGACGACCATATTTTCTTTTAAGAGATCCGCATTGTCTCCGAGCGTGCTCTTCTCGAATGAAAGCTGTTCATAGGACTCCGTGTCCATGAACGTAAACAACTCGCCGGTGGCATAGAGAAACTGCATATCGCGCTCTTCCAAATCAGGCTCTTCAAACCGTTCCCCGGACCGAAAGGTTCGATCCAGCACATTCCCGGACAGATAACTTTTCAGCTTGGTACGCACGAATGCGCCGCCCTTTCCCGGCTTCACATGCTGAAATTCCACGATATAGAACGGCTCGCCTTCCACCATAAGGCGAACCCCATTTCGAAAATCAACGGTCGAAATCACTCCGTGCTCCCTTCAATCAGAACAATGAACCATGGCCCATAGGTCAATGGCTGCGCGTCTCGGCCCCACGACTCAATCCCGCCCCTGAGACAGGCTTGGATCCGCACGAGGACAAATGTTCATGCAGCCCCCGTAGCGCCAAGAGATAGCCAATCGGGCCGAATCCTGAAATCTGGCCCAGCGTCACCCCCGAAACATAGGAATGCCTGCGAAACTCTTCCCGCCGATGGATATTGGACAGATGTACTTCGATCGCGGGGATCTCGACAGCCGACAGTGCATCTCTCACCGCAATACTGGTATGCGTGTATGCCGCAGGATTGATGATGATCCCGTGATAGTTGCCGCGCGCTTCCTGAATCCACGTCACCAACTCACCTTCATGATTCGACTGGCGGATCTCCAGTTCCACTTCCAGCTCGCTGCCGAGCTTCGACAGCGACGCATCGATCTCAGCAAGCGTGGCGGTCCCATACACAGACTCTTCACGATTCCCCAGCAAATTGAGGTTGGGACCGTGCAGGACGAGTACTCTCAGCATTGGCGTACCAACCGCCTCCCGATCAAACCAGACCTGGCGCTTCTGCATAGAATAAGGGCGGCATTCTAGCAGTCCCGCCGGGGATGGTCAAACCATTGAACTATCTGGGAAGTTACGAATTGTTATTCGTCGAAGCAGCATGATCACGCCGGCGATCGCGAATCAAGCTCAGCCACTGTTCAAGCTGGATCACCGTGGCGCTCTTCTGCTCAGGAGCGATCGTGGCGCTGTCGGTCGCGGTCTCTGGCCGGTCTCGTTGCATAACGTCGGCAGATAGCGCCTCTTCTGCTTTTCCCATCGCCACCGCGGATTCCGGAGCCAGTTGAACGGACTCGGTCACCGATTGTGGCGGCGACAGTTCTGCTGGAGTGGGAACGGCAAGCGCCTCAAGCGTAGCACGTAGCGACAAGGCTTCCGCATCCTGAGGATTTGCCGCCAAAATGACGCCGCACGACCGTAAGCCTGCCTCTCTTCCCCCCTGAGACACATAGATCTTTGCCAGTGTTCTGTGCGCGCGAAAGTTCTCCGGACTTAATTTTATCGCCTCTTCCAATATCGCGATGGCCTTGGCCGGCTGGTTCAGCTGCTCATAAACTCGGCCTAATGCAACCATTGCTATAATGAAATTCGGCGAGGCTTTCAATCCATCTTCAAGGACTCCTGCGGCTTCATCCCACATCCCGGCTTTTCCATATTCCTCAGCCAGCGGAATGAATGCCTTCGATCCCGGATCCATGGCGACAGCTAAAGCCAACCGGTCAATCTCAGCGGCGTTTCCAGCCCTATTGGATCCTGCCCCCATCGTGAATTCTACTCCACCCCTATAGACGACGTGCGGCATGTTACAGGTAAACTCCGCACTTCAGTCAGAATGTGGTCCGCCAGCCGGCGTTTGGACATCAGCCCGAATTCTTTTCGCCCGCCCCCACGCGAAAGAACGACGGCGGCATTGTCGTCGCTGCCGAACCCGGCGCCTTCTTTCGTAACATCATTCGCGACGATCGCGTCGAGTCCTTTTCCCACAAGCTTCGCCATGGCATGCGCGACCACATCCTCAGTCTCTGCAGCAAACCCCACGAGAACTTGAGTGGCTCGCTTCGCAGACAACATCGCGAGAATATCGGGCGCCACCTCAAGGTCGAGAGTCAACGACATTCGGCCTTGTTTCTTCATTTTCTGAACCGCCTGCTCCCGTGGCCGAAAATCCGCGACCGCGGCTGCCATCACCACCACCGTAGCCCAGGCAAAATGACGGCAGAGGCTGTCGGCCATTTCCTGTGCCGATGTGACAGCCACGACTTCGACACCGGCCGGTGGCACAAGAGCAGTCGGCCCGGTCACCAGCACTACTTCAGCACCTCGGTCACGAGCCGCTTCTGCGATCGCATAACCCATCTTGCCTGATGAACGATTGGAGATGAACCGAACAGGATCGATCGCCTCCTGAGTAGGTCCCGCCGATATCAACACCCGCTGCCCCAACCAATCGGCCTGCGGAATCAGCAGAGCTTCCACCGCCTCCACGATCCTCAGCTCAGCAGCCAGTCTCCCTTGCGCCACGTGCCCGGACGCCAGCGGCCCCTCTTCAGGATCAAGCACCACGACACCACGCGCGCGAAGCATCCGTACATGCTCGACCACGGTGGGATGTTCCCACATGCCGCCGTCCATAGCCGGGGCCATGATCAGCGGGCACTGGGCCGTGAGCAGCATCGTAGAGAGGACGTCATCCGCCAATCCAACGGCCGCCTTGGCCAGGAAATTCGCCGTCGCCGGCGCAATGATGACGGCATGGGCACCTTCTGGGACCGTCAGATGCCGCATCTCTTCGCGAGCTTCAAAAAGATCAGTCGTGACTCGCTCACCAGACAGCACTTCGAAGGTCAGCGGTGCCACGAATTTGATTGCGCTGTTCGTCATCACCACAGAAACAGCTGCACCTCGACACTTCAGTGCCCGCAGCAAACTCACCGCCTTATACGCAGCGATGCTCCCGGTGACGCCCAGCACGAGACGCTTGCCCCGCAATGTTGCCGGTGGTCTATCCAAGTCCAAAAATTTCTCCTCGCTCTATTCTTCAGCCGGAGCCGCTTGCGGCTTGGCCGTATCGTCCACATACACGCTGAGCTCTTTCTTGATCTCCTTCGCATCCTCTCCCGTCATCATCGCCATGCGCTCGGTTTCGCCTTCTTTCCCGCGCTTTGCCTCTTTCATCGCATCACGAGCCTCTTTCCCCGTCAAATACGCAATCTTTCCTCGCAACACTTCGTCAAGTGCGGCGGTCGTTTCCTTGGTAAAGCGAGAGGGACCGGTCGGCTTTGCCCCCTGAGCCAAGTGTTTGGCCCGTTGCGACGCGACGATCACCAGCCGGTGACGGGAATCGAATTCGTTCGGTGTGTACTGCGGCAATAGACTCAGCATATCGATCATGATGGTGCGCTCCTACTAAGGGTGGTTATGTAGCCCGATTACTCTGCTGGGTATCTCTCTCGATAATAAAGTTCTGTTCAAACCAGTTCATGTCGAGCCGTTTGGTCTTGAGCCGTTCCGCGAGAAAGATACTTTGCAACTCGCGAAGCGACTGCGCAAGGTCGTCATTACGGACGATGTAGTAGTACTCGCGAAAGCTCCAGACTTCTTCTTTGACCCGCTGCAGCCGACGAACGATTTCTTCCTGTGAGTCCGACGCGCGCCCTTGGAGCCGCGCGCGCAACGTGTCCAGCGACGGCGGAAGGATAAAAATGTAGACGCCGTCTTCGAACTTCTTCTTAATCTGAAGCGCGCCCTGCACGTCGATTTCCAGCAAGACGTCTATGCCTTGTTCCATCTTGTCCATCAAGGCTTTCCGTGGAGTACCGTACCAATTCCCATATACGTGCGCATACTCCAGAAATTCATTGCGCGCAGCCATGTCTTGAAACACATTTTCATCGACAAAGTAGTACTCGCGTCCACCTTCCTCCCCGGTGCGCGGTTTTCTAGTGGTGTAGGACACGGAATGCCAGAGTTCCGGGATAGAGGTAGACAACTGTTTACAGAGAGTTGTTTTTCCAGCTCCCGACGGGGCTGAAATGATAAAGAGGATGCCCCTCCGCTCATGCGACTGGCGCCCCTCTGCAGGGTCCGGTGAAAGCGTGGTCACTGACTTGGCGATAGTCATTCTACGTTCTGTACCTGTTCTCGGATCCGTTCGAGCTCGGCCTTCATCTGAACCACTGCTGCCGCGATTGCAGCATCGCTGGCCTTTGATCCAATGGTATTAATCTCCCGTCCCATTTCCTGGATAAGAAAATCCAGCGTCTTTCCAGCTGGTTGAGCGCTATGCACTGTTTGCTGAAACTGTACCATATGCGCATCCAATCTGACTAATTCTTCCGTAATGTCTCCCCGATCGGCATAGACAGCCAGTTCCTGATGAAGTCTGGGAATGTCAGGTATCTCGCCGCCGTTCAATAGTTTCTTCACCCGTTCTTTCATCCGAACGAACAATTCTTGCGAGACCGATGGCGCCCGTTCCGCGACCTGCTGTTTCAACGCTCCGATCGCCTTCAAGCGGCTCAGGAGATCCTGAGCCAAAAGCGCCCCTTCTTTCTTGCGCATCCCGGAAAGATCGCGCAGTGCTTGAAGACCAAGTTTTTCCACTATTTTCGCGAGCTTCGGATCATCCACCGACTGATCAGAAAGGACGATGATGTCGCGAAACCCTGCCATGATCCCTATGTCGATGGAACCCTTAAGCTTGAGCGTCCGTTGAAGGCTGCGGAGGGTCTGATAGTACTGTTTCGCCAGTGCAGCGTCAAGCTGCGGAGACCGTGCGCTGCCCCGCCCGCCTTGCAGTGATACCGTCATCTCGACACGTCCCCTGGAGCAATGTTCCTGCACCGCTTTCTTGAACAACTCTTCGAGACTTCCCATCAGCCTCGGCAGACGGATCGAGGCTTCCAGAAACCGATGGTTTACAGAACGAACCTCGATAGTCACTGTGCCATCGAGCCAGGCGCCCTGCCGCCGGCCGAATCCTGTCATGCTTGTGATCATCGCGGATGTTTTCCTTTCCAATGACATAGGTCGTACAACGCGCAGTTCTCGCATTTAGGGGAACGTGCCAGGCACACATACCGGCCATGGAGCAGAAGGCGTTGCGCCAAGCCGGTCCACTGGTTCCGGGGAAAGGCCTGTTGCAGATCCTGCTCGATACGCTCGGGATCGTCGGATCTCGTCAGATTTAATCGATTGGCCACCCGTTTCACATGCGTATCGACGACGACGGCCGGTTGACCAAAGGCCGTGCCCAGCATGACATTGGCTGTCTTGCGTCCGACTCCAGGCAGTGAGGTCAGTTCTTCCATCGTCGCCGGAACCTGGCCACGAAATCGTTCGCTGAGCATTCTCCCGCATCCGATCAAATGTTTGGCTTTGCTCTTATAGAAACCGGTCGGTTTGATCAGCGCCTCCAGCTCTGCCGGCTTGGCCTGTGCAATATCGATCGGGGTCCGATATCGTGCAAAAAGAGCCGGCGTCACTTGATTCACTCGCCGGTCGGTGCATTGCGCAGAAAGAATCGTCGCGGCAAGCAATTCCCATGGAGAGCGATGCGTCAACTCCATCATGGCATCCGCCATGGCACTGAACAAAATCTTCGCGATTCTGGATGGTCTATCGGCAACCTGTACGGTGCGTGATGTTCGAGACGTCATTGCGGCGGATCGATTGTGCAGCGGTTTATGGACGAGATGCAAGTACGATCGTCTCGTCGGAGACCTGCGGCACAGAAACCCGCGCGCGCCCTTCCATCAGGGACTGGACATGCGTGTCCAGCTCAGCCAGAAGCGGCCGTAGTGTTTCCGGCTGGAGAGCGGAAATCCCAATCGCCTGGTACCTGCGGCAGAGCGGCTCGATGTGATGCGGCGGCAAACGATCACATTTGTTGAAGACAAGCATGCGCGGAATCGCATCCAGATCGAGTTCCTGCAAAATAGAAACAACGGCCGTAATTTGCACGTCAATATCGGCCGCGCCGGCATCGACGATGTGCAGCAACAGATCGGCCTCACGTAACTCCTCCAGAGTCGTGCGAAAGGCTCCCACCAGTTCCTTAGGGAGATCGCGGATAAATCCGACGGTATCGGTGATAATGACTTCGCGGTCCTGCGGGAAACGGAGCTTGCGGCTGGTGGTGTCCAGGGTCTCAAACACACGACTTTCCGCCGACACGTGGCTGTCGGTCAACACATTCAAGAGCGTGGACTTCCCGGCGTTGGTGTAGCCGACAAGCGAGACAACCGGCAAACCACGGCGTCCGCGTCGGGCCCTGCGCTGGTCCTGATGCCGGGCAAAGTGTTCGATCTCATGTTCGAGACGTGTAATGCGGTCGCGAATGCGCCGCCGGTCGGTTTCCAATTTCGTTTCGCCTGGCCCTCTCGTCCCAATACCGCCGCCAAGCCGTGAAAGCTGCGCTCCTTTTCCTGAAAGCCTGGGAAGCAAATACCGCAATTGCGCCAATTCGACCTGTATCTTTCCTTCACGGCTATGCGCCCGTCTGGAAAAAATATCGAGAATGAGCTGGGTACGGTCGATCACCTTGATGTCCGTCAATTCCGAGATCGCGCGTGATTGGGCCGGTGAGAGCGTCTGGTCAAAAATCACCATATCGGCCCCTTTATGGAGCGTTTGGATAAGCACATCTTTCAACTTTCCGCTTCCCAACAAATACCGTTGATGACCGTCTGTGGTTCGCTGCGCAACCTGATCGATGACGGTCACCTCGGCTGAACTGGCGAGCTCGGCCAACTCAATCAACCGTTCCGCCTGCTCGGCACGTCCCTGCGGAGATGCGCTGACGAGGATCGCCGATTCGGCGCCGTCCTTGACGGCCTGATGGCGGCGCGCCGACTGAACCTCCGCCTCTAATTCTTCGATAAACCGGTCGAACGGCAGCGAACACTGAAAAAATGGAACGGCCTTGAGGATTTCACAGAGCCGGCCTGTCCCGTCCGGCGGGAGAAGATGCGCCAGGTAGAGCATGCCTGGATTTCCTTCCGGCGACACAGACAGGGTGCCGATCAAATCCAGGCGAAGATAGGCCAGGTCTGTCAAGGACTCCTGGCTCAATGGCTGATCGTGCAGTTGTGTTCGGATCAACCGCAATCCCCGCAACGAACGTGGGCCCGCGCGAAACTTTGCCGCCGTTGTAGGGGATAACACGAGATCCGTTCCCACAATGATCTCTTGAATCAGACCTCGGCGCGTCACAAGTACGGCAAGGGGGCGGCGAATATCGAGCGTAAGCTGACACATCGTCTTCGCCAGTTCCGGTGTGAGGACTTTGTCCTGCGGCACACGCCGGCGATACAACCGCTCGATCGCCGCAACCTGGCTTGGACGAAGGCCCGTAACATGGCCGTAGATTTCAGGAATGGGTGATCTCCTCGCGCCGGGCAGGTCTTGAGAGGGGCTCGACCTGAAGGGACGGTTGAATATCGAATTCGCGGATTGAACCGGGATCACTCATGAGGACATGCCGGCCGGCCGAAGCAATCATAGCGGCGTTGTCCGTACAATACGCCATGGGCGGGACGGCCAGACGGAACCTTTTGCGTTCAGCCCATTCATTGAGCAAGCCGCGCAGCCGGGAATTTGCAGACACTCCACCGACGACGGCGAGCGCAGACAATCTCTCCTGAGCGAGTGCGGCAAGGGCTTTAGACGCTAGCACCTGTACAATGGCTTCCTGGTAACCTGCGGCTAAATCGGCCGTCTGTCGAACTCGCTCTCCAGCCTCCATATCACGGAGTTTGTACAGTAACGACGTTTTGAGTCCGCTGAAGCTGAACTCCAAACTGCTCTTCCGCCGGTGGAAACGTGGGAACCGGATGGCCTCGCGGTTGCCCTGCCGCGCGAGCCGGTCGATCGCGGGCCCGCCAGGAAACTCCAAGCCCAGCATCTGCGCACCCTTGTCGAATGCCTCTCCGGCAGCATCGTCTCTCGTGCAGCCGAGCAAGGCGCAGTTCCCGTCCGGCTCACGCCGGTATAAATGGGTGTGCCCGCCAGAAACGACCAACACGATACAAGGCAATGGGAATGCCGGATCGGCCAGCCAGGCGGAAGCAATATGCCCTTCCAGATGATTGACGCCGATCAAAGGGATACCAAGCCCATAACTCATCGCCTTGGCATAGTTGACTCCGACCAACAGCGCGCCGGCTAAGCCCGGCCCTCGTGTGACGGCAATGGCACCCAAATCCTTTTTAGCGAGACGCGCCTGTGCCAACGCATCGGCTACTACCGTATCGATCATCCCGATATGAGCACGAGCCGCCAGTTCAGGCACCACACCGCCGAATCTCGCATGAACGGCGGTTTGAGAGGACACGACATTCGAGAGCACTAACCCATCACGGTCAATCACTGCGGCAGCTGTCTCATCGCAGGAAGATTCGATTCCAAGAATTGGGCGTGGTTGCCATCTGGCATCGACTAGAGGCGCAGCTTGATCAGTGTGGAACATACGCTACGATGGATGAGCAGAGTCGGAGAGGAAATAACACAACCCCTGCGGCTGTCCGCCGCAGGGGTTGTCGGTATTTGTACCGTGAAATGGGGCCGTATTGACCATGTGCGGGCTACACTCCGGCCATCGCCTCCTGTTCGATGAACGCCGGTGCGCCGTCACGGAGCACCACCTTGACCTTTCGGCATTCTTTGAAGCGGCCCCGGATGAGCTCATCGGAAAGCGGATCTCCGATGGCACGCTGGATTGCCCTGCGCATCGGTCTCGCGCCATACAACGGTTCATATCCCTCTTTGATAAGCCACTGTTTGACCGCGTCGTCCACTTCGATTTCGATCCCTTTCTCCAACAGACGAAGGTTCAGCTCGCGAATCAGGATATCGAGAATGTGGTAGAGCTGCTCCTTTTCCAGCTGATGGAAAATGACGACTTCGTCGATCCGGTTTAAGAATTCCGGGCTGAAGGATTTGCGCAACTCACCGATAACTTCTTCCTTCTTGTGACGCGCAGCCTCCCCCTCAGTGCTCTGGAAGCCAAGCGAGACACCCTTCTGGATATTCTTAGTCCCGATATTGGACGTCATGATCACAACGGTGTTCTTGAAATCAATCTTTCGGCCCAGGCTGTCTGTCAAAACACCATCGTCCAGTACTTGAAGCAACACGTTGAACACATCGGGATGCGCCTTTTCAATTTCGTCGAACAGAACGACCGAATAAGGCCGTCGGCGAACCTTTTCGGTCAACTGCCCCCCTTCTTCATACCCGACATAGCCCGGAGGCGCGCCGAAGAGTCTTGAACTGGTGAATTTCTCTTGGTACTCGGACATGTCGACACGGATCAACGCATCCTCGCTATTAAAGAGGAACTCCGCCAGTGTTCTAGCCAGTTCCGTCTTCCCGACGCCTGTCGGCCCCATGAAAATGAAGGAGCCGATCGGCTTCCTGGCCTCCTTCAATCCTGCGCGCGAACGACGAATGGCCCGTGCGACCGCCGAGATCGCCTCATTCTGGCCGATCACCCGCTTGTGCAGGAACTCTTCCATCCGGAGCAGCTTATTGGATTCTTCTTCCTCGAGTTTGAAGAGCGGAATACCGGTCATCTTGGAGACTACATACGCCACGTCTTCTTTACCGATCACCGGTTTGTTTTTTTCCTGGCTCTTTTTCCATTCCCGCTTGGATTCGTCCAAAAGTTTGCGCAGCCGTTCTTCTTCTTCGCGATGCCGCACAGCCTCTTCGAAGTTTTGCATCGAAATCGATAGTTCTTTTTCGCGCGACACTTTCTTCAGTTCCTGCTCCATCCCCTTCAACTCCGACGGAAGCGCATAGGTCTGAAGTTTTGCTCGCGAGCCGGTTTCATCTATCAAATCGATCGCTTTGTCAGGCAGGAACCGGTCGGTGATATACCGATCCGACAACTTGACGGCTTCCACGATGGCCTCTTCCGTAATTTCAACCCCGTGATGCTCTTCGTAGCGATCCCGCAGCCCCTGTATGATCATAACGGTTTCGTCAAGGCTGGGCGGCTGGACATGAATCGGCTGGAATCGTCGTTTTAACGCGCCGTCCTTCTCGATGTGCTTCCGGTATTCATCCAACGTGGTGGCCCCGATGCATTGAATCTCTCCACGCGACAACGCCGGCTTCAGCATGTTCGACGCATCGATGGACCCTTCCGCAGCTCCGGCGCCGACCAGCGTGTGCAGCTCATCGATGAAGATAATGATGTTGCCGGCCTGCACGATTTCCTTCATGACGACTTTGAGCCGTTCCTCGAATTGGCCCCGATACTTGGTGCCTGCCACCAACGAACCGAGGTCCAGCGCAATGACGCGGCGGGATAACAGGTTATCAGGCACCTCCGACTGAACGATCCGTTGCGCGAGTCCCTCGACAATGGCTGTTTTCCCGACACCGGATTCTCCAATGAGCACAGGGTTATTCTTGCTTCTCCGGCTGAGAATCTGAAGGACTCGTTCAATCTCATCGGCTCTGCCAATCACCGGGTCCAACTGGCCTTCCTGTGCGAGTTGGGTCAAGTCACGGCCGAATTCGTCCAACGCCGGCGTGTTGCTCTTCCGGTCGCGCTCACGTGGAGCAGACTTTCGCAAGAAGGTCACGGTCAATTGCCTTGCCGTCAATAGGTTCGCGCCCAAGCTGCGCAAAATCTTCCCGCCGATACCCTCTTCCTCCCGAAGCAGGCCCAGCAACAGATGTTCGCTGCCGATATGGTTGTGTCCAAGAAGACGGGCTTCCTCGACACCGTATTCGATCACTTTCTTCACACGCGGGCTGAAGGGGATTTCACCGAACGTCATCGTCGTTCCGCCACCCGGAAGATTACGCTCGATTTCCAAGCGGATCTGCTCCGTTGAAAGCCCCATTTTCTTCAGAATCATGAGGGCGATGCCGTCAGACTCTCGGAGAATCGCCAAGACGAGGTGCTCCGTTCCGAGATAATCGTTCTGGTGCCGCTCGGCTTCCTCGCGCGCGAGGATGATGATCTTTCGACCTTTGTCCGTGAATCGTTCGAACATCCTGCCTCCTCCTGATGGATACCGGCCGTGAGAATTTCGTGTTCGTGCGAAACCTATCGAAAAACTTGACCTAAGTTTAACCAGAGCGTTTCAGAGAGTCAAGGTTGCGAGGGAAACCGGCAGAGTGATTCAGCGGAGCTTACGAATCGCGCTCGTTGACATGAAAAGAACCGTCCCGATAGAATCCGGGACCTCCGTTTGATAGATCATCGATTGTCATATCCATGAAAAGCAAAAGCGTCGGGATTCTGACAAAGCCGAAATTTCCAGAAGTGAAACCCACTCTCCAGGGAGTAGTGGCCTGGCTCAGAGACCGGCACATCACTGTCCTGCTCGATACGACATCCGCCGGGCTGCTGAGCGAGCAGGGCGGAATTCAAAAGACCCAATTGGCCGTCCAATCTGACGTCCTGCTGATCCTAGGCGGTGATGGAACCATTCTCAATGCGGCTCGGCTGGCGGCGGAGCGAAGCATTCCCATCTTAGGCGTGAATATGGGAGGCCTCGGATTCTTGACCGAGGTACGCCTCGATAATCTCTACGCCTCGCTCGATCGGGTTTTCGCCAATGATTTTATTCTTGATGAACGGTTGATGTTGCAGACGCACGTCCATCGGCATGGAGAGACGGTGGCCCGAGGCATCGTGCTCAACGACGTCGTAATCAGCAAGGGCACTCTGGCCCGCATGATCGAATTGAAGATCGCTATTCAGGGCCAGTTCGTGACAAACCTACGGGCGGACGGCCTGATCGTGGGAACGCCAACCGGCTCCACCGCCTACTCCCTGTCTGCAGGCGGCCCCATTATCAATCCCGCCGTACAATCGTTAATTCTGACGCCGATCAGCCCCCACACGCTGACCCATCGGCCGCTGATCGTCCCCGGCAACGCTGAAATCGAAGTCACCTTGACCAGCAAAGACGACGGAGCGATGGCCACGCTCGACGGACAAGTCGGCATTGCCATGACACAGGGAGACACGGTGGTGATTCAGGCCTCGGAACACCGAACCAAGCTGATCCGGTTTCCGGAAAGCCATTACTACGAAGTATTGCGGGAAAAATTGAAGTGGGGGGACGGATGACAACGCCTCCGGCTATGCCTTTCCGCGTTCGATCAGCTCGGTCATCTCCTGATTGCTCGCGTACTTGAATTCTCCGATACAGTCCGATGCCCCATTGTGTGCTTTCTCCGCCGCCTCCAGCACTCGGAGCCCCTTCACATCGACCGGATGGCTCTTGCGGCCTTTCAACACTGTATTCAACCGATTCAGCACGTCCGTGACCTGAGCACTTGAGTTTTTTGACGCAAGGTAGCGTTCCACGACCTCCGCGCACCAATCTCCGTCTCGCTTTGCCACACCAACGAGGCCTTCGCTTGCTTTTCTCGCCCATCCCGCAAGAAAGACGCCTTCAATCACTTTTCCTGCTTTCTCATCATAGGCCTCAAACAACGAATCATCCGGATCGTTCCCGGACTTGTTCGGGTTGGTGACGAACATCCCGCCTTTGTAGGGAAGTCCGACGGTTTCATCGACCTTGTCGCCTACGGCAAAAACCACGGAGTCGCAGGGAAACTCATAATACTGTTTCAGGCCGACCGCCACGGTATCCTCGCCTTTAGGATCCAGCCGATTATCTTCCATTTCAAGCCCACGCACCCGATTGTTGGCGTCGACTAGAATGCGCTTCGGCGAGGCCAAGAATTTGAATCCCATCTTGGTGTCACTGACCTTCGGCTCGCACTTGGTAAACTCGTCCGTCAAACCCTGGAATACCTCTTCCGCCTTCTGTGCCACAGCGGCCATCCGATCCTTGATCCGATCGAATTCTTTCTTGATGCCCTCGATGTCCATATTGGCACAGACGGAGCGAATCTCTTTGGGATTGTACTTGCGTTCGACCGGCCCTCGTCGAACGATCGCCGTAACCCGTTCCACCTTCTTATAGCGGGTCAGCCAATGCGCGATATCGACCATCACGTCACCGGCTCCGATCACCGCGACATGGTTGCCCATCTCAAACGGCCGATCTCCAAACCCCGGCAAGCGATTGAAGTGATAGACCACGTCTTTGGCATGATAGACGCCTTGGGCGGAATCTCCTTCAACCCCGATGGCTTTGGTGCCTTGCGCGCCGATCGTAAACACAACAGCGCCGGCGCCCAGTTCGCGCACGTCTTCAACCGTGAGATCCTTGCCGTTCCCGACCGATACGTTGCCGAAATAATGAACATTCGGCTGTTCCAGCAATTCCCAATATTGTTTCTTTAGCCCGCCGCGGAGCTTGAGTTTGGCAGGGAAAATTCCATACTCCGCCAACCCGCCGAATTTGATATCCCGATTCAGAATGATCACGTGATGGCCGGCCTTCGCCATGCTCCCCGCAACCGCCAACCCAGCTGGCCCTGCGCCGACGACAATGACGACATGCGATTGTGCGATGCTCATGCGTTATCCCTTACAAGAAGTTGTAGAAAACCCCCTAAGTTTTGCGAAAGTTAGCACAGCCATTTATCGGCTGTCAAAACGTGCCGGATGGTCAGAAAAACATCTCATGGCCCAGACCCTGCTTGCCACGCTATCGGCGGTCATCTACAATGGCACGCGTTTCAGCTCACTGGTGTGGTATGAGTGTCTCTTCTTATGCCCTTCGATGCCTTATCAACCCAGCCTATGCGCCCTGCCGTTCGTTATTATTCGATCGCCCATACATCCGACTTATCCGCAATACGAGAATTGGGACCGGATGAAGCCTATGTGGCGCCGAACTTTGAGATCGCTGAGGCCTTGATCTCTCGAGGAGCCGACAGCGCCCGCATCGCGATCAGCCGGCTGAATGCCTCCGATGAACACTATCCTGGCTATGTCCAGACCGCACCGAACAAGCACCTCGTGCCCATCGTCCCGTTTCACTTTGACCCTTCCGTGCTCATTGTCCTGCCCACCTATAATGAACGGAACAATCTCGAAGCCTTAATCCGAGCGATTGGACAGTATCTGATCGCGGATATCCTGGTCGTCGATGACAATTCGCCGGACGGCACAGGACAATTGGCCGATGAGCTGAGCGGGCAACTGAAACATGTGCACGTACTGCACCGGGCCAAGAAGGAAGGACTGGGACCAGCCTATGTGGCCGGTTTCCAATGGGCAATCGAGCGGAATTATCGGCTCATCGTCGAAATGGACTGCGACTTCAGCCACGCGCCGTGGGATATCCCCAGAATGATCCAGGGAAGCGCCACTGCGGACTTAGTCATCGGGAGCCGATACATACCCGGCGGAGGCACACAAGACTGGAACATGCAGAGGCGCCTGGTCTCACGGCTCGGGAATGCCTATGTCAGTATCTTTCTCGGTTCACGCATTCACGATTGGACGGGAGGATTTCGCTGCTTCCGCCATGAGCTCCTCGCTGACATGGATCTCACGCGCGTCAAAGCGAAAGGGTATGTTTTTCAAGTCGAGATGGCCTGGCAGGCACTCCAACTTGGCGCGACCATCTCTGAGATCCCAATCCGGTTCCGCGACCGGCTTGAGGGGCAGAGCAAACTCGGTTGGCCTACGATAGTCGAAGCCATCACCGAAGTACCGCGCATGTTTTTTCGGAAGCCTGCTTCGAGGTAAGCCTTCTTTCAGGCCGTCGGCGACCGATCCGATATTTTCCTAAAATACATTCGACGGCACTGACACCGGTGTCCGCTCCCGAGCAGTGACCTTACTGAGATCGATGACCAATTCATCTTTCGAATTGGCTAATAGGTTGTCCAAGGCACTGCTTTGCTGCGGAATGACTGCGTCGGCCGGCTCAAAAAAAAGATCGAATCCCTTCGCCACAGTCGGCCTCATCGGATAGCGCCGATCGTAGATCATGCCATAGGTTGGAATCCCGTAGATAATCCGCCAATTCCCCAACAAGAGATGCAGCTCCGTTCCTTGTATGTAGAGCCCGCCTGATGTGATTGTCCGCCTTGCGAGTGTGAGCGGCTCACTCAAATAGAACGTGACGCGTTCATTGTAGTGCGCCAGCGCCAGCGCGTCAGCCATCTCAGACGACAGCAACGCCACCTCGTTATCGTTAAACACCAGCTCCAGTGGCGCCTCTCCTTGGATCCATCGCAGCGGGGCAACCCGATGTTCCTGAACCTTCAGGCCCGACAAAATAGTCCGGAGCACTCCCTTGCTCACCGTCGCAGGATGTGAAAAATGGCTTTGTGGCCATTCGGGCAAGACCTTTCTGTCCTCCTCCAAGCGCACATAGTTCACCGGGTCTTCATACACGATTCGTGACGGCACATGGGGAATTGCACAACCGGTCAGTACGGCGTAAGGAGTGAGGGGTAAGGCGACAAGAAGTAGAAATGCCACGACGGAAGATCTATTTCGTTTCTTCTTCAGCAAGTTCATCATTTCAGAAATTCTCTTCCCGGCCCTTTACCCCTCACCATTTACTACCCACCCCTCACTGCCATTCACCCCTCACTGATCGTGACCGTCATTTCCATACGCTCCAACGGATTATCCCGTCCGTCCCGTTTCATCCCGACGACTTTGTCCGCCACCTCCATCCCGCTGACAACCTCGCCAAAGACGGTGTACTGCCAATCCAAGAAGTTGGCATCAGCCACGCAGATAAAAAATTGCGAGCCGGCACTGTCCGGATCATTACTCCTGGCCATCGATACAATGCCGCGCTTATGTGGTTTGCTGTTGAACTCGGCCTTGACCTTGTGGCCCGGCCCGCCCATCCCATGCATGGATCGATCGGGGTTCTTACTGTTGGGATCACCGCCCTGGATCATGAATCCGGGAATGACGCGGTGGAAGGTCGTACCGTTATAAAAACCGTCTTTCGACAGTTTCACGAAATTAGCGACATGGCCGGGCGCTACATCGGGAAAGAATCTGATGACCATGTCACCGAGCGCCGCTCCTTTGCTCGTCACTGTGATTCTCGCCTGGGTTTTTTCACTCACATCAGTCATGACCTCTATCCTTTCACCTTTCATTCGTTATCGAAACAGGAACGGCGGAGGCGCCATCCCCACATCGAGCCCTTGATTGACCGCTGTCCACGTCAGCCCATCGTCGCTGCGAAACACTCCCTCGCTTGTCCCCGCATAAAGACCGCCGCCTCCGAAGCCGATCAGCGACTGGACCGACAAACTCGTCAACCCCTTATTCACGGGAACCCATTGTTTCCCCTTATCGGATGTCTTAAAGACACCGTTCCCTGTGGCTACAATCACGCCCTGGTCCAGCAGCACAATCCCACGGATGGAATCGTTGGGCAACGCCCGGCTGATCGAACGCCAAGTCAGCCCGCCGTCGGCGCTCCGAAACACCCCGCCATCAAATGTGCCTGCCAGAATGCTCTGGTCCTGATCGATGACAAGCACACGAATGAAATTTTCGATCATGCCTTCAGGATTCTTCAGGCCATGCTGCATGCGCGACCAACCGGACGAGTGGCGTTTAAACCGTAGAACGCCTTTACCTGACGTTCCTGCGTAGAGGGTGCCGTCCGTGGATCGGGCCAATGTATGGACCAGTACGTCGTCCAACCCTGTGGTGACAACAGACCATCGATCCTCAGGTTCATTCAGCCGATACACACCGTCGCTCGTTCCCGCATAGAGCCCGTCATCAGCTGCCATCAATGCCTTGACCTCAAGCCGCTTTAAACCGGCATTCACCGGCTGCCAGCTCTTTCCATCGTCGCGTGAACGGAAAACCCCGCCCCTGAATGTCCCGGCATAGACCGCCCCATCTCTGGCAACCGTCAAGCTCAAGATGAAAGGATCCGTCACACCGCCTCCTACCGGAACCCACGTTGAGCCTTTGTCTGCCGTGCGGAAAATTCCGTGGCCGAAGGAGCCGGCAAAGACCGCGCCGCTCCCCGTCACCACGAGCGCCTGAACACTGGCAGCCGACTGATCGAACGGACCCCGCGCCGTCTCTCCGGAAACTGTAACCGGCGCCGTTGTTTCGGCCATCGACATCTCGGCGGCAAGGCTTAGGAGCAGTCCCCCTGCGGACAGGATTCGCACGCCGCATATGAAGGCATACTGTTTCATCATCGCAATCGTGTTCCCGCAGTCCCGATCGGCAAATCAGGATCGACCGGAAGGTCGATACCGCCGCCGTCTGACCTTCGGCCGAAGAACCTGGCGCCTACAATTCCGATCTCATACAACGCCATCAGCGGGACCGCCATCAGCAGCATCGTAAAGAGCGTCGCATCAGGCGTAATAATGGCTGCCAAAATTAGATTCGATAGAATAGCATGTTTGCGGTACCGCGCGAACATCTGCGCCGAGACCGCCCCGGTCACCGCCAGCAGCGTCATCACCAGCGGGAGCTCAAACGCACAGCCGAAGATCAGCAGGAACTTCACATTAAAATCGATGTACGTTCCCACACTCAGCTGCGGAGTGACGTCCCGATCGAGCCCAAAACTGACGAAGAAGTCGATGACCAGCGGAAGGATCACCAGATTGCAGAAGACCAAGCCGAGCGCAAAGAGGCCTGCTGCCAAAAAAAACAGCGGAATGGCCCAGCGTTGCTCCTTCGGCAATAATGCCGGCTCGACGAATTTCCAACATTGATAAAAAATGACGGGCAGGCTCAGAATCACAGCCGCCAAGAGCGAGACTTTAATGGAGGCGAAGAGGGCTTCAGTCGGTCCGTAGAAGACCAACTGGTTCTGAAAGGGCCGATTCAGCCATGCCACCATCTGGCCTGAGAAGGAAAACGTCACGATCAAGGAGGCAAAAATAGCCGCCCCTACGACGACCAATCGACGCTTGATGGTCTGAATATGGACAGCAAGCGGATTGATGTGATGATCCATGGCAACGCATCCGGCCGCCGGTCGGCCCAGCGGCCGGTCGTCTCCCTCAATGTGCGGCGGCCTGCAATCCTTCTTCGCGGTAGAGCCGAATTAATTCCGCGAGTTTGTCCTTCTTAGCCAGCTTTTCCTTTTGGATCCGCTTTTTCTCAAGTTCTTCCGCCGGTGTCAGCACGTGGCGTCTCTGCAATTCATTGAGTTCGTGATCTAAACGATGGTGCAAGACTTCCAGTTCCCGAAACTCCGAGTTTGCTTGGCGAAGCCGTTCGACAATTACATCGTCTGTCAACATGCGGCACCTCCTCGGTTAAGTTAGCGTGCTGGAATTATTCCATCTCCTCCTGCAATACGGGTGTGCTGCGAGCCGGCCGGCATCACCAGCGGATCCACAGCCAGCAATACAGCATCTTCAATTGGATTCGTATAATAACTGCGGCGGGTACTGACCGGAACAAACCCCAGCTGCCGATAGAGGCGTTGCGCGGGCTCGTTTGAGGACCGCACTTCAAGTACCGCACGAGTAGCCGCATGGGCCAACCCCATACTGATGGCCTCGGTTACAAGCGCCCGTCCGACACCCCGCCTCCGCATCGATGCATGCACGGCCAGGTTCATCAGTCGCAGCTCTTCAAACACGATCCAAAAGCAGTGGTACCCAATGATCGTCCCGGCTGACGGCACCACGTCCTGGTGAACCGTCGCCACGAGAAATCGGGCGAATTGGTTACCGGTCAATTCAGCTTCCAGCATTTTGCGCGTCCAGGGGGCAGAGAAGCAAGCTTCTTCTAACTCAAGAATTTCCGGCAGCATGTCGGCCGTCGCCGGCACAATCCGGCATTCACCCGGAAACTCACGAGCCATGCGGCCTTCCCGGACGAGATCCCTGCCCTTTCCGTTGATGCCCCCTGGCCGACCGTTTAGAAGCCGCAACCGCTACTCGCTCCTGCCTGCGGGCTGCCGCGGACAGCCCGCCCGACTGTTCGTATTTGAGTTCTGCCTCCGTCCGTTGAACATAGCGCGGCGTCACACAATCGCCTGCGATGTCCCCTCGGCGAAGCCGATGCATGCCGAGAATAGCGACATTGACTGCGGATGGTTTCGCAGCATCCTGGGGCCCCAACGAGACCGTCGCGCTCGACGGCAGTGCCGCGCGGATCTCTGATTCCATCGACACCCATCCATCGCCGAATACCACTACATGCTCAGGAAGACTCTTGGCCAACAGGCCTGGTGGACCGACATGTTCCGACAGAATATACTCCAGCCCTCCTTCAACCTGCCGGCGAAAGATCGCCCAATACAGTTCCCCTCTACGGCTCGTCAAGATAGGGCAGATCGGAAACATTGTCGATTTCACGCCCCAGGCCATCGCCTCCAGCGTCGGAACCAAGGCAAGCGGAAGACCAGTCGCAGCCCGCAGTCCTAAACATGTTGCCACCCCCACTCGAATGCCCGTGAACGAACCGGGACCGATCGAACAGGCCAGACCATCGAGGCTGCTGAGCTGGAGACCTGCCTCCGCAAGCATCCGATCGATGGAGGGCAGAAGCAACAGGCCATGAGCACCGCCGGCATCCTGATCCCGCCTCGCTAAGACAGTGTCATCTTCCAGAATTGCGATACTCTGCCACGCCGTCGCTGTTTCAATCGCCAAAATCTTCATGGGTGATTAAGAAATCTGCCCCAGGTCTTCCGTCTTGATCGCCTGGTTGGTCAGCATTTCATGGAACGTCACCTGCACACTCCCCTGTCCACGGCCATCTTCGAGAGAAATTTTGAACGGCCGGAGCAGCTGAGTCGATTCCATCGCCTTCGCCGGCAACGACCGATCCCCCGGCTCCTCGATCGGTCGAAAATCCTCATACTGAATCGTGGCATCCACTTCACCGGTCTCCGTCAGGCGGTCTTCCTGCACGACGAGTAACGTTCGCCGGTCGAACCATAACCGGCGCGCCAGCACCGGCTGCGTCACTGAACCGTTCCCAGGCGCATACACGTCCAGCCGATAGCGATCCCCCTTGTCCGCCAGCTTCACGGTTTCTCCCTTCGCAATCGTACCGGTACCGAGCACACCGCCCACAGCCCAGACACTCAGCTGAAATGGGCGCGCAAGTTTCCCCATTTCGGCCATCTCTGATTGGTGGCCGATCAACACCCGTCCCATGGTCGGGAGTCTCAGCTTATACACATCATTCGCTTGAACGAACTCAAACAATTCGCTTCCGATGCTGGTAAATCCCCGAAGCCGCAAGGCATTGGGACGGCGATAGTACACCGCGCCCTCGACTCGAGATGCGATGGGAATGAACCCGCCGCGCACCTTGGCGCTGAACAATCCTTTCATCGAATGGATCGCCGCTTCCCGCTGCCGCAGCAAGACCGTTAACTCCTCCGCCGTCGCCCGCTTGAACGTCCCCTCCGGCGCAGATCGAAATAATGCGCAGCCCATGCCGGTCAGTAGTACTGCCGCAATAGACATACCGACAATGGATCGAATCACACCAATTCCGATACCTTTCGCCCATTCCTTCTGAACAGGGTGAGAGGGATGCGTCTCCACTGCGCGCGACATCTCACCCACCCACCTCACGACGCGCCGAGACGCGCCGTTTCCCCAGCGAGGGTCTTCCGAGACCGCGCGTTGCGCGAGCACCGAGACGCATCCCTCCCTCGCTTCCTTACGCCAACACCACATCCAGCGCCTCTCGCACATCCTGAATTCCGACCAACTCCATGCCGTCGATCGGATCAAGCTTCGCAAGATTCCGCTCGGGCAGCAGACAGCGCTTGAATCCCATCTTCGCCGCCTCGCGAATGCGCAGCTCCGCTTGACTTACCGCGCGCACTTCCCCGCCGAGTCCCACTTCACCGAGAATCAGGAGGCCCGGTTCAATCGGCGTCTCGCGCAAACTCGACGTGACCGCCGCAACAAGCCCCAGGTCGATCGCGGGTTCATCAATATGCATGCCGCCGACCACGTTTACATAGACATCCTGCCCGGAGAGATGCAGCCCCAGCCGTTTTTCCATCACCGCAAGCAACAACGACACCCGGTTGAGCTCTACCCCATTGGCCATTCGTTTCGGCATCGCGTAACTCGTCGAGGACACCAGCGCTTGCAACTCGACTAAAATCGGCCTGGTTCCTTCGAGGCTCGACACCACGACCGACCCCGTGCTGCGC
Source organism: Nitrospira sp. (assembly GCA_046604365.1). Lineage (GTDB taxonomy): Bacteria > Nitrospirota > Nitrospiria > Nitrospirales > Nitrospiraceae > Nitrospira_D. The sequence goes on from JBJACV010000010.1 coordinate 110,765, forward strand.
TGCGGCCGCTCGGCTAAAAATAGCTCCGAGGGATTGTTGACTTCCTCCAGGCCCCCGTCCTTCATTTCGAACACGCCGATTTCGTTCGTCGAACCGAAGCGGTTCTTCACGGCGCGGAGAATGCGATAGCTGTGTCCTTTGTCTCCTTCAAAATAGAGCACGGTATCGACGATGTGCTCCAGCAATCGCGGCCCGGCGATCGCCCCTTCCTTCGTCACATGGCCGATAATGAAGACCGGTACTCCCGCGCGCTTGGCAAACCACATGAGCTGGCCGGCGACTTCTTGCACTTGGCTGATGCTGCCCGGCGCGGACGTGATCTGCTCCGTATAGACCGTTTGAATCGAATCCACCACTACGGCCGCTGGTTGAATCTCTTGGATGGCTTTCAAGATCTGCTCGAGCGAGGTCTCCGCAAGAATCAGCAGATTGGGATGGTCGATGCCCAACCGTTGCCCTCGCATTTTGATCTGGCGAGGCGATTCTTCTCCGGACACATAGAGGACAGGTTGCGCGGGTGACGCCAACCGAGGCAGCGCCTGAAGCAGCAGCGTTGTCTTGCCGATTCCAGGGTCGCCGCCGATCAAGATCACGGAGCCTGGGATCACACCGCCACCCAGCACCCGGTCGAATTCACCGATGCGGGTCAGCCGGCGATCCTCACCCACAACCTCGATCTCGCCGATCGGCGTGGCCGGCGCTGAGGCTGTCTTCATCGCCATGGGACGGCCCTTGCCGGTAGCAGCCTGCCGCTCTTCTTTCATCGTGTTCCAGCCGCCGCAGTCAGGACAACGGCCGAGCCACCGTAGCGATTGATGGCCGCAGGATTGGCACGAGAAACTGGTTTTGGCTTTCACCGGAAGTCCCTCATGAGAAGGAATAGAAGGGATCAGACAGGCTCATCTTAATAGATGCGCAGAAGGAATAAAAGGAGGAGGGACTGAGGACCGGAGCCTATCACTGATGGCATATGGCATATAATCAGATCAGAGCATCGGTTTGCCCTCGACTCGCTCTCCGATCTCGTGCCTTCCGCCATATGCCGTGATCTTTTTCGCCCGAGAAACGATCGATAGCTACCAGGCATAGGCTTCCGGCGCCGGCCCGCCCGGCCCCGGAAAGATCGCGTCCAATCGCGTCAGCTGGTCGGCATTGAACGTCAGCGCCAAGGCGCGCATGGCGCCATTCAGCTGATCCATCGTGCGCGGGCCGATAATGGGCGCCGTCACCGCCGGCTGATGAAGCAGCCAGGCAAGCGCCACATCGGCAGGTTGCTCGCTCATGCTTTGACAGAACGTCTCATACGCTTCGAGCTTTGGGCGATATTTTTCTATTTCCTTTTTCAGATCCTCGTCCGCCCGACGTCCGACCGTCATCGGCTTCAGCGCTCCTGCCAGCAACCCACGTGCGAGCGGACTCCAGGGTATCACGCCGATGCCATACGCGTTGCAGGCCGGAATCACCTCCAGTTCAATCGTCCGCTCGACCAGATTGTAGAGGCTCTGCTCGGAGATCAGCCCGAGAAAATGGCGGTTCCTGGCCAGCTCTTGCGCCTGGGCCAGATGCCAACCAGCAAAATTGCTGCTGCCGACGTAGAGAATCTTCCCCTCGCGGACCAGCTGCTCCATCGCCTGCCAGATTTCCTCCCACGGTGACTCCCGATCAATATGATGCATTTGATAGAGGTCGATATAGTCGGTGCCCAACCGCCGCAAACTCTCCTCACAGGCCCGCCTGATGTGCAAAGCCGACAGTCGCGACTGATTCGGCCAGTTACCCATACGACCGAAGACTTTCGTCGCCAGGACAATCTTCTCACGCCGCCCGCCTTGATTGAGCCAACGCCCGACGATCTGTTCCGTCCATCCTTCCCCCACCTTCCAGCCATACACATTCGCCGTGTCGAAAAAATTGATGCCGAGGTCCAGCGCGCGGTCCATGATGGCAAAGCTGTCGGCCTCGCTTGTCTCCGGCCCGAAGTTCATCGTGCCGAGACAGAGCCGGCTGACCTTCACACCCGAACGGCCAAGATGGATGTACTGCATGGTGCCTTATCGTGCGCGTACGCTGTGAGACAACGGCTTATAGTTGAGTATCAACTTTTCAATCTTGAGTAGAGAGTTTTTTGACGACTCACGACTCATCACGTGATGCTTCGGCCAAGCTCTTGTGTGCCAGTGCGATCGCCTTTAGTAACGCCTTTCGTTCCTGAGTCGATTGCCTGGCCGGAGGCACCGCCGCCACAAACCGCTCCGCCGCTGCCGTCAGTCGTTGTATGACCACGGCCACACTCTCCTGCGAAGCGACTCGCAGCGTTGAGGCCGCTCTCGTCAGCGCATGCCGCCGCCGAGGCCCCACATACATCTGCGGCGCGACGGGATTATCCTTTTCCAATTCCGGACGCCGAAATACTGACATGATCCCTCCTAACTCATCAGACAACTCCGAGTCAGGCGCTTACTGTACTCGATCCATGGCAGGAATAGCATCTGCCGTTGTTGACGGCAGAACGACCAGTGCCGGAAGGCAGTGCGGCAGTAATGGGACGCGTCCCGGGTTCAAAAACAGAATTTACGTCTCAGCATGGGAAAACTGCTCGTGCTCGTACGAACACCACTGCATATAATCTGAATCCTCAGTCCAAACGGGCGCCAACTGACGATCAACACTGTGAAGGGGCGACAATGAGTCACTCACGGAGAGGAAGATATTCCAGAGCCGGGTAGTCCTGTTGTAGAGGCGCTGCGGGAATGATTATGCAAGCCGAAATCGAGTCCGTTTATCACTGAGGGAATCACGAGAAATACTCTTCCAAATGAAAGACTGAATCCGCTTCCGGTGCTCCTGGCTCAGACGCATGAATCGGACGGATGACTGGCAGCCAGACACCCAGACAATATGTGCAGAACTCAAAATGAGCGGTGGCAATTCGTCGGGCAGTGCAATCGTGAGAGTTAGTAATGTTCCACGCGTCACAGGACGGTCGCTGATGATTTGGCATCCGGACACGGACAAATTCTTGGTCAGTCCTTCTCCTTGGTGAGGCTGGGTCGAGATTTCACCGGTATAGCGCACTCGACACGTAACAACCACACGTTCAGCGAACCGGTTATCGATGGGTTCGTAGGACTTTCGACTATTCATAGTGGGATTCATCATAGAGTTGCTCGCCATATTTTTCGAATCAATTCGGCATTCTGGTTCAGTCCCAGAAGAATACAGGAGCAACCACATTCACGACCATACCCCGTGTGAGGGGAACGTCACCCCACAAAGGAATAAGAAACGGCCGTGAGGACCCGTTTTGAGCGAGAGCAACTGATTGGCTAATGATCGACGTGGTGAATGCATCCCTGCGCAGGGCAACACGGTGACGCAAAATATGGGCAATTACCACATCGCATGGAATATTGTTGCTCGTGAAGCGCCAAGCTCAGGACGGAAAGAGCACGTCTGATTGTCGCTTGCGAGATACGTGATACACTTCACGAGGAACGTGCGTCATGCGAGCTAGTGCGACCTGCTGGGTAATCTGAACTGGAGTCCGACGGCGCCGGTGCGAAGCAACACACGCCCATCCTGAAGCCCGATCGCATACCGCATAAACACCTCGGGCGAACCACCTCGATATTGATGGGAGTGATCTTGATTGCGAAGCGCGTCTCGGAGGCCCTCTTCTTCAGCAGCCCATTCTTCTAAATCAAGCCGCCCGCTCGCCCGCCTTTTCTGCCTTCGACACCACAGAATCCGCGCCATGACGGAATTGGTTGGATACGCCATACTCCACCTCCTATCATGTCATAACTATTCATCACCTCATCACCGACGCCTCAATTGCATCTATAACCTATCAATAACTCCAGCAAATTCGCAATTCCAGCGGTAGCGCCCCTCTTAGTGAGTCTCACGATCCCCCCCAATCGATCGGCTTGCGTTCTACCAGAGGGGAGAGCTAAAATCGGCCACCGCTCACCCCTAGCTGGAGGTACCCCATGCCGGCATTGGCTGTCCGACTCATTCAGCTCATCGAGAAGCACGCTGAAGACCTTTCCCGCGAGCTTAGCGAGAAAGTATGGAGCGCCCCCCAATGTAGCGATCTGCGCAAAGTCCCTGCGGACGAACTTGAAGCCCGCACCCGCGAAATCTACCGTAATCTGAGCGACTGGCTGTTGCACAAGACCGAGGACCAGTTGGCCCGGCGTTATACTGAGCTGGGAGCCACGCGCGTCCAGCAAGGCGTCGGCTATAGTCACTTCTTCTGGGCTATCACCGCCACCAAGGAACATGTGCGCGCCTTTATCGATCGCGAAGGTCTCGCCGATAATGCAATGGAATTAAACGGGAAGCTGGAGTTGCTCCAGATGCTCGATCACTTCTTCGATCGCGCGCTGTACTACGCCGCCGTCGGCTACGACCAAGAGCGCAACCGCATCGGAGGAAAGAATACCAGGCGAAAGGGCGATCACCAGGCGCTACCCAGGTAGCGCCTCACGGCCTCCCTCTCCGCTACATCAACGAAGTGCCGCACAGGGGGCTATTGGCATCGGGCCAGCCCTCGCTCCTCCTGTAACTCCTTCGTTGCTCATCCAATTGCCCGTTTCATATTCACAAACAGTGGAGTACACTCGCGTCCATTTAGCATCCCCACCCGCGCCTAGCCTATATAAGGAGGATCGACATGAAGCATGCCGTCTGTGTAAAGGCACTCGGTGTGGTCAGTCTGCTGGTTTTATGCCTCAGCAGTTGGGCGAGCGCTTCAGAACCTACGGGCGGCATCAACGAAGCACGCCTTGTCGCGCAATATAACTACTCGATCCACATCCTGGCCATGCTGGTGGTGGGATTCGGATTTTTGATGGTATTCGTTCGACGCTATGGCTTCGGCGCAACCACCGGCACATACCTGGTGGTCGCAACCGGTCTGCCCCTCTATATATTTTTACGATCCAATGGAATGGTCGGCCATGCGCTGAAACCACATTCGGTGGAAACACTGATGCTGGCTGAATTTTCCGTTGCAACGACCTTGATCGCAATGGGCGCGGTGCTTGGGCGGTTGCGTGTCTTTCAGTACGCCCTGCTCACGCTCTTGCTGGTGCCTCTGTATGCGCTCAACGAGTGGCTGGTCCTGGACAATGGATCGGGGCTCACCAAAGGCTTCCAGGATTCCGCGGGCTCGATCGTCATTCACGCATTCGGCGCCTATTTCGGACTTGCGGCATCCCTCGTCCTGACGACCGCGCAGCAACGCAGCCGGCCGATTGAATCCGATCCGACGTCCGACCGGTTTTCGATGCTCGGCTCGATGGTGCTGTGGCTGTTCTGGCCGAGTTTTGCCACCGCGATCGTGCCGTTTGAAGAAATGCCGCAAACCATTGTGAATACCCTCTTGTCCCTAAGCGGCGCCACTCTCGCCACCTATTTCCTGAGCACGTATCTGCATAAGGGAAAAACGTCAATGATGGATATGGCCAATGCCGCGCTGGCCGGCGGCGTCTCCATTGGCTCAACCTGCAATATCGTGGGACCGACCGGCGCATTCACGATCGGGGTGCTCGCCGGCATCCTCTCGGTGATCGGATATGTGTTTATTCAGCCCATGCTGGAATCTAAAATCAAGCTGGTCGATACCTGCGGCGTCCACAATCTCCATGGGATGCCGGGACTATTGGGCGGCCTCAGCGCAATCGTCATTGTTCCCGGCGTCGCCGGCGCACAAATTGCCGGCATCGGCATCTCCCTTGCCATTGCCGTGGTCGGCGGGCTGATCGTCGGCACAGTGATCAAAGCCACTGGTACAGTCGAACATCCCTATGAAGATGCTCCGGAGTTTACCCATGTCGAAGGCCCCGGAGGTGGACATTAGCACCGGGAGTTACCGCACAAAAAGACAGGCGACACAGGCAGTCAGCTGCCTAGGTCGCCTGTCCCACACCTCTTCGGATGGCTTGCCCTACCCCCGCCTGGGATACGCCTCAACCAATAGCTAATCCGTCAGCGCCCGGAGCAGATCTGCTACGGAAAGCACGCCGATAATGGTGCCGTCGGCGGTGACAGGGAGATGCCGGATACCCAGTTTCTTCATCAGCGCCATGGCCTCAGAGACCGGCTCGTCTTCCTCAATTGTCGTCACCGCCTTGCTCATGCAAGTCATGACTGTGGTGCTATTAGGGTCCAGCCCCTTGGCCACCGCTTTCCGGCTGAGATCGGAATCGGTGATGATCCCGATGTAGCGGGAACCGTCATCCACCATCAGTGAGCCCACTTTATGTTTCAACAACAGCCGGCCGGCCTCCTTGATTGTCGCAGTCCGGTGGATGCTCCGCACGTCCCGCGACATATAGTGCTCGATCATGGCCTTGAGTCCCTGCTTACCTTCGCGGGACACGTGCACACGGCGGCGCAGCTCCAAATCAGCCAGACAGCTTTCAAGCACCTGCCGGCGCTGATGAAGGCTTTCGCGCTCGACATTGTGCGTCCCGCTCTCTTGCGCCTCTTCCGGCAATAGGGCTGACTCGCCGGTCTTTGCATACACGTACGCCTCCGCCTCGTTCGACGCCGCGCCGAACACTTGTCCGATCAATTCCTCGGCAGCCTCGTCGAACTCCTCCAGCGACACACCGCCGCGTTTGCGCGACAAAAACGGTTGAAACTTCACCAACAGCTGCTTAACCCGTTCGATGTATCGGTCCAGAATATCGCTGCGCATCAGTCCGGTCCGCACTCGTTTCGGCATACAATCCCTCCTGGTGATGTCGTGGAGAACAGCCCATGCTATATCCTGTCTCAATAGCCCTGTCCATGGCAACTATGGCATCATTGAGAAACTGCCGGAAACGCCATACTCGGAAGGGTCACCGGGATCCATTGCACCATGCGTCTCTCCATCATCATTCCAGCATTCAATGAAGCGCAGCTGATAGAACGCTGTCTTCGATCCGTAACCGACGCACTGGCTGTGCACTCCGCTCCCGGCGTCACATGGGAAATTATCGTGGCTGACAATAATTCGACCGACAACACCGCCTGCCTGGCCGAACAAGCAGGCGCACAGGTCGTGTTTGAACCGATCAATCAGATCGGCCGGGCGCGCAATGCCGGAGCGGCTGTGGCAACCGGCGACTGGCTGCTGTTTTTGGATGCCGACAGTGTGCTCAGTCCTGAATTACTGGGCGACATCCTACATGTCATACAGTCCAAGACCTATGTGGGCTGCGGCAGCACGCTCTCCATGCCGGGATTGCCCTGGTGGGCATATGGAATCTTGCGATTCTGGACACACATGTCAACCCTGCTTCACTGGGCCGCCGGCGCCCTGTTTGTCTGCCGCCGCGATGCCTTTGTGGAAGTCGGCGGATTCAGCCAGGAACTCTACGCACTGGAAGAAATCGACCTCAGTAAACGAATACGAAAATGGGGGCGCCGGCGCAATCTGGAATTCACTATTCTCACGACACACCCGCTCGACACCTCGCCACGTAAGATATCGCTCTATTCCGCACGCGAAATCGCCGGACAAATTCTGCGGATGTTGCTCAACCGGCGCCGAACCTTGACGGATAAGAAACGCCTATCCGTTTGGTACGATGGCCGGCGTTGAATTGAAACACGCCGCATTCGATCTGTCCCGGAACTTGCGTTTCAGTTGACGAGCTTCGGCAGGCTGTCTATTTTAAATTACGTCGCATAGAGAACAGGATGTGGACCGGCCTGGCCGTTGATATCGGCCATGCCATTTTCAAAGGAGGACTCAATCATGCGGTTTGTCAAAGTGAAGAACGAAGAACGTCCCGGTGAAATGGCGATCAACCTTGATCTGGTTCGAGAGGCTCATTTCGGCGCAGGGATGCTCCGCCTCTATTTTGAGCGCAGCTCTTCATCGCAGGACGATGTCACCTTTACAGGTGAAAATGCGCAAAAGATCTGGGCTGCAATGGGATAAGACGGGTGCCCCTGCGCACCGGCACGATGCCGTCAATCCTTCCTTTATGCCGCATCATGTAACCTGGCGCTGAAATTCATTCCATCCTCATGGCAGATGCGCAAGCCATCGCATCTGTGTACAATCTCCCCGACACGGCATCTTAACCGTGCGACCTCTGAGGGAGACCCCTGCATGCAGAAACAATTGCGCGTCGGATTCGTCGGCGTAGGACGCATGGGCGCCAATATGGCGCGCCGTCTGAGCGAGATGGGCTTTCAGCTGACGTCGATCTTTGATCTTCATTCCTCGGCAGCGGCGGACCTGGCTGAACAACTCCACATCATACAAGCACACACCCCCGCAGCGGTCGCCCAAACCTCCTCCGTCATCATCACCGCCGTGTCGAACGATCAGGCCATGCGCGCGATCTTCGCCGAGCAAGACGAGACCTCGCTGCTCACCCATGCGCACGACCGCTTATTCATCAATTGCGCGACGCTCTCACCGAACGTTCATCGTGACATCGAGCAGCTGGTCGCCGCGCGCGGAGGGGCCAGCATAGAAGCCTGTATGGCCGGCAGCATCACCCAAGCGCGTCAAGGCACGCTCTATCTCATGTGCGGCGGCACACGGAACGCCTTCGACCGGGCCAGGCCGGTCCTCGACGCCATGGGCACAACCGTCCGCTATATCGGTCCCGCAGGAAAAGCAGCGGCAGTGAAGGCCCTCGTCAATATGGTGATGAACAGCAATACCGCCGCATTGGCCGAAGGATTGGGACTGGGCGAGGCCTTGGAAATCGATCTGACCCTGCTCCGGGAGGTGTTCAGCCAAACAGGCGCCGCGTCCCGAGTACTGGAGACCGACGGAGAAGACATGCAGCACCGGGCGCACGAGTGCTATTTTTCAGCCGCTCACGCCGCAAAAGACTCCGCGATCGCGCTCGACTTGGCGAAAGAGACCGGGCTTTCGCTCCCGGTCGCTCAAGCCACACTCAGTCAGTATCGGCGCCTCATCCAAGCAGGCAAAGGTGAGCTGGATAAGTCGGCAGTGGCGGAACTGACGTTCAAAGATCGCATGGGGCGGTAACCGGCTTGTCCGACGTAGACGCGCACACTTCGGCACAGGAACATTGTATCGGCAGGTCCGGTCAGGCGAAGAAGCGCTGAACCCGTTCCAGCGGCACACACCCGACAAGAAGGTCGCCCTGCGGCGAGACGATCAATGGAACACCGGCCTGGCCTGTTTCGTGCCATGCCGCCTCCCACTCTTGGGAAATCCTATGGCTATTTTCATCCTGATCGCCGGGAAGCGTGACGCCTGACAGCCGGCTTAAGACCGACGGATCGGAAATATCCTGCCCCTCGCGCCAGAAGGCGCGATAGACCGCGCGAACGAACGCCATTCCCTGCGCGCGATCCGTGCGCAAGAGTTCGACCGCCTGCACGATAGCCGGCAACGTATTCGGCTTCCCAGGCGGCAATGCAATCGGCACCTCCGGCGCCAACCGCTGCACAACCGACACCTCATGCCGAAGTTCCGCGCCCAACGACCCGCTCCAGGGTTTCATGGGACGAGGCAAATGCGGCGCATGTTGCACCCCGCGCCATTCGCAACGCTCGATCACATTCAGATCGTGCAATCGTTCATGCAACGCGTAGCAAAAGGGACAGTTGAAATCGCTGTACAGCAGGAAGGCGTCCGCTTTGCGACCGTGATCCATGGCGCAACTCTACCCAATCTTGAAAATGGAGTCCACCGCTATTTCTGCTGCAGGACGGAAACAGAGTTTTTAACCGTGCCGCCGGTCTGGCATACACGGCGCGGCACTGTATCTGCTGGATCCTATCGGTTGTTGACGGTCCTCACCGACTGGAGCCGGCACGTTTCTGCTACACTTCAACCAGTCGAAGACTCAAGTTCCTGGTCGAACAGCCGATACAGTCTTCGACAGCGTGAAAAGGGCAAACCACCTGAGAGGGTGGGACGCAAAGCCAAGGGACCTAAACAGGGACGAGGTATGTTCCAGGGTCAGCCTAGCCGCCACAATGCAGACTCCCGCACTCGTACCGGCGGCACCGCATTCCCTGGCCTCTTCCTTTCAGAGCGACAAGCGACTGCTCGCCATACGTCGAAGGGAGGCGCCACATGATATCCGCTATCCATACCGCCCTTTCCGGGCTGACCGCCTATGCAAAACAGATGGAAGTCTCAGCTCACAATGTGGCGAACGTCAACACCGATGAATTTAAGAAATCCCGAACTGAATTCGTCGAAGCCGACGCAGGAGGCGTACTCCCCGTCGTCCAGAAGGATAATTCCGCCGGGCCGGCCGTGCTCAAAGATACCCCGCAAGGACCTGTACAGGTCGAGCTCTCGAACGTCGATCTAGGAGAGGAAGCTGTGAGCCAGATTATTGCGCAACGCGGCTTTGAAGCAAACCTCAGAACGCTCAAAACGGCGGATGCCATGTTGGGAGCAATCCTGGATATTAAAAAGTAACGATGCCTATCCCTTCCTTCGGCAATCCTCGTGAAAGAACGTGGCCTCACCCTGGTCACCGACTCAACCCTTAAGTCCGCGAACCGACATACCGATAGAAGCTCTTGAAGTCGTAACTTCAGTCTTAACCCATGGAACCCTGAAGGACGAGAGGGCACTCGTGCCAAAACCATCGACGGCACAGGCATCGCGGCAATTCACCGCTGAAGTTCTTTCCATAGAGCCTGCACAACTCAAGATCGGCATGTTCGTCGATTTGGACTGTTCCTGGTTCAAACATCCATTCGCCAAGAAACGATTCAAAATTACAACGGAGCAGGAACTCTCCATTATTCGAGGCTTGGAACTCCGCTCAGTACTCGTCGATGTCGTGTTGTCAGATCCGACGACGCTGGAACAGCGCAGGGATGAGCAGGCTCACACCGCACAGAATGAAACCGTCTCCCTCATCGCGCCGCCCTCCGAGACCACCCTCATGCCGCCGACAGTCACCCGATACCAGGAAGGTCTTCAGCAAGCCGACACCGTATATAAACAAACACTGACTCAGAGCTCGAAGGCGCTTGCCGATATCAAGAATGGATCTGACGTCGGCCTCACAGTGGCCAAGGATATGATCAATGGTTTGACGGAACTGATTATGGCTGAGGACATGGTCAGCGCGATGGGTAGTCTCCTCGGAACACAGGATATCGACGACAAGAGTGTGCTGCATGCCATGAATGTCGCGGTGCTGGCCATGCTGCTCGGCCGGCAATTTGATTTCAGCCAGGAACAAATCAAGATACTGGGAATGGCCGGCCTCCTGCACGACATCGGCGAACAACTGCTCCCGCCGGATCTGTTGAAGAAGCGGAGCATGCGTATGGACAGCCACGAGCGACAAATGTTTCAACAACACGTCGAGTTAGGGCTCACTATTCTCGAGCAATTCCCTGAGCTTCCTCATACCGTAGCCCAGGTCATCCGGCAACACCATGAACGGATCGATGGATCAGGTTATCCCGGCGGCGTACGGGGCGATCGGCTTTCCTTGTCCTCCAAAATCATCATGGTGGTCGAAGAATATGAGAGCCTGATCAATGCCTCGGATGTCAGGAACAACAAGTCTCCGGCGGAGGCGCTCTCGCACTTGTACTTGAACAGCAAGACGATTTATCCAGAAGAAATCGTCGTCGCCCTCATACAGGTGCTCAGTGTCTATCCACCCGGAACGGTCGTGGAGCTCAGCGACACATCCATCGGCCTGGTCGTCAGCATCAACTTACAGGCCCGCATGCGCCCGCTCATCATCCTCTATGATCCGACCGTTGAACGAGGGAATCCCAATATCACCGATCTCAGCATCGAGCAGAACCGTTCCATTGTGCGGAGCATCACGAGACATGAGCTGCCGCAAGAAGTATCGGAGTATCTGAATCTCGCTCGCTGGACAGGGTACTTCATCAACTCCTCAATGGAACTGCTGAAGGAATCCCAGGCAACGTAACACCCGATCTGGCGTCGGCACGCACTCCTGTGTTATGTCAACGGACATGCAGTCTCAGCGCCTCTTGCTCCTTATCCCTCCGCTGACACAGCTGAATACACCCTATCCTTCTACCGCCTATCTCACCGGGTTCCTTCAATCCCGTAATATTGCCGCCGAGCAGGCCGATCTGGGTATCGACATGGTGCTCCGGCTCTTCAGCCGGGCCGGGCTCGCCCGCGTCTTTGCCGACATACGGAAACTGGACGACGACCTGCCGCCCGAAGCGGTCGCCATGCTTGCGATGGAACAGGCCTACCTCGATCAGATCGAACCCGTCGTCTCCTTTCTTCAAGGCAAGCATCCCGCAGCCGCCGCACGGATGATACAAGCAGGCGTGCTGCCTCAGGGGCCCCGGTTTCGAGGCAGAACGAAATTCGCGAAGTCCGTCCCGCTTGAAGACAGGGCCAAACAGTGGGCGACTTTCTATCTCGAAGATCTCGCCGACCTGGTCCAAGCGACGGTGTCACCGCATTTTTCCCTCAGCCGCTATGCCGAACAGGTGGCGACATCGACATCGTCATTCGACGATATGATCGACGCGCTGGACGCGGCGCCGACCATCACCGATACGTTCATGTTGGATGCCCTCCAGGCTCACCTGGACCGGGTCAAGCCGACGCTCATCTGCCTCTCCGTGCCGTTTCCCGGCAATCTGTACGGAGCGTTCCGCATCGCCCAGGCCATCAAGCGTCGGCAGCCGGACCTGCCGGTTGCACTGGGCGGCGGCTATGCCAATACCGAATTGCGGCGTGTGGCCGATCCCCGCGTCTTCGACTATGTCGACTTCATCACGCTTGACGACGGCGAGAGGCCGCTGCTCTCTCTGATCGAACATCTGTCCGGCTCGCGGCGGCGCAACGCTCTATGCCGTACCTTCTATCGGGACAAGGGAACCGTGCGGTTTTCCGACGATCCCTCAGCCTCCGACTTCTCGATGGGCGAGATCGGCTGCCCGACTTATCGCGGACTGAATTTGGACCGCTACCTGACGATCCTGGACAGTATCAATCCGATGCATCGCCTCTGGTCGGAAGGCCATTGGAACAAACTGACCGTGGCGCATGGCTGCTATTGGAAGCAATGCACCTTTTGCGACGTGGGGCTCAATTACATCGGCCGCTACGAGACGACACCGACCGACCGGCTCATCGGGCAAGTTGAACAATTGATCGCCGAGACGGGACGCAGGGGATTTCATTTTGTGGATGAAGCGGCGCCTCCCGCCGCGCTCAAATCGCTCGCGCTGGCCCTGCTGGAACGGAAGATCGATCTTTCCTGGTGGGGCAATATCCGCTTTGAGGAGGCATTCTCACCGGATCTCTGCCGCCTCCTCGCCGCATCCGGCTGTATCGCCGTGACGGCCGGGCTCGAAGCGGCGTCAGACCGTCTGCTGGAGAAGATGAAGAAAGGCATTACGGTCGATCGCACGGCGCTGGTCGCCGCGGCATTTCGAGACGCGGGCATCCTGGTCCATGCCTATCTGATGTACGGATTCCCCTCTGAGACGATTCAGGAGACTGTGGACTCGCTGGAGCGCGTACGGCAATTGGTGGCGGCGGATCTGATTCAATCAGCCTTTTGGCACAAGTTCACAGCCACCGCCCATAGCCCGGTCGGCCTCGATCCGGCCTCCCATGGTCTGCGCATCATCGGTCCGGAGTTTCAGGGCTTCGCAGAAAACGATCTCCGGCATCGGGATCGAACCGGTGAGACACCCCAATGGGTCGGTGAGGGACTCAGACGATCGATGCTCAATTTTCTCGAAAACCGTGGATTGAAGATGGATGTCCGCGACTGGTTCGAGCAGCGCGCGCCGAAACCGCGAGTCTCGCCTCGGTGGGTCACAGGCCTTCTTAAGAACAGATGTACTGCGGATAACCCACAGGCAGAACGGCGCATTGTCTGGCTTGGCAGGCAACCAGTCCATCAATCGGCAGGAAAGAGGACGCGCCTCTTTCTTTCAGGGCCATCCGGCGACTGCGCCATCACACTTCAGAACGAACAAGCCCGGTGGCTCGGCCACTTGATCTCACTGTGCACACCGCACGCTGCCCCAACACATTCCTATCCCCTGCTGCGAGACGCACAATCCACATTCCCGGGAGGCCCCCAGATATTCAACACCTTTATCGAGACTCCCTTCTGGAAGAAAGTACGCGCAGCCGGGTTGTTACTCGTGTAGCTCAACTCCTCTCCTCACCTTTCACGCCTCACGCCTTACGTCCCCCTGAAAACAGAAAGGCCGAATCCCGTTTCGGGGATTCGGCCTTTCTTGAAGCTGACGGCTGTCAGCTCACACTCTCTGACCTAGTACTGCATCTGCAAGGCCACGTGGAACGAATCGACCTTGTCTCCCGCAGCTGTTGGAGAATAAGCACCACCACCGGCAAAACCCTTGCTGGTGATGTCCCCATATCTGCCATAGGCAGAGATACGGGCATTGTGGCCAGAGATGATGTAGTTCACACCATATTCAAACTCCTGCCGCATGGCGCTGTACCGAGGATCGATGCTGACGAATCGAACGTATGGCTGGAACCGCCCGATACCAATCTGTTGCGGGATCAGGTACAAGCCATAGACAGTCCAGGAATCGCCGTTGAATACGCGGAAGGAATCGGTCGTATTAGCGGCTGAAATAGCACCGTAATTAGCAAAGAACCGCTTAAATTCTCCGTTGAACGTGAACACACCCATGTTGTTCGGGAGCAACTTTTCGATCAACAGGTCGACGGAGACACCGGTAAAATCACTCGTCCCTGTCGTGGGAGAACCGGCCCCATCCTTCTGATGTTGTACGTTTCCTGCGATCGCCACAATATCGCCAGCCGTTCCGTAGTAGGTACCGGAGGTGTAGTAGCCGGGATTGTCTTCGTCATTCAACAGGTTCCATTGCAAGCGTCCCGTGTACATCAAGCTGCTGCCTTGATTAGTAGCACCACGCAAACCGGTGGACACTGCGGCTGCATATAACAGATGGGTGCCGAACGGATGGAACTTTCCGAAAAAGACCGCGCCGTTGTCACGACCATAGAGACCGGCATTGCCACCATTGGCACCAGCATTCCCCCCGCGCGGGAAATTATCGGAGTAATCCGCCGAGAAAAATGGAGTCCGGAACCCATCGTAGGTCGCATGGTAGAAGGGACCGTTCAACTCACCGCGCTCACTCGGCATCAAGGTGCGTCCGAACCAGATGTTGAACTTTTCATCCAATTCGAACTTTCCAATCGCATCGAGTAGGCCAATACTGGAATTGTTGCCAAACAAGTTTCCGGCAGCCCCGTTCCCCTGACCTCCAGGCCCTCCCCCGCAGTTAAAGCAATCGGTATTGAAAGTGAACTTGACGTACTTATGGATCGACCCGTTGATATAGATACGAGCGTTGTCGACCGCGAAGTCGTTGCTGTAGTGACGGGATGAGCCTCCTGCACCCTCTATCGCACTAAAGCTGCTGCGAATACCCATGCCGATGGAAATCCACTTGTCGTCATCGGCCTTGATCGTCCCACCGGCATAGACGTCGGTCGGCGTGGACACAGTCCCAGCCACCAGTGCCGTCATGGCCCCAGCAACCAAAAACTTCCTCCACAACCCTGTTAGTTCTACCTTCATTATGGCAGCCTCCCTTGTGAATGAAGTGATAGAAACGCGTGCCTGAACCCTTGTGCCCGAACCTCTCGAACCCTCACGAAAGACTGTATGTTCTGCTGAACAGTTTCTTATGAATGACTTCTAATACAGTGAAGTCGGGCGGAGTATGCCCAAAGAACAACGAGATAGCAAGAATTTTTTCTATTTTGATTTGCGGGGCGGATACCCCCCTCACAATCCAGGAGCGCGCTATCGATCTACACTCATGCTTCCATCATTACATACCTGGTGCCGGAGGCCCATCAGGAAAACCCTGAAAGAGAGCCGGGAAATCACTGAGAAGATTCAGAAAACTGAAGAATCAATGTGTATAAAATGGCAATTTGACTTATGCGCATTGGCTCATCGGGAAAAATCACCGCCTTCATGCCAAAACCGGCGGGGGCTTATACGTACAACGGGCGGGACCGGTCAGCGACCAATCCCGCCCTCCTGGAAAACCTTCTACTCTCACAGCAGGTCGAACTCGGCCAGCTTCCCGGCATCCCGATCGAATGTGACTGTGCGCTCACAGCCATGCTCGCGATTACCAATTCCCAACAGACAATCTGAAAAATCTGCCTTGCCCTTTTGATACGCACGAAACGCGGTCCAGGCTGTCTGCACATCTTCAACGTGGAATTGCGCAGTTCTGAAGACTTTCTCCAACACTCCGGCGATCGTCTCTTTGGAATATCCATACGCGCTCTCCAACACCCAGACCAGCTCACAGAGCACGATCCGATTGATGAACGCGGGGCTCTCGCGCGTGCAGTCTCTGGCAATCGCCTCTGCGGCGATCCGCGCTTGCTCCAGGTCGTCCCGCACCAAGTAC
This sequence comes from Nitrospira sp., assembly GCA_046604365.1. Taxonomy (GTDB): domain Bacteria; phylum Nitrospirota; class Nitrospiria; order Nitrospirales; family Nitrospiraceae; genus Nitrospira_D. The sequence goes on from JBJACV010000010.1 coordinate 127,190, forward strand.
CGGACCAGCACATTCGTATCCAGGCCGATCACCGGCGGCTTCCCCGTTTGCGAACGGCCTGCGCCATGTCTTCCAGCGTGACCGGTTTTGCCGGAGGCTTCAACATACCGGCCAGCTCTGCCACATCGACGGTCGCCGCCAGCACCACAACCCGCCCATCTTCATCTGTTACAAATTCCACTCGATCCCCCGGCTTCAAATGGAGATGCTCCCGGATTTCTTTTGGAATCGTTGTCTGGCCCTTACTCGTCACCGTTGAAGTCGGCATGCCAGCACCCCTTACTTTATTGAACTTTCCTTACACTATGGCAATGGGGACCGAAACGCAAGCCACCATAGGTTTCCCTGACAAAGTGGTTCCATCCAATTTCGCAATTGGGCAAAGTAGGGTTCGGCTCGAAACTGAAAGACGGGAGCAGTCATCTAGACTGCTCCCGTCTTTGCAAATCATCGTACCCGATCTTACTTATTCGGCTGCGGCGTATAGCGAAGATACGGCTTTACGGTCGTAAAGCCTTTGGGGAAGAGCGTCTTGGCCTCTGCGTCGTTGACGGCCGGTGTGATAATGCAGTCCTCCCCTTCTTTCCAATTGGCCGGTGTCGCCACCTTGAACTTCGACGTGAGTTGGAGGGAATCGACGACGCGCAGCAACTCATCGAAATTCCTTCCACACGAAGCGGGATAGGTCAGGGTAAGCTTGACCTTCTTATCGGGTCCGATGATGAACACCGACCGCACCGTCATGTTATCGATGGCGTTCGGATGGATCATGTCGTACAGGGTGGCTACCTTCTTCTCGGGGTCGGCGATGATGGGGTAGTTCATGGTCGTCCGTTGCGTCTCATTGATGTCCTTGACCCAGCCCTGATGAGAGTCGAGCGGATCGACACTGACCGCAATGACCTTGACCCCCCGTTTCTTCAACTCCGGCATAATTTTGGCTACGGTCCCCAACTCCGTCGTGCAGACAGGGGTAAAGTCTTTCGGATGGGAAAACAGGATACCCCAGCCGTTGCCGAGCCATTCGTGAAAATTGATCGTCCCCTCCGTGGTCTCCGCCGTAAAGTTCGGCGCGTCATCTCCCAATCTGATCGCCATGATGCCCTCCGTATGATTGTTGATTTACAAGCAAATAGACCGCCGTATTGCCCGCGTTGATAGCCGTTACGATACTGTGCTCCCCAGGGCGAGCGCAAGAGGGCCCGAATGAGCGAGACGGGCGGGACAGGCGCGAGGGGCGCGAGGGGCGCGACTTGAGAAGCTGATTTTCATACCAGTCTTGCGCGTCTCGCAAGTCGCGCCAGTCCCGCTCGTCCCGCAAGTCCCGCGTGTCCCGCCAGTCTCGCCACTCCCGCCCGTCCCGCTCAAGCTTCTTGCCTGCCGAACCGATAGAGCCTCCAGAACCCCTCAATGGGAGCATCATGGATATGACAGACGCCGCAAGAACGTCCCTCCGTATTTCGAATGATCCTATGTATCTCATGCTCCGCGAAGGCTGTATCAAAGAATTCAACATCAAGAAGGTCGCCGGCGACAAGTGCGATCTTCGTGGGTGCGACCTGCGGGGATTGGATCTCAGGGGATTGGATGCGGCCGGGCTTGATTTCCGCGATTGCTACTTCCGGCAAAGCGACCTGCGCGGTGTGGACATGAGCAAAGCCAATTTGGACGGCGCCAGTATCAATGCCTGCAAGATCTCCGGCTGCTTGTTCCCATCCGAGCTGAGCGCGCCGGAAATCGAGCTGTCCCTTCTGCATGGCACCAGAATGCGATATGGGGTGAAGTGAGCGGGACGCGCGGCGTGCGCGACAAGCGCGACTCAAGAAACAGAGGTCTCAGGCCCGTCTCGCCTCTCTCGCAAGTCGCGCCAGTCCCGCACGTCCTGCCAGTCTCGCTTGCCCCGCCGTGCCCTACGACCCTGCTCCCAGCACCAGTTGCGTGCGCACGCGCTCGTGGACTGGATCGGCAGCGCCCGCTTCCAGGAGAAACACCCGCCCGCTCTCCAACTTCCCGCTTTCTAAGAGGCGCGTACGCACTGCTTCACCGCGTTCCATGGCCAGAAATTCCAGATCGGCATCGGTGACAGAAATTTCGGCCAGCACGCGCTCCTTCATCTCTTCGGCCGTCGGAGGTGTAGACTCGGCCTGATCGGCTGTCTTCCCTGACACACCGGCCTGTTTGGCCTGTAGTTCGGCAAAGAGTTCCTCCACAAACCGTTGCTCCTCCTCCGCGGAAATCTCCACCGGCTCTGCCGACTTTCCACGCTCACGCCGTATCTTCGTCATCAGCCGGTCCATTAACTTGCGCTTGCGCAAGGCCGCACCATCAACCACCGCATCGGATGTTCCCTTGATATCAAGCCGCAGGCCGGCCCGCTCATCGAGGGCCTGTTCCAGCAATGCAAGTTTCTTCACTTCCTCGTCCGCCAGGACCGCGCTGCCGGGCTGAAACTCGATGAATTGCAGATCATCCCCGCTGCCCCCGCCCGGCACAAGCTTGCCCAGTAATGAAAACGGCGAGGCAACCACCTTTCCGAGCAGATTGAGCAAGGTCGAAATCACCACTTTGCCGTACTTGAAGTCCGGATCATTAAGATCACCCCGAATGGGCAGATCAATCTCAATCAACCCCTTGCGATCTTGTAACAACGCGACCAACAACGGAACAGGCAACGAGGTGGCATCCGGGCTTTCAACCTTTTGCCCGAACGTCAGCTGATCGATCGACACCAGGTTTTCCGCCTCAAGTATCTGCTGCGAGACTTTGTATTTCAGGTCGAGGGACAGCTTGCCTTTTGACAATCCAAACCCGGCGTATTTACCGCTGTACGGGCCGGCCGGGGTCACATCCATTCCTTGCAGCGTGATGACCAGATCGGTAAAGGCGTCCTCGCTCAGTGGATTGATCTTTCCCGCAATTTTCAGCGGCGCGGCATGGTCGATCTTGCCGGCTAAATCCACATCCGCCTTTTTGATCTGCTTCGATGAAAGCCCCTTGATGGTTCCGCCGAAGTCCGTCACCCCGGTTTTTACCGGCGGCTCCACGGACAAATCTCGAAAGATCGCCGCCGCCTTGACCAGCCTGACCTGATCGACAATGATCGTCGGCGGAGCAGATTTGGCCGCCGATTTGCGGCTGTCATCCTGTGCCGGTTCTCCCTGGGCGTCACCAGACGGAGATGCCACGAGCAGCTTCGACAGATTCAAGGTGCCGTCCGATTCCATAACGGCCTGGACCGCCGGTTCCTGCCACAGAATCTCGCCGATCCGTACTGTTGTCGGCTCGACATCCAACGCCACCCGATTGAACGCCAGCGATTTCCACGAGCCCACATCCTCAAATTCTTTCCGATCGGTGACCAGGAGCTGATTGACGGCGAGATTGCCTTGAAAGCGAAGCAGCGGGCCCTTGGGATGTTCCTTGGCATATTGAACCGATCCGTTGAGATCGATGGCTCCTTCTCTCACATCGGCATCCAGAAATCGGTCGAGGTAGGGCTGAAACGGGCGGATGGCGATTTGTGCGACTTTTATCTCCAAGTCGGCCGCCATCGGCTCGACCGCAACCTGCCCCCGCACATCCACCTGGCCGGTCCGATTCAGTTTCAAGGACAGGCCGACGGGCATCGGTTTTGTGAACGGAATCCGTACGTCCTTCACGGTGACGTCCAGCGCATCCACCTCCAGCACCCCCGGCGTCGCCAGCGTGCGATCCTCAAACTTTGCTTGATAGTTTTTGATCTCAACCACATCGACGCCCACAGTCCAAGGGTCAGACGTCGTCTTTTTGTTCGCGGATACAGGTTCCGCTGCCTTCTCCCCGCTGCTCCCCGCAGGGGCAAACAGCTGTTGAAGATTGACCACGCCGCCGGCATCCATCCACGCATCGAATCGCGCATCCGCGGTATGCGCCTTCTGAACCCGTATGGAACGCTTCTCCAGATCGAACTGGATTCCCTCCACATCGGCCACAGGGATGCTCACGAGCGGCTCCGGAAAGCCCCGCTCCCCGATGGCCAAACCCCGAACAGCAAGCCTGCCGTCTTTCACCGTGGCGCGGGGGGCCTGCCCCCGCAAATCGAAGTGATACATCGCCGACAGAGCCAGCTCACCCTGCTGCATGTCGAATTGAAAACGGTCCTGCACGGCCTGATAGAGTGTCTTGAGTTGCACTCCGGACAAACTCACCTTCCCATCGGATTCCACCGGCTCTAACGACACGGTCCCTTCCCACGCCAATGCTTCCCCCTTGCCGATTTCAGCCGTGAAGGCATAGGCATTGTCACTTCCTTGCGTGGTGCTGAAATTCCGCAACGTAATCTGAATGGGCACGATGTCCATCGAAACCGGTTTCGGCTTAGACTCGTCTCGATATTCCACAATGCCGTTGTCGATCTCAAGCAGCCCGATTTCCAGCGGCATCATCCGCTTGGGCTCGCCCATCGTCGTCTCATCGGGCGCCGGCGCCCCATCCGAGGGAGGAACCAGTCCCAACAAGTTCAGCTTCCCTTCACGATTCACTCTGGCCGCCACGAACGGCATGACCAGCCGGATTTCATCGAACCCCAGCGTCTGAAGGAATATCGTCGTCGCGCGCACGTTGACGACAAATTCTTCGAATCCGATGATCGGCGTCTGGTCCTGCTCACGCACCTCCAAACCATTCAAGCGAAGCGCCAGCGTGAACGGATTGAACGCGACTTCACGCAGGACGACAGGGTGCTGAAGCTGCTCCGCTGCGGCAGGGACCCCGTATTCTTTAATGAGATAGGGCAGCAGGAAAAATCCGACCAGTGCGTAGAGACCCACCAGTCCCACCACAAGACCAGCAAGGAGGCGAGGACGAATGAATCGACGCATAGCGATCACGCCCTTGGAAGGCTGAGAAGACTGATATTGAGGAGAGAACTATAGGGGACAGACCCATTCCATGTCTACGGAAGACCAGCCTCTCCACGCAAGAGAGGGATATAGGCATACGTTTGAACAACTGCACGCTATTTACGACTGACGAGTAGCCAGGCCTGTACCAGGCAGAAACTCTCACCCAGTCGGCAAATCCTTCCTCACTGGCCGGTCCCAAAACTCATAACTGCTTCAATCTATTACGCCTATACAAGCCACACTCGTTGGCACAGATGTTGAGCTAGAGCACCTCGACTCTCCTTCTCGTGATGTGTCCACTGAGGGGCTGAATATGAGCGACTGGAGTTGGTTGGGCGCGAGCTGGGATCTGCTGGGCCGTGACATGGCCTTGATCGGTGGCTTTCAGAGTCCGCTGCTGAGCTGGATCGGGGCCGTCGGAATCCTCCTCTTGTGCCTATGGCACAGCGCCTTTCTCATTCACGGCACGTTGCAAATCCGGCAGGTCTTTGCCCGCCTTCACCCGGCCGTCGCCCGCCTCGCCTCCGCGCGCCACCACGCGTCCCACGAATGGATCCTGCTCGCGCATGCAAGCAAGACGCAGCGGCAACGCGCTCAGACGCAGGGCGCCCGGCGTGATCTGGACGATCTCCAGGAGTTGGACCGTATCATGCGAACCGAGCAGACCGTGGCGGATGACTGGCTCTCCTATCGCAAGACGTTTGCGGTGGAGCAACCCGCATGGTTCATTGAGCCGACCGTCTCGACCGAGCGATCCGCCGCGGAGCATTTTTCGTTTGCCTCGCTCTGCGCGACCCGTCTCAACGTCCGCTTCTACCAGCAGCTACCCGCCTTTCTCACCGGCGTGGGTTTGATGTTCACGTTCCTGGCCATTTTGATCGGGCTGAGCAAACTGCATGCGAACGGATCGCAGATCGAAGGGATTCAAGGGCTCATTAACGGCCTCGCCGGAAAGTTCGTCACTTCCGTCGTCGGACTCGCATGCGCCAACAGCTTTATGCTTCTGGAAAAATCGTTATGGTACCGGCTCGCCAAACATCATCGCCGCCTGGTATCGCTGCTCGATGCGATGTTTCCCCGGAAGGTACAAGACCGGAGCCACCATCTGTCACAGCACCCGCCCGTCTCGATCAACGGCCCCGTGCAGAACGACTCAGCGCATCAGCTGGTCGAGACGGTTCACCATCGTCTGGGCTCAACTGTGTCAGCGCTCACCTCGATCTCCCAGTCCCTCGCAACACTAGGCAATACACAGAGCCAGTTGAAGCCGGAGCGCCTGGCCGCCGATATCGGCATTGAAGTACGACGAGCGCTCACACCATTGCTGGACCCGTTGCTGGAATCAATTCGAGACCTCACCCATTCCATCGACACACAACACCATCCTGCACCGCCCTCTCATGCGGAAACGGACAAGATGCTTGATCGGCTCATGAACCGCCTCGATGACGGCCATCTCGTTGCCGGCAACACCTCGGTTTCCGGGACGGGAAAGACCGGCGGCGGATGGAGAATCCCCGGTTTCGCCCGAGGGGCACATCACAAGGCAGGAGTGGAATGAACTCGCCGTTTGGACAGGAAACGTCCGATGGGCCGTCCACATTAGCCAGTGGAATTGCCGACCTCATGACCTCGCTGGCGGTGATCTTTATTCTCTTACTGGCGGCCTATATCACCAGGGTCGAAGATGGAAATGCGAAGCCGACGGGCTCCACGAATCCGGCGACGGCTGAGCGCGACGCGCCGCGACAACCGCATCACCTCACGGTTGAACGGAGCAGTGCCGAGCCCGACGTCATGCGCGTCGTCATTCCGGAGGCCATCCTGAATTTCGAACTGGGCAAGAGCACGCTGTTGCCGTCGGCTGAAGCATTCCTGGCCGATACGATCCCCTACTACGCCACTATGATCTGCGGTCCGCAGGGCCATGAGGTGGAGTCCTTTGTGATCGAAGGCTATACCGACGACCAAGGGGACGATATCCGCAATCTACGATTGAGCCAGGATCGGTCGTTCGCCGTATTGGTCAAAGGATTGGAAGTCATTCGTGCCCGTCTACCCTGGGCCTATGAATGTTTCCAGCAGAAGGCGTCAGCGAACGGACGCGGGCGCCAAGACCTCGTGCGCAATGCAATAGGACAGCCTGATCGGGAGAAAAGCCGCCGTGTCATCTTCAAGATTCACTTACGCCATACCTGACAAAGCAGGATGGTCGAACTGTACCAGCGGCAGGAGTGAAGAACGTTAGTTCGCTGGAGATGCGCGCCTCATCGCATGAGCTTCTTTTTGATCACCGCAAGGTTCTCAGGGGTCGAGCGCACACGTAGCGTGAGGCCCTCGGCGATATACTCTTCGGACAGGATACGCATCCGGGCTCTGATCTCCCCGATCACCCCTTGAGCCGTAAAGGGGATCAGGAATTCCTCGTCAATCATATCGCTCTCAAAATACGTCATTATGCGCTCACGCAACGCCTTCACGTCTTCTTTGCTTCGGGTAGAAAGAAAGACCGCGTCTGGATATTCCGTCTTCAGTGCCGCAATCGCCCCCGGTTCGAGGCGGTCTTGTTTATTCATTACCAGGAGACTGGGAACACCCGACGCTCCGACTTCAGCCAGCACCTTTCGCGTGACCTCAAGCTGGGATCGAAAAGACGGATCTGCGGCATCGACGACAAACAGCAACAGCGAGGCGCTGGCCGCTTCATCAAGCGTCGACTTGAACGACGCCACCAGGTCATGCGGCAGTTTCTTGATAAAGCCGACCGTATCGGTCATGAGCACCTTCGGACGTGTTTCAGGATACAGAGGCCGGATGGTGGTATCGAGCGTGGCAAACAGCTTGTCGGCCACGAGCACCTCGCTCCCCGTCATCGCTCGCATGAGCGAGGATTTGCCGGCATTCGTATACCCGACAAGCGCGACGGTCAGTTCGCTGTCCCGCCTTGCGCGGCGCGTATGATGTTCGTCCCCGATCGATGCCAACTCGGTCCGCAGGGCTTTCATGCGATCGCGAATTCTGCGCTTATCCAGCTCCAGACTTGTCTCTCCCGCCCCCTTCCCTCCGATTCCTCCGCTTTGCCGCTCGTTGCCGCCGCCGGTTTCACGCACACGTGGCGCAAGATAATTGAGCCTCGCCAGCTCCACCTGGAGTCGAGCCGCTCTGGTCCGCGCATGCCGGCTGAAAATCTCTATAATGACACCGGTACGGTCGAGTACTGGCACTCCGGCGGCGCGTTCAAGATTCTTCAATTGGGACGGCGACAGATCGCAGTCCACGATGACGATCTGCGCCTGCTGGCGAGAATCAGGTACGGCCTCGATCGTGTCATCCGATTCTTCCCCCTCTGATTCCTCCGCCGCGTCCGATGCCGCCGCCTCGCGCTTCCAGGCCGTTTTGTGCGTCGGTCGTTCAAACGAAGCCGCAACTGTTCCCGGACCACCGGTCCACAGCGCCAATTCAGTAAGTTTTCCGCGGCCCAGGACCGTCGCAAATTTATCGGAACTGCGTTTTTGTCTGACGTGGCCGACGACATGGTATCCCAGGGTTTTCACAAGCCTGGTGAGCTCTTGAAGAGAACTTTCCAATTCTTCCCCGGTTATATGAGGAGTCTGGATCGCCACAAGCACGGCACTGGATTGTGAAGCCATCGACATCGCGTACTTCTCCTTAAGCCTGTCTCAGTGTCGCCACCGCTCGCCCGACGACGTGCAACAGGCGATTAATCTGGGGAGTCTCCGGGAAGCCATGACCAGCGAGAAAGTGAGGCAGGACACGCTGTGCAACCCATTGAATAGGTGGTGCGCCCGGTTGGAATCGAACCAACGACCCTCAGCTTAGAAGGCTGATGCTCTATCCGACTGAGCTACGGGCGCGTCTTATTTTTCAATGAGTTAGGAGCACCGTCCTGACACCCTGTCTGACCAGGTGTTATTACGGTGTTAAGTTTGAGGTATGTGTTAAGCTTTTGCGCCGCCTGCGTCAAGTCTTTCTCCTCGATCGCATTGTAGCGCTTCCACATCTTCTCTGACTTGTGTCCGACAACTTTCATGGCCGTGGCCGTATCGACACCAGCGCGCCTCAAATTGGTCGAGGCACAGTGTCGCAGATCGTGAAACCGGAAATCGGTTATTCCTGCGTCTTCTAAAGCGGTCTTGAAGGACCGACTGATCCGCTTCAGTGGCCTCTGTTTATACAAGAAGACGTGCTTCGTTACCAGACTTCTGACCTTTGCAAGCCGTTGAAAAAGCATCCGTACATCAGGGGTCATCGGGACCTGCCGGGGAACCCTGGTCTTGGTATCAATCGCTCGCAGCGTGATGAATCCACGCTTGAGATCGACGCGATCCCACGTCAGCTCTGTGATCTCGCTGAATCGCTGTCCCAACTGATACGCCACGAGTAAGACCGGCCGTAAATGGGGTTTGGCCGAACGGTACAAGCTGTCCCACTCCTCGGTAGAGAGCACCCGGTCGCGCTCGTTGTTCGGATTGGGCATCGGAACCCTTGATGCAGGATTGGTCCCGAGCAGCCCCCTTTGAATGGCAATGTTCAAACAATGCTTGAGGGCAATGTGGTCATGGTTGACGGTTTGGACACTTGCTGGCTTGCCATCGGCTCGCTTTCTTTGCCCTCTAAACTTCTCAATATCTTCCGGCTTGATCTCAGTGATGAGCTTTCGGCCAAAAAACGGAATTAAATGCTTCTCTATACTATGGGACCTGCCAACATAGGAGCGTAGCTGTTTGATCCTTTCCAAATCGAGATAGACTTGCGCCCATTCCCCAAAAAGCAGGGGCTTGGCCTGCTCACTCTTCACCTTGTCCATCAACAAATCGGTTTTGATCTTGGCTTCCATTTCCTTCGCGATCTGCTTACTCGTGCAACCAACCTTCCAGCGCTTCAGTCGAGCCCCAGAAACCCCTCGGGCAAGTTGCAACGTCTTTCCGTCAGGGCTTTCCATAACTGGGAACTCGACGTAGTAACTGTCTTTCCGTTTCGTCAGTCCCACTGCCTCCCTCCTTTCGTGCGTCGTTCCTCTCCAATCAATTCAGTGACCGTGACTCCAAGCCCCTTGGCCAACTTCCTCAACGTACTGAGTCGCGGATCGTACCCCCCGCCCTCAATCCTCACAAGCGTCGCCAAGGCCACGCCGGACATCCCGGCAAGAGCCCGCAAACTCACCCCCTTTCTTTCGCGGATCACTCGCAGTCTCGTCACATGCGCATGTTCTCACATGTGAGCACGCGCTTCAAGAGGCCTTCGGCATCACCGTATGCTTCTTCAGCCACTCCTCCAGCAAGACCACATCAAATTTTGTTAACCGCCCGACCTTCACAAACGGAACACGACGCTGACTCACCATGGTGTACAGCGTATGGGGCGAGACCCCAAGGTACTGACTCGCCTCTTGAATGTTGAGCAACGGCCGCCCTCTTACCATACGGCTGCTCGTGTCTTTCCTTTGTCAGTCATAAGTCTCCTTCCTGCGCGGGCGCAAGCCGGCGCTCTGCCAGGGGGCCTGGGGGATGTCGTTGCAGACGTGGCGTGGTTCCACGTAGCAAAAGACTTCCCCCAGTCTTTCCTACCGTTCAATCTCCATCTGCCGACCAGAACTGGTTCTATCCGAAACAGGCTCCCGTACTTCTTCCGACCGATGCCGCTCCACCGCTTCGATCGCACTGCTCTGCACACGGCTTTCCCCGACCGCTTCCTTCAGTGCGGCAACATCATCCGTCACCACACGCAGATCGTCCCGCGCCCGCGACACCGCCACATACCATCCCTCCTTGTTTGTGGCGAGTTGGTGACTATCGGCCAAGAAGACGGTGCGGTCGGCCGTCCGTCCTTGGCTGGCATGAACCGTGACCGCGTAACCATGATCCCAATGTCGCTCGCCCTTGAGGTCCAACGCCGTTTCATTCCCCTTGTGGTCACGTACGACCACCGTGCCCTGTTCTGCATCCATGCTGACTCTGGCGAGTTCACCATTGCGCCGATCCTGCCCGTGGTCGTTTCGCGTCCATCGGATCAGGTCGCCGTCCTGCACACTTCGTTCTTCATTCTGATACACCTCAATCGCGACATGTCGCTGTGGTTGCCATTCCACCGCACGTCCGTCCGCTTCCATCCGCAACGAGACGGTACCGCGATCCAGATTGGTGGCTTCGACGAACCCATATTCCCCCTTCTCAATGCCCAATCCTTGATAGCTTTTCCCAAACCGGACGACATCCCCAGCCTGAAACGATGACGCTTCTCGCATTTGCGCCTTGGTGAGATCTTTCGGGACGAGCACGTCCGCGCGAATCTCCCTGCCTGAGAGGACGCCCTGTTCTTTGAGTCCGGTTCGAATTAACTCGTTCAACGCCGCGCGATCGGCGCGAGAGCCCGTGAGGACCAAGGTCGTCTGTTGCGCAGCTGGGCTCTGTCCAAGATACTCTTGCGCCACCCTGTTTAACCGTTCCGTCCGATCAGCAATTGCGACGACTTGGCCGGTTTCTTCGAGGTGACCAACGGTGTCCACCGTCTTCCCTTGGGCCGCCAGCTCGACGAGCGACTTCAATTCCGGATCTCGCTGTCGCAGGATTTCATCCATACGGGCGGTCTCCATCCCGTGCCCCACGAGCACCGCAAATGGTTTTCCTGCCTCAATGGCCGATAATTGATTGCGGTCGCCAACAAAAATTGCGCGCGCAAACTCCTGTTCCACCCGCTCCATCACCGCATACGCCGTCCGTGTACCAAGCAATGATGCTTCATCAATCACATACACACGCTGCACGCCATCCGGCGCCGTAGCGGTCGGCGCAGTTCTCGGATTGTGTAAGAACTGCGCCACGGTCTCAGATGGAATTCCAGACTCTTCTTGCAACGTTCGTGCGGCCGAGGCGGAGACGGCGAGTCCCCGCCATTCCACTCCACGCTCGCTTGTGGCTTCTCGCACGCGTTGCAACATCGTGGTCTTTCCAGTGCCGGCCCACCCTTCCACGCCAATGAATCGGTCCGAGGAGGTGAGAATGTGATTCGCGGCCCGCTCTTGCCCTCCTGTCAGTCCATGTCCTGAAAGCGCCTGTTCCGCCTGTTGTCGATCCAGAATAGGGCCAAGACTATGCTGACCGTCTTTCATCTTCGCAATCGTCTGATGCTCCACCCGTAAGGCTTGCAGGGTCGTATAGCGATCCCCGACACGGATGAGGTGTCCCTCCCGCTCTTCCCGAGCGAGCGCCTGTTGGACCTCCCCAAAGCTCGCCTTTCCCACCGCTCGCTCAGCCGCGAACCGCTGGAGGTCCAGACTCTTGACGACGGTCTGCCGTTCCGTTGTGTGCTCAATCGCCCACTCAACCGCTTCTTGAGCATGAAGGCTACTTGCCGCTCGTTCTCCTCCAAGGTCCGCCCTTTCCTGAGCATTCAGGACCAGCCCCTTCACATCCAATCCATGATCCTGGGCGCGTGACGACCACTCCTGTCGGAGTTGGTCCAGATCCCTATCTTGCTTTGACTCGCGAGTCAGCAGCGTCGCTCGCTCCGACTCTTTCGCGCCAGACAGACCATAGTCCGCCATCGCTTGGCGAATGTCTTGCGAACGTTGGCTGAACTGATCCAGCTGCGCTTTTGTGATACCCGCCACTTCAAATCTGCCATCCGCATGGCTGACCTGGATATGATACCCGAGCTCTTGGAGTTCATGGGCCAGCGTGGCACGGTAGACAGCTCCTGCCGCCATCTTTGCCTCATAGAGCTTTTCGCCGGCCAGTGCTCGCCACGCTCCATCTTCACGTTGGGTGAGATTCATGATCACAGAGTGGCTGTGGAGTTGCGGATCGCCTGCCCGACTCGTGTGATGATCAAATGTGGCGATGACCAGATTATTCGTGTGTTCAGTCCGCGTGTCGCCCTTCTCCGTGATCCGACTGTGGGCCGCGTGCTGCTCCAGAAACGTCAGCGCAACTGCCGTCGCCTCACGATGGGCATCGACGATCCGTATATCTTGGCCGATCTCCGCTAACAGGCTCACTGATTTCGGCGCGCTAAACGTCGCATCAAATCCGGCTCGACGGTCACCTCCTCCATTCCACGTCAAATCACCTCCATCTGGCATCCGTCCGTTGAGTACATTCTGGAACTGCTCAGTCTCCACGGGTCCGACGAGACCCAGGCGCTGCGCGCCTTCCCCAACCCAGGCCGAGGCATCGCGCGTCTCGGCGTCCTTGCTGTAGTAATCTTCACGGCTATAGTACTGTTGCGCACTGGCACGCGTGACTCTTGTGATGCTCATCATGATCGAGCGACCCTATCGGCCTTCACGTTCAGGTGAATGAGTGACCGGTTCTGCCAGTTCACGTGCAAGCTCAGCTAATGCGCCGTGCTCCATATCCACACCATCCGGCGCAGACCCATCGGACATCTCGTCAACAGACGAGAATGGAACGAACGGAGGGACCATCGTCGGCCACTGCCGATACTGGCACCGGATACGAGTGGCAGGCATATCCTCGGGCAACCTGACGTAGGCTGTCAGCCGGCGCAGACTCAGAAAGCGCTCCGGCGCAATCAGTCGCCGGCGGACCTCGCGACGAGACAAGGTCATGCCGTCTCGCATGGGGTGAGGACCCATCGAGAGGGACTCATCCGGTTCCATGACCGTGATCTCACCAAACAACTTGCTGGCCTCTTCCGCTGTTTCCGCATCGGTGAGCAGCAGCACCACACGGGTATGACAGTTACCCAGCAGATTCGTCGCCGCTTCAACCCCGTACACCGCTCGAAGGGCGGCAAATGTCTGAATGCCGAGGAGCACCGCACAATTGAATTTCCGTCCTTTCATCAAGAGCCGTTCAAGGGTCGGCAGACGCTGCAGACTGCCGACTTCGTCAAGAAGAAGCCAGGTACAAGGGCCTGGACAGTGGGGGGGACGGGAAAAGAGAGACAGACATAGCTGATCCACCCACACGCTCAAGAGTGGCTTCAGGAGCGCATGCCATCGTTCTTGAACCGGGAAGAACAGCCAGCCTTGGGGATTCGCCGCCCAGTTGCGTATGGAGAAACTGCGGACACCGTGGGGCGGATCGGGCAAGAATCTGAAGATCTCCGCTCGACTCAACAGCTCCGCGCGAATACTTTCACCGGTACGATCGACGGCCATTTGGGATCCGGCCACCGTATCCTCGAAACGCATCATCAGTTCGTCCAACTTGGTTTTCATCGTGTCGTAAATCGCTTGATTCGAATGGCGGCCCTCGCAATAGAGTTTCCAAAGAATGTCGGTCCCCCAGACACGGGCGGAGTTGATCCAAATGGGATCAGACGTCCGCTCACTGATGGGAAATAAGCTTTCCATCACGGCCCGACAGTCGGCCTCGCATTGGATTTCCGCAAACGGAGTCCAGCAGGCGCTGCGGGCATCGAAGGGATTCAGAATGATGTCTCCCAACTTGAAGTGATGCGACAGAAGAATCCCTCCATCGTCATAAATCGCGGCATGCTCACCATTCGCTCTGGCAGTCTCGAGCCGTTGATGGATGAGTTGCGTTTTGCCCGCACCGGTCGCACCGATGTAGGCACTATGCAGCGTCTCCGAACCACGCACCATTGGAACACCCGAACACCATGGCACCTGCTGCCATCTTCCGCCAATGACGTGCGGGCTGGCGTCCCGAACGATCATTAACTTCCAACACAAGATCCACGCCGGCACGAGACACAGCCCAGAGACTTGAACGGGTTTTTTCAACCGGCGCCCCCTGAACTCAAAGTACAGCAGGGTTGCCGTCGCGGTGAGACATCCGGCCACCATCGCAAAGACCGCCGCCGTGAGCAGCTTCCGATGCACGCCGGTCAGAATCTGCTCGACGACGGGGGTGCGTGACAGATTCACGAGCTCGGCAGCCGTCATCGTGATCGGACCATCGACCGAGGGAATGCTGAAGATCAGTCGGCAGGCAGGATCGTGTTCAATAGGACAGGCTCGATTCGCCAGAAGAACTCCGGTCAGCCAATTCCATTCCGTACGATCCACCGTCTCATGGACGAACCATCCTGTGAGGGCCACAGATGTCATCAGAAACACACCAAGGCAATACAACGTGCCTTTCATCATCAGCCGCATGTGTGTAGCAGCGGTGTCCGATCCTCTGGTGAAATTTCCACCCCAGTCAGGCCGCAGAAGAGGCATGCCCCCCTCCTTTCTCCACACACAACTCCGCCTCACGTTTGGCCTCAGCCTGCGCACGATTCACCGTCTGTTGGTCACGCACCGACATAAGGGCGCGTAGGAGATTGCGCGTCTCAAACATCGCCTCAGCAATCTGTTGTGGCATCGGCTGTGATGGTCCCTGAGCCACGCGCGCCAAAGTGATGACATCCACAAACAGTCCCCGCTCCAGGAGATGACGCACATAATCGTGCACATGAACCCGCCGCTGACCGGCCTGCTGTCTGACTGCTGCACCCATTTGTTCACTCAACCTCACTCTGATTTGCATCGTGGTGTGTCCTTTCATCGATCACGGGATTTGAGTCGCACATATCTCAGACGGCTCATAGCCTTACGTGATTCGGCGTTCCACCATGTGAGCCGCTCATCTCCATGGTGCGGGCCAGGCACAGAGCGGAGCCCGTTCTCTCCAAACTCATGGCCTGGCCTCCTCATTGATCCAGCTAGACCGGCTCGCATCCCCTGCACACCCAGGCCCGGATGGGTTGCATGGGTGTGAATAGAAAAACTGCGGACCTCTCGAGCCTGGCCTGCTCCGAATCGCGCATGAGAATCACGAGCTGGCGCTCTCTCCCTGCACTCGTTTCCGCCGTGGACGGGCCCCCAGTTCTCGCTCCAACGCCACAATAAGAATCCGCCCAGCGAACTGTCCTTGGCTCAACGCGTTGTCTTTCACGGTTGACTGGTAGGCTTCCAGAAACGTCTCGGCATCGTCACCATCGAGAGCAAACGCGACTTTGATGCGTTTACTCTTTTTCTTCCGCTCCAATTGGCGCACCACTTCATTCAGGATCATCATTGTTGATTTCCTTGTCTGTCTGAGTTGGTTTATTCGCACGGTTCTTTTTCTGCATTCGCCGCACATCCCACTCGTTCAATTTGCGTTCAAGATTGGGGATACGGCCCGTTGTGAGGAGCCACACAAACATCCGCAATGACGCAACCAACACAAGAATGCCCGTGATGACAAGAAAGGATACGGTTGTCATGGTGTCGGGGTGCTCGACCCATAACTGGGCCAACCAGGCTGGTGGTTCTAGAGAATCAACCAAGACTTTGAGATCTATTTCATGGAACACGGTCATTTCCTTTTGCATCGCCGCCTCCGTCGCAGGTCGCGTGCGGCCCTTTGCTCTTCAAGACGAGCCTTGATGTACTGCCGGATTTTGGTGAGTGGCCACTTCACACTACCACCGACTCTGATGCATTCCGGACCTCCAGGGCGCCCGTTCGCCCATCCCTCGGCAGTCCTCACACTGACACCAAGCGCACTAGCGACAACACGCTTATCGAGCAGTTTAATGCTGTCGTATTCTTCATCGCTCAAATGGCTTGAGCTCACAGATGCACACATAGAGACACCTCCGTGAGAAGAGAGTTCGATCGCGTTATGTTGTTATGACGGAACTAAGCGAGAACGAGGTTACGCGAGGGACGGAGGCGCACGGAGAACATGGGTGGTAGCGAGAATGAGGTGCTGCAATCGAACGGAATCATGAGTGGCGTCTTCACATGAAACGCAAGGGCGCAGAGGGTTTCCGGGAGAAGAAACACACAAGCAGCGGAGAAGAGAAATGTGATCGCGGAGAAGGGCGATGAACTGGGTGAGATCCCTATAGCAATGTTTCGCACAATGCGGCAGGAAGCTCCTGTAGTCATTGACTAATTCGGTTGAGAATATTGTCTTCTGCGGGTACCAGATCGAGAATCCGAGGCCGGTAAGGCCAGCCCACACAATCACTTCTGCCAATATGGAATGACCCGCGAGCTGGTTAAGACAGAAGTAGAAAGCGATGATGCACAAAACCCAAAGAACATGCTGGGCAATTAAGAAGCCCTGCCCAACAGACTTCTCTCCCAGAACAGTTTTGAGTAATTTGCAAAGCGCCAGTTTCATGCGGCTCATGATGCCTATCTCGCCATTTATCGTCAAGCGGCTACACCACGAAAGCGTAATCCAGCGTAATACCATTTCCAGATAACAAAGACGCTCAGGGTGATTTATTTGTTCGACTCCCCGGTATCGACTTCGTCAGAAAGTCCCAACTCGCGAAGCGCCACCTTGGTCTCCTCAACCTTGTAGACTGGTATGCCGCTCTCCGCGCTAACCTCAACCCGTAGCGTCAATTTCAGACCCATGCCGGCTACGAATTTTGAAAGCACTTTTGTATAAAAGTTCATCCATTTTTGAGCCGGAATGTCACCGCTCCAGGCGATTTTCGCCAGGCTGGAAGTCACCTGCATATTCCACTGAATCCGGCCGCCGATTCCGAGCGCATCCGGCCACCCTTTAGCCCCCTCTCCACAACGCAGGACGTCAATAGTCTCTCTGTAGAGGCCAACCTCCCTGCGTCCTCTTGAGTAGAGGGATTGCAAAAAGGTCGGGATGGTTTTCCGACAGGCAGACCGAAGATTGGTGGAAGACCCTCATGCTCGACCGCCTTCATCTTGCTGCCAGAGACCCTGCTGCTCAGCCCCTCAATCACCACAACGAACAGCTACCACTGATTGGAAATCCTGCAACATGGCTCCCTTTTCTATCGTTCCACTTGCATGATGCATGAAGCTCTTTTCTCGCCCGACACCGTCTCCATGATCTGTTCTGATGTGTGGCCCGAACGTTGAGCCACGACGTCATGTCCAAGGCCCGCCGGCTGGCCAATGACGGTGAAACATCGCCCTCTTGGCAACCGCTCGCATGGAAGGCATGAGAAAGCCTCGAAGGTAGTTCCACGACCTCACTGAGTGACACCTGTTGCGCCACAAGATGGCCTTTCCGGACAAAGGCCTTCCACTGCTGTTGTTTAATGGGATCCTTCACAAAGCGATCTGTCAAAGCGGTGGGGGTGAATCGATGCCGGAAGATTGGACAGAGGTCCGGCCATTATGTCAACGCCTCCAGATACGGACGCATGACGCGTTCAACTCGGCAGAGGCGGGCATACCGAAGCAGCCCACGGGGCGTTACGTGCTTCCGCTCACGAGCCAGTCGCAGCGCCTCGACGGCCACATCAATGCCGATTTTATTCCGAAACTTAAAGCAGTCCACCACTGTCTTTTCTGGGCCATAGACGCGA
>JBJACV010000011.1:0-133828 GCA_046604365.1 Nitrospira sp.
AGACTATACCCGGCAGCCAACATACGACTCAGTTCTTCCCGTTCCATGAGGGTCAGGCGTTGGTAGAGGGCCATGTGCAACTCCTTGGTTCCTGGGACAACCAGGATACTGGTGTTGCACTAGAATCTTGAACCCACACAGCAAGGTTGTGGCGAGGGCATGTTCCCGGGAGAAAGTGTTGTGAAATAAGTGGGGATACGGGGGAACGACTCAGACGCCTGCGTAGCAGGCTTACACGCCATGGATGGCCTAGACCAGGAGGCTCTAAACGCGAGGTCTCTTTTGCTTGGGGGGTGAGAAAAGGTGTCAGGAACCATTGTTCAAACTGAGAGCTTGGTATTTTGGCGATTAATGGTTCCTGACACCGTTGCCTTCCCTCGAGCGCCTTGCGGCTGATGGGGGCCCTGTAATGATGCTAGCCGGGGCACCGTCTGTGTTGCGATTGCGAGGGTTGCCCGCATGATGTTGTGGGTGTCTAGCCTCGTATCGGCTTATTCTTCAGCATCCGCTGAAAGAGTGTCGCGATCTGACGGCCTGCTTTGTCGTCATGGTCCGCCGATCGAATCCCGAGCATGACTTTGAGCAGATATGTCGCCTGATCGTCAGGCGTGCGACCAGCTTTAGCTGCAAGACGCTCCAGTTTTTTAATCGTCGAAGCTGGCAATCGTAACGTAACCTCGTCGTTGTTCTCCTGATCATTCGTCATAGCGATCCTCTCCAATCCATTTCTCATCGGCAAAAGAGATGTAGCTATCTCTCCCGAAAATCAGGTGGTCAAGAACGGTTACTCCTAAGATCTTGCCGGCGTCGATCAATCGCGATGTCAATCTCCGGTCCCATTGGCTTGGTGTTGGATCTCCGGAAACGTGGTTATGCGCAAGAATCACCCCAGCCGCGTTCTGTAGGACGCAGAGCTTGAACACTTCGCGGGGATGGACAATGGACAATGTCAGTGCCCCGACAGACACGACGTTGAAGCCAATCGGTCGATTTTTCGCGTCGAGTGTGATGACTGCGAAGTGTTCCCGGTCTAGGCCATTGAAGGCCTTGCGAAACATTCGATAGCAGTCCTTAGACGATGATGCAGTGCCTGCCTTAAACCGTGCCCGCCGTTCTCTCACAAGGCAAATGGAGTATTCAGGTACTGATCTGGCCAGCCGTGCGGAAATAGCCATAATACCCTCCGATTGTTGATGGTTGGGCCAATGTAGAAAGTTCTACACTGGCTCTACATGGAGGGCTGTGAGTTTTCTGGGTGGCTAGAAACCGCTGTAGTGGTGCGCCCGACAGGACTTGAACCTGTAACCCCCAGATCCGTAGTCTGGTGCTCTATCCATTGAGCTACGGGCGCATACCCAAACAGTGCTGAGAGTATGAGTGCTGAGTATCGAGTCAGAGAGCTCGCACGGTGACAGCGTTTTGGGCGGCTGTCGTCTCAGCACGCAGCACGTACCGGAGGGAGAGGTTATACAGTTGTCTGGGAGGGGGGGTCAAGTGGAAGAACAGTGCATGGCACTGATTTGGAGAGAGGAATGGTAAGCCCGCATGATTCATGACAGTTCGTGGCGAAATCGCCAAGCCGCGTCATGAGACCGGCGCGCGGAGGCCGGAGGCCCTGAGGCGTACTCGTGCAGTACGTCGAAGGTCCGAGGGGCGAGCCCGCCGGCCGCAGGCTTGTCGCAACAGCGGATCGGCGATTGCAGCAGAAGTGTTCATGGATCATGCGGGTTAGGGGCCTTCTGTTCCGGTCGGTCTTTGGAGCAGGGAGGCGATGGTCGGAAAGGGAATGAGTGTGCCTTGCCGGATCGGGGACGCAGGCGCCGGTGCGGAGTCCAGAGCCGTTTTTTCGGGCAGTGTCAGAATGAAGGTCGTTCCTTGGCCGACGACGCTGCGAGCTTCGACTTTGCCCGCGTGCTCTTGAATGATTTGATGGACGATCGAAAGACCGAGCCCGGTTCCGACATGCTCCGTGCTTTCATGTTTCGTGGTAAAAAATGGATCGAAGATGTGCGGCAGGTCCTCAGGCGCGATCCCACAGCCCGAATCCGAGACTTCGATCTGTATCCAGCGGGTGCCGTCAATGCCGGTCAACTGACGCGTTACAACGGTCAGGCGTCCGCCGTTCGCTTTCATCGCGTCGATGGCATTCAGCGCGAGATTCATGAGCACCTGTTTGATCTGTTGACGATCAACCATGATAGAGGAGAGCTGTTCAGCCAGCTGTTTCTCGATCACCACTCCCAGGCTGCTGGCTTTGACATCCATGAAGTGCAGGCAGGAGGTCACGATCTCGTTGATCGATTCCAGTGAGAACTGGGGCTTCATATAGCGCGCGTAGTCCAGAATTTCCTCGATCAGCCGCTCGATGCGAGCGAGATCGTCGGCGACGACCGAGCCGAAGCCATCGAGGAATTCGGGATCGTCGCGTCGCGTCGGGACCAATTGAATGAAGGTTTTTATCGAGGTCAGAGGATTCCGCACCTCATGGGCAAATCCCCCCGCGATGGTTTCCAATGAGCGGAGGCGGTCCGCGCGCCGAATGAGAAGCTGCGAGCGTTTCCAGTCGTCATAGAGCATGGCGTTGTCGAGCGCGATCGCGGCATTGTCGGCCAGCGAGCCGAGGAGATCCAGCTCGTCCTGGGAATAGATGCCCAACGAGGGCTTGTGCCCGAGATTGACGAAACCGATGAGCCGGGCCTTGTTGACAAGCGGAATGCAGACTTCCGCGTCCAGTTTCGTCAACGTTTCGACGAGGGCGCCGGGTTCTGTCTCATGTTTCCCCTGGAGCCCGTGCTGGAACTCTTCCTTGACGATCGGTTGGGCATGTTTTAAGAGAAAGTCGGTGAAGGGATCATGGCTGGTGAGCTGAACCGCACTGATCCGGGCATCGTCGATCCCGTACGAAGCCCGCAGTCCATACCGTCCCTGTTCCTTCTCAAAGAGAAACAGCGAAATCCGTTCGATGCCCATGACGGTCTGAAGTGTGTGGACGATTTCAGCCTGCAAATTGGCGAGATCCAGATTCGTTGCCATGGCGCGGCTAAACCGCGTCAAGGTGTTGTACGCGTCATACCGGCTGGGGAACAGGGCTTTATTGAGGGCGGACTGGAGGCGTGGTTGGAAGGTGACGTATAGGACCGTGAATGTCACGGTTGTGAGCACGAGGATGCCGGCCAGAGTGGTTGGAGCGAGGTCTCTCATTGTGTGCGCGAGGACGAGGAGCACAAGCGCGAAGGGGATCAGCGGGAGATACGTGGCGCTCGTGGAGACGAGCAGGGTGGCATCGAGAAGCTGATAGCGCAGAATGGCGCCGGTCACAACAACGGTCAGGATAAAAATCGGGATATAGCCGAAGGGATAGAGTGCATAGCCGAAGGCCGGGAAGAAGTCGACAGAGCCGAGGTAGGCGATGACGAACGCGCTTAAGACGAACTTGATCTGCTGACGCCTAATCGGAGTGGAGGCGGTTCGGAATGCGCGAAGGTAGTCGGCGAAGGCTGTCGCCATGTAGGCAAAGAACACGACGAAAAATGGCGCGCTGGCCGCCCCCCACTGCGGGAAGTATCCCCACCAGTAATGACGCACGCCTACGACGAAATCCTGACTGAGAAGGACGGTGGCGCTCAGAAGTGTGGAGAGCCCATAGCCGAGCCATATTGAGCGGGGGCGGCGAAGCTGGAGAAATTCCGCGGAGAATGCATAGAACGCGACGGAGATATACATGACGCCGACATTGTCGAGTTTGTACCAGACCAACGCCTTGTCCGGTGTCGTCGCGCAGAGGCCGATACTGGTTGCGATGAGCCATAATGCGATACTTCCACAGAGAACGAGGAAGTGGCGATGCGCGGCGGACTGTCGATTCGATCGACAGACCACGATCCCCAGCCCAAGGGTGACGATGCCCATGAGCAGCATGGGAATGGCATGAATATTCAGTTCGTAAGTAGGCGTGGGATACATCGGGTGTCTTACGTCATGCGTGTGTGCGCGATGCGGAGCAGGTGTTCGTCTGTGACATAGCCGGTGGAATTCCGAAACGGCGCAAGGCGGAAACCAAGCGCGCGACCGGCAGCGATGACCTGAGCAGCATGCGATGGGTCGGCTTTGCCGAGGGAGTAATGCCCCTCCCATCCCATGGCTGTCAGGATCATGGTTTCGGACAAGCATCCCAGGGCTTCCCCCGGAGCGAGATCCAGGGGAAAGTTCACGTCTATATCGGGGGTTTGCACCACAGCGGATTCGATGACGATGACATCGGGCCGCTGGAGCGGAATCTCTTCCGCCACATTCTTGGGTTGGGCGGCATCGATGACAATCGCACCCGGCTTCAAGTGTTTCGCGCTCAACAGAATGTGCGGGTTATTGGTTGCGGCAATGACGATATCGGCCTCTGAGACTCGATCGAGATTCGCCATTCCCTCCACGGCTGCAGGCTGATCGGCCAGTTCTGACAGCAACGTCTGAAGCGCATCTTTTTTGATATCGATGATCAGCAGCGTTGAGACCAGTCGGGCAAGCATTTTCGCGCAGGCCGACCCGACCGAGCCCGCTCCCCCCACGATCGCCGCCGTGGCATGCGGCAAACTGAGATTGGTCAGCGCCGCCGCATGGATGACATTTTGCACGGCAATCGCTGCAGAATGGGGATTTCCTGTCGTCAATCCGAGGCGGACCTTTCCTTCGAGATCCCGTCCGTCTCGCGTGACGATCGATGTGAAGGCGCCTAGTCCGGCGATCTTCGCTCCCATCTGTTCGGCCAACTGAACGGTCTCCAATACACGTTGCCGGGCAAGCCGGGGATTACGGATCATCTGCTCTGTCGTCAGCGGAGAGATCAGCATGGCGCCGGTTATCGGCGTTCCGTTTGAGAGCGTCAGACCCGTGATGTAAGAGGCGACAAACGGCCATTGGTATCGAAACCACCGCTCCACCACGCGAGAAGGCAGAAGACGGGCAAACGGGAATTTTCGCGGGACATCGTTCAACGTGCGTGGATGGCCGATGAACGCGAATCCGATGGGGGTGACGAGGAGGCGGGCCAGACGGCCGGGCAAATATCTGACGGCCAAATCGCGAAGGACTTGCGCAAGTAGACCGAAGCTCTGCCAGGCCATTCTCCAGGAAAAACGGGCCGGAGGTGTCTCCGAAGGCAGGGGCGCCGGATCGGATTCTGTCTTCCGTTCCACGTGCGACTGTGAAACGGCCATCGAACCGGTTTGCCGGGCTATCGTGTCGGGCTGAGTGGATGTGCCGACCGGCAATCGGTAGGGAAGGCGATAGGGATTATCCGTCACGAACACAGAGAGAATAGACCGCGGGTTGCTCGTAATGAGTTGTTCGCGAGCCGCTGCGCGGCCGTACTCTCCTGATTCGTCGAGGCTGCGCAGGTAGGTCTCCAATTCTTGAAAGGCCGACTCAAGGATACGTTCTTCCGCATGGCCCAAAGACGAAAGGCTGAGATCGGTGCGAAACCGGGAGGCCGTCTCGCCGTGATCCTGAGTGACGGCTGCGACCTGGCCGGTCAACGGCAGATAGGCGATGTTGCGGCCAAAATGGAATAACACGGAGACTGAGGTGCCGAGGGCAGGTTGGCAATCGCTCCAGAACGAAATCGAACGAAGATCCAGATCCTGAGTCACTCCGCGGGCCAGGGTGCCTTGGAAATCGACAACGACGGGCAGGCTTATCGCCAGTCGGCTTGTTACCGTGTTCGTCACCGCTCCCTCCTGATTGAGACAGCATGTCTCACGTACTTACCATGCCGTGAGACATGCCGAGGTCAGCTGATTAGGATCGCGATTCGTGTAAACCAGCTGCTGTCGTGTGTTCTGGCCTGTGCGCAACCGCAACATAGAGAACAGATCTAACTATGGTCTGGGACATATGGATTGTCAACGAAACGAAAGGATGTATCGAGTACAGCCATACGGCCCGGATATAGGGCTGAATGGTACCAGCCGAATGCTCTGCCGGCCGGGCGTGCTCACTTTCTCAATTTGATAGCCGGATCAGCGCCTTATTGCTATCTATCGGTTAGCAGATTGTTAAGGAGCCGATGGAATTTCATGGATGTGCAGGACTCCCGATGTGGCAGGTCGAAACCGTATCTCGCGCGTAGTTGGTCGGAGTGATTCTGAAAGGAGGCATGACGAATGCAGCCGTGGACGATATGCACCGGCAAGGCTGGATGGTTGAGCGGAGCAGGATATGCCTGGTTGAGGAATCGGCTGAGATTGGCAGGGGTCGGCGGTCTGTTGCTGATCGTGGTCAGCCCCGCCGTCGTCTTCGCCGGCGCGTTTCGCATATTCGATCAGAGTGCATCCGCGACCGGCCAAAGCGGCGCGTTCACGGCACAGGCGGACGATCCCTCGGCCCTGTATTTCAATCCTGCCGGAATGACTCAGTTGAACGGCATTCAAACCAGCGCCGGAACGTTGCTGATCGGCGGGGGAACCAACTATACGAGTCCATCCGGATCGACAGCCCGTGGAGATTTTGAAGGGGTCGTGGCGTTTCCACCCCCGAGCAATTTTTATCTTACGGCGAATTTGAAACGAACCGGGGTGGCCGCACTGGAAAATGCTTCTGTGGGGATCGGTCTGGTCTCGCCGTTTGGAGTTCTGTACGGATATCCGACTGACAGCCCCTTCGCTACGGCAGTGACGGGCCAAGCGCTGCCCCTGATCGATATCAAACCGACCCTCGCCTATAAGCTGAATGACCAATTGTCAGTCGGGCTCGGCGCGGACATCTATACGTTCGCGAGCTTTTTGGGTGAAGGACAGGTCGTGACAAGATTCAATTCCTCTGGCGGGCCGGGCTTGCCGCCGCCCGGAACACCGGTGGAGATCAACGGGAGCGATACGGCGGCTGGATTCAACGTCAGTCTGTTGTATACCCCGTTCCGGAACCCGGCTGGTCGACCGCTCATGAACGTAGGTCTGGTGTATCGCAGCCAGGCGACTCTTCATTTGGATGGCCAGTTTCTCGCGAACGGAGTGCGTGTGTCGGATGCGTCGACGACGTTGGTACTGCCGCAGATCTTTACGGGGGGTATTGCCGTGTGGCCGGTCCGTGATGCGGCCCATGAATGGAAGCTGGAACTCGATGTCGACTATACCGGATGGAGGTCGGTGCGCAATCTCGACGTGCATTTGTCGACGGGTGCCACGATTTCCAATCCGCAGAACTGGCGGAGCGCCTATACGATCATGATCGGGACAGAGTACAAATGGCTGCAGCCGACCGTGCTGCCCGATTGGGAGATCGCGGTGCGTGGAGGGTATTGGCACTCTCAAACGCCGATTCCAGACCGATCCTTCTCGCCGACGATTCCCGATTCCGATATGCAGGCCATTTCGGGAGGGCTGGGGTTGTTGTGCAAGGGCAACGGACGGTTTCTTGGATTGTTCCCATGCAGCATGGAGCAGGGTCCGGCGTTCTGGCCGAGCGCCATCGGGGTGGATCTGGCATATCAGGTGAATCTGTACGAGCCGCGTAACGTGAGCGGCAATGTGAATCCAGTCGCAATTCCGGGAGTCGTCAACGGAAGGTATCAAACAACCTACCACGTCGGTTCGATCAATCTGCGTGTCAATTTCTGATTCCCGGCGTTGCCGGGGTTTCGAGCGGATCCGGGATTCGGCTCAAATCCAGGTATGGATTGGTTCAGTCATTGGAGTTGGACCATTTCCAGGAATGCTTTGCGAACCACGCTCCCCTGGACTACAGTGACTCCATGCGGCTGCAATCATCTCCATCACAAGATCGTGCGGCGTTCACTTGCCCCAAGTGCAGTTTCGAGCAGGAAGAGGGGTCGGAGTGCCGGCGATGTGGAGTGATCTTCTCGAAGTTCAAGCCGTCCGGTCAGGCGGCTGAAAAAGCGCCGGTTCCGGCTGCAGAGGCTGCGGCACAGCCGGCAACGCCGGGGCTCTGGTCCCGTCTGTTTCGCATTCTGCCGTGGATTTCGTTGACGCTGACTGCCGGGGTGTTGCTGATGATTCTTCGTCAGGCTCCGCCGCTGCCGATTCAAGCCGATCCGCAGGCAGCCGATCGAGTCGCAGAAAAGATGGCGCAGCTTCAGATCGCCGTGCAGGCGGGGCACTCACACTCCACGACGCTCAACGAAGCTGAGTTGAATCAATGGATGCGGGATAATCTGGCGATTGCATCCACGCACCAGGCGCGGCAGGCCGGTATTCCTGTCCCTGCCGGCCATGAGGCGGAGGTCCGGGAGGTTCAATCCGCGTTGAAGGACGTGCGGATGAATCTGACCGGCAGCCAACTGAAGGCCTATGCGTTGTTCGTCCTCTACGGGAAAGAGATTTCTCTGCAACTCGACGGGACGATTGAAACTCGCGACGGCTTCATTCGGTTGAAGCCAACCGCAGGCAAATTGGGCTCGTTACCCATTCCCTCGTCGACGCTCGATCGTGTCGTCCAGCAACTGTTCGAGTCGCCCCAAAATCGGGAGGCGTTTCAGCTCCCGCCTCAGATCGAATCGGTCCGGATCGAGAACGGCACGCTGGTGATTGCCACCAGGTAAACGGAAGCTGCCTCCGCGATCTATGATCCGCCCGAGATGACCGGCCGGATTTCGATATGATCCTGGTCGCCGAGCATCTCGTCTTCGGTGACCAATTCATCCCCGCGAATGACCAAATGCGCTTCGACGACGAGATTCAATTCGCGCAGGACATCCTTTGCCCGTTTCGGGCCCTTGATATCCACGGTGCGGGAGGGATGGCTGAGTTGAATGTGCATGGTTGCATCATATGCTTCCGGGAGATCGTCGGGCAAGGGCCGGCTGGCCGGTAAGCAGGGGAGCAAGCGAACGGCGAGATGCGAGGCACGAACGACGGTTTCTACAGTCAGCGAGAAATCGTGAGCTGTGCCCGGGCGTAGGTGAGACCCTCTTCCAGGGTTGAAAACAACCCATCCAATTGGGCTTCGTAACAGTCGTCAAGCAGCCGGCCCATTTCATGTCCGGGCGGCACGCCCAATTCCAGCAAGTGGCGGCCCATGATCATCGGGGCGGGGGCCTGGGTGTCGACGTGGATATTGCGCGCGCGGTCCAGCAGCCATTCGCCCGCGGGAAAGCCGTCGAACGGCTTTGGTGGACGCCCTGCATGATCGGCCCGCGCCACACGCACCAGACGGTCGATACGTCGCACCTGCCTTGCCAGGCGGCGTACGGCGCTGTCGGAGGCGTGTGCGTCGTACAGTGCGCGGGGTCTGAGATGGCATTGTACGAGAGGCACAATGTCGTCGATTACATCCTGTTGGTTCGTCAGCCGTTCCAGAAAGCGTCTTGTCGGTGCCTCTCCTTCCTGTTCGTGTCCGCGCGAGGTAATCCGTCCATTGTCGGCTCTGGTCGTCAAGGGTTTGCCGAAGTCATGGCAGAGGATGGCGAGCCCGACCAGGAGATCATCTTCCCGCCGGCCGGTCCGCTCCCCGGCGAACCAGTCCAGACAGTGCAGCGTATGGATCCAAACGTCGCCTTCCGGGTGCCACAGAGGATCTTGCTCGCAGCCTTGGAGCGTCGCCAGTTCCGGATAGAAGCGGAGCCAGCCGGTATCGCGCAAGAAGGTGAGTCCCAGCGACGGCTTGATCCCTTGAACCAGGAGCTTCTTCCACTCCTCCCACAGCCGTTCGTTCGGCTGTCCATCTTGGGACAACGTCTTGGATAGTTCGACCGTCTCCGGTGCGGGAGTCAGCTCGAATCGTGCGGCGAGTTGCATGCCGCGCAGGACGCGCAAAGGGTCTTCGGTGAAGCGATCCGATGCATGGCGCAGCACATGGGCCGCCAGGTCGGCTCGGCCGTTGAACGGATCGCGGAGTTCCAGGGTATCGGGGTCCCAGGCCATCGCGTTGATGGTGAAATCGCGGCGGGCCAGCGCTTCGTCGATGTCCATGTCGGGATCCGCCTGTCGGAGCAGGCCTGATACAGACCCATGGTCCGCGAGGAGGCGGGAGGGAATGGAAATATCGACGGGCGTGCCCGAGAGCTTGAAGACGCCAAAGGCCTTTCCGACGAACTGAACGGAGAATTGTTCTCCCAGCAGCGCATGGAGGCGTCCCGGAGGAATCCCGAACACTTCAAGGTCTAAGTCGCGCGGCTGACGGCCCAGCGCGAGGTCGCGGACCGATCCGCCCACCACCCACGTCCGCCCGCCGGCCCGGCGGATGATCTGTTCAATCTGCCGGAGCGTTCCAGCCAGCGCGTGGTCTTCGATACGAAAACGAACGGGCATCAGATCTCCACCTCACGAAGGGATTTCGCCGATTCTTCCGGCGAGACCGGGTTGATGTAGAAGCCGGTGCCCCATTCGAACCCGGCAACCTGGGTGAGCTTGGGAATGATCTCCATGTGCCAGTGGTAAAAATCGCCGGTTCGTTCGTGCAGCGGCGAGCTGTGCAGCATGAAATTGTATGCGGGGCGGGCAAGCACTTTGTCCATGCGCCGGAGACATTCTGACAGCATCGGCGCGAGGCATTCGAACTGGGACTTCTGGCTTTCCTCGAAATAGCCGGCGTGACGTTTGGGTAAGATCCACATTTCGAAGGGAAACCGCGGCGCATAGGGGGTGACACAGACGAATTCCTGATTTTCGGCTACGACGCGGTCGCCGTCGCTGAGATCCTGCCGGAGGATGTCACAATAGATGCAACGCTCCTTCTGCTCAAAGTGGGCTCGGCAGCCGTCGATTTCTTCCAGGACACTGGTCGGCACGATCGGGAGCGCGATCAATTGCGAATGGCTGTGTTCCAACGTGGCGCCGGCCGAGAGGCCGTGGTTTTTGAAGATGAGGATATAGCGGAGGCGCAGATCTTTTTTCAGGTCGATGATGCGGTCTCGATATGTCCACAGCACGTCTTCGATCTTTTTGGCCGGCAAATCCGCGAGGCTGTCCTTGTGCCCTGGTGATTCGATGATGACCTCGTGCGCACCCACGCCGTTCATCCGGTCGTACAGCCCGACGCCTTCCCGTCCGATATCGCCCTCCACTTGAAGAGCGGGAAACTTGTTCGGCACCACACGCACGGTCCAGCCGGGCGAGTTGGGCTCGGCCGGCTGCGGCCGGTACGCCATGATTTCTTTCGGTGTCAGCCTCTCCTGTCCCGGACAAAACGGACAGAGAACCGAGGACACCGGCTTGGCCGGCAGTAACGGGACAAAGTCATGTGGGCGGCCGCTCCGATCGGTGGAAATGATCACCCAACGGCCTACGATGGGATCGCGTCGCAAATCAGGCATCTCTTCCTCCTGGAACGTAAGGGGTAAGGCGTGAGGGGTGAGGGGTGGCAGCGGAGAATTGTTTGCGCATGATCTTTACGCCTCACCCCTTACTGGCATCACACACGCCACATGGCTGCATCGAATTCCGGTCCTGGCACGGTCAATACCGCAGGCCGCTGATGCGGGTAACGGGACACTTCGAGACCGTGCTCCACGATGACGATCGACATCTGCACATCCTGTCCGGGCTCGAGCCGCAGATCTTTCCAGGGCAGGGCCAGTTCCACCACGCGGTTACGGCAAATTGAGCGGTAGGGCCCGATCTCCATCCACGTGTCCGGTCCGGTTGCTTGAGACAACACAAAATGATCCGGGCCAGGCGGGTCCAGGGCGAATGCAAGTCGAAACGTATGGCGCTGGCCTTGCAGCGTGATGTCTACGCGCATGCCGGGGTGTCGTGCCTGTGCCGCTTCGTCGAAGTCGAACCGGAGAGAAAGCTGCTCATGGCTCCAGCAGAACCGGACGCCGGTGAACAGACCGTCGGCTTTCCACATGGCGCCCAGCGGCGGTTGCGTGTTGATGGTCCCCGCCCCGCGCCATTCAAAAAAATCGGTTACCACTCCATCGATCGTCGGGGACAGCAACGACCGTGGCTGCACGACGCTTTCGGTCTCAGGCACGAAGGCTGCCGTGCAAATCGGCCGACTCAGCTGATCCGGCGGCGCAAGGCCCATATGCGTCCACACGTTGCGAAGATGCGTTCTGAAGAGCCGATCGAATTCCGACTTGAAGTCCGTCTCGAAATCATCGCCGTACCACCAGAACCAGTCGCTGCCCTCGGCGGC
The DNA here is from genome assembly GCA_046604365.1 of Nitrospira sp. Classification (GTDB taxonomy): domain Bacteria; phylum Nitrospirota; class Nitrospiria; order Nitrospirales; family Nitrospiraceae; genus Nitrospira_D. The sequence goes on from JBJACV010000011.1 coordinate 12,088, forward strand.
GTAGAGTTCGTTCCATGCCGCTCGCGCGCGGTCCGGCGGAAGATTCGGTGCGAGGGCTGCAAGGCGCGCTCTGGTGTGGCCCAGGACATCCCAGCCTCGATTGTCCTCCTCATGGCCGATCCAGATTTTATAGTCGGTATTAATCCATGAGCCGGAATGGAGACAGGACAGATGCTGTGAGGGGGGAGCCGTCGTCATCGCCTCGGAGACGGTCGTGGATTGGACGGCGACGCTGTGTTCCTGGTCCAGGGTCCGTTGTGAAAAAGTGGAATACAGGAGGGAGAGAAATCGCTCGCCGCCGTCATGGTAATGTTCCCAGGGATTTTCTCCGTCCAGGATCACGCCGATGACGATCTCTTCCTGTGCCGTCTCCCGAACGATGTTCCGCAGCCGCCGGAGGACATCATCCGCGGCTGATTCCGGCGTCGTCTTGTGGTACACAAACCCGAACGCGTCGGATATCTCCCGGTCTCGAAACAGCATGGTCAATTCTTGCCCGGACAGTCCGGCCCGATAGAACTGGTAGAGCGATCCGTGCCGACTCCATGGCCGCCCCTCCAACTCCATCGAACGGGCGAGGATGCCTTCATCAGTCGCCAGCCAGCGCAGACCGGTGCTATGGATGAGGGGGAGCAGCTCAGGGCAGACCGACCCTTCCGATGGCCATAAGCCTGTCGGCGCGCGGCCGAACGTCGTTCTGTGATAGTCGACGGCCAGCCGGAGTTGCGCCTCGGCATCTTCCGGGGCATGGAATCGAGTCGGCAGCGGAAGGTCCGGCCTGGCGCGCCGGGTGAGGTCGGTATCGATGACGAGGGGGAGAATCGGGTGGAAGAAGGGCGTCGTCGTCAGCTCGATTTGTCCCCGTTCCAAGAGCTGTCGATAGAGAGGGACAATTTCGCGCATGGTCGCGAGCTGAAGCGCCAATACTTCCTGTTTCTCTTCTTCCGTAAAGCCACGATTCTTGTTGCGCAGCGCGGCCAAGCGGGAATAGCGAGCGACGGCGCCATATCCGAACCAGGCGAGATTGTGCCAGACTTGCAGGTCCAGAAAATCCTGAACGGAGAACCGTTCGGCCAGGCGTTTGAGGTCCTGCCCCTGTATGTCCAATCCACGCTTCACCAGCAATTCATGGTAGCGCGGGTAAGGACGCACCATTGTGGCCCAATTGGCAGAAAAGAAGTGGCGGATCAGAAAGGCTTGTTCTTCGTCGGTGAGGTCTGCTGCAGGCCGTTGCGCATGTTCGAGAAAGAGATCGCGCACGGCGCCGGTGCTGATCTCTTGTAGTTGCAGGAGGAGCGACGGGGTAAAGTTGAATGTCGCATGCACGGCCGGAAATTGCTCCAGCAGGTACGCCATGTCGTAGTAGGCTTTGGTCGCATGGAGCCGCACCCAGGGCATACTGGCCGATCCAGCCACTGGATCGGTGTAGTACGGCTGGTGCATATGCCACACGAAACAGACGTGGGCGCGCTTCATTGGGGAAACAATTCCATTGCTGTGTAAAGTATGTCATAGGGATAGGGGGCATGCAATCAACGGTGATATTTGCCGGTGCCTTCTCGTTGGAAAGGAAAAACAGTGAGAGGATTTCTCCGATACTGGATGCCGGTGTGCGCCTATGCCGGACTGATTTTCTATTTATCATCGCAGCCCCATCCGGAAGACGATCTTCCGTCGTTCGTCTTGTCTTTCAGTGACAAGGTTCTGCATGCGGTTGAATATGCGGCATTGGGAGGATTGTGCTATCGGGCCTTGCGTTGGGGGACAAACGGGTCATGGGGAAACATGGCCTTGCCCCTGGCCGTCCTCGTCGCGTCCTTGTATGGGATGAGCGATGAGATCCATCAGTCGTTCGTGCCTTTTCGAGATTCGAGCTGGCTCGATTGGGTGGCTGATACCATCGGCGCGGCCGTCGGCGCGGCGGTCATGTCTCGGCTCGACAGTCTGTGGCCGGTGAGTCCGGCATCGACCGCACGCGGCAAATGCTGATCGATTGAGCTGTCTTCGTGACAAGTTCGAGGACCCTCGCTATAATCCGCCCCATATGACGACAGTGAATCCTGCTCCTCCAACGGCTCCGCTTGCTCCGCCGGATCAAACGCTCGTGGCGAGGACCGTTGAAACCCGTCTTGCTCCCGGCTTGATTTTGCGAGGGATGACGCCGTTGGCAGGCGATGCGTCCAATCGGCGCTATTACCGCGTGGCTCTCGCAGGAGGGCCTCCTCATTCCCTGATTCTGATGCAGCTGGCCGAGCCGGAAGCATTCAAACAGTCCGAAGAGGCTGTGAGCGGCGCCGCGCATCGGATCGCCGAGTTGCCGTTTCTCAACGTCATGTCGCATTTGGCGAAGGTCGGGGTGCCGGTGCCGACGCTATATTGTTACGATCAGGAGGCCGGACTGTTGTATCTGGAGGATTTCGGCGACGTGACGCTGGCGGAAGCGGTCAGCGTGACGGACGCGCCCGGTTTGGAATCCCGATACAAACAGGCCATTGACGTGTTAGTGCAGATGCAGCTCAAAGGAACAACGCCTGCCGACCCGGGGTGTCTGGCATTTCACCGCAGTTTCGATGCGCCGCTGCTCCTGTGGGAGTTCGATCATTTTCTGGAGTATGGCATCGTGGCGCGTCAGGGCAAACCGATGTGTGCCGACGACTGGGCGCCGATCCGCCGTGAGTTCGAACAGATTGCGGATCTGCTGGCCGGCCAGCCGCGTGTCTTCGTGCATCGGGATTATCATTCGCGCAACCTGATGGTCGATGGAGCGCGGCTTGGCGTGATCGATTTTCAAGACGCGTTGATGGGGCCGTCGACCTATGATTTGGCGTCGCTCTTGCGGGATGCCTATATCCAGCTCGATGAATCGCTGATCGACGCCCTGGTGGATTACTATCTCGACCAGTTGGCCGAACAGCGCTTCGTGTGGGCCAATCGCGCCGCATTTCGACGCCTGTTCGATCTCACCAGCATTCAGCGCAATCTCAAAGCGGCCGGGCGGTTTGTCTATATCGATCGGGTCAAAGGCAATCCGAAATTCCTGGCAGACATTCCTCGTGTGTTGGGCTATGTCAAACGCAATCTCCGGAAGTATCCGGAATTGGAGACGCTCCGAACGCATCTCACTCCGTACGTGCCGGAACTTCAATAATTCCGTGAGGGGTGAGGGGTGAGGCGTGAGGGGGCTAGACTGATGAAGCTTGGTCTGATCGGAACCTCCCCTTACGCCTTACGCCTTGCGCCTCACGAGGCCACATGAAAGCCATGATCCTTGCGGCGGGGCTGGGAACCCGCCTCAGACCACTGACCAACACGATGCCCAAGCCGCTGCTTCCCGTCGGCGGGACGCCGCTGATCGTCTGGAACTTATTGCTGCTCAAGCGTTACGGGTTCCATGATGTGGTCATCAATCTGCATTATCTTGGCCCCATGATCGAACAGGCGCTGGGCGACGGCTCGCAGTTCGGCCTTCGGATCATCTACTCGCGTGAGCCGATGATTCTTGGGACAGGCGGGGGCATCAAGCAGGCGGAGCCGTACTTTTCAGGCGAACCGGTGCTGGTGTTGAACGGAGATACCCTCGTCGAATTGGATCTCACCGCGCTCTGGGCATTCCATCAGACGAACCATGCAGCGGCGACATTGGTGTTGCGGGAAGATCCCGATGCCGCAGGCTGGGGGCTGGTCGAGGTAGGAGCCGAGAATCGGATCGTGCGCATTACAGGAAAAGGCCTTTCAGCGCCGGTTCCGACAGTCCCACGGATGTTTGCAGGAATCCATATTGTGAATCCCAGGTTGCTGCGCGAGGTGCCGAGGGGCGTGGCGTCGTCGATCATCGATCCCTATGTGGCGGCCATCACGCGGGGCGATGCGGTGCTTGGGTATGATCTGAAAGGATACTGGTCTGACATCGGAACCGCCGAACGGTACGGGCAGGCGGAGCACGATGTGCGAGCGGGGCTGATACGGTTGGAAGATCGGAAGCCTGCCGCGGCGCAGACATAACGGCTTGCGCCGTTCCTCGTCGTTCGTATCTCGTGAAGCGTGAAGCGCGGGACGGAAAGAACGCCTGTCGTATCTTAGTTTGCGAGATACGAGATACGCTTCACGAGAGACGTTTGGCGCCCCGCTATTACGCTTGCCCGGATTTGTACTGCTTGATCAACCGAAGCAGATAGGTGCGTTGAAGTTTGAGAAATTCGGCGGCTTTCGTCTGATTGCCGTTCGCCCGCTCGATGGCGCGATCGATGATGTATCGGCCGTGCTCATGCATGGATTCGTGGTACGGCAAATCCAGATATGACAGAGAGTTGTTGTCCTGGGCGCGAAGTCCCGCGTCTTCCGGCAGCAGAGCCAGCACCGCCGGCTCAATGGTGTCCGTGGGACTGAGGACGACGGCGCGGGCGATGACATTGTCCAACTCACGGATGTTTCCAGGCCATGGATAGCGGGTGAGCGCATCGAGCGCGGCGGGGCTGAGGGTCATGCCGGGGCGTTTCGCATCTTTGGTATGCCGGTCAAGGAAGAACTGAGCCAGGGCAGCGATGTCTCCGAGACGCTCCCGAAGAGGCGGGAGTGTAAGGGTGATGACGTTCAGGCGGAAATAGAGATCTTCGCGGAACTGGCCGGTCTTCACCGCCTTCTTCAGATCCCTGTTCGTGGCGGCGATGACGCGGATATTGACCGACACGTTTTTGGAGCCGCCGACACGGTGGAATTCGCGGTCCTGCAGCACACGCAGGAGTTTCGCTTGAAGCGACGGCGGCATGTCTCCGATCTCGTCAAGAAAGACCGTGCCGCCATCGGCCATTTCCAGCTTGCCTTTTTGTAGCCGGTCCGCTCCGGTGAAGGCGCCGCGCTCATGTCCGAACAATTCATTCTCGAGCAACGTTTCGGTCAACGCGACACAGTTGATGACGACGAGCGGCATGGTCTGGCGGGGGCTCCACTGATGAATGGAGCGGGCGAACAGTTCCTTGCCGGTTCCGCTTTCTCCCAGTAGCAAGACGCCGGCGTCGGACTTAGCGGCCCGCTGGGCCGCTTCCTGCACAGATTGTACGGACGGGCTGCTCCCGACGATGGAGGCGTATCGGCCGGCGACCTCGGACCGGAGATACGCGACCTGCCGCTGCAGTGAATCCCGCTCCAGGGCCTTGCGGATGACGATGAGCAGATGATCTTTTTCGAGGGGCTTGGTGAGAAAGTCGTAGGCGCCTTCTTTCATGGCGTCGACCGCGGCGTCGATCGAGCCGTGGGCGGTCATGACGATGACCGGCAAGGTCTCCGTGTGCTTCGACCGGTTCAGTTGTTTCAGCACATCGAGGCCGGAGAGTTTAGGCAGCGTCAAGTCCAGCAGCACGAGGTGGGGCGATTCTTGCGCGATCTGCTCCAGCGCCTCCCGCCCGTCCCGCGCTGCCACCGTACTATAGCCAAGGGAGTGGAGCCGGTCTTCCAACATCGCGACGATGTCGGCATCGTCGTCAACAATCAATATCTTGGCGGTCACGTCCTTACCCCTCTCGCTCAGACGGCGTGGGGGAATCGTTCATCACTGCGCGCATGCACCGAGCATCGTCCTTGAGGTGAACGTTTGATCATTCTTGCGTGCGGGGTGCGCGAGCACGATGAGCGATTCCCCCATGCCGTCGCTTACCCTTCCATGACATTGATGACCAGTCCTGTCAGGGGTTTCGGATAGAAATAGGTCGATTTGTGCGGCATGCGCTCGCCGGCGGTTGCGACTGCTTGGATTTCGCCGACCTTCGTCGCGTTGAGCAACAGCGCGCCGGTTCCAGTTCCCTGGGCCGCCCAGTTGAGGGCTTCGTGGTCGTCCTTGGTGTAGAGGATCGCTTCTTGTTCTTGTTGTGTGGGGCAGAGTTTGGCGACGATGAGTTGTTGCAGCAGCGAGACGTCGAGTTTTGCGCGCGGAGACGCCTGGGGGGACGGACGATGGGCCGGTTTCAACGTAAGCGTGAGATAGCGGCTGTCTCCCTTCAAGGCGATGCCGAAGACCGGCGCGGTTCGCCCGTTCGTTCTCAAGGCGTTGAGAAATTGCGCGCGGACCCCGTCTTTTGTCTCGGCCGTATAGGGAAATTCCTGAAAGTCGAAGGTGTCGCCCAGCAGCGCTTTGATGCGATCATACGGGGGCAGCGGAGTAGTTGTGACCCGGTGCGTAGGCAGTACCGTGAGGCCCGGATCTTCGAGCGGGGCCAGCAGCATCAAGACGCCGTCGTAGGGCTGGAGGCCTGCCGGTGAGCCGGCTTGCCGGCGGAGCTTCTGATAGTTCAGGGCGGTTTCATACCGATGGTGTCCGTCCGCAATGAAGAGCGGTTTGCTCTGCATCTGGTCCACGATCTGCTTGAGTACTGCCGCATCGGTCACGGCCCAGAGACGTTCCCGGCACCCGGCATCGTCCTGGAAGTCGTATCGGGCCGGCGTCCCCTTTGTCACCGTTTCGAGCAATCCAATGATGGCTCCTTGAGGATCGGAGTAGAGCGACCAAATAGGGCTGAAGTTTGCACGGCACGCTTCGATCAAGTTCAACCGATCGGTCTTTGCGGCGGCCCGCGTGTTTTCGTGCGGATAGATGTGCCCGGAATCCAACGCTTCGAGTTTCACAACGGTGAGAAACCCTCGGAGAAGCTTCGTGGGCGCGCCAACTCCGGATGAAGGCGGACGGTATTCGATCGTGTGGTAGTAGATGGCCGGTTCTCTGTCCCGCTTGAGCGCCCCGCTCTTGATCCACTCGCGTAGCGCGATGCCGGCGCGGGTATAGCGATTGTCGGTGGCGTTGTCGCCGGCCCGGTCGAGCCCTAATTCCAGACGGATGATGTTCTGTGGATGCCGGTCATGGAGCGCCTGTTGGCCGGCCGGATCGATAATGTCGTACGGAGGCGCGACTAATTTTTCGATATTGCCGACGACGGCGGTATCGTACAGTGTGCCTTGAAACGGAAGAATCTGTGACATGCGTGGCTCCCTGCTGTGTGTGGCTGACGATGAATGGCTCGATGATGACGGGAAGGACATCCCTCCACTGTGGCGGCGTTCTTTCCAGGGCCGGTCTGCGCGGATATGCAGGCAGGAAGAACGGCTATCGGTCGCGGGTAATCATGTAGTCGGCGGTGACCGTCAGGGCGCGCCGAACGGGACCTTCCTCGAAAAGATCGAGCTCGCGCTTGGCGGCGGCGATGTATGTATTGGCCCGGTCCATCGCGTACGTGATCGACCCATATTCGTTCATCAGGAACAGAATGCGCTCCAGATCCTCGGCGCTCAACGTTCTGGTCTCCATCCGATCCTTGATCATGCGGCGGTCTTCCTCGGAGCATTGTTGCAGCAAATGGAGGAGTGGAAGCGTCGCTTTGCCCTGCCGCAGATCCTGCCCGATCGTTTTGCCGAGGGCCGCGCCGTTCGCGGTGTAATCCAAGGTGTCGTCGGCGACCTGGAAGGCGATACCCAGATATTGGCCGAAGCGGAACAGCGCCTCCTGCTGTGCTTCGGAGGCCTCGGCGAGAATGGCCCCCATACGGCAGGCGGCCGCGATCAACCCGGCGGTTTTATGCTCGACGATCTTGATGTAGTCGCTTTCAGGTAGGCCGGGATTGCCGTTGTAGTAGAGTTGGAGGACTTCGCCCTCCGCCATCTTCTTACAGGCTTCCGCGAGCACCTCGTTGATTTCCTGGCTGCGAAATTCGATGACCCGGCACATGGCTTGGGTATAGAGGTAGTCGCCGACAAGAATGCTGATTTGGTTGCCCCAGACCTTGCGCGCGGTTCGCTTGCCGCGGCGAAGATCGGCTTCATCGACCACGTCGTCGTGCAGCAGGGTTGCGGTATGGATAAATTCGACCAGGCTGCCGAGTTGTTGGTGTTCTTTGGCGGCGTACCCGCACAGGCGGGCGCTCAATACAAGCAGCAGGGGCCGGACACGCTTGCCGCCGCCGCTTAAAATTTGAGCGGCAACGGTATTGACGAGGGCGACGCTGGAGTCCAGATTCTTGTTGACCCGATCTTCAACGCCGTCCAGCTCGTGGCGATACGCATCCCACACGTCCGCCATGGTGTTGACAGTTGAAAGCACAGGGCCTCGAGTCATGGTGCCGGATGGTAGGGCAGAGCATGAAACAAAGTCAAGCAACGGATGGCTGGTCGGCCGGCGCAATCTTGACAGATGAAGGACCCATCCAGTAAGTTTCCCCTGGCACTCGGCTGACGGATTCAGCCGGAGATTACGGAGTTCAGTCAGTCCAGATCTCCTCGCGTAACGCACTTCCGTCCGACAGGGAAACTTCTCCACATTGTGAATGGGATAGGGGACATGAACGTTCCAGGATTTCCCCCGAAACAAGGACTCTACGACCCCCGGCACGAGAAAGATGCCTGCGGCGTCGGGTTTGTCGTCAACATTAAAGGACAGAAGTCGCACGACATCGTGCGCAAGGGGCTTCAGGTATTGGAAAACCTGACCCATCGCGGCGCGCAGGGATGCGATCCCTGCACCGGCGACGGCGCCGGCATCCTTCTCCAAGTCCCCCATGAATTTCTGCGGCGCGCCGCCGGTGATGTCGGGGTCACCCTTCCCGGCGCCGGTGAGTACGGGGTCGGGCAAGTATTTTTGCCGCCCGCGCACACGTCCCGCCAACAATGCGAAAAGCTCTTCGCCACGATCATCGAGAAGGAAGGTGCGCGCTTGCTCGGCTGGCGCGATGTGCCGGTTAAGAGTGATGCCATCGGGCCGCAAGCGCGGAAAACCGAACCGTTCATGCGCCAGGTGTTCATTGCCCGCGACGCGCTGAACGAAGCGCAATTCGAACGGAAGCTCTACGTCATCCGCAAATTGATCGAAACCGCGATTCGCGATTCGGCCATCCAAGGCCGCGAGCACGTCTATATTCCCAGCCTCTCAGCCGGTACGATCGTCTACAAGGGTTTGCTGTTGCCGCATCAGATGGCGGCCTACTATCAAGATCTCAACGATACGGGGATGGTGAGCGCGCTGGCGCTCGTCCATTCGCGGTTCAGCACGAACACGTTTCCGACCTGGCCGCTGGCGCATCCCTATCGGCATATTTGCCACAACGGGGAGATCAATACGCTCAAGGGCAACGTCAATTGGATGAAGGCCCGTCAGGGACGCCTCCATTCGGACCTGTTCGGGGAAGACATGGAAAAGCTTTTCCCGATCGTCTATGAGCAGCAGAGCGACTCTGCCTGCCTGGACAATGCGCTTGAATTTCTCTTGCTGGGCGGGCGTTCCTTGCCCCATGCGATGATGATGCTGATTCCGGAGCCCTGGGTTGCGAACTCGCACATGGATCTCGATCGTCGCGGGTTCTATCAGTATCATGCTGCGATGATGGAACCCTGGGACGGCCCGGCGGCGGTCTGTTTCACCGACGGCAAGATGATCGGCGCCACGTTGGACCGCAACGGCCTGCGTCCCTGCCGCTATCAAGTGACGACGGACGACACGGTTGTGCTGGCGTCCGAAGCCGGCGTGCTCCCGGCGGAGGCGAAAGACATTCGCATGAAGGGCCGTCTCATGCCGGGCCGCATGTTTTTGGTCGATACGGTGCAGGGGCGCATCATCGACGACGAAGAGATCAAAGCCGACATCGTGGGCCGCAAACCCTATCGGAGCTGGGTCACGCAGTACGGAGTCTCGCTCGACGAACTGCCGGAGCCGCTCAATGTGCCGCAGCCGGACCATCCCACGATTCGTCAGCGCCAACAGGCTTTCGGCTATACGGTCGAAGAGTTGAAGATGGTCATCACTCCGATGATCGTGACCGGCGAAGAAGCGATCTCCTCGATGGGGACGGATACGCCGCTCGCGGTGCTGTCCGATCGGCCGCAGCTGCTCTTCAAGTATTTCAAGCAACTCTTCGCGCAGGTGACGAATCCGCCGATCGACCCGATCCGCGAGCAGCTGGTGATGTCGCTGGTGACCAATATCGGCCCGAAGCCCAACCTCATGGATGAGTCGCCCGAATCCTGCCGCCGCATCAAGGTGCAGCAGCCGATTCTGACGAACGCCGATTTAGCGAAGATCCGCGGCATCTCCGATCCGCATTTCAAGAGCAAGACGCTCCGCATGCTGTTCCGTGTCGCCGAAGGGCCGGCCGGACTCGGCGCGGCGGTCGACGCCATGTGCCAGGCGGCTTCGCAGGCGATCAAGGAGGGCTACAAATTCCTGATCCTGAGCGATCGCGGCGTCGATGAGAACTGGGCGCCGATTCCCAGCATGCTCGGCATCTCCGCCGTTCACCATCACCTCGTCCGTGAATGTACGAGGACCGAGGTCGGGTTGATCCTCGAAACCGGTGAGCCGCGCGACGTGCATCAATTTGCCTGCCTGATCGGGTACGGCGCCGGCACGATCAATCCCTATCTCGTCTTCGAGACGCTCGTCGATATGGAGCGCGACAATTATCTGCCGGAAGGGCTCGACGCGCAGACGGCGGAAGGCAAGTTCATCAAGGCCATCAACAAGGGCCTGCTGAAGATCTTCTCCAAGATGGGCATCTCGACCGTGCAGTCCTATTGCGGAGCGCAGATTTTTGAGGCGATCGGGTTGAACCACGAACTCATCGACCGCTACTTCACCGGCACGCCGTCGCGCGTGGAAGGCGTCGGCATCAGCGAGATCGGCGAAGAAACGCTGCGCCGTCATCGCGTCGCCTATGAGCCGGCGGCGATTCGCCAGCTCGAGTTCGGCGGCGAGATCCACTATCGCATCCAGGGGGAACACCATAACTGGAACCCGGACACGATTTACAAACTGCAGCACGCCAGCAAGTCGAACGATCCGAAGACCTATGCCGAATTCGCGCAGCTCGTGAACGACGAAAGCAAGCGGCGCTCGAATTTGCGGGGGTTGCTCGATTTCACGTTTGCGCCGGCGGCGATTCCGATCGATGAGGTCGAGCCGGCGAGCGAGATCGTGAAGCGCTTCAATACGGGCGCGATGTCATTCGGGTCGATCAGCAAGGAAGCGCACGAAACGCTGGCCGTTGCCATGAACCGTCTCGGCGGCAAGAGCAACACCGGCGAGGGCGGTGAAGATCCGGAGCGGTTCAAGCCGCTGCCGAACGGCGATTCCAAGAACTCGTATATCAAGCAGGTGGCGTCGGCGCGGTTCGGCGTGACGGCCCACTATCTCGTGAATGCGCGCGAATTGCAGATCAAGATGGCGCAGGGCGCCAAGCCGGGCGAGGGCGGCCAGTTGCCCGGCCATAAAGTCGATGAGAATATCGCCAGGTTCCGCTATGCGACGCCCGGTGTGCAGCTGATCTCGCCGCCGCCGCACCATGACATTTACTCTATCGAAGACTTGGCGCAGCTGATCTTCGATTTGAAGAACTCGAATCCGGATGCCGCCGTGTCGGTCAAGCTCGTGTCAGAGGTCGGCGTCGGCACCGTCGCGGCGGGGGTTGCGAAAGCGCACGCGGATAAAGTGCTGATCAGCGGCGATTCGGGCGGCACCGGCGCGTCGCCGCTCTCTTCCATCAAATACGGCGGCGTGCCCTGGGAATTGGGTTTGGCGGAGACGCACCAGACGCTGGTGCTCAACGATCTGCGCGGCCGTATCCGGGTCGAAACCGACGGGCAGATGAAGACAGGGCGTGATGTCGTGATCGCCACGCTGCTGGGCGCCGAGGAATATGGATTCGCGACGGCTCCGCTGATCGTCGAAGGCTGCATCATGATGCGGAAGTGTCATTTGAACACCTGTCCGGTCGGCATCGCCACGCAGGATCCGGAGTTGCGGAAGAAATTCAACGGCAAGCCGGAATATATCGTGAACTATCTGTTCTTCGTGGCCGAAGAAGCACGGCAGCTCATGAGCCGGCTCGGATTCCGGACGATCAATGAGATGGTGGGGCGTGTCGATAAGCTGAAGATCACCAAGGCCGTCGATCATTGGAAGGCGAAGGGATTGGACCTGACTCCGCTGCTCACGGCTCCCGAGGTCGAGGCGGACGTGCCGCGACACTGTATACAGAAGCAGGACCACGGCATCGCCGACGTGCTCGACCGGAAGCTGATTGAGCTGTGCAAGACGGCCATCGAGAAGGGGGAGAAGGTCACGCTCGATCTGCCGATCCGGAACGTGAACCGGACGGCCGGGACGATGTTGTCCAGTACGATTGCGAAGCGATACGGGTTGGAAGGCTTGCCGGAAGACACCATTTCGATCAAGTTTACGGGGTCGGCGGGCCAATCGTTCGGCGCGTTCCTCGCCAGGGGCATCACGCTGACGTTGGAGGGTGAATCGAACGACTACATCGGCAAGGGACTCTCCGGCGGCAAGATCGTCGTCTTCCCGCCGAAACATGTTGTCTACAACCCGGAAGAGACGATTCTCATCGGCAACACCTCGCTCTATGGGGCCACGCAAGGCGAAGCCTACTTCTACGGCATGGCGGGCGAGCGGTTTGCCGTGCGGAACAGCGGCGCGCGCGCTGTGGTCGAGGGCACCGGCGATCATGGCTGCGAATACATGACCGGCGGGGTGGTCGTCGTGCTGGGACGCACCGGCCGTAATTTTGCGGCGGGCATGTCCGGCGGTATGGCGTTCGTCTTGGATGAACTCGGCAAGTTCCAGGGGCGATGCAATACCGGCATGGTCGAGTTGGAGCCGGTCGCGGCCAAAGAAGACAAGCGACTGCTGCACGATCTGATTACAAAGCACTTTATGTATACCGGCAGCCGCAAGGCCAAGCAGGTGCTGGATGCGTTCGACGCGACCGTGCCCAAGTTCGTGAAGGTGATGCCGGTCGATTACAAGCGTGTCCTCGAAGAACGGAAGCGCAAGGCAAGCGCAGTCCACTGATCTGTGAGGCGTGAGGGGTTAGGGGTAAGGGGTTAAGAGAAAGAAAATGGGTGATCCGAAGGGTTTCATGAAATATCCCCGTGAGGGGCCGAAGCGAAAGCCGGTCGAGCTGCGCGTGCTCGATTGGAAGGAAATGTACGAACCCATTTCCGAGGACAAGCTCAAGGTCCAGGGCGCGCGTTGTATGGACTGTGGCGTGCCGTTCTGTCAGGGTAATACCGGCTGTCCGGTCGTCAATCTGATCCCCGAATGGAACGATCTCGTCTATCGCGGTCGATGGAAAGACGCGCTCAAAGCGCTGCATACGACCAACAATTTCCCTGAATTCACCGGCCGGCTCTGTCCGGCTCCCTGTGAAGGGGCCTGCGTGCTCGGTATCAACGAAGATCCGGTCTCCATCCGTATCCTCGAATGGAACATCATCGATCGCGGATTCGACGAAGGGCTCGTGACGCCGATCCTCCCGGTCGTACAAACAGGCAAGACGGTCGCCATCGTCGGCTCCGGCCCGGCCGGACTGGCGGCAGCGCAACAGCTGGCGCGCGCCGGCCACCGCGTCACGCTGTTCGAAAAATCAGACCGCATCGGCGGCTTGCTCCGCTACGGCATTCCCGATTTCAAAATGGAAAAGTGGGTGATTGATCGCCGACTCGAGCAGATGAAGCTGGAAGGGGTGGAGTTCAAGACCGGTGTCGCGGTCGGGAGGGACATCACCGGGGAGCAGCTCCGCGCGCAGTTCGATGCGGTCGGATTGACCATGGGCGCGGAACAGCCGCGTGAGTTGCCGATTCCGGGCAGGGAACTCAAGGGCGTGCATCTCGCGATGGAATTTCTGACCCAGCAGAACCGGCGCACATCCGGCCTGCCGGTCACAGACGATCCCATCACCGCCAAGGGCAAGCGCGTCGTCATCATCGGCGGCGGCGATACCGGTTCGGATTGTTTAGGAACGGCCCATCGTCAAGGTTGTGTCGAAGCGCATCAGTTCGAACTATTGCCGGAACCGCCTCCGCAGCGGGCCGGTTCGACACCCTGGCCCCTCTGGCCCATGCAATTGCGGACGTCCCACGCGCATGAAGAAGGCTGTGACCGGCAATGGAGCGTCTCCACAACGAAGTTCACCGGCCATAATGGCCACGTTACGAAGCTGCATGCGAATCGTGTCGCATTCGAGAACGGCAAGTTTACGCCGGTCCCCAACAGCGATTTCGAGATGAATGTCGATTTAGTCCTGCTCGCCATGGGTTTCACCGGGCCGGTCAAGAACGGGCTGCTCGACAGCCTGGGCGTGAAGTACGACCAGCGCGGAGCCGTTGCCGTGGACGAAACCTTCATGACCAACCTCGACGGCGTCTTTGCCGGCGGCGACACCAAGCGCGGCGCCTCCCTCATCGTCTGGGCCATCGCCGAAGGGCGCAAAATGGCTGCGGGTATCCATCAGTACCTGAACGTGGGCAAGTCGGCGAAGAACGCGGCATCTTAAGGCGATCTGTTCCAAAGGTAGTGTCGCGTACCCATATCAGGGATCATCGATTCAGTTTGCCGGAAGGGGAGTGTCCTTATCGTGGCTGACGAATCGTTTTCTTTATTGGGACCCCTTCCCCATCCCTCTGAAAATCCTGATCCGGAAATCTTTCGCAATGCGTCGCTGGCGGCGACGCCGGCTCAACGGCTGGCTTGGCTGGAGGAGGCACTGCAGTTGGCCTATGCCACCGGGGCCTTGAAGCCAAGGCGGTTCCTCACCCAAGAAGAATGGGACGCGATGGGGTCATCAAATCCGTGATCGGCCGGGCCATCGTCGTAGGACGTAAGATGGTGGTGGGTTAAATGCCTATCGTTGACAACGTTCTATTCAAAAATTAGCATGTCCCTGTTTCTTCTCCTATGCGAGAGCCTCATACGCGGTGTTAGGCCGATTAAATGCATGGCAGCATCTACATGGCAAGTATCTACCGCCTTACTGGCGTGAATTTCTGACAGAGCGCCAAGCACTTGAGTGAGAAGATCGAAGTGGACGACAGGGGGGTACCCACGAAGCTGACGGCGCTCCCATTCTACTTCCTCGTTTCCCACGCCACGGAGCTCTTATTGAAATCGGCGCTGTTGAAGAGGGGATTCTCAGAGCAGGAGTTGAGGGAGTTTGGCTACCGGCACAATCTTGACAAGCTTCTCACAGCACTCATGGCAAAAGGTGTTACGGTAACGCCAGGAACGACCAGTTTGGTGCGTCAGCTCTCTGAGCAGCACCAAACTCACGCGCTTCGGTATTCTGCTCTCGTTGACGATGGGAAACCGACCTACTTGCCTCCGCCGGGATTGCTTCTTGAAATGCTTGAGGAGCTGCTGTTGCTCACGCGCATCTCAACTCAGGGGGTCTGATGAATGGGGAAAGGTTCCAGGAACCATTGATTGTCACCCGTGCCCAGCCCTTGGGTATGTGGGAACTTCTCTGGCTGGACTTATGCTGCATGAGCCAGTAGACTTGCTTTCCATGGGGAGCCAAGCTTTCGCTGAGCCTCCCTCGGGTTGTGCGCGCAATCCTGGACGCATTCGGAGGTGCCCATGGAAGCCCAATACCTCAGTCGTGATCCGGAAATCATGAGCGGTGCACTCTGTTTCAAGGGGACGCGCGTGCCGGCCCAGACTCTGTTCGACTACCTGGAAGGGAGTTCCTCGCTTGAGGATTTCCTTGAGGACTTTCCCTCAGTGACCCGTGAAGCGGCAATAGCGGTGCTCGAAGTCGCTAAAGAGCGCCTTTTTGCTCATGCGCCTGCTGCTTGATGAATCGGTTCCTCGTCGTCTTCGCCGGGCTCTACCCGCGCACACCGTAAAAACCGTTGTGGAAATGGGTTGGAGTGGAGTGAAGAACGGTGCGCTGTTGGCGCTGGCGGCTGTGGAGTTTGAGGCATTCATTACAGTGGACCGGAACCTGCCCTATCAACAGAACATTGCGGTGCTTCCTATAGCGGTTGTTGTAATTGCCTCGCATTCCAATGAGCTTCAGGCTCTCCTGCCCCTTGTGCCGCGCCTGGAGGAAGCACTGGCACGCTTGCAGCCAAGATCGCTTGTTCAGATCGGGACATGATCGGACGGGGGATGTGTATCGGGAGTTTGTTCGTATGAGACAGGTTTCCGGAACCAGTGGTTGTCATTGCTCTCAATGATAGTCCAATGCTTCCAGTGAGGGCTTACTGACGCGCGACTTTTCCGGAGGAGCAGAGAATGTTTTCTCGGAGGAATGAACTTCTATTGATGGGAAAGCAGGGGTTACGCGCTGACAGCGGTGAGTGTGGGCTCTGTGTGAGCAGGTGTTTCTGATAGGGAGGTCACCGGCTGGGTCTGCACAAGATTCGTGAGACGCTCGCGCATGCCGAGACCGTATCGGAGAAACTCCACTCCGAACTGGCCGTCTTTGCACCAACGCACGATTGACACGTCGACGGCGAGGAGCAAACGGTGCTGGGGGAGGTCCAGCTGCAAGGCGAGATACGTTCCTGCCTCCACAGTCATGTCGCTTTGCAGTCTGCATCCTGTCGCCGAAAGATCGAACAGAACGCCTGTTGCTGCGCCGGTATCGCTCTGAATGCTGGCTGACAACTCGACATTGATTCGGGGATGGCATCGTGGCTGCATCGCGTTTCGTCTCCTGCTATCGTATCGGCACTGTCCAGGAAACCTTTAACCCCTTGCTTCAGATGATCGGTACTTCTTCCCCTTTCTTGCATCTCCAAGACCGCATGTGTATGTTTCCTAAAAGTATGTACACCATGGTCTGGAGGGTCTGTGTGCACCAACATTGTGATCGACAATAGCCTCCTGCAGCAGGCGATGAAGGTTACCGGCCTCTCAACCAAGAAAGCTGTGGTTGAGGAGGGGCTTAGGATGCTTATTCAGGTGAGGGGGCAAGAAGGCATTCGCCAGTTACGCGGAAAGGTTGAGTGGAAGGGTGATCTTAATGCAATGCGTGAAGGCCGCATCAAGACCGATTCATGATCATTCCCGATACGACAGTCTGAGTCGATAGAAGGGAATGCCGACGTATGGTCAATCCACAAAATCCACGCAGCCCTAAATCCCTGCTCGGCGGCATCGCCCACCTGGGGCGGTTTATCGACAAGATCAAATTGCGGAATGCCGGGCAGATTCAGGACTACAACTACATGACGGTGGGGTTCGACAAGTATATGGTCGATTTTCTAGGCATCGATGCGAAGGCCTTTGAACAGCGGGTGTTGGCCGGCGGGACGGATGAGGAATTACTTGCCTGGGTTCAAGCCAATGGCAAGCCGGTCACTGATGCGGAGATCCGCCTCTTCTCTCGAAATCTGCTCAAGGCCGAACCGAAAGACGATGAGACTCGCCGACGGTTTCAGAGCCGCTTGGAAGACATCGCCGCCAAACGCGGTGTGCCGAGTTCTTCTCTCCCTCCTGTATCCACATGGGCCGATGTGATCGAGTTGGATGAAGGCCGAATGTAGCCGATTGATCATCTGGTTTTGGCTGAGGCAAGAGCTGAGGCAAGAATGGAGGCGCAATCAGCCATTCGGCCACGGTCGTGATCGATAGCGGCCTGAGCGAAGGATTCGGCCAACCGGTTTCCTCCAAAACCGCACTGGTGCTTCCAAGATGATTGTGGCATCAGGTTTGCGTGACCAGCTGAGGGAAGTCGCAGATTCCCGATGTCATTAACCTTTTCATGAAAGGATCAACATGATGATAAGGACCATCTCAACCGTCACTGCAGCCGCGGTGCTGCTCACATTCTCGAATCTGTTCGCGCAGACTGAGACTGCACCGGTTGCTCCGGCTCCGCCCGTTGTGCCGCAGGAGACGGCTCCTGCCTCTGCTCCAGCTCCTACGGTGGAGAAGGAGAAGATGGGAGAAAAACACAAGGATGGCGATGAGCATGAGGGCAAAGGTAAAGGAAAAAACAAAGGCAAAGGCCGTGGTAAGGATGGTAACAAAATGCGCGGGTTGGATCGGGCGGATGAAGTGGCCGGCGAGCGCGGCACGCAGGGGCGTGACAATGCCCGCAGCCGTGGAAAGCGCGGAAAAGACTGAGCGAAACTTCTGCAGGAATGTCTCTCGAAAGAAGCGACCGGCCCCCATGGGCCGGCCGCTTCTTCATGTTGTCTGTAGAATCAAAAAATGAAGGATAGCGCCGTCAGCTAGAGGGCTGGAAGGGACAAGAGTTTCTTCATCTCGCAGTGGGCCATGACGACTTCAGGGGCGCGCTGAAGGGCTTCATAGTAGCTGCGCTCAAAGCCGTCGCCCAATTCAGAGGGGCGGATCAGGCCCCGCACTTCAGCCAGCAGGACGGCCACCTCGTCCACGGTCAGGTTTTTCCCATCGTCCAGCAATTCGTCGATTCGGACGACCAGATTAGACAGGGGATGGAGCCAGGTAAACCACGGATCGTTCATCACCAGCTGCAGCAATTGTCCCGTCGAATCGATGCGTCCATAAATCCGCTCAAACGTCAGCTGCTCGGCAACGATGAGGGCTTTGTGTAATCCCAACAGTCCATGCCGCACGTCGGTGAGTGTTCGGCGGAGGGGGCTGGTTTCCCGGACACGCAGTTGTTTGGATGATGTCGACATGGAGTAATTCTAGCAGGTGATTTCAAAAATGGAGGTCGGGAAATAGCGGCCATCGGTTTTTATTTTCGCCACACTTCCTTATCGGTTGCCATAAGCCTGGGCTGTAATCGGAAGAAGCCGGCGATGCGCGTCTGTGCTAAAAACTCTTGAAAGCCCGTTGAGATGGTTTGTGTCTGAGTCATGTACACAACCGGCAGACTATTCAGTCTTTTCCTTAAGAGGGCAGGCGAGTGCCATAGAATGCGAACAGTTCCCCGGTGAGACGGCCTAGGCGGTTTGGGTCGCTGGGGAGCTTGCGCCTGATGTAGTCGTTGAGAATACGGCCGTCGGCGGTCTTATGGATCTGCGGGTGCCGGAGGTTCATGCGGTACCGCTGGATGGCGTCGGCGACGCGGCTGATGAATACCACCGTGCCGTCCGATTCGATCCGTTCGACGATGCCGACGTGGGTGAGCGGGTCATTCCATTCTCCATCTCCGTTGAAGTCCCAGGTGTTGTCAAAAAACACCAAGTCTCCGGGCTGGGTTGCCGGCCCCTGGTGGACGATGCCGTGCCGGCGCACATGGTCATAAATGAGCCGGACGCCGTTTGCATTGGGATCGTCTGTGTCGGTGTCATAGAGATCGATGCCGTGCTTCAAGAAGACCGCGCGTGTGACGCCGGCGCAGTCGTAGGCGATCTTTCGGCCTTTACTCCTGATCGTCGTTGCACCTACGAGTGTGGCCGCCGTCTGTACGATCGTTGATCGGCTGGGGCTCGGCAGGCCGGATGGGCAACAGGAGCGGTGTGCCGCGATCGACATCTGAGGAGGTTGGTTCGACAGCGATCGTTGCGGGGATTCAATCGACGGCGTCGCACAACCGACAAGCGTCACAACGGCGATGGTTCCGGTGATGAAGAAGAGTCGCATCGAGGTCACCGTACGTTGACGAACCGGCCTTCAGCCATCTGCCGAAGCGCGTCGATATCTTCGCGCCGCGTGACGGAGAGCGGCATGGTGTGAGTCAGTTCTTCGATCAACAGATCCGTGGTCAGCGGTGTTTTATGATGGAGGGCGCGATAGAGCGACGCGACGACCGCTTGTTCGATCTCGGATCCGCTGAAGCCGTCGCTGGCGCTGACGATCTTGACGAGATCGAAGCGCGTGCTGTCCTGCTTGCGAAGGCTCAGGTGAATGTTCCAGATGGCCTCCCGTTCGCCGTCGTCCGGAAGATCGACGAAAAATATTTCGTCAAACCGGCCTTTGCGAGGCAGTTCAGGTGGAAGGGACGAGAGATCGTTCGCGGTGGCCACGACGAACACCTCTTGCTTCTTCTCCTGCAGCCAGGTGAGAAAGGCGCCGAATAGCCGCCGGCTCAAGCCCGCGTCGGCCTCGCCGCTCCCGCCTCCTGCGACCATCGCCTTTTCGATTTCATCGACCCACAGGACGATCGGCGACAACGATTCGGCCGTCTCGATCGCCTTGCGGAAGTTTTTTTCCGATTCGCCGACGAACTTGTCGAACAGCCGGCCTGCATCGAGTTTCAAGAGCGGCAGCTGCCATTCGCGCGCGATCGCTTTCGCGGCGAGCGATTTGCCGCAGCCGGGCACGCCGACGAGCATGATGCCGCGAGGGGGTGTCAGATTTAGCGCCTTGGCCTCCGCGGTAAATCCGACTTTCGCGCGTTCCAGCCAGGATTTCAGGCTGACGAATCCTCCCAACTCGAATCGATTGTCTTCGAGCGGATAATACTCCAGAAGGCCGCCGTCCTTGATCGCCTGGACCTTGCGCTTCAGGATGTTCTGCACGTCATCCGCCGAAAGGGTACCGTCCTCGACGAGACATTGCGTGACGATCTGGCGGGCTTGATGAAGAGTCAGTCCCTGCAAGGCGCGGAGGATGGCATCGCGTTCTTGAGCCGAAGGCCCCTGCTGTGCCGCCTTGGAGTCGCTGATGGAGCTGAGGATGCTTTGGACCACGGTGGTCGATCGGGGCCGGCGCGGAGACATTTTCGGCCCCAGCGATTGCAGCACGCTTCGGAGCATGGATTGCAGTTCGTCTCGATCCGGCAATCGCAGGTCCAGCCGAACTGCGAGTTTCTCAATGTCGAGCGGCAGCGTAATAGGGTGGCCCGTGATGACGCAGGTTGCCCGGGAGCGGCTGAAGACGGCCCCGACTTCCCGGAGCTGACGGGCGACCGGCGGCTCCTGCAGATGAGGCGCGAGATCCTTGAGCCAGAAGACCGCCTCCACGGTCAAGGTCTGGAGGTGTTGGAGCACGGCCAACGGCGTGGCGGTCATTTTACTGAGCGTCGGTTCGTCGGCGCGGGTGAGTCCTCTGGTCACGGACCATTCGAAGAGCGGCATCCGTTCTTGCGCGGTCACAGATTGCAGCAAATGGGAAACCCGCTCCTCCTCCACCGTCTCGATGATGATCAGAGGATGAGAGGAGCGAATCAGAGTGCGGAGATCATGAACACTGGTTGAAAGGGACATGATCGGGAAATGCTAGCATGGGGCCCCTTCCAGACCAAGGAAAGGGCGCTTTGGCGCAACCGAAGCCGATCATTTGGCGCAGCGAAAGCCGATGGTCGCGGAGCGTTGATCCGGCAAGGCGCCGTTACGGGTGGCGGTTCGGAGCATGGCCAGTTTGCTTTTCCACGACCCCCCGCGAACAGATTTGTAGCGGCCGCTCGGCGGTCCCGGAGGGTTACGCTCAGGCATGTAGGCATAATAGTCGAAGCCGAACCAATCCGCCGTCCATTCCGCGACGTTGCCCGCCATATGGCGAAGGCCGTACGGACTTTCGCCTTCTGAAGCGGCATCCACTGCCGCTACGATTGGAATCTCGTGGACATGATGTTGACCGAACATGGCGCGTTGAGTGTCGGGAGCCGCCGCGCCCCAAGGAAACAGATTGCCGTCGGATCCTCTTGCCCCTTTCTCCCATTCCGCTTCAGTCGGCAGCCGTTTGCTCTTGGCCGTGCAGAAATCTCTCGCTTCATCCCAGGTTACATAGAGCGCCGGCCAGCGAGTGAGAGCTTGATCCGAGACCGAGTGAACGGTGATGACATGCCAGATCAGTTTCTGAAGCTCATCCGAGGGGGGGCTGTGCCGTGCCTGGAGGAATGACAGGTATTCACCGAGACTGACTTCGTCGCGATCGATCATGTAGCTATCCAGCCACACGCTGTTCTGGGGCAGTTCCGTGTCGTCATACTGGGTCCAGAGCCCATAGGGGTCGCCATCGACCCGTTTGCTGCCGAGGAGAAACCATCCGGAGGGGATGGTCACCATCGGAGCGGATTGGGCAAGCGCGGCGATTGTCGTGAGATGACGGGCGAGCTCTTTTGAATGGATTCGATCGTCCTGCGTGGCTGGTGTGTTCTCAGTCATCAAGAGAACGAGAGTGCCCGCAAGAGACAGAATAGTGCGGTGCGGCATCACGTTTTCTTCGGGGCTTCGAGCGCCTTGCTGATGTCCCCGATCAGGCGGCGCTCGATCTCGGCGGTTTCTTCGGGGCTCACACTCAGGATACGCCCGCCTTGTGCCACCTTCTCGAATTCCGCCTTGACGCCGAGTTTGGTGACATTACCGGGCAGGGCTTGCAGGGAGATGAGATATTGGTTTCGAAATCCGGCGACTTCCAATGACGTGGGTGTCGAGACTTTGCGGTCCGTCACGAAAACGGCTTTCTGATCCGTTTTGATGCCTGCCTTGAGTTGATAGCCGTTGCGCGCGAGCGATTCCTCCACGACCTTGCTGACGGCGCCTAAGGGGCGGGGGAGCGTCTCGAACTGCGCGCCCTTGTCGTCAATCTTGAGATTCTGCGCCGCTCGGGCCGCCGCCATTTGCTGGACTTCCACGTTCATGCGCCTGGCTTGATCCACCTGCATCTCCAGCCGCTCAGCCAGGTTCTGGGTTTCTGCCTTGGATGACTCGGCTGCGTTCTTCGCATCGCGGAGTTCCTGGTTGAGTAGATCGATCTGTTGCTGCATGACCTTGTTCCCGTCTTGCAGAGAGCTCAGCAGGGATTCCTGTTTGACCACCTGTTTTTTCAGCGCATCGTTCTCGGCCTTGAGGGGGGAATCGTCCGGCTGACAGCCTGAGACGATCAAGAGGCAGGCTGCGGCCCCGATCCATAACAGCGGACAGTTCGAATGAGCATGGTCATGCACGCAGTGTTCCTCCGGATGAGATGAATGCGCCGATTATCCCTGCTTGGGAGCGACTTGTCCATGTGAATTCACGAGTTTGACCGCCCCTGCCGACTGTCGTTATGCTGCCTCTATGAATCATCACGCGATGGCAGGGATCGTGTTGTTGTGCGCCGGTCTGTTCTCCAACATGGTCTGTGCGGCAGAGCAGAGGTCGGCTACTGACGTCATCCCCGCCGAGGATTATGCGCTGTACGATCAGGCCATCGAGAGCATATTTCTCACTTCATACACCAGGCTGGTGGTGATCGAGCGTATGACGGTTGTCCGGCTGTTTCCGGACCAGACGGAGCCGATGACGATCGGGTCCTTTCACGATCGGAACTTTTTCATGAGTCGGCTGCCGTCTGACCTTGTGAGGGATTTTGTCGGAGCCAACCGCGAAGCCGGCCGGCTTGAAGGCCGGTTCCAATTCGGGGTTCGCTATCGATTTGTCACGGGGCAGTCTCTTGAAGAACCGGAAGTGTCCGCCGCCGTTCCCGTGCAGGCCGGACGTGCAGCGCCTGTGCAGGCCGCTCCGGTGTTGGAGCGGCTGGGCTTCTCGCGGGTGGGGCGGACGCTTCGGCAAGATCAGGCGCTTGTGTATGTCGAGCAGATGCGCCCTGACGAAACAGGCGCAGGTTTTCTCGTCTGGTTCCATCGGAAAGGGCAGGAGTGGACGATCTTCGATACCGAAGTGGTCTGGACCATCCGGGGCGGACAGCGTCCGTAGCTTGCGCAGTAAGGCCGCCGGACTGTAGCATGGGCCGCTATGGCTGCATTGATCCGGAAAACCTTCTCGGTTCCTCCTCTGGGATGCAACTGCTCAATCATCGGCGATCCGGTTACGAAGCGGGCCATTGTGGTCGATCCCGGCGGCGACTCCGCACGCATTCTCCATGAAGTACAGAAGCTCGGCCTCACGGTCAGCCATATCCTGCACACCCACGCACATTTCGATCATTTTCTTGCTTCCGGAGCGATGAAGCAGGCGACGGGGGCGGCTCTGTGCCTGCACCAGGACGATCTCGATCTCTGGGGAAATCTTGAGGTGCAGTGCCGCATGTTCGGTGTGCCCTTTGTCTCCGTACCGATGCCGGATTATTGGCTGAAGGATGAGGAGCAGGTGCTGCTTGGCGAGCATGCGCTGATTGCCCTCCACACACCGGGCCACACGCCGGGTTCGATGAGTTTTCACGCGCCGAACGAACAACTGGTGCTGGCGGGAGACACACTGTTTCGCGGCAGCATCGGGCGGACTGATTTGTGGGGCGGGAATTTTGATACTATTGAACAATCGATCAGGGAGCGGCTGTACACCCTCGACGATGCGACCATTGTGGTGACGGGACATGGGCCGGAAACAGAAATCGGCCGGGAGAAGGAGTCGAATCAATTTTTTCGCGTGTCGTAATCCGGGACTGCCGTGGTTAGTCTTTCGCCATGCGCTCTTTCAGCCGCTCGATTCGCTTCTCGGTGGATTGTTTGATGAAGGCCATGTTTTCGGCGAGGTGCTGCTGCGCGGTGATTTTTCCTTCTTCGCGCCGTTTCTGCTGATCGAGCCCGAATTGTGCGACGAGCGGCCCGTCTTCCTGATTGAGCTCTTTCCAGATTTCAGCGCAGCGTGATTGTTTGGCGGGCGGGTACTTGTCACAGGGCGGAGTGACAGCCGGCGGAGCGGCAGCCAACGACACCGAAGTCATACCGGTCACACAGACGATCACGGCTGCCAGGTTCCACCAGGATTGATTCATACGCATCTCCATCTGCATGGCCATTCGCTCATCGCAGCACCATACCACAAGTCACATTGTCGCGCCGACCATCAAGGTCTATGAAGAAGGCGCGCGGACTTTTCTCACACGATGGACGGCTCGACGCAAGCGGTCTTCCCCCTTGCTGACGGAGTGGATGACCGGCCTCCCGCGCGGCGAGCTGGTGCTCGATCTCGGATGCGGCGGCGGGCAGGATGCGCAGGTGTTGCGGCACGAGGGCTATCGAGTCGTAGGGATGGATCTGACGGCGGCATTCCTCCGCGTTGCACGCCAGGCGGTTCCGTCGCTTCCCCTCGTGCGCGCCGATATGCGCGAGCTGCCGTTCCGAGCCGTGGGTTTCGACGGCGTCTGGGCTGCGGCCTCCTTGATCCATCTTCCCAAAGCGGACGCGACGCGCGTGTTGAAGGCACTACGGTTGCTTGTCAAGCCAGGGGCGACGCTGGCCGCGACGCTGACATATGGCACGAAGAGCGGCTTGTTAACGAGGGGCTGGATGCCGGGCCGCTACTTCGCGCGCTGGAAGAAGGACGAATTGGCACGGGCGCTTCGACGCACAGGTTGGCAGGTACTGTCGTTGCGCGTGGTGAGCAATCGGGAGCGGAAGGGCCGGTGGATCAATCTGGTTGCGCGGCGCAGGTAAGCCGCCTTTGGATGGGGCGGCGAAGCAACAAAAAGTAGCTCGTCCTTCGATCCTGTCCCTGCTGGCTCAAGAATCCGGTTTGGAGTAGAATGCGCCCATGAGTATAAAGGAACTTGAAGCCGAGGCCTTGAAGCTCGATCCAAAGTCGCGGGCCCGCTTGGCGGGAAAGCTTTTGGAGAGTTTGGAAAATCTTTCCGAAGAGGAAAATGCCCGGCTCTGGGCTGAGGAGGCTCAGCGCAGAGACGCGGAGATGGATGCCCGCCCCGACTCCGGCACTTCTGCCAAGGACGTATTTCGTGAAGCGCGGGCCAAGCTGAAGTGAATGGAGCGAGTCTCCTATCATCGATTAGCCCGCCGTGAGTTGAACGAAGCCGCCCAGTACTACGAGTCGGAAAGTCCGGGACTCGGAGCCGCCTTTCTTGATGAAGTCGAGCGTTGTACGCACGCCATCGTGACGTTCCCTGAAGCCGGTCCGCTGATCACTGCGACGATCCGTCGCCGACTCGTGCTCCGATTTCCCTACGCGCTTCTCTATTCCATCAAGCCAGACAAAGTGCGGGTGCTTGCGGTCATGAACCTGAAGCGCCGACCTATGTATTGGGTTGGCCGGGAGTAATCGGAGAAGCAAAGGAAGAAATAGGGGCCAGAGCACCATTGCGTTGCAAGAAGAAATTGGCAGACAAGTCGGGAGGTGACTGAAGGGGGACACGCGGGGCACCCGAAACGGGCTGATCACCCCGCTGAAATTGCGCTCTGACTTCTAATTTGTGAAACGGAACCCATGAACTCAACAGTGCTCATTCTTCCCGGCATCGGCAACTCCGGTCCTGAACATTGGCAAAGTCTGTGGGAGCAAGCCAACCCTTCGTTTGTGCGCGTGCAGCAACGTGATTGGGAGTATCCGGTTTGCAGCGAGTGGCTTGATGCTCTGGAACAAACGGTTGCGCACGTTGGTGGCAATACCGTGCTGGTTGCGCATAGTCTGGTCTGCCTGCTCGTCGCACATTGGGCGGCGAAAACACATCTCAGAATACAAGGCGCATTGTTGGTTGCCCCACCGAACCCGGATGGACTTAACTTCCCAGGAGAAGCAGTCGGGTTTTCGCCATTGCCGCTGAAGTCACTTCCATTCCCGAGCATCGTTGTGGCAAGCACCGACGATCCCTATGGGAGCGTAGAGTTTGCAAGGTCTGCGGCGGCTGCTTGGGGTAGTCGCTTTGTAAACATTGGCCCAGCAGGCCACATCAATTCAGAGAGCGGGCTTGGAGAATGGAATGAAGGCTTGTTGTTGCTCCGGCAACTTGCCGCATAACAACGCTATCAACCCGGACGTCGGACAGGGACAGACACCACGCGCAACGCGAGGAAGGGTGTCAGTCCCCAAACTTCGACGGGTTTTATGATGAACCCGTGAGTAAGGCGGGCTAGATCTTCATCGCCTCGTTCACCTCATGCAACGTGGCTTTCGCCACTTTCGAGGCGCGCGCACTGCCGGCTTGCACGATGTCTTCGACGCGGGAGGGATCGCCGAGCAGCTTCGCGCGCGCGTCCCAGACCGGCGTCAGCTGTTCCACTATCCGATCCGCCACCTGCTTCTTGCAGTCGATGCAGCCGATCGCGGCTGTTCGGCAATCCTTGTTGATCTGATCCTGGACCGTTTGTGATGAATAGATCTTGTGAAATTCGTAGACCGGACAGATGTCGGGGTTGCCCGGATCGGTTCGGCGCACGCGTGCCGGGTCGGTGACCATGGTTTTGAGTTTCTGGCGAACGACCGGTTCGGCGTCCGACAGATTGATCGTGTTGTGGTAACTCTTGCTCATTTTCCGGCCGTCGGTGCCGAGCACTTTTGGAAACTTGGTCAGATGTTCCTTTGGCTCTGGGAACACGGCCGTCTTGTAGATGTCATTGAATCGTCGGGCGAGTTCTCTCGTCAATTCAAGGTGAGGGAGCTGGTCTTTGCCCACCGGCACAAAATCGGGCTTGTACAGGAGGATGTCGGCGGCCTGCAGGACCGGGTATCCGAGAAAGCCGTAGGTGGTGAGATCTTTTTCTTTAATCTCTTCCTGTTTTTCTTTGTAGGTCGGGTTGCGCTCCAGCCATGAGACGGGCGTCATCATCGAGAGCAGGAGATGCAGGATCGCATGTTCCGGAATACGGGACTGGATGAAGATCGTACATCGTTCGGGATCGATCCCTCCGGCCAGCCAATCGATCAGCATGTCCTGCACGAACGCGCGTATGCGGGTCGTGTCGGCGTAGTTGGTCGAGAGGGCATGCCAATCGGCGACGAAAAAGTAGCAGTCGTACTCTGCCTGTAGCGCCTTCCAGTTTTCCAGCGCGCCCAAATAGTTGCCCAAATGCATAAGCCCGCTGGGCTGCATGCCGCTGAGGACCCGTTTGCGCGGCGCGGTCATTGGGATCCTCCCCCGAGGCCGAGCGCCGTCGACAGAATCGTATTTGAAAGACCGGAAGCGAAGGTGTTGGTGATGGTGTGGATCACGCGCAGCTCCTTGTCGAAAACGATGAGGCCGACCAGAATCATCATGCCATAGGGCTCCAGGCGCATCAGGGCCATCGCCGGTTTGGCTGGAAACAAGCACGTCAGAATACGTCCTCCGTCGAGCGGAGGGATCGGAATCAGATTGAAGAGCGCGAGAAGCACGTTGATCATGACGGAATACAGAGCCATGACGGCGATCGGGCGAAGGATCATGGCGGTCATGAGACTCGATGCAGGCTCGGCGTCGGCTTCCTGCCGGAGCGACAGAGTCGGTTCCAACGTCAGGAGAAGGGCCAAAAACAATGCGCTCGCTACCGCAAGGATGATATTCATCCCGGGCCCTGCGGCCGCCACCAACGCCATGTCGCGTCTGGGATTAAACATGTTGCGAGGATCGATCGGCACCGGTTTGGCCCAGCCGATGAAAAAGCCGCCGGGCAACAAGAGGCAGGTCAACGGCACGACAATCGTTCCGAGGGGATCGATGTGAGCCAGGGGATTCATCGTGAGCCGGCCTTGAAGCTTCGCCGTGTGGTCGCCGCATTGCTCGGCGATCAATCCGTGCGCGTATTCGTGAAGCACCATGGCGAACAGCAACGGGAGCCCCATGTAGGAGATCGTATGGAGGATCTGCGGAAGCGAGTTCATTCAGGACGGCCTTGGCGCCTATCGAGCCACTGAGTAACATGGAAACGCAGTCGGCTGACTGTTTCAGGATTCTGTCAGTTCAACTGGACGAATTTACCTTGTTTCACCTGTAGAAGAAAGAGCGGCCGGCGCAGCGTGCCGTCCGGCCCGAATCCGGCGGGTCCGGCGAGTGTGGGCAAAGTTCGCTGGGTCATGAGAAATTCCTGCAGCGTTTCGCCGGAGGTGACGCCGCTACGGATTCCTTCGATGACCGCCCTGGCTGCGTCGTATCCTTGCATCGTGAAGAGCGAGGGGGTGGTTTGGAATCGCTTTTGATAGCGCTGCACAAATTCCTGTACGGCGGCGTTGGGGCTGTCCACGAAAAAACCATCGACGAAGGTGGCGCCTTCCACTGTTCGATCCGCGGTGCGGGCAAAATCTTGAGAATTCCATCCGTTCGTTCCGAGCAGCGGGACGCGCATGTCATGGAATGCCAGTTGTGCGGTGATCAGCCCGATATCGTTGGAGCGGCTGGGGATGAATATCGCATCGAATCCGGGCGTGTACAGGATCCGTTTATCCTTTCGATTGAGCGGTTTTCCTGCCGGCCTCGATGGATCGACCGGAACGGCCAGTCCATACTTTTTGAGGTCTTCGGCTTTGAGCTGCCCGATCGGCGGACCAAAGTCGGTGTCTCCTTCGTTGAAGGGGACGGCGGCAATGATTTCCCCCTCATGCTGTTGGACTTCTTGCGCGAAGAGCCGCGCAAGTTCCCGTCCGTAGATCGTGTTGGGGTAGAGGATGCAGAACCGCCGATAGCCTTGCTCCTTCGTGGCATAGGATGCAATGCGTTCCGCCTGCAGGCCGTAGGTGAGCGAGGTGCTGAACAGATAGGTGCCCAGCCGGCGGATATTAGGGAGAGTGGCAGCGGGGGTGATGAGCGGCACTCTGGTCCGTTGCGCCATTTCCGCCATGACAGGGAGATTCTTGGACAGCATGGGACCGATCACGGCGAGCGGGCGGTCTTCAGTGAGCAACGTTGAGAGGTCGTCTAGAAATCCCTCGCGATCGGCATCGTGGTCCTTCACGATCAAGCCGATGGATGGCATACCGGTCTGTTCGCGTGCGCGCTCGATCGCAAGCTGGATGCCGTCCAGGACATCGTTGGCAAAGGCGCCCAGGCGTCCTGACAACGGGAGCACCGCGGCGATGAAATACTGATTGGTTCTGAGTCTGGTGTTCAGCAATTGCAGCGCATCGTGGGCCTTGGGCCCATGGGGATGCGTCGGGAAGGCGGCGAGGAAATGGCGGATTTCTCCTTCCGCCAGGTGATCTTCGCCGCGCGAGATGTAGTAGTCGATAAGACGAATGGAGGCGAGGTCGCCGGGATAGGCGCGCGGGAATGCCTCCCGTATCCGGGTCAACCCTTTTCTGTCGAGTTTCTCCGCAATCATGTCACGGATCTGCTCGTGCGTTTCCGCCGCCTGTTCATCCGAACCGTTGCCCATCCCTTCCAAGAGCGTGCGGATGGCCCGGACGAAATCCTTCTTTTGCACCAAGCAGTCCGCCGTCAGTTTCAACGCGTCGTATTTGGTGCCGGGATCCTGGGTTGCTGCGCGGACTTGGGCCGCCAGCGGCAGAGCCAAATCGACATTGCCCATGGCGGCATGCGTGCGGGCCAGCATGAGCTTGCCGGGTTCGCTCAGTTCGGATTCCGGGAATTCCTGTTGAAGCTGGTTCAAATACCTGAGTGCTTCAGGATAGTCCTTCATGCCGTAGAGAGCGGCGCCGAGGAGCAAATACGTGTCATCCAGATGCTCGGGCCTGGGTGCCGTTGTGAGAAACCGGCGCAGCGTCGCTGCCGCGGATTCATAGTCGCCTTTTTCGATCTGCTGTTTCGTTTGTGCCAGCACCGGGGGATTGGGAATGGGGCCCGCCGGTTTGTTTGCCGCGAGTGCGGGTTCCGTCACGACGAGACAGAGGCTGAGCAGTACCGTGAGCGGCACGATGCCGACCAGGCGCGGCAAGACGGGCAACGTGTGGAGGTGGTGTGTGTTGGGAAACATGGTGTTTGAACGGCGGGAGAGTCTGTCCCGTACCGACTGACTAGTATCGGAAAGGGTGCAAGGTGTCAAGGAGAACCACGGTGTGTTCATTGTGTTCGCTGCGGGAGTTGGCTATAGTTTCGTTCCTCGTGAAGCGTATCTTGTATCTCGCGAACAAAGAAGGGGATTTCGTCCTGCGCTCGCCTCGCTGAGCGGGCGAAGCGGGCTTCACGCGTCACGAGATGCGAGCGACGAACGACAGAACAGCGAACGGGTCCCTAGGGATTTGTCTATGACACTCAATAGCAATGCCGCAGGAATGCCGCGGTGTGCACTGGTGAATGAGCGTGGCTGATACATCGGCGTCCGTCATCGATCCGCTTGTTGAACGGTACTTGGCGCGGTTGCGCGTCGAAGGCGGTCTGGCAACCAATAGCCTTGAATCGTACCGGCGCGATCTCACGAAGTTCCAGCACTATTTGACGCAGCATCGGCTCGGAATGGGCGAACCGATTGCGCCGCAGGTCGTAATTGCGTTTCTCGCCGTGCTGAAGCGGCAGCCGCTTGCGGCATCGTCCATCGCCCGCATACTTTCGGCGTTGCGCGGGTGGTTTCGGTTTCTGGTCCGTGAACAACTCGTGGACGTGAATCCGCTGCGTGATCTCACGGCGAGGCGGCGGTCCGTCCGGTTGCCGAAGACGTTGACCATGCAGGAAGTCGTCCGGTTGCTGGATGTGCCGACCGGTTCCGGCGCTGAGGATTGCCGGGACCGCGCCATGCTGGAATTACTGTATGCCTCGGGTCTCCGGGTCTCCGAGCTTGTCGGGCTCGCGGTGTCGCAGATTGATTTGAATGCGAGTTGTCTGCGCGTCATGGGCAAGGGAGCCAAGGAGCGGGTCGTGCCGATGGGGCAGCAGGCACGGGACCTGCTGGCCGATTATGTCGCGCGTGTGCGGCCGGTGCTGCTGAAAGGGCGGACGTCCCGCGCATTGTTCGTCTCGCGCCGCGCGCGCGCGCTGACGAGGCAGGCCTGCTGGAAGCTGCTTCGGCGGCGGGCGCAGCGCGCGGGGATTGCCAAGCCGATCTCGCCGCACATGCTGCGACATTCCTTTGCGACCCACTTGCTGGAGGGCGGAGCTGATCTGCGGGCCGTACAGACGATGCTCGGTCACGCCGATATTGCCACGACGCAGATCTATACCCATGTGGAGCGTAGCCGGCTGAAGCAGGTTCATCGGCAATACTTCCCGCGGCAGGCCGGTCGGAGACGGTCTCGCCCATGAACAGGCATGGCCAGTCGTGCGGTTGCACAAGTCGATCGCGGAATCCATAAGACTGATGCGAGAACCAATTGACATGGCAGTGGGGACTTGATAACCTCCGCCGACACTTGCGAAGAAAGTCGGGCGGATAGCTCAGTTGGGAGAGCGCTGCCCTTACAAGGCAGAGGTCACAGGTTCGATCCCTGTTCCGCCTACCAGGAATGACTTGGTGCGCGAGATCGGACAAGTGATCGAATCGTCAACGAATATATAGTTTGGGACGTGATCGACGACCGCTGATGGGGTTTTGTCGTTCCGATCCTCAGCACAAACAGATTTAAGGGGCCGTCGTTCAGCCTGGTTAGGACGCCAGATTGTCAATCTGGAGGTCGCGGGTTCAAATCCCGTCGGCCCCGCCATTTTTTCCGATGTCATGCCGCAGGTGCTAATCTGCAAGAAGAAGGTTGAAGGAAGTGCGCCTCCTTCAGGGCCACGCGGAAGTGGAGTTGCCCCTCACCATAGTATAGGAAATAACATCCGGTGAGGCAGAGGACGAAGCCGAGCCTGGTTCGCGTGCATTCCGCATTTCGTGGTCCCACCATTTTCTCCCGCGTCTGGTACACTCCATTTTACGGTGCGGTGCGTTCACCAGAAAAAGGAGAGGGTAGACTCCCATGTTTCAATCCGGTCCCATAGCGCTTATCGCGTCGCTCGGAGTGATCTCGAAAATCGTGCTGTTTCTGCTCTTGTGTTTTTCTATCATTTCCTGGGGCATCATTCTCTTTAAGTGGAAGACGTTTCGTACGGTTGACGAGGAAGACCGCCGGTTTATGGCTGTGCTTTCGAAGGCCAAAGATCTTGATGAAGTCACGCGGCATGCTCAGCGGACGAGCGGAAGTCCCTGCGCAAGAATTTTCCATGGTGTGACCGAACGGTTGGGCCATGTCTCCGGAGCAGGCCGGGTGTCGTATGACAGCGACGGAGCGCCGACGATCGATCGGCATGTCGTGGAACGAACTGGCGCGCACATCGCCCAAGGCCAAATCGCCAAGCTGGAATCGTTTCTGCCGTTTCTGGCGACGACCGGGAATATCAGCCCGTTTGTGGGATTGCTCGGCACGGTTATGGGGATTATCGATTCGTTCCGCGAAATCGGCACGCAAGGCACGGCTAGTATTGCCGCCGTGGCGCCCGGTGTGTCGGAGGCATTGATCGCGACGGCGGCCGGATTGTTTGCGGCGATTCCCGCCGTCATCGCCTACAACTATTTTCTGACGCGCATCCGTCGCACGGCGTTTCACATGGATTCCGTGGTGGTCGAGTTGCTCGCGTTGCTTCCGGCTAGAACGAAGCCGGTTGCGTCGGTTTCTCCTGTTCCTGTGGGAGTGAAGGGATGATGCTCGAAAACAGGCAGCGGAGGTTTTTGGCGGAGATCAACGTCATCCCTCTCGTCGATGTCGTGCTGGTGCTGCTGGTGATTTTCATGGTGACGGCTCCGATGCTCTATCGCGGGATGGACATCAAGCTGCCGACCTCCGCCTCAAATACGATCAAACCGGAGATCCGGGCGGTGCTCGCGATCGAAAAAGATCAGCGGCTCTACCTCGATAAAGACCAGGTGAGTATCGCGCAGTTGGAGCGCAAGCTCCGTGTGCTCAAAGAGGAGCATAAGGATGTGTCGATCTATCTGCGGGCTGATCGCGATGTGCCGTATGGCGTGGTCATTCAGGTCATGGATGGAGTCAAGAAAGCCGGCATCGAAAAACTCGGCATGGTGACCGATCCCGCCGGTCCAGAGCGTGTTGTTGATGCTGTGACCTCCGCGCGTAAGAAATGAAGTTCTCCGCAGCAGTTTGCTCCGCCGAAGTCGCCACTTCGACTGTGACGGCTGGACGTTGCGGGGTCTTGTGCGAAAATCTCCGAAGCAACCGTTCTCCTTCGCTAAGGCTATGGAGGGTGTATCCCGCCTTCATGTTCGGAGCGAGCTACAAAGTATCCCGGCGAAGGAGCATAGAGGCAGACGTTCATGGCACAGGCCTCAGGATCGGCTGATTTTTGGTTGAGCGATGAGCGGCAGACGGATTTGAGCGGCCGCTTATGGCGAGCGGTGGCGATTTCCCTCGTCGTGCATGCAGGTGTATTGGCGGTGGTCTCGTGGATTCGGCTGCCTGCGCATGGTGAACGGCCTCTGGCGTCCATCGAGATTGCGCTTGCCACGATGCCGGCTCCGCCGGTGAATGTAGATGAACCGCAAAAGAGCGAACCGAAAGCAGCGGAGGTTCCCGCGCCTGCTCCATCTGCCCCGCCTGCCAAAATGGCTCCGGCGCCTGCGCCCGTGAAAGCGCGGTCCAATGATGTCATGGGCGATGTCATGAAGGGTATCTCACTGCCGGCCGATGCTCCAAAATTTGGAGACTTCAGCCCGACGGAAAAACCGAAGAAACAGCACATCAAGCTGCCTGATGTTCCGGTTGTCACTGAGGCGACAGAGCGGATCAAGAGGCCGGAAGCGAAACCGCAGCCGTCTCTCACGGAAGATTTGAATAAAGAACTGGATGAGGAGTTCAAGAGGATCAAAAAGTTCGAGCTTCCGAAGGCGGCGCCTGCCGATATTGCGCCGAAGCCTGTGCCTCATATCGAAGCGAAAGCACCGAGTATCAAGGCTGTTGATACGACGCTCAAAGTTCCCGGAATGGCGCCGGGGTCGAATGCGTATCTGGGGCGCGTGCGGCAGCGAATCAGTAGTTTTTGGAATGCGCCGCCGGTCGATGCGGCCGGTCAGGGGTATGTGGTCATAGTGCAATTCAGACTGCATCGGAATGGATCGGTGACCGGGGTGGCGATCGAACAATCGTCCGGCAATGAGTACTACGACCTGGCCGGAAAACGGGCGGTGCTCAGTGCGACTCCCTTGCCGGTCTTTCCTCCGGAATTGACAGAGGCGTATTTCGACGCCCATTTCACATTTACCGTCGGTGAATCACAGGGGTAAGACATGACATTTCGAATCGTCGTCTTGATCAGCTTGTGCCTGTCGGTCGGGCTCGCCTGGATTATCGAGTCCGGCGCGACGGACGTATTTTTAGAGGCGACCAGGCCGGACTTTCAGAAGATTCCACTGGGAGTCGCAGGGATCGACAACAGCGGCGGTGCCGATTCACCCGCAGGACGGATCAGGCTGGGGAACCGTATCGAAGAAGTGCTGAAGGCGGATGTGCGACGGTCGCTGGTATTTTCTCTTGTCGACTTGCCCAGCATCGGGATCAAGGTCGGCAGTTTGGGAGCCGTGCCGGACCCTGAATTCAAGAAAGCCGCAGAACAGGGTGTGTCCGTGATCGTGTGGGGCAAGGCCGGGATGACGAGCGACGCCAAAGACCCCGATGTCAATATGGACGGCTATGTTTACGATGCGGGCAACGATGAGATGGTCGGCGGCAAGCGCTATGCAGGAGCCACCTCCGTCGTGCGGCTGATGGCGCATCGCTTTGCCGACGAACTGGTATTTCGGTACACGGGAGAGCCGGGCATCGCCCGGACGAAAATCGCGTATGTGTCCGAGCAGGGGTCGGCGCGTGAGTTGTTCGTGATGGACTACGACGGATACGATTCGCGCCAGCTGACAGCCGACGGATTCTTAAATCTCATGCCCAAATGGTCGCCGGACCGGCGGTTCATCGTGTTTACGGCCTATCGCAATCGGAATACACAAAACATCGACATGATCGAGTTGGCGACGGGGAAGCGCTGGACGCTCGTGTCGCTGAGCGGACTCAATATCACTCCGGCCCTGTCGCCCGATGGAAACTTTCTGGCGTTTGCGTCCAGCCACGAGGGCAACTCCGAGCTCTACAGCTTGGACACACGCACAAAGGCGATGCAGCGATTGACGGTGCATGCCGGCGGCGATCTCTCGCCTTCGTGGTCTCCATCCGGGCGAGAACTGGTTTTTACTTCGGACAGAAGCGGCGGGCCGCAGATTTTTCTCATGAGCATGGATGGGACAAATGTGCGCCGGCTGACATTTGAAGGAGACTACAATGCGGCGCCGGCCTGGTCGCCTCGAGGCAATTGGATTGCCTATGTCTGCCGAAGCCCGAAGAAAGAGTACAAGATTTGTGTGATCACTCCGGACGGCCAAAAGCGCGTACAACTGACGAGTGGGCCAGGCGTCGATGACTCTCCATCCTGGTCTCCGGACGGGCGGCATCTCGTCTTCAGTTCGACGGCCGGAGGGAAGAGTCAGATTTATATGATCAATGCCGACGGAAAAGATCTCGAACGGATCACGTTCACCGGAACGCACAACAGCGCGCCGACCTGGTCGCCTGCGTCGTAAAAGCACGGTGGGGTCTTGCACGACAGTGGCCTTCCCTGTATGAAAGGGGGCATAACTCTTTAATATGGGAGGGCGTGGGAATATGAAAAGGTTGCAATCGATCATATGTGTGCCATTGATTTTCGGATCGCTTCTGTTGGGTTTATCCGGATGTTCATCCAAGGCGGTCCAATCCGGAGGAGATGCTCAATCTGCGCAGCAGGGAGCGGCCAAAGGTTCCAGTGAGGGCGGGGTCAGTCAGAATATTCCCGACACCTCGTTTTCCGGACAGAATGGTTCGGGTGGATTGCGTGGTTTGGATAAGAATCCGTCCGAAGAGCGGCTTGGTGGGAATACCTTGACGGCCAAGGCCGATCCCGGCAGCGCCTCGCGCCAGACGGAAGAGATTCGCGCTGAACAAATCGCCTCGGCGGCCGCCGGATTGCGGGACGTCTTTTTCGCCTATGATAGCTTTGCCATTTCCGAAGAAGGCCGCCAGTTCTTGGCCCGCAACGCGGAGTGGATCAAGTCGAATCCGGGCGCTCAATTGAAAATCGAGGGACACTGCGATGAGCGAGGCACCTCCGCCTATAATCTGGTGCTGGGCGAGAAGCGCGCCAAATCTGTTCGGAACTATCTGGTTGAACTTGGCGTGGCCGCCAGGCAGCTGTCGGTCGTATCGTACGGCAAAGAGCGGCCGGTCTGCACCGAGCATGCGGAATCGTGCTACTCACAGAATCGCCGTGGGCATGTGGTCGTCAAGACGGGAAAGTAATCGGTTGGATTACGGTGGCGGCCTTCGTAGGATTATTACATGGCGGCATGCGCACGGCGGGGTGCGTGATATGATTCTTATGGGGTCATATGAAGGAGAGGAGGTCACCGGTGAAATATACTGAGACCGTAGTCGTCGCTGCCGTGTTCGCCTTTCTATCCGGTTGTGTGGCTCAACAGTCCGATCTGAAACAAACCGAGAAGGTCCTGCAGCAACGCATCAAGCAGCAGGATGACCAGCTTTCGCAGACACGAGCCAGGCAGAGCCAGGAGATTTCCACTCTGCGTGATCAGGAATTGCCGCAGTTGCGGGGTGAACTGGAGAAGGCGGTGTATCTGACGCAGGATCTCCAGGCGAAACAGGAGGATCTCAAGCATCGATTGGCGCAATCGGAGCAGCAGACGAAAAAGCTCGAGCAATTGGCTGCGAAGATGGATGCCGACAATACGACGCGGCATGCCTGGGTTCAGAAAAGTCTGGATACCCAGGACGCGAAGGTGGCGGCCAAACTTGACGAGCTCTCCCGGGCGATGGAACAGGCCATGTTGGGGCTAAAGAAAGATATTGCTGATGTGGTACAGCGTACAAACGACACATTGGCGAAGCGTGTGGATGCCCGGCTGGAGGAACAGCAAAAGGAATTGACCGACCATCAGCAGCGGCTCGATCAGGTTTCACAGAAATTCGTGCAGTTCAACCAGGCCCTGACCGGATTCCGCGAAGCGCTCACCGGTCTCGACGATCGGGTGGGCCATGGGGAGCGCACCGCGTCCGCGCATGCGGCCGAGGTCAACAAGAGTATTGCGTCCGTGGCCAAAACCCTCGAATCTGTCGGGCACAAGGTTACCGCGCGGCTTGATGATCAAGATCACCGGATCGAGTCTCTGACAAAACCGGCCGGGCGCGCCAACCAAAAACCGGGCGTTCGTTCACAGGCCACGAAACCGGCGCAACGATCAGCCGTCGAGCCCGACGCCGGCCTGGAGCCGGCTGAGCAGCCCTCAATGGCCGCTGTGGCGCCTTCCTCAGTAACAATCGCTGCGCCGCAAGAATCACCGGCAACCGCACCTGTCCAGGGTCAGGAGGAAGCCGCGGATCGAGCGCGGTATGAGCAGGTATTGGCATTGTTTCGAGATGGAGATTTGGAAGGCGCCCGTCGCGGATTTGCCGCGTTTCTCTCGGATTATCCCAACTCCGATCTGGCGCCGAATGCCCGATATTGGCAGGGGGAGTCGTATTACGGGAAAAAAGATTTTGGGAAAGCCATCGATGCCTACGATCGGGTGGAACTCGATTATCCCCGGAGTGAGAAGGTGCCGTCCGCGATTTTGAAGAAAGGCTACGCATACCTGGCTCTGAAGGATATGAAGCGGGCCTCCTCGGCGTTCAAGCAGGTGGTGACGTTGTATCCGAAGAGTCCCGAGGCGGGAAAGGCGTCGGATAAGCTGACACAGATCAAAGACGTTCGGTAAGCCGTATGGAGGATCGTTGTATGCCGGTCGTGATCGCATTCTGGGTGCTCGTTCCGATGGTGTTGTTGACCGGCTGTGCCAAGCACGCCGATTTTCTTGAGGTGCGGGACCAGCTTTCCACGATTTCCCGATCGCAGGAGCAGGACCATCAGCGGGTGGATGCGGTGCTCCGGCGATTGGAGTCGGTGGAGCGGGTCAAAGACGCAGATCCAGGACGGCAGCGTATCGATGAGGTGGTCGCGCGCCTCCAAAAAATTGAGACACGGTTGGCGAAGCTGGAGGAGACGGCTGGGCAGTCGGCAGCGAAAGTCGACCCGGCGTTTTCCGAGCCGCGTTTTCCCAGGCCGATGAAGCCGGCTCAATCGGCGGAACCGGGAACAGCCATGGCGACTGCGCCAGGGATCACGCCCACGTCCGCTTTCAATTTGGCGTATAACGATTATCTCAACGGCAAGTATGAACTTGCGGTGGCCGGCTTTCAGCGCTTCGTCAAGGACTTTTCAGGCACGTCGCTGACTCCTAATGCGCAGTACTGGCTCGGTGAGTCGTATTACAACTTGAAGGATTATGGACGCGCCATTCAAACATTCGAATTTTTGGTCGCGGAATATCCCGGCAATGAAAAAGTTCCCGCTTCCTTGTATAAGCTCGGCTTGGCGACAGCGGAAACGGGGGATCTGGTCAAATCGAGGAAGAGTCTGAAGCGTGTGCTCGAAGAATTTCCCGCATCCGACGAATCGAAACTGGCCAAGAACAAGCTGGCAGAAATCAGATGATCGCTGCGGCATCTTGCCGTCCCGCCGCTGTCCCCTGTCATCGTGCGTGAGGAGCCGCATACCGTGCTGACAACCGGTGGCACAGGGAAGATCCATATTTTGCCGGAGGAGGTTGTCAGCCGCATTGCCGCCGGCGAGGTAGTCGAGCGCCCGGCTGCGGTGGTCAAGGAACTTGTCGACAACAGTGTCGATGCCGCCGCCGGCTCGATCACCGTCGAGATTGATGGTGGAGGCCTGGCGCTGATCCGTGTCACCGACGACGGCGACGGGATGAGCCCTGTCGACGCGCCGCGCGCATTTGGACGGCATGCGACGAGCAAACTTCGCTCGGATCAGGATCTTTGGTCCATTCGCACCATGGGGTTTCGAGGGGAAGCGCTGCCGAGCATCGCCTCCGTATCCCATGTGCGTGTCGCCACCGCCCTACGGTCTGCCGAAGCCGGTATCGAGTTTCGGGTCACGGGAGGGAGACTTGGCAAGATCGTGGAGGCCCCTCCGGTCGCCGGGACCAGCATCGAAGTCACGGAGTTGTTTTATAATCAGCCGGCCCGCAAGAAGTTTCTCAAATCGATTCCCACAGAATTCTCCCATATCAGCCGAGTTGTACAGCAGGCGGCACTCGCCTGGCCGTCCGTTCATTTTCGATTGACGCATAACGGAACGGAGATTGTGAATTACCCGGCGGTGTCGTCGGAAAAAGATCGAGTGAGTCAGGTGTATCAGCGGGTGTTTCTCGATCACTGTTTCCCGGTCCAAGCGGTCCTGCCGACGGTTCGACTGGGCGGATACATTATCGATCCTCTGCATGCGAGAGCGTCACGTCTGCCACAGGAACTATTTCTGAACCGGCGTCCTGTGCGTAATGCCGCTGTCTTGCATGCGGTTGCGGAGGGGTATGGGGCATTTCTTCCAAAAGGCCGCCATCCGCTTTTTGTATTGTTCCTCGACGTCGATCCCGATCGTGTCGATGTGAACGTCCACCCTGCCAAGCGAGAGGTCCGGTTCGCGGATGCCGAGATGATCCATCAGCTTGTCCGGCGGGCGATCAGGCAGGCGATGGGAACGGCGGAAGGGGTTTTGATCGAGCCGGGATCTTCATTGACGCGCGAATCATCCGGGAATAAGCCCGCGTGGACTTCGGTCTCCGGCGTTTCCCGAGAGCAGATGAAGCATTCGACTGCAGGGGCTCAGGGGACCCCGTTCTCCGCCGTCACGGATCGGCAGGTCGATGTCTCCTCCCGGCCGGGAGCACAGCTCGCGTTTGTCAGTGAAACGGCAGAGCCGTATGTCAAGGTTCCCTCAGGAGAAGTGGTGGCGCTGGGACAGCTCAATCGGACATTTCTGATCGTCCAGGTCGGAGGCGATCTGGCCGTGATCGACCAACATACCGCGCATGAACGGGTCCTATTTGAGCGGCTGTATCGCGCGTGGATCGCCAGAGGCATTCAATCTCAACCGCTGCTTCTCCCGGCCTCGATTGAGTTGTCGCCTCCCCATGCCGCATTGCTCACTCGCTATCACGGCGAGCTCGAGAAGTTGGGGTTGGGACTAGAGCCGTTCGGAGCGTCGGCAGTGCTGATTCGAGCCGTGCCGATGGGGCTCGGCAAGCTCGATCCGGAAGCGTTTCTGCAAGATTTGCTCGATGATTTGGCCCAATGGGACCATGCGTCTACCGTGGAGACGAAAGTCCGTCCGGTCCTGGCATCGCTGGCTTGTCATGGCGCGGTGAGAGCCGGACGTCCGATGGAGTTGCCGGAGATCAAGGCGCTGGTTGAAGACTGGAGAACAGAAGGAGAGATCACGACCTGTCCCCATGGCCGGCGCACGGTGTTTCGGCTCGGTACGGACGACTTGGAGAAAATGTTCGGGCGGGCCGGATGGTAGGATGGTCAGAACCCGCGTTGCTCGTGAAGCGTATGTCGTATCTCGCAAACCACGATGCCTGATAGAGAAACGGTCTTTCCGTCCTGCGCTTCACGCTCGCTCGCCTCGCGGCGAAGCCGAGGGCCTCGCTGAGTCGAAGCGGGCTTCACGAGATACGAGCGATGCAGAACGGAGCAGCGAATC
Source organism: Nitrospira sp. (assembly GCA_046604365.1). Classification (GTDB taxonomy): domain Bacteria; phylum Nitrospirota; class Nitrospiria; order Nitrospirales; family Nitrospiraceae; genus Nitrospira_D. The sequence continues at coordinate 52,955 of JBJACV010000011.1, forward strand.
GGTGATTGCAGCAAGACATGCCGAAGTTGTCTGACCCTGTGTGCCAACGTCGTCCGCTTGTCGTACTGCTCGGCCCCACTGCCGTGGGCAAGAGCCGTTTTGGCGTGCAGGTAGCACAACACTTTGGTACGGAGGTGCTCACCGCCGATTCCAGGCAAGTGTATCGCGGTATGGATATCGGCACGGACAAGCCTGCGGCAGACGAGCGCCAAGGCATTCCGCACCGGCTCATCGATTTGGCCGATCCGGATGAGACGTTCAACACAGGATGGTATCGGCGGGCGGCGCTTGCGGAAATCGACCGATTGTATGCGGAGAGCCGGTTGCCTTTCGTGGTCGGAGGAACAGGGCTGTATATCCGAACATTGGTGCGGGGATTATGTCCGGCTCCTCCAGCTGACCCGGACGTGAGAGCCGCATTGATGCAGATGTGCCAGGAACAGGGGCGGGACCGCCTCCATGCGGAGCTGGTCCGGGTTGATCCTGCGACGGCGGCCCGGCTGCATCCTAACGATGAAGCCAAGGTCATACGGGCGTTGGAAGTCTATCGGTTGTCGGGACAACCGATATCGGCTGTACAGCGGGATCATGGATTTCAGGCGGCCCCTTTCTCCACGCTCCTGATCGGATTGCAGCGTTCGAAAGAAGAGTTGTACCGGCGGATCGAAGAACGAATCGATTGGCAGTTGGCTCATGGAATGGTACAAGAGACTCGTGCGCTGCTTGATCGAGGGTATCGGCGGGACGGCGGCGCGATGACAGGCTTGGGATATCGGCATGTGGCGGCGCATTTGTCGGGTGAGTACGATTATGCTGAGATGGTCCGGTTGTTCAAGCGGGATACCAGGCGATTTGCGAAGCGGCAGATGACATGGTTCCGGAAGGAGCCCGGGGTCCATTGGATTTCGGTGGAACGAGATGAGTCGCTTGAGCGCATCGTCCGGAGCATCGTCTTGCTGATCGAACAATTTCTTGGAACCTTGGAGGCTGATGTGACGCAGACAACCGGAGCAGGCGAGGGACAGCTATGAAGGGGAAGCAGATGCGCGGACAGGCGGCAGTCGGAGTGATCGGGGGCAGCGGGCTCTATGAGATGGAGGGGCTCCAATCGGTCCGGGAAATTCGTGTTCGCACGCCGTTCGGATCTCCGTCCGACGCCATCGTTGTCGGTGTGATCGGAGGTGTGCGGGTGGCATTCCTCTCCCGGCATGGACGCGGGCATAGGCTGAATCCGAGCGAAATCAATTATCGGGCCAATATCTATGCACTGAAATCATTGGGCGTTACGCGCGTGATCTCAGTGAGCGCGGTGGGGAGCATGAAAGAGTCGATCCATCCGGGTGAGGTCGTGATGCCCGATCAGTTCATCGATCTGACCAAACGGCGCGCGTCCACATTTTTCGAAGGCGGGATGGTGGCGCACGTCGCCTTCGGCGAACCGATCTGTGGGTCCTTGGCGCGGACCCTCTTCTCCGCCGGCCAACAGGCGGGGGCCACGCTCCATCGCGGCGGCACGTACCTGTGCATGGAGGGCCCGCAGTTTTCGACGAAAGGGGAGTCACGGCTCTACCGGCAGTGGGGAGTCGATGTCATCGGGATGACCAATATGCCCGAAGCGAAATTGGCGCGTGAAGCGGAGCTCTGTTATGCCACGATGGCGTTGGTGACGGACTACGATTGCTGGCACGAGACGGAAGAGGCCGTGACGGTCGAGGCGATTCTGGAGACGCTCCATCGCAACGTTGTGTTGGCGAAACGGATTTTGCAGGCTGCGATGCCGTCTCTGGCCGGGCATCGGGACTGTGCCTGCGGGCAGGCATTGGACAATGCGATCGTGACCGACCGGCGCAGCCTGTCGGCTGCCGCGAAGAAGAAGTCGGGGCTGCTGACTCGCCGTGTCTTTGCGCGGAAGAAAGGAGCGGAGTGAGTCATGGGAAAATTGTTGGTGGTCGGATCCGTCGCGCTGGATACGGTCAAAACCCCCTTCGGCGAGGGCACGGAGATTCTTGGCGGGTCGGCGACCTATTTCTCAACCGCCGCCAGCTTTTTTACGTCGGTCGCGCTCATTGCCGTGGTTGGAGAGGACTTTCCTCCACAGCATATTGCGTTTCTCAAGAGCCGGGGGATCGATCTCACAGGCCTGGAGCGTCGTCCCGGGGCAACTTTTCGTTGGAAGGGTGAATACACGCACCAGCTGAACGAAGCCCATACGCTGGATACCCAGCTCAATGTGTTCGAAACGTTTCGTCCTCAGATTCCAGAGGCCTATCGGGAGCCGGACGTGTTGTTCCTGGGCAATATTCACCCTGAACTCCAACTCGATGTGCTCCAGAAGGTGAAACGTCCGTCCTTAGTGGCCTGCGATACGATGAATTTCTGGATCAACGGCCAGCGCGAGGCGCTCTGGAAAGTGTTGGAGCAGGTCGATGTGCTCATCATCAACGACGGCGAGGCGCGCGCCCTGGGACAAGATTCAAACTTGGTCAAGGTGGCGAAGCTGGTGCTGTCCCGCGGGCCCAAGCATCTCATCATCAAGCGCGGCGAATACGGCGTGCTCATGTTCAACGGGAGTCACGTGTTCGGCGCGCCGGCCTTTCCTCTTGAGGATGTGCGCGATCCCACAGGCGCCGGCGATACCTTTGCCGGCGGGTTTTTGGGCTATTTAGCGGCGACGGGGAACCGGTCTCTCGACGCGATGAAGCAGGCCATTATCTTCGGAAGCGTCATGGCGTCATTTACCGTAGAATCCTTTAGTCTTGACCGATTGCGAATCCTGGATTACAAAGAAGTTCAAGCTCGGTTCCGGGAATTCAAACGGCTGACGCATTTCGAGGATATTCAGTGACATCAATGACGCGGGTGAGAGAGGCGAGTCTTGCGCATGCCGCGCGTGTGGCACGAATGTGCTGCGTGGTGGCTTGTATTGGAGCGGCGAATTTGCTCGCGGGCTGCGCGACCAGTCAGGAGATGGCCACAAAATCCGAGGGCTATTATCAGGAAGGCGTGGCCAGTCTTTCGGGGGACCGCCAAAAGGCATTCGTCTCGTTTCAGAAATCCGTACAGCTGAATCCCAACAACAAAAACTCCCGGTATGCCCTGGGACATGTGTACGCGCTGCAGGGCAAATTGTCGCGGGCCGAAGAGGAGTTTCGCGCGGCGATCAATATCGATGAGGACTATTCGGAAGCCCACACCTATCTCGGCCAAGTGCTCGCCAACCAGAATCGTTGGGATGAGGCGATCAAGTCCTATCGCAAGGCGTTGACGAATCCGCTCTATCCGACGCCGGATCTGGCCCGGTTTCATTTGGGTCGTGCGCTGGCCCACCAGGGCGATCTTCAGGGCTCGATGGAAGCGCTCGAAGATGCCGTCACCGTCAGTCCTTCGAACGTTCCGCCTGCGATGCTTCAGTTGGAGTTGGGCCGGGTGTACTACAAATTGGGATATACGGAGAGGGCGCGTGAAGCCCTGAAAAAGGTGACGACGGTTGATAAGGGCGGGGAATATGCGGCGGCCGCCACGGAATTATTGGCTCGACTGAAGTAGCAGGGGGACTATGGAGTCGGTTGGCGAGTTTTTCAGGCAAGTCCGGGAGACCAAGGGACTGACGGTCGATGAGGTGTCGTCGAAGACACGGATCCGGTCCGATTTCGTCAAGGCGCTCGAGGATGGCAATTTCTCCAAACTGCCCGATCAGGTGTTTGCCCGTGGATTCGTCCGTTCGTACGCGCGGTCACTTGGATTGGATGAGGAAGATGCGATCCAGCGGTTTGCCAAGTCTGCCGGCACCTTTTATGAGAAGCAGGATGAACGGGAACGGCTCAAAGTCCGTCAGGCCGAAGAGGAACGCAAGCGCCAGTCCAATCGAAAAGCGGTGGCCGTTGCGATTGGCATTGCCGTCCTGACATTGATTTTCCTTTTGAGCCGGGAGCAGTCGACGGTGCTGAAGCGGGCGGAACCGGAACCGGCTTCTCCCAAACAGAGCACCCAGACGGTCACGGATGCGCCCATTGCAGCCGCAACGAAGGAGCCTGAACCAGCCGCCGAATCGACGAAGACGAACGCGACAGGTGCAGCGACACCGACGTCAGTGCCGGATGCTCGCCGGTCTGAACCCACCCCGCCGCCGATTGCCGCTTCGAAACCGGAGGCTGAAACCGTATCAGCGGTTTCAGTTGGGACGGATGGTCCATTGAGTGGAATTTCGCTGGAAGCGGCCGGCGCTACGGCGGATACCCAGCTGGTGCTGGATTTGGAGGCGACTGAATTGAGCTGGGTCGTCGTGCAAATCGACAATGGCAGCCCACAAGAGTCGCTGCTTCGTCCTGGTGAGAAAGCGCAATGGAAGGGGCGAGACCAGTTTGTCTTGACGCTCGGTAATGCCGGCGGGGTTAAAGCGGAACTAAATGGGAAGCCGCAGAAGCCATTCGGCCCCAGTGGGAAAGTCGCGCGGGAAATTCTCCTTAAACGGTAACGTAGCTCATCGTGCCAGGAGTTCGTGTTTCTCTCATTCCTTCCGATTATCTCCAAGCCTTTTCCGGCAGTCAGGATGATTCGCCTCGAACCATGAGGCGTGGAGGATAGGACTGAGGCGCAAAGGTGTCACGAAGGTGAAGCGGTGTGTGGTACCCTGTTTGTAAGTGATTGGATTGCAGTGAATCTTATTCTGTAAACGCTGGCACGACGTTTGATCTTCATCATGATCAAGTGGAAGATGGGTTGAGAAAGGGCGGAGGATGATTTCTTGACAGGAATTAAAAGGCGTTGGTATAGTCCGTCTGTTTTGCTGATTTTTACGGGACGAATTATTCAGCCGGCGGCATTATGCCGAAAAATCATGTGCGGTGGGTTCAACATAAGGAGGATAAGTGATGGGGTATCTGTCTAAGTTTGTGGGAGTCAGTGCAGCGTTGATGCTGTTGTCGGTCTCAATCGTCGGAGCGGAAGAAAAAGATCCGACGAAGCCGCGCGTTCCGGCGGAACAGATGGCCGACGCAAAAGCCACGAAGAATCCGGTCGAGGCGACTCCGGACAGCATTGCCAAGGGAAAGGCATTCTACGAGGGCAAGGGAACCTGCTTCAATTGCCACGGCAAGGAAGGCAAGGGCAATGGTCCTGCCGGCGCCATGCTGAATCCGAGCCCGCGTGATTTCACCAACTGCAAGTTCCACAAGAAGCGGAAAGACGGCGAGCTGATGTGGGTCATCAAGAACGGCAGCCCGGGCACCGGTATGGTGTCCTTGATTCCGGCTGCGGTGACAGAAGAAGAAGCCTGGCACATCATCAACTACGAGCGGAGCTTCTGCAAGGGCGAGTAATCTGATTCCAGCCTTGTGGCTGCAAAAGAGGGTGGGAAGGAAACTTCCCACCCTCTTTTTTTTAGAATCACGGAACTGCTGCAGTGTCCCGCAGATCGTGCATTGCCGCTCACCGGATCTTCCTGTTTTTGCACTGACTTGTGATTGTACAGGCATCATGTCCTGATACGCTTTGAGCCGGTACCCCCTCCAATGAGGGGAGCGATATGGCCACCCGCACAATCATTCAGGGATTGCGTCTCGTACAAAAAAAGCGTATAGAGTCGCCCGTACAGATCCGCGTGAGGACGTGATCCATGACAGTGGGTACGCCAGCGGGTGATTGAGGGAACCGGTGGATATCATGCTTAACGAATAGGAGAGCGACTATGCGCAGCTTGTGGCAGAGGGTGAAGTGCCGGGCGCGAGCGGCAACAGCAGCGCTCGGGATTGTGTTTGCAGGACTCCTCCCCAGTATCGTCGCCGATATCAGTTATGCCGGCGATATCACCCCACCCCCTGGTATCGTGGCTGCGAGTGTCGAATATACAGGCCGCATCACAGTTGATGGTCCCCCCGTTACTGCGTCGATTAAGACTCCAAAAAAGAACGGCTTGATAGTATTTGACGGCGTGGCCGGTCAGAGGATCAACATCGGGTTCAGCGGCGCGACGCTGACGCAGGGGCGTGCATCGGTCTATCGCCCGGACGGCGAGGTGATGAGCATTGTCGCCTCCCCGGTGACGCACTACTATTGGACGGCCTATAAGCCGGCCCCTGAGTCAATGGCCACGAAGGCTGCGTCATTTTCACCTAAGGGCGGCAGTCTCGATTTGGCGGCCCTTCCGTCGTCCGGCACCTATACGATCGTGATCACTCCCGGTGAAAGCTACACCGGCGATGTCACCGTCACAGTTTCGACGGAATTGACGGGCGACATCACTCCGCAGGGTGCCGCAGTCCCGATTGCCTTTGGACGGTTCGGCCAGAATGCCCGATATACTTTTGCCGGCATCACCGGCCAGACGGTGAGTTTGCAATTGAGCGGGGTCACGGTCGAAAGCGGGTACCTTTCCATTCTCAAGCCGGATGGAGGCGTTCTGGGCATGCCGACTTCGTTTGGATCGCAGGGTGCTGTGATTGACACACAGGTTCTTCCAACGTCTGGAACCTATGCCGTGTTGATCGATCCAGGGCATGTCGATCTTGGTCATGTAACGCTCGCGCTCTACAATACTCCGGATATTTCCGGCACCATTATGATCAATGAAGCGCCAGTGACGTCGACCCTGACCGTGCCAGGCCAGCGAGCCCGCTATACGTTCAACGGCACAGCCGGTCAATGGGTGAATCTCGGGCTTACCTCGGTCACGACGGCCTCGAGCGTCGTGTCGATGCTGAATCCGGATGGAACCACCTTGGTTTCGACGACGGTCGGTCCCAGCGGCGGCAGTCTCGATCCGGCGACGATGTTGCCAGCATCGGGAACGTACACGATCGTGGTCGATCCGGTCGGCTATAACACAGGCAGTATGGCGCTGACACTCACATCCCCTCTTATCGGCACCGTCTCGTTGGACGGCCCCCCGGTGCCCATCAATTTCACCAAACCGGGCAGCACGGCGCGCTATACGTTTAGCGGTGCGGCCGGACAATGGGTAAATCTAGGGTTTTCGTCTGTCACGGTCACATCGAGCACGATTACGCTCCTCAACCAGGATGGGACGGTCTTAGCCTCGACCACTGTGGGAAGGGGCGGTGGAGGGTTGAAAGCACCGAGCCCCTTGCCGGCCACCGGAACCTATACCATTGTTGTCGATCCAACCAGTACCCACACCGGGGCTATTACCGTGACCCCGTCGACGGAAGTCGAGGGTTCGGTGACGATCAATACCGCCCCTACGCCGGTCACAATCAGCCGGGCCGGCCAGAATGCCCGCTATACGCTGGCAGGGCCTGGGAACCAACAGGTCACGGTCAAGGTCACCGGGAATACCTTTAGCGGCTTAACCGTGAGCCTCTATACTCGAAGCGGTATCTTGCAGACGGAGATGACGAAATCAGAGGCAAGCTTTGCACTGCCTCCTGTGACACTACTGACCCCGGATCTCTATACGATCACAGTCAGTCCGATGGCGCCTGCCACCGGTAAGCTCAACTTACAGGTGACGAGTCCATAGAAGCGGAGAGAAGCTGAGCGTCGGTAGAGGGGTATCATTGCCTCCGCCGAGATTAGTGCGAATCGAAGGAGGGTGGGGAGGCAACTCCCCACCCTCTTTTGTTTTGTGCGAAGTGATGGCGGGATGGAAACAGGGAGTGCAAACCCGGGCTAGCTCAGATCTTGTATTGTGCATCGCGAGGAGTCAGTTTGATTCTCGACGTGCGAACCAAAATGAATCAGGCCGGTCAGGGTGTTTCGGTGCCGGTCAGAGCGGCGAGTCCGGATAAGACGAGCATGGAGACGACGTAGGTCTGAGGTTGGTGGAAATCCGAGACCGGAGCTGGTATCTGATCCACACCGCCTGCTCCGGCGCCAGCCGGCTGAATGATGAACAGCAGCGCCTGAGGCCGCGCAGTGGTTCCCCCGGCTTCGGTGACGGACACACGGATCTCGACTTGTTGCGGCTGAAGGCTTGAGGGCAAGGTTGCCGCGAACTCCAGCGACTTGGTTTCTCCCGGTTGCAGCGGTGGAATTGTCAGGGTTCTCGCCGGGAATTGTCCGATGACCGACGGTGTGCCGGTGAGGGAGGCCGAGGCATTCCGGATCGGGATCGAGCCGGTATTGACGACATCCACGCGCACCCGAATCCGTTCGCCGCTCTCCAGAAACAAATTGCCGTTCTCGTCGAGCAGCAGGGCTTTGAAGCGAAGTTTCGACAGCGTCGCAGAGGTGGTAATGGAAGGAGATGCCTCGAGGGTGACCGTAGAGGGCAGTGCTTCTCCCTTGGGAGGAACTTCCTGGTGCCAGGCGCATCCTGGGCTCAGCAGGATGATACATCCGGCCAGGGTAAGAAATGCGGCGGAGAATGATCGAAGTGACGGTGTCGTTCTGTAAGGGGTCACGACTGAACCTGTTGCGACAGTTTTACGCCACCGTACTGGACCTATAGGGCGAAAGCAACTGGCTATCCACTGGTAGACTAAATTGAAGTCAGGGTGCTTCCACGCCGGTCATGGAGGCGGGTTTGGAGAGTACGAGGGATGCGGTGGTGCTCTCTGGTTTCAGGAGGGGAAAGGTTTGAGGATGTTGGTCTGAGTTGAACTGTGTTTTTGCCGCCCAGGTGACTTTCTGGCGCACATAATCGCTCGTTTCGCCGAGGGTGACTGTGCCGTCGCGATTTGTGTCCGCGTCTCCTCGCAGTCCCTTCAAGAGATAGTAGGTAAACAGTCCGTGGCGATGCTGGTTGTCTTCCACTCCCTTCGTAAAGCCGGTGCTTCCGATCAACCCGACTACATTTCCGCCCCTCAATTCCCAACGGGGTGACGCGGTTTTCCCCTTGGAATCTCCACGAAGCCTGGACACCATGCCGTCGAACAGGAACACGGCCTGTTTGGTCTTGAGTCTGGCGAGGGCCGACTCGATATCTCTCAGAGGGTAGAGCCGTGCGGTTGCGGTTAGGCTTCCGTCGTAGGGCGCCAAGAGCACGTCGCCGGTTGCCGTGACCAACGCCTGTCCGGAAAAATAGATGATCGCGACAGCGTTCTCAGTCATATGAAGCGGCAACCAGTCAAACAACACGTCGTCGATGTCGGTATGGAGCGCCTTCGAGTTTTGCAGTAGTTTGACGTTGGAAGGGGGGAGGCCGCCGAGCGATTGGAAATAGTTGGCCACCGTCTCCGCATCCATCGCCGCATAGCGGCGGGGCGTAAGTTTGGGATCACGATAGGCACCCACTCCGATCGAAACCAGGTAGGTATGGGGCTGTTGAAAGCCGAGCCTTCGGGTGGGTATCTGATCCACATCGTCCGCTCCGGCGCCTGCCGGTTGAATCGTCAGCGAAAGCGTTTGGGGCGGCGCGACGGCTCCTCCCGATTCGGTCACGGCCACGCGAATCTCAGCCTGTTGCGGCCTGGTTGTCGGGGGCAGGGTTGCTATGAACTCCAGGGATTTCGTTTGCCCCGGTTGCAGCGGCGGAATCGACAAGGTTGTCGCGGGAAATTGCCCGATGATCGACGGTGTGCCCGTCAGTGTGGCCGAGGCATTCTGAATTGAGCTCATGCCGGTGTTGACGATGTCCACCCGCACGCGAACATGCTCGCCGCCTTCCAAAATCAAGTTGCCGTTCTCGTCGAGCAGCAGGGCTTTGAACTGAAGCTTCGATGTCGAGAGCGTTCCCATCGGCGGGAAAGGGGAACTCTTGGATGAAAGGACTGGTGGATCGGATGGGGAGGCCTGGGCCGCTGGAGGAGCGGGTAGCGGTTCTCCGAGTGCGACTCTCGTGTCCAGGAAGGTTTTCGACGCGAACTCGATGACCGTATCGCGAAGGAAAGGATCGATGATGTAATCGCAATTTTTGGCGAGTTGTTCGAGACGCAGCCGCTCACGACGGGAGACTTTGATTTCGGTTTCCCGCAGTAAGGCGCCGGCCTTGTCGTAGACCCGCGCCATCGCGTTCATCTGCAAGGTGGCGGGAGCCCGGTCATACAGCGCATCTTTGTTGAGATCGAACGACCAGTCGAGAAAATCGATTTTCACCATATGATCCGGGGTCGCGGTCTTGTTTGGCGTGCCTTCATAGATCACCGTTCGGAAGGTTCGATGGGCTCCTTCGAGCAACGCCTCCTCGACTTGGCGGCCGAACGGGATTTCTTCAGGCTGTCCGCATGAATCGGTATAGCGAAGGGACTGCTCCTTGAGCGAGGGAGGCAGCACCAGTTGTACGGCAGAGGGCAGCGGGTCTCCCATCGGGGGAAATTGGAGGTGACGGGTGCATCCGGCGATCATGAGCGCGGCGCATCCGATAAGGGATAGGCAGGCGACATGCCGGATTCGACCGGCCGATTTCTTTCCGGAGAGGGTCAATGCTGGGCCTATTGAGCGACTCTTACGCGTACCGTTGTCACCGTACTGGAAATATCGGGTGAAAGCAACCGGAGCGCGCCCGGGCACGGCGGGTGGTTCAGGCGTTGGCGAGGACTTTTCCTCTTTGAAGCCCGAGGAAAGGTTAGTGTAAGATACACCGTTCGAGTAAGCGATCGCTTGCCGCGAGTGCGGACCGATCACAATGATGGTACGATCTCATGGGAGCGGGGCCGGCTGTTGCCGGTTCCGTCTGTTTTCGGGGGAACAAGACCAACCTTCTGGAGGAACCCAGTTATGGGCAATCGGATGCAGCACATGGGCACATGGTCAATCGGTGGCGGGTTGTTGTTGGCGCTCTGCGCCTTCGCCGGCCTTGAAGGTAGGACGTCGGCTTCAGCCGCAGGAGTCCCTCCGGCCTTTGCCCAGGGCTTTTCAGATATCGTCAAGAAAACGACTCCGGCCGTTGTGAATATTGCGGTGACCGGGGGAGGAGAGGGAGGACGCCGCCGCGGGGGACTTCCTCCGGGTCCCTTCGGCAAGCCTCCGGGTGAAGAACCGGGTGGAGAGGATGCGCCGACTCCGCCGCCGATGCCTCATGGCCCGCCTTCGCCGCGCGGCCGTCCGGAGCAGAGCGCGGGGTCCGGTGTCGTGTTTGATTCGAACGGCTTTATCGTGACCAACAATCACGTGGTGGAAGGGGCAACCCAGATTACGGTCACGTTGAACGATCGGCGCGAGTTTTCCGCCAAGATCATCGGCACCGATCCCAAGACCGATTTGGCCGTGATCAAGATCGAGGCGAAAAATCTGCCGTCGCTGAAATGGGCTGAGTACGAAAAATTGCAAGTGGGCGATCTGGTGCTGGCCGTCGGCAGCCCATTCGGGCTGAGCTCGACCGTGACGCTCGGCATTATCAGTGCGCTGGGGCGCGGGAATGTCGGTATCGCAGATTATGAGGATTTCATTCAGACCGATGCCGCCATCAATCCAGGAAATTCCGGCGGGGCGCTTGTCAATATGAACGGCGATCTCATCGGCATCAATACGGCCATCTTTTCGAGGACGGGAGGGTCTGAAGGCGTGGGATTTGCCATTCCCAGCAGCATCGCTCTCGATATCGTAGACAGCCTCCAGCGGACAGGTAAGGTGGTGCGCGGATGGATGGGCGTCGCCATTCAAGAGATTACTCCGGCGCTAGCCAAGTCGTTCAAGTTGCCGGAAGATCGGAAGGGCATCTTAATCAGCGACGTCAATGAAAACGGGCCGTCCCATGCCGCCGGGGTCAAGCGGGGCGATGTGGTGGTGGCGTTCAACGGCAAAGAGATTCTCAGCGTCAGCCAGCTCCGCAACCTTGTGGCCCGGACGATCGTCGGCAAAGAGGCGCAGGTGACAGTACTGCGCGACGGCAAGGAACAGATAATCGCGGTGAAGGTCGCCGAACGGCCTTCGGATGAGCTGCTCGCGAAGAAAGAGCCTGCGCCGCCCAAAGAGCAGGGTGAAACGATCAAGCCGCCGGACAATGTTCTGGCGTCGCTCCGTGTGCAAGCCCTGGACAACGCGGTGATGAGCCAGCTGAATATTTCCGCCAAAACTACCGGAGTCGTCATCGCTTCGGTGGAGCCGGGCGGACAGGCGGAAGCGGCCGGATTGCAACGCGGCGATGTGATTCAGGAAGTGAATCGCGAACCGGTTAAAACGATGGACGACTATCAGCAGGCCGTCAGCAAGATCAAGAAAGAGGATTTGGCGGTGCTGCTGGTCAATCGGCAGGGCAACAGTTTGTTCGTCGCAGTCAATCCGAAATAGGAGGGCGGGGGCATCGCTTGCGTTTCGGTCGCGCGGGTTAGTTCGTGAGATGTCAGACCGGTGGATTGTATCTTGTGAGGGCCTGTGCTGAACAAGGTTACCCAGTGGTTGCAAGATTCGGTGTTCAAGCCACTGGAAGACAAAAAGATGCCGGTCATGGAGCACCTGGTGGAATTCCAGGTGCGGCTGACCCGTGCGGTGATTGTCACGGCGGTTGTGTTTGTGGGGACCTTTTTCTATGCCGATGCCTTGGTCAAATGGCTCCGTGTGCCCCTGCAGAACATGTTCGTTCCCAGCACGTTATCCTGGGAGCCGACCGATCTGCCGGCCGTGCCGTTCGTCTTTCTCGCGCCGGCCGAGGCGTTGTGGCAGAACGTCAAGGTTGCGGGATTGTTCGCCGTCGTCCTGGCGGCTCCCTACATCCTGCATGAGGTCTGGCGGTTCGTCGTGCCCGGATTGCATGCCCAGGAGCGGCGGTTTGTAGGGCCGTTTGTTTTTGTGAGTGGGGCGGCGTTTTACACGGGGGCGGCATTTTCGTTTTTCTTCGTGCTCCCGTTTGCGCTGAATTTCCTGATTTCATACGGGGTGAACGCCGGATTTGTCCCGCAAATCTCGATTGCGCAATACGTCGGGTTTTCCCTGTGGTTCTTGCTGGTGTTCGGACTGATTTTCGAAGTGCCGCTGGCGCTGACGCTCATGGCCAAGCTGGGGTGGGTCGATGCGCCGTTTCTGATCCGGTACTGGAAGTGGGCGTTGCTGGGGTCGTTCATCATCGCCGCGATTCTCACGCCGACTCCCGATCCGTTCAATCAGTGCCTGATGGCCGGCCCGCTGTTTCTGCTTTACTGGGTCGGCATTTTCGGCGCCAAATGTTTCGGTAAAAAAAAGCCGGTCGAATCAGGGCAGACCGGCGTCTCGCCGGTTGCCATGGCGGTCGCGGGAGCCGGTGCGGCGGGTGTGTCGGCTCCGAAGTCTTCGGGCGAGGACTATGCCGGAGTGCCCGGGGGACGGGGCCGTTAGCGATCGAGGCGTTGTTGTGCCTCTGTCGGAAGGGAATGTCATGGCGCGTGAACTCAATGTGATCAGCAACGGAGGCAGTGACGTCTGCACCTACATGTGGGCCTGCGCCATTTGTGACGAGAACGAGCGATGCCAGAAAGACAAGGAAGGGCATAGCCGCTGGCTTGTCACGAAGCGGATGGAACGGATCGAGCACACCGTGCTCGTGATGAGCAACAAGGGGGGAGTGGGGAAGAGCACCTGCACGACAAATATCGCCGTCAGTCTCGCGCTCAAGGGATGGCATGTCGGCATCTGCGACATGGACATCCATGGCCCGAACATCCCCAAGATGGTGGGAGCTGAAGGGCAAAAGCTCAAGATCAGTACGTCCGGCGGGATTATCCCTTTTCAAGCCTACAATCTCAGGATTGCCTCGATGTCGTTTCTCCTCCAGAATTCCGACGATCCCATTATCTGGCGCGATGCCTATAAATACGAATTCATCAATCAGTTGCTTGGCGGTGTCGAGTGGCAGGATCTGAATTTTCTGCTCGTCGATCTCCCGCCGGGGACCGGCAATGAGTCGGTCACAACGATCGATTTGCTGGGGAAAGTCAGCGGCGCCGTCATTGTGACCACCCCGCAAGAGGTGGCGCTGCTCGATTCGCGCAAGTCCGTCACGTTTTGCCGGGACAGCGAAGTGCCGATCATCGGTATCATTGAGAATATGAGCGGGTTGGAGTGTCCGCATTGCCACAATCATATCGACGTGTTCCGGAAAGGCGGCGGCGAGGCCTCCGCGCTCGATATGGGCGTACCGTTCTTGGGCCGTATTCCACTGGACCCCGATGTGGTGACCCAATCAGATGCGGGCGAGCCGTTCGCGCTCTTCAATTCTGATACGCCGACCGCTGAGGCGTACCACAACATTGCCAATCAAGTTGAGACGTTCTGCAAGAAGAGCGGCTCATTGCAAAGAGCCGTGTCACGAAAAGGCTGACGGCGATTGCCGATCGCCGCGGATGAACAGGATGCAAGGATTAACTTCCCTTCACGATGCGCAGAAGATCGTGCTTGAGGCGACGGCCGCGTTGGGGCTGGAAAAAATTTCCATTCTCGACACGCTCGGACGGACGCTGGGTGAAGATATTGTGGCCGAGCGGGACAATCCGCCGTGGGACAACAGCGCCATGGATGGGTTTGCGGTGCGGTGGGAGGATCTCGCGCAGGAACACGCGATTCAGAAGCCCGTCACATTGGCGGTGATCGAAGACGTGCCTGCCGGAAGAATGCCTTCCAGAACGGTCGGCGCCGGGCAGGCCATTCGGATTATGACCGGCGCGCCGGTTCCGAAGGGGGCCGATACGGTCTTAAAAGTAGAAGATACGGAGCATACGCCCGATACGGTCCGTGTGTTCAAGCCGGAACCTCGCGGTTCCAACATCCGTCCATGCGGGGAAGATGTCAAGCGAGGTGAGCGCATTATCGCGAGCGGTACACAGATTCGTCCCGGAGAGGCGGGCATGCTGGCCGTCCTGGCCCGGTCCTTCGTCTTTGTGTATCAACGGCCCCGTGTGGCGATCCTTTCGACGGGCGACGAGTTGGCCGATCTCGACGAACGGTTCAGCGAAGAGAAGATCATCAATTCTAACAGCTATGGGATTGCCGCGGCGGTGCAGGAGGCCGGCGGCATTCCATTGCTGCTCGGTATTGCGAGGGATACGCAGGCATCGCTGAAAGAGAAGATCTCGCAGGGATTGAACGCCGACATTCTGGTGTTGTCCGGCGGGGTCTCGATGGGTGATTACGACTTTACTAAAGCGGTGTTTCAGGAGATCGGCGCGGAGATGAACTTCTGGAAGCTGGCGATCAGACCGGGGCAGCCGCTGGCCTTTGGGAAAATTCAGGGTAAGCTGGCGTTCGGCTTGCCGGGAAATCCCGTTTCATCAATGGTCACGTTCGAACAATTAGTCCGGCCTGCCATGCTCAAGATGGGCGGGCGGCGAAGTTATGGCCGTCCGGTTGTAGATGCGATATTTCAGGAAAAGTTTTCAAAACGGACCGATCGCCGCCACTTTCTGCGCGGCGTGCTCACCCGTGAAGAGGGTGTGTTCAAGGTTCGGACGACGGGTGATCAAGGGTCGGGGATTCTCACCTCGATGGTCAAGGCCAATTGCCTGATAGATGTTCCTACAGAGGTGGAGCGGCTGAATCCCGGCGACCGGGTGACAGTGCAGCTGTTGAGCGGCGAGGCGTGGGCGACGAACGCGGAGCAGGTTCATGCTAGCGGGCATCGGTTGTCCTGTTGCTAGAGAAGGAGTCACTCGTCAGTAGTCAAATGGAAGAAAGAATGATGACGCCGCTCTTCCCTGACTATTAACTGATGACCAGTAGCCTCATGCCCATTCCAATCGTCTCATTCGTCGGCCGGTCGAACAGCGGCAAGACCACCTTTATCGAGCGCGTGATTCCTGAACTGGTGCGCGCCGGCTACAAGGTCGCGACGGTCAAACATGCAGGACATGGCTTCGATCTCGACACAGAAGGGAAAGACAGTTGGCGGCACAAGCAGGCGGGGGCCAGCAGTGTCGTCATTTTGTCCAAGGGGAGCATGGCCGTGTTCGCCGATGTGTCCGATCAACTGAAGGTCGAAGATGTGCGGGACCGGTTTCTCGACGACACCTACGACTTAATCATTGCGGAGGGATGGAAACACGAAGGGTATCCCAAGATCGTCATCGTTCGCGATCAACTCGGTGAAGTGCCTATCTCGCCGGAAGGATTGTTGGCGGTCGTGTCTGATAAACCGGTCGATCTCACTGTCCCGCTGTTCGGTCTGGACGATGTGCCCGCGGTCGCCGCGCTCATCATGAAACATTTCCCCCGACGTGCTCGATCAGAGCATGAGCTTGAAGCCTAGCGGAACGATCGTACTGGGACTTGTGGCCGGAGTGCTCGCGCTCGGCGGCATTGCGGTTCCTCTCACCGATCGCCCGGAATTCTGCGCCAGCTGCCATGTCATTGCGCCGTCGTACGACAGTTGGGCTGCCTCCTCGCACAAGGATGTGTCTTGTGTTGTCTGCCATGTGAGGCCGGGGGTACAAGGCTGGATACACGACAAGGTGTGGGTGGGGACCAGAGACGTGGTGCGCACTGTATTCGGGGCTCCGGCCGATGTCCATAATCTGAAAGCACAGGTCGATTCCAGCCTCTGTCTGGGCTGCCATCGAAACATCCTTCGAGTCTCCGAGATCGCACCACGGGATTTGCCGTTGCCGGTGAAAGGGGTCGGCCTCGTCATGAGCCATCGAAAACATATGGAGGCGTTTGAGGCCGGACAGCAGGGAGAAGGGTGTCTGACTTGCCATGCCGGCGTGGTCCACGACCGGCCGATCAAGGGGTATCCCATTGCGATTCCGAGAGGACACGTGTCAGCCGACAGCAAGCCCTGGTATCCGGACCATCCGGAAGGGTCTTCTCTCCGAACCAGGGCGCTCAACGATTGTTTCCGATGTCATGATGGAAAGACTGAGTATCAAGGCAAGGTGGTCGAGCGAAAGTGCGAGGTCTGCCATCTCCCTGAAAAGATCAAAGAGTTGTTGGCTTTTTAACGTGTCAAATAGTGCGTGACGATGTCTTCTCCGGTCCTTCAGGCCACGAATTTGAGTAAGCGGTTCGGCGATTTTACCGCCGTGGATGGCATCTCCTTTTCGATCGAGCCGGGCGAAATCCTTGGCGTGCTCGGTCCGAACGGTGCCGGGAAAACAACGACGATCCAAATGTTGCTCGGATTGGTCACTCCGACGACCGGCTCGATCCAGATGTTCGGGCTGGACCTTTCGACGCATCGGGAAGCGATCCTCCAGCAAGTCAATTTTTCATCGACGTATATCTCGATGCCGCAGTCGCTGACGGTCGAAGAAAATCTCTGGGTTGTCGCGAGGCTGTATGGCCTGACTGATATTTCTCGGCGTGTGGGTGACATCGTGAAGAAGTTAGAAATGGAGGAGTTTCGCTCCAAAGTGACCAGGAAGCTGTCGTCCGGCCAAATGACGCGACTGACTCTGGCGAAAGCATTTCTTACGGAACCCAAGATTCTGTTTCTGGATGAGCCGACCGCCAGCCTCGACCCCGATATTGCCGAAAAAATTCGGGGATTCCTGAATGAGGAGCGCCGGTCCTCCGGGTTGAGCATTCTGTACACGTCGCATAACATGCGGGAGATGGAGGAAATGTCCGACCGCATCATCTTTTTGCAGCGCGGCAAGATTGTCGCGGAAGGGACAGCCCAGCAAATTGTGGCGCGTTTCGGCCAAGGC
The DNA here is from genome assembly GCA_046604365.1 of Nitrospira sp. Lineage (GTDB taxonomy): Bacteria > Nitrospirota > Nitrospiria > Nitrospirales > Nitrospiraceae > Nitrospira_D. Next base: position 70,402 of record JBJACV010000011.1, read on the forward strand.
GATTTAGAAGAGGTTTTTCTAAAGCTTGCGCGCGATTCGCGCAGTTGAGGAGAACGATGACGATGACTCAGCCGTGGATTGATTTCGGAACGGGGCTGTTGGCAGGCGGGCTTGGCTTGAGCGTCTGCTGGGGATTGTTTTGGCTTGTAATCGGGAGTGTCGGGTGGATGCGTGGCACGTGCAGTTGGCCTGTCTTGCTCAACAGCGTGGTTGCGTCGGGGATCCCATTCCTGCTGATGGGGTTGCTTGTATGGTTGAGAGATTCCACCGAGGTGCCCGGGCTCGCATTTGCCGGGGGGCTCAGCATTATGCCGTTGGTGGTTGTCGCATTCGGACTACGCCGGGCTCCTGACGGGAGGCTAGCCGGCATCCACATGCTCGGAGGCGTGCGGCATTTGATGGACAAGCTGCTCGGCAAACACCAGACGTGCGGAGGCTGTGGTGATGGGCATGGCTCGGGGTCCGGAGGCTGCGGGTGAAGCTGCATCGTATTCTCGCCCTGCTTGCCAGGCATCTGTATCTGTATCGGCGCAGTTTGCCCCGTATTATGGAAATCTTTTATTGGCCGTTTTTGGATCTCGTGATCTGGGGATTCATCACGATCTACCTCACCCGGTATCAGAGTCAGATTCCCGGATTTATCACGTTCTTCCTGGGGGCGCTCATTTTGTGGGACATACTATTTCGGGCGCAGCAAGGCATTACGATCTCGTTCCTTGAAGAACTCTGGGCGAGAAATTTGATGAATCTCTTCGCCAGTCCGCTCAAGCCCAGTGAATTTCTGGCGGCGACCATGGCGATGAGTATTTTCAAAGTTACCTGTGTGTCGATTATCATGACCCTGTGCGCGCTGTTCTTTTATTCCTACAACGTGTTTATGATCGGGCTCTGGCTGATCCCCTTCGTCCTGAATCTGGTTCTGACCGGCTGGGTGATCGGTGTGTTTACCACGTCGCTCATTATGCGGTTCGGGCAGGAAGCGGAGGTCTTAGCCTGGAGTATGGTCTTTCTTTTTCAGCCGATCTCCTGTGTGTTTTATCCGATGGACGTGTTGCCGATCTGGTTGAAGCCGGTGGCCTTGGCCAACCCGGCAGCCCATATTTTCGAGGGGATGCGGGCTGTGCTGGGCGGAGGGGGCAATCCTAGTATAAGCCTTGCCTGGGCTGTGGGCCTCAACGGGTTATTACTGGTTGCCGCTGTGGGATGGTTTTATCGAACCTTTGCCTATTGCAAGGACCAAGGGCTGCTTGTTCGGATTGGCGAGTAATGTTGTAATTGGCTGGACTTCTGTGTTACGGTACGGCCACTCTATCGTACGGGTCTCGCGATAGCGCGATTTAACAGTGCAGACCCACAACGTCGATGTTGCCTTGTCCGGGAATCTTGTCGGAAGTCAGACCCAAGTCGCTGCTCGGTTCGCGTCTTCGGCCCGCTCCTTCCCCGTTCCTCGCGCTCAAGACAATATCATCATTTATAAGGAGGAACCCCGATGGGTTCAAAGATCTATGTCGGTGGGTTGCCCTATTCGGCGACCGAGCAGCAATTGAGTGATTTGTTTGCAGCCCACGGCGCCGTGGCGTCGGCGCGGATTATCACAGATAAATTCACCGGCCAATCCCGTGGATTCGGCTTTGTGGAAATGTCCTCGGATGCGGAAGCCCAAGCAGCGATCACAGCGTTGAATGGGGCTGAAATGGGTGGCCGGACTTTGACTGTCAATGAAGCGCGTCCTCAAGAGCCGCGCGCTGGTGGCGGGGGCGGTGGCCGCGGTGGATTCGGTGGTGGTGGCGGCGGCGCCAGAAGCGGCGCGGGTGGAAAGCGCGATCGCTGGTAATTGATCGCTTCGATGCAGTAACGGAGGGGCTGTCGTTCTTGAACGGCAGCCCCTCCGTCTTTTTGTGGACCAGTCGGATGTCTTGTCAATTACGCCAGCGCGATGGTAAGAAACTCACTCGGATAACCGGTTTCCACACCGGGAGGAGGGGGTTGTGAAGAGCCAAGCTGGTCTGCTCCAATCGACCGTGGCATCGGCGGATCTGTCCTCGTATTCTTTCCATACGAGTCCCGTCCTGGTGGTTGAGAACTTCTGGTCGCTTGAAGAGCGGCAGTATTTTCGGGATGCGATGGCAACAGCGTCTTGGAAAAGTATGCAAGAGCTGTCGACTGTGCGCGAGGATTTCCCGGCTGCAGGGAATTGGGCCAAGGCCGAGATCGCCCAACCTCAGGGCCAACGATTTCTGTCCAGATTGCAATTGCCCTGTATTCACGAATATATCGAGTCGTTCCCTAATCTCATAGGCCGTCACATGGGATTTAGTTACTATTCATACGCCGCAGGGGATTGTCTGCCGACTCATGACGATACGGATCAGGGGCATCCCATAGGGGAGCGGCCGGCGCCGCTGCGTCGGATTGCCGTCGTCACGTATTTCCATGAAGAATGGCGACCTGATTGGGGTGGGGAGCTGATTCTGTATGCGCCGCGAAGCACGCATAGCGCCAGCCATACCGATCTCGTGCCGACCCACTGCATCGAACCTCGCCCCGGATCGCTTGTGATGTTTACCGTGCCTCGCTTCCATCGGGTCTGCCGTGTGGATTCGATGGCCGGGCAACACCGGCGTCTGTCGATTGCCGGCTGGTTCATGACCGAGCACGCATAGTGAGAGCAAGGCTGGGGTCAACGTTTCGGGTGGGGGGGATCTGGGGGCTCAACAGGGTCGAGCCTCGACCGTCGCCTGCGTGACGTATTTCAACCGAACCAATCGACGTCGTTGGCGGCTTTCCCATGTCCTGAGGCATCAAGGGACGATGCAGGTTGCGCGAGTACGTCCTGAACCAGATGGATTAAACGGTCTTGTTCAAATGGTTTTGCCAGAAAGGGCAGCGTTCCGCGTTTGATTCCGTGACTCGCCAGGTCCTTTTCCGGGTTGCCGGACATCAGAATGACGTGAAGGCCTTTGCGGATTGAAGCTGCTCGGATGGCCAGCTCCAGGCCATGCACATGGGGGAATGGATTTGAACTGGAGGCGAGTTGAAAACCGGGTGGGGGCAAGATGAGATCGGTGAGCAGAAGATCGATCGGCCCCTTGTGTTCCGTGCAGATTTTGAGAGCGTCGGAGCTGCCCTCGGCCTGAAGCACCGTAAACCCGGATCCTTCAAGCAAGGTTTTGCACAGTTTGATGATCGATGACTCGTCATCGACGACTAGAATCGTTGGTGAAACAGGTGTAGGCGGGCTAGGCGGATTGTCCGGCATGTAAGGCTCCTTCCCGACATCATAGTGCCGTGCGGAGTTCAAGGCGAGCAAAACTTTCGTTTCCGCAGGGAGTCAGGAGGCGGGCGGAGCATCGGAGGGAATCCACCCACCTCCTAGCGCCTTAAACAGGCTGACGAGTTCGGTGAGGCGAGATCGTTCGGTCAGGACCAATTGGGTTTCAGCTGTTAGGACTACCCGTTGTGCATCAAGTACATCCAAGTAATTGATCATGCCGTTGCGGTAGCGGACCAGAGCTAATCGCATGGCCTCCTGGGCCGCGGTCAGCTGTGCTCGTTGATGGGTGAGTTGCTCGCCTCGTGCGTGTACAGAAACCAGCAAATCTGCCACTTCTCTAAAGGCCTGTGCGATAGTCTGCCGGTAACTCTCCAGCAACTGCCGGTATTGGGACTCAGCCTGATCGAGGCGAGCCAGGTTGGTCCCCCCTTGGAAGATGGGCAGGGTGACCGATGGGCCAATGCTGTAATTGAAGCTGTTGCCGGTAAACCATTTCGCAAAGTCAGTGCTCTGAAGTCCGCCTTGCCCTGTAATCATCAGAGTCGGGAAGAAGTAGGCGCGTGCTTGACCGATACGGGCATTGGAGGCCACGAGGGTGGCTTCTGCTTGAAGAATGTCGGGACGTCGTTCAAGAAGTTGAGAGGGGAGCCCCACTGGAATGTCCGGTTGAGCAATGACGGCACGAAGAGGTTTATGAGCAAGGTCGAGCGATCCTGGTGTCATTCCTGTCAGGACTTCAAGTCGGTGAGATTCAATGGCCCGTAGCCTTGTCAGATCCGGGATAAGGCCTCCTGCTTCGGCTACGAGCACTTCGGTCCGTTTGACGTCCAGTTCCGATGCCAACCCAGCGGACGCACGCTTTTGAACGATCTCGAAGGATTCTTGGCGGATAGTAAGGGTACGTGTCGCGATATCGATCTGTTCGTCCAGTTCTCTGATGCGAAAATAAGATTGTCCCACATCACTGATGAGCGAGAGTGCAACGGCGCGAGCGTCTTCCTCTATCGCTTTGGCCTCGGCCTGCGCGGCTTCCCGGCCCCGTCGGATACGGCCCCAGAAGTCAATTTCCCAGCGCAGATCCATCGCGCCGTTCCAGAGGCCGAAGGTGGTTCCTGGTGTCGCGAAGATCGATGGGCCAGGTCGCTGGCCCGTCGCCAATCCCAACCCCGCCAAGGTGTTCTCAGATACCCCGATGTTGGTGTAAGAACTGGAGAGGTTTACATGCGGGAAGAGGCCGGCTGTCGCGGACATGACAGAGGCCCGGCCTTCGAGGATTCGTGCGACCGCTCGTTTGACGTCGTGATTGTGCTGCAGGGCTTGTTCGATTAATCCCGAGAGTTCGTCATTCTGAAACGTTTTCCACCAGGCAGCTTCCGGCACACGATTGGATGAAGCTGTGGCGGCGCCGGGTGCGAGTCGGGACCAGTTGTCCGGTGCCTCAGTCTGGGGTCGCTGGTAGTCGTTTCCTTGCACACAGGAGGATAGAACCAGCGCCGTCACGATGATTCCAAGAGCAGACGGTGTGCCTCTCATAATGGCTGCTCCGTGGGGTTGACTGGAGAAGATGGTGTTTCGCCAGTCGTGCGTGAGGGATGTCGTTCAATGAACACATCGACTTGCTGCCCGGCATAGACCGGGAAGGACGGGCGCTCGAATCGATAGATAACTTGCAGCACTCTGGTGTCGACTCGTTCTGTGTTCTCACCCGTGAGCGATCTCTTAGGGATCACGTAGGGCTCGATCCGTACGAACGTCAGTGGAATTTTCCGATCAGCCAAGGACTTGATGGAGGCCGTGCCTCCGGCTTGCGGAGTGACGAGCGGGGCGTTGACTTCGTCGACGTCGGCACGGACTTGCAGCTGTTCGGTTTCGCCCAACAGCATGAGCGGCTCGCTCGGTCCAAGCGTTGCGTATTCTCCCGCCCGAACGTTGATTTGTAATATCGTGCCGCTCCGCGGCGCCCGAACGGTCAGACGATTCAGGAGGATGGCGGCTTCATCACGCTGAGCCATGGCCTGTTTGAGGCTGGCTTGAAGCCGCTGCCCGCCGCGTTTGGCCATCTCAAGTGCGTACCAGGTGCGCTTGAGATCATCCTCGCTCACAGCTCGCTCATCGTGCACCGATTGGAGGCGGTGGAATTGGGTCTCAAGATCGCCGATTTTGTATTTCTGCTCATCGATCTGCGCCTGTAGGGGGGGGATGGCAGCTTCACGGGTCAAGAGCTGTGCGCGCAGTTCTCGATCATCCAGTTGGAACAGCGGAGCATGTTCTGTGACCTGATCGCCGACTTTCACAAACACCTTGGTAATCAATCCGGCGACCGGTGGCGCGATGCGGACGTTTTCATTCACCGCTTCGATGATTCCGGAGGCCGCCACCACATGTTCATAGGGAGACCGGGGAGGCTCCGAAATAGGCGTCGGCATGGGGTCCTTTTTGTTTGCACCCAGCAAGGCCCATATCGTGAACCCTACTCCGAGAAGAGCGATCCAGATACTTAATCGTTTCACGACGATCATACTGTTCCTTCCTGTCCGATCCGTTCGATGCCGACAATCCGTCCATCCGTGAGATTGGCCATCCGGTCGCCGAAATGAAAGATCCGGCTGTCGTGTGTGACAACAATGACGCATCGATCCGGAGAACGGCCGACATTGCGCAGCAGTTCCATAATCTTTTGCCCGTTGGGCCCGTCCAAAGCGGCGGTCGGCTCGTCGCAAATGAGCAGACGCGGTTCATTGACCAGGGCCCGAGCGATAGCGACGCGCTGTTGCTGTCCTCCGGACAGGTTTTTAGGGAGGAATTCCATCCGCTCGCCAAGACCCACACGGTCCAGCAGGATGCGTGCCCGCCGCAGAGCTTCTGCGCGTCCGATCCCCTGGATCAGGAGCGGGACGGCGACGTTCTCAGCCGCCGTCAACGCCGGCAGGAGATTAAATTGCTGATAGATAAACCCCATGGTTTGGCCGCGAAACTGCGTGCGTCTTCCGGCCGGCAGTGCGCTGAGCGGAACGCCTAGCACATCGATATCGCCGGCATCGATGTCGAGGATTCCGGCGATGGCCGACAAGAGGGTCGTTTTGCCGCCACCCGACTCGCCGACGAGCAATAGCAATTCGCCCAGATAGATATCGAGATCGATACCTTTGAGTACCGTGACCTGCGTGTCACCGGTGCCGAATGATTTCACGATGCCACGGGCACGCACTGCGGCCGATTGTGAGTGGCTGTCCATCGTGTTCACCGGAAGACAATCGCCGGTTCTAGCCGTGCGAGCTTGATAATGCTGATCAGAGCTGAAAATGTACAAATGGCGAGTAATGCCACCAGGACCATCAGCAGTAATTGCCAGGTCTCAGCAAACGGCAAGTTGCCACCGCTAGCCGTCAGATATCCAAACACTGTGGCGAGCCCTATCCCGACCCCATAGCCGGTGAGCCCCACCGTAAAGGCTTGGAGTAGAATCATGCGTGCCAGAGTGAAGGTTGAGGCCCCCATAGCCTTCAGCGCGCCGAACTGCCGGAGGTTTTCAACCGTGAACAGATAAAATGTTTGTCCGGCAATGGCCATTCCGACAATAAATCCGAGCAGAATCGTCGTGCCGAAGTTGATGCCGATGCCGGTGTTCTTGAGCACCCACATGATCGTCTTCCAGCCGAACTCTTCCTCGGTGAACGCACCCAGACCGGTCTGGGTACGGATGCGCTGGACCACGTCTTCAACCGGAACGCCATCCTTGGCTTTTGCCAGGACATAGGAAAGTGTGCGGCGTTCGCGCGGAACATACCGCATCGCGCGTTCATAGGTGGTGTACACAACCGGGATATTTGTGAAGCTCTTCTGAGTCTTGGCAATTGCCACGACGCGGGCGAGTTTGTCGTTCAACTCAAAGATGGTCCCGACTGTGACGACCGTCGGGCCGCCCATTCGCTCGACGGCCCACTGATCCAGGGCTACGGCATCGGGTTGCAGAATGTCTTCGAACCGCCCTTCAAGGACTTGGGCGGGACGTCCGATCAGTGTGGCCGATTCGAGCCCGGTTAAGGTGATCTGGTGGTAGTCCCCATCAGCGAGGCGAGCCCGAAGCAGCCCTTTGTACAGCGGGACCGCCCATTCCACACCGTCGACACTTCTGACGCGATCGACCGCAGTGCTGGCGATAGGTTTGACTTCGTCCACTTGGGCAATGCCGGGATCCGTGACCCAGATCGGCGCATTGAGATTGCTGATATTGGCTTGGGACCACATCATGAGGCCCCAGAAAATTGAGCCTTGTTGCACGATCAACATCACGGCAAAGGTCAATCCACAGAGCAACATGAGATATTTGGCACGATCGCCGAAGAGCATCTTGAGCGCGATATAGTTCATTCTGCTGCCTCGGGTGCCGGGTGATCAGGGGGATAGGCTGTGACCTGTGGAAGTTGGGGCAGCGGGATCTGATCGTGCCTATGAAAAAAGTGCGTGCAGAGTCTGGCAATCGGACAGCCCTGGGCTAGTGCCATGGTCCAAAATCTTCGGATGTGGTTCCCGCCCTCCAGTTGATCCTCATCCATGAGCCGGAATGGGCCTGGAAATGATTTTGAGAAGGTGATACCTCTCGCAGCGAGACGTTCGGCCAGCCCTTCTGTGAGGAATTCCAGTACGTCGCCGCACCAGGAGAACCGTCGGCCTTCTTTCGTCTGCTCGCCGGATGGGAGGAGATCGGCCTGTCGGGCTACGAAGTGTTCTTCGATCGTGCGGCGGACATATTCAGGAGTCAGGGAGGTATCTGGCTTCATGTTGGGCATAGAGAGCAGGGATGGTGCCAATCTGGAACGTGAACGGTCAATTACTCGCAAGTAATTGAAGTTGGTCGGACAAACGGGCAGGGGATGGCCGATGAGTGTGGATCACGGTGCCGAGAAATCTGCCGATGGGTTGGCAGACGCAGAGTGATTGCCAATATATGGGCAGTTATTTTGAGTGAACTAAGGCTCGGCGAATGCCGAGTTTGTTCATTCGGTGTTGCAGCGTCGAGCGCTTCATCCCCAGGCGGGCTGCGGCGCCATGTTTGCCGGCCAAGACTCCATTGGTCTGACGGAGGGTTTCGAGGATGTGGATGCGCTCAGCATCGGCCAGTGTACGCGGGGCGGCTCTTCTGGGCGTCTCCTCATCCGGTTGGGCGAGCTCGTCAATGACGAGAACCGGTCCGCGACTGATGATGACGGCGCGCTCGATGACATGCTCCAGTTCGCGCACGTTTCCGGGCCAGTCATAGGATGCGAGCGCCTTCAATGTACCATTGCCGATGCGCGTGATGGCCCGGCGGTGTCGTTCACTGTATTTCTTCACAAAGTGCCGCGCGAGCGCCGGGATGTCGTCGCGCCGTTCCCTGAGCGGCGGAACTCGCACGGGAAAGACATTCAATCGGTAAAAAAGATCGGAGCGAAACAGGCCCTTCTTGACGGCCTGCTCCACATCGACGTTGGTGGCGGCAAGTACCCGCGTGTTCACCTTGATCGTCTGGGTGCCGCCGATTCGTTGAAGCTCTTGCGCTTCGAGCACCCGCAAAAATTTGGCTTGCAGATCGAGCGGGAGATCGCCCACTTCGTCCAGGAAAATCGTACCCCCATCGGCAAGTTCGAAGCGGCCGACTTTTCTAGCCGTCGCATTCGTGAACGCACCTTTCTCGTGGCCGAATAGCTCTGATTCGATCAAGGTTGGCGGCAATGCGGCGCAGTTCAGCGTGATCAACGGTTTCTCTTTTCGTGGCGAGAGGCGGTGGATGGCTTGGGCAAGCAGATCCTTCCCTGTGCCGGTTTCTCCCGTAATCAGGACGGTGGAATCGGTCGGCGCGACCTGTTCGATGAGTTTGAACGTCTTCTGCAAGGCGACGCTCTCGCCGATCAGGGTTTTGAAATCGACGGTGGCGTTGATCTCATGGCGCAGGTACACGTTTTCCTGTTCGAGCTGTTCCTTGAGCGCTCGAATTTCCTCATAGGCGGTGAAGTTCGTAATGGCCTGCGACAAGTGAAATCCGATCTGCTCGGTGAATCCTAAGTCTCGTTCGGAAAAGGCGTTGCGCCGCCTACTGCCGATGGCCAAGAATCCATACGGTGTTCCTCGGACGATCAAGGGGCAGAGGATGCAGGAAAGAATACCGACGGATTCGATATAGGCTCGTTCCGGGAAATGGGTACAGTTATGGCCTGTAAGCAAGAGCGGTTTGCCGGTCGCGAGCATTTCCGCCGGGGCCATCTGCTCGAAGGGAAACTGACGGAGCTGCGCCAGGTCGATCTCGACCCCGTCCCGGTAGACGATATCGAACCACGGACCTTCCGGTGATTGGACAAACCGCACCATCCCTGTCATGTCTTGCCGCACAACAGGGTGCAGCAGGTCGCGCACAACCGGCATGAGTTGGTCCGTCGTCATGGTTTCAACGACGACCTGTCTGTTGATCGCCATGAGTGCGTCCCGTTCTTCCGACGCCAGGATGTTCTGGAACACCGGACCTAACTGGATGCCGAGTTGCTCAAGAAACAGACGGTCGTCGTCCGTGAAGGCGCCGGCTCGGCCAGCGGCAACGACGGTCATGACCGCTACGGTGCGAGCAGGTTGATCGCCGGCGAAAACGTGTTCAAGTAGCGGGGCAACCAGCACGGAAGCGGTCGTAAACGGAGCTGACTTCAAGACAACGGCTTCTGTCCAAGGAGAATCTGCGAGGTTGTGTTCGAGTAGTGCGCGCCCCTGCCTGACAGCTGTTTCTTTCATGGTTCCGTCTGCAGGCAACTGGCCGATCATGTAGCCTAGACAATTCGGGTCGGTGAGCGGAGGAGAAACCGGGGCGAATGTCTGTGTCGATTGGCTGTAAAGATAGAAGCCGACAAGATCACAGTTCAGCGTCTGATGTAACTCTTGAGTCAGCCGTTGATCGAATTCGCGCAAACCTTTGCACGTGGTCAAGGCATGAGTGATTTTTATTGTATCGAGGGGTTGAGAGGTGGTGCCCATATGCGGGCACTCTACCATGATGTTCAAATAGAAGAAAAGGGAGGGTGGGAAGCTTCTGGTTACTCGCCAGCTGAACGAACCTTCAAGGCATCCAGCCTAGTCTTGTCCAGGTGAACATGTAGCGACTTTTCCTGCGTGACGGTCACGGCACCAGGCGCCTGGCCCTTGGCTTTTTTGACCCACTTGCGGCGCGTATAGATGACTTCACCCTTGCCGCTTTTCTTCAGATCACTATAGAGGAGCGCCAGAGTTGCGGCGTCACGGATGGTTTCAGGCGGAGGATCCGTTCCTTTCCCCAATCTTACGACGACATGAGAGCCTGGTGTCCCGCGGGCATGCAGCCAGAGATCGTCGCTCTTCGCCAGTCCGAACGTGAGTTCGTCATTCTCCCGTGCATTGCGTCCGACAAAGATCGGCAATCCGTCAGCAGACATGAAGCGGCGAAACGGACCGCGCCGCTGTGTTTCGCCGGATGGCCGGTTGTGGCGCGTCTTGATCCGCGTCATGCCGCTGGAGCCGGAAGGAGAGGCGGCAGGTGGAGTCCAGATTCCCTGCTCAAGCGCTGAAAGTTCTGCTCGGAACCGTTCTAATTCGCGTTCCGCCTGCTCGATGCGCGGCGTCAACTCGCGTTCGGCAGCCATATGTTTTCGATGTTTCCGGAAATAGTCGTCCAGATTGCCCTGAGGAGATTTTGTGCGGTCGAGTGGAATCGTAACTTCCGGCAGGCTTTCATCGAAGTAATCGGTAACCGTCATGTGATCGGTCCCTTTGGCGATCGTTCCCAAGTTGGCTTTGATTAATTCTCCATAGCGGGCATAGTCACGGTACTTGGCGGACCGGTCCAAGTCTTCCCGCCACGCCTGGATCCGCCGGTGCTCTTTCTTGAGCGTGTTTCTCAACACTCTCAGCCGTGCTTCTTTGGCCTGGTCGACGGCGAGCGCGGATTCCTTATCCTGGTAATAAGCATCGATTTCAGCCGAGATCGGAAACTTGCCGCCGAGGGCGCCGGGAAAACGATTTGACCATGTCTCTTGTCGATCCTTGCCACGTTGTGCCGGATAGACATACAGCTGCGCAACGAGGTCTCGCTGATCCGCTAAGTCCCGGAGTATCAGCCTGTCGGTATCGAGTATCAGTATGTTGGCTTTTTTGCCGGTCAGTTCGCACACGATTGTGTGGGTGCCTGCTTTGCAGGCACAGTGAATTTCCACAATGCGGTCGTTCGGTACTTGGCAGATGCCGTCGATTCTGGCCCCTTGGAAATGGGCCCGCAGGAACTGGCAAAAAGCCGGGGGGGTCGGTGGGTTTTGGAGCGGGTGGTCGGTCAGATGTAAGCGGGACGTGTCCGGCCTGGACGAAATCAGCAGGCGATGGGTCTGTCCTGGCACGCGAATGTCCAACATGAGGGTATCGGGGGCGGGTTGCTGAATTTTTTGAATCCAGCCTCCACGTAGAATCGGCGCGATTTCCATTACGACCTGCTCGATTTCCAGCCTGTTCAGCGCCATTGGTGACTACCCTCCTCCCAATAACCCTTTCTGGAAAGAGAGAATAATGCCGAACCAATTTTGTCCCATACGGTCATTCCAGTCCCAATTTTTGTCAGTTTGACGGTCTTTTAGGCCGGCACTCTACGATTCTCCGCATAAACGCGCAAGAGCGTAAGGAGAGCACCTGGCATCCTGATTGCTTCTCTTGAGGTACACATGGGCATCGCAAAATGAACCAAGTGGGGTGCCAACTGTTGCCAGGAGGACTTCCATGAATTGCTCGAGATGTCACGGTCTTATGGTTCCAGACAATCTGATCGACATGCGTGAGAGTTTCTTACCGATGTGGATGCGGGGGTTGCGATGTGTTGCCTGCGGTAACGTCGTCGATCCGCTCATCGCTCACAATCGGATGCGCCAACGGTTGAATGCCGCGGAAGCGCTCAAGTCAGGTGCGCATATGCCGGTACGCCATCCTCACGCCAAGGCTGCCTAGCAGGCGTGGTAACACTACGGCGCGGACGATAGTAGCGGAAAAGTCTGGTTCGCCGTCCGCTTCGGAATTTTCTTCGTCGCTCTTCCTTGCAGCCGTCTCTCCACTGCGCTACAGTCCTTCACGCCACCCATTATTGTTGAGTCATCCACGATGCCCCTCTTGGAGTTGCCGCTTCTCACCCGTCTGACCGATGAGTTTCGTCTCTCGATGCAGCGGCTGTTACAGGATCTTTGTCGGGAACTTCAGACCGATTATCCGGATCTTTCCACCCGGTATGACCTTCCGGTCGGATTGTTTCAGATCCTCAGCCGATCGCTTGCAGTCGAAAGCTATTCCAACTGGAAGGTAGCCGGATGGATCGAATCGCTCAACGATCTTGTCTATTTTTTGGACATTCTCCAGCAATGGGAACGAGAGCCGGACCGGGCCGAATTCACGCAGCAACTCTTCACAGAATGCCAGGAGAAGTTTTTTGAGAACAGTTACCTCCACGATCTGTTTCCTCTGGGCCGTCCTCGCGCGGCTGGTCTTGAGAAACGGCTCATGAGTTTGTGCCGGCGTCTGGCGCGTGAGTTGACGCAGGAATCGATCCTGTTCGATCCGGGACTCGCCGTGAAGTGGCGCAAACAGCGCACGATGCCGCGATGGGAAGCCCCGGCAATGCTCGATGCCAACTTCGAGCGGGCGGAAGCAGGGAATGGTATTTCGGTCGGAATTGCCGGAGAGTGGCGCGAGGCTCCTGCCGAGGTGCGCCGCTGTCTGAAACGAGCGTCCGGCCAGGCGACGTTTCTGATCGGGACGAGTGGGATTTCGGTGCGTATCGGTCGAAAGACCTCTGAGTTATGGACCGCATGGGGAGGGCAGGGTGAATGGAGCTGGACATCTCAGGCGACAGAGGCGGCGCTGGAGGCGGGACAATGTCCGGTGACGATCGGTCCGACGTTAGTCTATGGAAAAGACCGGCAGCCTCAGGCGATCGTCCGAACAGAGCAGAAGCAGGCCGAACGGATCAGGCGGGCTTGGAAGACGATCCAAGCAGCCTGGCCTGAAGGGTCTGAGGTGCTGGCCTTACTGACCTCACGGATTGTGCCGCTCAAGGCAAAGGGTGTGGTGAGTTTCAGCTATCGCCATCGACCGGGATTGTCGTTCATCAACTGTTTCGATCGGGACAATCTGGATTTAATCGACGATTTGATCCATGAGAACAGCCATCACCATTTGAATCTGCTGCTCCGCAAGCACGTCATGTACCACGGTGATCATCATCAGCAGATTTTCTATTCGCCCTGGCGCCGGAGCCTCCGCCCGCTCCGCGGGATTCTCCACGCGACGTTTACCTTTACGATGGGCGCTATGCTGTTTGAGCGACTCTCGACGTGGGCATCAGGGCCTGGCGGACCGGCGCGATGGAAACATGCGGGGTTGACCCCACGCGATCTTCAACGGGCCCGCTTCCGATGTCTGGAAGAAGTCGAGTCCGTCCGCTACTCACTCCAAGATCTGCGCTATGCCGATCGCCACCTCGGCTGGCTCACCGGATCAGGCCGCCGCATGGTCGGCCAATTGGCAGAGGCGATTGAGCGGATCGAATGCAGGATCGAGCCTCATTGCAAAGCGGTGTCACTCTCCACGTTCGGCCCCGCCCTTCGACGGCATAATGATGAACTGAGGAAGGCGCGGCAAACCTACGGGCCGATGCGGCTGAGTGAGGTGTGAGGGTTTTGTGCTTTGAAGGCGGCGTTGGTATTATCAGACGATGAAGCCCAAGGTTGTGAGGCAAAAGAAAGTGAAAATTGGAGTCGGCTCGCCACGAATGCAAGCTGTCATCAAAAAACTGCGCAAGCAGTATGGGACGATGCTAAAGCGGCTGGCAAGTTAAGCAATGAGGGCGTTATCGATCTGTTTTGGAAAGGCTTGCCAAGCGATGAGGAATTTTGTCCAGAGGCTTGCGAAAGGAACATCCTTCGACGTGCAACCGGCTCGGTATCCTCGCATAATGCAGTATGTCCCTAGAACGATGGATTCTGCCGGGGGTGACTGATGGGAGAAAAAGCGGCCGCCCTCAAACTGCTCGAACAGTTGCCGGAAGACGCAACACTCGAAGATATTCAGTATCACTTGTACGTGCTTCAAAAAATCAGGGCAGGACAAGATGCGGTCGATAGTGGGCATGTGATTCCGCACGAGGATGTCATGCGTGAGTTGGCGGGATGGCTCGCATAGTCTGGTCGTCCATTGCGCGTGACGACTTCAAGGCGGTGGTGATCTTTATCAAAGCGGATTCCCCCGGTTACGCGCAAACCTTCGGGTTGCACATCCAGCAGCGTGTGGAGCAACTACGACAGTTCCCCCGAGTCAGGCCGGAAAGTTCCGGAGGATAAGCGCGGCATCTATCGGGAACTCATCGTGGGAAACTACCGGGTGGTGTATCGAGTGGATGGGGATACGGTGACGATTGTGACACTCATCCACGGCGCGCGCCTGCTTCAGCTGTAAACAGTATTTTCTGGGTCAGGAGAGCCGACGGTACAGCTCGACATTTTTCTCCAGGACTCGTTTTGCTGCGATTTGAAAGAGCTTGTCGGGTTGGGCGATCAAGTCACAGATACACAGTCGCACTATCTGCTTCACGGTCAAGCCCTCGCGTCCACTCAGCTCTTCCAGCCGCCGCATTTCTTCATCTGAAAGGGAAATAGTTAGCAATGCCATGGGGGGCTCCTTTGCGCAGGAGGCTGCGTCTCGCAGTGGGATCAGTGTAGGGGAAGGGCATGTGAGGGCAAATCCTTGAAACTCAGCCTGCCCGGTTGCCGTTTAGCGCTCCCAAGAAGCCGACGATCCGGTTATTGAGCCAGACCCCTTGAAGCAACTCTTCAAGGCACACGTCGTTGTATGGCGGATTATCCTCTGGATGTTGCGCCTGATCGCGATGCTCACAGAGCCGTTTAAGTTTCTTTACATAATCTTCGGAAAGGAATCCCGGTTTACACGCAGCCTTGGCCAAAGCTTCACGGATGGCTTTCCGATCAGCAGGATTTCTCAAGGCTTTTCTCGCATAATCGATTAGCAGCCTAACTGGGTTGGCACCCACATTGCGAATGCGATCAAGAAGCGCAGGGTTTCTGCGTCCGTACGGTTCGAACACCCGAGCCATAAGTTCGGCTTTTACCGCTTGAAAGAAGGCCGTGGGAACAACGCCAGGACTGTGCGCCGAGTAGGGCGAATGTGAATAAGTTTCGCCGAGTTCCAACTCCCGGCGTGTGGTCTCATGAAGCTTGGTCCAAGTTATCCCAAACCTGGCTTCAAGCCGCCGACGTGCCGCTTGTGGGTATGTTGCATCTCTAATTCTGGCATTCTCCTCAGACAAACGCAAGCTGCGCTCGCTGAGTTCTTCTACTCTATGATCGCGATGAGAAATAGTGTCCCATGCAATGCGCAGAATCCTATTGAGATCCCTTTCACATTCAGTGATGTCATCGCCTCTTTCTTCAACAACAAGCTCCGCCCAGATCTTCGCAAGATCAAGGTATTCCTCGTGATTCAACAGATGGACATGGTATCGCTCTTCAGCCCACTGGAACAGAAACTTGGCACGGGAAAAGTTCTTCAATTGCTTCCACAGTCGAACCATCCGGCGCACGTAGTCCGAGGGCTCAAATTCGACCGTTCGATCATGCACTGCTGAAAACAGATACTCGTAGACCGACACAGCGCGAGCCGCCATATCCAGATCATCGGCCCTTCCGTAATACCAGTCCGCTATGCCTTCAAGGATGGGATATTGGTCATACGGAAGGCGATCGCCCGCTTCATTTAGATAGCGTTCTCATGCTCCTCGAATTTCAGACAGATCTGTTGGTGCCCGTTCTTTCGTGAATTTCAACGCCTCCATTAACCATAGCCAATCGGCATCGTCGAGAAAGTCTCCACAGCCCTCCAGCTCAAACTTCTGCTCTATTCCACCGAGCTTGTCCTCCTCCGATACATTTATCGGGTCGTCCTGAAGCCTGGCTCGAAGCCGCCGAAGCTCGGCTTGCACTTCCTCTCGTCTACGTGCGTCAGCATCATCATCGGGAAGAGACGAAAGAATGTCGGATAAACTCACTGAGTCCTCCGTTGGAGCAGTTCAGCACTGATCCATTTGGAGTCAGCGGGCTTTACACGGCCCTGGCGACGGGCACACATTAGATTGTGGTGGGTTTGGCTTCCCCCGTTAGGCGAACTGGTTTTTCGGTGACTGCTAGAGCCGTTTTTGCCAGCGTAATGGATTTCGTCTGCCGTGAATGCATGCGGCAATCAGAATTTCGTCGCCACGCTCCTCGTAGATCAGATTATAGGGAAAACGCCGCAAGACGGCCCGCCGGACGTTGCTGAATACGAGGGGATAGTGCGTGGGATAGCGTTGGACATGGGCAATAACGGCGTCGAGCGAACGAAGAAACTCGGCACCGAGACCACGGCCGCGGGACTCATACCATTCGGCCGCTCCAGCAATTTCCGCTTCGGCCTCGGGCCGGAAGAGGACGCGCCGCGTCATCCCAGGCGGGACCACAATCGCGCCCGCACCTCTTCCCACGTGAGGGCTGTGCTTGGATCCCGTGCATGCTCGGCGAGACGCCGCTCGATTTCCTTGCGCTGGTCGTCTGAGAGCGGTGGGAGCAGTTCCGGCTGTACGGCGACACTGTCCCACAAGTCCTCGGCGAGTTGGATACGCTCTGCTGGGCTGAGCTTCAGGATCTCTGTGGCCAAAGGTTCTTTCATGATGGTCACCCCGTCCTCGACTGAGTCAGTGTATGCGCATTTTACCCTGGTAGAGACGGGGATTCTACCGGTTTTGACAAACAGACATCGATTGAATTGGTGACTTCTTTGTTCTTGCGATCATAGGTGATGCGGATCGGCTCTATAGATCGTCATTCCCCTACGGCTCCACTGTCACGTCCACAAATGCCGGGAGGCTATCCGCTCCCTTTTTGTCCGTCACGCGCAGCTTGAACCGGTAGGTTCTCGGTTCGGAGACATGCGGGGCGAGGAAAGACGCCTCGGCGTTATTTGCGTCGAGCAGCGACACTTTGCTGCCGCGCAGTTGGCTCCAGGTGTAGTAAAGGGCTTCGCCTTCGGGGTCGCGGCTTTTCAGTCCGCTCAATTTCACTGTTGATCCGGCCTTCACAGTTTTGTTCGTCCCCGCATCGGCGATCGGCGGTGCGTTTGGCTCGTCGTTGACGTTCACATCTACATCGAGCAGAGCCTGCTTGCCGCGGTTGGTCACAGTCAGGACCGTCTTGCCGTTGCCCACGATCTGGAGTAGTCCGCCGGACATGACTCTAATGACGTTTGGGCTTGAAGACTCGTAGGCGGTTCCGGTCTCCGGAGCGCTGATCCGGCGGACTATGCCGTCGGAGAACTCACCGACCACCGGTAACTCGAAAATCTTGCCCAGAGAATCCACGTGGCCGAAGGCGGAGGATTGCCCGGCCCGCCCGAGCTGGAGCGGCTTGTCCGTTGCAAAGTCAATTGTGGTCAGGGCGGCCTTGGGTTCAACCTGTACCATCACTTCGTCGAAGACGGAGCGTGTGCCCAGACGTCCACGCGAGATGTCAGCCACGGCCAGGAGCCGCATCGGTCCGATGCCGTCCTTGGGGATCAACAGGCGGCCGCCGAAGGGTGGGTTGTGTTCGGCCAGCCCGATCGAGGCAACGGGTGCAACGATGGAGCCGGTAGCAGAGGCGTCATCCTGTTCGACCAATGCTTCGTCCTGTCCGCCGTACCAGTAGTAGCGCACCGCGACGATGCCGCGGTCTTTTCCCACATCGACCTGAGCAGTCACGGTACTTCCAGCAGTCAGGGTGGCGCTTTCTGCCGGTTCCACGATTTTGAACGCATGGGCAGGAGCAGCCATGGCCAGGCATGAGGCGAACAGAACTAAGCACGAGGTCCGAGTCTGCGAAATACGTGGACTCGCCTCGCGGCGAAACCGAGGGCCTCGCGGAGTCGAAGCGGGCTTCACGAGATACGTTTCACGTTCCCCGATCATCGCGTCAGATGGAACGGCACATCCATGAGGATCACCCGTTCCTTGAAGAGGAGCGCGCCCTTGAGCATCAGGGCGCGTTGGTTGTGCAGGATATTTTGCCACCAGCGAGCCGGAAGAATTTCCGGGATCACGACCGTCACCCAGGTGTTCGGATCTTTTTCCAGAATTTCCTCGACGTATCCGAGGAGGGATCCCAGGACTGAACGATAGGGAGAGGGGAGGGCGATCAAATTGACACCGCCACCCCATTGGGCCCATTGAATTTTGACCTTGGCGCTTTCTTCCGGGTCAAGATCGACATACACGGCGCGAATCTCACCGGGACGGCTTCTCGCGTAGTCCAGAGCGCGGACCACGGCGCGATTCACTCCGCTGACCGGAATGACCACGATATTGCGTCGAGGCAGCGGGGGCCGGGATCCCCTGCGGTCCAGGGTGATTTGTTCCGATACGGCTCGGTAGTGAGAGCGGATGCCCTGGAACATGAGGATTAAGATTGCCACAAGCAGAAAGACGATCCAGGCACCTTCTGTGAATTTGGTGCTTGCGATGATAGTCGTGGCAACGCCGGTCGTGACGGCGCCGATGCCGTTCACAATCAATTTCTTGCGCCAATGAGGCCCTTGTTTCACGAGCCAGCGCTTCACCATGCCGGTTTGAGAGAGTGTGAACGAGATGAAGACGCCGATGGCGTATAAGGGAATCAGGGAGTGGGTATCGCCTCTGAAGATCACCAGAAGGAGACCGGCAAGAAATCCGAGGATGATGATGCCGTTGGAGAACACCAGCCGGTCGCCAAATGTGGCCATCTGATGCGGCATGAATCCGTCTCGCGCCAGAATCGAGGCGAGCTGCGGGAAGCCCGCAAACGCGCTGTTGGCCGCAAGGATCAAGAGGAGCATGGTCCCGATCTGGACGGCATAATAGATAATCCCACTGCCGAACGTCAGGCGAGCCAGCTGGGAGACGACCGTCTCATCGGCCTTGGGCACAATGCCGTGGTGGTAGGCCATCCAACTGATGCCTATGAAGAGTGATCCCAGGATGACGGACATCCAGATCATGGTCGTCGCGGCGTTTTTCGGTTCGGGATGGCGAAAGGCTTTGACGCCGTTGGAAATGACCTCCATGCCGGTGACGGCGGAACAGCCTACGGCGAACGCGCGAAGAACCAGAAAGAGTGTCAAGGGTTCCAGCCCTCCGATGGGCGATCCCACAGGCATGGTCGACGGAATTGGTTTCAAGTCGTACAGCGACCGGATGACGCCCACCGCCACCAACAGGATGAGTGCTGCGATGGCGAAGTAGGTTGGGATGGCAAAGAATTGCCCCGAGTCCCGCACGCCGCGGAGATTCATGATGACCATAAAGATGATGGCGACAAGTCCCAGCGCTTCCCGATGGACAAATAGGCTGGGGATGGCTGACGTGATGGCGGCTATGCCCGCCGCGACACTCACGGCGACGGTGACGATATAGCTGATCATCAAAGCTCCGGCGGCCGTGAGGGCCGGGATTTCTCCCAGATTCGCTTTCGCCACAGCATAGGCCCCGCCGCCTTCCGGATATTCATAGATGATCTGGCGGTAGGAGATTGTCAGAACGAGCACGAGGAAAAGGATCGCCAGGCTGACCGGAATCGACAAGGCAAGGGCGGCAGTTCCGGCCAGGACCAGAACCAGCAAGATTTCTTCCGTGGCATACGCGACGGACGAAATATTATTTGAGGAGAAAATGGCGAGGGCAAGTGTCTTTGACAACCGCTGGCCTGCAGCCTGAGTTGTCTTCAGCGGGTCGCCGACGAGCCAGCGTTTCAGAATCATGGAAGGATTATGGCACAAACCGGCGGTGAGGGCGAACAGGAAGAGGACAGCGTGTCTGTCGGACTGAGTGAGCGGGAGGTCTCGTTGCGGAGGAACACGCGCATTTCCGGCGTCATCAGTCGGATAGAAACACGTGAGCGCCTATGATAGAATTTTCTGTCATGCATCGGATCTGTTGCATGGTTGCGATATCGTGCGGCCTGCTGCTTGCCGGCTCGCCGGTCTGGGCGCTGGAGTTTACCGCCGATCGTATCACGAAGATGGATGGCCGAATCGGCAAGGTGGTCGTCTACTATCGTGATGATCGGTGGCGGATCGAGCATCATGCCACTGGGCCGGTCAATGTCAGCATCGTCCGAAAGGACAAACAGGTCGTGTGGTTGCTGCTCTCGCGCATGAAACATTTCAAAACCATGCCGTACAGTGCCGAACAGGATTTGATGGTTACGGAAACGCTCAACGGCGAGATTGCGCGTGAGCAAATCGGGACTGAAACACGCGAAGGGCATCCGACAATTTTATACGAAGTCACGACGAAGCAAGGGGAGCATGTCGAATCGTATTATCAATGGGTGGCGACGGACCTTCATTTTCCGATGAAGCTCGCCAAAAAAGATGGAAGCTGGATCATGGAGTATCAGCATGTGAAAATGCGGTCGGTCCCGGACTCCCTTTTCAATCTACCGGTCAACTTCCAGCCGCTTGAGGAGTTCAAGAAAGAGACGCCCACGGAGCTGAAACAGGGTTTGTAATGTTAGGCAGGAGGAGAAGAGATCGTGCTGAACGGAAAATATCTTGTTGCTGTTATGACAGGAGTGTTCGCTGCATCGGGAGCCGTGTATGCGTTGGATGTGGCCGACGTGGTTCGAGAATGGACCCCCGCGGGGAAAAAACTTGCTACAGAACGGGCAGAGTTGCCGCCCCATGACGAGATGGTGCTTATTCCAGCCGGTCCATTTCTCATGGGAAGCGACAAGAAGGTGGATCGCAATGCGTATCTCGCGGAATTGCCGCAGCGGAAGGTCTATCTGGATGCCTATGAGATCGACAAGTTCGAAGTGACGACCGTGCAATTCTTGAAGTTCGTCCTCGCTAAGGATCTGTCGCCCTTGATCGACTGGCAATATGATGGAGGCAATTTTCAGGAGACCATGGCCAACCATCCGGTGATGCATGTGTCCTGGGACGATGCCGATGCCTACTGCCGGTGGGCGGGGAAGCGTCTTCCGACCGAAGCCGAATGGGAAAAGGCCGCGCGCGGGGAGGATGGGCGTATTTATCCCTGGGGGAATCAGATGGCAGGGCTCTCGCGGTCGAACTTTGGACGCACTGGGCTTTCAGGACCTGTTCGCGACCGCCCTGAACGGCTGTTGCTCTATCCGCCGATTATCTCCGTGGACAAGTACGATAATGCCGTGAGTCCATACGGTATCTTCCAGATGTCCGGCAATGTGGCTGAGTGGGTGGCGGACTGGTATGACCCGAAGTACTATGCGTCGGCGCCTGACCGGAACCCCAAAGGACCGGAAAATGGCACACAGCGAAGTTTCCGTGGCGGAGGATGGATCGACAGCACTCCGAGCGTACGGGCTGCACAACGCAATGGGACCGATCCTAAGACTAAGATGAACTGGATGGGATTCCGTTGCGCGCGAGATGTGAAGGAAGCGCCGGGAGTACAGAGTTGATATGCCTCCGTGTCCCGGTAATAGGTGTCAATCATCAACGGACTTGTATGGTCGAAACAGTTCTATGCAGCCTGGCCGACTGCGCCACATGGAGGAGTTTTGATAACAGCAAGTGATGTCCGTTTTCTGAGAGCCTCGTTGTTCGCTCCCTGCATCATCGCTGGCCCGTTGCTTGTCGTGAGTCTCATGAGTATCATTCCAGCCTCGCTTGCATGGGCACAACGAGGCAAGACGGAGGTGCTACCGGTACAGAAAGCTGCGCCGGCAACGGTCTTTATCGAGACATCAGGAAGCGAGGCCGATTTGCGGCAGCAATTGCGGGCTCAGAATGGAGTATCGCAACTCAGTTCCTCTACCCCGGCGATCCGTTTTTCTATCGCACCGACGGGAAGCTTTGGATTTATTCCCTCCAAACTCCTGGGAATGGCGTTGATTACACGGAGTCCGGATCTCCCGATCGAACAGGTCCCGCCCGCTTCCGATGCGTTTGAGATCCATAAGCTTGCCGACGGCAGTGGAATGTTAGTAGGATTTGTGGAGACAAGCCTGAAGTCTCAATTGACCGCTAAGGAGCGTCCCAAAAATGTCAGACTCGGTCTTTACTCCAATCCCTCGGATAAGGCTCCACATATCGTTGCAGTTCCCTTAGTCAAACTGATCGTCGATCGGATGCCGATTCGACTCAATCCCAAAGAACCAGTCAGCGCTGTTCTGCTCGATATGGATTTGCAGAGCACGGCCAACCGTACTTCGTCTCAAACGGGACCGTAGGAGTGCACTACCCGTATTAGCCCGGAGTATGCACCAACACTTCTACTGCAACTGCCGTTACGCTGCTCCGACAAGCGCGGACGCACGGGTTGCGTGGCCGGCGGGTAGTCCGCCTCTCGCAGCCTGAGCCTGGGATGTCATCACATCTGTTGTGGTTTGTCGGGGCTCCGCTTGTCCATCTCGCCTGGCGTCCTGACGGGTTCGTCACGAGCCGTTACGAATGATGTGGGCTAGGAATTGTGCGGGGAATATCTCATTCGATGTGGATGACCGGAAGATTTCATCTGCTACATAGGGTGCGGTATGTCGGGGTGCTTCCGGAGAACGCTATCCTCCCCCCAGGACGACCGTAAATGTCAGGTCTGCATCCGCTCGTCGAACCTTGACCGAGACGCGCTGTCCCGGTGTCGTCCGTTCAATCAAGTAGTTCTTCAGTTGGGCCGCATCGAGAATGTCCTGGTCCTCGATCGCCAGGACGATGTCGTGTTTCTGAATGCCGGCCTCTTTTGCGGGGTCCGCCACATCCTTGACGGCCATCCGCCACCTGGTGCCGTCCTTGACCGACGTCAGATGTATCCCCATTTTTGAGAATGTGAGCGGCTTGCCGGTGAGGGCTGCGTTCACGATCCGTTCGGTGAGTATTCCAGGAATGGCGAAGGTCATACGGCTGCAATGGGCCTGGGTCTCTTCCTTTTCTGTCTGAATTATGGCGTGCAGGATTCCGACAATCTCTCCTTGGGCATTGAACAGTCCGCCTCCCGAGTTGCCGCTGCAGGCCGAGAGGTCGGCCTGGATCAGACGGGTGTCTACGGTTTGGAGAAAGGTATTCGTATTGCCTAGCCGGCCGAAGGCCATGGTGGGGCCCCAGCCGAGAGGATAGCCGACGGTGAAGACCTCCATGCCAGGCACCGCCTCTCCGGCGGCGAACCTTGTTTCTGTCTGTAGTTTGGATCGATGGAGTTCGGCGACGCGGTAAATCACGACATCCATGAATGCGCTGTCCCCGACGAGATCCGCGGGAAGCTCGTGGAGATCGCCGGTGAGGAGACGAACGTGTTTCGCGGTGACGGCGCCGGTCGAGAGCGTGTGCTTTTCCGCAGCGTGCCTGGCGGTCACGATGTAGCCGTCTCGCAGGTGAACGCCTGTTCCTCGGACGACGACTTTTCCCGGTTTCTCCGGCGTGCGCTGATCTTGAGTATCTTCTAGGATGCCGACTGTCGCCTGTTTCGCTCGCAGCAACGCATCCTGGCTCAGGGGTAGGGACTCCGCGCCGAGCGGCACAGCCAGGATCGTCACGCCGGCCCATAGGGCACATGCCAAGAGGCGCCGCGGCAGTGATTGGAGGAGATCACGGATCGACATGAATAATCCTTTCGAACGGCATCTGGGTATCTGCACGGTACAATCAGGCGACATATTTCATGAACGGTGGGGGCTAGGCGATTGTCCGCTTATTTCTCGGTGTCCATTGCGCACCGAAAGCCGGTCGATTCGTTTCTGATCGTTGGGTCGCTGTCTACGCGGGTAAAGATACGGATTGTCGGGGTCTCGTTTTGCCAGCCTGCCCCTCGAATGACTTTCTTTGTGCCGGTCTTAGGGCCTGCGGGATTCTTTGCCGGACTTTTTTCGTAATATCTGGAGTCGTACCAATCGTTGACCCATTCCCAGACGTTGCCGGCCATGTCGTAGACGCCGAACGGGCTCTTCCCTGCTTCATAGCTCCCCACCGGCATCAATGTTTTTTCACCGATCCACCGCCGGTTGAAATTCACGTGCCGATCGGTCGGTTCGACGTTACCCCAGGGGAATCGTCGATCGGTTGTCCCCTTGGCGGCCTTCTCCCATTCGGCTTCGGTCGGCAGGCGTTTGCCGGCCCACGCGCAATAGGCCGCCGCGTCGAACCAATCCACGTTGATCACGGGCCGGTCGATGAGTGACTCCGTGATGTTGTCGCCCTGCCAGAGATTGCGGGTAGGGTTTTTCGGATTTTGCGGAATGCGGTGTTGGGCTGCTTTGACGTACTCGAGATAGCGGCCGTTCGTCACTTCGAACTTGTCGACATAGAACGCATCAACAAACACATCGTGGCGAGGATATTCGTCCCGTCCTCCATCACGGTCGCCTTGCGGCACGCCCATTGGGAATGAACCTTCCGGAATCAACACCATCGGAGCGCCGTCTTTCCCGGTGACCTCCTTGATCAGGCCTTCCGCCGATGACATGGAGCAGATACACAACAGAGAAACTATGAGAGTGAACAGGCGTATCGAGACAGCCATCGCATCGATCTCCTTCGTTTGTATCAGGGGAGCGTCATCGTACCACAGTCGTTGCTTCCGGCCCAGAGACTGATGTTCCATCAATGGCCGATGTGTCGTAGATCTCCAGCTCGTAGTACGCACCGACGAACGATCAGTTCTCATCAATGCTCGGTTCAAATGCTAGTTCGGGGGGTTGACAGAAAAACGCGATTTTTGTAGAGTTCATTCGCTTCAAACTTTGTAACGCTGTGCGTGTGTGTTTTGCAACATACAAAGCCGAACTGGTACTCGCTATTCAAGTCTTGACCCATAAATTCCTGTCCTATCCGTTTCTTACCAAGAAGGAGGCCGGTCTATGTCACACCACCGTTTCTCGTCGACGCGAGTTCTGAGCGGACTCGCTGCAATTGCGCTGCTTGCCGCGCCGCTCGCCGTGTCTGCTGAGACGCCATCGCACGTTGCGATGAATCACCAGCTGCCCGGTTGGGCTGAACAGCTCAAGGGGCAAACGATCGTCGAAGATACCATGTCCGGCAATGCCAATCGATCGGCGATGGTCGAGCAGCAGCATCAGCGCATCATGGAACATTTGCACAAAGATCCTCAGGTGCAGGCCGTCAATACCGGGATGTTCAACACCTCATCCATGATGCATCAGTACGGTGCCGGCGGGCAGGATATGTTGCTCATGTCCGATCCGCGTGTCGAACCGGTTGCCATGACCGGCGGCGGCAAGTGCCCGGCCGCCGCGCCGGTGAAACAGTACAATGTATCCGCGATCAACGTCGAGATCACACTGAATCAGTGGCTCGATTTCTATCCCGGCTACATGTACGTGTTGGATGAAGATATCGACAAGGTGCGGGCAGAGGAAACCACGAATCGGGAGGCGCGCGACAAGGAAGGGTTCGACACCGGGGCGGTGATCCCAGGCGTTCAGGCGCAGTGGATTCAACCTCTGACGATCCGCGCAAACCAGGGTGATTGTCTGAAAATCCGGTTGAGCAATAAGTTAGAGGGCGGTGAGGAGGTCAGTCTCCATATTCATGGATCCTCGATGGTTGTGAGCGCCACCGGCGCAGCCGCTACAACGACGAACCTTGATACGATCGCGACGAAAGACAAATCCGTGGACTTGGAATGGTACATCCATCCCAATACCCAAGAGGGCGTCCGCCAGTTCCACACCTACAGCAACGACCGTGAATTGACCGTCATGGGCATGTTCGGTTCGTTCGTCGTCGAGCCCCGAGGCTCTTCCTATTGGGAAGCGCTTGGAAAAGGCGATGCGACTCCGGCCACGAGTGGCTGGCAAGTCATGATCAAGAACGGAACCGGGCCAGATTTCAGAGAATTCGTCCTGTACTATCACGAAGTCGGTGATGAAGCTTTTCGCCCGCTCAACAGGAAGGGCGACTTCTTGCCGCAGCGCGATCCATTGACCGATACCTATCGTCCGGGCGGCCGTGCGATCAACTATCGGAGCGAGCCGTTCGGTATCAATAACATGCATCTGCAGCACGAGTATTTCGGATTCGAAGACGAGTCCATGGGGTACAGCTCCTACACCTTTGGGGATCCGTCTCCGACCATCCCGCGCTCTTATATGGGTGATCCGGCCAAGTTCCGCCTCGTTCATGGCGGATCCGAAGTGTTTCATAGCCATCATCCTCATGGTGGAACCATCCGTTGGCCGCGCAGTCCGCGGGCAATCGATGATATGAATCTCTGGGCCACCAGTGGAAACGGACCGGTAAAATATCCGGTCATTCGTGCCAAAACGGACCGTGTGGACGTCGAGGTAATCGGCCCGTCCGAAGCCCTGGATCTTGAAACGGAGTGCGGGTCGGGCTTGTGCCAACAGTTGGCGGGAGATTTTCTCTTCCACTGCCACGTTGCGCACCATTACGTGTCCGGCATGTGGGGATATTGGCGTGTGTACAACACGCTCCAGCAGGGTGATTTGCGGAACGATGTGATGCCTGATCTCCGCGAGTTGCCGGACCGCAAAGGCCGGATCAAGGCGCCGATTTCCTCCGAGAAGTTGATCGGCCAGACCGTCGATTGGTTCGGCACGCAGTTCAAGATCGTGGAAAAGGGTAAGAGCAACTGGAAAGGGAACCCGGCTACCATCACAATCAAAGATTGGGTCGAGATGCAGATGCCGACGCAAGGCAAACCTGGCCATACGGATGATGAGAAAGGCCAGATTGTCTCGTACGACGCGACGGTGTTGGATTGGATCTGGGAAGGCGCTCGCGCGATGAGTGAGAAGGAAAGCACGATCGACAACCCCAAGTACAAATCCACTCATCCGGGCAAGCGGCATCCGATCATGTTTGAGCCGCTGACCGGCAAGGTCGCGTGGCCGCACTTGACGCCTCACTTCGGGAAACGCGTCATGTTTTCTCCGAATCACGTCGGTGCGCCTTGGTTGGAAATGATCCGCCGGGATGACAACGGCGAGGAAAGTGTCGATCAGGCCAAGCCCGGAGAACAGGGCAACTGGAGCCTGTGTCCGGCCAACGCCGGGCGGAAGAACTATAACGTGCATTTCATTAAGCTGCCGATTACGCTTGCTAAGGCACAGGGCAATGAGCCGCCTGTGGTCGATCCGAACGGCTTGATCTATGTATTGCATGAAGAAGAAGCGGCGATTCGCGCCAACGACGACCTGAAATACCCGTTGGTCGTGCGCGGCAACATTTATGACTGCGTGGACTGGACGTTGACCAGCGAGTGGGACGACGACGACTACACGAACTTCCAGGCGTCGAAGATCAACACTCACTGGCATTTCCTGCAGTTCGATAACCAAGCGTCGGACGGCGTGATCACCGGATTCTCGTATGAGCAGTCGGTCCGCCCGTTCACGATGCTGGAGAAAAAGAATCAGAAGGGGCTTCCGGCGCCGATGAACACGGTGTTGACGGCGGCGGCGAAAAAGGGTTCGACCAAGATCACGGTGAAGAACGCCAAACAGTATCACGTGGGGACGTTGATTCTTGTGGGCGCCGATAATGTGAAAGGCAACGAGATTTCCCGCATCAAGGGAATCAGCGGGAATACGATCACGTTGGCGAACGCGCTGAAGAACGACCACCCGGCAAATGATATCATCACTGTGGAGTTCGTGCGTCAGCGGTTCTGGGTCGATGCCGATGTCGGGACGGTGTTCTGGCACGACCACGCGTTCGGTGCGACGACATGGCCGCACGGCGGCTTCGGCACGTTCATCGCTGAGCCGGTGGGATCGACGTATCATGATCCAAACACCGGGAAGCTCATACGGAGCGGACCGATCGCAGACATTCACACCAATGAGCCGGTAGGCCATGGCGTGAACAACAGTTTCCGCGAGCTGATGGTTCAGGTGCACGACACCGTGCCGCACACGGTCAACATCGTAACGGCTGGTAATCCTCCCGGGCAGCCGATCGAAGTGGCACTTGAGGCAGGTAAGACCGTCTCGTTCATGATGCCGGAAAAGCTGTATATGACGCCGATGCCGTTCCTCAACGGAGGAACGCACACTACGGGAAGTGGGTTGAACTTCCGGGCGGCTCCGATTGCCCAACGATTGGCGACTAATCCGGATGTGTCGCAGATATTCAATAGTCAAATACATGGTGATCCGTACACGCCGACGCTGAGGGCCTACACGGGCGACACCATGGTGTTCCGTCTCCTGCATACGCTCATGAATGAGTCGATGGTCTGGACGCTCTCCGGCCATACGTTCTGGACCGAGCGGTATGCACCGGATGCAAACCGCAAGAACTCGATTCATGTCGGCATTGCGGAACGATACGATTTGGTGGTACCGGAAGCCGGCGGGCCTCGGCATCAAGCGGGGGACTACCTCCACTTCAACGGGCGTTCCTCGAAGTTGTCCGAGGGGGGATGGGGCATTGTCCGCGTTTACGACAAGGAGCGGGATGATTTGAAGAAACTCCCGGCGGGATTCTCGAACAAGGGCGAGATTCCCAAGGCCTTACCGGTTTGTCCGGCGGAGGCTCCGGTGAAGAGCTTCAACGTGGTGGCGATGGATTATCCGTCCATGACATTCAACGCTAAGGCGCCGGAATCGATCGAAGTGGACTTCGAACGAAAGATCCAGATCACCAATCCGGATGCCAAGATCTACGCGTTGGAAGAAGATGTTGCGACGGTGTCCTCCAAGGGGGCGCAGCCGATGCCGCTCACGCTACGCGTGAACATCGGAGACTGCGTGAAGGTGAAGCTGAAAAACAAGATGAAGGACAGCAAGGCTTCCTTCTCGGCGATCGGCTTGGCTTTTGATCCAAGGGATTCGTTGGGTGCGAATGTCGGGAACAATCCAGGCGATCAGACGATCGCTCCGGGAGCCGAGCGCGTCTATACCTATTATGCAGATCCCTTCAACGGCGAGACGACCTCGCTGGTATGGGACTGGGGCAACGTGATGACGAATCCACGCAACGGCTTATTCGGAGCCGTGGTGGTCGGGCCGAAGGGTTCGAAGTATCGTGATCCAAAGACCGGCGCGGATCTCTCGAACAAGAATGCCTGGGCGGCCGATGTGATCATCGATCGTACGGTGCCGGGCAATGAGATGCGAGCCAACTACCGCGATGTGGCATTGTATTTCCAGGACGAAGATAACATCATCGGTACCAGCTTCATGCCGTATGTTCAGAACGTCGCTGGTTTGACCGGGGTCAATTACCGGTCTGAACCCTACAAGTATCGCGAAGATCAGGGCTGCTCGTTGGGCAAGGTATTCCAGCCGTGCAAAATAGATAAGCCGGAAGATCCCGCGACGCCGGTGATCGAATCGCATGCGGGCGACCCGGTGCGCATTCACGTGCTTGGGGTTAACAACGAACAGAACGGCATGTTCAGTGTCGAGAAACATGAATGGCCGATCGAGCCCTTCATGCGAGGCGCAGATCTCATCAGCGTGGTCGAGTTCTCGGGGTCCGAGGTATTGGATGCATTCATCCCCTCGTCCGGAGGACCCTACCGATTGCCCGGGGACTATGTATACAGCAACCAGCGGTTGCCGTATTCGCAGTCCGGACAATGGGGTTACATGCGTGTCTTGCCTCCCGGAGACCAGCGGCTGTTGCCGTTGTCCGGTTCGGGAGCGGGGATGAAGAGCGCGTCGCTTGAAGATGCGGGGCGAGTCGTTCCCGTTTCAACGAAGTAACGCGCGCGTCTCTCACTGAGCGGGCATCCGGAACAAAGGAAGGGGGAGGCCAAAGGCTTCCCCCTTTTTCTTTGGAGGAGGCATTTGATACGATGGGTGCATCAGCAGGAAAGAATGGCAGCGATTTCTGGCATGTTGGAGGCTCCATGCGGATATTGCTAGGGTTTCTGTTATTGCAATTATCCGGCGGGCTGGCAACTGTTTTGGCCTATGACCAGATTTCTGTCGCCGATGGTGGGTTGATTTCAGGCAAAGTGACAATTTCTGAAGGGAAGCCGATTCCCAAAGGGTTTAACCTGATTACCTTTCCTGATCCGGTCTATTGTGGCCGAATCTCGACCGGAACGGGCTGGAGGGTTCTAAAAGAGTTCGAAGTAGCGCCGGACGGAGGTCTGAAGGACGTGGTCGTCTGGTTATCAAATGTGACTAAAGGGAAAGCCTTCAAGTTTGAGCCGCCGACGATTGAAGCAAGGGATTGCCGGTTTCTTCCGTTTGTGAGCGTGGTCAAGAATGAGGCCGAGGTCAAGGTGGTCAATATGGACCCGGTCTTCCACGATATCCAAGCCTATGAGACTTCAGCCCTCGGCCCTCGTGTCCTCTTCAACACCCCGTTGCCCATGAATCCCCTCCACAACCGTAAGGTCGGAGCCGATAGCCATGAACATCTCCCCGGCAAGGCGATGACTGAAGTCATCCACATGACGAAGAATCGCCGGATCTTCGTGATGCAGTGCGGGTTCCACGCTTATATGGAAAGCTGGGGTCTTGCCGTGGATAACCCCTACTATGGACTGACGGGGCCCGACGGCAGTTTTTCCTTGGCTGACGTACCGCCGGGCGATTATACGTTGACGGCCTGGCATCCCGGTGTCGGGACGATGTTGGAAAAGAAAGTGTCTGTCTCAGCCAAGCAGGCCCTTCAAGCTGATTTTCTGTTCGAATCGCCCAAGGGGCGTCGGAGCGCCCATGAGATCGAAGAGAACCCGCATTTCGGATTGGGGGCGCTGGGAAAGTCAGTGGATATTCAACCTACCTTGGAATTGCAAATTCCGTAGCTCCGACCTTGTCGAAAAGGAGAATTGTCGATGCACCGCGATCATGTCCCGCATGCCACAGGTCGTCTCGTTGCCACTGTGTTCTTGGCGGTAGCCGTGTTCTCGTGGATGATTCCGGCAGCCGCCTATGACGTGATCGATGTGCAGCACGGTGGGACTATCGAGGGCAGCGTTGGACTCGACGGTGTTGTGCCGGCGCCGAAGGGATTCAACCTCATTACCTTTCCAGACCCAGCCTATTGCGGACGCATATCGAACGGCCGCGGCTGGCGGTTGCTCCATGATTTTGTCGTCGCTCCTCACGGGGGGTTGAAGGACGCCATTGTGTTGCTCGAAGGGGTCGAGGCCGGCAAGCCGTTTGAAGTGTCGGTGCCGCTCATAGAAGCGCGCGACTGCATGTTTCAGCCCTTCATGACGATCGTGCGAAATGGCCACGCAGTCGAAGTCATCAATATGGATCCGGTGATGCATGATATCCAAGGTTATGAAACGTCTCTCGAAGCCGGAGCTCGCGTGTTGTTTAATACTCCGCTCGTCATGAATCATCAGCACCGGCGCGGGGATATCCATGCGATGCACAACCATGCGCCGGGGAAGTCCCTGGTCGGCCCGATCTATTTGAACAAGGGGCGCCGCACGTTCTATATGCAGTGCGGGTTCCACGCCTATATGGAAAGTTGGGCCATGGCGGTGAACAATCCCTATTATGCGTTGACCGGTGCCGACGGAAAATTTTCCATCGATCACGTTCCGCCCGGCACCTATCAATTGGTGGTCTGGCATCCCCAGACGGGACCTGGGGTATCCCGGACGGTTACGGTCAAGCCCGGAGGGAAGCTGACGGAGCAGATCATGCTGCCAGCTCCGAAGGGGAATCGGACAGCCTACACCGTCATGGATAATCCACGATTTGGTGCCGAGACGTTGGGCTACACCGTCGATATCCAACCACTGGTCGAACGGCAACAGTGATTGCTGATGTGGAGTGGTCTTGCGAGGCGGGACCGTATAGTGACCTCCCTGGTGCTTCTCCTGAGTGCCTTGAGCGGGTGGCCAGACTCGCAGGCTGCGGCTGTTGATGTTCCTCCCAATCAAGCGGAATTCTCAGGCACGATCGTCAAGCAGGTGAATGGGAAGCGATTTCAGGCGCAGGTTTTTGCGAAGGGAGACTGCCTGCGACTGGAGTACAAGTACGCGCTCAGAACCGACTTCGGTTATGCGGCCATCGAGATCATCCGGCTCGATCGATCCGAGTCGTGGTATCTACTCGCGCAAAAGAGAGAACTGTTGGTCGTGCCGCTCGATCCTGATGAGGCATTTCTGATACATGCCGAGCTGCCGGGGGAACGGAGTAGGGCTGTCATTGGAGATGCCCTGGTTGCAGGTCGCGCGGCCACATTGTTTGAGATCCAGACCGAGGTTCGTGGTCGGGTCGAACAGTTCTATGAATGGGTTGATGCTGAGACGGGGATCGTACTCAAGCTCCTCAGCCGTGACCGCGATTGGTCGTTTGAATATGAACGCATTCGGATTTCTCCACAGCCGTCCTATTATTGTGATGAGCCGCCGGGGTACCAGAAGCGAATGGGGACGACCGGTCCATGGCGCAATGGGTAACGTGAAAATGAACCGTGTGATGATGTGGTTTGGTGTCATGGCGGCGAGCGCGCTGGCGGGGATTGTCCCGTCGGCTATCCCGGGTATTGCCGCAGGGGCCTCATCGGTTGCCCAAGAGATCCAAGCGGACTTCGATAAGCATCAGTATCAGCGCGCGCTTGAGCGGATAGCCGGATTAGATGCGCAGGCGTCCGGTACGCCGAATATACAGCGGTTGAAGATTCGCGCGCTGCTCAAATTGAACAATCCCAAAGAGGCCCTCGTCGAATACGGAAAATTGGAAGTGGCTTTGAAGCAGGAAGACCAAACGGTTCTGCAAGAAGTGGCCCTGGGATTTATTCTCGTCATGGTGAAGGATATGCGCGAGCAAATGCGCGGAGCGGCCTATACCGCACTCAAAGAGATAGACCCGGATGAGGCGGCACCATATTTTGAAGATGGACTGAGCGATGCTTCGGGACCTGTTCGGATGTTGGCTGTCGAAGGGCTGAGTCGTTCGGAGAAGGGGCGGACATCGAAGAGACTGCGGGCCGCCCTGGACGATCAGGCGGCGCTCGTGAAAGCTCGTGTGGTGAAAGCGATCGGCCGAACAGGGGATCCGGACGTTGTTGCATTGGTCGAATCCGCTGCCAAGGACGATCTCAGCGCCGTTCGCGTTGCCGCGTATGGCGCTCTGATCAGGCTTGGCAAGAAAGAGGTCTGGAACGACTTACTGCAGGCAGCACGGTCCCCGAACCCTGAGGATCGAGCCGATGCGATTCGCGTGATCGCCGAATTGAAAGACCAGCGCGGAGCCTCTGTCGTGATGGAGGCGGTAACCAGCAAGCAACCGTCTGTTCGAGCAGCCGCTGCCAGGGGATTGGGGCATCTCGGGCGAACAGAGGCGCGGGATGCGATCGAGCAGTTGCTGAAGGATCCGGTTCCCGGCGTCCGTGAATCTGCTGTCGGAGGGCTGGCAGATCTGGGAGGGTCGGAATCGGTGGAGGCCATTAAGCGGGCGATGGGAGACGGGAACTTTGCCGTTCGGGCCTCGGCGATTGCCGCGCTGCTCCAGCTCGGACAGCCCTATTCGATCGTGGCCTCCGCTGCGCAATCGCTGGCTCGACAGAACGATATGGGCATGCGCGCGTCCGTGGCTTATGCGCTTGGGAAGGCGACCAAGGTGAGTGCTCCCGGTGCGATCTCCCTGTTGACTGGTTTGACCGGTGATCCCCTTCCCGGTCCGAAGATTGTGGCGCTTCGATCTCTGGGGCATGTGGGGGATCGTAACCTCGTTCCGCTTCTGAAGGATGCGCTCCACGACACCAATGATGCCGTGCGGGCCACAGCGGCAGGGGCTCTGCTGCATCTTCTTCAACAGAAGAAATAGGCTTCTATACGCAGCGATCCGCTCCAATCGCCGATCTGCCATGAATCATGTGGGGCTGGAGTGGTAGGTGTCTCGGGGTGGCGGTACGGTTGCATCCGGCAATCATGCCAGATTTCCGAACCTCGTAGAAAACAGAATTCACGCCCCATCCTCCAGAAATGCCGTTTTTCGCACTTCGTGTACCCACTTGCCAGCGAGAAGCGTGAAAAAAATATACCCTCACGCAATCATTGTGTTACGCAACATCGCTGTCCTTGAATCGTTGACACCACCGTTACCAGTCTGTAGGGTGGTGCTGTGACGTTCAACGCAACGTCGACTGTCCCATCTCTCGCGCGTTCTCTCCCGCTCCTGCGCGTCTGATTCCTCAGTCTCCGCTGCTGTTACAAATCACGAATATCATCGCAATATTGTGTGTAGAGACATTGGCGATGAGGCATCGTACGTTTCTGGCAGACGGGAGTTTCAGTCTCTGAGTCTAGAGGTCTTCAACAGCGCCGCATCCAACCTAGTGCCAGCTTGTTCGTTTTCCGGGAAGGAGGCCTGACATGATCGGGCCGTGGACGCTCATCGCAGAGGCATGGTGGCATTGCTTCCATGAAAATGCCTCAAATCCAATTTATGCATGTCTTATCTGGAACGCGACCTTGAGGAGAGTGTTGTAGAGCCGGCCAATAGGAGGCGTCATGAAGTGTTCACGTTGCCAGGGTCTCTTGATTGCCGTCCAAATGAGCGATATGGGGCAACCCCTGGTGGCTGGATGGCGTTGCCTGCTCTGTGGTGCGATGACGGATCCTGGGATTGAGGCCAATCGAGCGGGTCACGATCTGCCGATTCGGAACCGTGCGCGCGTCCCTGGATCACCTGTGATGAGGCTTGGGAAGGGCGGGATGAGATGAATCTTCTGTCGTTAGAGTGAGTGAGAGGAATGGATGATAGTGCGGAACTGGGGCATGATCCGGCCTGAAGGGCTTCTATAACAGGTATCATCCTGTGAATCATCGATAGGGTTATGTGGGTTGTCTCAGTGAGAAGGGACTACTGAATATGGGGAGGAAGTCATGAGTATTTGGCGTGATCTTCGGCGCGATATGGGAATGGAACTCTTACTGTTCGCGTATGTGATTACGTGGGCGGTCGCTCTGGTCTTGACCTATATGTATGCTGACGGAATAACGAGGTAGCCATGCGCTATTACCTTGCTGAAGGCGTTCGGGTGGAAGTGTGAACATGCAGCGGGTCTCTGAGGCTCTGAAGTTCACGGTAATAGTAGAGCGGGGTCGGTCGTTTACCCTCAAACGTTCGTGTGTGCAGGAAGGCGAATTCTTCTCAGATTTCCACAAAGATTCATAAACGGGAGGTAATTGATGACACCCGAAGAACAAATTACGAAGATGAAGAAAGCGATCACTCAGGCTATCAAGGTGATGGGAGACCGGTTTGGATCGACAGAGCAGGATGTCGCAAGGGCCGTCCAGGAACTGCAGGTGTCGATGCAAGCGTCGTCGGATCCAAAATTGTCCTCGGGGACTGTGCCACGGACAGGCAGCCAGTCACCTCAGGCTGTGCAAGCCACCATCGAGACGCAATAGCGTCTGCAACTGGAAGGAGAATAAAACTTGAATGCTCAATCCGTTGTTCATAGTCATATCGACATCACGGACACATTGGCCAGACTATATCTCTTTCTGGCGCAAAGCATGGATCGCTGTGTGAGCGAGGCAGCCCGCATCAACTATCCGGATGCTGAGTTACAGGCGCATCTCGCCTCAACCAGGGCCACTATCCTGGACATGCTGGCTGTCAATCAGGTGGTGAAGGCAAAGGTCGAGCAGGAGTGCAATCGGGTAGGCTCGCTTACCATGGCTTGCATGGAGGACGGCGCCGCGAATGCGATTGCCCTGGATGAGCTGACGGCGGAGCGGACGGTGCTGAAACACAAGACCATGGCATTGAGCGATCTGCTCGCGGTATTTCGGGCTGCCTGATAGGAGACCGACCATAGCCCGTCTGTGCAGGCTCAGCTTACGTGTGAATCGGCGGGCCGGCGATTACCACATTGGAGAGCAGACGCATTTCACACGCTGTCCTGTGTCTGTTCAGTGGCGCTGCGGCGCCTGCTTCTGGTTTTGTCGGACTTGCTCGCCTCGGGCATGGACCGTAAGCGGGTATTGGGTCCAAAGCTATGTCTTGCCAGAGAAGAGACTTCCCGCCGGATAGTTTCGATGGAAGATGTATTGTCGACGGACTTGGGATCAGTGAGCCCCAGCAATTGCCAGCGGATTTTCGGTTTGCGGATGGAAGTTTTCTTTGCTCTTTTGCGATTTTTCCAGACAGAGGAGAGATTCATAGAAAGACCCCTTTTCGCGGACGTGAGATCCTAGCCAGGAACATACCTGACGGAGGAAAACGACCCTCTGATTCAATACCGGCAATGGTACATTTCACCTGCGTGAAAAGCAGCCTGTGTCATCCACGGTTGGATGAGCGTCAGAGAGCGGTGTTGCGACAGAGACTGACGGACGGAGAATAGGTATGAGGAGTGCCGGAAGAAGACAATACGACGAGTGAATGTACACTCTAACAGGTGCGTCATGAGGGAGTCAAACATCCCGATGAGCTGGTGTCAATTGGGTATGTATCGGGTTGAGCTGAAATCACAGTGCGCGGCACGCACATAGCCCGGTCCGTTCAAACTATCGAAGACAAGTTGACGTGAGGATCCTCATCCTGTATGGTGTGTCTACATTTCCCTCGCAGTAGTCCGGTGAAGGAGATGTTTTAGCCATAACGGACTTCGCGATCGCATCGCGACCAGGTCCAGTTCGGAGTTGCACCACTTCCCGGTTGTGTCTCCCCTCGGTTCTCTGATCCCGTCATAATGCGATCAAACTGAAAGGATAGTGCAGTGGATACGTCTGTTCATTCCAATTTTAATGCCCTCGGTCTATCCGAGGCGATTTTACAGGACCTTGCTGCGGCAGGGTTTTCTTCCCCAACTCCCATCCAGGAACAAGCCATTCCGCCGGCGCTTGCCGGGCGTGATGTTATCGGTTGCGCGCAGACTGGAACGGGAAAGACCGCGGCGTTTGTCATCCCGATGGTCGAGCGGCTCGCTGCGCTGCCGAAAGGGCAGCCGCAAGCGTTGATCCTGGCGCCGACGCGGGAGCTCGCGTTGCAGACCCTGACGACGATCGAGAAGCTCGGCCGGAGCCGTCGCATCTCAGCCACCGTCATCGTGGGAGGCGCGGATATGCAGGCGCAAGTGCGAGGCCTGCGGCAGCGGCCGGAGATTTTAGTGGCGACGCCGGGTCGTTTGCTCGATCACATGTGGAGCGGCAACATTCTGTTGTCGTCCATCAAAATGTTGGTCCTGGATGAAGCCGATCGCATGCTGGATATGGGCTTCGCGCCGCAAATCAACCAGATTCTGGATGCCTTGCCGGAAGAACGGCAGACGCTGCTATTTTCGGCGACATTGCCGACGGATCTGGCGCGATTGGTTCAAGCAAGTGTCAACAATCCTGTGCGTGTGATGGTCGCTCCATCCGCCACGACGGCCGATGGCATTACGCAGGCGATCCATCATATCTCGCATGACGCCAAGGGTGATCTTCTCTTGTCGCTGTTAGGATCGGATAAGGACACGGCGCTTGTGTTTACCAGGACGAAACATCGGGCCGATCGGTTGGGACGCATGTTGGGGAGCGCAGGACATCGGGTGGCCGTGCTGCACGGGGATCGCAGCTTGTCCCAGCGACGGGCGGCTCTGGAAGGGTTTAAGCGCGGGACCTTTCGTGTATTGGTGGCGACGGATATTGCCGCACGCGGGATCGACGTGGCAAACATCGGCCATGTCATCAATTTTGATCTGCCCAACTGTCCGGAAGATTATGTGCATCGTATCGGGCGAACGGCTCGAATGAAGACTACCGGACGGGCCACGAGTTTTGTGACCAGAGAGGATCATCAGCAATTACAGGATATCGAACGCCTGTTGGGCCATGCGGTTCCTCTTGCTCCCGGCAGCAGCGCTCCGGCACCGGCATCGCATGTGAGGGCCGGGGGTGTGCGCCGGAATGATCAGACATCGTCAGGGCCTTCCCGTGGCAGCGTCGGTCGCCGTCGCCCACACTATGGATCGGCACAGCCTGCGCGCAGTGTCCACCACTGATCCGTGCATAAAACCTGAAAACGGTTCATGAAATCAGCCTCGTGAGGTAGAGTGACGTTCACGAGGCTGATTTCGCATGCAGGCCACGCATCATCGAGTCGGTGTTCTCAATAAGTTCCGCCGCTATCCGCGGGTTCGGATTCCCACGCCCTTCAGCTGTTCATTTGCGCCGTTGCTGTCCAACATCAACGGGTGGCTCCGCAATTCTCACAAAGGTGTCGGAGTCGTCTATGATCTTTCACTCCGGGGAGTGCGGGTGAGTACCGAGGCGGTACTGAAGCCGGGGGATATGGTGGCGCTGACCCTGCAACTGCCCAAACAGATTTCACCGGCGACAATCAAGGTTGCAACGGTCCGTTGGGAAAAGGATCAGATTTACGGGCTTGCTTTCAGAACGCTCTCTCAATCGACGCTGAGCCGATTGAGTAAATACATGGCGATTACGACGATGGAGAAGGAGTAGGAGCGCATGGACAAGAAGCGCGCTGTGCCGACACCCGGGCAGGCGGTTACTCAATTGCGACGGCATCCCCGCGTTCGTGTTTCGGCGCCCTTCCCGTGCTCATTTTCTGTTGTCGGCCTGAAGCGCCGGTGGCCGGCCGTCGATCCCGGGGATTTGGGCGTTGTCTACGATGTTTCCACAAAGGGTGCCCGCGTGATGACCGAGGCCGTCATCTCGCCGGGCGATCGAATCACGCTGAGCCTGCAGCTGCCCAATCATCCGTCTGCGACATTCATCGAGCTTGCAACAGTGCGGTGGGGTAAGGAGCAGACTTATGGCGTGGAATTCGACGGGATTTCACCAGCGGTCGATACGCGGTTGCAGAAATTTATGGACTATTCATCGAAGCATATTGCCGTGCCTGCTTCTTGATTATCTTCGTGCCACAGACTTCACTCGTGTATACACTTCCCCTCGCTTCCTGCGTCTATCCGTAGATTCAGGGCCTTTGGTTGGCCGAGGTGACACCCAATACCGCACGGTTTCTGTAGAGAACGGCTCATGTCGGACAGGCGCCTAAGGGGTGTTCTCTGTCGGAGCGACGAATTGTTTGCGGAAGGTCACGACCTTGACCAGATACTCTCTGGTTTCCTGGTAGGGAAGATTGCCACGCAACCGGTCATAGACTGCGGGTGGCTCGAGTCCATTAATAGAGTTGATTGCGGAGACAGAGTCGGAAGCGAATGCTTTGAATACATTGCGTGGCCCGGTATTGTATGCCGAAATCACACAGTATTCTCGTGAGATTGTATTGTCGATCTGTTCCAGCTGGGTATACGACAGAACATTCAGATAGGCGACGCCTAACTCGATGTTGTTTTCAGGGTCGAAGAGATAATCGCGCGAGGGCGCTGTGTCTTGGCCTTTGACCTTGCGAAAGGCCTCCCGGCCTCCGCTCGTCGGCACGAGCTGCATCAGACCATAGGCCGGAGCGGAGCTTACTGCAAAGGGATTGAAATTGCTTTCCGTTCTGATCACGGCGAAGACAAGGCTTGGACTGATACGGTACTGTTCGGCGAATCTGTTGACGACAGGCCGGTATTTATCGGCCTGCCGGTTGTTGAAGTTTGCGACCATCGGAATGGTTGCAAACAGTGCGGTCTTCGAAACACCGTTCAGGTCCACAGATCGAGTTTTAGCCTGGTGCTCGATTATGTAGTCGGCAAATCGTTCGGCGCTTTCCGGTGTCCGAATGGGGTTGTTTTGGTGATCCGTGACGAGTCCCAGGAGATAGGGGGCTTTGTCGCCCGTGAGCGACACGGCCTTGTCGGAAAAGAGATCGACGGCTCGAGGGTCATTCGGTGTTAAGATGGTTGTGACGATGGCGTTTTTGAGGCTGTTTTTCGGTTGTTTCTCATCGAGTGTTTCAATGAGCACAGTCCCTTTGTCGAAATCGACGACTGCCCGGCTCATATAGTTCTGAGTGTATTTTACGTAGCGCTTCTGTTCCGGAAGTTTGACTTCTTTCTCGCCCCATGTCTTTCTCACCTTGCCTGTCAAGGCTTCCATGAGAGTTTCAAAGTCTCGTTGTACGGCCCGTAGATCCCGTATGGCCGCTTCAGGATTTCTCTGGTAGATCTCCACCCGCTCCTTGAGGATTTGCTTGGGAGCTTTTCCCTGTGCGAGATCGACCACTGTTCGGCCTGTGGTTGATCGGAGTAATTGCTCCGCCGTCGAAAGCGTTTTGTCGGTTGTTTCGCAGCCGGACAGCAACAGCGGCACGAGTGCTGCAGAAATACGAAGACACCGCATGAGCGAATCTCCTTCAGGTCTCTTGAACCATGGCGTTGAAATTGTACAGAAATACGAAGGAAAGATGAAGAGATGAGGTGAAGAGCCGCGTAGAGACAAGGTGCCGATCGCAGTATTTCGTGCGCCGTCCGGCTTGTGCCGCAGCCGGAGGGACATCCTCGTGACCAGTCGCGGTGTCTTGCGCGGTTCCGTGCTATTTGATGGCGACCGCCTTGACTTCCTTGTGGGTGGTGAGGCCCTGAAGTACCTTCTGTATGCCGTCTTGCATGAGGGTGGTCATGCCTTCCGCTAGGGCGGTCTTAAGCATATCCTCAGTACGGGCCTTCTGCTGGACCATGCGCTTCATCTGATCGGACCCGAGCAGCAATTCGTGCAGGGCGACGCGGCCTTTGAATCCAGATCGGTTGCACGTCTCGCATCCCTTGCCCCGCGACAAGCGAAACGTAGCGTCTTGCTTGATGTCGAGCTTGTCCCAATACTCCTCCCCGTACGCCGCCCTGAGGGCGGCGTATTCCTCAGGGGTTCCGACATACTGTTCCTTGCAATCCTTACAAATACGGCGGGCGAGACGTTGCGCGAGCACACCGAGCATCGCATCCGCAAAGCTGAACGGATCGCAGCCCATATCGAGCAACCGGGTGACGGTTTCAACCGCGCTGTTCGTATGCAAGGTGCTCAAAACCAAGTGGCCGGTGAGAGAGGCCTCAATGCCCGTATCGGCAGTTTCCTTATCCCGCATTTCTCCGACCATGATGACATCGGGATCGGCGCGGAGGAATGCACGCATGGCCGTGGCGAATGTGAAGCCGATCTTCGGTTGAACCTGCACCTGGCGCAGCCCGTATTGTGTGATTTCGACCGGGTCTTCCGCTGTCCAGATTTTAATATCCGGTGTGTTGATGTTTCCAAGGACGGAGTGAAGAGTGGTCGTTTTTCCGGATCCGGTCGGCCCTACGCAGAGAATGATGCCGTAGGGTTTTTCAGAGATGGCTTTGAGCTCCTTGAGATTGCGGTCGGAGAATCCCATTTTGTCGAGAGGCAGAGGCTCGCTGGCCGCCAGAATGCGCATGACCACGTCTTCGTTATATCCGGCTGTGGGAAGGGTTGCGACACGAAGCTCGATTTCTCTCGACTCGCTGAGCTTGAATTTGATTTTTCCGTCCTGAGGCTTGCGGCGTTCTGCGATGTCCAAACTGGCCATGATCTTGAGCCGTGAGACAATGGCGCGCCGGTAACTCTGGGGAATCTTCATATATTCGAAACAGTCGCCGTCCACCCGGAAACGAACGAGCGTCTCGCGCTTTTCTCCGTACGGCTCAATATGGATATCCGATGCATTTTGCCGGTAGGCGTCGGCGATAATCTGGTTGGCCAGGCGCACGATCGCGCTGTCGTTTTCGTCCAGCCCTGATCCGGCGGCCTCCTCCGTGGCCTCGGCCTGCGCTTCGGTGACGAGTTCACCGAGAATGTCGGAGACGTTTTCGTCGAGTTTGCGCCCTCCCGTGTCCCCTGCCCCTGTCGAAGAGCCGAGGAATTGTGCGATGTCCCGCCGAAGACTCACGGCGAAACGGATAGTGAGGCCGGGGAATGTCCGCTTGATGTCTTGTACCCGGTCGAGATTGCCCGGGTCGTCGGTCAATATTTCAACGGATGCACGATCCCGCTTCAGCGGCATCCAATGGTTTTTCTTCAGGTAGTCGACGTTGAGATTTTTGAGCAGTTCGATGTCGACGAGTGTGCGTTCACTGTATTCGATGTAGGGGCACTTGTAGAATTGTGCGAGCGATTTCCCGAGGTCGATCTTCGGAATCTTATATTTCTCGATGAGAATGCTTTCGAGATCGCCGTTGGCCTTTCGCGATTCGGCCAGGGCATTATCGAGATCGTTCTGTGTGATACGGCTGCTGCTCAGCAGGAGATCGAACCTGGTCGGATTCTTTTTGACCGCCTTCCGGAGATTGAAGAACGCGGTGCCGATCGCCTTCGCGATTTCTGCGACGGCTTCTTCATCTTTTCTCGTGAAGCGGGTCCCGTTTTTTTTGTTCAGGAGCTGGAGAACACCCATCAGATATTTGTTATCGGCGACGATGGGGTAGGTCAGTACTTGCTTGGTTTTGAATCCGGTGCGCTTGTCGTATGCGTTGTCATGAAGCAGGGAGGGATGGATCGTCTTGAGTTCCGCAGCGTTGTAGGCGTCGACGATGTTGACGGGGCGAAGGTATTTGGCGCAGAAGCCCGGCAGACTTTGTTCGGTGATGGGAGTACGGACCTCTTCGACGGTATCGAGGCTGGGGACTTTTGAGAAGATCTCTTTCTTTTCCGGATCGAAGACGAACAGCGTCACGTCTTCGGCATCGAAGAGGCTCAGAATGTCTTTGTGAAGGTCCAGAATAATGTGGTCAAGATTGTTGGCGGCCTGGATCTGAGTGATAATCCGCTTGACGTGTTCCGTGCGTTCGACCCGGAGTTGCAGATCTTCAAGGTTCTGAGCCATGCGCGTACCTTGTGAGCTCCTTATGGCCTGATCGATCGTGAGATCCGAAGGCCAGTGCGACAGTCTCGTGCAGGATGAGCCGAGAACGGGTTCTCGTCTGGGAACCGTGTTTCAGTTTAGCCCAATAGGGCGGGAAGGCAAGGAAAAGCCAACTTTGTTCGAGGGAAAATGGGCTGAGCGTGAATGGGGAAAAAGGAAATGTGGAGCGGCGATAGTCCTGAAGGGAGAGTTTATAGAGTGCGTCAGCCGGCGCTGA
Source organism: Nitrospira sp. (assembly GCA_046604365.1). Classification (GTDB taxonomy): domain Bacteria; phylum Nitrospirota; class Nitrospiria; order Nitrospirales; family Nitrospiraceae; genus Nitrospira_D. The sequence continues at coordinate 113,642 of JBJACV010000011.1, forward strand.
CGGATGCGGTACGGAGGTGGGCAACGACGTCCGACGGAGCAACGCGGGTCTTCACTCCGCTCCGCCGAACTTTCACCTCCACGACGCCATCAGCCAGTCCTTTGTCGCCCACCACGATTTGGAAAGGCGCGCCGATCAAATCGGCATCGTTGAATTTGACTCCGGCTCGGTCATTGCGATCGTCCCACAGAACTTCGAACCCTCCTGCGAGCAACTCTTCATAGAGGCGGGCTGCGGCCTCGGCGGTCGTTGCCGATTGACTGACGGGCAGGAGATGGACATGGAAGGGAGCGATTGGAAACGGCCAGATGATGCCTTTGTCGTCGTGGTTCTGCTCAATCGCCGCCGCCGCAGTGCGGCCGACGCCGATGCCGTAACAACCCATGACGGCAAGGCGTTCTTGGCCCTTCTCGTCCAGGATTGTCGCATTCATGCTCTTGCTGTATTTCGTGCCAAGAAGAAAGACTTGTCCGACTTCGATGCCTTTGGCAAGCGTCAACGAACCGGTTCCGCGCGGCGAAGGGTCGCCGGTCTGCGCATTGCGAAGGTCCGCGAATTGATCGACCTTGAAATCGCGGTCCCAATTGGCATCCACATAGTGCGTGTCGGCTCGGTTCGCTCCGACGACGAGGTTTCTCGTTCCGTGGACCGCATGATCCGCTACGATACGCACTCCCGGCAGTCCGACAGGACCGGCGAATCCCACGGGCGCGCCCGTGAGGCTTTTGACAGCCTCTGGTTCGGCCAGCCGTACTTCCGTCGCATGCAGCAGCCTGGCAAGCTTGACTTCATTGAGTTCATGATCCCCTCGAATGAGCACGGCGACGGTCTCTTTGTCCGCGGCGTAGATCAGGGTTTTGACCAATTGCCGGGGAGCAATCTTCAGGAACGCCGTGACTTCTTCAACCGTCCGGCAATGTGGGGTGGTGACCGGGGTCAATTGACGCAACGGGGTGTCGTCGATATCTGACGGCGGAAGGACTTCCGCCCGTTCAAGATTGGCGGCATAGGAGCCGTGGTCGCTATAGGCCACTGTGGCTTCGCCGGTTTCAGCCAAGACCATGAACTCGTGCGAGACATCGCCTCCGATCAAGCCCGTATCGGCTTCGACTGCCCGAAAGGTAAGGCCGCATCGTGTGAAGATTCTGGTATAGGCGTCATACATCTTCTGGTAACTGGCCCTGGCGCCGGCTTCGTCGCCATCGAAACTGTAGGCATCTTTCATGATGAATTCACGCCCGCGCATCAGCCCGAATCGGGGACGGATTTCATCGCGAAACTTCGTCTGAATCTGGTAAAAGTTCAGCGGCAACTGCCGGTAGGACCGCACTTCACGCCTGAACAGATCGGTGATGACCTCTTCATGCGTGGGGCCGAGGCAGAAGTCGCGCTCGTGACGGTCTTTGAAGCGAAGGAGTTCTTTGCCGTAGTATTCCCAGCGGCCGGTCTCTTTCCATAATTCGGCCGGGGAGGCGATGGGCATCAGCAGCTCCTGCGCGCCGGCCCGATTCATTTCTTCCCGAATGATCTGTTCGATTTTCCGGATGACCCGTAGACCCAGTGGAAGATAGGTATAGATGCCGGCCGCGGTTTTTCTGATCAGCCCGGCGCGCAGCATAAGGCGGTGGCTGACGGTTTCGGCCTCACCGGGATCTTCCCGCAGAGTAGGGATGAGCAGCTGAGAAGTTTTCATGGAGGCTTAGCGGGAGAAGATTCGTTCCAAATCGTTCCAGAAGGCAAAGATCATGACGCCGACCAGCAGGACCAGCCCCGCTTGTTGCGCGATTTCCCGCTGGCGCTCGCCGAGCGGTTTGCGCAGAATGCCTTCAATCAAGAAAAAGAGCAAGTGGCCGCCGTCGAGAATAGGGATCGGCAGCAGGTTGAGGACGCCGAGGTTAATGCTCAAGATCGCGATCAAGAACACGACGCTGGACGCGCCCTGAGCGGCGGCTTCACCGGAGATATTGGCGATTGTGAGCGGTCCGCCGATATTCTTGCTCGAAATATCGCCGACAATCATTTTATACAGACCGATCGCAGTCAGTTCGGTCCATCCCCAGGTCGCCCCCAATCCATGGTAGACCGCCTCCAGCGCATTGTCGGACCGCATCAACGAGCGGCCGGGTCCGGAGATGCCGATTTTTCCGATTTCGATGGTTTGTCCGTTCGCAGTGACCTTCTCGACCGCCGGAGTTACCGTGAGGGCGATACGCTGTCCATCGCGGAGAACCTCCATACGCAACGGTTTCTGCGGGTGTTCCTTGACCCGTGTTGTCATCTGGGCCCAGGTATAAATGGTCTGTCCTTCGATGCTGACGACCCGGTCGCCGGGTTGGAATCCGGCCATAGAAGCGGGAAGACCGTGCATGACCGACGTCACGAGCGGAGGCATTTCTTCGACACCGATCGTATAGAGCGGTTCTTCACCGGCCGCAGGTTCTCCGGGGACCAGTTGGGGTGTGACGGTTATCGGTTTGGCCTGCCCATCGCGGCGAATTCCGAGCGCAATCGGCTGCCCGTTGCTCTTTGCCACCGCATCGAGCAACTCGGTTTTGGTGGAGATATCCTTGCCGTTGACCGAAACGACCCGGTCGCCGATTTCCATTCCTGCCACCGCTGCCGGTGATCCCGGGACCAGGGCTTCGATATCGGCGCTGAGATCGCGGAAGGTCGGTACAAACAGCGGAGCTCCTGTTGAGAGCCATCCGGCAAAGATCAAATAGGCGAGGATGAAATTGAATCCTGGGCCTGCCGCGACGATGAGCACTTTTCCCCAGAGGCCTTGATGGACAAACGATCGCCGCCGGTCTTCCGGCGTCGTGGCTTCCGCTTCGTCCTCGCCGAACAGTTTGACATAGCCGCCCAGCGGAATAGCCGACAATAAATATTCCGTTTCCCCGGCCTGCCGTCCGAACAATTTGGGGCCGAAGCCGATCGAGAATTTTAGAACCTTCACGCCGACCCATCGGGCGGCGAGAAAATGGCCGAGTTCATGGAAGGCGACGAGCACACCAAGAACGACGAGAAACCACCAGGCTTTCTGCATCAGCAGCCAAAGGGTGTCGGGTGACCAGGTAAAAGCGGATAACATCGTGATCGTCCAGTGTGAATATGGGGAAACTACGGTAACTGTAACATTGATCTTTCAGAATTCATATATTTTCTGTCAGCGCGGCAATGCATGGACAAGGGACCCCGCTTTCTCTCTGGCCCAGCGGTCGGCTTCCAGTGCATCCTCAAGGCCGGTGATCTCTCGATGGGTATAGGCGTGCATCGTATTACGGATGACATCGGCGATTTCGATGAACCGGAGGCCGCCATTGAGGAATGCGTCGACAGCGACTTCATTGGCGGCATTCATGGCCGCGGGCATGGTGCCCCCGATCCGAAGCGATTCGTAGCCGAGGTTGAGACATGGGAACCGATCGTGGTCCGGTTTGCAGAAGGTCAGTTTTCCGACTTCGGTCAAATCCAGTGACGGCAAATCCAGCGGCATGCGCTCCGGATACCGCATCGCATAAGAAATCGGCGTCCGCATATCGGGCAGCCCCAGTTGGGCGATCATCGATCGGTCCTCGTACTCGACCAGTGAATGGATGATGCTTTCCCGGTGGATCAGGACGTCGATGCGGGATTCGCGGATGTCGAACAGCCAGCGGGCTTCCACTACTTCCAACCCTTTGTTCATCAAGGTGGCCGAGTCGATCGTGATTTTCGAGCCCATTTTCCAGTTCGGATGCTGAAGCGCCCGCTCCGGTGTCACGTCTTGCAGCTGCGCTTTCGTCAGTGTCCAAAGGGCGCCGCCGGAGGCCGTCAAGATCAGCCGCCGAACGTCTTCCAGTCGATGGCCTTCGAGGGACTGAAAAATCGCGCTATGTTCACTGTCGACGGGGAAGATCCGGACGCCGTGCTTGCGCGCCTCTTCCTGCATCAACTTGCCGGCCATGACCATGGGTTCTTTGTTGGCCAGAGCGATGTGTTTGCCGCTGCGAATCGCGGCCAGAGTCGGGAGGAGTCCGGCGGCCCCTACAATGGCTGAAATTACGAGCTCGGCTCCCGGCATGGCGGCCACTTGAGCGATGCCTTCCTCGCCGGCCAGAATTTCGACCGGAAGACCGGCACATCGTGTTCGGAGCGTCGCGGCGGAGGATTCCGTGGAGACGGCGACGACTTGGGGATTGAACGCACGGATTTGCGCTTCGAGTTTTTCGACGTTGCCGCCTGCCGTCAGTCCGACGACCCGAAAATCTTCCGGGAACCGTTGGACGATATCGAGGGTATTGGTTCCGATCGATCCGGTCGAGCCCAGGATAATGATGGACTTCATGTCCTCTCCTCTTTCATAGGGATGGTGAGATGCCACGCACCCAGGTCACATAGTAGTAGAAGGTGGGGGCGGTGAACAAGAGACTATCGAGTCGGTCCAGCATACCACCATGGCCGGGCAAAATGCTCCCAGAGTCTTTGACCCCGACGCGACGCTTGATCCCCGACTCCCAGAGATCGCCGAGCAGGCCCGCCACGGTCAGGAGCAGACCGAGGATGAGGGCATCGACCAGCGAGAGCTGCGGTACGAACCAGGCGCAGGCAGCCAGAGCTGCGCCGACGGCCAGGATAAGGCCGCCGCCGACCCCCTCGATGGTTTTCTTCGGACTCACCGAGGGCGCGAGCAGATGCTTGCCCCACAGTGTCCCGGCGTAATAGGCGCCGGTGTCTGCCGCCCAGGTGACAATGGCCACGAAGAGGACAAACAACTCGCCCGCCGGCAATGCGCGAGTCGATACGATCGTACTCAATGTAAACCCCACGTACAACACCCCGAATGCCGTAATGGCCAGATCTTTCAGCCGGCGTTCGAATGGTCCGGGTGAGAGCATCATTGCGGCCGGCAGGGCCAGTGCGGTAACAGCTAGAATCTCCATCAAGCCGAAGGGCACATGATGCCTGGCCAGCACCAGAGCCGAGATGGCCAGGCCTGCACCGATCAGCAGATGGTTCGGGCGGGACTGAAAACAGATCCGGTACAGTTCCATCAAGGCCAAGAATCCGCCGGCCATGAGGAGCAGCGTCAGGCACCAGGGGGGAAGATAGCGGATAATAATGTATACCCCTGGAATAAGGAGACCGGCGGTATAGACGCGCCGGAGATCAAATCGTCGAGTGCCGGCTGATGGTGTGGTCACAAGTGGTCTGACTGTGTGGTGGTGTCGGTGGCAGACGAGAGTCTCACGAGGATTACGACGGCATGGCGCTCAAGACTCGGCCGAACCGGCGCTCACGCTTTTGATACTCCAGCAGCGCCATCAAGAACTCGCGCCGGCGGAAGTCCGGCCATAATGTCGGGGTAAAGCAGAGTTCCGTATAGGCCAGCTGCCAGAGAAGAAAATTGCTGATTCGCGTTTCTCCACTGGTTCGAATGAGCAAATCCGGATCAGGGAGCGGATGCGTATACAGGTGTTGCTGGAGTAGGGCTTCATCGATCTGGTCCGCCTCGATCGTCCCGGACTGGACATCGGCAAGCAGTCCTCTGACTGCATCGACGATTTCCGCGCGGCCCCCGTAGCTCAAGGCGACGGTGAGCACCATTTTGTCGAGATTCGCGGTGTCTTGTTCGGTGGTGCGCACCCAATGTTGGGCCGATTCTGGAAGCAGTTCGAGGCGCCCGATTGCCCGGAAGCGGACCTGTTGCTCGATCAGGCTGGCTCGTTCAGTGGAAAGATAGTGTTCCAGGAGGCCCATCAGGGCGCTGATTTCCTGGGTGGGCCGATTCCAATTCTCCTGTGAAAACGCGTAGATCGTCAGGGCCTGGATGCCGAGTTCCAGGCATTGCGAGATCATGTCTCTGACGGAGTTGATGCCTTCGCGATGGCCCGCAATGCGGGGAAGGCCTCGGAGTTCGGCCCACCGTCCGTTGCCGTCCATAATGACGGCGACATGCTTCGGCAAGAGTTCCGGCTCCAACTTAGCGGTTAATTCACGTTCTGAGAGCTGGTCGAAGGTCAAGGCTGACTGGTGTGCCATGGAATTGTGACAATACTCCTCACAGCATAGAGAAGATTGAGTGGAGTGAGGGAAGTCTACTGTTGGGGGTGCCGAATGTCAAACAATTCAGGAGAAATACGTGAAGAGGGCAGAAAATTGGAATCCGTTGCATTGCGGCTGCGGAAATGAATGGGCTATACTTCCGGCTCGCGCGAATTTTGGAGAAAGAGTGGAACGATGACGAATCAGGTCCAATTGGCTACGTTCGGTGTCACGGAACTCGAAGCTCAGCACGCACTTGATCGGCTCAGTGTGCGGGATGTCGATTATGCGGATTTGTACTTCGAGTCGCGGGTCTCGGAGTCGGTGTCGATGGAAGAGGGCCTTGTCAAACGCGCGTCCAAGAGTATTTCTCAAGGCGTCGGGGTGCGGGCGACTGCGGGAGAAAAAACCGGGTTCGCATACTCGGACGAACTGACGAAGAAAGATTTGGAGATTGCGGCGGATACGGCGCGGTACATCGCCAATTCTCCCAAAGGGGATCGGGCGGTCCCGGCGCCCACGCAGACACGGCCGACGAGAGATCTGTATCCGGTGGAGCGGGCCCGAGCCGAAGCGGCCACCCCTGAGCGAGTGGCCCTGTTGAACGAAATCGATGCCGAAGCCAGGCGGTACGACCCCCGCATCAAGAATGTCATGGCGTCCTTCAATACCGAATACAAAGTTGTGGCGGTGGCGACATCAGATGGTACCCTCGTCGGCGATGTTCAGCCGCTCTCTCGCTTGCAAATCACCTGCATTGCCGAGGAGAACGGCAATCGCCAGGTCGGGAGTTACGGCGGAGGCGGACGAGTCGGCTTCGAATGGTATCGTGAGGGGAGCCGCCATCTGGGATATGCGCGGGAAGCCGCGCGCGAAGCGATTTTGAATCTGTCCGCCGTCGACGCTCCGGCCGGCGTCATGCCGGTGGTGTTAGCCGGGGGGTGGCCCGGCATTCTGCTGCATGAAGCGATCGGTCATGGGCTGGAGGCGGATTTCAACCGAAAGAAAACGTCGGCCTTTTCAAACTTGATCGGGAAGCGTGTGGCTTCCGATGTCTGCACGATCGTGGACGACGGAACATTGCCGTTCCGGCGCGGGTCGTTGAATATGGATGATGAAGGCACGCCCACGGGCTGCACGACACTGATCGAGAAGGGCATCCTCCGCGGCTATATTACCGACAAGCTGAACGCACGCCTTATGGGCATCGCCCTCACGGGCAATGGCCGACGCGAGAGTTATCAAAGCGTGGTTTTGCCGCGCATGACGAACACCTTCATGCTGGCAGGCGAGTCGGACCCTCAGGACATTGTCCGTTCAGTCAAAAAGGGGCTCTATGCCGTGTCCTTCGGAGGCGGGCAGGTCGATATTACCAACGGGAAGTTTGTGTTTTCCGCCAGCGAAGCCTATCTGATCGAAGACGGCAAGATCACCAAACCGGTGAAGGGAGCCACGCTGATCGGAAACGGGCCGGAAATCCTGACCAAGGTGTCGATGGTCGGGCACGATCTGAAGCTCGACAACGGGATCGGAACTTGTGGGAAAGATGGCCAGTCGGTGCCGGTCGGGGTCGGTCTGCCGACTCTCAAGATCGACGAAATTACGGTCGGTGGAACGCAGGGGTAAGGGACGTAAATCGTCAACCGTCACTCATCAAGCGTGGCAATTGAGTTTATCGTTTGACGCATGACGATTGACGAATGACGGGAGTAGTAATGATTCAAAAACAACAGCCAGGGAACGTCATCGAAGCAACCAACGGCACCTATGACCAGCTGGCGTCAGATGTGCTGGCCCGTGCCAAGGACTGCGGAGCGACCGAAGCCGATATCGTGGTGGCCGACGGCGAGACCTTCTCGGTGCAAGTGCGGGTGGGTGCCGTCGATCGTTTGACCAAGGCGAGAGAAAAGCGGCTGGGCTTGCGCGTGTTCGTCGGAAAGCGTTCGGCGACAACCTCGACCTCCGATTTTTCAAAAGAATCGCTCGAACGGCTCGTGTCTGAAACCTGCACACTGGCGAAGGCTGTTGTCGAGGATCAGGTCTCCGGGTTGCCCGATGCGTTGCAGATGGCGCGGGATTGGCCGGACCTCGATCTCTATGACGACACGACTCTCGGCACAGAAACGCAAATCGAGTGGGCCAAGCGAGGCGAGGCCGCGGCCTTCGCCGCCGATCCGCGCGTGACGAATTCCGAAGGCGCCGAGTTCGATTCGTCGTCCGGCCGGGTGGTGCTCGCCAATAGCCATGGCTTTGTCGGGTCGTACAAGAGTTCCAGTTATTCTCTGTCGGTCTCGCCGATTGCGACCGATCCCGGGACAGGCGCGATGCAGCGGGATGCCTGGTATGAAGTGCAGCGCAAGTTTTCGCGATTGGCGTCGGCAGAATCGATCGGGCAGGAAGCGACGAAGCGGGCGGTTCGCCGGCTGGGCGCCCGCAAGGTGGCGACGAAGCGCGTGCCGGTGGTGTTCGATCAAGAGACGGCCGGCAGCCTGCTGGCGAATCTCTGCAGCGCCGTCTCCGGCTACGGCCTCTACAAGCGGGCCTCGTTTTTGCTCGATCAACTGGGCCAGACGATCGCCTCCGACCTGATCACCGTGTACGATGATGGCCGTATGGCAGGAGGGCTGGGGTCCCGCCCGTTCGACGGCGAAGGATTGGCGACCCGCAAGAATACGATCGTCGAACGGGGTGTGCTGAAGAGCTACCTGCTCGACACCTATTCTGGAAAGAAGCTTGGCTTATCCTCAACGGGGAATGCTGCACGGAGCGTGGGTGAGAGTCCTTCCGTCGGCCCGACGAACTTTTATCTCGTTCCCGGACTGAAGAGTCCGGAAGACATCATCGGCTCGGTGAAGGAAGGGCTCTACGTGACCGACTTGATCGGGTTCGGGATCAATATGGTGACCGGCGATTATTCGCGGGGGGCCTGCGGGTTCTGGATCGAAAACGGCGAGTTGACCTACCCGGTGGAAGAAATCACCATTGCAGGCAATCTGAAAGAAATGTTTAAGCACATTGAAATGGTCGGCAGTGATTTGGTGTTCCGCGGCCGCATTGCCAGTCCGACGGTCAAAATTACGGAAATGATGGTCGCGGGTAACTAAAAGCTGATGGCGTATAGCCGATGGCTGATGGCATGAAATCAGCTAAGAGCTGCTGGGCTCGTGCAATCGGCTATCAGCCATCGGCTCTTCTCCAAGAGGGGTGACCCATGGCTGAATCAATCAGGGAAACTACAGTCCAGTATCCGAGCGGCAACGTCACGATGAAGGCGTTCGTCGCGGCTCCGAATACCAAGGAGCGGCGGCCCGCTGTCATCATCATCCAGGAGTGGTGGGGGCTCACCGACCACATCAAGGATATCGCCAGGCGGTATGCAGCCGAAGGCTATGTGGCGATTGCGCCGGACCTGTACTCGCGGCTGGGCCATGCGCTCACGACCGATGCCGGTGAGGCGGGAAAACTGATGAACACCCTCAAGCAAGAGGATGGGCTCAACGACTTGAATGCGACCGTGGCCTATCTCAAATCAGCTCCGGAAGTCGATGGGACGAGGATCGGTGTCACAGGTTTCTGCATGGGCGGTTCCTACGCATTGATGCTCCCCTGTGTGAATCCCGCGATCAAAGCGGCGGTTCCCTTTTATGGCCAGGTTCCGAATCCTGACGCACCACTCCAGCAGCTATCGGCGCCGGTGCTCTATCTCTATGGAGAAGACGACGGGTGGATTACGAAGGCCGATGTGCAGCGGCTGGCGGCGGCGCTGAAGAAATACAACAAGCCCGGTGAGATCAAGACGTACCCCGGCGCCCCGCATGCGTTCTTCCGCGATACAGACCCATCCGTCTATCGGCCGGAGGCGGCGAAAGATGCCTGGGGCAGGACCAAAGCCTTCTTCAAACAACATCTCGGCTGATGAACATGACCTCCAGCTTGGTTCTCAGTCGTCCGTCTCCCTGCGGCCTCGCCGGAATGTCATGTTGATCAGCCTCGCAAATCGACTGTAGCCATACAAGGAATCCATCATGCCGCTGAATGCCGAGTTGGGAAAGAAAATGCTTCAGCTGATTACGTCGCGCTATGACGATCGGCAGTGGCGGAAACGTATCGAAAAGACCCTCGGTCTGCCGCAATCCGGAGTCACTGATCCTATCCAGCAGCAGATCTTCATGTATCTCAAGCTCGGACTGAAGGCCTATAAGTCCCGCCGGGCCGATCCGGACTCCTGGATCATCGGCGGCTATGCGACCAGGGAAGTCATCGACCGCGCCAAGTTCCAGCCCCAACTCGTCGGTTCGACGGTCAAGAAAGAGGACGTGGCGTTTTTAGGAACTGATCCAGGCCAGGAAGTCACTGAACCCTGGTGGGACGAGATGCTGGTGCAGTGGTTCGATGTGCCGGAAGAAGAGAAGCCTGCCGGGGAAGAAAGCGGCAAGGCCGCGGATTCAGACGCCTCACCGACGGTTCAATCGAAAGCGTAGCTGCGTTTTCAGGATTGGGCTGCGTCTGCTAGTTGCCTAGATCCCAAGGTTCTCGCCGGGTTAGTTTGAGCAAATCTCGTGCGCCGTGCACGACGCGTAGAATGAGGGCCGCGTCGTTCTGCACGAGGTACACGATTCGGTATCCCCTATACAGAACTTCTCGAAGGTCTTGGCGGTTGAACTCGGGAACGACACGTCCGATATGGGGATTGTTGAGGAGTGTCTCTGCGGATTCAACGATACGTTCGACAAAGGTAATTGCATGAAGGACGGAATCGCGCGCGATGAAGTCTTCGATCTCCTGGAGATCCGTGCCGGCGGTCAGCGACCAGCGGACTTGCGCCATCGGGCGATTCTTTCTTTCAGCTCTTGATGGGTGAGGATTCGACCCTCGGCTACGTCTTCAAGGCCTTTTTCGACCTGTTGCTTAAAGAATAACTCTTCCATAATTCCGCCGGTGGTCACGTCATCAGGTAACTGCTTGATCAACTCTAACGCCTCGGCTTTGGCCTTTGCCATGCGTGCCTCCTTCCTATGGACCTTTCTTCGGTAAGGCTATGCCTGGAAGTCAGAAAAAGCAAGTTGGCTATCCAGTCGATCACACCGCCATACAACGAGAATTTCGAATCGTCAGCAGGCTTCGTCGAGGCTCACCTGCTCCCGCTCTTCGTAGAGCGACATCGACCAAGCGTGCCGCTCGATTGGCCTCGCGGTCCAGTGGACGTGTAGCCAAGAGGAGAGCCGCGTAAGTATTGGATCATTCACCCATCAGCCGTTAGCCTTAGGTCACGAGCTGGCCCTGATGGATTTGACTCAACGGAGGGTTGGGAGGGTGTGTGTTACTGCAAAGAACGGCACATTATGCCGAAGCGGGTATTTGCGATGATGCGGGCGATCTCGTTCTGATCTCCCGTGATTGTGTATTTGATGAGCAACAGAAGATCTTCACGCGTTCCATGTTCTAGAATGGCCTCTGAGAATAGACGGAATCTTTCGGTCGTTGGAGACTGGTTTAGCCATTGCTCAAGAAGTCTGCGCCATCGTATGCGATCATCCTGACGACGCTCGAATTCCTCACACCAGTGCCACAAGTGACCGGGGTAATGCCGCCCTTGCTGCTCAATCCAATCGAGATCTTCAAGAAGGTCTATATCTGATGGAAAATGACAACGTCCAAGCCGCTCCACGTATTCCTGTTTGTCTCTAGTCGATTTAGGTAAGTTGGCTCTACGGCGCTCGAATTCCGGCTGCAAATGAAGCTTGCCCCAGTCGCGATAGCCATGTCGGTCACAAAATTCAGCCATTGATGACAGTGTGCTGTCATCCAGCCGTGTGAGATAAGGAATGAGCACGTCCAAATGCTGTGCGCTTAGTCGAGCACTTAGACCATGAGTGAAAAACCCAAAAAACATCCCAATGTGTTTGAGGACATAAACGTTCGCTGGGTAGCTCTGCACGGCCTGTCTAGCTAATGTTTGTAACTTCGGCGTGCCCAGGTAGAGAGCAACTTGAATAAAAAGCGGACTGTATTGAACATGGCTCCAGTGTTTTGTTAGAAGAACTTCTGCGTCTGAAACTGGAATATCGCGAAGCAGGTGGGCCAACATGTAATGGTCGTTCGTCCATCCGCCGGAGTAATCGGTCGGCGTGTCTTGGTGTAACTTGAGAAATGCCTGGTCTGTGGCATCAAGGAAGTCCACTGTCCAGATGTGGTGGATCAGGTGAAACCAATGTTTGTCACTGGTAATCAATGGCCTAATTAGTGGGACCGTGGTCATATCTGCCAGTTTAGCTCTCCGCCTTAGGACGTGTTTATAGCCAGGATGGTTTGGCTTGATTGTTTGGAGCGTTGGGATATCGTCTAAGGCATGGACCCAGAGTTCGAACGCGGTTTCACGAAGGGAGTCTCGATACTCTGCCGACTCCCAACAGGACCTGATGATAGCTACAGACTCTGGCCTTAGACGGCGTCCTTGAGTTTGGTTGGTTGGGTCCCACTGATTTCTCAGGTTCATGAGCCAGGGTGAGAATCCATTGCTCTCCTTGATCCGTCGTTCTAGGTTGGCCGCTTCCTCAACCATAAATCTCACGACAACCGGATGATCGACGTATTCGAGTAAATGCGTGATCGGCCAGCGTAGAGGGTCATTGCTCTTGGCAACCTCGATTAAGTATTGGAGGATCGTGTCAGGTATGTCTCGTCGCATGGCAAACCGCAGTTCATCGGCAACGCTGTCCCGATCAGAAATGCTTCCATGACTTTCATCAGACAGCGAGGCCCATTCCCCCATCATTGGGTCCAGCAGAGCGGCTGGTTCTTCACTTCCGCACCGAAAGGCTGCCCAGAGCGACGGGGAGAGTATCGATTGCCTGTTTGATGCTGAATCCCAGCATGCACGTATTGGTTGAGCGAACACGGGGTCAGCCATGAAACCGGCGAGAATCAGTATTCCATGCCGGTCATCATCCGTTAAGTCTGGCTTGTTGAACATCTGCTTGCAGCCATCACACAGAGTCTGCTTGTGACGTGCATATCCACGGCTCAAGATGGCATCTAGTGCATGGTCTGTCACTGAGGGGGGGAACCAGTGCTTATCCGAGAATTCAATAGCCCCCGCAAGTGCATCGCCATTTGCGAGCCTGGCGCGAGCTAGTAACCGGTTATGGCTAAGCGACTCAGTGACTTCTAGAACAAATTCCGAATCAGTTCCCTCCAGCAGACGGTATGCTGCGTATAGGGCAGTCGGTTGTGTTGGGCGGTCACTCGATGCCGAGACGAGCCAGTCCTTCGCAGTTTTCACAATTATTCCCGCATCCTTATTCTCTGAACTGCAGAAGCGAATAGCTGCGACTAGCGCAAGAGGAGCATGTATGCATATCCAGGGAATCGATATTGTGGGCTGAGTGGAAACGGTCAGTGCCTTCCCAATAAATGATGCATAGTATGGGTCTGACAGAATATCTTGGTGCTCACCAGGGTTTATGAGCATGGGCATTAGAGCGTGAACCAAATAATGTTCAAGAATACGGTCGTGCCGAAATTCAAAATGAGAGGCTCCGTTTCTTTCCGTGATGCAGCAGAGTTTCTTCAGCGTAGTCAGTTCCCTAATGGCTCCTACATCTTGGGAAGATAGCCACTGCTGAATATTGTCCCAACTAGGGTAAAGCTTTCGTTCGGTCAGCATCTTTGTTGCCAGATGAATCAATGCAGTACGGTACTCTCCTTGGAGGTGTTTCCCCCGAATAGCGGCGTCTGCCTCCGCTGACCTCGAGAAATGTTCCATTACTTGATGGGCAAGCTCCAATTGATTGGATGCTGAATTAGCCTTTGCTAGCTCAGCAAACATGGTTATCAGTATGGGATCGCGGTTGAGGGTCTCCAGAATCTGACGGCAACTTGCGGTATCAAACGTCTTAATCTGTGATCCCAGTGAGGCCTCAAGGCAGATCTGTGCTTCTTCTTCCATCATTGGTGTAATGGGAATTTCGGCCAACCATTCAGCCTTTGTGAGCTGCGATTTGAGGGGTGACCAAAACAAATCCCAAGCAGGTACTACCTGATGGTGGGAGGGGGATGCTGTCTTGTTCCCATTCGAATGGGACGGCTGCCCCCATACAATGACCTTGTGAAGAGTCTCTGAAGGAGTGCCACCTCGGTTGATGTCATCAACGACTAGCAACAACTGCGATGGTGGGGTTAAAAGTTTTAGCGCGAAAGCTCCAGCTCCTGTGATGATAGTCGGGTAGAGTGAGCGAAGGGTTAGCTCAACGGCTTCCGCCAATGTGGCTGATTTTGCAGCGAGCTCGCCGGGAATCCAGAGGCCGCAATACCCCTCTGAGATATGATTGTGAAGAACTTGATAGCAGGCAACGCTCTTGCCCGTACCGGACATGCCTGTTACCACGCTGGTAGTTCGAGGCCAGCTCACAGAATGTTGAAGGGTGGTCTGAGAAGCGGTTGAAACAAAGGCATCGGGTGGCGTGAAGAGAAACTCTTTCCCATATTCTTGTAGGCTTTTCTTCGACAGATCTAAAAGTAGGGGTAGCGATAGAAGTTCTGCCTGGATTCCGAGGTGTTCTTTCCGAAGCCACTGGCCCTCAGGCTTCGTGTCTAAGCAGTCTCTGAGACGTGAACGGGCGAGTAGTCTAGCTTCAAGTCCAAGTTTCCTGGCTTGGTGGTACACCTTGGCCATTACTGCATCATCTGGTTGCCTGTTCGTGCAGAGGTGAATAATGAATTTCGCTTTTGGGTGATCCTGTCGTAACGATTCTGCTCTACGTGCTGCTTTGATTAAATCCCCGTCGTCTGCTGATGTGGATTTCTTGGCCCTAGGGGCAATGCTATGATCAAAAAGCCACTTGCGCTCAAGAGATTCAAGCTTCTCTGTGGTGTATGCGGTCATCACAAAACGAGGCGGATCGCTGTTTGGTACCAGGCAAAATCCGTCGATCGGGTTCGGGATCGTTTTCCCTACGGCATTAACACCCATGTGTTCAATAACTCGGCAGTCTTCATCCTCAATTCGCAAAACACGCGTAGCGAGCACTTCAAAGTCACCGGAATCTGTGATGTCTTCGAGTGCTTCCGCTGTGGTCATATGAGAACTATGGACGTGTTGGGTTGAAACAACTGCTCAGATTGAATCTGATCATTCTACTTTTTCAAGCATGGCGAAGCCAGAATTGTTTGCGCTTCTTGTGAAAGGAGTGATTTCTGACTTAGTAAAAGAATAAGAATCAGTAGTGAATTATGAGCCGAACAGATCCATCTGTGCCGGCTGTGGCGGATCGATTTGCAACGTTGGGGTGGCTGGTGAGGCGGTGCTGGTGGGTTCGGCTGGTTTGGTGTTCCGATCCAGAAACTCTTTCAGTTTCTTGAAGTCTTCTTTTAGCGTGTCGAGCAGGTTGCCTTGGTGCAGGGCGGCGGCCGGGTGCAGGAGCGGGAAGAGGACGAAGTCTTTCATGTAGAACGCCTGCGCCTTCACTTTCGTAATCCCCACTTTGCGTTCCAGGAGCGTCTGGGTCGCCCAATTGCCCAGGGTGCAGACGAGCTTCGGGCGGATCATTTGAATCTGCTGCATCAAGAACGGTTTGCATGTATCGACTTCGTCCGGTTCAGGGTCGCGATTGTCCGGCGGACGGCACTTGATTACGTTGGCGATATAAATTTGATCGCGTGAGAGGTTGGCTGAGGCCAACAGATCGTTCAGGATCTTTCCTGCCGCGCCGACGAACGGTTCCCCCTTCAGGTCTTCATTGGCGCCCGGCGCTTCGCCCACGAACATGATGCTCGCATGGGGGTTGCCGACTCCGAACACCACCTGGCTCCGTCCGAGCTTGGCCAGCTTGCAGCGTTGGCAGTTGTGAAGAGATTTCGCAAGTTCTTGGAGCGGCGTGAGCGTCATGGTTGAATAGCCCCAGACGAAAATTGACGGTATCTTAGGAAGGCAGGCTGGTGTTGTCAATGTGGCTATGGACATCTGAACCGGGACATCGGAGAAACGGGGGGCTGCGTTTGAGGGGCTGGCCGGGTCTCATCGGTCTGCTGGGCCTGTTGGCTGTGCCTGCGCTGGTGTCAGCGGCTTCCGTGGATGTGGTCGGGTGGAAAGATCGGTCTTTCTGCAGGAAGGTGGCGGCCTTGTTCGGAGAACGACTGACGCCCGATTCCGAGGTGCTCAAGACGGTGGAGTGGAAACCGGTCGAGGTGAAGGGGCAGGGGCCGAAGACGAGGCACTGTTCCAGTCTCGAGCAGGCGCTGTTGGATCTGGACAACGATGGGACAAAGGATTTGGTGATCAAGACGACGTTTTGCATGAAGGGCGCGCCGAGCGACAGCTTGTACGTGTTTCCAGCCGACAGCCATGTCGTGGAACAGCTTTCCTGGCAGGATCTGGCGCCTTTGTTGGCGACCAGCGACAAGTTCGAGCGGACAGGGGGCAGGTACCCGCTGAACGCGCTTCCGATGTCTTCCGAGTCGAGCAAGGGGAGTCCTGCCCTGAGTACGGTCTTCACCGTTCAGCCGTTCATTGTGGATGATCATCGGTATGTTGCAATGAGGGATGCTCGAGGCGAATGGACGGTGATCGCGAACTATTTGCGCGGTGAGCGGTTCGAGGATCTGTGCTATCTGCGGACGAAGCTGTCGTAGCTATTCAATCCGGTATCCCTTTGCAGCTAAACAGGAATCGCGCATGGCCTGGATGGTCGAGATGCCGTGCAGGGCGCGCGCATGATCGGCCGGGCTTTGAGGGCCGGGGCCAAAGGGGAAGGGTGAACGCTGGTTGAAAAAGTGCTGGTCGTTCGCCATCCGAGCTTTGTACTCGCACTCCATATAATCTCGCTCCACGTCACGTTGGCTGAGTCCGTGCGGAGCGCCGCCGGTTTTGTACAAGTCTTGTGTGCAGCCGGTACCCGCCAGTATGAGTGTCATCGCGAGCCAAGCGAGTTGGAACGCCATCATATGTTCAGACTCTCTTTCTGAGACAGTGTCACGCCGGACGGCCTGCAATAATTTCTGCGCAGCGCGCGGCGCTGACAATCGCACTTTCGATGTTGGCGGGCCAGCCCGTGTCGGTCCAGGCGCCGGCGATCACCAGATTGTTCACCGGACTCTGCTGAATCGGCCTGAGTAAGGCCGCGCCGGGGTTGAGTGACAGTGCAGCCTGGTCCTGACGGGAGATGCCCTCGAACGACAGTGTGTCATGGTTGATGTCCGGGAGCAGTGTGCGAAGTTCGGTACGCCCCAGAGTGGTCAGCGCTCCATCACCTGATTCCATAAGCGGCGGATGGCTGATCACCGACAGCCGGTACCGGAGTGTGTCGGGCCCGTGGGATGTGATGGTGAGTTGATGAAATGGCTGGCCGGCCAGCAACAGCAGGCGCGGGTGTGACATCGTGGCGCGGCCGGAAAATCGGACGGCAATCTCAGGCAAGGTTTGCAGTTCGCCGAGTTGTGCGAAATAGGCATAGCGTGTCAGCAGGCGTTCCGGCAGCAGGGCTGGCAACTTCAGATGGGAGAGAGCGGCGACGTACCAGTGGGCGCGCAGCTGGGCGCCATCGGACAACCGGATGCCGCTGATACTATCCTGCCCGAATCGAAGGTCCGGGATCTGTGTTTGGGGCAGGATCGTGGCGCCGTACTTTTCCATTGCCCGTTTCATGGGGGCGATGAAACGGTCTCCGACGGATCCATGCAGGCATGTGAGCCTGGCATCCATCGTGTGTCCGAGAAAGACGGTTGACAGTTGTTGGACAAAGACGGCGGCGGAGAGGCGCTCCAGGGCATTGCCGGTCAGCCATTGAATGAGCGGGTTCCAGATACGTTCGCGGGCCTCCAGGCTTTGCCCAATCGACGCCAGCCATTCATCTGCAAGCCGGCTGTTCAAGTCTGCGGGAAGCGACGCGGCCTGCTCCCAGATCTGTTCCAGATGAGAGAACAGGTTCCAGCGGTCATGCCAGGCCAGACCATGGAAGCCGAAGAGGCTGGTCATCCACTGGAGCGCGCCTGGGAGGTGGGTGGATCGATAGATCTCGATACGTCCATCGGGCAGCCGGAATTCGAGAGGAATCGTCGTGTCCGGTCGGATAGTTTCGCTCTGTTCGAGCGCGCGGAGCAGGTCCTGTGTTTTCCGGTGGCATCCGAAGAGCATCGGCGCCGCGTCGGCCGCGTCGGTTCCATATCCGTCTTGCCAGCTGGGGTGGTCCAGCAGGGTGACACGATATCCTTGTTGGCAAAGGAAATAGGCCGCCGTCAGTCCCGTCAAGCCGGCGCCTAGAATGAGTACGGTGGGCGGACTCTGAGTGGTCACGAGAATCGGGAGCGAAACCAAATGCCCAATGCAATGGCCAGGCGATGGCTGGTGGACAGACTGATACGCGGCCCGAAGACCCGATAGCCGGATCGTTCGATCTCTTTCAAGATGCGGCTGTAAATACCGCGCATGATTTCTGCCACCGTGAGGAACCGGCGTTCAGACGGTGACAGCGAGGCGAGGGCGGCATGGGCTTTTGCATAATACTCATGGGCCCGGGCGGCCTCTTGCTTCATCAGCGCTGTGAATTCCGGCGAATAGGTTTTGGTCAGCAGGGCTTCTTCGGGGCAGTTGCAGGCCCGCAGATCGTTGAGCGGAAGATAAATGCGGCCTTCGTCCACGTCGACGCCGATATCGCGCAGGATATTGGTCAACTGGAATGCCATGCCGAGCGATACCGCATAGTCTTGCGCGCGGGGTGAGGTGACGCCGAAGATGTGCAGGCAAATCAGGCCCACGACGGACGCGACGCGGTAACAATAGAGCGATAATTCATCGAACGTGAGATAGCGATTGTGGAATAGATCCATCTCGACGCCATTGAGCAGTTCGTCGAAATAGGCTTTGGGGATGGAGAGGGCTTTGACGTGGTGTGAGAGACTGACGGCGATGGGGAAAGAGGGGCTGCCGCCGTATGCGGCTTCCAGTTCGTAGCGCCAGCGCCGGAGTTCTTCTTTCGGGTTGCTGTTGGCCGGCGGTTCATCGACGGCGCTGTCCACCGCTTTGCAGAAGGCATAGACCGTGTACATGGCGTTGCGTTTAGCTTTGGGCAGAAACAGAAACGAATAATAGAAGTTGCTGCCGCTTTTCTTGGTATAGGCCGTACAGTAGGCTTGCGCGTCAGCAGCGTTCATGATGGCCATAGGCGGGTTCGGAGTTCGGCGAGCCGGGTTTCGCGCAAGTTGGGGCTGATCGCGTCGGCTTCGTGCAGGTCTTGCACGGTGTGCGTGTTGGTGACGGCCAGCACTTTCATCCCTGCCGCTTTGGCTGCTCTGATGCCGGGGAGTGAATCCTCGATAACCAAGCAGTCGTTCGGCGCCAGCGTGGGGGAGACCGGTTGCCGATTCAAGCCGGCCAGCGCATGCAGGAACGGTTCGGGATCGGGCTTGCTCCTGGTCACGTCTTCCGCGCTCGTGATGTGGCGGAATGCTTTTCGGAGACCGGCCTCATCTAGGATTAATTCGATTTCAGGCCGCAATGCGCCGGAGGCGATGGCGATGGGATAGGCTGCTGCGGCTTCTTCGACGAACTCTCTGACGCCGGGAAAAATGACGAAGTGGTCCCGGATCGACGCCAGGTAGGCGACAGCTTTTTTTTGCATCAGCTCTTGTACGATCGCCTCGGTTGACGGGCGTTGGTTCACGCGCAGCGCTTCCAGGATGCAGCCTCGATCATCGAAGCCGAGATAGTTCGCGTAGTAATCGGATTCAGTCAACGGAATGTCGATGGCGGCGAGTGTTCGGCGCAGCCCTTCGAAGTGTAGGGGTTCGGTATCGGCAATCACTCCGTCGAAATCGAAGATTACGGCGCGCATGGGCTCGTTCGCTCCAGCAGGGTGCTGAAAAAGTCCCTCAGCAGCATTCTCGCATCGCTCAGAGGCTCAACGTACCGAAGCGTACGCCTCGCCTCTTCACTCGCTGCGGCCTTGCCTATGGAAGGGTGCGTCTTGGCGCACCGGGGTGGGAGGGTGAGAAAAGGGGCCATTTTGAGCATCCTGCGGTTATTGTGGCATCAGTGCCATACGTACGACTTCATCGGTACTTTTATGGATACACTGAGTTTTTCCGTCGTCTGCTAGATTTCATAAGGGATTCTGAGCGGGCGCAGTATAGCACAGAGGGCGGCGGCACACATTCTGTGCCGCCCCCCGC
>JBJACV010000012.1:0-132526 GCA_046604365.1 Nitrospira sp.
AAGGTGACCGTGCGGGTCCACGCGTATCCGGATGGCACGCTGGCCGTGTGTCATGGCCCCCGGTGTCTGGCGCGGTACCACGCGAAGGGGGAGCTCCTCGCACCCAAGGCCGAGTCAGGGTGTCGGAAAGACCTGACCCCCTCGGTCACGGGCCCGACCGAGCGTCGGGCCTGGGGCCAGTGTGTGCGCAAAATAACTGCGGCGGGCGGCTGACGATCCGCAACAGGAAGAACCGGACAGATCTTGTGCTCCAGACACCGGACAAGTGAACTTGCTATCTACACCAAGCGGGGTGACAACGCTGCCATGAAATTATTCTGGTCGACGGCCGTGCGTGTCTTAAAATTCGTGGTATAGTCCGCGAGGCACTCGTTGAGTGCGCATGTCTCTCACCCTCTTACAGAAAGGTACTACCACCTATGAGCATCTCGGCTAGTTCCGAGTCCGCGATCTTTCCAACCAACGCCCCTGTGGCCGCTTCCCGTCCTGCCCAAGACATGGTGGGAGAAGGCAAAGCCTGGGGACTCTGCACCGCAGTTGACCTCCAAGATTGCAATCCCGATCTTATCCGTGATGCCGCCCATATCAAGCGCTACGTCGTCGAACTCTGTGAACTCATCGGCATGAAGCGCTTCGGCGAATGCCAGGTCGTCGATTTCGGCGAAGGCCGCGTGGCCGGTTACTCTATGGTGCAGCTGATCTCGACATCGTTGATCAGCGGCCATTTCGCCAATGACACCAATAACGCGTACCTCGACATTTTCAGCTGCAAGGGATATGACCCTGCGGTTGTCGAATCATTCTCAAAGGAATTTTTCGGCGCCCAACGAAGTTTGGCTACGGCGACACTTCGGTATTGAGGGGTACACTTGCATCTGATACTCTGTGCGCGGAGGCTGCGGTCACGCGGCCTCCGCCCGGATCGACCCGCTGCTGACGAGTTTGCACCAAGATGAACCCCACGACAGCCAAAGAATTGTTCGATTCGCTTCCTTCGAAGTTCGACAAGGACGCAGCCGAGGGCCTGGATGTCGTGTATCAGTTCAACTTAACAGGCGCGCAGAGCGGCCAGTATCATGTGATTGTGAAAAACAGCGTCTGTGCCGTGAAAGAAGGCGTCTATGCCGATCCGCAGGTGACGCTCTCGCTGAGTGGAGACGACTGTATCAGGTTGCTCAACGGCCAGCTCAGCGGATTTTCGATTGCCATGTCGGGCCGCTTGCAGATCTCGGGAGATATCAGCCTCGCCATGCAGCTCAAGTCTCTGTTCCCGACCATCGGCCGGTAAGTCGTCAAGACTATCAGCCGGCTGTGTATCAGGAGAGAATCGCCTCCCGCTCGTCTTCCGGTTTTCTTCGAATCCGTTCCTCCAACATCACATATACCGTCGGGATCAGGAACAACGTTAAAAGCGTGGAGACGCTCAAGCCTCCGACGACTGCCCGCGCGAGCGGCGCGTTGGTTTCTCCCCCGGTTCCGAGGCCGATGGCCATCGGGAGCAGACCGAAGACCGTTGCCAGGGATGTCATGAGAATCGGTCGGAGGCGGGTTCTCGATGCGGTGAGCACGGCGTCGAGCAGCGGCCGGCCCTTTCGGCGCAGCACGTTCGTATAATCGACCAGCAGGACGCCGTTTGAGACGACGATGCCGAACATCATGATGATGCCCATCATCGATGTCGTGGACAGTGTCGTGTCGGTCAGAAACAGAATCAGGATCACTCCAGGAAATCCCATCGGCACCGAGAACATGATGATAAACGGGTCGATGAGCGATTTGAACTGTGCGGCCATCACCATGTATACGAGCATGAGCGCAAGGACGGTGGCGAACAGCAGGCCTTGAAACGTTTCGCGCTGTTGCTGAATCTGGCCCGCCAGTTTGAGGCTGAAACCAGTCGGGAGTTGAAGCGAGGCGAACGCCGACTCGAGGTCGGCGGCAATATCTCCCAGCGGGCGGGTCGTCGGATTGGCCGTCACATGCACCACGCGCTGAAAGTACTTGCGGTCGATCTTGACCGGCCCGGCGTTCAATTTGAGCGAGGCGACGTTTTTGAGCAACACCGGCTGTCCGGTTTTGGAGGTCAATAAAATATTTTCCAGGTCGGTGAGATTCGTCCGGTGTTCCTCGGCGAGCCAGGCGCTGATGAAGTACTCATTTCCATTGTGCGGGTCGGTGTAGATGATGGGATCGGTTTGCCCGTTGCCATTGAGGGAGTACAGAACGGTGTTTGCCACGTCGGCTTCGCTGATACCGAGCAATGCCGCCTTTTCACGGTCCACCGTGAGGTTGATCTCCGGGTAATTTTCCTCCCGGCTCGACTCGACATCGGCCAGGCCCGGGGTGTGCTCCATAATCTCTTTGACGCGGGTGATGACTTCTCGGGCTTTATCAAAGTCGTAGCCGTAGATTTCCACATCGACGGCTTTTTGCGAGCCGAAGCTGGTGACGCGTTTGACCAGGCCGCCCGGATCGAACGACATGGCCACACCGGGGAACAGCGTGAGAATCTTCGGGCGCACATCGTTCATGATCTGTACTTGGCTTCTGTGGCGCTGATCCACCGGGGTCAGATACACCTGGATCGATGACGTGTGGGGGCCGGTGTTGGGGTTGAAGAGCGATGACCGGCCTTGGGACAGCACGCCCGTGCTGGAGACGATCGTTTCCAACTCATGAGCAGGAATCGCCTCGCGAAGCACTCGTTCCACTTCGGCGACCTGCTGTTCCGTTTTTTCGACACGCTGGCCGACGGGAGCGCGTAGGGCGATGCGGAACTGGCTTTCGTCCGAGACCGGCAGGAATTCGGTGCCGATCCGAGGGACCAGCGCGAGCGAGCCGGCAAAGATCAGCAGCACGGCCGCGATGCACATTCGGCGATGCTGCAACACCCAGCGCAGCGCGCCCTCGTAGCTTTTGTCGAGAGACTCGTAGCGATCACGGCTCCACGTCATCACGCGGACCCACCACTCCGGCATCGTCTGGTGGGCTTCGTGCTCGGGTTTGAGAAACTTGTAACAGAGCGCCGGGGTGACGGTACGGGAGATGAAGAACGACGTAAAGAGGGCGATGGCGATGGTGATCGTCAAGGGAATCAGCAGAAGGCGCGTGATGCCGACGATGAAAAACATCGGGAGAAAGACTACGACGGTCGTCACGGTCGATGCAAAAATCGGCATGGCCACCTCGCGGGCGGCTTCCACGATGGCGTCCCAGCGCCGAGCGCCGGTGTTCAGGTGGCGCTGAATGTTTTCCAGTTCGACGATGGAGTCATCGACGAGGCGGCCGATGCCGAGCGCAAGCCCGCCCAGCGTAAAGACGTTGAGCGTTTGGCCGGACAGATGGAGCGCGATGAAGGTCACCAGGACAGAAAGGGGAATGGAGACGGAAATGATCATGGTGCTGGTCAGGTTGCGGAGAAAGATCAAAATCACGGCTGCGGCTAAGAGCGACCCGTGCAGCGCTTGTTCGATCAGATTACGGATGGATTGACGGATGTAGACGGATTGGTCGAACGAAATGCCGAGCGTGACGTCCGGTGGAATGCCGATCATTTTCGGGATCGCCGCCCGCAGCGCATCGACCACCTCAACCGTGTTGGCGATCGGTTGCTTGTTTACACGGAGAAAGACCGCTCTGGCTCCGTCGGTGCGTACGATATTCGTTTGGATGTCGGATGAGTCGGTGACCGTTCCCACGTCGCGGACTCGGACCGGGCTGCCCTGCGGGTTGACCTTCACGATCACGTCTTGGATCGGCTCGACGGTTTTGAACTGATTGTTCGTGAACACGTTGTAGTCGAGATTGCCGGCTCGGATGTTGCCGGACGGCAGAATCACGTTTGCCGCCTTGACGGTGTTCACCACGTCGAGAATGGAGAGCCCGCGGGCGCTCAGGAGCGCCGGGTCGAGGTTGATATTGATCTGACGGATTTTCCCACCCTCCACGGTGGCTGCGGCGACGTTGGCGATCTGTTCGATCTGCGGAGCGATGGTGTTGTACGCCAGATCGTAGAGCGCACGTTCGTCCATGTTCTCGCTCGATACCGTGACCAACGAGACCGGGATCTGGGACACGTCGAACTTCACGATGAATGGTTGCAGAATGCCGGGCGGGAGGCTGTTCAGAATCTGTGTGATGCGCTGCATCACTTCCATCTGCCCGGTATTGATATCAGCGCCCCAGTTGAACCAGATCTGTACTGCGCCGAGTCCCTGTTTGGAGAAGGATTCGACATGCTCCACGTTGGAGGCGGAGCTGACGGCCTTTTCGATCGGATAGACGACGCTTTGCTCGATATCGAGCGGGGGCGCGCCCTTATAGATGACCCCGACGAATGCGACAGGAATTTGGACGTGAGGAAAGAGATCGATGGGCAACCGCTGGAGCGATGTGAAGCCGAGCACCACCATCGCGAGCGACAGCATCAAGATGCCGATTCGATTGCGGAGCGCGAAGAGTGTCAGCCACATAATGAAATGGGTGAGGGGTGAGGGGTGAAGTGTAAGGGGTGGGAAATAACAACTCGATTGAGGGCCTCTCGGAAATATGGTGTACTCATCCCCTGACCCCTCACTCCTTACCCCTTACCGGTTCAAGCGGTTGTGCCTGCACAGGGGTGCCGTCATGCACGAGGTCTTTGCCTGAGACGATGACTGTTTCGTCTCCGGTGAGTCCTTTGGTGATCTCGACGCGGTTGTCGTTGCGCATTCCGATCTCGACATTCACCCGCTGAGCTTTCCCATCCCGCACGACGAATACGTATTGCGTATCTTCCAGCCGGCTGACTGCGTCGATCGGAATCTGCACGGCCTGCCGATGGGTTCCCACCATCACTTCAACCCGGGCGAACATCCCGCCTTTCAACCGGCGATCTTTGTTGGGTAAGTCGATTTCCACGGTCATTGTGCGCGTCTCGCGATTCAGCGCTTGGACAATCCGGGTGACGTGCCCCTCGAACACGCGATCGGGGTAGGCTTCGGCCCGCAGTCCGGCTTTCTGCCCGATCTGTATCGTCGGGATATCTTTCTCGACGACCTCGATGAGGACACGAACCCTGTCGATGTCATGCAGGCTCAACATGCTGCGCGACATGGTGGACGTACTGCTGGCTGCGCCGGTGACATAGGCTCCGGTATCGAGATTGCGCTCGGCGATGTACCCGGCAAACGGGGCTCGAATATAGGAGTAGGTCAGATTGGTGTCTGCTTGTGCCAGAGCCACTTCCATCTGTTTGACCTGAGCGTCCAGTGATTCCAGCGCCGCCACGGCGGCATCAAAGTTCACCTGCGCATTGTCCAGATCCTGCTGTGAGACGAATTGATCTTTGATCAAGGCCTGCATACGGTCGAGCGTGAGTCGTGCATTGCGCAGGGCCGCCTTCTGCTGTGCCACCTTGGCGTGGCCGGCGGCAAGGTTGGCTTTGGCCTGATTGACGGCATGTAGGTAGTCCGTGTGGTCGATTTCCATCAGCAACTGTCCGGCCTTGACGAAGTCGCCTTTATCCACATACAGCTTGGCGACATAGCCATCCACACGCGAGAAGAGGTTGACGACCCGATTGGGTGAAATGTCGGCCGTATAGCTGAGGCGAATGTCGAGATCTTCTTTCAGGGGAGAGACGGTTCCCACCGTGATGAGGCGTGTTTTCTGCGGATCGATTTTGGCCCCGGTATTCAGCCGGAAGACCACCAAAGCCGTCACTGCAAAGAAGACGATCACGCCGAGGATGACGAATGGATGTCCGGTGATGCGGTTCATGTACGTGTGTGTGGTCTGAAAGCAGGAGGGGGTTGGATGAGTCCGCCGAGGAACAGGGACACATATTCGCCTATGGTGTCCTCGTAGCTCCGGTGCATGGGCAATCCAAGAATGTCGTGCAAGAGGCGGTGATGGACAATGATGCCGAAGAATGCTCTGGCAGCGAGCAGTGGATCGACCGGGCGAAAGGCGCCGCCTTCGATCCGCTCGCTGATATAGTGCGCCAGCAGATCGTGAAAGGTTCTGTATTGCCGTTGAAAAAACATATCGGAGAGCTCATGCCCTTCCAGAGCGCTGAAGAGGAGCAATCGGAGCATCGTTGGGTCTGCGCCTTTTTTGATTCGATAACCGGCCAGCAATGTGAATAGGCCTGTATCGTCTTGCTTCTTGGCTGCCTCTTCCACTGCTTCCCGCAACTCGGAGTATTGCGCCTTTTCTGCCAGAATGGCGGCATACAGCGCACGTTTGGTCGGAAAGTACTTGAAGAGCAGCGCTTCGCTCACGCCGGCTGCTTTCGCGATTGCCTTCGTCGTGGTGCCCTGAAATCCATTGGCGGCAAACAGCGATGCGGCGGCGCCAATCAAGCTGGCTTGCCGTTCGGGCCCCGACGTTCGTGACGGCCTGCGTGGTGAATTCTTGGCTTGTTTCATGGTGAGTAAGTGGTCACTCACTGTGAAGGCTATCATGGTCGATTCGATAAGGGCAAGTGACAGGCTGATCAAGAAAAAGGAAGATGGTTAAGGCGCGTGGGATGAGTGTTGCCGGAACGCCTGGAGTGCTGACAAGGGGAGAGCTCGTCAGTGCAATGCAGGTTATTCCCAGTCGAAAACGGCGCTCAGTCTTTTCTCGATTACCTCCCCGTGGCTCGTGAGTGATCGGCCACCTATGTCTGTGGGACAGACTGGGCGCGAAGAAATGACCGAAGCCGGTTTCCTTCGCGGAGGCTCAGTTTCTGAAACGTGACGCCGAACAGACTTCCGGCAGTCCAGGCGACGCTTGTTTCCAGGACGAACAGGGGGTCATTGCCATCCGGGAGGTAGAGGAACATTGTCAGTTCCATTCCAACCTTCACGGGTTGATTTCCGCGAATGCCCAGCCCGCCTTCTGAGAGATCGATGACGGTGCCGTCTCCCATCAGAACATCGTTCCGGCTGATGCCGGAATACATGAGCCCAAAGGAGACGGGGGTTCGAGGAATGCGGCGCTGTTCCGCCGACATCTGTGATCGATGTGGATAAAGGATTGAGGATTGATTCTCGACTTTCAGATGTTTCATCGTGAGACCTCCTTGTCGAATAGACGTATCCTCAACAGCGCTCCGTTCAATTGTTGCGATACCCTGCTGGGAATTTCAGCTGCGCAGAATTTCTGCCCGCTGAACGTGTCTCTAACTTCTACCAGTGCATGGTGATTGTGCCTCTTGTGTGCGTATTACGCGGTGAAAGGACATGGTCTTAGTTATGATATTCCTGCGGCCGCCGGCGTGCCGATAGGAATAGACGGTGAAGTCGCTCTCGGTCCTCGGTCTTCATGGTTTGGATGGAGAGACCGAAGCTGTTCCCGCTTACCCAGACCACGCGAGCTTCGGGAATGCAAAAATGATCCTCGGAATCGGAGTGCTCGATAAAGAGGGCGAGTTCCATCCCGGGTTTGAGCGATCGTTCCGTACAGGCTCCGATTCCATCTTGACAGAGGTCGGTCACGGTTCCGGTCTCGAAAAACATATCTGTTGCGTCCATGCCGGAAAAGGTCAGGCCGAGCTGGCCGTCGAGCCGAGGTTTCCGCCGCTTGTTACTCTCAGGTTCCATCGCAATCAGCTGCTCCGTCGAGTGGTACTTCATCAGTTTCATGATCGGGGTGCTCCTTTCCGGTACAGGTAATAAGGAATTGCGTTACGGTTTGAAGCTACCGCCATTTCGACGGCTGCGCATTCCTCTATCGAGGGGCTCAAGTACCCACCTCAAGGGGGGGCGCTAGAAATGCCACTTGAATCCGCATTTTGCCAGCCTTGGCATACTCAATAATTCAATGTGTTACGACTGAGATTGTGCGGATGTGAGGGGATAGGGCATATGGAGGTATGAGTGGGGAGTCGTGAAAGGTGGTGGATCTGATCAGGACTGCCCTAGTCCAATGGTTTTCTGGAAGGGCTGGGAACTGAGAGAAGGAGTGGAACGAAGAGATCAACTATCGTCTGATTGCGGACCAGGCCGAGTCAAAACACTGTGGAGGGGCTTTCTTCCGGCCATCGCTCGCGCAGCGTGCGGCTCTCAAAAAAGATAATGCCGCGGTCAAGGCTCGATTCGAACCGTAGGGTCACGTCAGTATGAAAACCGTGCCAGGCGTAGACCCTCACCGGGCCGACGGCGATTTGCCCCGGTGTCCGGTCCAGCGGGCCGTATGTGGATTGAAGATAAGCGAGAATCGATTCATGCGTAGTTGTGCTGCTGTAGCGAACTGTCACACGGCCGAATCGGTTCTGAAAAGTCGTGAAGCGTATGGATTCGACAGGAGTGGCCCCTAATCTTGGCGGCTGTTCCTTGGGTTCGTACGTTCGTATGTGATCGGTCTCTTCGATGAGGACGAAGCGGTTCAGGTCCGACAGTGTTGCGCCCCAGGGAATGCCTTCAAATCCATTGGGGTCATCGGCAATGGGAACCGCCGGCGCGGGCGTCGTTTTCAGAGCCAAGCAGAGGACAATCCCTCCCCACAGACCGGCTTGAGTGAGTCGTCCAGTGAGAGTCATGCTATTCTGCCGAATCGGTCATGTAGTCATTGAAGCGCGGCGCAAGTGTTCGACTGTCGATAAAGAGATAGCCGCGTTCTGTGCCGGCTTGATAGGTGACATTGATCTCGGTGTCCGGGCCGCGCCAGGTATATTGTTGGTTGAGGCCACGCGCCATCTGTCCCGGCACGCGTTGCAGAGACCCAAACTGAGCTTCGAGGAAATTCAGCACCTGTTTATGGACCTGCTCGCCTTCGTACCGAATCGTTACCCGGGCAAACTGGTCGTCGACCGATACATAGAGAATGCTGGTCATTTCGACGCCGGCAAATGTCGACCGATTAGTCTTTGGCCGGTACTCCGTGACATGAGTTCCTGAATAGATGGTTTCCAGATCCTGGCGCGCCGTCAGGGATGTTCCCCAGGCGATGTCGTGGAATCCCTTCGGGTCATTGACCATCGGAACGGCCGACAAAGGTGTGACGCTGATCAACAGCCCCATCATGATGAGCAGAAAAAGACCGAGATAAGACAGCGGCGAGTTGAGGTGTTTCATGATATTCGCCGAGGGAAGAATCGAGGTTCAGTACGAACGCTATCATGAGGGAGTGGTGAACGCAACCTGCCGAGGTTCCTTGAGAATCACAGGCGTCTAGTCTTATAATGCGCCGGTTTTTCCGGTGTGCTGTACGCGGAGCATCCACGAGAAAGCGAGAGGGGCGTGTAGGGTATGATTGAAAGCGACGTCTTTGTGCAATCTCTTCAGGATCTAGGGGTGAATTTTTTTACCGGCGTGCCCGATTCGATCCTCGGCGGGATTATCGCCGAGTTGATGGCCCGGCGGTTGTATACCCCGGCGGTTCGTGAAGATGAAGCGGTGGGCATGGCAGCGGGCGCGTATATGGCCGGCAAGATGCCGGCAGTGTTGATGCAGAATTCAGGACTGGGAACCTCGCTCAACGCGCTGATCTCACTGAATGTGATTTATCGGCAGCCCTGCATCCTCATTGTGTCCTGGAGAGGGCAAGGAGGAAAGGATGCGCCGGAGCATCTTGTGATGGGCGAAGTCATGCCGCAGTTTCTCGATACGATGAAAATTCCGCATCGCACACTGGCCGAGAAAACGGCAGGTGACGATTTCAAATGGGTGGCGGAAACCTTCAAGAAACAGCAGATTCCGGTGGCGCTGTTCATTACAAAGGGTGTTGTGAAAGGGTTGCATCCGTGAGGCCGTCGGCGAGAAAAGCGGGAGAAGCGAGCGACGCGAGACCTGCAGGATCTTCTGTGGGGCAAGTCTCGCCGGTCGCGCTTGTCTCGCGTAAGCCGGGAGTACGAAGATGAGACCGGAAGAAGGAACACTGATCAGCCGGGCGCAGGCCATGGCGGCACTGCTCGAACTGTTGACGGATCAACCGGTCGTCGTCTGCAACGGATTTCCCTCGCGCGAGGCCCAGAAAATTGCCGACCGGCCGACGCATTTTTACATGATCGGCTCGATGGGCAACGCGTCGGCCATTGCGCTGGGTGTGGCGCTGGCAAAACCGAACAAGCAGGTCATTACTTTCGACGGCGACGGCAATGTGCTGATGGGGATGGGAACGCTGGCGACCGTAGGAGCATTGAAGCCGAAAAATTTCATCCATGTGGTGTTCGATAACGAAGTCTACGGAACCACCGGGAATCAACCGACGATCTCGAATGTCGTGCCGCTGGAGAAAGTGGCGAAAGCGGCGGGGTATGTGAACACTGTCCGGGTGCTCGACCGCGCCGACCTCATTTACGAATTCAAAGATCTGCTCAAAAAAGATGGACCCAGCATGTTGTTGGTCAAGGTCAACGAATTTCAGGAAGAAGCGGAACGGATTCTCCTCGACCCGCCGGACATCACGAAACGGTTTATGCGGGCCATTGAATGACGTATTTTGTGAAGCCCGCTTCGCCGGCTCAGCGTGGCGAGCGTCGTTCGTCGCTCGTGGGTAAAGCCGAGATGTCGGATAGAATACGTTTCACAAACGATGAGGTGCGACGGTGATGTTGCTCAACCCGGGTCCGGTGAACGTCAGCGAACGTGTGCGCCAGGCGCTGCTGCACCCCGATATTTGTCACAGAGAGAGCGAGTTTACAGAACTGCTCCATCGCATACAGAGCAAGTTGCTCAAAGCCTTCGTGCCGGGAGCGGAGTCGGAGTACGTGGCTGTGGTGATGACCGGGTCCGGAACGGCCACGGTCGAAGCCGCGCTGATGTCGTCGCTGCCCCATGGCCGGCGCATGCTCATTTTGAATAACGGTGTGTATGGCGAGCGGATGTCCCAAATTATCGGCCTTCACCGTTTGGGTGTCAGTGAGCTCAAATATGAATGGACCGCTCGGCCTGACCCTGACAAATTGCTGCTTGCGTTGCGGCAGCATCAAGAAGTGCATGCTGTTGCGATGGTGCACCATGAAACAACGACCGGGTTGCTTAATCCCGTGCAAGAGATCGCGGAGATCGTCGACAATCAGAATCGCGTCTTCGTGCTCGACGCGGTGAGCGCGCTGGCGGGTGAAGCGGTCGATATCGCGCGGTCGCACATTTATATGGTGGTTGGTACTGCGGGAAAGTGCATCCAGGGATTTCCCGGTGTGTCGTTTGTGCTCGTGCGAAAGGGTTTCGTCGAAAAAATGCGCGCCTATCCCAAACGATCCTGGTATCTCCATCTTCCGCATTACATCGACAACGAAGGTCGTGGCACGATTCCCTTTACTCCCGCCGTCCAAGTCTACTATGCGTTCGATGAGGCCTTGAGCGAGTTGCTGGAAGAAGGCGTCGCCAATCGAATTCAGCGGTACAAACAGATGGCGGCGATCATTCGGGATCGTATGGCCAAGCTGGGCGTGAAGGCGGTTTTGTCGCCGGATCGCCAGTCGAATACCATCACGGCCTACTACTTGCCGGAGGGTGTTTCCTATCAGTCGCTGCATGATCGGCTGAAGACGCAGGGCTACGTCATCTATGCAGGTCAGGGCAACCTGGAAAACAAGATCTTCAGGGTAGCCAATATGGGCGCATTGACCGCAGCACAGTTCGCCGGATTTCTCGACGCCTTCGAACAGGCCTGTAAGCCGGTATGAAAGCGGTCATCCTTGCAGCCGGCGTCGGCAAACGCCTCTGGGAAATTACTCAACATCGGCCTAAGTGTCTGATCGAGATCGGTGGACGGTCTCTACTGCACCGGTATTTGGAGATCCTGGCCGGCCTGGGGATCAGGCGGACGACGATCGTCGTCGGCTATCGGCAGGAGATGATTCGTGCGGCAGTCGAACGCGATGCCTGCGGCGTGACGGTCGATTTTCTGGTCAATGATCAATTCCATCGCGGCAGCATCTCTTCGCTTTGGATCGCCCGCGCAGCCCTCGACGACGATGTGATCGTGATGGATGCCGACGTGCTGTTTCACCGCGACATCTTACGGCGGCTTGTTGAGTCATCCCATGAGAACGCGCTGCTGATGGATGAGACGGTCAGGCAGACCGGCGAAGAGTGCATGGTGGTGGTGGCGGGAGGCCGAGTCATCGCATTGACGAAAAAGATGCCGGACCGGTACGACTATGCCGGCGAAGGAGTCGGGTTTCTGCGGGTGCGGCATGCCGACACGCCGCATATGGTGGAGTCGCTCCAGTCCCATATCGACAAGGGGTCATGGAACATGGAGTATGAGGATGCTTTGCAGCAGTTTTTTCAGACAGTGAAAGTCGGCCATGAGAAAATCGGCGGGCTGCCTTGGACAGAGATCGATTTTGTCGAGGACGTGAAGAAAGCAGAGTTGGACGTTTTGCCAAGATTGTGAGAAGGTTTTTCCGGGAGCCGAGACCGACGATCAGTCGTAGGTAACCGTGATGAGTGAAAGTATTCTTCAGCGGCGAGTGGAGGTCCAGGGACTGGCGACGGCCATCCTGTTGCCCTCGGTCAGCGTGTTCGGCGCCCAGACTGAGCGCCGGCCGGACACAGTGGGGCCGTTGACGAATGTCGTGGGAATCGGGTTGTTTGCGCGCGCGGTGCTCACCTTGCAGCGGGCCGGCATCCGGCAATTGATCGTGTTGGCCGGGGCCGAAGAAGACCAACTCAAGCAGGCATTGGGGAATGGGCCGAGGGTCACAATCCCCGTTCGCTGGATGCCCATTCGCGAGTTTCCACTCGATGATTCGAGGACATGGGAGTTTCTTGCGGCTGAGGTCCGCGGCTTTGCGCTGATTACGAGCGTCAACGCAGTGTTTTCACGGGGGCTGGTCGAACGTCTTCGCCATGATCTGCGGGAAGGGGAGGCGGTTGTCGTGGCGCAGACGGCATCAAGACGGTCTGAGTCGGTGACCTCGGGGGGGCTCCGGTTGAAGGTCCAGTCCGATCGATTGACCGCGTTTGCGCCGGCGCATTTCGACGATTCTGCTCCCTGCGCGGCAGAGTTGGTCGTATTGCCGGCCGGCTTCATGAGCGCCGGCGAGCAAGCTCTGACTGATAACGGCCGGCTTCCGATCCGCCGCTGGCTCGAACGGGCGGCGGTGGACGGCCGTGTCCGTGTCGTGGCAGCGGAGGACAAGCGCGGAACGTGGTATCAGGATGTAAGAACGCTGTCCGATGTGCCGCTGGCTGAAAAGAAGCTCTTCAACTCGTTGAAGGGAGAATCGGAAAGTTTTGTCGATCGGCATTTCAATCGCAAGCTCTCGCGCTGGTGCACGCGCCTGTTTCTTGCCGCAGGGTTCTCGCCCAACGCGATTACGGTCGTAGCGGCGTTTATCGGGTTTGTGTCGGCTGCGGGGTTTGGGATGGGGACCTATGCGGCAGGGGTCGTTGCAGCACTGCTGTTCCAGCTGGCGGCGGTGATCGATTGTTGTGACGGCGAAGTCGCACGCCTGACCTTCACCGAGTCGCCGTTCGGCGCCTGGTTCGACCTCGCGATGGACAATGTCGTGCATATGGCGATCTTTGCAGGTATTGCCGCCGGGATTTATTCGACACAGATCGGCCAGCCCGCGGCCTGGGTAACGCTGGTCTGCGGTGCGGTTGCCGTGTTGGGGAACGGTCTGTCGTTCCTGCTGGTGGAACGGGCCCAGAAAATCAAGGCGGCAGGCGGGTGGAGAACGGCGGCCCATGCGGCGTGGTCTGATTTCATGCTGAAGAATGTCGCGAGCCGTGATTTTTCGGTCTCGCTGGTGTTGTTCGCGTTGTTTGCCAAGCTCGAGTGGTTCCTCTGGTTCACGGCTGCCGGTTCCTTCATCTTTGCCGGAATTATGCTGTGGGTCATTCGTCCATCCGCTGTCATTGCCACGAAGATATGAGTACCTGACCGCGCGTGCTTAGATACCTCCTACTGGCTCTTGGTCTCGCCGTCCTGGCTCTTCTCGTCTGGCACATCGGGCCCGGCAATATTTATGACGCCGCCTCGCGTCTTGGTCCAGGAGCCCTGGTGGTCATCCTGATCCCGTCCCTCATCATGTATGTGATCGAAGCCTATGGGTGGAGAATGGTATTGGGGCCTTCGGCGCAGGCAGTGCCGTTTTGGCGGCTGCTCGCCATTCGAACCGCCGGTGAAGTGGTGAACATGACGACCCCGACGGCCTACTTGGGCGGTGAACCGCTGAAGGCGTACCTGCTCAAGAGCTACAATGTGCCGATTGCCGAGGGGGCGGCTTCAGTCGTAATCGCGAAGACGACGATGACCATTGCCGAAGTATTCTATATCTTGGTGGGAATCGCGCTTGGATTCTGGATTCTCGGCGCGGGGAGCTCGGCGGGACAGTCGGTTGCGGCTGCGCTGGTGAGTGTGGGGTTGCTGGTGTGTTCGATTGCCGGGTTTGTGTTTATCCAGCGGCGCGGGCTCTTCGCGTCAATTCTCGGCATGATCAGGAAGCTGGGTTTGCGGATCAAGTCTCTGGAGTCCCAGGAAGTGCATCTGCTCTCAATCGATCAGACGATTCAGAATTACTACAGCCACCACCAACGGGCTTTCTATGCTTCCATCGGGGTGTACTTTTTCGGTTGGATGGCCGAAGCGTTGGAGGTGTTCGTGATCCTGTACTATCTGGGTGGCCCTACCGATGTGCTCTCAACCATCTCCATCGGCGCGCTCGCGGTCTTCATCAAGGGCGGGACCTTCTTTATTCCGGGCAGTCTGGGTGCCCAAGACGGCGGGAATCTCCTGCTGCTGAAGGCGTTCGGCTACAGCGATGTCACCGGCATTACCTTTGCTCTGCTGCGGCGATTTCGTGAATTGGTCTGGATCGGTATCGGCCTGCTCTGCCTGGCGATGGTAGGAAAAGGTGCGGTGCGTCAAGCGGCAGAACGTCACGAGTAGGAGAGGGGAACGCCTTGCTCTTTGAGGGATTGCAGTCGTTCGATCATGCGATCCCATACGAAAAGGTGTAGCCGGAGGTTCGCGGCCCGCTCCAGGTGGCCGAACCGAAGCCCCACCTGTTTGCCTCTCACCCATCGGACCTCCGCCTGTTCGATCGGGAGCGATTCCTTCTGATCAGGCAGAATCAAGCGAAGCAAGAGTATCGTCTTTCCCGGTACGGTGCCGGCACATTCAATCGTGCAGCCGAATACCGAGAGGTTCGTCACCAGGCCTTCCCCGATCGTTGCGGCATCGGAAAACATCACCGGATAGGAAACAGGGAGGGGAAGTCGATAATGCTCACGCTGGTATGGACGTGTCTGTTCCATCACGGGGCCAGTGTACTGAAGCCGACCGATTGGACTGAATACCTCGTTAGAGGGGCGAGAACGGTGACCGGGACGTGAAGGAAGGACGCATGACCGGCGTCGACCTCTCGATGAGGGGGTGTGCCTCGACCGTATGCTCTTCGTGCTTCTCGTTATGCCAGATAGTGTTTATTGAGGTGGTCGCGCTGAAAGCCCAGGATATGCCTGATCAACAGTTCCCGGCTTTGTGAGGTCATTCTGATGAAGCGGGCGTGGAGGCGGTAGGTACCGGCCGGATATGGAATGGGGTCAAGCCGCAATATCTCGATGAAAGCCTTGAATATCTCTTGGTCGGGAAGACGCAGCGTCAGCAAAAGGATCTCGTCGGGCTGGTAGGGTGTGTTGACCGTCAAGCCGATGCCTCCGCCACTGATGTTGACGGGTTTCTCGTTCAGCTCGACTTCCGTGGTGTCTGTCTCGGATTGAAGGCTGATGGGCAGGGTGACGGTGATGCGATAGTACTCGCGGCGATTGGGAGCGGACGGCTGTGCAGCCGGCGAATCAGGTGACATGGTGTGCGGGAGTATAGCAAAAAATGGGTGAGGCGTCCGCGCCATCAGCCATAGGCTATAGGCAATACGCTCTTCGCTTTGAAACCCGCCGGTGATCTGAATCAGCCATCGCGTGAGAGGATGCGTAGCCCGCTCGATTGCCTCAGCCCGCATTATTCATGAACACTTCTGCTGCAATCGCCGATCCGCTACTGCGACAAGCCTGCGGGCGGCGGGCTCGCCCATCGGACCCTCGACGTACTGCACGAGTACGCCTCAGATCCTCAGGGCTCCGCGCGCCGCTCTCGCGACGCGGCTTGGCGATTTCGCAACGAACCGTCATGAATAATGCGGGCTAGCCGGTTTACCGCACTGGAACATGGTGCTATGATGTGGACACATTGTAGTACCATCGAGGAGGAGTCCATGATCAAGAAATTGACCAAGCACGGAAACAGCCTGGCCCTCGTCATCGATCGCGGGGTCCTGGATCTGTTGGAGATTGACGCCGAGACGCCACTCAATATCAAAACGGACGGCAAGTGCCTCATCGTGACGCCTGAGCGTGATGCGGCTCGCCAAAAGAAATTCCGCGCGGCGTTGGAGGAGGGCAATCGTCGGTATGGAAAGATGCTGAAAAGGCTGGCCTAGCTCATGACCGAGCCGCGATTCCTCTCAGTGGAGGATGTTATCGAGATTCACGCCGACCAGATTGAACGGTATGGTGGTAGTGACCTTCCCCCGTTTATTACACCACGGCCAACGAAGTTGACTCCTGTGCCCGATGGGCTCCGGTTTGATGGTTGCGGATGAATTCCTGGGGTGTCACATCCCCGATGGTGCTGTGCGTCCGTTCCTCATTATATTCCCGTCGCCAGGCTTCAATCACGAGCTGCGCTTCCTGTACCGTCAGAAACCAGTGCTCATTCAAACATTCATCCCGAAACGTGCCATTGAAGCTCTCAATAAACGCATTCTGCACCGGCTTCCCTGGCTGAATGAAGTGCAGATGCCCGCCGCGCTGCACCGCCCAGGCATCCAAGGCCGTCCCGGCGAATTCGGGCCCGTTGTCTAGGATCACGGTGTCCGGCAGCGGACACGTGGCGAACAGCCGGTCGAGAATCCGGCACACCCGTGCCCCGCCAATCGAGCCATCGACTGCAATCACCGGCACCTCTTTGGAGCAGGGATCCGTCATCGTCAAACACTTGAACCGTCGGCCATTGGCCAGCCGGTCATGCACACAGTCCATCGCATAACAGCGTCCTGGTTGCGTGGGGTTCGGCAAGGCGACTCCGGGCACCGCCGCGGCCTTCTTCCGTCGCCGCCGCCGTAACGACAGCCCTTCGTCGCGATAATACAGCCGTTCCACCTTCTTATGATTCACCGGCCAGCCTTCCCGTCGCAATCGCACATAGATCCTGGGGCAGCCATAGCGTCGCTTGGTCTCCGCAATCTCCCGGATTCGCGTCCGCAAGGCTGCGTCCTCCTGACGCCGACTGAGATACCGCAGCGTGTTCCGATCCAATGCGAGCAACCGACACACCCGCCGCTCACTCAGCCCAACGCGCTCGGCCACCCACTGGGCTGCCGCTCGCGTCGCCTTGGGCCCTACCAGTTTTTGCGGTGACCGCCTTCAGCGCCTGAATGTCCAGCGCGTGCTCCGCGACCAGCTGCTTCAGCCGCCGGTTCTCGTCCTCCAGCTGGCGGA
The DNA here is from genome assembly GCA_046604365.1 of Nitrospira sp. GTDB lineage: Bacteria > Nitrospirota > Nitrospiria > Nitrospirales > Nitrospiraceae > Nitrospira_D. Next base: position 17,424 of record JBJACV010000012.1, read on the forward strand.
GCTTCTTCACATCGCTGACTTCCAATCCCGCATACGTGGTCCGCCACTTATAAAATGTGGCATCCGAGATGCCGTGCTTGCGGCAGAGCTCCTGCACCCCAAGCCCCGCGTGGGCATCCTTGAGCACCGCGATGATCTGTTCCTCCGTGTGCCGTTTCCTGGTCATGGCCCCCTCCTGTGGGGCCCATCTCAGCACAGGCGGACTTCTTAGCCAATGGTCTAGTTTTCGGGGGGAAGGTCACTGGCCCATTATCTATGGCCACGGGTGGCGAAGGAACTAGAAGCGCTGGCTATCTGAGCAGATCACTGACGAAGGTAGGCGAGTACTTGTTCTCGTGTGACGGTAGGAAACCCTTCCAGAAAATCGTCGATGGTCTCGCCGCCTTCCAGATACTCAATCAGCGTCTGAACCGGTACACGGGTGCCGGTAAAAACGGGCGTACCTCCCAATACATCTGGTGAGGAGCAGATAACTGATGGTTCTGGGCTATCCACAATATACAAGGGTAGTCAGAGCAGGGTTGATTTACAAGCATCAGGCAGGTTGTTAGGATGCGCCGCATGAAAGCGGCTGTGAATGTGCTCTGGATCTTGCTTTCCCTCCTCGGTGCGCTCGCGCTGGCCCATGTGACTGGTGCCGTCAATCCAACTGAGAAAGTAAACGGTCTCTGGCTCGTCGTGGCGGCGGGGTGTATCTACGTTCTGGCCTATCGGTTCTATGGCCGGTGGCTCGCCAGGCAGGTTGTCGAACTCAATAACCAGCATGTCACCCCGGCTGTGCGACTGAACGACGGCGTGAATTTTCATCCTACCAACAAAGTGGTTCTGTTCGGCCATCATTTTGCCGCGATTGCCGGGGCTGGTCCGCTATTAGGGCCGGTGTTGGCGGCACAGTTTGGATTTTTGCCTGGGTTTCTCTGGCTGGTGATCGGTGCGGTGCTAGCGGGGGCGGTGCAGGACTTCATTATCCTTGTGGCCTCGATGCGGCGTAACGGGCGATCGCTGCCTGAAATTGCGCACGATGAACTTGGCTCTGTCACCGGCACGGCCACGGCGGTGGCGGTGCTCTTTATCGTGGTGGTGGCATTGGCGGGACTGGGCTTTGCGGTGGTGAATGCGCTCTTTCATAACGCGTGGGGTACGTTCACGATCGCGATGACGATTCCCATTGGCTTTATGATGGGATTTTATCTCCAGAAGTTTCGCCCTGGCGCAGTGATGGAAGTGTCGATTCTTGGCGTGGTCTTGTTGATCGCCGCGGTGCTGTGTGGCCGTGTCGTCGCGCAGTCATCCTATGGCGGGCTTTTCGAGTTCGACAAGCCGGCGTTGGTGTGGCTGCTGGCCGGGTACGGTTTTCTCGCGTCGGTGCTACCCGGTTGGATGTTGCTGGTGCCGCGTGGGTATCTCAGCACCTTTATGAAACTTGGCGTGGTGTTTCTGCTCGGATTCGGGGTGATCTTGATGGCGCCGACGATTGAAATGCCGCGGGTCACGGCTTTTGCCAACGGAGGTGGGCCGATCATTCCAGGGACGCTCTTCCCGTTTCTCTTCATCACGATTGCCTGCGGGGCCGTGTCGGGCTTTCACTCGCTGGTGTCTTCCGGCACGACGCCGAAGATGATCGAGCAGGAGTCTCAGGCGGTGGTGGGTTATGCGGCGATGCTGTTGGAAAGTTTTGTCGGCGTGATGGCGTTGATTGCAGCCTCGGTGCTGATTCCCGGCGACTATCTGGCGATTAATACTACGTTAGGCGCCGATGCATTGACCGCGATGGGCTTTGCGCCGGCGCGAATTGCCGAGCTGTCCCAGATGGTCGAGGTGGATGTGGCCGGGAGACCAGGCGGCGCTGTGTCCTTGGCTGTCGGCATGGCCTCGATCTTCGCGGCTCTGCCCGGCATGGCCGGTCTGATGGCCTATTGGTACCAATTTGCCCTGGTATTCGAGGCGCTCTTCATCCTCACGACAATCGATACTGGCACTCGCGTGGCGCGCTATCTTATTCAAGAAATGGCGGGGCGGGTCTATGCGCCGTTTCGCCGGATGAACTGGTGGCCTGGCGTGCTCCTGAGCAGCGGCGTGGTGGTCGGGGCCTGGGCCTATTTGATTGGGACAGGGAATATTTCAACGATCTGGCCGATGTTCGGTGCGGCGAACCAGTTGCTGGGGACGTTGGCGCTCTGCATCGGGACGACCGTATTGATCAAGATGTGGAAGTCGTCCTATCTGTGGGTGACGGTGGTACCGATGTTCTTTGTTGGGACGATCACACTGACCGGGTCCTACGAGATGTTCTGGATGTTTCTGAGGAAGGCCGGGACAGTGGCTGCAGAACAGTCATTCCCGCTTTATCTGGATGCAGTATTAGTGGCAGCGGTGGCGATTTTGGGAATGCTCGTCTTGAGCGACAGTATGAGACAGTGGTATGGCTACCTGGTGCTGAAGAAGCCGTTTACGAGCAGTGAAGTGGTGGTGACGGCTGGAGGTGGGTCGGTGGGGCGGGTGCAAACGGCGATTCAGCTCGATGAGGAGAAGGGATTTAAGTTGCCGCATGGGACAGGGTGTTGCTAAGGGGGATTGGGAGTGGAACGACACCCGTGTTGGTTCCTTGCTCACCGAGTGCGCACGCAGGAATGACTGTACTTCTAAATTTCTGGCGGTGCTCCCTCGACGTGCGCAGTGGAACCGATCACGGGTGTCATTCCAGTGAGGGGAAAATCGCGCAAGGGAGATCAATCATGCTGTCCTGCTTAGGCATGGGAGAAGAAGGAGGGAATCGTGGCTGATCAGTTTTCGTTCGATGTAGTATCGGAAGTGAACATGCAGGAGCTGAAGAATGCGTTGGATCAAGCGACGAAGGAGATCAAACAGCGCTTCGACTTCAAGGACACGAAGACGGAGATCACACTGAAGGAAAAAGAGAAGGAACTGGTGGTGGTGTCGGATGACGACTATAAGCTGAACGCGGTGCAGGATATCATCAAGAACAAATGCATCAAGCGCGGGGTGTCGCTGAAGGCGTTCGACTACGGTGCTGTGGAGCCGGCGTTAAGTGGAACCGTGCGGCAGACGGTGAAGATTCAGAGCGGACTCGCGATAGAAAAGGCCAAAGAGATTACGAAGGCGATTAAGGAATCAAAATTGAAGGTGCAGGGGCAAATTCAGGGCGAACAGGTGCGGGTGTTGAGTAAGAGCAAAGACGATTTGCAGGGGGCGATCGCCTTTCTCAAAGGCAAAGATTTCGGCATCGATCTGCAATTTATCAACTATCGATAAGATTCGACGGCCGGGAACGCTCTCGTTCATCGGACTTCCTATTTGTTGCTCCGCCGGACTTTATGAAAAGGCTCGTCGGCCTCCTGTTGTTTCTGATTGGATTGCCATTGGCGGGCTGCAATCGCAGCGATCCGATCGTCGTCATTCAGCTTCATCCCAAGAATCCTGACATCATGTACGTCGCGACGAACGACTACATTTACAAGACCCGCGACGGCGGCCAGACCTGGGTCAATCTTTCCAGAGGCATGAGCTATTCCCGCGTGATTGCTATGGCGATCGATCCGGCCTATCCGGCCACGGTCTACGCAGGTACGAAGGGCGATGCAGTCTACAAGAGCCATGACGGCGGGCAGCGCTGGATGTCGATGCGCGCAGGGTTGGACGATGCTACGATCACGTCAGTCGTGAATCAGTTTCTGTTTGATCCTGTCGATAGCCAGCATATTTTTCTTGCCACGACGATGGGAGTGTTTGAAACCAAGAACGGTGGCGAGCAATGGATGAAGCGAATGGAAGGGATGAAGGAAGTCTTGATGGTGGTGACAATAGGAATGGACCCGACCCGGCCTGCCGTTCTTTATGCGGGAACCAGCGGCGGGGTATATAAATCAGTTGATGGCGCCGGCCATTGGGAGAAGGTCAATAACGGGCTGGTGCCGCCAGGCATGGTCAAAACGTCTCGCGCGCTCAATGTGACGTCGATCCATGTCGATCCCTACGAACCGGATACCGTCTATGCTGCGACGTTGGCGGGATTTTATAAGACGACCGATGGAGCGAAGTCCTGGGCGCGAGCGGCGGAATCACTCGCAGATCAAATGTTGATGGGGATGGTTCTGGATCGTACCAAAAGAGGCGTGATCTATCTTGCCGGAAGAGATGGTGTGCATCGGAGCGAGGACGGCGGGGCCACATGGCACACGCTCAATAACGGGTTTTCAACCACAAACATTCGATCAATCGCCCAGAGTGAGACCGACTCCAGGCTCTTCTACGCGGGCACGAACGGCAGCGGGTTGTACCGCAGTCGCGATGCAGGTGAAACGTGGGAGCCGATGCCGATGGTGGTGGAGAAATAATCGGTGCTGAAGTTATCGGCGGTTGCTATTCAGATTGGAATCTCCGATGGAAGGGCCGACTCCACGGCGTGGAATGGTCGACGATCCGTCGCGATTTTGCGCGTTGTCGACTTCGAATCCGGTGCTGTTGGGAATCGTGGTGTCTTGAAGGTCTGTTCCAGGCCGATGGGGTAATTGGCTGTCATGAATGTCATCGCCTCTTCGTGGCCGCAATGATTCCCCGACATTACTGTATGGAGAGACTGATGCACCGATATCCGCTCCGAAGTTTGCATTCAGCTTGGTGTCTTCGATGTCTCCGCCTATCTTGGGTCGCAATGTGGTGTCCTGAATATCCATGCCAGTGGGCGCCGATGATGGCGGCTTCTTTGCGTTAAACTCTTTCTTGATCGCTTCCCGTTCGTCTTCTATCTGCTGGTGCATCCGGCCGCTCTGCTCATATTCTACTTTGTCTATACTTTGTTGAGCCTCGTGCAAGTTATCGAGCCGTTCTTTGAGTGAAAGTAAGTCATTCCTCGCTCGCGCCACTGTGCCGACGATCTCGCTGAGGGTGAATTGACGGGCGAACGTCCCCAGCTTTGGGGCAGCGCCGGGGCCGCCTCCCAAGCCGCCATTTCCTGTTCCGTTGCCGGGGCTAGTGCCTGGGGTGCCGTCTGCGCGGCTTCCGATCCCGAATCCCGCCGAATTGTAAATGCCTTTTTGCTGAACGGCCTTCAGGATGTGGTTTGCTTCGTCGATCAAATCGATGATTTCGCTTGGGGCGTCCTCGGAGAGCACACAGCAGGACAGAAAGTTCCGGTATCGATCGGAGAACTTCGAGGCCTCGTTCTGCAATTCTACGATTTTTATGGGGTCACGATCCGGAAGGTTGTGGCCCTGTTTTCGTGCATTCTCTCGAAAGGATTCCTCGGCCCGTGAGTCGTGTAGCGGTTGACAACCGGAACTTTGCTTAGTCGCGATCTGCTGATCCTGCGTTTTTCCAGGGCACCAAAAAATGGGGGCGGGAGGATTCAGCGGATTGTCGGGATTGAAGTCTTTTGCCATCAGCTCGCCAGGAGTAAGGAAGGTCCAGAGAAGGACGGCGAGGGAGAACAGGAGAGCCGTATGCTGTGATGGCGAATGCAGAGTAGGCATGGTCACATTCTCCGTCTCATTCCCTGAGATGTCAACGAAACCGCAAGAGTTGGAATCTTTGAATGCATATACGCCGCTTCTGTACGTATCCAGCTGTGCGTCAGTCGATGGAGGAATAATGAAATGAGACCAGAGTTTGGCCCCTCTTCACGCGCATAATCCTTGGCAGTAGGAATCTGCAGTCAGTATCAACTTCCCCATTGACAACCGAATTTGCCGGAGTATACTCCCGCTCTGTGGGTTGAAGTGGAGGATAGTGGGAAACACTGCTTCAGGAAACTCTGGACATGTTCAAGTCCTTGGAAATGAAGTCTCTTTTTGGCTCGATTTTAAGAGGCCAGTGACAATTTTGGATTGTACGGTGGGATATGGTGGGCATGCAGAAATGCTACTGGATCGCTCCGATCGAGCCACCCGGCTGGTTGGATTGGATCGGGATCCCCAGGCAATTGCATTTTCTCAAGAGCGGTTGGTGAGATTTGCGGAGCGTGTTGTGTTGAGAAAGGGGAACTATCGGGATCTCAAGCGGCATCTTGCAGACATGGGAATTGTCAAAGTAGAGGGAGTGTTGTTCGATTTTGGCGTGTCGTCCCCTCAGCTCGACGATCCGGCGCGTGGGTTCAGTTTTCAGCAAGACGGCCCGCTTGATATGCGCATGGACCAAACGACCGGCCCGACTGCAGCTCTACTGGTGAATAGCGTTCGGGAAGATGAACTTGCGAACATCATTTTCCACTATGGAGAGGAGCGATACTCACGGAGAATCGCTCGCGCAATCGTGCGAGAGAGGGAGCGCCGGCCGATTGAGACCACGGGTGTTCTTGCGTCTGTGATCGCGGGGGCGGTTCCGTCTGTCTATCGGCATGGACGGATTCACTGTGCAACGAGAACGTTTCAGGCGCTTCGCATAGCCGTGAATTGTGAGCTTGAAGGCCTGGAACCGGCGCTTCGGGACGCTGTCGACATATTGGCTCCGGGGGGAAGGATCTGTGCGATTTCGTTTCACTCTCTTGAGGATCGTATCGTGAAGCATACGTTCAGATCTCTTGCGCAGGGAGCCGAGTCGCGCCTGTCGCTTCTGACAAAGAAACCTATTCTCTCCTCTGAGCAGGAGTGCGAGGTGAATCCCAGGGCGCGAAGCGCCAAGCTGCGTGTTGCGGAGCGTGCGTCTGAGGAGATGACCTTATGAAAATTCTAGCTGTGCTTATCGGGTTGTGCCTGGTTTTTCTCTTTGTGTGGGAACGAGTGGACATTGTGCGGGTCGGATATCAAGTCGAACGGCTCAAAGTCGAGAAGTCGAGACTCGAGCGAGAGCGCGACCAGCTTCAGATCAAATTCTCCGCGCTCAGCGCCCCGGACCGAATCGCCAAAATGGCAACGGAGCAACTCGGTATGGTTCCGCCACAGAAGGGGCAGGTGATTATGGTGCAAGCCAGGTCTGCTGGAGGTCCACACTTTCGTCCGGCTCCGGCTGAAGTACGCATCGCACGCAATGATTTGTCCGACTGGAGGAGATAGTGGCTGCCCCTCTTGGGCGCGGACGGCGATACGTTACGTTGCTGCTGCTCTTGTGCGGGTTTGGAGTGGTGTTGTTTCGGCTGGCCACGCTTCAGGTTTTGCAGGCTGCGGAGCTGACAGTCAAAGCAGATCGGCAACATCAAAAAACTGTCTCGCTTGAAGGGGTGCGGGGCACGATCGTCGATCGTCATGGAAAGATGCTGGCGATGAACTTAGAAGTGCCGTCTGTCTTTGGCGTTCCGGCTGCGCTCGACAGTCCGGCAAAAACAGCTCGCGCGCTCTCGCCCGTCATTCATATACGTGCCGACGAGTTGGAGCGGAAGCTTCGGCAAGATCGAGGATTTGTCTGGTTGGCGAGAAAGTTAGACCCTGAGCAGGGGCGCCGGCTTGAACGTATGCCCATGGAGGGTATCGGCATCGTGTTGGAAGGCCGTCGGTTTTATCCCAAGGGGCCGCTGCTGTCTCATGTCTTGGGCTTTGCGGGAATGGACGGTGAGGGGTTGGAAGGCATCGAGCGTCGGTACGAATCGCATTTACATGGTGAGAAACGCGTGACGGTGCTGCAGCGTGATGCGTTGGGTCGTACGGTGTTTCCTAAGGAATTGTCGAACGAACAAAGCCCTGCGCCGGGTCATCAACTGATACTCACGATCGACGAAGTCATTCAATACGTCGTAGAAAAAGAATTGGAAGAAGCGGTTGCTCGCGCGGAGGCGAAGTCCGGCACGATGATCGTGCTGGATCCGAGCACAGGCGCGCTCCTGGCATCGGCCGTCAGTCCCCGCTTCGATCCCAATGCGGTCTCCGCTCTGAGGCCCGATCGCTGGCGGAACCGCGCGGTGACGGACGCCTATGAGCCTGGCTCCACCATGAAGGCGATTCTCGCTGCTGCGGCTATTGAGGAGCGGGTGATGAAACCGGATACGCTGGTATTTGGAGAGCAGGGGCGCATGGCTATTGGGAACACCATGATCCACGATCACGAAAAGCTCGGATGGCTCTCGTTTGCCCAGGTGATTCAAAAGTCCAGTAATGTCGGCGCGGCGAAGGCCGGGATGGCTCTGGGTGAGCAGCGGTTCTATCGCTATCTCCAATCCTTCGGATTCGGGGCGCGTACTGAGATTGATCTTCCCGGAGAGGCTGCAGGACTGCTCAAGCATCCGCGCGAATGGGGAGGGCGAACCCTTGCGTCGATTTCGATGGGCCAAGAAATCGGCGTGACTCCGATGCAAATGGTATCCGCTGTGGCCGCCATTGCAAATGGCGGAGTGCTGATGAGGCCCTATGTCGTTTCGGAAATCCGCGATGCTCAGGGACAGACTTTGAAAGAGGTTCTTCCTCATGTGAAGCGGCGGGTTATCTCACCGGAGACTGCGCGTGCCGTCACCACGATTCTTGAAGGTGTCGTCACTGACGGTACGGGAGGAAAGGCGGCCATCGCCGGGTTTCGGGTGGCGGGGAAGACTGGGACTGCGCAAAAGATCGATTCACGTACGGGAAGGTATTCGGCATCCCAGTTTGTCAGCTCATTCGTGGGCTATGTTCCGGCAAACAATCCGCGGCTGGCTATGATCGTCGTGATCGATGAGCCGCGAGGCGAGTCTTGGGGGGGAACCGTGGCGGCGCCCGTATTCAATCGTGTCGGTGAACAGGTGTTGAATTACCTGGGCGTATCATCGGATATGCCGGTCAAACTCGCGATGGCGTCCGGAAAACCATGATCGATTTCTAACGAGACGATGATGACGTTTGCTGCAATGCTTCAGGCGCTTAAAGGACAGGTCGAGACGCTCGATTGTCGCGGCAATCTCGATGTCCCGGTCAGTGCGATTACCGACGATTCTCGAACTGTTCGGGCGGGGAGCGTTTTTGTGGCTGTTAAAGGCGAGCAGACGGATGGACACACATTCATCCCGGTTGTGGTGAAAGGCGGCGTGGCAGCTGTCGTTTTGCAAGAGCCCGCAATGGATCTGCCGATTCCATTCGCCCGGGTGGCGGATTCACGAAAAGCCCTTGGTCTGCTCGGAAACCACTTTTATGGAGAGCCATCATCGAAGATCCGGATGATCGGCGTCACCGGGACAAATGGAAAGACCACCACGACCTATGTGTGCAAGACGTTGTTGGAAGGGTTGGGTCGACGGGTTGGATTGATCGGAACCGTGGCCTATCAGATCGGCAATGAAACGATCCCGGCTTCGCATACGACACCGGGTGCATTGGAGTTGCAACAGTTGCTCGCCAAGATGGTGGCAGGTGGCTGCACGACAGCTGTGATGGAGGTGTCGTCTCACGCCCTTGCGCAGGACCGTATTAGCGGATGCGAGTATGACGTTGCAGTTTTTTCAAATTTAACGCAGGACCATCTCGATTTTCATCGCACCATGGAAGAGTATTTTTTGGCGAAATTGCGCCTGTTCACCGGACTCACCGGAACCAGCAAGCCGAACAAGCGCGCCATCGTAAACGTGGACGATCCTGCAGGAGACCGGATCAAACAGCTTTGTCCGGCTCCGGTGTGGAGCTATGGATTGAAAGCGAAAGCGGATCTGCAAGCCGAGCATGTCCGGCTCTCGCTCGGAGGTACGACCTTTACGGCGGCAACACCGGCCGGGTCCTTTTCAGTCGAGAGTCATTTGGTGGGTGAGCACAACGTCTATAATTTGTTGGCCGCGATCGGAGTAGCGCTTCATGAGGGGGCCACGCCGGATCAGGTTCGCCAGGCGGTTGCGCATGTCACGAATGTGCCGGGACGGTTCGAGCGTGTTATGGCGGGACAGGAATTTACCGTCGTTATCGATTATGCCCACACGGAGGATGCGCTCGTCCGGCTGTTGACCGCTGCGCAGACACTCAAAACGGGACGTATCATCACCGTATTCGGCTGCGGAGGCGATCGTGATCGCGGAAAGAGACCCAAAATGGGAAGGGCAGCCGTGCGGTACAGCGACGTTGTAATACTGACCTCCGACAACCCACGGACCGAAGACCCGCTCTCGATTCTTCAGGACGTCGAGGTCGGCGTGGCTGAAGCCTTGAAGCAGCGATCGCAGGTACTTTATCGAAAGGTCGTTGATCGGCGGGAGGCTATCGGTGAGGCGGTGCGAGAGGCTCGTTCCGGCGACATGGTATTGATCGCCGGGAAAGGGCATGAGGATTATCAGATCATCGGTACGAAGAAATATCATTTCGACGACCGTGAAGTGGCACGTGAAGCCATCGAACGGCGTAAGACCTGTGCATGACCGAGGGTAGGACTGCTTGATGCGGAGAAGAAGACCTATGCCGCTGTTAACCGTCGAAGAGTTGCGGGAAGTGATCAGCACCAAGATCTTGGCCGGTGCTGGAACCGGCTGGATGAAACAGTCGGTTCGGCAGATCAGTCTCGATAGCCGATCGATCCGCTCCGGAGATCTCTTTCTGGCCATGAAGGGAGAGCGCTTTGATGGGCACGATTTCGTCGGGGCTGCGTTGTCGCGAGGGGCTGCGGGTGCGATCGTTGATGACTCCTATGATGTAGGACCGCTCGCAATAAAACCAAATCCGAAGCGACTAGCCCCGTTCATCTTGGGCGTCCGTGATCCATTATTTGCGTATCAGCAGCTTGCGACTCACCATCGAAGCCGGTTTGACATTCCGGTTGTGGCGGTGACGGGGAGCAACGGCAAGACTACCACCAAGGAGATGGTCGCCAGCGTGTTGGCGCATCGGTGGAGGGTGCTGAAGACCGAGGGCAATCTAAATAACCGTATCGGAGTTCCCCAGACTCTGTTCCGGCTCAACGGACGGCATGAAGGAGCCGTGATCGAGATGGGCGTCGATCACGTCGGGCAGACGACCAGGCTCTGTGAAATAGTCAGGCCGACGATCGGAGTTATTACCAATATCGGCCCGGACCATTTGGAGTTCTTCGGGAGTATGGAAGGGTCCGCCCAATCAAAAGCCGAGTTGTTGGATTTGCTGCCTTCCGACGGCACGGCGGTGCTTAATGCTGATGATCCTTACTACGACTACCTAGCGGCGAGAGCCATATGCCGGGTGGTGTCGTTCGGGTTTTCCTCCAAAGCCGATGTGCGCGCGACGGATGTGAAATCTGATGGGCGAAACGGGACGATCTTTCGCCTGCTACTTCCGGGAAAAGTCCGCCACACCATCGTCCGCATCCATGTGCAAGGAGACCACAATGTGATCAACGCGTTGACTGCGGCAGCGGTCGGAGCTGTACTCGGCCTGCCCGGAGCGGTCATTGCCCAAGGACTCTCCCGTTTCCGGCCTGCCGCAATGCGATCGCAAGTTTTTGTCAGTCACGGGGTCACCGTCATCAACGACTGTTACAACGCGAATCCGGCGTCGATGAAAGCGGCTGTCCAATTGTTGGCTCAACGAGGGGCAGGTCGGAAGAAGATCGCCGTGCTGGGAGATATGTTGGAGTTGGGTTCGAACGCCGTTCCACTGCACGAGGAAGCCGGTACGTTTGTGGCACAACAAGGCATCGATCAGCTTGTTGCGTGCGGCACATTGGGGCGGAGTTTGGCCGAAGGAGCGGAGCGGGCCGGGCTCGACCGAAGGAATATTGTATTGGCTCCGGATGCGGCTGTGGCGGCTACCGCCGTCAAAGCCATGGTGAAGCCCGGCGATGTCGTGTTGGTGAAAGCATCACGCGGTATGAAATTGGAACAAGTAGCCCTGGCGCTTCAAGGGGCGAAACGGACGGCGAGAAAGGCCTCGTAACCGGATGGTCGGCAGGACCGGCGCAGAACACGCCGGCGCACAGAGGCAGACGTCAGACTATGCTGTATAACTGGTTGTATCCGCTGCACACGGACTTCTCGTTCCTGAACGTATTCCGCTATCAAAGCTTCCGCATCATTTATGCTGCGGTCACCGCGTTTCTGATCGCGTTCGTTCTGGCGCCGTATGTGATCCGGAAGCTTCAGGAAATCAAACTGGGTCAGCAAGTGCGCGACGATGGGCCCAAACGGCATCTGGCCAAGAGCGGCACGCCGACGATGGGTGGGATCTTGATCATTTTCGCCGTCACGCTGTCGACGCTGTTATGGGCCGATATCTCACGGCCCATCATTTGGCTGGTGCTGGCGGCTACGCTAGGCTTCTTCGCCATCGGGTTTGCGGACGACTATCTGAAATTCGTGAAGGCCCGATCCAAAGGGTTGTCGGCGGGGCAGAAGTTTACGGCGCAGGTCGGCGTCGCGCTGGCTATTGCGCTCACGCTGTATTTTTTGCCCGGCTACAGCACGAAACTCAGTGTGCCGTTCTTCAAGAGTTTCATGCCGGACCTCGGATGGTTCTATGTTGTGTTTGCAGTGCTCGTCATCGTCGGCAGTTCCAACGCCGTCAACCTCACCGACGGTCTCGATGGCCTTGCGGTTGGGCCGGTCATGATTGCCGCACTGGCCTATACGGTGGTGGCCTATGTGACAGGTCATCGGCTGATGTCGGAGTACCTGCTGATTCCCCATATCGATGGGGCGGGAGAGTTGGCGGTCTTCACGGCGTCGATCCTGGGGTCAAGCTTGGGATTTCTCTGGTTCAATACCTATCCGGCTTCCGTGTTTATGGGGGATGTGGGTTCACTTCCGCTCGGCGCGGCGCTCGGGACGGTGGCGGTCATCAGTAAACACGAGTTGCTGTTGTTGCTGGTCGGAGGAGTGTTCGTCATCGAAGCCGTGTCCGTCATTTTTCAGGTGGCGTCGTTCAAGTCGAGGGGGAAACGGATTTTCTTGATGGCGCCGATTCATCACCACTTCGAGATGAAGGGATGGGAAGAACCCAAGGTGGTGGTGCGTCTGTGGATCATTGCCATTTTGCTGGCGTTGTTGAGCTTGAGCACGCTCAAGCTGCGGTGATGGGATGGTGAGCGAAGACATCATGGATGTGGCAGGCAAGAAGGTCACGGTGGTGGGACTTGCCAGAAGCGGAGTTGCCGCCGCTCGCTTGTTGCAAGAAGCCGGGGCGGTCGTCACGGTGGCGGATCAAAAAGACAAATCAGAATTGGGCCGTGTCTTCGAACAGCTGGATCAGTCGGCTGTCGCGATGACACTAGGAGCCAGCTACGAATCGGCGATCGAGACCGCCGATCTCGTGGTCATCAGTCCGGGTGTTCCCTATCGCTTGGAAGCGCTGAACCGCGCGCGTCATCGGGGAGTGAAGGTCATCAGCGAGCTTGAATTGGCTTCCCGATTTCTCTCCGCTCCGATTCTGGCCGTCACCGGCACCAACGGGAAGAGCACGACGGTGACCTTGATCGGGAAAATGTTGCAGCAGAGCGGAAAACGGGTGTTTGTGGGAGGGAATCTGGGCACGGCACTCAGTGAGGGGGCTGCTCAGGCGCTACAGGCGTCCAAGTTAGGCCGGCCCGGTCCGTTCGACGCCTTGGTGGTAGAAGTCTCCAGTTTTCAACTTGAGACAGTAGAGCGGTTTCATCCGTGGATTGCCGGGATACTCAACGTCACGATCGACCATCAGGATCGGTACGACTCGATTGAGGAGTATGTCGCGGCCAAATACCGGATCTTCGAAAATCAGCTCCCATCCGATTACGCTCTCTTCAACCTGGATGATGCGCGGGTGGCGGGACTTAGGAGGAACGTGAAGGCCCGTATTCTGGGTTTCACAAGGACTCAGACATTGCCGCCGGATGTGGCGGGAGGGACGTATCTCGAGGGTGGACGGATCATGACCACCGTCACCGGTCAGCTCCAGGAAGTCTGTCGGCGTAGTGAGATCAAAATCATCGGGGATCACAACGTTGAGAACGCGATGGCAGCGGCGACCTATGCGTTGTTATGCGGCTGTTCGCTCGACGTCGTTCGTCGAGTCCTCGCGGAGTTTCCCGGACTGGAGCATGCATTGGAAATCGTGCGGGAGAGGCGCGGCGTGCGATTCGTCAACGACTCGAAGGGGACCAATGTGGATGCGACGCTCAAGGCGTTGGAAAGTATCGACCAACCGATTTGGCTCATCGCCGGCGGGCGGGACAAGGGTGGAGATTTTTCCCGGCTGGCCCCCCTCATTCGCCAGCGAGTGAAACGGCTGCTGTTGATCGGCGAGGCTGCGCCGCTTATTGCACATGCAGTGCAAGGATATGACGCGATTGATCGGGCCGGGACGCTACGTGAGGCGATCGAACGTGCTGCGGCGGGGGCAACGGCCGGTGAAGTAGTGCTGATGTCGCCGGCCTGCGCGAGCTTTGACATGTTTGCCGATTATCAGGACCGGGGTCGCCAGTTTAAAGCCCTGGTGCAATCCTTGCCGGCGTAAGGCCGGTTAGCCAGAGGAGATTTGACACTGAACGATGTCTCAGAGATCCGCAGGGACGCTGACGCTGCCCTGGACCACAGCCAGTCCGCGCGCGACAAAACGGGTCGCGATGGATCATTCATTGCTGATCATCACGATCGTTCTAGCGCTCGTCGGGTTAGTGATGGTCTTCAGCGCGAGCGCGGTTGTGGCGGGCAATCGATTCCACGACCCGGGATATTTCCTCAAGCGGCAGCTGGCCTGGCTGGCGTTCGGGTTCTTACTTCTGCATCTGGCATCCCACATCGACTATGTCTGGTGGAAACGGTTGTCGATCCCTCTTCTCGGCCTGACAGTGGTCCTGCTGGTTATGGTGTTGATACCGTCGTTGGGGGTGTCGGCAAAGGGTGCCAGGCGATGGCTGCGCCTAGGCCCGATATCAGTTCAACCGGCGGAGATCGCAAAGCTGGTTGCTGTCATGTATCTCGCGGCATATCTGGCAAAGAAGGAAGACCGCCTGACAGGTTTCTTGAGCGGCCTGGCGCCGGCGCTGCTCGTCATCGGAGTGCTTGGTGGGTTAGTGCTCTTGGAGCCCGATTTGGGCACGGTCGTGGTGATGGGATCGGTCGCGATCGGCCTCTTGTTTCTGGGCGGCGCGCGGCTTTCCCATCTGCTCTCGCTGGGGTTGTGTGCGGTGCCGGCTGTGCTGGTGCTCGTCCTCAGCTCAAGTTATCGGCGCCAGCGGCTGATGACGTTTTTGGCTCCGTGGAAAGATGCCTCGGACGCGGGCTTTCAGATTACGCAATCATTTCTGGCTTTCGGCAGCGGTGGTTTGTTCGGAGTCGGGTTGGGCGAAGGCAAACAAAAACTTTTTTTCCTGCCGGAGGCGCATACCGACTTTGTGTTGGCGCTGGTGGGGGAAGAGCTTGGATTGGTCGGGACGGGGGTCATCATTCTGCTCTTCGCGCTATTCGCCATCAGAGGCTTTCAGGTCGCCGCGAGGGCGAGGATGCCGTTCGGTCGGTATCTCGGTATGGGGATCACGCTGCTTATCGGCGTTCAGGCGCTGATCAATGCCTGTGTCGTGACGGGGTTGGTGCCAACCAAAGGATTGACATTGCCTTTTGTGAGCTATGGCGGCTCCTCGTTAGTGACCTGCATGTTCGGGGTGGGGATTTTGTTGAATATCTCTCGGGATCGGCAGACGGGACGAGAAGACGCGGGGCGCCGGGGCGAAGGGTCGAGTCGACGATGACGATCGTGATTGCCGCAGGAGGAACCGGTGGACATCTTTATCCGGCTGTGGCTCTGGCCCGAGAATTTCTGAGCCGCGATCCGTCTACCAAGATTCTTTTTGTCGGGACCAGGCGAGGGATCGAATCGAAGGTGCTTGCGCATGAAGGGTTTGAGCTGGAGTTCATCACCGCCAAGCCTGTCATGGGGAAAGGGTTACTTGCTGTGATGCAGGGCCTGCTTTCTCTGCCGGTGGGACTCTGGCAGTCGTTGAGGATTCTCCGGCAACGCCGGGCGGATGTGGTGATCGGTGTGGGAGGCTATACAAGTCCGACGATGCTTGCAGCGGCGGCGATGCGGGGAACGGCACGAGTGATTGTGGAGCCGAATGCCTATCCCGGCATGGCGAATAAGGCAGTGGCTCCGTTTGCGCAACGGATTTTTCTGGCATTCGAATCGGCGGCGGCGGCGTTCGATCGGCAAAAAGTACGGGTGGTCGGGACGCCGATCCGGCGGGAGTTCTTGGCGCAGGTTGGGGAAGTCGAGTCGCCGCCGGCTGCCGTGCGCCGGCATCTTCTCGTGTTCGGCGGAAGCCAAGGGGCCAAGGCGATCAATAGCGCGATGCTGGACGGAGTGGCCTCGCTCATGGAGCGCCTTCCCGGCTTGGCGATCACGCATCAGACAGGCGAAGCGGATTGTCAGCGAGTGCGTGAGGCATATGGAAGGGCAGGCGTGCAGGCGGAGGTCGTCCCCTTTCTCTACGACATGCCGAACGTTCTGCGGACGGCTGATCTCGTTGTGGCGCGAGCGGGGGCGATGACGATTGCGGAGCTGACGGCTTGCGGGAAGCCGGCCATTCTGATTCCGCTGCCGACGGCCATTTATGACCATCAGATGAAAAATGCGCGGGCGATGGAAGCGGCCGGGGGGGCCATGGTTTTGCCACAAGCGGATCTGACCGGCGCGACGCTGAGTGAGTCGGTCGGCGCCATTTTGCTGAATCCGCAGCGGCTTCAAGCAATGAGTGCCAAGAGTCGTGCGATGAGGCGCATTGATGCCGGCGAGGTGATCGTCCGTGAATGTTATGCGCTCATGGGGGTGACACATGACATCGACAGGTCTGTTGGAGCGGCGGGAGTCTAATGCGACAGATGTACGGGATTATAGGTTGCGTGGATCAGCCGGATTACAAGGGGTAAGGCGTATGGCGATGTTTCGTAAGACCCAGCAGATTCATCTCGTCGGGATCGGTGGCGCAGGTATGAGCGGTATCGCCGAGGTTCTGCTGACGATGGGATACAAAGTGACCGGCTCGGATTTGCAGACATCTGAAACTACGAGGCGCTTGGAGGAACTTGGCGGGAAAATCTTTATCGGCCATCAGGAGTCGAATGTAGGTGAGGCTCAGGTTGTGGTGATTTCCTCCGCTGTGGCGGCTGGAAATCCCGAGGTCGTGGCGGCAAAGGCTCGGCAGATCCCGGTAATCCCTCGTGCCGAAATGCTTGCGGAACTCATGCGGTTGAAATTCGGCGTCGCCATTGCGGGGGCACATGGGAAAACCACGACCACGTCGATGGTGGCGAATGTGTTGGCACAGGGCGGGCTCGATCCCACGATGGTGATCGGTGGGAAAGTCAACGCGCTCGGCAGCCATGCGCGATTGGGGCGAGGCGAATTGCTGGTAGCGGAAGCGGACGAGAGCGACGGATCGTTTTTACGTCTTTCGCCGACCATTGTGGCGGTCACCAACCTCGATCGCGAGCATCTCGATCACTATGGGTCGATGGAACGGATCAATGAAAGTTTCCTTGAGTTCATCAATAAGATTCCATTCTACGGGTTGGCGGTGTTGTGTGCCGATGATGAGCGCCTCCGTGCCCTCTTTCCCCATATCGTCAAGCGCTACCATACGTATGGTCTTCACGAACGGGAAGGGGTTTCAACGGATTTCAAGGCGACGGATATCAGCCTCAAACAATGGGGGGGGGAGTTTCGCGCGCATTTCCGAGGAAAGAATCTCGGTCCGTTCCGACTGGCCGTACCGGGCATCCACAATGTCTCGAATGCGTTGGCGGCAATTGCGATTGGCGTTGAATTGGAAATCCCTGTCGATCTCATCCGCAAGGGCCTTGCCGCCTTCACCGGCGTCGAGCGGCGGTTTCATCTGCGCGGCGAAGCCGGCGGCATTATGGTCGTCGACGACTATGGCCACCACCCCACGGAGGTACGGGCAACTCTGGCCGCTGCGAAGCAGGGCTGGGATCGGCGGCTCGTCGTGTTGTTCCAGCCGCACCGCTACACCCGTACGCGGGATTGTGTCGAAGATTTTGCACATGCCTTCGATCATGCCGACCAGCTGTTTGTCACGGAAATTTACGCGGCCGGAGAGCAGCCGATTCCGGGTGTGTCAGGTGAGAAACTTGTCGAGACAATCAGGGCCGCCGGCCATCCGTCGGTCACGTTTATCGAACGGAAGGAATCGATGCCGGATCAGGTCTTGCCGTATCTGAAGCCGGGAGATCTGGTATTGACACTCGGTGCGGGGGATATCTGGAAAGCTGGCACGGGCATTTTGGCACGGCTTGAGCCGACAGCGTAGTCCATGGTCCGTAGAAAGAAGACGAATGCCACAGCACGTCGCGGGACAGACCGGCAGGATCGATTGCGATCGGTGGTGGCCGGGCTCAAAGGGGTGGCCCGTTTCAACGCGCCGCTCAAAGAGTACACGTCGTTTCACATCGGCGGTCCTGCAGATGTGCTTGTGGAGCCGGTCGATACGGAGGACATCGTTCGATTGGTCATACAGGCGCGTGCGCAGAAACTTCCGATCTTTGTACTGGGCGGTACAAATCTCTTGGTTCGAGATAAGGGCATCCGAGGCGTGGTGGTCCATTTGGCGAAGTTACGCGCAATCAAAGAAGAACCGGGGTCGGTGCTGTATGCCGAAGGGGGTGTGGGGATGCCGACACTCATCGGCTACGCCATTCGTCGATCGCTGGCAGGATTGGAATGGGCGGCGGGGATTCCCGGTACCGTGGCGGGGTGCGTGGTGATGAATGCCGGCACCAGGCTTGGAGAGATGAAGGATACGGTCAAAGCGGTTCGTATTGTGACGCCGACCGGTGCGGTGATCGATTGTCCTGCGCATGATATTGCTTTCAGTTATCGACGGGCACAACTTCCAGCCGGGATCGTGGCCGGGGTCTGGCTTCAACTCAAACCGGGTGTGAGATCTGATATCGAGAAGGTTGTGAAAGATTACTTGCGGTATCGCCGTGACACGCAGCCACTGGCGCTGCCGAGCGCCGGTTGTGTGTTCAAGAATCCGCCGAACGATTCGGCGGGTCGGGTGGTGGAGGCAGTAGGACTAAAAGGCGCGCATGTCGGCGATGCGGAAATTTCAGACAAGCATGCCAATTTCATTGTGAACCAGGGCCATGCGAGCGCCAGAGACGTACTGGCGCTTATCAAGAAGGTGCGGGCGCAGGTCGCTCGCAAGACCGGCGTAAAATTGGAATTGGAACTGAAATTGGTGGGACAAGCTTAGCTGAGTGTAGGGGTGAAGGGTGAGGGGTGATAGGTGAGGAGTCGATGGGACAACAGGTAGAAAGATTGACGGACAAGCGAATCGGTGTGTTGATGGGAGGTCGATCTTCCGAACGGGATGTGTCGATCCGTACCGGACAGGCTGTGCATCAGTCGTTGATCCGTCGGGGATATGACGCTGTGTCGATCGATGTGAGCGAGCGGCTGCCGTATGATCTACAGGATCGGAAGGTTGCCGTCGCCTTTCTCGCGCTGCATGGGCCGGGCGGAGAAGATGGGACCATCCAGGGATTTCTGGAGACGATCGGCATGCCATACACCGGATCGGGTGTGCAGGCGAGCGCGGTCGGCATGCACAAGGTCCTGACCAAGACATTGCTGGCTGCACAGAGTATTCCTGTTCCTTCCGGGACGGTCGTTCAGCGAGGCGATACGCCGTCGTTGGCCCGGATTCTGAAGGGGGCGAAACTGACGTTGCCGGTGGTCGTGAAGCCGGCCTCACAAGGTTCCACGATCGGGGTTACGATCGTGCGCCGGGCTGCGCAGTGGAAAGACGCCCTGGCTCTCGCGCATCGTTACGATCCAGAGGCCATGGTCGAGGCTTTTATCCCAGGGCATGAGGTCACAGTTGCCGTTCTGGGCATTGCGTCCGGGGAGCCGAGAGTTCTGCCGGCCATCGAGATTGTTGCGCCTGATGGTTTTTATGATTTCACTGCGAAATACCAAAAAGGCAAAACACAATATCTCTGCCCGGCTCCACTACCGGCCAAGATTCTTAAGCAGATCGGAGACCTAGGGCGCCGAACGTTCCAAGCCTTGGGATGCGAAGGCGCCGCGCGCGTGGATTTTCGAATTACGCCGAAGGGCCGCCCATTCGTCCTGGAAATCAACACGGTTCCCGGCATGACGGAAACGAGTTTATTGCCGATGGCGGCGGCGCAAGCGGGGATCGACTATGACCAGTTGGTCGAATGGATTTTGCAGTCAGCGCTGGACCGTGCCGGGCGGTTTGCGCAGGCGGCAGAAAGAGAGTCGGTATGAAGGGTTTGTTTCGGAAGGGTAAGTCTGCTTCCTCAGCCGGGCCAAGACAGAATCAGTGGAAGGGCTCGCGTACGGGGGAAGGAATGAGCCGGCAGGCAGAAGCCAAGCGGGCCAGGACTATCGCCAAACGGATCGCTCTCATGCGGTGGAGCGGAGTGATTGTCGGCGGGGTCTTGATCGGGTGGATCATTGTTATGGGCATACAGCAGTCCGGGCCGTTCTTTCGACAGTTGCTCGAAATCAAGCAGGTGACTGTGGACGGTGTACGCCATCTTGATAGGCAGGAAGTGATCGAACTCGTGAATCTGAAGTCCGGTACGCCACTTCACCACATTGTGACCTCGGCGATTAAGGAACGGGTAGAGTCGCATCCATGGATCAAGGAAGCCACAGTGGAGCGTGTGCCGTTTCATGAATTGCGCATATCCGTAAGAGAGCGAACGCCTGCTGCGGTCATTCGGACCGGTTCAGAAAACGTGCTCAGCGATACCGAAGGTCATGTACTGGGCCGCCTTGCTCAGACGGATGATGCGTCATTGCCGATGGTGACGGGTGTCGATCTCAAGAAGCTTCTTCGAGGCGATGAAGAGGTACGACGGGCAGTTGTGTCCGGGATCGAGCTAACGAAACTCATGGGGCAGGTCTACGGGGGGCGTTTGCAAGTGAATGCGGCGAATCCCGCCGACCTGGTGGCGTCCGTCCGAGGCGTTCGGTTCCACTTCGGAGAAGGAGCCATCGGCGATCAGTGGGAGCGGTTTCAGCAAGTCAAGCCGGTGGTGAAGACGCTGAGTCTTGATGGGTATGGCGACGGAGCCAACGATGTAGATCTCCGGTACGAGAATCGGATCGTTGTACGGGAAAGGGGGTGATCGCCATGCCGAAGCGAGATCAAATCCTTGTCGGGCTGGATATTGGAACAACCAAGATTTGTGCGATCGTTGCGGAGATTACCGACGCAGGAGCGTTGAGCGTCATTGGCGTCGGGTCGAGTCCTTCTCGCGGATTACGCAAAGGAGTCGTTGTTGATATCGAGAGTACGGTTGAATCGATCAAGAAGGCCGTTGAAGAGGCCGAATTAATGGCGGCGGTGCAGATCAACTCAGTCTACACCGGCATCGCCGGCAGCCATATTTCTGCCGAGAACTGCAAAGGGGTCGTGGCGCTGAAGCGCGCGGAAGTCACGCGTGAGGACATCCATCGGGCGATCGAGAGTGCACGAACGGTGGCCGTCATCCCGCACGAACGCCGCATTCTGCATGTGCTGCCGCGGGAGTTCATGGTGGATGGGCAGGAAGGTGTGCGTGAGCCACTTGGCTTGTCGGGTAACCGTCTAGAAGTGAACGTGCATGTCATCACGGGAGCCGTGACTTCCGCACAGAATATCATCAAGAGTGTCAATCGGGCGGGGCTCGATGTGGTGGACATCATTCTTCAGCCGCTGGCGTCCAGCGAAGCGGTGTTGAGCCAGGAAGAACGAGACTTGGGTGTGGCGATGGTGGACTTGGGCGGGGGCACCACCGACTTGGCTATCTTTCTCGACGGCAGTATCCGGCATTCCGCTGTGTTGCCGATCGGGGGGCTGAATCTGACGAAGGATTTGGCGATCGGTCTTCTGACCTCACAAACCGAAGCGGAAAAAATCAAGACCCATCACGGCACCGCGCGTACCGAATTGGTTACCGGCCATCAGATTGTCGATGTGCCGTCTGTCGGAGATCGTCCGGCCCGAACCTTCTCGCGCCGGGACATTGCCGAGATCCTCGAACCGCGCGTGGAAGAAATGTTCGAGCTTGTGCGAAGGGAGATTGCGCGCGCAGGCTATGAAGGCATATTGGGCGCCGGGGTGGTAATTACCGGTGGAACGTCGCTGTTGGAAGGGATGCCGGATGCGGCCGAAAAGGTGCTGAACCTTCCGGCTCGCCGGGGGATGCCTTCCGGAGTCGGAGGGCTTCGAGACATCGTCGGGCATCCCAGTTATGCGACGGGGGTGGGATTATTGCTGCATGCCCGACGGCATGCCGATGAATTGGAGACAGCCGGGCTTCGCAATGGAGGGCCCTGGTCAAAAATGGTCGGGTGGACGAAGCGAGTATTGGAAGTTTTTTAACGAAGGTTCCTCGTGTCGACAGGCCGATGTCACGCGGGGAGAATGAGGAGGTGCCCTGATGTTTTCATTCCAAGAAGATGTGCTTCTGCCGGTCCGTATTAAGGTGATCGGAATCGGCGGCGCCGGATGCAATGCCGTCAATACCATGATCTCATCCGGACTGGCACGGGTCGATTTTATCGCGAGCAATACGGATCTCCAAGCGCTGGATCGCTCACTGGCTCCCTACAAGATTCAACTGGGACCGGAGCGGACTCGCGGGCTGGGCGCAGGCGCGAAGCCGGAAATCGGCAAGGAAGCGGCGTTGGAAAGCAAAGATCATATCCGCGAATGCCTCGAAGGCTCGGATATGGTCTTTGTGACGGCGGGTATGGGGGGTGGCACCGGCACCGGTGCCGCGCCGATCGTTGCCAGTATCGCCCGTGAAATGGGGATTCTCACGGTGGGCGTGGTGACGAAGCCCTTCCAATATGAAGGGCAGCGACGGCACAAACATGCGGAAGAGGGCATTCGCGATCTGCGTAGGCATGTCGATACCCTGCTCGTGATTCCGAACCAGCGGCTGTTAGGGATCGTCGATAAATCGACGCCCCTTCTCGAAGCCTTCAAGGTTGCAGATGACGTGCTTCGGCAGGCCATTCAAGGCATCGCCGATGTCATCACCACGACGGGCCACGTGAACGTTGATTTTGCCGATGTCAGGACCGTGATGTCTCATACGGGACGGGCTGTGATGGGTATGGGCGTGTCACGTGGGCCGAATCGCGCGATTGAAGCAGCTCAAAAGGCCATCTGTAGTCCATTGCTCGAGGAAGGCAGCGTGGAAGGCGCGCGTGGGGTTCTGTTGAACATTACGGGCGGCCCTACCATGTCGCTCCATGAAGTCGAGGAAGCCGCTTCCATCATTCAGCAGACGGCCGATGCCGAAGCTAATATCATTGTGGGCCAGGTGATCAACCCTGACATGGGCGAGGATCTGATTATCACGGTCATTGCCACCGGGTTTGAGCGGGAGGCCGAGGCTGCGGTGGCCATTGGGGCAGAGCGCACGCTGGCCCGCACGATGAAACCCTCACAGCCGGTCATGGCTGGGGTGGGGGCAGTCCCTGCGGCCGATCGGGCAATCAAGGATCTTGACCGTCCGACGTTCCTCCGGCGGATGAACGATGTCCGGGAGTCCATAGATCGGGCTGCTCTTGCGGCAGAAGACGAATGGGATGTGCCGACATTTCTCCGCAAGCAAGCGGATTGATCAGCGGAATGTCATGACTCTTGATTCGCGATGGGTGGGTGTATGGTAAACGCATCGGTCATTACCGTTCCGGCCTTTGCGCCTCCGCGGAGCGGGGTGCGCCACTTTTTTGGGACCCGCCGGCATTCGGCGAGTTTCAACGTTGAAGTGGGCGCTCCCCTCCCTGTCAAGAGTGCCGAAGGTGCCGCGCGCTTCTCATGGATGCTCTCTGTGAAACAGGTGCATGGCACTGATGCGCTTGTGGTGGATCGCGCCCTGACGAAATCCGACCGGTTTCCGGACGGCTGGGACGCGTTGATAACGAATCAACCAGGAATCATGGTGGCGGTACGAACGGCGGACTGTGTTCCTGTGTTGATCTACGATCCTCAACGGAGAGTGGTTGCCGCGGTGCATGCTGGATGGCGCGGCGCGGTTGCTGGTATTGTACGGAAGACCATGACAGTGATGAAGTCCCGGTTTGGCTCGGCTCCAGAGCACTTGCGGCTCAGTATCGGGCCATCCGCCGGGGTCTGTTGTTATGAGGTGGATGAACCGGTATTGGAGAAGCTGCACCAAGCCTGTCCTGATTCTGAACAAGTGGTGCGAAGCCGTCGGGGCAGCAAGGCCCATCTTAATCTGAAGTTGCTTATCAGGCAGCAAGCGATGGCCGCTGGAGTCTGCCCAGAATCTATCACGTCCGTCAATGTGTGCACGATTTGTCATGAGGATCTGTTTTTCTCCTATCGGCGGGAGGGAAAAGTGATCGGCACGATGGTCAGCGCTATCGGTCTGGGCCCTTTATAAGGGAAGGCAGAATCTCTGCCAATTGTCCGATCCTTCCGTTAGAATAGAGGCGATACGGCTAGATGGCCGACCGCGCTTTTTGAGGCCAGATTTGCACGATGGAGTCACTCGAGAGAGAGACGATTGCCCAGCGGGTTCAGTCGGTGCTATCGGCAATCCGGTCGGCTGCAGAGAAGGTCGGGAGGCGCCCGGATAGCATCCGGCTCGTTGCTGCTACGAAAACCGTGACGGCTGATCGTATTCGGGAGGGAATCGCCGCGGGGTTGTCGATCCTTGGAGAAAACCGAGTGCAGGAAGCGCTTCCTAAGGTTGAGACGCTCGCACAGGTGCCGATTCGGTGGCACTTCATCGGACATCTGCAGCGGCGGAAAGTTCGGTCGGTCGTCGGCATGTTCGATCTGATTCATTCTGTCGACAGCCTGGAGCTTGCACAAGAAATCGATCGGCGCGCCGGAGAAGCCGGGCAGTCTCAAGATATTTTGCTTGAGGTGAATATCGGAGGGGAGACGACGAAGGGCGGTTTTCATCAGGACGGGCTTGTCCAATTGGTATCGACGATGGCGGCACTCTCGCATATTCAGATCAAGGGGTTGATGGCAATTCCACCTCCGACAGCTGAGTCCGAGTCGGCCAGAACGTATTTTATCCGGCTTCGGGAATTGGCGGAAGCCATCGCTGCACAGAGGATTCCTGGTGTGGCTATGGATGAACTCTCGATGGGGATGTCGAACGATTACGAAATCGCCGTTCAAGAAGGGGCAACATTGGTCCGGGTCGGCTCCGCTATTTTTGGAGCGCGCCATGCCTAGCGCCTCACTCTCGCACAAGATTGCTTTTGTGGGCGGCGGTCAGATGGCCGAAGCATTGATCGGGGGGATACTGGCCGCCAAGCTCTGTGGGCCCGATCGAATTTGGGCCACCGATCCGGCTGCAGTCCGACTCGATCATCTGAAGAAGACGTTCGGGATCCAGGTCGGCGGATCAAATCGCGAGGCTGCGGTCTGGGGCGATGTGGTGGTGCTGGCGGTGAAGCCGCAGATATTCGATGGAGTGCTCAAGGAGATCGGTGGTGAACTGGCCAACGCCCTGGTCGTTTCGATCGCTGCCGGGGTGCCGATCAGCCGAATTATGGGGGCCTGTGGAGGACAGACGCGCGTCATTCGGGCCATGCCCAATATGCCGGCGATGGTGCATGAAGGAATGACGGCATTGGCTATCGGTTCCTGCGCGCATGAGCAGGATGTGGCTACGGTGCGGTGCATCTTTGAATCAGTCGGCAAGGTCGTGCCGGTTGAAGAACGGTTGATGGATGCCGTGACTGGGCTCAGTGGTAGCGGACCAGCCTATGTGTTTCTTGCCATCGAAGCCTTGACCGATGGCGGGGTGAAAATGGGTGTACCCAGGGACATCGCTGCAGTACTTGCCGCACAGACCGTGCTGGGTGCCGCGCAGATGGTATTGAAAACCGGCCAGCATCCCGCGCGACTCAAGGACCAGGTCGCTTCTCCAGGAGGGACGACAATCGCAGGATTGCATCGGTTGGAACAGGGCGGGTTGCGGGCGACGTTCATCGATGCGGTCGAGGCGGCGACGAGACGATCACAGGAGCTTGGGCGCTGATGTTTGTGATGGGAAACGTGCTTCTGGGGATTGCCACGGTGCTCGATTACGCCTTATGGTTTTATATGTGGGTTATCATTGCACGAGCGCTGATTTCGTGGGTGAATCCTGATCCGTGGAACCCGATCGTGCAGTTCCTCGATCGGGCGACGGAGCCGGTACTGTCCCCGATCCGGCGCCGACTGGGTTGGCGGATGGGCGTGGATTTATCGCCACTCATCGCCATCGTGGCGATCACGTTTGCGCAGATTGCAGTGGTACAGTCGTTAAAGGATTTTGCGCTGCGGATGAATTGATCCGACGGATAAGGGGGATATCATGAAAATCACACCGCTCGACATTCAGCAGATGGTTTTTCGCGTCAAGCTTCGCGGGTACGATCAGGAAGAGGTCAACCGATTTTTGGAGGAAGTGGCGCAGACCGTGGAGTCATTGAATCGCGACAACGCGGGGTTGCGTGAGCGCATCGCTTCATTGGAGCACCAGGTGGCGGATCTGAAGCGGACGGAACTGACCTTGTCCAACACATTGGTTTCAGCGCAGTCGCTGGCTGAAGACGTGAAGCGAAGCGCCCAGCGTGATGCCGAGTTGATCGTCAAGGAAGCGGAATTGAAGGCCGGCGAGTTGTTTCGGCAGGCACGGGTTGAGTTGGGCGACACGCAGCGGGATCTCTCGATGCTGCACAAGCAACGGCTGCTGATGGTTGAACGGATGCGGGCGACGCTGCATACCTTCGAGCGGATGTTGGATGTCGAAACAAGCGAGGCCTACCAGGATAGCGGAATCGTGTCCGAAGATAAGATGCAGGGGGAGTCAAGTCCCGCCCGCTGAACGATAGCGAAGTTCTTCTCTTGTATGCGGGGACTTACCCGGTCGAGCGTATCGCGATTATGCTGGTTCCTTCCTCACTCTGCTCGGCGCTGGATCAAGCTGTTGTCGGTGGAGTTTTCCCCGGGGCCGTTCTTGCCGTTCGGCAGGGCGGAGAGCGTGTCTGCATCATGCCCGCCGGGCGTCTCTCAACTGATCCTCCAGGCAGTGCAGTCACGTCATCGACGATCTACGACTTAGCATCTCTGACGAAACCGTTGGCGACGGTCACGGCTATGGCCTTATTGGTTCAACGCGGGCAATGCCGGCTCGATGATCGTGCCGACTCAGTGCTGCACGAATTGCAGGGGGCTCCTGCTGGACCCGCGACGCTTCGGCAGTTGTTGACCCATAGTTCCGGCCTGCCGGGTTGGCGTGGGCTCTACGAACGGTTGAGTCAGGATGCCTCCCTGCCGTTTTCCCCGGAAGCCAGGGCAGAAGTTGGCCGACAGGTTCTACACATGATTGCAAAAGAGGGGCTCATCTATGGAAGGGGTGAGAGGAGTCTCTATAGTGATCTCGGATTCATGCTGCTGGGCCTGATAGTTGAACGGCTGAGCGGCACCCCATTAGACCGGTTTGTGTGCGAACAGATTGTCCAGCCTTTGAACGCGCAGCCGCTCTGCTTTTTGCCGACCGACAGTGAGGGGGAATCTCGGAAGAATTCGATGATCGGCTTGATCGCTCCCACTGAACGGGATTCCTG
The DNA here is from genome assembly GCA_046604365.1 of Nitrospira sp. Classification (GTDB taxonomy): domain Bacteria; phylum Nitrospirota; class Nitrospiria; order Nitrospirales; family Nitrospiraceae; genus Nitrospira_D. The sequence goes on from JBJACV010000012.1 coordinate 44,849, forward strand.
GAGAGGGCGTCTTCTCTGTGGCGAGGTCCATGATGAAAATGCGGCGGCGCTTGGCGGCGTCGCCGGGCATGCGGGACTTTTTGGGACTGCGGAGGCCGTACTTGCGTTGACGGGGGCCTGGTTGGCTGCGTATCACCACAAACCTTCGATTCTCAATCCGGAGGTTGTGTCGGACTTTTCGAAAAGACAGTTGAATATACCTGGATCCAGCTGGGCAATAGGATGGGATACGCCGTCTCCGCCCTCTTCATCAGGGCGATACTTTTCACCCGAATCATTCGGCCATCTGGGTTATACGGGGACATCGATCTGGATCGATCCAGCTTGTGAACTAGAGGTGGTACTGCTTTCGAATCGGGTACACCCGACCAGGAAGAATGAAGGGATTAGGACCTATCGCCCGATGATTCATGATCTTGTCTATCAGGAATGCGCGCAAGATTTTTAGGGCAGGTCGGCGTATTCGACCCAGGTTTCTTTTTCCGCCAGGTAGCGTGTTCCTTTGAAGTTCGCTCTGGTTCTCATTCGAGTGAATCCAAACTCCTGAAGTTTGTCCACTAGTTCTTTGACTGTCGCTGCGATGGTGGAATGGGACCCGCTTTCGACGGTGAGGGCTTCGTACATGACCTTTGCCGCGTATCCCGATGCGGTTCGGTTTACAAGGATGGCGCGATTGAAATATCGGTCGCTCGGATCAATACCTTCGACCTGGTGTTTCTCAACCAGCCCTTCTTTTCTGAACATCAGGGGCAATGTGCTCATTCACTCCTCCGCAAATTCCATAAGAGACGCGAACGGAGTCCAAATTATAGGGTGCTTCTTCGGCGACTGCAACCGCGTTGACAAGTTGGATTTCGGTTACTATGATGCCTCCCCCTCTCCTATGTTTGGAGGTTCTGTTCGAACTCCAGCCCCATGAACATTCCCAACAGCCTGACACTTCTCCGTATTCTGCTGGTTCCCGTGTTCATCGGGTTCATGACGTATGGCGCATATGGAGTTGCGCTCCTTGTGTTGCTTGTGGCTGGGCTCACCGATGCGATCGACGGTCTCCTCGCGCGCAGGTGGAATCAGCAAACGCGGTTGGGTGGGGTCTTGGATCCTCTTGCAGACAAGCTGCTTCTAACATCGGGGTTCATCACGCTGTCGATACTCCATCTTGTTCCGTCGTGGCTGGTCATATTAGTCGTGAGTCGTGACGTGATTCTCTTGTTAGGCACGGCTGTCGCGCATGTCACCGGGACTCCTATTGACATGACGCCGACGTTTTGGGGTAAAGGAACGACTGTGTTGCAGTTGAGCTATGTGCTCCTGGTTATCTTGCTGACCTGGCTCGATCTCGGCATCTCGCTCCTCACACCGCTGTTAGTGGCGACAGTCGGATTTACGCTTGCCTCAGGATTGCACTATATCTATCGAGGTTATCAGTGCTCCAGCGCAGCTCCTCCAGCTTCATGACGATGCCTATGCATGGATAGCCCGCCGTAACAGGCAAATAATGCAATTGTTTTGACAGGTTTTCGACCTCCCAGTAGACTCGCTTCATAGTCACGATTGTCTCACTAACCGGCTGATAGAGCCGTAACAGGACGAGTAGACCTATGGCTACGTTTGCATACGTCGGGCGGAGCAAGTCAGGGGCAGTCAAGAAGGGCGAGCTGGTTGCCAAGTCGCGCGATGAAGCGGTTGAGCAACTGCGTAAACAAAGTGTTGTTGTGACAAGCCTTGAGGAGAAAGCGGCCGGGCAAGGGCTTTCACTGAGTTTTGGCAGCGGGGTGGGCGAGAAGGATCTTGTCGTGTTCACCCGTCAATTCGGGACCATGATCAATGCCGGTTTGCCCTTGATACAGTGTCTCGAAATTCTCTCAACACAATCCGAAAATGCGGCGCTGCGGAAGTCGATTGGCGAGGTCAAAGTACAGGTCGAGGGAGGATCGACGTTTTCTGACGCGCTTCGCAAGCACCCCAAAATTTTCGACGATCTGTATATCAATATGGTTCACGCAGGAGAAGTCGGCGGGTTGCTGGATACGATTCTCAGCCGTTTGTCCAAGCATATTGAAAAAGCCATGAAGCTGAAGGCACAGATCAAGAGCGCAATGGTGTATCCGGCTGCCATCGTCGGGATCGCCGCCATCGTGATCACCGTACTCATGATCTGGGTCATTCCTGTCTTCGAGAAGATGTTCAAGGAAATGTCCGGGGGGAAAATGGCTCTTCCGGGGCCGACGCAACTTGTGATCGATATGAGCAATTTCGTGCAGGCATATTGGTACATCATATTGGCAGTGATTATAGGAGGCGTGATTGCATTTAAGAAGTACTATGGCACTACTCAAGGGAGGCTGACGATCGATAAGTTCGTATTGAAGCTGCCGGTATTCGGAGACTTGATCAGAAAGGCTTCCGTGGCAAAATTTACCCGTACTCTTGGCACTTTGCTGGCCAGCGGCGTGCCGTTGCTGGAGGCATTGACGATTTGCGCAAAGACCTCAGGAAACAAAGTTGTTGAAAATTCGCTATTGGAGGCAAAGATCAGTATCAGCGGCGGGAAAACGATCTCTGAGCCATTGGCCAAGAGCGGGACGTTTCCTAAGATGGTGACTCACATGATTTCGGTCGGGGAGTCGACAGGCGCATTGGATAGCATGCTGGGGAAGATCGCGGATTTCTACGAGGATGAGGTGGACCAAGCGGTGACGAACCTCACTGCGCTCTTAGAGCCCATGATGATGGTGTTTCTTGGTACCACTGTAGGGTTCATTGTAGTGGCAATGTATCTGCCAATCTTTACGATGGCGCAGGCCATCGGATAGCGATCGAGGCCGGAGAACACTCTTTCTCACTCGACACGACTTGCGTCATGTCGAGTGAGTGTGCTCAACCTGTTTGAGCACCAGGCCTGTGCCGCCGGCACACTCCAATCTCATGTGATCGTTGATCGTTCGTGGCTCACCAAGCTGTCTGCCCTGAAGGGTAGGACTACCAGAGGGTCTCTCCCCTTGGCGAGGATCGGAATTATGGACCATATTAAGACCAGAATTTACTGGTTAATGGGGCTTCGCATTGTCGTCGTCACGCTGTTGCTGGGACTCTCCCTCACCTTCCAGCTGACCAAGGGGGAACGAGTCGAAACCTTTTATGCACTGATCGCATTTACCTATGCGGCAACAATTGTTTACGCAATCATACTTCGAAGACTTTCGAACCCTGAGACGCTTGCTCAATTTGCTTGGGTGCAAGTCGCCGTCGATTTCTTGCTTGAAACGGTACTGATCGCAAGGACGGGAGGCATTGAAAGTCCGTTTGCGGTGCTCTATGTCATCAGTGTGACGGTGGCAAGCCTCGTCCCTCGTCGCCGCGTGGGGCTGTTGACCGCCAGCTGCTGCATTATTCTTTTTGGGATTCTCACCAACGTTCAACTGTATGGGTTGGCTGAAGTGTGGGGATGGTTGCCGCAGACTCGTCTCAGCGCCGCCGAGTCTCTTCAGGCGTTCGGTGTCTATAGCCTGGCTTTTCTGGTCGTCGGGCTTCTTAGTGGGGCGCTTGCAGATCAGCTGCAACGTGCCGATCGGTCACTTCGTGAAAAAGAGCAAGGGCTCAGTTGCCTTCGGGCCTTCCATGAAAATATCGTCCATAGCATCAGCAGCGGGGTCTTCACAACGGATGAGCGCGGATGCATTACCTCGTTCAATCCCGCGGCGCAAGAGACGACGGGGTACAGTGTTGAGCAAGTACAGGGACGTCGCTGGCGGGAAGTGTTTAACTGGCATCCTGCTCAGCCGGAAGACGAAGGTCTGCTCAATAGGTCTGCCCATAGCAGATTCGAGGTGGAATGCAAACGGGCCGACGGCAATAGGTTGATTCTTGGGATGACGCTCGCGCCGTTGCATGAACAGGGAGCCGAAACAGGATTCGTTGGAGTGTTCAAGGATCTCACGCAAATTCGGGACATGGAAGAAGAGATGAGGCGGAAGGAGTGGCTGGCCAATCTCGGAGAGATGTCGGCGGGAATGGCGCATGAAATACGAAATCCTCTCGGGGCACTTGCCGGAGCGATGCAAATGCTTCGGAAAGATCTTCAGGCAGATGAAACCAGCCAGCGGCTGATGGACATCGCAATCCGTGAAGCGACAAGACTGGACGATATCATCACGGAGTTTCTTCAATATGCCCGCCCTCCTGCGCTGAATGTGAAAGAGGCTGATTTGAACAAAGTCCTTGCCGAGACGCTTGATCTGGTACAACATGAAGCACGAACAAGAACAAAGATCGCCATCGAAACGGCGTTGGCTGAAGGGGCTTTGCCGGGGCAGATCGATCAGGATCAAATGAAGCAAGTGTTCTGGAATTTAGCGGCTAACGCGTTTGATGCCATGCCGCGCGGCGGGCGGCTCACAATTGCAACGGGTTGTCGGCGTGTCGATGTCGCCGGGCGCAAGGCGGATGTGGTTGAAATCTCGTTTCACGACACGGGGGAAGGCATTCCCAAGCAGAACCTCGATAAGATTTTTCTGCCGTTCTTCACTACTAAATCGCATGGATCTGGACTGGGGCTTGCGGCCGTGCATCGGATCGTCGATTTGCATGGAGGGTGGATCAAGGTTGAGAGCGAGGAAAACCAGGGCACGCGATTTGTCGTGTGCCTGCCGCAATCGGCGGATGCCGGGGTGCGGTTATGGCATGAAGGTAGGGAACCGTGGAAAAGATCCTAGTTGTTGATGATGAACAAAGCTTACGGGAAGTGTTGAGCATTATGCTCAAGCGGACCGGGTATGCCGTGACCAGTGTGGCCGACGGCGAAGAAGCTATCGAGCTTCTGAATAAAGATATTTTCGATCTGGTCATCACTGACTTACGAATGCCGAAGATCGACGGCATGGAAGTGCTCAAAGCTGCGAAGTCGGCTTCTCCCGAAACGGTTGTGTTGATCATTACGGCGTTCGCCTCCGCCGATTCGGCGGTCGAAGCGATGAAACAGGGGGCCTACGATTATTTGACGAAGCCGTTTCAGGTGGACGAAGTTCAGTTGATCATCCGCAATGCGCTGGAAAAGCGGCGTCTGACGACGGAAAACATTTTGCTCAAACGTGAGATGGCGAGCCAGTCGTCCTTTTCACAGCTGGTAGGCCAGAGCGACGCGATGCAAAAGGTGTTTGATGTTGTCCGGAAGGTGGCTGACTCGAAGAGCAATGTTTTGATCTGCGGCGAAAGCGGAACAGGAAAAGAATTGGTGGCACGTGCGATCCATTACAACAGCAGTAGGAATGCCTTGCCGTTTGTGGCCGTGAATTGCAGCGCAGTGCCTGAAACGCTTTTGGAAAGTGAGCTGTTTGGCCATATGAAAGGATCATTCACCGGCGCGATTTCGAATAAGGCCGGGTTGTTCGAGGTGGCGAATGGCGGGACTGTGTTTCTCGACGAGATCGGCGATACGACGCCGACGATTCAAGTGAAGCTCTTGCGGGTGATTCAGGAGCGTGAGTTCCGCCGTGTGGGTGGTAATCAGGACGTCAAAGTCGATGTGCGCATCGTGGCAGCCACAAATAAGGATCTCGAAAAGGCGGTTGCCGACGGGTCGTTCCGCGAAGACCTCTACTATCGGCTGGATGTCATTCCGATTCGACTTCCTCCGCTGCGAATGCGGAGCGGTGACATTCCGTTATTGGTCAACCATTTCTTGGAGCGTTTCTCAAGAGAGAGCGGGAAGCCGCTTCCAGTGTTGAGTCCCGAAGCCATGTGTGTATTGTTGGGACATGAATGGCGGGGCAATGTTCGGGAATTGGAGAATTTGATCGAACGCGTTGTCGCATTTTCAGTCGGAGGGACGGTGACCGATACGGATGTTCAGGGGTGGCTGCATCGGTCGGTTTCAGCACAGCCCCAACAGGGTGCTCCACTCGAATTGACGGACGAGGGAGTGGATCTTGAGGGGCTTGTCAACGGGATCGAGAAAGATCTGTTGCTCAAGGCACTTGAACGATCGAAATGGGTCAAGAAGAAAGCCGCTCGGTTGCTTCGGCTGAACACACGATCGTTTCGGTATCGGCTGGAGAAGTATGCTATAAAAGGGGGTCGTGACTAAAGATTCTTCAGAATCATTTACCGCCTCGGTGCCTCCCGTTACCGTTTTTGCCCCCGCCAAAATCAATCTTGTCCTTCGTGTCCTCGATCGCCGCACCGACGGGTTTCACAATCTCTGGTCTCTGATGCAGACCGTCAGATTGCAGGACGAAGTCGTCATTCGGATTAATCGAGAGCATACCGACATCAGGCTGCAATGTGACGTCCCCTCATTGCGCGTGGACCATACAAACCTTGTCTATCGCGCTGCCGAGGCGGTGCTGCGCCGGTGTGAGCGCAGGATTGGGGTGGAGATTGCGTTGGCCAAGCGAATTCCGATGGGAGCAGGGTTAGGTGGGGGAAGCAGCGATGCAGCGGCTACGATCGTCGGACTTGACCGAGCATTGAGTCTGGGATGGTCGGTGGCGGACATGGCGCAAGTCGGTCAGGCGCTGGGCAGCGATGTGCCGTTCTTCTTTTTTGCTCCATCCGCCGTGGTAGCGGGGCGAGGCGAACAGGTGCACCCTGTGCGAGTCACTGGAAGCCGATGGGTTGTTCTTGTCAATCCTGGATTTTCAGTTGAGACAAAGTGGGCCTATCAAGAGCTCTCTTCCAGCCGGACCCAGGTACGACCGCTTTCGGATATTCATGCAGCATTGGGGCAGGAATCAGGAATTTCGTGGGAACAGGTCCTTGGAGTGGCGGAAAATGACTTTGAGGTGCCGGTTTTCGGGGTCCATCCTAGTCTTCAGGAAATCAAGCAGGCACTTATAGCGCAGGGCGCAGAGGCTGCGCTGTTGTCGGGTAGCGGGGCGACCGTCTTCGGGATTTTTCGTAATGAAGGAGAGGCCCGGCAAGCGCAGGCCCATTTTCAAACTCAACCTCGTCTCAAGGTTTTTGCAGTCGTTGCATCGTCCGGCCCACTGATCGTTAAGTCATAACTGGACGTGGCGCAGCAGATTCGGTTGACAGAAGCCTGATATTTCCGATACAGTTCCGCCCCTTGGTTCCCTTTCTCTGCGCGTGCAGCGGACGAGGGGGCATGGCTCCTAAGAGTCCGCCTGCGCTCACCGAAGAAGAACCACTAGAGAATTCAGAGTCTTACGGCGCTGATTAGGACACATAAGAGAAAATCCGATGAACCGGGAATTGAAACTTTTCTCTGGCAACGCTAACCCTGCGCTTGCCCAAGAAATCGCTGCGTATTTAGGGCAGAAACTGGGGGAGGCCACAGTCTCTTCGTTCAGTGACGGTGAGATTCGGGTCCGGATCGACGAAAACGTGCGTGGCGCAGACGTATTTGTGGTCCAGTCTTGTTGTCAGCCGGTGAACGATTCATTGATGGAGTTGCTGATCGTCATCGACGCGCTCAAGCGGTCGTCGGCGAATCGCATTACTGCAGTCATCCCGTATTTTGGATATGCCCGCCAAGACCGAAAAGACCAACCGCGTGTGCCTATTACCGCTAAGTTGGTCGCCGATTTGATTACGACGGCGGGAACAGACCGGGTGTTGACGATGGACCTCCATGCGGGGCAGATCCAGGGATTTTTCAATGTGCCGGTAGACCATCTCTATGCGATGCCGGTGCTGTTGGATTACATTACGAAAAAGAAGATCAACGATCTCGTTGTCGTGTCGCCTGACGCCGGCGGCGTGGAGCGTGCCCGTGCCTTGGCCAAGCGGATTCAAGCCAATCTGGCGATCATCGACAAGCGGCGTGAAGGGCCGAATCAAGCCCAGGTGATGAATATCATTGGTGATATCAAAGGCAAGAGTGTGCTGTTGCTGGACGATATGATCGATACAGCCGGTACGATCGTCCAGGGTGCGCAGGCCTGCGCCGATCAAGGCGCGCGTGAAGTCTGGACTGCCTGCACGCACGCGGTGCTCTCTGGCCCTGCATTGGAACGGCTGCAAAAATCCTGTCTCACACAGGTTGTTGCGACCAATACGATTCCTCTGCGGGGGAAAGAGCAGGTGTGCCCCAAATTGTATCAACTGTCGGTGGCCCCTCTTCTGGGAGAGGCCATCAGGCGCATTCACGAAGATGAGTCGGTCAGTTCACTATTTGCCTAGGCCCCCACGCACTGGGCCTTTGGCCGCACGCAGGGGAGATGGAGGAGTATCATGAAGTTCGATTTAGCAGCGACGGTAAGAGAGCAGGCCGGCAAAGGTGCCGCGCGGTCCATGCGGCGAGCGGGCAAAGTTCCTGCGGTGCTCTATGGACAGGGCGAGTGTCTCATGCTCACTGTTAATCCGGACGAGTTAATCAAGATTTTGAAGTCCCATGCAGGCAGTTCCGCCTTGATTTCGTTGACCATTGCAGGGGCAAAATCCAATCCGAGCCGCACTGCGCTCCTGCGCGATTATCAGGTTGATCCCGTCAGCGGTGCGGTGCTGCACGCAGACCTCTTTGAAGTGTCCATGAGCAAGCCTATTCGGGTCAAAGTTCCGATCCAGGTTATTGGAGGAATCCCCGCCGGTGTGAAGGAAGGCGGAGTGTTGCACCATAACATGCGCGATATGCATGTCGAATGTCTGCCGTCGATCTTGCCCGACCATATCGAGATTGATGCGTCGGCCTTGAATATCGGCGGCGGTATCCATGTCAAAGATATTGCGGTGCGGGAAGGGGTCCGCTTTTTGGATGATTCCGAGCAAATGGTTGTCAGCGTAGCGGCGCCTATGTCTGATGCCAAGCTCGAAGCGCTCTTGACGAGTGCGGCAGGTGCGGCGGGAGAACCGGAAGTACTGGTTAAGGGCAAAGAAGCGGTGGCTGGTAGTGAAGGTGCGGCTGGCGCGGAACCGGCGAAAGCTGGTGCTGCAGCGCCGGCTGGTGAAGCGAAAGCCGGCGAGAAAAAGGACGGCGGCAAGGAAGCAGCTGCCTCCAAGGGTGACAAGAAGGAAGCTGAAAAGAAGAAGTAACGGTGCATCTCCTCGTCGGACTGGGCAATCCCGGCAAGGCCTACGCCAAAACTCGCCACAATGTCGGTGTGTGGGTCATCGAGCGGGCTGCTACTCGATGGGCAATCCATCTTTTCCCGCGCGGCATGGCGCAACGAGGCTCCGGGCGGCTGGGGTCGGAGTTGGTCGAATTGGCCGGGACGCTCGACTTCATGAACGTGACGGGCCCCCCGCTCAAGGGGCTGCTTCGCGACCTGACGCTTACCCCAGACAATCTCATTCTCATTCATGATGATCTCGACCTCGAACCGGGGCGCATCAGGATCAAGCAAGCAGGCGGACATGGAGGTCATAATGGCATCAAGTCCGTCATTGAGGCATTAGACACTTCCCGCTTCGTGCGGCTCAAGATCGGGGTTGGACGGCCTGCGCAGAGGCAGGATTCAGCCGACTATGTGCTGGAAATGGTGACGAGCGACGAGATGGAAGTATTTGACCCCTGTGTGGAACGGGCTGTTGATGCTCTGGAGTGCCTGATACACCGTGGTGTGGAGACGGCGATGAATCAGTTCAATGTGCGGGAACGGGTTGAAGAAGGGGAGCAGCCAGACTGACTCGTTGCTCGCCTACCTCGCACGCAAGACCCTACGATTAGATCTGAGAGTAATGGGCGATGCATTGGTGAATGCGCGGAGTGCGGCCAGCCTGGCTGCTTCCCTTTTAAGAATTAAGAGAGGAAGAAAAAGGACATGGGGCTTTGTTGCGGGATGATCGGGCTTCCGAATGTCGGCAAGACAACGGTGTTCAATGCTTTGACTGGTAGCGGAGCGCTGGCAGCCAACTATCCCTTCGCCACCGTCGATCCGAATACGGGTATCGCGCTGGTGCCCGATCCGCGCCTCGTCACACTCACTGATCTGTTCAAGTCAAAGAAAACTACCTATAGCACACTTGAAGTCCGGGACATCGCCGGCTTGGTCGAGGGCGCCAGCAAGGGAGAGGGGCTGGGCAATCAGTTTTTGGGTCATATCCGAGAAGTCGATGCGTTGCTGCACGTCGTGCGTTGTTTTCAGGGGACCGATGTGGTGCATGTCAGCGGCGGTGTGAATCCGCTTCGCGACATCGGTGTCATCGAAACGGAATTAATGCTGTCCGATCTCGAAACGCTCGACCGGCGCAAGCAAAAAACCGAGAAAAAGGTCCGGGCAGGAGACAAAAAGGCAGCGTTTGAGTTGGAGTTTATCGCACGGTTGATCGGCCTGCTCGATAAAGGCGAGTGGTTGGGCAATCTCTGCTACACACCTGAGGAGCAGGTGATTCTCGATGAGTGCCAACTGCTGGCCGCCAAGCCGGTGCTGTTCGTGGCGAACGTGTCGGAGGGGAAGCATGCCGATGAAACGATGGTACAAACCGTGCGTGACTTTGCCGGCAAACGAGGCGCGGGTGTCGTGACCATCTGTGGTCAGCTGGAAGCAGAGCTGTCGTCGCTGCCGGAAGCCGAACGAGCCGATTTCCTCAAAGAACTGGAGCTGACCGAATCCGGCCTTGTGCGTCTCACGCGCGAGGCCTACCTGCTGTTGAATCTCGTGACATTCTTTACTGCCGGGGAAGTTGAATCTCGGGCGTGGCCTATCGCGCGAGGGACCAAAGCACCGCAGGCGGCGGGCAAGATCCATTCGGACATGGAGCGCGGCTTCATTCGGGCCGAGGTCTACCACTACAACGATTTGCTGGCATGTGGCTCGGAGGCCAAGGTGAAGGAGAAGGGGCTCTTTCGTCTCGAGGGCAAAGATTATGTGGTTAAAGAAGCGGACATCGTGTATTTTCGGTTCAATGTCTGATCGTTGAAGAAGTTGGATCGGGTCCAGTGATTAAAGTCCTCCTAGTCGAAGCCAGTGAAATCGACGCCCGCCGGGCACGCGAGATGCTTGCTGAGGCGGGTGAAGGAGACATTCAGGTAACCCATGTCGGGAATCTGAGCGCGGCCTTGCGCCTGCTGAGCCGTGAGTCGTTCGATGTTATTTTACTCTACGGAGAGCTGATCGATACGCATGGCTTGAATGTTCTGGACCTGCTCCAGGCGGCGTTGGCTCGGATGCCGATCGTGATGTTGACGGATCACAAAGACGCCAGGAAAGAACGGCAGGCGATTCAGCGAGGCATTCAGGACGTCATCGTCAAGCAGCAGTGGACGTCGGAGCAACTGGTGCGGGCGGTCCGACACTCGGTCGATCGCAAACAAGCCGAACAACATCTGTCGTATCTGGCACAGTACGATCCGTTGACCGCGCTGGCCAATCGAGCTTTGTTTCACGATCGGCTGATCCATGCGCTGGCGCTGGCCAAGCGGAAGAAACAAGAAGTTGGCCTGGTCTTGCTGGCGCTCGATCAATTTCCATCTCTGGCTGAAACGCTCGGCCCCGATGGGTGCGACTTGCTGCTCCAAGCGGCGGCGGAGCGTCTCAAGAAATGTATGAGAGAGGTCGATACCGTAGCGCGCCTCGAAGGCGATGAGTTTACCTGCCTGTTGGAAGGGATCAATTCCCGGTCAGATATGGACATCGTTGCAAAGCGAGTGCTGGATTCTATGGCTCAGCCGTTCCAGGTGAAGGAAGAACGAGTTATGGTCACGGCGAGTATCGGGGTGGCTGTCTATCCGATCGATGGCCGTCAGGCTGATGAATTGATTCAGCGAACTCAGGGCGCATTGAATGCCGTTCAGGAAGCCGGCGGAGGGAACTATCGGTTTCCGGTATCCGGATAGATACCACTTGAGCTGCCGGTAGTTTCGCATCACACGAACGACATGCATCCACGAGGTTGATCTTTCCCCGGCCTGCACCGAGCTGCGCCGCTAGAAATTGACTGTTTTGTTCTCCCTGTGGTACCTTCCCACGGTCGTTGCGCCGGAGAGGCGCCTTACACCTCGCTCCCGACCGGTTCGGGGGCCTTTGTCCAGGAGGATTCTTTCATGGAGCTCTACGAGTCTCTGTTCATTATCCGTCCGTCCGTCTCCGACGAGGAGACCAAAACCCTTATCGAGAAGATGAAAGGCGTTGCCGATAAAACCGGTGCGCAGTTCATTAAGGCTGAAAATTTAGGCAAAAAGAAACTTGCCTATGAAGTGCGTCGGGAACGGAAGGGCACGTATGCCTATTTCTACTTCAAGGCGCCGAACAACACGGTCGGTGAACTCGAGCGGGCTTATCGATTGGAAGACAACATTATCAAGTTTCTGACGGTTCATCATGAGAAGCCATTGGTGGAGCGGCGTCCGTTAGAGGTCTCGGCACAGGAGTCCGACGGTGGCCGGATTTAATAAAGTCATTCTCATGGGGAATCTCACGCGGAATCCCGAGCTGCGGTACACACCGAGCGGGACGCCGGTAGCGAGTTTCGGCCTTGCCGTGAGCCGCCGGTTCAAGCAGGGCGAAGATCTGAAAGAAGAAGTCTGTTTTGTTGATATCGTGGTGTTCGGCAAGCAAGCGGAGCATTGCGGGCAGTATCTCAGCAAGGGCAATGGCGCAATTGTCGAGGGGCGGCTGCAGCAGCGACGATGGGAAACCGAAGACGGTCAGAAGCGCAGCAAGCATGAAGTCGTCGCCCAGGCTGTGACGTTCATGCCCAAACGTCAAGAGGGTGGGGCTGCCGGTGCGGAGCCTCCGGCTCACGATGAGCCCGGCTATGACACGGATGAACAAGGTTGAGCGCGTAGGAATGAGGAGGCAGTGATGGAACGGAGTAACGACAGTGAGCGTGGAGGAGGCGGAGGCAGATTGTTTCAACGGAGGCGGCCGTGCCGCTTTTGCCTGGAGAAGGCTCCAATCGATTTCAAGGACGCCGGGTTGCTGAGAAATTTCCTGACTGAGCGGGGGCGGATCGTCCCGCGCCGTATTTCTGGAAACTGCATGCGCCATCAACGTGAGTTGACCGTCGCCGTCAAGCGGGCGCGCCATATCGCCATCATCAGTTTCGCAGAGGAGCGATAACAAGCGTGACCGGTGATTGCAGCGTATTGGAGCGGGGCGGCGGCGAGTCGCTGGGGATCGGGATGGATCTACTCACACCCAAGATTGCAGATATCACGGCGGACGGCGTTTCACTCTCAGGAGATCTGACGGCTGAAGAGCTGGGGCTCACCGATGTGGATGTGTCTATTCGTGGAACATTGTCGGTGGGGCTGGATCTTCGATCTATCGAACGCACAATCTGCCTGACGGGAGTTGTGGAAGGAACGGCAGTTCATCAATGTGTGCGCTGTCTCAAGGATTTTGAGAGTCCCATCGCCTTCTCTGTGCGCGCTGCCTATGAACGGGAAACCAAGGCTGCGGCACCCGTAGCAAAGCAAGATGCTCCATGGAAGAAGAAAACAGCGCCGGCAGTCGAGCCCAAGCTGGAAGAGCCGGACGATGATTTGTACTATTACACGGGTGATGAGCTCGATCTGGCACCGATGCTTCGCGAGCAGTTGATTCTCGCTTCTCCGATGCATCCGCTGTGTGTCGAGGAATGTCTTGGGCTCTGCGCCCAATGCGGAAAAAATTTAAATGAGGGGCCGTGCCACTGCGCCGCGGAACCGACGGGAAGTCCGTTTCAAGTTCTGCGCGGCATGAAAGAAAAGTTGCAAGAGCCTGCTGGTCAGTGAAAGGCCCGGCAGTGGCTCGAAGAAGGAGTTGCCATGCCCAATCCGAAACATAAACATTCACGAGCGAGACGAGACAAGCGCCGGACGCAAAAGTTGCGTATGACGCCTCCGGGGATGTCTGTTTGTCCCCAGTGCCACGAGTTGAAGCTGCCGCATTATACGTGTTTGAACTGCGGGACATACAAGGGCAAGGCGGTCATTCAAGTCGAAGAAACGTAACGGAAGGTGCACCGTGCTCTGTGACATCGGCCTGACTCCGGCGGGTGGCGCGACTGTCTTAGGCCGCTTCTATTCGGCAGCACCCGGGCGCACATCTGCCGGTCCCCAATCTGTCACGGGACGTAGAAGGAATACCCGTGCGACAGATTCTCCTTACCCTTCGTTGGGCAAATCCTCGCATGGTGCTCAACGCTCTGTCATTTCCATCGAATCAGAAAAACTGCATATGGACAGCCGGGTTATCCGATACCAGCCGTGACCACCTCATCCCGTATGAAGATCGCACTTGACGCGGTGGGAGGCGACCATGGTCCGGCTCCCTGCATCGAAGGCGCTTTCCAGGCCATCAGTGAATCGGATGTCGAGGTCATTCTCGTCGGCGATGAGACGGCGCTGAAACAAGAATGCAGCCGTCTCGGCTATAATGATGCCCGTGTGTCCATCCGTCATGCGTCCCAAGTTGTTACCATGGAGGAATCTCCTGCGGCCATGGTCCGAAAGAAGCGAGACTCGTCGATTTGGGTTGCAACCGGAATGGTGAAGAACGGTGAAGCCGATGCCGTCGTGAGTCCAGGCAACACGGGAGCCAGCATGGTCGCCTCATTTTTCGTATTGGGGTTGACGAAAGGGGTGGAACGGCCGGCGATTGCTACCAGTTTGCCGACGGTGACCGGTGAAGCGATTATTCTTGATGTGGGGGCGAATGTTGATTGTGGGGCGAAGGATCTTCATCAGTTTGCCGTGATGGGGAATGAGTACGGGAAGTACTTATTCGGCAAGCCCAATCCCCGTGTCGGTCTGCTGAGTATTGGCGAAGAAGACAGCAAGGGCAATGAGGTTACGAAGGAAGCGTTCAAGCTATTAAAGGCGAGTTCGTTGAATTTCATCGGCAATGTCGAGGGGCGCGAGGTATACAGCGGAAATGCGGATGTGGTGGTGTGCGACGGGTTCATTGGAAACGTTGCGCTGAAGATATCCGAAGGCGTTGCCGAGACGATCAGCAAATTATTGCTCAAGGAGATTTCAAGCTCCTTGCTCGGACGGCTGGCGTATCCCTTGATTGCCGCTCCTCTGAAGAAACTCAAGCGGCGGATCGACTATGCAGAGTTCGGCGGCGCACCGTTACTTGGAGTCAACGGCATCACAATCATTTGCCATGGCCGTTCGTCGGCAAAAGCCATCAAGAACGCCATTCGCCGGGCTAAAGGCATGGCTGAAGGACGGGTGCAAGAACTTATCCGGCGAAATATCGAAGGCGGTCTTGCTCGTCCTTCGGCGGAGCAGGAAGCATGAGGTCCCGCATTACCGGAACAGGCTCGTACGCGCCTGCCAAGGTGCTGACGAATGCGGATCTCGAACGTATGGTGGCGACCTCGGATGAGTGGATTCGCGAACGGACAGGGATCCGGGAGCGGCACATCGCAGGTGCCGGAGAGGCATGCTCGGATTTGGCTGTCCAGGCTGGAAAGCGCGCACTGGCGGCGGCAGGCCTTCCCGCCACTGAGCTCGATATGGTCTTAGTGGCCACCTGTACGGGAGACTATCCGGTTCCATCGACGGCCTGTTTGGTGCAGCATCAACTCGGCGCGACCAAGGCGGCGGCCTGTGACATTGCAGCCGCGTGCTGCGGCTTTGTCTATGCGCTGTCGGTGGCCGATGCGTACGTGAAGGCCGGGATGCGTCATGTGCTGGTGATCGGGTCGGAAGTCATGTCCGCTATTACAGATTGGACGGACCGAAATACGTGTGTCTTATTTGGAGATGGGGCTGGGGCGGCGGTTGTCAGCGCGGGTGATGGAGAGCGGGGAATTTTGTCTACGCATCTTCGCTCCGATGGAAACTTGAACGAACTGATCGCCGTGCCAGGGGGCGGGTCTCGGTTGCCGCCGTCTCAGAAAACCATTGCGGAACGAATGCAGTGCATCAAGATGAAGGGGCATGAAACCTTCAAAGTCGCGGTACGGAACCTGGAGGAGATCGCCAGGGAAACATTGGCCGCGAATCATCTCCGTGTGGAAGACCTTGATTTGTATGTGCCCCACCAGGCTAATCTCAGAATTCTCACGGCGGTCATGGAACGGCTTGGTCTTCCAGCGGAAAAAGTGATGCTCAACCTCGACCGGTATGGCAATACGTCGGCCGCGTCGATTCCCATTGCGTTGGATGAAGCGGTGCGCGCGGGGCGTATCAGGGACGGATCGCTGGTCATGCTTGGAGCGTTTGGGGCCGGACTGACGTGGGCCTCTGCCATGATCCGGTGGTAATGGCGCAGCCGTCGACATGCTCAAAACTTTTTCCCGTTGACATTCCAGGGGAATTCTAAGATATCTAACAGCCTATGGCATTCGGGATCGGTCTGGTATTTCCAGGCCAAGGTTCGCAGTCTGTGGGGATGGGCAAATCGCTGTGCGAGGCTCATCCGGCAATCAAGCAAGTCTACGAGGAAGCCTCGGCGGTGCTGGGGTACGACAGCGCTACGCTCTGTTTTGAGGGGCCGGCAGAACGGCTCAATTTGACGGAGTATACGCAGCCGGCTCTGTTGGTGAGCAGTATCGCTGCGTTGAAAACATTGGAGTCGGCTGGGATACAGCCAATTGCAGTGGCAGGTCACAGTTTGGGCGAGTATTCGGCGCTGGTAGCGGCAGGTGGTGTGTCGTTTCGGGATGCAGTCGGATTGGTCCAAAAGCGTGGCCGCTATATGTCAGAAGCCGTGGCTCCGGGTACAGGTCTTGTCGCCGCGTTGTTGGGCTTGACGCCGGATGTCGTCAAAGATGTTTGTCGAACGGCATCAGTGGTTGGAGTCGTGGCTGCTGCTAATTTCAATTCGCCGGGCCAGGTCGTGATTGCCGGTGAAAAGGCGGCGGTGGAACGGGCCATCGAGTTGGCCAAAGAAAAAGGTTGCAAGAAGGCGATTCCTTTGCCGGTGAGTGTGCCGGTACATACGCCGTTGATGCAACGCGCGGCCGATCGATTGGCCAAGGACCTGGCGGCAATCCGCTGGTCGGACCTTCGGGCGCCCCTCATCAATAATGCGGAGGCGCGGGCAATCAGTCGAGCGAACGAAATCCACGCGTCGTTAGTCAAGCAATTACCGTCTTCCGTGTTGTGGGAAGATACGATCAGGACCATGGGCACGATGGGGGTGACGACATTCGTGGAAGTAGGGCCGGGGGCGGTGTTGACCGGCTTAATCAAGCGTATTCTTCCCGATGCGCATCTGCTGAATGTGAACGATCCCAAGTCGCTGGAAACCACCTTGAACAACGTGAACAGGTGAAAATCGGCAAGTGAGTAGCGTGCATCGACATTCGCGCGTCTAATTTTCAAGCTTCGATCAGGAGTTGGTCATGTCTTTGCAAGGAAGGGTTGCGATTGTTACTGGCGCCGCGCAGGGAATCGGTCGGGCCATTGCTGAAACCCTTGCGCAAGCAGGAGCGGATATTGTGGTCGGTGATATTGATCCGGGCCGTTCCCTCGAGACCGTGAACGCGGTTGAGAAGCTGGGGCGAAGGGCATTGAATGTGAAAGTCAACGTCGCGGAGGCCGATGACACCAAAGCGATGGTTGAGCAGGTACTCAAGGCGTGGGGGAAAGTCGATATTCTGGTCAACAATGCCGGGATTACCCGTGATGGCCTCTTGCTGCGTATGAAAGAAGAGGATTGGAACCTGGTGCTTCAGGTCAATCTCAATGGAACCTTCAATTGCACGAAGGCGGTCTTGCAGGCGATGACCAAGCAGCGGTATGGTCGTATCGTTAATATCGCATCGATCGTGGGAGTAATGGGCAACGCAGGGCAGGCCAATTACGCGGCGTCAAAAGCGGCCGTCATCGGCTTTACCAAAACGGTCGGACGGGAATATGCCAGCCGCAATGTCACGGTCAATGCAGTGGCTCCGGGCTTCATCGATACCGCGATGACGCATGGGTTGCCGGCGGATGTGAAGGAGACGCTGCAGAAGCAGATTCCGTTGGGCCGGTTGGGCACGCCGGCAGACATTGCTGCGGCTGTGCGGTTTCTGGTGTCCGAAGACGCGGCCTATATTACCGGGCATGTGTTGCATGTAAACGGTGGAATGTTGATGGCGTGAGGCATTGGAACTGATATCAATCTATGGCCGTGACAGATCCCCATGTGACGGCGACGAGTGAGTCCTATCGGGGAAGGAGGTAGGGAGAGCAATGGCAACCGTTGAGGAACGTGTAAAGAAGATTATTGCCGAGCAGCTTGGTGTGGAAGAGGATGAAGTGACCCCTGAGGCATCCTTCGTCGAAGACCTCGGCGCCGATTCGCTTGATACGGTCGAGCTGGTGATGGCGCTCGAAGAGGAGTTTTCGATCGAGATTCCGGATGAGGATGCTGAGAAGATTCTTACGGTTGGAAAGGCCCTGGATTACATCAAGGAAAAATCATAAGGTCTGTCTCTGTGATGTCTGATCGACCTATACGCCGAGTTGTTGTGACCGGTCTCGGATTAGTGACTCCCCTCGGCACGGGTGTCGAAAAAACATGGAAAGCTCTCTGCGCTGGAGAGTCGGGGATCCGCCGGATCAGTCGATTTGATCCGGCCGGGTATGATGCGCAGATCGCCGGGGAAGTGACGGATTTTGATCCGGCCCGGTTCATCGAGAAAAAAGAAATCAAAAAGATGGACACCTTCATTCACTACGCCGTGGGCGCCGCCCAATTGGCCGTGGAGGATGCAGGACTGAAAGTCGCTTCGGAAGAAGCGACCAGGGTCGGTGTCTATATCGGTTCCGGGATCGGCGGTCTCGGATCGATCGAACACTATCATGATGTCCTTAAGGAGAAGGGGCCGGGACGAGTGTCCCCATTCTTTATTCCGATGACGATCATTAATCTGGCTTCCGGTCAGGTGGCGATTCGAATCGGAGCCAAAGGGCCTAACTCTTGCGCCGTGACGGCCTGCGCCACCGGCAACCATTGCATCGGAGATGCGTACCGGCTTATTCAGCGAGGCGATGCGGATGTCATGGTTGCGGGCGGCGCCGAAGCCGCCGTGACACCGCTGGGAGTCGCAGGATTTGCGTCAGCGAAGGCGCTGTCGTTTAGAAACGACGAGCCGACGAGAGCCAGCCGCCCGTTCGATAAGGATCGGGATGGGTTTGTGCTGGGCGAAGGGGCCGGCGTGGTCGTGATCGAAGAACTGGAACATGCGCGCAGGCGCGGCGCGCGGATTTACGGCGAAGTGGCAGGATACGGCATGAACAGCGATGCCTATCACATTACGGCGCCGCCTGAAGAAGGAGAGGGCGCAGTCCGTTGTATGGAGTTGGCCCTCAAGGATGCCGGCATCGGCAAAGAGCAGATCGGATATATCAACGCGCACGGGACATCCACAATGGCGGACGCGATCGAGACGCACGCCATCAAGACAGTGTTCGGCGCGCGCGCGTATGGGATTCCTGTCAGCTCGACAAAGTCCATGACCGGACATTTGCTGGGTGCGGCGGGTGGAATTGAGGCGGTGTTCAGTATTCTGGCGTTGTTTCACGGGATTCTCCCGCCTACGATCAATCTGGAGAATCCGGACCCGGCGTGTGATTTGGATTATGTGCCCAATAAGGCCAGGCCGGTGGCGATCAAGGCAGCCTTGTCCAATTCCTTTGGATTCGGCGGCGTGAATGCCTGTTTGATCTTTAAACGGGCGGATGGTTAGTGTATTTCGACCATGACGCCGGCGCCTTCAGCCGATCCTTCTTCCGCTCCGTTCAAGTATCGATTCAATGATTCGGCTCTGCTGGACGAAGCGCTGACACACAAGTCCTACGTGAATGAGCGCAAGGGGTCGAGCCAAAGCCATAATGAGCGGCTCGAGTTTCTGGGGGATGCGGTCCTGTCGCTCATTGTGAGCGACTATCTGGCGACGCGGTATCCTCAACTCAGTGAAGGCGCTCTGTCGAAACTCAAAGCCAAGCTTGTCAGTGAACCCTCACTCGCTGCAGCCGCCAGGCGGCTTGATCTCGGTGTCCGGCTGCGGCTCGGTCGGGGTGAAGAGCTGTCGAAGGGGAGAGAGAAAACATCATTGCTGGCCGATGGGTTGGAGGCTGTGATTGCCGCAGTCTATCTCGACGGAGGGCTTGAAGCCGGCCGGGTCTTTACGCTTGATGCGCTGTCGGAGGAGTTGGGGCACATCGAATCCTTCCAGACGAAACCGGGAGACGATGACTATAAAACGCGGTTTCAGGAGTGGTGTCAGAGACGGTATGAATTGTTGCCGAGGTATGTCACTGTGCACGAAACCGGGCCGGATCATCAGAAGCTGTTTCGTGTCGAAGTATCGGTGGGAGAGCAGGTTGTGGGGTGTGGGCAGGGACACAGTAAGAAAGAAGCAGAGCAGGCAGCGGCGAAACGGGCCCTGGAGCAGTCGGAGCGCTGAGGCGGCTGCCTTGTGCGACGGTTTGCAACGGATTTCAGATTTGTGAGAGAGGGAGGCTGACAATGTGGAAGCGAATTGGGCCGATGATGCCGGTGGCAATATTGATCGGTAGTGCGATCCTATTTTTGAGCGCCGGGTTGGTTACGGCGGCGGATAAATCAACGGCGCCGAAAGCGGAAACTCCCAAAGGACCTCGGGCGATCATCAAGACGAAATTCGGTGATATCGAGGTGAAGTTCCTTCCCGATGTGGCGCCGAAACATGTGGAGAATTTTATTAAGCTGGCGAAGGACGGTTTCTATAACGGGACAATTTTTCATCGTGTGATTCCCGGTTTCATGATCCAGGGTGGTGACCCGAATACCAAGGACTCGCTCAAGAAAGATGCCTATGGACAGGGTGGTCCGGGATACTCCATCAAAGCAGAGTTCAGCGATATGCCGCATAAACGGGGGACTGTCTCGATGGCACGGGCCAACGATCCGGACACGGCCGGCTCGCAGTTTTTTATCGTGGTCGAGGATTCACGGTTTCTCGATAACAAGTATTCCGTATTCGGTGAAGTCGTCAAGGGTATTGGTGTGACAGATAAGATCGTCAACTTGCCGCGTGATGAACGGGACAATCCCAAAGAGCGTGTTGAGATGACCGTGACAATTTCTGAATAGTATCGACGAGACTTCTATGGGTAGAGCACGCAAGTCACTGTATTGTTTGGAGTGAATCGATGGATGGCCGACCCATAGCCTCCTGAAACAATTTCTGTTCTTGAAAGAGCTCCCTACTTTTGAGGGGGGCCTTTCGTAGGATTTTCTCGCCCCTCTCATAACGGTTATCCTTGGCCCGTCATTCTGAGCCAAGGAGGCCTTCCCTTGAATCTTCCCTCCACGCAACGCATGTATCGGAGAATATCGGCGGAGTATCCAGGCTGTTATCTGACGAGTCACTCCGTTCGGCAAGCCGTGGTGCGTGATATTTCTTTGAACGGATTTCGGGTCGAAGGACAATCCGGTCTTCCCTGCCACACCATTGTGAAGATTCAGCTCTGGCTTCCGAATGGAGAAGGCACGGTCGATATCGATCAGGCCGTGGTGCGGTGGACCACCGAATGGGAATTCGGCGTCCAGATTGTCTCGATCTCGAACGAAGCGGACCTCCGCTTGGCCCTTCACGTGGAGCATCGGCTGCAACAGGCTGCGTTCGATATTGCGTGCTGAACGGATACGCTAATGATGATGCTCGCAACCGGGACCGTGGGTGTGCGGTTCGGGAGCCGGAGGCGGCATGAAGGATTGGCCGGGTAGGATGATGTGCCCCGGTTCACGTTTCTTGCGCAGATGGCCGGCGATCTCCGGATGATAAGTCTTCACGTAGCCGATGAGTCCGCTCAAGAACCGCCGCGATTGAAAGTCCTTGCCTGAAAATTCTGAGATAAACGTCATGGCGTGATCAAGGATCTCGGGCGCGTCCGAGGCACCGGCGATCTGTTGAGGACTTCCCTTCTGGAAGGCCTCGTATTCCTTTTTCAAGTGTTCCGCAAAGACCGGCATAGGCGCCGACGGCACATGCAACGGACTGAGGGTGCGGCGAAGGGCTTGAATGGATGCGACGACTTCGGCGTCTTGTCCGTCTCGTCGTCCCTCGAAATAGCCGAACGTCACGATCTCGATCAGGTTGAATAGGGCGACGGCTTTTTCACCGCCGAGTTCGCTCAGCTCTCGGTAGAAATCCCTCCGGATCGGCATGAATTGCTCGCCGAGCCGTTTTTGCTGGTAGTCGCTGCCACTGTCCAAATATGTGCAGTCGCTGGGGCAGGAGATTCGGACCAGCCGATGTTCTCCGCAGCAGGGGCTGCAGATCAATCCACCCAGCGCCGGGCAAGGGCGTTTTCCTTTTCGCTGTGTGCAATAGGGGCAGGTGCTCATTTCTTGGCCGGTCCTTCCGTCGCTGCTTTCGGCGGAGGTGGAATAAATCCGTAATCCGCTAACGTTCGTCTCTCCACCTTAGGTTTGCCGTCGGAGGGAGTTTCCAATCCATTCATTTCGGCCGCATGGGCATAGTGATAGGGGACGAGGATCAGGTTGTTTGCGCGATCGATGCTGATATCAGCCGGGGCGAGCAGATACTCGGCAATCACGTGGAAGCGATGATCTCTGGTCATCCGCCAGATTTTCCCTTTTGTGAGATCCGATAGGTACATATTGCCCCAGCGATCGAAATCGACTCCGCTTAAGTTTTGGAACCGTCCAGTGAAGAATCCATTCGACTCCAATTCGGTAAATTCCCCTTCCGGTGTAATATCCAGAATCTTGCCTTTGTCCCAACTTACGGCGATGAGATGGCCTGTTTTAGGGTGAACGGCGATTCCAGACGGTCCAGCCAGCCGGTCATCGTGGATCAGAAGGTCTACGCGATGATCGGCTGCGGGATCGATACGGTAGATGGAGTTAGCGGCTTGGTCAGATGCGTATAATAGACCGGTCGGTCCGGCTGTGACATCTTTCAAGGAGACATTCTTTTGGGGCGATGACGTGGGAAATGAGACGGCCACGAGCAGTTTGCCCGTCGTCTTATCGAACCCTTTGAGTTGGTCGAGGTCTGCGACATAGAGGATCTGTCCCACGAGGGCCAATCCCTTCGGCGCATGCAGCAGGATATTTCCAACACCGCCTTGGATGAACTTAAGGCTTGTGACTTTCCCTGTGGAGTCCAATTTTGTGATGAACCCGTTGTTGTCTCGATCCTCCGGTTCTCCATTGATGTTGGAAATGAAATAGTCGCTCCCAAGTTGGTCGCCGACAAAACTGTTGGGTGATTCCAGGCCGGTGATCTGGGCGGCGCCGCCGGGTGAAGCAAAACCAAGTAGGAGTATGGAGAACAAGAGGCGGCCGCACAATGAAACGAACGGCATCGACGACAATGGTAAGGACATCAATATAGGCGGCCTTGGATGATGGTCGGACATCGTAGCCAACGGATCAAGATGCTGTCAAGGAACGGGGACGTGAGGGGTATAGGCGTGAGGCGTAAGGCGATGGACGGAAAAGCATCTGAATCGGAGGTATTCTCGTCTCGCACGCCTCACGCCTTACGCACGGCGAAGCGTTGACTTGGATAAAATTGCCCTGCTAAGGTGCCATGATTTTTGAATCAGGGTAAGGTTGAAGCTGAGGTTGAACGTGAAGCGCGGTCGATAGTTTCCATAACCTCAGTCTCGACCTCAATCAGTCACGGAGGGAAAAGTGGCGGCGAAATTAATCGATGGGAAAGCGTTGGCGCAGCAAGTCAGGGATCGTTTGGCCATTGAATCAGCGGCAGTGTTAGCCAAGACAGGGGTCAAGCCGGGCTTGGCGACGATCCTAGTCGGAGATGATCCCGCGTCGCATGTGTATGTGAAGAACAAGCAAAAGGCCTGTGAGCTGGCCGGTATCTATGTGGATGACCACAAGCTGCCGGCTTCGACCACGCAGGCCGAGCTATTGGCGTTGATTGAAAAGAAGAATGCCGATCCGAAGATTCACGGTATTCTTGTCCAGCTTCCATTGCCGAAGCAGATTGACAGCCGAGTGGTGCTTGAGGCCGTGTCTCCGCACAAGGATGCCGACGGGTTTCATCCCTATAACTTCGGCCGGTTGGTCGAAGGGCATCCTGTATTCGAAGCCTGTACTCCAAAGGGTGTCATGAAGATGATCGAATCGACGGGCGTGGCGATCGAAGGCAAGCGCGCCGTCGTGTTGGGGCGCAGCAATATTGTGGGCAAGCCGTTGGCGCTCATGCTTTTGCAGCGCAATGCAACCGTCACGATCTGCCATTCGAAGACGAAAGATCTTCCGGCAGTCTGCCGCGAAGCCGAGTTGCTGTTGGTGGCGATCGGGAAGGCTAAGTTTGTGACAGCCGACATGGTGCGGGAGGGCGCGGTCGTTATCGACGTGGGAACGAACAAGTTGCCGGACGGCAAACTGTGCGGCGATGTCGATTTTGAGCCGGTCAGCCAGAAGGCCGGATGGATCAGTCCTGTGCCGGGGGGGGTGGGTCCCATGACCATCGCCATGTTGCTGGACAATACGGTGGAGTCCGCTATGAGAAATGCCGGGATGAAACGAGGCTAAAGGGAAACAGCATGAGTCGGGAGCCGAGGAGACTGAAGGACGTACTGGATCAGGGGCAGTTTGCAGTCACGATTGAGTACAATCCGCCGAAAGGCACGAACATCGCCGGCATTTTGGACAATGCCAAGGAGTTGATCGGGCTCGTCCATGGTGTGAATGTGACCGACAACACGGCGGCGGTGGTGCGCGCCGGGTCGTTGCCTGTCTGCCGGCTGCTCTACGAGTTGGGGCATGATCCGGTCATGCAGCTGACTTGCCGCGACCGGAACCGTATCGCCATGCAGTCCGATTTGATGGGCGCCCATATGCTGGGGATTCGCAATGTTCTCTGTCTGACAGGCGATTATCCGACGGTCGGCGACCATAAAGAAGCCAAGCCGGTCTATGATCTCGATTCCGTGCAAGTCATGAAGCTGGTGCAGGGGTTGAACGAAGGCCGGGATATGGCAGGCCATAAGCTGGATGGTCCGACGGCTTTTACGATCGCCGCGGCGGCCACGCCGGAGGCCGAGCTGGTGGGGCCGGTATTGGCAAAATTCGAAGTGAAGGTGAAAGCGGGCGCGCAGTTCTTTCAGACGCAAGCGGTCTATCAGCCTGATGTCTTCGCAAGCTTCATGAAAGCCGTGCGCCCGTTCAAGGTGAAGGTGTTGGCCGGGATTCTGTTGTTGCGCAACGCCAAGATGGCGGAGTTCATGAATGCCAATATCCCCGGTATGTCGGTGCCGCAGGAGATGATCGATGAGCTGCGCGCCGCCGGTGACAAATCGGAAGATGCCGGTGTGGAGATCGCCGTGCGCGCGATCAAGGCCGTGCGTCCCCATTGCGACGGGGTGCATATCATGGCCATTAAAGGGATTCATCGGCTTCGGGAAATTATCACGAAGGCGCAACTCGGATGATGACCGTTCCGGATCTCTGCCGGTATAAGCGCGAGCAGAAGAAGGTGATCGTCGTGACCGCCTATGATGCGCTGTTCGCGCGCATCGTGGAGCAGGCCGGTCTCGATGTGATTCTGGTCGGCGATTCATTGGGCATCGTGGTTCAGGGTAAGGCAAACACCTTGTCGGTCACGATGGACGACATGCTGTATCACACCAGACTCGTGGCCGGAGCGGCGCAGAAATCGCTGATCATCGGCGACATGCCGTTCATGTCCTATCAGGCCGGCAAAGAAGAGGCGTTGCGCAACGCGGGCCGGTTTCTCCAGGCCGGCGCCCATGCGGTCAAACTTGAAGGCGGCGCGGCCATGGTCGAGCGTATCCAGGCCATGACGCAGGTCGGCATTCCTGTGATCGGCCATCTTGGGATGACTCCGCAATCAGTCAATCAATATGGCGGGTATAAAGTGCAGGGAAAAGGAAGTGATCGCGCCCAGGTTTTGTTGGACGACTCCAAAGCGCTCGAAGAGGCCGGCGCCGTCGCGGTGGTGCTCGAAGCAATTCCTGCGAAGCTGGCCCAGGCGATCACAGCACAGTTGTCGATTCCTACCATCGGCATCGGCGCCGGGCTATATTGTGACGGGCAAGTGTTGGTGCTCTATGATCTGCTCGGGATGTTCGACGAGTTCGTGCCCAAGTTCGTTAAGCCCTACGCTCATCTGAAAGCCGATGCGCTCCAGGCGCTCCGGCGTTACAAAGAAGAAGTCGAGCAGGGGAAATTTCCGTCTGATGCCGAGAGCTATCACTGAACGAGCTCCGGAACGCCCCGGTCAGCTTCGGCGATCGGCATAGTCGACCTGAAACACCGCTCGATCTTCCAGCCGCACCGCAGTCAGCTGTCTCCCCCACACGCAGCCGCTATCGATGGCGAGATGGTTCGGTTCCAGCCGAAGGCCGAGTGCTGCCCAATGACCGGTAATGATCATGGCATCGGCGCTGCGGCGGTCTGGAACATGAAACCAGGGCATGTACCCTGCCGGGGCGTTTTCAGGCGGTCCGGAAAAGCTCGACAGTTCACCGGACGGCGTGCAGATCCTGATCCTGGTCAACACACGTGTGATGCTTGTCAAGCGCTCCATCCCATTCAATGAGGGGTTCCACGGCGTTGTCGGACCGTGAAACAGTTGCTGGAGAAAAGTTCGATAGTCCGGCCCGGACAATATGCTTTCGACGTCCCGTGCGTACCGTGTGGTGTCATCAACCGTCCATTGAGGGAGGAGGCCGGCATGGACCATAAAGAACGTACCCTCACGGTGATGGAGCGGGATGCGTCTCAGCCATTCGATCAGGTCAGCGCGATCGTCTGCGGTGAGGATATCCTGAATCGTATCTTTGGGGCGGAGCGACACGATGCCTTCTGCGGCGGCCAGCAGGAAGAGATCGTGATTGCCAAGAATAGGCTGGGCTGCGGCGCCAAGATTCTTGAGAAACCGCAAGGTAGCCAGTGAGTCCGGTCCCCGGTTGACTAAGTCGCCGACGAGCCAGATCCGGTCGGTGTGAGACTGAAAGGAGATACGATCAAGCAGATGGCGCAGAGGGGTCAAGCACCCTTGGACATCACCGATTGCGTAGGTGGCCATAAGGGAAGAATGTTATAGGCCGATCGCTATTCATCAACCTGTTATGTCTATAAAGAGAACAACGCATGGCGACTACTGATTCTTCAAGGGTATCGAGCTTCGATGACGCTGCGCAAGCCGCCGCGGGCGGCAAAGGTGCCGGTGACTTTGGCCCAGACCGGCCGACAAGCCGTGACCACGTCGTGCAAAATACGATTGACGGCATTTTCATAAAAGATGCCGAGATTGCGATAGGCGTGGATGTACATCTTGAGCGATTTCAGCTCAAGACACTCTTTGTCCGGCATATAGTGCAGCGTGATCGTGCCGAAATCCGGCAGGTTGGTTTTCGGGCAGATCGCCGTGTATTCGGGAATCTCGATCGTGATCTCGTAGCCTTTATACTGATTGGGAAATGTTTCAATGCCGGGCAGGGGCGAAGTTATGCCACTCTCCGCATGCCGCTCGTTGTAGCCCAGTGTTGATGTCTTTCGCTTACCCTTCATTTCTCTTCTCCACTCTGGGCCGGTGGGGATGCCTCCTGACTGCGCGCATGCACCGAGCACCGCCCATTATCTAGAAATCCAATCAATCTTGTGTGCCGCGGTGCGCGAGCACGGGAGGTGTTCCCACCGGCCCAATCACACTTGTTTCATCCATTCGGTCTGGCCAATTTTCTCTAATTCAATATACAGAGAGATCCACGGGCATTTCATCTCCGGGTAGACTTCACAGAATCCGCCTTTCCGAACGCCGCCGCAAGGACCGTGCGCCATAAACTTCGGGCATTCGGCCTTGAGCGAGTCGTCCGGGATCGGTGGCCGCTTATGCACGCCGCCGACATGAGTGCCTGTGTCATCTTCACCCGGTATGAGTACACGAAGGGGCATAGAGTGACAGTGTAAACGGATTGAGACGGATCGGCAATTGCTCCCCTGAAATTTATCGTACAGAGCTTCAGGCGGCTTCTCGATCGATTTCCTTCATCAAGAAACGGCTTGGGGCGAATGGCCTATTCGTATGACTAGCCCTAGGCCTTCTTTCGGATACCCTGGGCCTTCTGAAAAGTTGTGTTGAATTTCAGGACGTTATAGTATCAGGATATCCGTTCGGTCTGTAGCGGCCGAATCTGGGGGAAGATATATAAGATTGACAGTCTTTTTTCAGCTTTGCTAGGATGGCCAAGATGCGAGTGGCGGATTGATTCGGTCCACATCATCCATCCTCATCGTTTCCGGGTTTTCTTCGTTTCATGCGGTTGCGTTGAAATCGGATAATGACTGTCCCTGAAGTGACATAGGAGGTGCCTGATGAGTCTCGATTATGTGAAATTTTCAAATGGTTTCGAGAAGTTCATGCCGAAAGAATATCGGGACATGGTTGAACATGGCCCATTTGGCAAGAAGGTCTCCGTCTCGCAGATGGGAAGCTTTAAGGAAGTGTTGGAAGAGCACCCTATGTGCGCCGGCTGCGCCATGACGCTCTTCATTCGCCTCGCCATTATTGCGTTCCCTAATCCAGAAGATACGATCACCGTCGGGACGGCCGGTTGCGGACGTCTTGCAATTTCTCAAGCGGCGATTCCCTTCGTCTACGGCAACTACGGCGACCAAAACGGCGTGGCGAGCGGGTTGTCCCGCGGCCTTCGCCTCCGGTTCGGCGACAAGCCGAAGGATGTGGTCGTGATGGCGGGGGATGGAGGCACGGCGGACATCGGCTTCCAGCAGGTGCTCCATTCCTGGTTCCGCAAGGAACGGTTTACGACGATCATGCTGGACAACGAAGTTTACGGGAATACCGGCGGTCAGGAGAGCGGTATGACCAACCGGGGCGCTGTGTTGAAGATGGCGCCGCTCGGCAAGAAGTTTGAGAAGATGGACATGCTGCAAATGGCGAAGGTCGCCGGGTGTGCCTATGTGGCCACGGTGGTTCCGAATAATCCGCGCCGAGTGGAAAGCGTCATCAAGAAAGCGGTCCTGATCGCGCGTGAAGTCGGGTCGACGTACATCCAGGCCTACACCTCCTGCAATATCGAGTACGCGATTCCGACCGATAAAGTCATGGAAGATGCGAAGACGGTTGAGAACGATCGGTATCAGTTTACGGAGTATGTCAGCGAGGAAGCCAAACAGTACCTCACCGAACGCTATGGCTATAAGGAATTTCTTGCAAAGCCGGCTGCTCCGGCCGCTGCGATTCCAGGCAAAGCCTAAGCATTCACGAGGAGGTCAATCATGGCGAAGCGATTCAACATTCGGATGGCAGGCGTCGGCGGGCAGGGTGTGGTCACAGGCTCGCACATCCTCAGCACCGCCGTCATCAATGCCGGCGGTGAAAGCACAATTGTTCCGTTCTACGGATCGGAAAAGCGAATGGCGCCGGTTGAGAGTTACGTGCGTGTATCGGATGAAGCCATCTATGAAATCGGTGAAATTACATTCCCGCACATCATCATTATTTTTCATCCCCAAGTGATCACCCATGGCAAGTCGTACACGATGCCGTTTTACTTCGGTCTGAAGGAAGACGGGATTGCGCTGATCAATAACGATGGCCCCATGAAGCTGCATCGTGATCAGGCGGCTGAATTGCAAGAGCGCCGTGCGAAACTGTACTATTTCCCTGCGACGAAGATCTCGTTGGATGTGGCAGGGATGGATTTGGCCACGAATATGGCATTGATGGGTTGCATCGGCGCGATCACGGGGTTGACAAATATGCTTGGCCTGGAGCAGGCCGTGAAAGACCGGTTCCTCGGCAAAGGGTTCGTCGTGTCCGGTGGAACGGCGGCCCTGGACAGTGTCGTCGAACGGAAGTTCAAGAAGAAACAAGAGCTGATCGAGAAAAACGTTGCGGTCATGCGGGCCGGATGGAACTACGCCGTCGATCACGGGTGGGCCTCTCCAGACGTCAAACGTGTGGAAGAGCCGGTTGCCGCGGCCACCGCGTAGGCGGTTAGGGAAGGAGTTTCCATGTATCTTGTAGCCGATATTAGCGTCGAGATTTGTGCGGCCAAGAGTTGTAAGCTCTGCACGCAGTATTGCCCCGAAGCCAATACTATCCAGTACAGCGATGAGATGGGCAAGGATCGAGGGTTCAAGTACGGCTCGGCCTACGTGGCGGTGGACCGCTGCAAGGGATGCGCGCAATGTGTGTGGGTGTGCGACAACATGGCCAAGAACAATGCCATCAAGATGATCATGATTGATCAACTGCCGAAAGCGGCCTTGACCGAAAATATCACCTATGGTGAAAAGAGCACGACGGCCGTTTTGGCCAGTCCAGTCGTCGGATAAGCGGAGGAAAGGGGAATGGGCGTGGCAACAACACAGGACACCAGAGAACGGATCATTGTGCCGGGGCCGGCCGGGTTTCATCCTCCGTCCGCTGCGCAGTTGGGCGTATCGCTTCCGGACCCAGGCCAGGGGCTGTTTTACGGGTTGCTCGAACCGAACGAAGAAAAAGTCATCGAAGAGATGGCGCGTAAGATGCTGACCAGCCCGAATGCCACCATATTCCCGGGACCGCTGTTGCTCTGGGCCTGGAATGATCACGCGGTTGAAAAGGCCAAAGCCACATTAGAAATCGCGGCGCAGATTCCCGAGGTCATGATCATCCCGATGCCGGACTACCGGCCGAAGTATCCGAAAATCGATCCGGAAGAAGTCATCAACCCCAATCATCCAAATTTGACCATCTGGGGCAATAAGATCGAAGCCTGCATTTTCATCGGTGTGCATTGCCACTACGCGAACTTGACGCTCAAGATGATCCGGGCAGGGACGAATTGCTGTACCATGGCCATTTGCGCCGAACAAGGCCACGAAGACGCCATGCTCACGATTCGGGATTCTGACACCCTCAAGATTAAGCGTGTCGCGCAGATCTTCAAGAAAGTCCGCGAGGAAATGGGGATCAAGCTCCCGGAGAACGGTGAGAACGTCCGGTTCACCGGGACGCAATCCAAGGTCCATGGCGGCAAGACGCATGCGAATCCAATGGAATTTGCGCCGACACCGGGGGGAAGCGGCAGCGCAGCGATGTTCGGGCACAGCGCCGAACAGATGAAACGCGAAGGATAAGACTGGCCGTGGACAGGCCCAAGCGAGCCAAGGGGTGCAATCATGAGTGAAACTGAAGTCAAAACCAATCCACAAGGCGATCCGATTACCAGCGTGGCGGCTCCATCGAGCGCAGCCAAGAAAGATCCGCATGCCGATGCGAAGCGGCAAAAAATCGTGACGCCGGAATACATGTTCCACGAAGCGCCGCGGACAAAAGAATTCATCACCGGCAGTGAAGCGGCAAAAGAGGCCATCCGCCGCTCGAACGTGGATTTGGCCATCGCCTATCCGATTACCCCGCAGAGCGAAACGATGCAGCTCGTCGGGGTGCTCTATGGTGAAGGCTATGTGAAAGAATATTATCGCGGTGAAGAAGAAGTGGGCGTCATGGCGGCCATCGCGGGCGGATCCCGTTCCGGTGTCCGTTGTTACACGGCCACGGCAGGCCCCGGCACGTTGCGCGGTCTCGAAGGCATCGCATCTTGGCCGGGACATCGGCTGCCGGTTGTCGCCATGTTCACCTGCCGCGTGGTCAACGCGCCGCTCGCCATTCAGCCGGACAACATCGAAGTCTCCTACCTGCTCAACTGCGGCATGATCGTGTTCCACGCGGAAAACCAGCAAGACATGTTCGACTTCACGATGGCCGGCTTTACCATCAGTGAAATGAACGACGTGACCTTGCCGGTCGGCGTGTGCTGCGACGGTTTCTTCGTGACCCATGCGCGCGGCTATGTGCGCATGCAGGATCGCGGCATTAAGCTTCCACCGCGTGAAGCGTGGCGCGGAGCCGTGCCTGTGTTGGATGCGGAGAATCCTCCCGCGCGCCTGTCCCGCGACGCCCCGGTTCAGAAGTCGAATTTCATGGCCTACAACATCCATGCAGTTTGGCAGCAGGAAGTCTGGGCTGCGGTCGAACGTTCGCGCAAGTACATCGATCGATATATGGGCGGATTGCTCACTGCGGAGAACGTTGATGATGCCGAAGTGATCATCATCGCGTCCGGGAGCGCTGCCGCGCAATCTCGCGAAGCGGTTCGCCTCTGCAAAGAAAAGGGCATGAAGGTCGGGTTGATCAAGGTGCGCTCGCTCCGTCCGTTTCCGACGAAGGAATTGCGTGAACTCTGCGCGAAGGCGAAGCTCATTGTCGTGCCGGAGTTCAACTATGTCGGCTGGCTGGCGAAAGAAGTGGCGACTGCGATCTACGGGTTCTCTAAGGCAAAGATCATCGGTGGTCCGCGGGTGTACGGTGGTCAGTCCATGCCGGTGGAGTTGATCGTGGACGAAGTCGAGTCTGGAGTGAGCGGCAAGAAATCCACCAACGTGGCGATGTCGCAGATCATGGGCGGGGCCGTCAATCCTGACGAAGTCGCGCACTTCATGCGCAGCATCTAAGCGGCTGGTAAGAAACGAAAGGGCCTGACCCCAAACGGGATCAGGCCCTTTTCTTTTGCCAGCCGCCGTATCTCGTCATTCGTGAAACGTGAAGCGCAAGAAAGCCGAGATACGCGCGACGATTTTATCCTTGGATCTCGTCCTCGACCATTTCCTCGCTTTCCGGCATGCCGTAGGCCACGTATTTCGCATAGGACAGATAGATCGATGCGCTGTCCGTCATGGCCTTTGATCCGGCAGACATCCGCACGACCTTGTCGGAACCGGGTGGTTCCACGTTCTGCAACATCGTGACGTGCTCGTGCAGCAGCTTGATATAGCGTTCCACGGCCGATTCGACTTCTTTATAGGCCTTCAAGATATCATCCGTCATAGTTGTCCTCCATGATGACGTGAGCATACACTAGGGCCATGCAACGTCACAACGCCACGGTTTCCCCGTTCGTGCTCGACGCCATTCGACAACTCATTGAAAATGAGGGGCTTCCACAATCACGGCTTGCGCAGGCCGTGATTGATCTCTCACGGATTTTCACGAAGGAGCGTACTGAACTGAGTCGTTCTTATCTCGAAGACCCGGCGGCGGCCATGGCGTATCTCAGTTATTTCGTGCCGGTCAACCTGTCGAAGATTCAAGTCTTGCTTGATGAGATGCCGACAGACCAGAGGCAAAATGGATTCTCGGTATTGGACTTGGGCTCCGGGCCCGGCACCGGATCGTTGGCTGTGCTCGACTGGTGGCATCACCGACAGTGTGCCGGATCAGTCGAGGTTGTCGCGGTCGACAATTCACCGAGTGCTCTTGCCCAAGCAACTCAGCTGTGGAATCGATACTGTCATGCAAGCGGTATCACAGCAGCAAGCTTTCAAGGCCACAAAGGAGAGCTCGAACAGGCTGCCTGGTTGACGCAGGTCCGTCCCCGTGCTCCGTTCGATCTCATTATCCTGGCCAATAGCCTGAATGAGCTCTATGTGGGAGCGAAAGATCCCATTGCCGCTCGAACCGATTTCGTGGCGGAAGCGCTGTCGCTGCTCGCCCCATCCGGGACGATGATGATTCTCGAACCGGCTTTGCGGGAGACCTCGCGGGCGTTGCATCAGGTGCGCGATCGATTGCTCCAGGAGAAGCGCTGCACCGTCTTTAGCCCCTGCCTGCATGAAAACAGGTGCCCGGCGTTGGTGAACCCCTACGATTGGTGTCACGAAGAGCGGGCCTGGGACCCGCCGGCAGTGATTCAGCAGATTGATGATGAGGTCGGTTTTATTAAAGACGCGTTGAAGTTTTCCTATCTGTTGTTACGGAAAGACGGCAAGACCATTGTCGAACGGAGACCGGATGTGTATCGGGTCGTGAGTGAACTGCGTGAGATGAAGGGGGAGAAGCGAGCCTGGTTGTGCAACGAACAGGGCCGGCATGAAGTGGGACGGCAGGATCGTCTTGCCTCTCCTCAGAATGAGGCCTTCGATGCCTGGCATCGTGGCGTGATTGTGCAGATTGAAAAGATCGTCAGGAAAGAAAAAGGCGGCAAAGTGTCGGCGCTGGGACGAATCGAACGAGATGCGGCAGTGCAAATAGTCCGTTCAGCATGAATGATCTGAGAAAGTCTGGCAAGATGGCGCGCATCCGTTCCGTCTGGCCAGACAGCAGAGGGTATGGAAGCGGGCCCTTTCCTGGACGATTCGGACTCTCGTATGGCCGCGTTGACATGTGTCACGCGGCAGTTTACAGTTGATGCGTGATCAGAACGTTTGCGGATCGACACACGGCGGAACTGTATGAGACGGGTAAGGCAAAACGCTTTCCTGCCGAGATCTGGAGTGGAGCCTTACGGAGGCTGCAGTATCTCGATTCGGCTGTCTGTGTCGATGATCTGAAGATTCCCCTAAGCAACCGGCTGCACAGACTGAAAGAAGATCGAGAGGGCCAGTATTCAATCTCGGTAAACATGAAGTGGCGGATCTGCTTTCAATTTGTCGACGGTGACGCATTTGATGTTGAGCTAACTGACTATCATTGATGCGAGGTTTGGTATGGCTATTCCCAACAAAGGAGTTCGGAAGGTACGGCCCACCCATCCGGGAGAGATGCTGCGCGAGGACTTCCTGCCGGACTATGAACTGACTGTTTCCGGATTTGCCAAGGCCATTGGAGTGTCGCGGCAGACTGTGAATGAAGTGCTTCGGGAACGGCGGGCTGTGAGTCCGGAGATGGCGCTGCGTCTGTCAAGGTTGTTTGGCAACACCGCAGAGTTCTGGTTGAACGCCCAGCGCGCGGTTGATCTGTGGGAGGCAGCGAAACAAGCCAAAGGGAAAATCGATCGCATTTCGCCATTGAGCGCCGCATGACCATCTTAAAAGAGCATGATCGTGTTGTATTAGTCGCAGATGTTCCTGCTGAAGGCCTTGTGGCTGGCGATGTGGGAACGGTTGTGCATGTGTATCGAGACGGGCAGGCGTACGAAGCAGAGTTCTTTACATTGGAAGGGAAGACTGCCGCCGTGATCACGCTCGAAGATTCTCAAGTACGTCCGGTTGGTAAGCGAGAAATCACACACGCCCGCGAGCTGGCTTCACACTAAAAACGGTTTTTAGTCTCCGCTCTCCAAGTTTGGCAAAACGTGAAAACACACGCTCAAGTGATCAGGCGTCTCATGCGTCGTCCTGGTGTGCGGGCTGAAGTCCAGCGGATGAGTGCGGGTGCTGTCCCCGACTCTCTGCCGTGTCCAAGTGAACTCGTCTCTTGCGTCGAGAGAACAAAAAATGAGCGCAAAGTGAACTATGGCCGGAAGTGCCCGCAAGACTGAACACGCTGGAGCAAAAAGAGGTTGTGGCGCCTACTGGGGTCGGAAGGCCGAGGACAAACGCGAGAGCAACAAGGTGAGGGGTGAGAACGACAAACGAGCTGTTCAGCACGACTTGATCAATTCAGATGGCTGAACCATTTATCCTGTCCCCGCTTTCCTTCTTCAGACGTTGTGTAGGGGGCGCCACTCGGCGCAAATCGCTCGGTGAAACCCAGAATGCCCAAGAAGAAGAAATCCGTTGGCAAGATAGAAATACCTGAGGGTGTGGCTGCTGTTGGTATTTCAGCCGACGGTAAGAGGCATTACATACATGACCCGTTCCTTCGTGGAATGAGGTGGAAAGGAATCTCGGTCGATTCGTCCTCGTCCAAGAAATTGCCACCAGCTGAGCGGTTGTATAGATTATCTCAGGCGTATCATCGTGCAGCGACTGCCCTGTGTGAACAAGCAGGTGAGGCTGGAGAAAGCCTCGAATGGCCGCAATCTAGCGTCTGTTATTACTGCTTACACTTGGCAACCGAGCTTTTTCTGAAGGCATGCATACAGGTGTTGGCCAAGAACCAAGCAAACATCATGAAATTGCCGAGCTCTGGAAAGTCTATAAAGAGCTGCTGCCAGGTGCCGAATATAATTTTCAAACAAGTTGGATGTTATCTCCGAAGGACTTGGATCAGATTGTTGGCGTTCAAGTTCTGCACGGAGTAGATCGCACTCCAGATCAACTGTTCCGTTATGGCAGCGATAAGAAGGGCGATCCTTCTAGAAACATTCAAATATTTACACCGGGGTATTTCTATAACTACATGAAAGATCTCGAATCCAGGTGGGCAGGAATCTGGGAACAGATAAAACCCACCAGCAAGCGAGGGTAGAAGACGGTGAGTCTTGACCATTCTGTCAATGTGTCAGGAGGACGAGAAGTGTGGAGGCGGGAGGCTCCGCTTGCTGGTGATTTCTGAGAATCTTTGAGAAGCTAGTCCGCTTCCGGCTCTGAGCTGCCGTGTTGGTGAGAGACTTTGTCTTCCTCGAACATCTCGGCCATTTCCTCGGCGATCATGTCGCGATCGTCAGGGACGGAGATGATGGTGAGCTCTTTTCTCACCTTGGGTTTCTCTACCGGCGGTGTTTGGTCAGGCTGTTTGGGTGTGTCAGTCATATGGCCAGTATACACTGGTATGCTGGGCTGTGCCGAGTTATTCAAAGGCTTCCAGCGACGACTTTTCCGGGAACTGCCGCTTACAGGTCTGGCAGGTCACGAAATAATAGGCGTCTCGTACGGACATCGTGGCTCGGAAATCCAGGATTACCCCTCGATGGTCACAGGCGGTGCAGGAAATCTCTTTCAATCGGTAGGGCACGTCAGGCTGTGTGCGCAGATAAAACTCCATGTCGGCATGGACAGGAAAAGTGTAGTAGCATTTCTTGCAGATGCCCCGCCATTCACCGTCCGTCCCCATGAATCGTTCATCGATCCCGAAGCTGGACTCTTTACAAATGGCGCAGGGTACCGTGCCGAGGCGCCGTTCCACTTCTTGCTGAGTGATAGTGACCATGTTGATGCGAGTATAGCGGGCGGAGAAATGGAATCGCAACAGCGCCGGGGAATGTCTTGACGCGTGTTGGTATGTCGGTATACTGACGCCCGATGCACCAGATCACCGATCGATTGTTCGTCGGCAATATCTACGACTCCGCGCAGCCTCCGGCGCAGATCAGCGCGTTGTTGCTGGTGGCCGAAGAGTATCAGCTCGAAGCGCCGGGTTGGCTGATTGCAGGCAGGATACCCTTCAAAGATTTTGGCGAAGCCGATCCGAACGTGTTGGCTGATGCCGTCGGTTGGGTTGAACGGCACATCGCCGACCATCGGGTCATGGTCTGTTGCCGGGCCGGGATGGGCCGATCTGTGTCTGTGGCCATGGCCTATCTGTGTTGCGTTGAAGGGATGGCCTATGCCGATGTGCTGAAACTGGTGCTGGCCCAACGACCTGGCGCTTTGCCGCTTCCCAAGCTCGAGTCTGGTATCGAACAAGTTCGCCTGCTGCGTCAGCGTGCCTGATTTCATTGGTGTTTGCCGCAACACGTCAGTTCCATTTCCAAGCCCGTCACGATCCTTTCTTTCAAGCGTTGCCTTTCCAATGATCGCCGTGGCTTAATCGGTCACCATGAGGAGTGATCGATATGCCGGAATTGCCTGAGGCCGAAGTCGTTGCCGGTCAGATCCGTACCGCGCTGATCGGCGCCCGATTGACTGATTGTTGGGTGGGCCGGAAGGATATTGTCCGGGAGGGGCTCACATCGCGTTCGTGGTACACAGGGGCCGTTGTGCAGCAAGTTCAGCGGCACGGAAAGAGCGTGGCCATTCGGTTCGTCAAGGACCAGGCTGTGCGCTATGTTGTCGCCGAATTGGGCATGACGGGCCTGTTGTTGTTTCCGTCGGTGCAGATCAGACATCCACAGCACGTGCATGTGCGCATGACATTTTCCGGTGGCCGGGAACCGGAGGTGCGGTATTGGAATCCGCGCCGATTTGGAAGACTGTCTCTGCTGGACCAGGAGGGGCTCGATCGATATGTCTCCCGCCGGTTCGGCTGTGATCCCTTGACGGTCTCGTTGGAAGATTTTTATCGGCTCATCAAGAGTCGGCGGGGCCGGTTGAAACCACTGCTCATGCACCAGCAGGCGCTTGCCGGGATTGGGAACATCTACGCGAATGAGATTCTCTTTCGCGCAGGATTGCACCCCAATGTCCAAGCTGATCGTCTTTCGGCCGCCAGAGTCGAACGGCTTTTCCTTGTAACTCGTGAGGTGCTTCACAGCGCGATTGCCTGCGGCGGTTCGAGCGTGCGGGATTTTTTTGCCCCGGATGGAACGGAAGGGCGATACAAACAGTGCCATGTCGTGTATGGAAAGGAGGAGCAACTTTGTCCAAATTCATGTGGCCGGCGTATTCGTCGTGTGAGCGACGAACGCAGCTCCTTTTTCTGTCCACATTGTCAGAATCCGAGGAAGTGGAAATAACTTCAGGTTCAGTACGGGAACGAACAGGCCAAACATGCATGATTACAGTCACTTAGGCGTATTAATTCAAAGGCGGAGAATTCGGTAGGCCTTTTGATCTGTTTTGTCTTAGTTCCTCTGGCGTCTTGAGTCATGGGAATGATTTCGCTACAATCCTGCTCCCCTTGCAGCAGCGTTCACACTTTTGAAGGAGCGAGTCATGGCTAAGGTGTTGGAAGGTCCCGGAATGGGGCTGATGAAAAAATGGGGCATCCACGTTCCCAATTATGTCGTCGTCACCTCCGCAGATGAACTCACCAAACTTGGGCAGGCCAATGAGTGGTTGAAGCAGTCCAAGCTTGTGGCGAAAGCGCATGAAGCGCTGGGTTCGCGGTTCAAGCTCGGACTGGTCAAGGTCGGGTTGGATCTGAACGGTGCGATTGCCGCGACGAAGGAGATGATCGGTCGCCAGGTCGGCAGTATCACGGTGACGCAAGTCATCATCTCCGAAATGATCGCCCACAAAGAAGAATATTATTGTGCGGTGAAATCCACCCGCGAGGGCAGTGAAATCCTTGTCGCCAATTGCGGCGGGATCGAAGTGGAGTCGAACTGGGATCGGGTCAAGCGATTGACGCTGGAGATCGGGCAGCAGCCGTCGCCTGAAACATTGGAAAAGGTAGTGAGAGAGGCGGGATTTACCGGACCGCTCGCCAAGAAGATGGCGGACTTTGCCGGCAAGATGTTCACCTGTTTTGATAGCGAGGATGCGCAGTACCTCGAAGTGAACCCGGTCGTCACCCGCGAGAGCGACGGCGAATTGGTTGCCCTTGATGCCGTGACGTTGCTTGACGGCGACGCCAAGTTCCGCCACCCGGACTGGAATTTCCAGTTTGCCGCGGAGTTCGGCCGGGCCTACTCGAAAAACGAAATGGAAGTGATGGCAGTCGATTCCAAGATCAAGGGGTCGGTCAAGTTCATCGAAATCCCGGGCGGCGATACGGCCATGCTTCCGGCCGGCGGCGGGGCGAGCGTGTATTATTCCGACGCCGTGGTCGCGCGCGGCGGCAAGTTGGCGAATTATGCCGAGTATTCCGGCGATCCGCCCGATTGGGCTGTCGAGGTCCTCACTGAAAAAGTCTGCTCGTTGCCCGGCATCAAGAACATCATCGTCGGCGGCGCCATTGCCAACTTTACAGATGTGAAGAAGACCTTCGGCGGCATCATCAACGGGTTCCGCAAGGCCAAGGCCGACGGCAAGATGAAGGATGTGAAAATCTGGGTGCGCCGCGGCGGTCCTCGTGAGAAGGAAGGGCTCGATGCGATGCGCGCCTTGAAGGACGAGGGCTTCGATATCAACGTCTTCGACCGCAACACGCCGCTGACGGATATTGTCGATAAAGCGCTTCAAAAACAGTAACGAGCACTCGGGACTAGGGACTGAGTGAGAGGGGCTTTTCTCGGCCCGTAGTTCTCAGCGCTCAGTCCTGAAGGGAAAGAGGAGATTCCGATGAGTATTTTGGCCACTAAAGACACCCGCGTTGTGATTCAGGGCGGGCAGGCCGGTGTCAATGCCGCGCGCCGCATGGCGGAATTCTGCTACCTGATCAAGCGTCCACTTAACGTCGAAGCGTTCGTCTATCCACCCGACGCAGGCAAGACCAACGAGGTTCCCTACGGCAGCGGGCTTATCGCCATACCTATTTATAAGACCATTGCCGAGGCCACAAAGAACCATCCGGCCATCAATACCAGTCTCGTCTATATCGGCGCAGACCGAGCGATGAAGGGCGGGATGGAAGCCCTCGACGATTCCCACATTAAGGTAGTGTCGATGATCACCGAGGGTGTGCCGGAAAAAGACGCCAAGATCCTCGGCGCCCATGCGCGCAAACTCGGCAAAGTCTTCAACGGCCCGTCGTCTATCGGCATTGTGTCCGCCGGCGCCTGCCGCTTGGGTGTGATCGGCGGCGCATTCGACAACCTGGTTCTCTCCAAGCTCTATCGGGAAGGTTCCTTTGGCGTCATTACGAAATCCGGCGGTCTCTCCAACGAGATCATCTGGATCTGCTCGCAGTTCGCCGACGGGATCACGACGGCGATCGGCATCGGCGGCGATGCCTTTCCCGGCACTGATTATGTCAGCTACCTCGAAATGTTCGAAAACGATCCACAGACGAAGGCGGTAGTCATCGTCGGCGAAATGGGCGGCGATCTTGAAGAACGTGCCGCTGAGTGGTACGGCGCAAAGAAACGGCGGGTCAAGTTGATGGCTGTCGTCTCCGGTTTCTGTCAGGAGAGTTTGCCGAAGGGGATGAAGTTCGGCCATGCGGGCGCGAAGGAAGGCATGAAGGGCGAAGGCTCGGCACGCGCGAAGTCGGATGCCCTCAAGAAGTCCGGCGCGATTGTGCCGGCGACATTCGGCGCGTTGGGTCCCGCGATCAAGGAAGCCTATCAAGAGATGTTGAAGTCCGGCCTGGTGAAAGAGCCGGTTGAGCCGGTTTCGCTGCCGAAGCTGCCGAAGACGGTTGAAGAAGCGATGAAGGCCGATGAGGTTATGGTCGCGCCGCTCATCCGCACCACCATCAGCGACGACCGTGGCGACGAACCCTGTTATGACGGGTATCCGGCTTCCGAGCTTATCAATAAAGGCTATGAGATTCCCCATGTGGTGGGACTGCTGTGGGACAAGCGGCTGATCTCCAAACAGGAAGCGGAAATCATCAAGCGCATTATGATGCTCTCCGCCGACCATGGTCCTTGCGTCAGCGGAGCGTTGGGGACGATCATCGCAGCTTGCGCCGGAATTGGCATGTCCCAATCGGTCGCAGCGGGACTGATCATGATCGGTCCTCGTTTCGGCGGCGCTGTTACCGATGCCGGACGGTTTTTCAAGTATGCCGTGGACAATAAGCTGTCGGTGGACGACTTCTTGGCCTATATGAAGAAGAATCACGGGCCGGTGCCCGGTATCGGCCATCGGGTCAAGAGTTTGCGCAACCCGGATAAGCGGGTGAAAGAACTTGTGGGCTATGTGAAGAGTTTGAACATGAAAACGCCCTGCCTCGACTTCGCGCTGCAAGTTGAGCAGGTCACGGCGGCGAAAAAAGACAATCTGATCCTGAACGTGGACGGAACGATGGCCGCCGTGCTGGTGGATCTCGGTTTCCCGGTGGATAGTTTGAACGGGTTCTTCATCCTGTCGCGCACAATCGGATTGATCGGCCACTGGGTCGATCAGAAGCGCCAAGAAAGCCGCCTGATCCGGTTATTCGATTATTTGGTCAATTACGCGGCGCCCAAAAGGCGGGAAGTCCCGCCGTTGAAATGACGTGAAGCGTTAGTCGTGAAGCGCAGGAAGATCTGCGAGATACGCTCGCCCCGCTGAGCGGGCGAAGCGGGCTTCACGAGATACGAACGACGATCAACGTAAGAAGACGGAGAACAATCATGTCTATGGATCTAGCCAAGAAGCTGTATGCGAAGATGCCGGATGCCTGTGCCAAGGCCAGAGCGAAATTCGGCCGTCCACTGACGCTGGCGGAAAAGATTCTCGTTTCGCACGCCGACAATTTTGGCACGCAGACCTGGGAGCGTGGCAAGGCGATGCTGGCTCTGCGGCCGGATCGTGTGGCGATGCAGGATGCCACGGCGCAGATGGCCATGTTGCAGTTCATGCAGGCCAATAAGAAGCAAGCCGCCGTGCCCAGCACGATCCACTGCGATCACCTGATCCGCGCTGAGATGGGGTCTGAGAAAGACCTGCTTCGCGCGATGGATGAGAATCGGGAGGTTTACAACTTCCTGGCCTCCGCCGCGAAAAAGTACGGCATCGGCTTTTGGAAGCCGGGCGCCGGGATCATTCATCAAGTCGTGCTCGAAAATTACGCGTGTCCCGGCTCCTTGATCATCGGCACCGATTCGCACACGCCGAACGGCGGCGGGTTGGGTGGCTTGGCGATCGGCGTCGGCGGGGCCGATGCGGGTGAAGTGATGGCGGGGTTGCCCTGGGAAGTCCTCCATCCGAAATTGATCGGTGTGCGCCTCACCGGCAAGTTGAGCGGCTGGGCGTCGGCCAAGGACGTGATCCTGTACCTCTGCGGCTTGCTGACGGTCAAGGGCGGGACGAACAAGATCGTCGAATATTTCGGCCCCGGCGCCGAGACGATCAGCGCAACCGGCAAGGGCACCATCTGTAATATGGGCGCGGAGTTGGGCGCGACGACCTCCGTCTTCCCCTTCGATCAGAAGATGGTTGCTTACATGAACATCACGGACCGGGCGGATTTGGCGAATCTTGCGTCAGTGAACAAGGCGTTGCTCGTCGCCGATCCGGAAGTCACTCAGTCGCCGGAGAAGTATTACGATCAGATCGTCGAAGTCGATTTGTCGAAGCTGGAGCCGCATGTCGTCGGGCCGCACACTCCCGATTTGGCCAGGCCGATTTCGAAATTGAAGGCGGAAGCGAAGGAGAAGGGCTATCCGGTGGAACTGAAGGCGGCCTTGATCGGCAGCTGCACGAATTCATCCTACGAAGACATCAGCCGCTCGGCCCATATCGCGCAACAGGCGTTGAAGGCCGGTTTGAAGGCGAAGGCCTCGTTCCTCGTCTCGCCGGGCTCCGAGCGTATCTACCACACCATGAAGCGCGATGGCTTCCTGGACACGTTCGAGCAGCTGGGCGGCACGGTGCTCTCGAATTCCTGCGGCCCCTGTATCGGACAGTGGAAACGAGCCGACGGCGTGAAGGGCAAGGCGGATTCGATCGTCAGCTCGTTCAATCGTAACTTTCCAGGCCGGAACGACGGCATTAACGAGACACTCTCGTTCCTGGCGAGCCCGGAAGTTGTGACGGCCTACGCCATCACCGGCGATCTTGGTTTCGATCCGGTGAATCAGACGCTCAAAGGCGCGGATGGAAAGGAATTCAAGCTCCAAGCCCCGGTGGGTGAAGAATTGCCGTCCAAGGGATTTGCCACGGGTGAAGAAGGCTTTGTGGCGCCGGCTGAAAACGGCGACGGTTTAACCGTCGATATTCCTCCAACCAGCGAACGGTTGCAGCTTTTGCAGC
This sequence comes from Nitrospira sp., assembly GCA_046604365.1. Classification (GTDB taxonomy): domain Bacteria; phylum Nitrospirota; class Nitrospiria; order Nitrospirales; family Nitrospiraceae; genus Nitrospira_D. The sequence goes on from JBJACV010000012.1 coordinate 88,021, forward strand.
CGTTCCCCCGTTGGGACGGGAAGGACTTCGAGAAGCTTCCGCTTCTGATCAAGACCAAGGGCAAGACCACGACCGATCATATTTCCCCCGCCGGTCCCTGGCTCAAGTTCCGCGGCCACTTGGATAAGATCAGCGACAACATGTTTCTCGGCGCGAACAGCGCCTTTGCCTCCGAACCGGGCAAGGGGACCAATGTGTTGACCGGCGAGTCGAATCTGACCATCGCGCAGATCGCCCGCGCTTACAAGGCGAAGGGGATCGGTTCGATCGTGGTCGGTGACGAAAACTACGGTGAGGGCAGCAGCCGCGAACATGCGGCGATGTCGCCCCGCTTCTTGAACGTGCGCGTCGTGATCACCAAGAGCTTCGCGCGTATCCATGAAACCAATCTCAAGAAACAAGGGATCTTGGCGTTGACCTTCGCGGACCAGAAGGATTACGAGAAGATCGAGCAGCAGGACCGCATCAGCGTGACGGGGCTAGGGAGTCTGGCGCCCGGCAAATCGGTGCAGGTGATTATTCACAAGGCGGATGGCCAGGCGCTCACCATCCAGGCGAATCACAGCATGACGGAGCAACAGATTGCGTGGTTCAAGGCCGGCTCGGCGCTGAATGCGCTGAACTAATCACGATGCGGAAAGGGGAGCAACTATGACGACGAAAGCGGACAAGATTATTTATACCAAGACCGACGAAGCGCCGATGCTGGCGACTTACTCGTTCTTGCCGATCATCAATGCCTTCTCGAAGGCGGCGGGCGTGACGGTCGAATTGCGGGACATCTCGTTGGCGGGCCGTGTACTCGCCGTGTTTCCGGAATACCTGACCCCGGCGCAGAAGCAGCACGATGCCCTGGCTGAGTTGGGCGAGCTGGCCAAGACGCCGGAAGCGAACATCATCAAGCTGCCGAATATCAGCGCGTCATTGCCCCAACTCCAAGAGACGATCAAGGAATTGCAGAACCAGGGCTACAAGCTGCCCGAGTATCCGGAAAATCCGAAAGACGATAAAGAGAAGGACATCAAGTCCCGCTACGACAAGGTCAAGGGCAGCGCCGTCAACCCGGTGCTGCGCGAGGGCAATTCTGATCGCCGCGCGCCGCTCTCCGTGAAGGCCCATACCAGGAAGCACCCGCATAAGATGGGAGCGTGGAGTCCGGATTCAAAAACGCACGTCGCCCATATGAAGAGCGGGGATTTCCGGTCGAACGAAAAGTCGATGACGATGGACGCGGCGACCGACGCGCGGATCGAGTTTGTCGGCCAGGACGGCAAGACGACCGTGCTCAAGCCGAAAGTGGCATTGCAAGCCGGGGAAGTCATCGATGCCACGTACATGAGCAAACGGGCGCTGCGGCAATTTCTTGAGGAGCAGATCGAAGACGCCCAAAAGCAGGGAGTGTTGTTTTCGCTTCACATGAAAGCCACCATGATGAAGGTCTCGGACCCAAAGATCTTCGGTCATGCTGTGACGGTCTATTACAAGGACGTGTTCGAGAAGCATGGAGCCACATTCCAGAAGCTGGGAGTCGATCCCGATAACGGCCTGGGCGATGTCTATAGCAAGATCAAGTCGCTGCCGGAAGATCAGCGCAAAGCCATTGAGGCCGATATCCAGGCGGTCTACAAGAAGCGTCCGCCCATGGCGATGGTGAATTCTGACAAGGGCATTACCAATCTGCACGTGCCCAGCGATATCATCATCGATGCCTCGATGCCCCCGGTCATTCGGGACTCAGGCAAGATGTGGGGCCCTGACGGCAAGGCGTATGACGCGAAGTGTGTGATTCCCGATGCCAGCTATGCGCCGATCTATCAAGAAGTCATCGATTCCTGTAAGAAGCATGGAGCGCTTGATCCGAAGACGATGGGAAGCGTGCCCAACGTTGGCTTGATGGCTCAGGCGGCGGAAGAGTATGGATCACACGACAAGACCTTCAAAGCAACGGGCAACGGCACGATACGGGTTGTCGATGCAACGGGCAAGACCTTGTTGGAGCACAAAGTGGAAGAAGGCGATATCTGGCGGATGTGCCAGGTGAAGGATGCGCCGATTCAAGACTGGGTCAAACTGGCGGTGAATCGCGCAAAAGCCACCGGCGCCATGGCGATTTTCTGGCTGAACAAGGATCGGGCGCACGATGCGCAATTAATCACGAAGGTCGAACGGTATTTGAAGAATCATGATACCAAGGGGCTCGACATCCGGATCATGCCGCCGGCTGAGGCGATTCGTCTTTCGCTGGAACGGATCAGAGAGGGAAAAGACACGATTTCGGTCACAGGGAATGTCTTGCGCGACTATCTGACCGACCTGTTCCCGATCCTCGAAATCGGGACCAGCGCCAAGATGCTCTCCATCGTTCCGTTGTTGAACGGCGGCGGACTCTTCGAGACCGGGGCCGGCGGGTCGGCGCCTAAGCACGTGCAGCAGTTTCAGGAAGAAGGCTATCTACGGTGGGATTCCCTCGGCGAGTTCCTGGCCCTAGCCGCTTCGCTGGAGCATCTGGCAAAGGTCGGGAACAATCATGCCGCCAAAGTATTGGCCGATGCGCTCGACCAGGCCAACGCGAAGTTCCTGGAGAGCAATAAGTCTCCGGCCCGGAAGGTCGGGGAGATCGACAACCGCGGCAGCCACTTCTACTTGGCGCTCTACTGGGCCCAGGCATTGGCGGCGCAGACGCAGGATAAGAAGATCGCGGAGAAGTTTACAAAGATCGCCAAGGATCTGAGCGAGAATGAAAAGAAGATCGACGGAGAATTGCTCGCGGCGCAGGGCAAGCCACAGGACGTGGGCGGGTATTATCACCCGGACGATGCTAAGGCTGCCAAGGCGATGCGCCCGAGCGCAACGCTGAATGCAATCATCGACTCGTTCGCCTAAACGCGGTGAGGAGTTAGGAGTAAGGAGTCAGGGGTGAGGGGTCTTACCTTACCCCTCACCCTTCACCCCTTACAGGTATAAAGATGGCTCAAGAAGACACCAATATCATCGACCAGCCTGAGGTGCTCACGCATCGAATGGTGACGATCGAAATTTCCGGCAAGCAGTACGAGGTGCCGGAGGGGATTACGGTCGTGAAGGCCATGTGGTATGCCGGTCAGGAAGTCGTCCGTGGCATCGGATGCCTGGGCGGGTTCTGCGGAGCCTGCGCCACGTATTATCGAACCAAGGACGACCCCAAGGTGCGGACCTGCCTGGCCTGCCAGACCGCGGTGCAGGACGGCATGTCGTTTACGATGATGCCGCCGTTTCCCGCGCGCAAAGCGCTCTACGATATTCAAACCCTCAAAGATCCGAAGCAGGATCTTTTCAATCTGTATCCGGAAGCCCCGCTCTGCCGGAATTGCAATGCCTGCACGGAAGCCTGCCCGCAGAAGATCGACGTGCGCGAAGGGGTCTGGAAGGCGGTCTTCGGCGATTTTCAGAACGTGTCGGAAATGTTCATGGACTGTGTGATGTGCGGCATGTGCACGCCTGTCTGCATCGCGGACATCGCGCCGAATCTCGTGGCCCTTTACGTCAGCCGCGCGCAAGGGGCGCATTTCACCGAGAAACCGGCCGGATTGGATCAGCGGATCAAGGAAATCCAAGACGGCCGTTTCAGCGACGAGTGGAGCAGGGTTCTCGCGATGAATGAGAAAGAGCTGGCCGAGCACTGCGCAACAGTAAAATGATGCACCAAAGGCACGGATCACCCCTTACCCCTTACCCCTCACCCCTTACGTCGTAAGCTATGGATATTCACGCGCTCCAACAAATCGTACACAAGACTCGAGATGCCAGGCGGAAACAGACATTTCCAAAGTTTTCTCCCGCCGACCGCGATCAGCTGATTCACAAGTATCATCCCGACTTTCGCGCCAGCGCCTATCGGCCTATTCGATTCGGGCCTAATGAAGGGGATAAGACCGTCGTCGAGCTGGCGGCCTTGCTGGAGGGCGACAGTCCCATCCAGGATGGGGCCGAGCTCGCGCCGCACCATCGCACCGATGTGCTGGTCATCGGCGGAGGCGGGGCCGGTTGTGCGGCGGCATTGCACGCGCATGGAGCAGGCGCCAAAGTCATTCTGGCGACCAAGTTGCGGCTGGCCGACTCCAACAGCGTGATGGCGCAAGGGGGGATGCAGATCTCCGTCGCGCCTGAAGATTCACCGGTTACCCATTTCCTCGACACCCTCAAGGGTGGCCACATGGAGAACGACCATGAGCTGCTCAAGGTGATGGTCGAAGAGGGGCCTTCGATTGCCAAGTGGCTGATCAGTCTCGGTGTGCTGTTCGACCGGCAGGCCGACGGCAATTTGCACGTGAAGAAAGGCGGCGGCAGCTCCAAACCCCGCCTGCTGACCTGTTCGGACTACACCGGTCTGGAAATCATGCGGGTGCTCAAGGATGAAGTGCTCAATCAGAAGATCCAGTTGTTGGAGTTCTGCGCGGCGATCGAGCTGCTCAGCGACGACGAAGGGCGTTGCACTGGCGCGATCTTCAAGGATCTGGACAATCATCAGCATGTCGTTGTCGCGGCCAAGACGGTCATTCTGGCGACCGGCGGTATCGGCCGGCTCCACATTCAAGGGTTTCCGACGAGCAACCACTATGGCGCGACGGGCGACGGCCTGTGTTTGAGCTACCGGATGGGAGCCAAGTTGGCCCATATCGACACGTTCCAATACCATCCGTCAGGCGCGGTCTACCCAGAGCAATTGATCGGCGCCCTGGTCACGGAAGGCATCAGGTCCGAGGGCGGCCATCTCGTCAATGCCAGGGGCGACCGGTTTGTGAACGAACTCGATACGCGCGACGTAGTGTCGTCCTCGATCATCCGTGAATGCGAAGAAGGCCGTGGCATTCGCACGATGTCCGGCCGTGTGGGCGTCTGGTTGGACACGCCGCTGTTGGATGCCGAGCATGGGCCTGGGACGGTCGAAAAACATTTCCCCGCGATGATGCTTCAGTTTGAGCGGTTCGGCATCGATATCAGCAAAGACCCGGTGCTCATCTATCCCACGTTGCACTACCAGAACGGGGGAGTGAAGATCGATACGAATTCGGAGACGAACGTGAAGAATCTTTTTGTGGCAGGCGAGGCGTCGGGAGGACTGCACGGGCGCAATCGGTTGATGGGAAATTCGTTGCTCGATTTGATGGTCTTCGGAAAGCGGTCCGGGTTGACTGCCGCCTCACGCGCCGGATCGATGAAGCAAGGGGCGCTGACGCTCAAACATTTGCAACGATATCGGGCGGAAGCCAAGCAGCACGGGAATGTCAGCGGTGTCATCTCGCCGATGATCTTGCCGGCGTACACCAGGAAAGTGGGATAGAGGACGGCGACGGAGGCATTTCTTGTGCTCGCCCACCGCGCACGCAAGAGCAATTAAATTGTTAGAAATCGGGCGGTGCTCGGTGGATGCGCGCAGTGAGAAACGCCTCCATCGCCGTCCTCAGGGATAAAGAGGTCGCGAATGAATGTGCACGAGTTTCAGGCCAAGTCTCTGTTCGCCCAGTTCGGTGTGCCGGTGCCGCGTGGAAAGGAGATCACCTCTCCCGAAGCCGCGACAGCCTGGGCCAACGAACTGAACACCCCGGTCTTCGTCGTGAAGGCGCAGATCCATGCGGGCGGACGCGGCAAGGCGGGCGGGGTCAAGATCACCAAAGACAAGGGCGCCGTCGCCGGTTTTGCCAAGGAACTCATCGGCAAAACGCTGGTCACGCACCAGACCGGCCCCAAAGGCCGCACGGTCCATCGTCTGTTGATGGAGGAAGGCGCGAACATCGCCAAGGAACTGTATCTCTCGATCCTCGTCGATCGCGACACAGGCTGGCCGATTTTTATCGCCAGCACTGAGGGCGGGATGGAGATCGAGGAAGTCGCCGCCCACACACCGGAAAAGATCATCAAGGAACCGATCGATCCCGCCGTGGGGTTCCAGGGCTACAACGGACGAAACATCGCGTTCGCGCTCGGTCTGCAGAATCTCGAACCGGCGGTGATGGGTCCCTTCACCAAGATGCTGGGCAACCTGTATCGCCTTTTCATGGAAAAGAACTGCGCGCTCGTCGAGATCAATCCGCTCATCATCACGAAAGAAAAGACCGTTGTGGCATTGGACGGCAAGGTGTCGTTCGACGACAACGGGCTGTTTAAGCATGAAGACGTACAGAAGATGCGGGATCTGAACGAGGAAGAGCCGCTGGAAATCGAAGCGACAGCCAACAATCTGAACTATGTCAAGCTCGACGGCAATATCGGGTGCATGGTGAACGGCGCGGGCCTCGCCATGGCTACGATGGATGTCATCAAGCTGGCCGGCAGCGAGCCGGCCAATTTCTTGGATGTCGGCGGCGGGGCGACGAAAGAGACGGTGGCGGCCGGGTTTCGCATTTTGCTGAAAGACCCCAACGTCAAAGGCATCTTCATTAACATCTTCGGCGGCATTGTGCGTTGCGAACGGATCGCGCACGGCGTGATCGAAGCGGCCAAAGAAGTGAAGATCAATGTGCCCTTGGTCGTTCGTTTGCAAGGGACGAATGCGGAAGAAGGCCGCAAACTGCTGGCCGACTCCGGCCTGAAGCTGGAAGTGGCCAACGATTTGTGGGAAGCGGCGCAGAAGATTGTGAGGCTGACGGGCAAGGCGGCATAAGAGGAAGGGTGCCCGGGCCGGGTCTCAGTGCTCGCCCACCGCGCACCAAGATGAATGAAATAATTATTAATATGGGCGGTGCTCGGTGGATGCGCGCAGTATGAGACCCGGCCCGGCACCCTTCTGGAGAAGGAAGGGGAGGAAAAGAGGCGAATCGTGAGCATTCTCGTCAATAAGAATACGCGGGTGGTGGTGCAGGGGATTACGGGCAAGGAAGGCTCGTTCCATGCCACTCAATGCAAGGCCTATGGAACGAAGGTCGTTGCCGGTGTCACGCCCGGGAAGGCGGGGCAGGAGGTCGAGGGGATCCCTGTCTTCAATACTGTCCGCGATGCAGTCAAGAAAGAGCAGTGCGACACGTCGCTGATTTTCGTGCCGCCGCCATTTTGTGCCGATGCGATTCTGGAAGCGGCCGATGCGGGTATCAAGCTTGTGATCTGCATTACGGAAGGCATTCCGGTGAACGACATGGTGCGGGTGAAGCGCGCGCTCAGCGGGCGTGATGTGCGATTGATCGGCCCGAATTGCCCTGGCGTCATCACGGTGGACGAGGCCAAGATCGGCATCATGCCGGGGTTTATCCATAAGAAGGGTGTGGTGGGAGTGGTTTCCCGCAGCGGGACCCTGACCTACGAGGCCGTGCATCAACTCTCGACCCTTGGATTGGGCGAAACGACCTGCGTGGGCATCGGCGGCGATCCGGTGAACGGGACCGGTTTCGTCGATGTGCTGCCGCTGTTTGAAAAGGACCCCGAGACACAAGCCATCGTCATGATCGGTGAAATCGGCGGCGACGCTGAGGAGAAAGCAGCTGAGTTCATCAAGAAACATGTCAAGAAGCCGGTCATCAGCTTTATCGCTGGGATCACCGCGCCTCCCGGTCGGCGGATGGGCCATGCGGGCGCGATCATTTCAGGCGGCAAAGGCACGGCGACTGAGAAGATGAAGGCCCTCGAAACAGCCGGCGTGACGGTCGTCAAGAACCCGGCTGAAATCGGAAACGCGGTAAAGAAGGCGCTGGGACGATAAATCTTCTACCGCGGGCTCTTCTGTTAGCCCGCATGATTCGCGAGTACCTCTGCTGCAATCGTCCGTCTCTGCAAGCCGAGACACGGCTGATCCGCTGCCCAAATTTTCGTCGCTCGTATCTCGTGAAGCGTGAAGCGCACGACGGAAAGAACGTTTCCGTGCCAGAGATCTTTGTTTGCGAGATACGAGATACGCTTCACGAGATGCGCGATTCCATGCGATTTCGCGACGAACTGTCATAAGTAATGCGGGCCAAAAGCGTGCAGGACTCCACCCCCGTTAGCTGATTCGGCAGCAGTGTGAGCAGAGTCACGCCGGTCAGGACGACAAACATGAGCCGGTGTGGATTGCGGCCTGATTTTGACGAACACAGCCATGTCCCTCCGCGCGAATGCTCTCGCTGAGACATTGGATTTAACGATGGCTCTAATTTGTTTTATCTATTTTCAAAAATGAAGGGGGGATTGCTACTGTTGGCGCCGTCCGCCTCCACGATGGGAAAAGCGTATTCCTTCGTGGTCATGTTGGTGTCAACTAGTTTGGCTCTCATGCCAATGGTCACAACAGCAAGAACGGAGAGCAGTTCGAGCGTGATGAAGGCAGGATGGTCTTGCGCGGCTCCCTTGGCTCTCGAAGAAATACCGACTCGCACCAGTCGTTGCAATCAAAACTCGTCGAATGGCATGTTTTCTTTACCGTGGGAGGGTGATGAATGAAAACGAGAATTTCGGCGATGATTTTCCTTCTGTGCGTAGTCGGTTTTTCTCAGTCTGTTCGCGCGGATGATGAGCTGCCCACGATCTCATCCGGGACGATCGAGCCCTATATGTCTTTTATGGCGGGTGTGGCAATACCGAACAGTCCGAATATCACATTCAATGACCCGTCGGGGCCTGGGCCACAGGTGGTGGAGAATGTCGACTATCAGATGAAACAATCGATCGGTGGCAACGCGGGGGTCTGGTTTCCCACCAGAAACGTGTTGGCGGGATTCGATGTCGGCGTGGAAGTCACCGGATTTGTCTGGTATCCGGACATCGCCTGCTGTCAGGAAAATGTGAATGGGACTAATCAATCATACGGGTTTGAGGGCACCACGACTGAAAAGCAAGGCATCTACATCGGCCCTAATCTTATGGTTCGCTACCCGATGGGGATTTCCGAGGCCTATCCCAACGGGCGGTGGTTTCCGTACATCGGGGGTGGCGCGGGAGCGCACCAGATGTCGTTTAGGCCGGGAGGATTCCGTGGGGCTGGTTTCGAGAACGCCATCACCGACCAGCGGAATACGACGATCGGATTTCTGGCAGTGGGAGGAGTCAAGGCGCATCTCTTCAAGTACGTCGCTGCGTTTGCTGAGGCAAAGTATGTGATCGCTGATCATGACGCGCTGGGGACGGATCGCTATGGGGCGTCCACAGTTGGCGGACAAGATCAAGTTATCAATGATTACACAGCCAATATCCGAACGATCCATGTACATGTGGGCCTGTCGATTCACTTTGATATCAGGCCGTAGGGTCGTAAGAGAATAGTAACTTCTCCGGTTGTTTTCGGCGCGGCCAGTCTGTGGCCGCGCCGTTATTTTACCCCACTCCATCGCTGCAGTCTCGTGTCTCTCTGATTCATGCGTGCTTCTACGCGCCGATCTTCGTCGCTCGTATCTCATGAAGCGCAGGACGGAAAGAGTGCGTCCGCATTTTTGTTTGCGAGCTACGCTCGCCTTGTTGAGCGGGCAGGATTCTAGAAGTGATGGGCCTGGGACGGTCCGTTGGGCGAAGCGGGGTTGGTTCGAGTTTCAAGCAGGGTGGTGAGCTGTTCCCACACGACGCGGTCCAGCCGATGTCGAGTGGCAGTCGGCAATCGAATGAATTCGACCCCGAACGTCTGTTCACGCACCCACCGGATTTTTCCCAGTTCGATAAACAGCGACATGGTTGGATCCGGCAGGATGACGCTCAATTTGACATAGCTATCAGCCAGGACAGCCTGGTCACAGACAATCGAACAGCCGGTAAGCGAGAGATCCGCGACGGTCCCTTCGCCCACGAAGGGCGCCCCTCCAAAAATAACCGGGTAGATGACGGGATATCGATGATAGGCACGGGAGTCCGGTGTGGTCTGCGCCATGCTGGGTTCCTCCGTTGGGGCAGTGTACCGCGGCGAGCCGATGAGTCCTATCCCCCGGAGGAGGGGGCTTCCGCATACGTGTGGGGTTTTTGCAATGAGGCTGAGCCGGGTGTGATGTTCAACGAGGGCTGTTGGGTGGTGTGATCGGGCGCTCAAGGCGTTCCAGGATATCCTGTTTGAGCCTCGTGGGTTCTTCAATTCGATTGTCGCGTTGCAGTGTATTGATTTCTTTTGCTTTTCTGGCATTGAGTTCGATGATATCCGCGTCATCACGGACGAGATGGGGGGTGAGAAAGACAAGGAGATTGAGTTTCTCTACCGTGCGGGTCTGGGATTTAAAGAACCACCCCAGCCAGGGAATGTCTCCAAAAAACGGAACTTTTCTCTCGCTGATCGTGATGTTGTCACGAACCAATCCCCCCACGACGAGCGTCTGCTGATCGTGCGCGATGGTGGTGGTTTCCATGGAACGCTTTGTGGTCGTGGGGCCGACCGGGATCGAGGCCGTCCCGGAGCCGATGGTTTGGGCCACGTTTTCTGCGATGGCGGTGATCTCCTGCTTGATTTCAAGGCGGATGAGATCATCTTCGAGCACCTGGGGAGTCAGCTCCAACGTGACGCCCACGTCTTTCCGTTCGATCGTGACGAGTGTGCCTCCGGTGATGCCCTGGGCTTGCCCGGTTGGAAACGGCCGATTTTCCCCGACGACGATCTTGGCTTTCTGATTGTCCGCGGCCAGCACTTGCGGGGTGGAGAGAATGTTGGTGTCGGTCATGTTCATCAGGAACTGCATGAAGGCGCGGACATTGACCGTATTCAACACGGTCGTGGCGCCGCCTGTGGCGCCGCCTGCGGCGATGCCGCTGATCGCCTGCGCCACGGTCGCGAGATCTTCAGGCGCCCGGTTGAATCCAATGAGGCCTTGAAGGAACCCTTCTTTTCCCGCGCTGAGCACTTGTGTGGGATCGGTTCCGATTTGTCGCAGCCGGTCGACTTGCACTTCGAGAATGACCGCTTCCACGAATACCTGTTTGCGTTTGACGTCCAGGTCCCGAATAACTGATTGCAGCCGGCTGTAGGCTGATTTCGCGGCACTGATGATAATGGAATTCGTCGGCTTATCGGCGAAGACCTGGACCGGCGCCTCAAATTCCGTCAACGGCCTGATCGGAGGCCTGACACCGGGAGCCGTCTGGGCCACGGTTTGTGAGCGCGCAACTAAGTTGGTTAAGACGGCGGCGAGATCCGTGGCATTGGCGTTCTTGAGTTTATAGACATACACCCCGCGTTCCGGGGGAAGGTCGCCCATTTGTACGATCTGATGGGTGTTTCCTTTGGGGACAACGGCCAGGCGCGCGACTTCCAGCGCTGCCACAAACATACTGTAGGCCTGATCCGGTGTGACTTTCGTCGGAGAATAGACGGAAATCTTTCCCCCTTGTTTCTTGATCGTCTCATCCAGGACGAAGTTTTTTCCTGTGATCTCGCTGATAAAGCGAACAAGGACGGGGATATCCACATCGTTGAAATCCAGCGCGATTTTGGCCGACGGAGCGTTCGCTCCCTCGGCCCGGATGGTTTGCGGGCAGATCAGCGAGACAACGAGCAGCAGGGCGTTGAAACCGGGTCCCAATCTCCTGATCACCGTCTTCGCGTGGTCGAATAACGCATCGAGCTGTATCACAAACCCATCACTCCTCATCCAACGGAGGTGTTGCCTATAGTTGACGCTTCGACCGTATCATAGGCGCATTGAGGGACACAATCAAAGCCATGTTTTGATTGTGAGTGGTACAATTCACAATGAATTCAGTAGACCGGCGGCCGATATGTGCCTATTGTCCGCTCAGTATTGATCGGAGAAGAGCCGATAGAGAGAAGACCATACCCGAGGCTGTTGATGCACAATGGATCACAACATTCTACAGGATAAAGTGCAGGCATTTGCACAGCGGCTGCTCCAGGAGGCACAGGGTGATCGGGGAGGTGTCATGGACTGACGTACAACACTGCCTTCGTTGTGCGACGGTTCTGGCGAGTAATGACCATAGACAAGGAGCCCCGTTCACAACAGGGCATGTTTATCAGATCGGCCCACGGTTTACATCGGAGAAATTCGACGAGTTCGATGTCTGTAGGTAGGTCTATTGTGGTTTGGCGCTGAATCCTACGACAGGTCGCCCACCCATCCCCAAGAACGTCTTCCACTGCCTCTGTTTGTCATCAGCCGTTCAAAAATGGAGAGATGAGCTGCCTGGCCGGCCGGGAGATTATGGCAACCCCTCAATTTTCAGGGTGTTTGAGCATGATGGTTTCAATGCTGATAGGCATTGTGCTTGCAGCCTCCCACTAGGTTTCCCCTCTGGCGATGAATCAATTTTCGGCGGCAGGCTTGATGAGTTGGATCTCGGCGACTCGATCGCATTCCAACAATTCAGAGATCTGCTAAGGTTGTACCGTGCGTACCGATAAAAAAAACACTCTCAAAACAGATAAGAAGTCGGGACGAAGCGGCTTCAAGCAGAGTGCCGTCGGCTACGGCAAGAAGACCGTTCTGCTTGAAGAAGCGATCACCCAAATGAACATGGGCCGGTATGGCCGGTCTTCAGCGGCGCTGAAGGATTTATTGGCGCTGGATCCACATAATATGGAGGCGCGGCGCCTCTTTGCGACGTTGCACCTCCGTGTGGGAAGTTTGATTCTGGCAAGGCAGGCCTTCGATTCGCTCATCGACGAAGCGTTCGTACGGCAGGATTACTGGCTCGCAGAATCCTTACTGCGAGAATATTTGGCGGCCGGTCCTCGCTGCGTGCCCTACCTGGAGAAACTGGGGTCTATTCTGCAGGATAAAGGGGAGATGCTTGAGGCCGTCATCGAATACGGCAAAGCTGTCGACATTCTGATTGAGGATCCCGACCCTGAGCATCCTGACCGAGCCTCACAACTCTACGAGAAGATCAAAGAGCTTGCCCCGGGAAGCCCTGTCGATGTTCGGTTGGCCGGCTGCGTCGATCCGAAAACAGGGAAATTAACTGTTCGTCCACCGGCTGAAGTCGCGCCATATGCTCCTTCAATGGGCGAGGATGGCACTGCGCCGGGTGTCTCCGAATCTATCGCTGAGTCGACGCTCTGGGGGAGAACAGAAAATTTTCCATTGGAGCAGGCACCTGCAGACTCTACGAATCTTCAAGTCGCGCCGGAGGATGTGAGCGCGGGCTTGCCACGGGAAGAGCAAGGGTTCGGCGATGCGCCGGTGCCTCATGATCCGTCGATGAATGGGCATGGCTCAATCGATTTCGATCCCGGATCGGTCTCATCACAGTCGGAAGACCCTACTCTTCTTGCAGCGGAGCCGGTTCAAGCGCTGGACAACCAGCCGCTGGAAACTCAACAGGAGGCTGCGTCGCAATCGGTTCCAGCACCGATGCCATGGGAAGAGGTTCAGGAGACGACGGTCAGGATTCCGGATCAGCCGGTCATGGAATCGTCCGATGAGTTGTCATCCCCGCTTGGGCCGGATCAGAGTCCAGCGAGCCTGGTTGCAGGGTCGAGCGGAAGAGAGTTGTCCTGGGACTCGGTCTTCCAGAACACATTGAAGGTCGGAAGCGCGTCTCCTGTTTTACAGCCGCCGTTGTACAGACAGGAAGTCGATCCCGGCACGATTGAAATTCAGGAAGCTGCGCGCACGACATCGCCCCTGAGTGTGGCGGCGGTCCCCTCTGAAGCTGCCCCAATGCCCTGGGATCAGGTTCAGGAATCCGCTATCGTCATTCCTCAGCAGCAGCTGGAAGAATCGGTCGTTGAATCTCCGGTCGAGCCGGCGCCCGCAGTTCACCCGGAACCGGTTTATACGCAGGATCCCCCACTTCCCGTTCTTTCGACCGTCGATGGCGCGTCGGACGCGGACACCTTTTCCATCATGGGATCGTCGCCTGCTCCGTTTCTGTCCGAGGCGGCCTCTGTTCCTGCAGACTCCTCTTCAGCCGGTGTGCCCACGGACTATCAAGTCGCTGACGGAGCAATGGATGAGCAGCCTTCCACATTTGCCTTTGCCGGAGAGCCTCGACAGTCCTTGGAGCAGGTGGCGCCCGAGCCACAGTGGGTTTCCGAAGAGACCCCGCTACCGGCTGCGGACGTCGATCCGCCCGATCCTCAATCTGAAAACGTTGCCTTCTCACCGACTGGAGATTCTGTCGAACCTGGGCTCGCTTCTCAGGGAGGCATGTCGGAATCTCATGTGGAGCCGATACCGAGGGCGGCTGATTCGTGGGCGATTCTCGATGAAATGCCTGATCGTCAGGCCGAACAGCAGGAGCCAAACCCGGTATTGGTTGAAGCCAAAGCTCCCTGTGAGCCTGTACCAGCGCCGAAGGAATGGATCAAAACCAGCGAGTCTATTCGGTTCGCCGGAGAGTCTCCGACTTCTCCGATGTTGGAGGCAGAGCCGAATGCGCCTGTGTGGGGAGAACTGGGTACGATATATTCTGCACAGGATGCCGTCGGTGTTCTGTCCGAATCAGCAGACCCGCACAGGCGGACGGATACACGGGAACGCACGGCACAACCAAAGCCGCGCCCCAAACTGCCATCAAAGTTGAATCGTCTCGGTATCGCCGTATCCAGTTTTATCCGATCCTGCTTCTCCACTACACGCGCGATCGTCATGTCCGTCATTGCGCTGGTGGTGCTTTCATGCACGCTGGTGGCGCTGGGAATCGGAGCCATAGGATTGGTATGGGCCATTATGGAAGAACCCCCGTCTTCCGCGTTCAGGAACTTGACCACCAGCCCGCAGCGAAGGGTGTCGGACATCAATAAGAACGGTTACCTGCTCCTGCTGGGATTCGACGCGCCTCGCGGGCAAGACCCCATTCAAGCCGGATATGAACGAAAGCCCGATTTGCATGATGCGGATAAAGCGTTAGCCTGTCTTGGAGGGGCCAGTGACGTCCCACATGCCGGGCAATCAGACGTGTCTGCGAAGGCCCTGAGCGGATGGTTCAAAGGATCGGACCCTGCCGGCCGATTCAAATTGCACCGTGATTCTATCGGTAAGTTGGCGGGGCAGACGGGGCCGATGCTGAGCCGGTATGGACAATGGCATAAGCTGTCATTTGAAGATTGGGGCTATGGCCAGGGCATCAGTCCGCCTTGCGCCGAGATCAACTTTGCGCATCGCCTGTATGTGGCGGAAGGGTTTGCTCAGGGGACCGATATCGGAATCGATCGGCTTGAAATGGATCTGGAAGCCTGGCGCATTGCGTTGGGCCAGGCCAGGACGCTTCCGGTGAAAACCCTGGCGCTCCAAGCTATGAATGACGACATCACGGTTGCCTCCGGGCTCCTGATATCGCCGGATTTTGAGGGGAAACATCTGGGACGTCTCGCGAAAATGCTTCGCCCGCTGGACCAGGACGAACTGTCAGTTCGTTGGCCGATGCAGAGTGAGTTGGTCCATGCGGCAAAGAGCTTCGATGCCCAATTGAAGGTGGCGAAGGAGAAAAAACAAACGGTGCCGGCGGCCGTCGCGTCATTTCTTCCACTGCCGAAACAGCGGCGGCTCAACGACTATGCAGACTATTATGAAGCGTCCTCCAAGGCATCGGCCGAGGGGCAGTATGGCGCCTTGCCGAGATGGAGCAATTATATTTCCTTTCCAGCAGATTCAGTGAAAGACTATTTTGTGAATCCGGTCGAAAATGTCATTGGGCTGGAACCGTTGGCGCCCTGGGATCTCTACAATGGGTTGGTCGTCGATACGGAGGCGCATTTGCGTCTTGCCAGTTTGCAGGCGTGGATACGCCGCGGTCCTCAGGATGCCGAGCTCCTGCCTCGCATCGCCAAGGCCGGACAGAAATTCTATGATCCATATACCGGGTTCCCGATGCTGGTGAATCTGAAGAAACGTGTGCTGTATAGCGTCGGACACGACGGCAAAGATCAGGATGGCGATTCGCAGTCTGATGTAGTCGTCGCGATCCCGGTCAATTAGCAGGATGCTGAAAAAGTCCGCCAGCGGTGTTCTCGCATCGCTCAGAGGCTCAACGTACCGAAGCGTACGCCTCGCCTCTTCGTTCGCTGCGGCCTTGCTGGACGGCCATTTTGAGCATCCTTGATGACACATTGGTGTCGCCGCGACCTTCGAGGCCTATCATGGCCGCAGGGGTTAAAACGAGTTTTTCCGCAACCTGTTAGAGAGATCTCTCACCACAGTCTTCTTCCGAACCCGCCGATTTCGCGTCGATCTCTTCGTAGAGCCCGTAGCCATTCGGGCTTGACACTCGTAGTGGTATTTCACACAATCGCTTTCCCTCTGACGCCGGACAGGAATGAGCCATGGCGAGACCGACTCCATTTCATAACGATTTCGGAATGAGACAGGGTAAGGTATTTCCTTCGCCCATTCCAACGCAGATCATTTCCAACGAAGAATTCACGCCCATCGGGCAGACCTCGAATCAGGTCCGAGTCGAACAGGCGACCGCCGCACTCGTGGAGCGGACCGCAGCCCGCCGGGGGCTGACGCGCCGCGACTTTCTCAAGACCACCGGAGGCATGGCCGG
This sequence comes from Nitrospira sp., assembly GCA_046604365.1. GTDB lineage: Bacteria > Nitrospirota > Nitrospiria > Nitrospirales > Nitrospiraceae > Nitrospira_D. Next base: position 104,383 of record JBJACV010000012.1, read on the forward strand.
GGCATTACTGGCGATGAATGCCGTATTCGGTCGTTTCTTCAATGTCGGCGAGGTCGAACTGTTCGAACCTGCGGCGTTTGCCGAACAGGAGGGAGTTCCCTATTTCATCTTCGACGTGCAGACCCACTATGTCGGCTCTCAGTATGATCCGGCCGATGCCGAATCCAAACGGAAAGGCGCAGTGTCCAAGCAGGCGCTGCTGTCGCTGAGGCGGTTTATTCGGGAAGCCGGTCTCAATCCGAAACTGAAAGACGACCGGGGCACGATCGACGATCTGTCGTGGAAGAATTTCGTGAAAGAAGTGTTTCTTGATAGCGAGACCGCCGTCGGCCTGATCAGTACGCCCCCCGGGCCGTATCCGCAGGAAGCGGTGGTGCCGCCGAAAGAAATGGCCCATATTCGGGACGAGATCAACCGTGTGGCGGGCTCTCGACGGATGCTCGCGCATGGGCTGGCGACGCCGCAGTTGGGCGCAGCGGATCTGGACTTCATGGCGATGCAGGCTGAAACCCTGAACGTCGACGCGTGGAAGTGCTACACCGGATCCTGTCCCAAAGGATTCGACCGAGGCTGGCGGATGGACGACGAGGTGCTTGCCTATCCGATGCTGGCGCAAGCCAGGAAGTTACACGTGAAACGCGTGTGTGTGCACAAAGGATTGCCGCTCGGCCCGGTGCCGGACTACAACCATCCGCGAGACTTGATTAAAGCCGCCAAAGATTTCCCCGACATCGACTTTCTGGTGTATCACTCGGGATTCAGAGGTGTGGCATCGGTGGATGAGGTGTTTGCGAAGACCGGTGAGATCCCTTGGACCACGGAATTCTGCCGTATGAAACAGAAAGAGCCGGGTATCTCCAATATCTATATGGAACTCGGCTCGACGTTTGCGCAATTGGTGACGACCCATCCGGCAGTCTGCGCCCATCTGCTTGGGCAGATCATTGAGGGGTTCGGCGCCGATCATGTGCTGTGGGGGACGGATTCCATTTGGTACGGTACACCGCAATGGCAGATTGAAGCATTTAGGCGATTCCAAATCCCGGATCAACTCATCGAGACCCATCGCTATCAGCCCCTCACACGTCGGGTGAAAGAGCAGATTTTCGGGCTGAATGCGGCGCGGATCTTCGGCATCGACGAGGCCGCGAAGCGGAACGAGTTGCCGACGGATGTGCTGGGGCGGCTGAGAATGAGCTATCTGGAGGAAGGACCGGAGCCGAGTTTTCGGGCGTACGGATGGGTGGCGGGGTGAACGGGGCAGGGCAGATCGTGTCTGCTGCTCGCGCACCGCGCACGCAAGTTTGATTTGAAAGCCAGGCAATGGGCGGTGCTCGGTGCATGCGCGCAACCAGACATCGATCTGCCCTGCCCCGTTGATGATGTGAGAATAAGAAAGAAGGAGAAACGACATGAGAAGTGAAATTTTATATCCCGGGGCATTTCCGATGGTGCGGGTCGAACTCGCGGCGGGAGAGCATATCAAGGCTGAGTCCGGGGCCATGGTGGCGTCTTCTCCGACGATCGACATCGAAAGCAAGATGGAGGGCGGGTTTCTTGGCGCGCTCTCCCGCAAGTTGCTGACGGGGGAGAAATTTTTCTTCCAAACCTTGCGGGCGAGCCGCGGCCCGGGAGAAGTCTTGTTGGCGCCGACGGTGCCAGGAGAAATCGTCGTCATGGAGCTCGACGGCGTGAATGAGTACATGGTTCAGAAAGACGGCTTTCTGGCCGGCGCCGATTCCGTGGCTATCGAGAGCAAGATGCAGAGTCTGACCCGTGGACTTATGGGAGGGGAAGGCTTCTTTCTTCTAAAAATCGGCGGCAAAGGCACGTTGATTTTGAACAGTTTCGGGGCGATTCATAAAATCGAATTGAAGCCGAATCAGGAATACATCGTCGACAACAGTCACCTTGTTGCGTGGTCCTCGACGACCTCCTACAATATCGAAAAGGCCGCTTCAGGGTGGGTGGCGAGTTTCACGTCCGGTGAAGGGTTTGTCTGCCGGTTTCGAGGACCGGGTGTGGTCTATATCCAAAGCCGGAACCCCGGCAGTTTCGGCGCTTGGGTGCGGCAGTTCATCCCGGTTTCAGAATGACGAGTGACTTTTGACCAATCCTATGTCGGCTGAACCCAATGCCCTCTGTTTCGGCCAGGAATTTCCCGCGAGCGGTGAGCCTTGCCTGGTTCAGGTCGAAGATCACGGGATCACGGTCATGTTCCTGTCCGGCGCCGCCGAAGGCCGATCGGAATCGGCTTCATTTTCGGAACTGACGGTTGCCGCGGGCGGATTCGATCATGACCAGCTTGTCGTGAACTGGATCGGGGCTTCGGGCGAGCGGACACTCTATCTCAAGCATGCCGATGTGATCCGCGCGTTCCGTCAGGCGGCTCCGGATCAGTTGCGCGCCCCGCTCGATCGTGCGGCGGAACATGTCCGTCAGGCGCGTCACCGGCGCCGGACGGTCTGGAGCGCCATCGGAGGGACCCTCCTGGCCTTGTCGTTGGGACTGTGGTTCGGGTCCGATCTGCTGGTTGAAATGGCCGTCGATCGGATCCCGGTGGAGTGGGAACAGAAACTGGGCGAGTCGGCGTATAAGGATTTTCTCGCGCAGCAGGACATCATGAAAGAAGGACTCGCGGTGTCAGCCGTCGAGGAAATCACGCACCGCCTCGTGGAGCAGATTCCGAACAACCCCTATAAGTTCCAAGTGACGGTTGTGAAGAGCGATGTTGTCAACGCCTTCGCCCTGCCCGGCGGCTATATCGTCGTATTCACCGGCCTGATGAAAAAAGCGGACAGCGGCGAAGAAGTGGCGGGTGTGATGAGCCATGAGCTGAACCATGTGTTGCAGCGGCATGGATTGGAACGGATCGTGAAGCAGCTCGGCCTTGTGGCCGTCCTGTCCATCGTGCTCGGGAATCACCAGGGCTTGGCAGGGATGATGAAGCAGCTGGGGGTCGAATTGCTGACTTTGAAATTCGGCCGGGAGCAGGAAACGGATGCGGATCTGACCGGGCTGCAACTGCTTCATCGGGCGAAAATCGATCCATCCGGCATGATTCGTTTTTTTGAACAGTTGTCGGAAAAAGATGAAGGGCGCACGGAGTGGCTCTCGACCCACCCGATGAGCGGCGCCCGGGCTGAACGGCTGAAAGCCGAGCTGGCGGCCATGCCGAAGATGACCCCTGCACCTTTCAGTTTCGACTGGATCAAGGTCCGCGGGGCGCTTGGGGGAGAGCCGGCTGCTAAACCATAACACGCTCTTATACGGTGAATTGTTAATGAAACGGAGACGCTCATGCTGTTCAATTTCCTGAAAGGAGGCCAGATGAAGTTGCGTCGATTCCATAGAAAACTTGTCGCGGCAGGAGTGTTGGCCTGTTTCATGACGGCGACTACGGCCTGCTACGGTCCGTTCAATCTTACGAAGAACGTGTATCACTGGAACAGCGGCATCAAAGGCAGCGGCGATGTCAGCGACAAATGGATGAAAGAATTCGTGTTCTTCGGCATGATCGTTGTACCGGTGTACATGTTTTCGGCGCTGCTGGACGGGTTCATCTTCAACTCGATCCAGTTTTGGAGCGGAGACAATCCGGTCAAGGCCGCGGACTTGAATCGTGATGGAATCACCAAGACGGTTGTTCTTGGCGAGACGACGATCCGCTGGACGGAGACAGGCGAGGGCGCGCTGGTGACCTATGAGCGCCACGGCATCGTCGAGCGCCGGGCGACGATTATCGCCAATGGTTCAGGTTACCGCCTCATCGATAAGAGCGGCATTGTGTTGGCGGAGGCGGAATACGAGGCCGACGGCGCCGTCACGGTTCTCGATCACGATTGTCGAGTTGTGCAGCGGTGGACAGGCGGCCAACTGAGGTCGATCATTCAGGGCCGGGATGTAATCTTGAACGAATCGGCGGCAATGGAACGGGGATAAAAAAATACTGGCACTCGGCCGCGATTTGTCTATAATGACTCTCTGAGACGTTCAGTCTCAGGGGCTGTGGGCTTTCACTCACCTATCAAGGAGGAATGCATGAAGAAGCTCATCATGTTGGCGATCGTCGGGATGTTCGTCGCAATGCCAGGCGGGTTTGCCTTGGCGGCCGGCACGCCGGATACGGGGCCGGGCTGCGGATTGGGCAAGGTGATGTGGCAGAATTATCCAAATGCCAAAACAAAGGGTTCGCAGATTTTGATGGCGACAACCAATGGCTCATTCGGGTCTCAGACTTTCGGTATGTCCACAGGGACTCTGGGTTGCACGGATGATGGCCGGATATGGGCCGAACAGAAGGCGACCATGTTTGCAGAGCTGAACGCCGATGCGTTGGCTCAGGAAATGGCGCAGGGGCGCGGTGAGCACCTGGCTTCGATGGCGACGCTTCTGGGAGTTGCGCAGCCGCAGCATGCGGCTTTCTTTGCGATGGCACAAGAGCGTTATGCAGCCCTCTCCGGTGCGGGTGAACTTTCCCCGGCGGCGATGGTTCAGGCGTTGAATGAAGGGATTTCCGCCGATTCTTCGTTGATCAAGGTTGCGCTGAACTAAGCGCATCTGTTCCAAGGGGCTTCCACCCTACGGTGGAAGCCCCTTTCTCTTTCCTCATGCTGCAGTGATCCACATCGTCTTTGCCATTGTTGTCCTTCTTGCCAGCCCAGGCCGGAGCCAGGCTGAGCCGGCTATCCAAGACTATCAAACGGAGCTGATCGAACGGGCCAGACAGGTCCGTTTGGCGGATGAACGGGAATGGCAGTTGTTGCTCCACTATGGGGTCGATCTATTTGGCGGAGCGGCCAGCGAAGAGGATGACGAGGGGTTCTTTCTTTCGCCTCGTGGAAAGTATGATCCGCAGGCTGAGCTTGATGCCACGATCGCACAGTTCTTTGTTGCTGACCCGGTCGGGCGCTCGAAGCAGCCGGCCCAATGCGCCTTCATCGCCCGCTATCACTGGTTGAAGGAACGGTTGCAATTCGATCCTCACCGGCTTGCGCCGCTGGAGTGCGGCCGGTTCGACCGGTGGCGGACTGAAATGAATCCACAGGGTGTCAGTCTGATCTTTCCTGCCGCTTTCCTGAATAATCCTGCCTCGATGTTCGGTCATACATTCTTACGGATCGATCAGCGAGGTCAAACCGAACAGACCAGACTGTTGGCCTACACAATCGATTATGCCGCAGATGTGCCGGATGGCGCCGGGATCGAGTATGCGTACAAAGGAATTTTCGGAGCATACAAAGGGTTCTTTTCCACTCCTCCCTATTACCTCAAGGTCCAGGCCTACCGCGACATCGAGAATCGCGATATGTGGGAGTATCAACTGAACTTGACGCCTGATCAGATCGATCGGCTGCTCATGCATGCCTGGGAGATGGGAAATGCATACTTCGACTATTTCTTTTTCAAGGAGAATTGCTCGTATCACATTCTTTCTCTATTGGAGTACGCGAATCCGTCTCTTCACTTAAGAGACCGGTTTTCGCTGTGGACCATTCCTGCAGACACGGTTCGAGCCATTATTGACTCTCCGGGATTGGTGGGTACGGCCACATACCGGCCTTCCCGCAGTACGATCATCAAGCGAAAACGGGCGCTGCTGACCGATGAAGAACGAAGTCTGTCGATAGGACTCATGCGTGACCCGGACATCGCTGGGAACGCCTCGTTTACGGCGTTGCCGCTACTGCGGCGGGCCTTGGTGCTGGATGTCGCGTCGGACTATCTCCGCTACAAAGGGGAGAACGATGATCCGGAGGTGACGGTCTACAAGGAGCGCAACCGGCGCGTGTTGACGGAGCGGAGCAAACTGTCGATCCCATCCGCGGAGATCAACATTCGTCCCTTTACGAAACAGCCGGATGTGGGGCACCGGACAACCCGTGTGACGCTGGGAGGCGGCTGGCGCAATGATGACACGTTTGAAGAGGCGTCGTTCCGCGCGGTCTATCACCATCTGCTCGACCCTGAGCCGGGCTACACGCCGGACGCGCAACTTGAAGCATTCGCCGTAACGGTGCGGCGTTACAATCAGGCGGACCGTGTCAGGGTCGAACGGGCGACATTGATCAATATCCTGTCTCTCTCGCCGATCGATGATCTGTTCCGCGCGCCGTCATGGAGGGTGAACGTGGGGATGGACACCCTCCGCCGGCGGGGCTGTCAACTCTGCGATAACGTGGTGGCCGATGGAGGAGTGGGGGCGGCGATGGAATCCCATGTGCTCAATCGGGAAGTCTATTTTGCATTCGCCGAGGCCGAGGCCAACTACAGCAAGGCCTATGAGGAGCGACATCGTGTCGGCGGCGGCGCCACGGTGGGGATGTTGGCGGATATGACCGATCGCTGGAAACTGATGCTGTCGTGGTCGTATCGCCGGTATCCGTTCGGCGATAAATCGGACGACATCCGCTGGTATGCCGGTTCACGTGTGACTCTTGCTCAGAACTGGGCGGTACGGATGGATTACAACCATCGCGACCGCGACAATGATGTGGTGGTTTCTCTCCAAGCATTTTTCTGATCAGCTCGGCTGACTTTCTCTTGCCCGTATATAGAGCGTCCTGCTACAAGTGTAGGCGTCGGAGGCTCAGGATTCTCCCATGAACCGATCCACTGAACAGCCCAGCCAGCAGCGCCAAAATCCGGTCGTTGAGCCGATCGCTCCCCATCCGCCGTTACATCAGTACTATGACGAGCTGGATGCCAGGCAGGGATTCCTCAACGAGCTGTTCAACCGAACAGCCTATCAATATCGCAATATCGACAAGGCCACCGGGTTCGGGTCAGGCTTATGGTATCGAAAAAAAGCGCTTGAGTCGGCGGGATTGAAGCCAGGCATGCGGGTGCTCGACGTCGCATGTGGACCGGGGCTGGTGACGCAATGCGCGCTGAGTCTGGTCGGTCCGTCCGGCTCGGTCGTCGGGCTCGATCCCAGTATCGGCATGCTGCGCGAAGCGCAGAAGGGCCCGTGCCGGAATTTGGTGCGCGCGGTCGGCGAGCGGCTGCCGTTCCCGGACGGACATTTCGATTTTCTCAGCATGGGGTATGCGCTTCGGCATGTGCCTGATCTTCGGGGCGCGTTTGCCGAGTATCGGCGTGTGCTCAAGCCGGGAGGGATCGTCATGTTACTGGAGATCTCACGGCCCCGATCGGCGTTCGTACTGCTCCTGTCGCGGTTTTATATCAAGACCCTGTTAGGGGCCGCCTTCGCCACCGGGACCGGCAATCAGGACATGAAGAAACTGATGGCCTATTGGTGGGAAACGACGGAACAGTGCGTTCCCCCCGAAACGATCGTTGATGCATTGAAAGGATCGGGTTTTGGAACCTGTACGGTGAAGGAATGGTTCAGCGGGCTCTTGCGAGACTATCGGGCGGTGAAGGACTCGGTATAGATATGGAACAGTCCGGCGCATCGTCGCTTGAACGAGATCTTGCCAAGCTCATTGTGCAGACGCTCAAATTGAAGACCGATCCGGCTGCCATTGAACCGGAAGCCGCGTTGTTCGGCGAAGGGTTGGGGCTCGACTCGATCGATGCGTTGGAACTCTCGCTGGCGATTTCACAAACCTACGGGTATCGACTCAAGTCGAGCGATCCGCAGATCAAAACGATCTTTTCATCCCTGCGGGCGTTGGCGGCAGCGATTGAGAAGAACCGCACGAAGTGACGGTCGATAGGGCCATGCGTGAGACTCCCTTGATCGGCCCCTACAATGTCGACGATGTGCTGGCCTGGGATCAGGAAGGGCCACGCACCGTCCGCCGGTTTTTGGCCGACGCGGCTTCCCTGGCGGAGTCGTTGCCCGATCGGCCTACGGCGCTGAATCTTGCCACCAACCGCTATGACTTTCTCGTGGGGTTCGCTGCCGCCATCATGCGGCGGCAGGTGACGTTGCTTCCACAAAGCCGGGCGTCTCAAACGCTGCTTCGGATCGCCGGAGAGTTTCCCGGAAGCTATGCGCTGACGGATCGAGGCGATGCCATTGAGGGAATCGATTCCGTCTCGATCCAGCTGAGGGGGGACCAGGCTTCGTGGCCGATGGATATTCCACGGATTTCGGCCGATCGAGTTGTGGCTGTTGCATTCACTTCCGGGAGTACCGGCCGGCCGGTGCCGAATAAGAAGACGTGGGGAGCCTTGACGGCTGTGGCCCAGGCGACCGGAGCGAGACTCGGGATCAAGGCAGGGGATCGCCTTTCGGTGGTGGCGACCGTTCCGCATCAGCATATGTTCGGGCTGGAAGCGTCTGTGATGCTGCCGATCATGCATGGTTTGGCGATGCATGCCGGGCGGCCGCTGTTTCCTGCCGATATCAGGACTGTGCTGGCCGATGCGGCGAGCCGATGGATGCTCGTGACGACGCCTCTACATCTTCGCGCCTGCGTGTCAGAAAGTATATGTATGCCACCGGGAGGACTTATCCTTTCTGCGACGGCTCCGTTGTCCTGCGATTTGGCGCAGCAGTCTGAAGAGCATTTTCAAGCCGAGGTCCATGAAATTTTCGGGTTTGCCGAAGCCGGCAGCATAGCCGAACGGCGCACAATCGACGGCGACCGATGGCAGCCGTTGGAAGGGGTGCATGTGGCGCAGGACGCATCCTCATGTCTGGTGCAGGCATGGTATCTTCCGATGCCCGTGCCCGTGCCGGATCGTATCACAGTCGATACGGATGGAACGTTCGTCGTGCATGGCCGCGAAGCGGATCAGGTGAATGTCGCCGGCCATCGGATATCCCTCGGCGATTTGAACCAGCTCTTGCTGAAAATCGATGGTGTGCAAGATGGAGTCTTTTTCTTGCCGGAGGAGGGAGCCGGCCTCGTCACGAGGCTCATGGCATTTGTCGTGGCTCCCGGCAAAACCAGCGAAGAGATTCAGCGCACGCTGCGCGCGTATGTCGATCCGGTATTCATGCCTCGTCCGTTGGTGTGCGTGCCGTGTCTGCCACGGAATGCAACCGGCAAGCTTCCACGAGAATCCGTGAGCGAGTTGGCCCGGCAATGGCTGGAGAGGGAAGGCGATGGCGCATGAACGAACGGTGTCGATCGGCCACGATCATCCGTCGCTCGCGGGACATTTCCCCGGACACCCGGTTGTGCCGGGTGTGGTGTTGCTTGGCGAAGTGATCGAGACGTTGCGTCACAGTGCGGCGGCTCCGCTGGTGAGGGGATTGTCCATGGTGAAATTCTCCTCTCCGTTGAAGCCCGGTGAGGCCGTCACCATTTGTGTGGATCAGGATGAGGCTGCGCTGGCCTCGTTTTCTTGCCGGGTCGGGACCAGGCTCATTGCGTCCGGCGTGATTGAGCTGGCATCCGGGACGGCGGCGCGGATGGAAGGGGCGTGAGCCTCGCGTGGCGGCAACAATCGGAGCGCGGCAGCCGCGCCGGTATTCGGATCATGGCCTGGGTAGCGCAATTCATCGGCCGTCCGGCCGCCCGCGCGCTGCTCTATCCGATTTGTGTGTATTACTTGCTGGGATCGGGGTCTGCCCGCCGGGCCATTGCGCGATTCCGTGAGCGGGCGCTTGGCCGGCCTGCCGGATGGGGCGAACTGTTCCGCCATTATCACGCATTTGCCTCCACGATTCTTGACCGAGTCTATTTTCTCCGCGGACAGTTCGATCTTTTCGACATCCGGTTCCATGGCCTGGATGTGCTGGATCGGGAGCTGGCCAAGGGACGGGGCTGTGTGCTATTAGGCGCGCATCTTGGGAGTTTTGAGGCGGTTCGGGCGATGGGTATCCTCGGGCGGCAGCTCGACATCCGAATTCTCATGGATGAGCAGAATGCTCCGTTGATTCGTGGACTGACCCAGACATTGAATCCCAAGATGGCCGACACAGTGATTCAGGCGGGTGGGATTCAAGCGCTCCTACAAGTGAAAGAATGTCTCGATCGGGGCGGGATCGTCGGTGCGATGGGCGATCGCGTGACGCCACAGGATCATGCCGTTGTCTGTACGTTTTTCGGCCATGAAGCTAGATTTCCGACCGGAGCGATCCGCCTGGCGCATGTGGTCCAGGCGCCGGTGGTTTTGTTCTTCGGGCTCTACCGGGGAGCAAACCGCTATGACGTGCGTCTCGAGTCTTTCGACGATGAAGCGCTCCTGTCTCATGATCGGCGGGGTGCAGATTTGACGCGCGATGTGCAATGGTATGCCGGCCGTCTCGAGGAGGTCTGCCGCCTCGCGCCGGACAATTGGTTCAACTTCTATGATGTGTGGGATCGCTCGAATTAGCCCGTTCTTTTTGTTTGGCGGTCTGCTGCTGATGGGGGCTGTAGCTGCGGCAGAAAACGTTTCCTCTCGCGGCGATGACGTGACCGGCGCCTGGACCGTCGAGCAGGTCGTGGCGTCTCTGAAGGAAGAGCGGGAACCAGCGGTGCCCTTCGAAGAGGCGACACATTCGTCATTGCTGACCGCGCCGCTCATTGTGCGCGGCATATTGCGCTTCACGCCTCCGTCTCGGCTGGAAAAAGAAGTGCTGGAACCCTATCACGAACGCTATGTCGTCGAGGGAGACCTCGTGACGTTCGAGAGCGAACGAAAGCGTGTGAAGCAAAAAATTTCACTGGGAGACTATCCGGGCTTGCGCGGATTCGTCGAGGCGTTTCGGGCGGGTTTTACCGGCGATGCGGCGCAGTTGAAACAGATGTACGAGACGGCGCTCGATGGGAATCGGGAGCAGTGGACGTTGCGGTTGCGCCCTCGTGATCCGGCAGGGCGATCGATGGTTGAAGATATCGTACTCTCAGGCTCCGAGGGGAGGGTCAGCACCATTGTCATCCATGCAGGGGACGGCGACCGGTCGGTGATGACGCTTCGCCGAGGGGCGGCCAAATGAGAGCCGTTCGGTGGCCGATTCTTGTCTGGGTCGTGTGCTTCGTCGGCGCGCTCTGGCTCACGGCAACCGGCTTGTCGATCCATAGCGATCTGAGCGATCTCCTGCCTGAAGGAACCACCAACACACAGCGACTGTTGTTGACTCAAGTGCGGTCAGGTTTGGCCGGTCGGCTGATTCTTGTGGCGATCGAGGGCGCAGAGCCGGATGAATTAGCCAGGCTCAGCCGGGACCTGAGCAAGGGGCTGCAAGGAAATGCGCAGATCGATTTTGTGGGGAATGGGGCGCAGGGGATCTCTTCCGATGAGCAGCAGCTCTTGTTTCGCTTGCGGTATCTTCTGAGTTCCACGCTACAGGCGGATACATTTTCGGCGGACTCCCTGCGCGGGGCTCTTGAGAAACGGCTGGATGATCTACGGTCTCCACTCGGTCTCCTCATCAAAGAATATATTCCGTCCGATCCCACCGGAGAGTTTCTGGGGATTCTCCAGTCCTGGTCCGAGTGGGAGACGCCGACGAAGCATCGAGAAGTTTGGATGTCGGCGGATCTCCGGCGTGCTTTGCTCGTGGTGCAAACCAAAGCCGCCGGGTTCGATGCCGAGCCGCAGGCAGCAATTCAGCAGCATATTCAGGCGGTCTTTCAACAGTTACGCAAGGACTCGTCGTCTGCCCGATTACTTCTGAGCGGACCCGGAGTATTTGCGGTGGAAATCCAACAAACGATCGAACAGGAGATTTGGTGGCTTTCGGTCACGGCGTCCCTGCTGGTCGTTGTCTTTCTCAGCGTCACCTATCGATCGGTGACACTGATGGTCTTGAGTCTGATTCCGCTGACCAGCGGAATCCTGGCCGGCCTGGTTGCGGTGAATAGTTGGTTCGGATTCGTTCATGGCATCACGTTGGGGTTCGGCATCACACTGTTGGGCGTCGTAGATGATTACCCTATCCATTTGTTCAGCCATCTGACCAGGAAGGAGTCTGCACCGGCGACGATGCGTGCGATCTGGCCGACGATGCGGCTGGGGATCGTGACGACGGCCATCGGATTTTCATCGTTGTTGCTTGCCGGCTTTCCTGCCTTGGCGCAACTGGGGCTCTTTGCGGTGGCCGGGCTGGGAACGGCGGCAGTGGTGACTCGTTGGGTGCTGCCTGTCTGTATCCCTGCCGAGTTCGTCCCTCGTGACATCAGCCCCGATCTGGGGCGCTTGGTGGGTGGCCTGCCGAAAGCGAAGATTGTGGTGCCCGTGGCGGTCATTCTTGCGACAATCGTGTTGATATGGTCTGATACACCGCTCTGGCAGGAAGATCTGGAAAGCCTGAGCCCCCTGTCGGTGGGCAAGAAAGAGCTGGATCAACAGTTACGCCAGGAGCTGGGCGCGCCGGATGTGCGGGATCTATTAGTCGTCGAGGGGACGACGGTCGAGGCTCTCTTGGTGAGGGCAGAAGCGATGATGCCGAGGCTGGAGCGGCTGCTGGAAGGTCGTGTGTTGTCCGGTTACGACATTGTCTCGCGCTATCTGCCGAGCCATCATGTGCAGCAGGAGCGGCTGAAGGCCTTGCCTGCTCGGGAGGTGCTTGAAAGGAATCTCGATGCCGCGCAGAAAGGGTTGCCGTTTAAGTCCGGGCTGTTCACTCCATTCGTGACGGCGGTCGATGAGGCACGGAGGCAGCCGCCTCTTGATCGAGAAACCTTCAAGGGGACGACAGTGGGGATGAAGTTGGATTCGTTGCTCTTCTCCCATCAGGATGAATGGCTGGCTATTGTTCCGCTCCGCGGAGTCCTCGATCGACGCCAACTTGAGACGGCGGTTGCAGACTGGGGAGACACCTCGGTGAGCTATGTGGACCTGAAGGAAGAATCGAACCGGCTGATGCGAGCCTATCGCAATCGGATGATGCAATTAGTGGGGTGGGGGACAATGGTCATTGCGGTTTCGCTGGCAGTCGGATTGGGATCGATCACTCGGCTCGGACCGGTACTTGCTCCGATCGGCTGCGCATTGATTGTTGTGGTTGCTGTTTTGAAAGGGTCAGGCGAGTCGCTCTCGCTATTCCATGTGGCAACCTTTCTGCTTGTGATCGGGTTGGGGCTCGATTACTCTCTGTTCTTCAATCGGCGTGAAGGAACTGAAATCGAGCGCGCCCAGACCGTTTTTGGTCTACTGGTCTGTAGCACGACGACGATTCTCGTGTTCGGCCTGTTGGCCTTCTCGAAAATCCCCGTGCTCCATGCAATTGGATTGACCGCAGCCTGCGGATCGTTTTGTTGTCTGCTCTTTTCAGGGTTGATGGCGCAGCGGGAGGCGACTGATGCCTGATCCAAAACCGATGACTCCCCTGACATTGTCCGCCTATACCCTGGTGACGGCGAATGGCCGGGGGATGGGCCCTGTTCTTCAGGCACTCCGCGAACGCCGGTCAGGTTTGAAGCCGTGCGACTTCGAAGATGTGACGCTGAAGACGTCCATCGGACGAGTAGCCGGCCTTGAGGATTTTTCACTCGATGAGGAACTGCGGCCCTTTGACTGCCGTAACAACCGGCTGGCTTGGCTCGGCCTTCAGCAGGACGGTTTCATGGTGGCGGCGGCGGAGGCGAAGCAGCGATACGGCGCCCATCGGATTGCTGTCGTGATGGGCACCAGTACGTCCGGGATTCTCGAAACCGAACATGCCTACCGCGAGCGCGATCCGCACACCGATAGGCTGCCGGCATGGTATGTTCCTCGGTATCGATACACGCATAACATGTTTTCTCTGGGGCATTTCGTGAGGACCTGTCTCGGATTGCAGGGGCCGGCCATGGTGATTTCGACCGCCTGTTCTTCGAGCGCAAAAGTCTTTGCGACCGCCGCCCGGTTGATGCAAGCCGGCCTGTGCGATGCCGCCGTGGTCGGTGGAGTGGATAGCCTTTGTCTCACGACGTTGTATGGATTTTCCGCGCTGCAACTTTTGTCGGCGGATCCGTGCAGACCCTGCGACGAAGATCGGGACGGATTGTCGTTGGGTGAGGCGGCCGGCTATGCATTACTGGAGTTCGGCGAACGAGTGGGTGGACGAGGAGCCGTCGCCCTTCTCGGCTATGGTGAGAGCACGGACGGCTATCATATGTCGCATCCGCATCCCGAAGGGGCGGGGGCGGTCCGCGCAATTCAAGACTCCTTGACCCGAGCCTCGCTTCGTGCCGAGGACATTGAATATATCAACTTGCACGGGACGGCAACGAGGGCGAACGATTCGGTTGAGGACAAGGCTGTCTATAGTATTTTCGGGGCTCGGCCTGCATGCAGCTCGACCAAAGGCTGGACCGGGCATACGTTGGGCGCTGCCGGTATCACGGAAGCGGTCATTTCCGCCCTCTGTCTGGCCCAGGGGCTGATGCCCGGGACGCTCAATTGCCGGCGTACAGACCCCTCCTTGAAAAGCAGGATTCTTCGCGAGAATCAGATCGGCTCGATGTCGTACGCGGTAAGCAACATCTTCGGATTCGGAGGAAATAACTGCAGTTTGGTGTTGGGGAAATTGCCATGAAGGTATCGATCGGCGGCATCGGTCTCTTGGCTTCGGGCCTTGTCGGCTGGGATGCAGGTCGAGAAGTGCTTGCCGGGATTCGCCCCTATCGACCGGGAGTCGTGCCCGATCCGGAAGCGGAACTGTTGCCTCCGAATGAACGGCGGCGGAGCAGCGACTGTGTCCGGTGGGCCATGCAGGTTGCGCAAGAAGCTATCGGCCGGTCTGGATTAGACCCTCGAGAAGTGCCGACGGTGTTTGCCTCCTCGGGTGGTGAAATGGGCGTGTTCGACAAACTCTGTCGTGCGCTCTGTTTGCCGGATCGGATGATTTCCCCGACGCTGTTTCATCAATCGGTGCATAATACGGCCGCTGGCTATTGGGGCATTGCGACGGCCGGGCAACAGTCCTCGACGGCGCTGTCCTGTTACGACGATTCATTTGCAGCCGGTTTGCTGGAAGCGACGACAGTTGTGTGTGTGGAGCAACGGCCGGTGTTGCTGGTAGCCTACGATCTGGTCGTGCCGGAGCCGCTCAGCCAAGCCCGTCCTATTACAGAGGGATTTGCCGTGGCGCTCGTGCTGACACCTCCCTCGGACGGCTCCTCTCCCGTCATGCGGGTGCGTCTCGAAGCATCTCACACAGGCGAAACAGCCGGTCTTGAAGATCCCGAATTAGAACGGGTTCGGCAAGACAATCCTGCCGCCCACTCGCTGCTTCTATTGAGCGCCGTCGCTGCCGGCGGCGGGCGAACCGTCGGGTTCAGCTTGTCGGACTGCCAGCAGCTGATTGTGGATCTTGAGCCATGCCGCATTTGACCAAAGACGACCTGGCCGCCTTTCTTCCCCATGCGGGGTCCATGCGGCTGCTCGACCGGGCGGTATCGTGGGATGAGTCGTCGATTCGCTGCTATACAAAGACCCACCATGATCCGGCAAATCCGCTTCGCCGGGGCGCGTGCCTGGATGCCGTCGCGGGGATCGAGTATGCCGCTCAAGCGATGGGAGTCCATGTGGGGTTGCTCAATGGAGGGATGCCGTCGGACGGGTCGATCGGCTATGTCGGAGGTCTGCGTGATGTGGTGTTCGGTATCGACCGGCTCGATGACTGTCCGGGTGAACTGACGATCGATGCGACGCGCCTGTTCGTGGGAGACGACAGTTTTCTATACCGATTCGCTATTTCATCCGGAGGCCGCGAGGTGATAAACGGGCGGGCCTCGATTTTTTTGAAACGGGCGCCGGTATGACGCAGAGACGCGCGCTGGTTACTGGTGGGAGCGGTGTCGTCGGCTCAGCGATTGCTGAACGGCTGGCCGCCGACGGACATGCCGTGATTCTGCATGCGTATCGTCATGCCGAGTCGGCTCAACAGATGGCCGAGAAGATCAAGGCTCATGGCGGGACTGCGTCGAGCGTGTCCTTCGACATCACGGACGCGGGTGCGACACGCCGGAGGCTCGACACACTCTTGAAGGATGGCCCGATCCAAATCGTGGTCAACAACGCCGGTTTGCATGAGGATGCGCCGATGGCCGGAATGACCGGCGAGCAGTGGAGCAGGGTTATCGATCTTTCACTCAACGGGTTTTTCAACGTCACGCAGCCGCTGTTGCTGCCGATGATCGGCACGCGCTGGGGGCGGATCGTTTCCATCTCATCGTTAGCCGGTATGATCGGCAATCGCGGCCAGACGAACTATGCCGCGGCCAAAGCCGGCCTGCACGGGGCGAGCAAGTCGCTGGCGATCGAATTGGCATCACGGGGCATCACAGTCAATGTGGTGGCGCCCGGCCTGATCGAATCGCCCTCCACCAGAAACGCGTTCAAACCGGAGCAGATCGAAACTATTGTCCCAATGAAACGTGCCGGCACACCGGAAGAAGTGGCGGCGCTGGTTTCGTTTCTGCTGTCAGAGCAGGCCGGATATATTACGGGGCAGGTCATTGGGGTGAATGGAGGCATGGCGTAGGAAACGTGAGGCGTAAGGGGTGAGGGGTGAGGGGACGTGAAAGGTGACATGTGAAAAGTGAGGCGTATTGGGTCGTCATCCCGTCCTACAACGAGGCTGCGACTGTTCGCGAGGTGGCTGCGCGTGCGCGTCGGCACTGTCCAAACGTGATCGTCGTGGACGATGGGTCCGTCGATGGGACAGTGCAGGCATTGGCAGGCCTGGATGTGACGGTCTTACGCAACGATGAGAACCGTGGCAAGGCCGGCAGCCTCACGCGCGGATTCGATCATGCTTTGGCCCATGGTGCAGCCGGCGTCATGACACTGGATGCGGATGGTCAGCATGCGCCGGAAGAGATTCCTTCATTTCTGGAGCAAACAACCCAATATCCCGCGGCATTCATCATCGGTGTCCGGCGCCGAGACCAGCGACAGACGTCGTTCTGGCGTTATACCGCCAACCGGATCGCCGACTTCTGGATCGGATGGGCGGCCGGAATGCCGATCGAGGATAGCCAGTCCGGATTCAGGCTCTATCCGGCGCGGCTGTTACGAACGGTGACGGTTTCCCATGACCGGCATGCGAGTTTCGTCTATGAGAGCGAGATCCTGATCGAAGCAGCCAGGCAGGGGTTTGAACTCAAACACGTCATTGTCACGGTCACCTCGCGTTCAGGGCCAAGTCCAAGTCATTTCCGTCCGCTGGCGGATATCGCCGGGATCGTGAGGATGGTGGCCTGGAAGCTTATCAGTCGAGGACTCTATCTCAGAGGGTTATATCGGATCTGTTTCAAGCGGACGGAATCTGGGAGCCCAGCCCACCACTATCACCGCCACGAAGTGCCGGAACATATACACAAATAATCGATGGATGGCTGGATGAGCAGGGGATCGGCCTGCACCCTCTTCCCTGCCGAGTCGCGCGGCAGGGAAGAGAGCTAAAACTACATCCCTGCTGCGGTTAACCGTGCACGAATGGCCCCATCCAGCCGTTGGATCCAGCCGATGTAGTTTTCATGAATGGTCTGTTTCTCGGCATTGTATTTCAGATTGGTGCTATCTTTGTAAATGATGCTGTAGTTCTTTGTTGTGTACGGAATCGAGACGACAGCCTGGTGGCTCCGGACGTTCAAGGTCCCGATGATTTCACCGGGTTTGGCCACTGCCATTTGCCAGTTTAGCCCTACGCCTGCTGCGATGATGGCTTTCTGGACGTCTTCTAAGCTTGGCTGTTTGCCGGTCGCAGTTTGAACAGGCGCGTCCTTGACCTGATAGATCTGTGCGCCGCCCCGGCAGCCCATCACGGCGACGAAGAGGATGCAGAGGATCAACGCAATGGAGCGTAAGCTATTCATAAACAAACCTCCTTGTTCTTAAGCCCGATCGGAGTGATAGTCGGCCATCTCCGGTATGACCGGTTGTCGTATAGGAATGTATCGGGGAGAACTCTCCCACATCGGAACCGGAGCATAACCTAAATCAAAAACTGAGTCGATTAGAGACTCCACGAGGGAGAGGTTTGCCGGACTCATTCCCCATCGATTCCACCTGGACATCGTTCGAGGAAAGGTCTGATCTTTGGCTAAAATGAACTCAGATGGGTGGCAGTAGAACACGAGATGCTGTGAGCGACGACCGATCCAGTCGATCATGCGCTGTAAGGCCGGTAAACCCAATACCCGCAGCGTGGCGAGATTGATGGGAAAGAGGCAGGCTGAGGGGGGGATCTCAAGAATGCTGCTCTTGCCCGGCCGATGCAGCCCTTGCCAGGATGGGTTGTAGGGTTCCAGTGGAGCCCAGAAATATTCCGTATAGTGCACGCGCCCGAATCCCATGTCGAAACGTCTGGCTGGAACCGATGAGTCGTAGCGATAGCCTTCATCTTCGAGGGCCCGCAAAGTCGCTTCTCCGATACGGAGATTCGGGGCCCTGAAAATCACGGGCCGTATCCCCGAGGCCTGTTCGACTGCATCGGTCGCCCGGCTGATCCATTCCCGTTGTTGCTCGTAGTCGGCCAGGCGAAAGTCTTCGTCGTGCTCCAGTCCTCCATGGGCCCACCCATGAGTCCCCAACTGGTGTCCGCGGCGGTGGCATTCACGGACCAAATCAGGATAGCTTTCCGCAAATCGTCCGGCGAAGAAGATCGTTCCCTTGATCCGGTACTGGTCGCACAGGTGCAGCAGGCGCTCGAGTCCTGCCTGCGAGCCGGGGATCCAGTCACAGTCGACCGTGAAATAAAACCGTGCCGTAGAGGCTTGGTTCTGTCCCGTTCCGTTGAGCGGGCGGAGTTTCGGGCCGTGGAGTCTAGAGGGGATCATTACCGGCGGCTCCTTTGAGTTGTTTCTAAAGACAGAAAGATTGTTTGAGCACGATCAACCAGAGATGATTAGTCCCTCGATTTCAACCAACAATTCTTTTCGGCAGAGATCGCCATGGAGGAACAGGACATGTTCGCGAGAGAGGGGCGAATTCATGATGGCGTCCTGAATCTCAGCGTACGAGGCGGAGTCGCGCACATAGACTTTGTAGAGCGCCTGGCGCTGTGTGCCGAGGAGGTCGAAGCCTGCGGCATGCTGTGCCTGCTCGAAGACAGCCTGGATGTTCCGGATCGTTTCCTCCGTTTGCGCGCGCGGCAGCCCGGCATGGCGGCTTGCATGACCGACAACGCTCGCAGTGCCGGAGAGATAGAGCCGGCATTCCTCCTCCGACCGAGTGAGTGTGGCTCGGGCGAACGAAGGGCTGCGAGGCCCATAGTCCTGAGGGTAGTCGTAGGCGTTCAGTTGGCGTGGATTGCCGAGATGTGCGGCCGGCTGTGTGCCGGCAAGGAACATGAGCTGCAGCGGGCCGGATTTCGTTCCAACGGCTGTTGCAGCCGGCAGGGAAGAGGGAAAATCGGCCAGCACCTCGGTCAACGCGTGATGGCGTCCCAGGCAGAACCGTTGATACCGTTCGAGCCCGTCCTGATCGTCGTTGATATGGGGAAAATAATTCCAGATCCGCCACAAATAGGGGTATCCCAAGGTATGGAGCCGATGGAGCATGGCTTTGTAGGCCTCGTAGGCTGCGGCGTCCATGGACCGGTCCGCGTCCTCATTGAGACTTATTGAACCGATAAGAACGTTGCCGTTCATTGCGATTGAACAGCCAGGGTCTGTGTGGAGTTGTACGGGCCTGTCGCATGTCCAGACTTCGGCCATAGGGGGTCCGTCGATCTGAGGGAGATCGAGCGCGATGACCGGACAGGGAAACGCGCCGGGCAGTGCCGCCCCGAATGTGACGACGGCCATGGGGTGCGCGCTGGATTCAGTCAGCGTGAATGGGAGCTGTGCGCATTCGATATACGACACGCCCGGCTGGGTGGTTGTTTCAAAAACTCGCCGGGCTGTCATGGTGGATGGTGGAATAGTTGTCGATTTCACAGTCGCACTGCCTCGGTGTCGTTATCGGCGATCGTGAACGGCATAATCTTTGAGCGTCGTCACGGTTTCCGGCACACCGCGGATGCGGCGCTGGAATGCCGTCCAATTCTCTCTGAAGTTGAACAGATAGACGAGATAATAGGCGATTTTGAACAAGAAAATCGGGAGCCTCGTCGGAGATTTTCCAAAGGCGTCGCCGGCTAAAATGGAGAGAATCGCCTCCTCCATTTTGAATTTGGATCCTTCGGACATAAACAGGTTGCGGAAGGCCGGCTGGGTGAAGTGATAGATAAACCAGGAATAGGTTTTCACGCCCAAGCGAACAGTCCGTTCAAACTCCTGGGCGGATCGTTGGTATGCCGGGGATTTTCGCAAATAGGCATCGACGACGTCGGCGCCCAGCGTGGCGCTATTGAGCGCCAGATGCACCCCGCTGGAGAAGACCGGGTCGATGAAAGCGAAGGCGTCGCCCACCATCAAGTATCCGTCGCCGCGCATGGTCGATCGACGATAGGAGTAGTTGGCGGCGGCATAGGCTTGACCGACAAGTGTGGCCTTGGCCATACGTTCCGCCACGGGAGCGCAGAGGGCGATCGTATCCCACAGAAATTGCTCCAGCGGCACCTTTCTGGTGCTGATATATGAGGGCCAGCAGACCGCTCCCACACTGGTCGTGCCGTCTTTGAACGGAATGATCCACCACCAGCCGTGATCGAACCAGACGATGCTGATGTTGCCCTCATCCTTTCCAGGCAGCCGTCGCACGCCTTCGAAATGTCCAAACACAGCCGCGCTGTTGTGGCTGGGATTGCGATACTTGCCGCCGAATTGTCCGGAAAGAAATGTGTCGCGCCCGCTGGCATCGACTACGAACTTGGCTTCGTAGTCGACGGTGTGTCCCGTCCGGTCTTCAGCCTGCACCAGATGGGTAGAGTCCGGTCGGAACTCAACGCGTTTCGCCCGGACGCCCTCATGTACGCGGACTCCTTTGCTGGCCGCGTTGTCGATCAGGATCTTATCGAATTCGGACCGTTTGACTTCATAGGAAAACGGTTGCGAGCCATCCAGCGCTTTCGAAAAGTACAGGGTGCGGGATCGCCCGTGATACGGCGAGACAATTTCCGCGCCATACTTGGTGATGCCGATCTTTTCGACTTCCGGAAGCACGCCCAATCGTTGCAATATCGGCAGTGAATGAGGGAGCAGCGATTCGCCGATGTGGAAGCGCGGGTGGCGGTCTTTCTCCAGTACATGCACGTCCCATCCCTTTTCTGCCAGTAGCGCAGAAATGGCCGAGCCGGCCGGACCGCCTCCGACCACGAGGACGTCGCATGTTGTAAGAGGGTTCGCTATGCCGGGGGCTGAAGTCTGCATGACAATAGTGGTGTTTGAACAGCGGTGATGCAGCGCGGAGTATACCTGAGACATGACATGATGGCCAGCGCGTGAGCGGCTGTCTCTATATGACCATGGGCCTGATTCTCTTGACATCCCTATGCAATCGTCCTAGTTTTCATCGTGCGTATCGATTGCAGAAAACCCAGTTAGACGGCGCAAGGACAGCACGCAATGGGATCACCCAAGGGCTTTCTCCTCGTCCTCATCAAGCCGTCCCATTACGACGACGATGGCTACGTGATTCAGTGGATCCGTTCGGCCATTCCCTCGAACACACTCGCCGTCTTGAACGGTCTCGCGCTTGATTGTGAGGCGCGCAAGGTGTTGGGCGAGGACGTCGCCATCGATATTGACCTCTACGACGAAACGAACACCGTCATCCCCATCCGCTCCATCATTCGAAAGATGAAGGGCTATGCGTCCGGCATGGTGGGCTTCGTCGGCGTGCAAACCAATCAGTTCCCGCGCGCGGTCGATTTGGCTGACTACTTTCTCAAGGCGAAAATCCCGGTCGCCATCGGCGGGTTCCATGTCAGCGGCTGTGTCGCCATGCTTCCTACGTTGCCGCGAGATCTTCAAGCTGCCGGAGAGAAGGGCATCAGCCTGTTTGCCGGAGAAGCGGAAGGCCATTTGGATGAGGTCTTGCGCGATGCCTACGGAGGGAAGCTGAAGCCTCTGTATAATTTCCTGAACGAGGGCCGGAGTCTCGAGTCCTCACCGTCGCCCTTTTTGCCCGTTCAAATTGTAAAAAATACATTTCGCCGTCTCTCCAGCTTCGACGCGGGACGAGGATGTCCGTTTCAATGCAGTTTCTGTACGATTATCAACGTGCAGGGGCGCAAGTCTCGCTACCGCTCGGCGGATGATATCGAGCACATCATCCGGGCCAATCTACAGCAGGGAGTCGGGCGATTCTTTATCACGGACGACGATTTTGCGCGGAACAGCAACTGGGAGGCGATCCTCGACCGATGCATTCAGATGCGGGAGGAGGAGGGTCTGGCGATCTCGTTTACCGCCCAGGTCGATGTCGGCGCCTATAAGATTCCACGGTTCATCGAAAAGTGCGCCAGAGCCGGCTGCAATAACATTTTTATCGGGCTTGAAAACCTCAACCCCGATTCGCTCGCCGGGGCGAAGAAGTTGCAAAACAAGATCTGGCAATACCGGAAGATGCTGCAGGCGTGGAAAGACCATGGCTGCACGACGGTGGCCGGGTATATTTTGGGCTTTCCCACCGACACGCCGGAATCCATCGCGCGCGACATCGAGATCATCAAGAACGAGCTTCCTCTGGACGGCCTCGAGTTCTTCTGCCTCACGCCGTTGCCTGGCTCGGAAGACCATCGGAAACATTGCGAGCGCGGCGCATGGATCGAGCCGGACATGAATAAATACGACTTAGAGCATGTCACCATGGGCCATCCCCTCATGTCCAAAGAAGAATGGCAACGCACCTACCGTAACGCCTGGAAACAATACTATACAGAGGAACATATCGAACGGGTACTGCATCGGGCCGCGGCGAAAGATCAAGACATTTACAAGGTGATGTTTCTGTTGTTGTGCCTGGGGGGCAGCATCGCTCTGGAAGGGATTCATCCGTTGGAAGCCGGCATGTTCCGGCTCAAGGTGCGGACGATGCGCAGGCCCGGCATGCCGCTTGAGAATCCGCTGATTTTTTACCCGCGCCGGGCATGGGAGATCGCGTCGCTCAGCCTACGCTGGCTGAATCTGGTGCGGAGATTTTTCAAGATCCTTCGGCGCGTGCAAGCGCGTCCGCAGCAGCCTGGCGAGGTAGATCTGGCCATGGTTCCGGTGGAGGAACAGAATGATGAGGATCTCACCTTGCTGCAAGTGTATCGCGACCATATTCCCGTGAGTCACACCGCCAAACAGCCGGTCGCCTCATCTCATCGATGAGCCGAGGTTGACTATTCCTCGTATCTGGTCAGGGTTCAGCTCTTGCCGGTGAGCCTCGGCGCGCTCTCCTCGGCTCATCGATAGAGAATTCGTTCAACGGGTGATGCTTGAACGAGTGTAAGGGCCATGATATGGTCCCGAACCAATTGTAGTGCTCATGATGGCTCTTGGCTGGCAGCGGGCATCTGTGAGCCTAAACCCAAGGAGGTCTCTCATGAAGAAGGCGTGTGTTGCGCTTGGCCTGTTCTTGCTAATGACCACGGCGGCATGTCAATCGGCACCGGTCAAATTTCCGTCTGCCTCCATCGGACCGAATGAAAAGTCGTTAGGCCCAACTGAAGGGTCGAGTACCGGGATCATGTTGTTTGGAGTTGTTCCAATTGTTCAAAACACTCGGTTTGAGAATGCATACCATGAAGCGGTCCAGAAAGCCGGAGGGACGAGGTTGACCGACGTCACGATCTCTGAGCAGTGGTTTTGGGCTTTTGTATTAAACGGCTACATCTTTACAGTCCAAGGTACCGCTGTTGGAAATAAGTAACGCCAGGGTGCATTACGAATCGTGGATAGAGGAGGGTATATGAAATTTTCGAGTCTGTTTCTTGGCGCTATGCTGATACTTGCAACGGCGGCTTGTCATTCAAGCCAAGTACGCATTCCGGGTGAGCCACTGGGGCCAAATGAGCGGCTGACAGGAGTTGCAAGTGCTCACAGCACTGGGTTCATGCTGTTTCAGGTTATCCCCATCAACCAGAACGAACGCTTCAGAAGGGCATTGCAGAACGCGACGATGCAGTCAGGTGGTACACGGTTAACTGATGTCGTGATTTCAGAACGATGGTTTTGGACTCCCGTTGGGAATGGATTCTCTTTCCATGTTCAAGGTGCTGGCGTTACCAATAAGTAAGTGATGCGCTGAGAGAGCGGGGTGATGCTCAATATGAGTGCCGCCTCGCTCTCATCTTCCTTTCTTCATTCCCCCCTTTCCTAGTGGTGCCGACACAGTGTCGCTTATAGCGATGCCTTCACCGCCTGGCAGCGGAGGAGCAGGACCCTAGAGGACGACTCAATCCGTTCGTGGTATGATTTCCACGAGGTTGGAGGGAATGTCATGCGATTCCGATGCGATCTGCGATTGGTGGTCGGGCTGTGTGTGCCGCTCTGGATCTTGTCCGGTTCTCCGGTGTCGGCCCAGGATGAACCGGCAAAAGGCCCCGGCGTGTTCGAACGAATCGGGAATACCACCAAGAAGGTCGGCCACAAGATCGAAGAGGGGGTTGGAAAGGTGGTCAAGAAGGTCGAGGAAAAACACATTGGAGAGAAAGTCGAGCGCAAGTTGAAAAAAGCCGTCGACAAGACCGCGGAAGGTTTTAAAAAAGCCGGGAACAAGATCGATCAAAAACTGAACCACTAGCCCGCATTATTCATGAACATTTCTGCTGCAATTCCTAATCGTCGTTCGTGAAGCGTATCTCGCAAGCAAAGATGAGACACGCTCTTTTTCTGTTCTGCGCTCGCCTCGCATCCTCGTCGAAGCGGGCTTCACGCTTCACGAGATACGCTTCGACGAGCACAGCATGAGCCTCCTCGATCAATTCTTCGTCTATTATCCTGAGCCTTGGCAGGATCGCGATTGGGCAAAGCTCAGCGGGCTGCCGCTCGAGGATGTGTCGTTTCAGGCCGCGGACGGCGTGCGGTTGTTCGGCTGGTATGTCGAGACAAGGTCTGATCGTCCGGTGATGCTCTGGTGTCATGGCAATGCAGGCAATATCATCAACAGGCTCGATAATTTGAAGCTGCTCTATCAGCTCGGGTTGTCGGTGTTTCTCTTCGACTATCGTGGTTATGGGAAAAGCCAGGCCGTTCGTCCCAGTGAAGAGGGGCTCTATCACGATGCGATCGGGGCCTACGACTATCTCGCACGCATCAGGAAGATTCGTCCGGAGCGGATCGTGCTGTTCGGCCGGTCGCTCGGTGCCGCAGTAGCGGGAGAACTTGCCACGCAACGGCCGGCTGCCGCATTGATTCTTGAATCATCATTTCCTTCCATCGAAGCAGTCGCCAAGCATCACTATGTTGGACTGCCGGTCCACATGCTGCTCGGGGCGGAATTCCGGCTGATCGACCGACTCCCGCAGTTGTCGTTGCCGAAGCTGGTCATCCATGGCGACAAAGACGACATCATCCCCATCGAATTGGGACACCAGGTCTTCGACGCGGCAATCCAACCGAAGGATTGGTATGCGATCCCGGGCGCCGATCACAACGACACGTACCAGATAGGAGGCGGGGTCTACTTCCGCCGTCTCGGCGAGTTCATCAAGAAGGCGCTCACGGCATAGCAGAGGATCAGATCACCTAGAATCTTTCCATCCCCGTTGACAAATTATCGGGTTGCGGACCAGCATAGAGGGTCATGCCGACTTTTCAGTACAAAGCGGCCCGCCCCAACGGCACCACGGTCGAAGCCGCGATTGATGGGAGCGATGAACGGGCTGTGCGTGGACAGCTGGAGCGAGATGGACTGATCGTTCTGAGCCTTCATGGGGAGAGTAAGAGGTTTCAGAAGTCCGGTCGTTTTTGGTGGTCGGGAAAAGTCTCGCTGCATGAATTTCTGGTGTTCAATCAAGAATTGCTGGCGATGCTCAAAGCCGGCCTGCCAGTACTTCAGGTCTGGGATCTGCTGATCGAGCGGGCTGAACAGCTTCATTTTCAGGAGACGCTTCGAACTGTACGAGAAGACATCCGTGGAGGCAGCGCTGTGTCCGATGCGATGAGCCGCCATCCGAAGATCTTCTCGGATCTCTATGTGGCTACAATTCGGGCCGGTGAGCAATCCGGCAACTTGCCTACAGTGCTCCAGCGCTACGTACACTACCTCAAGCTCATGATCAGCCTGAAGCAAAAGGTGACCAAGGCTTTGGCCTATCCGGCGTTTCTGGTGATTATCGGGGCGGCGGTCGTCGGCTTTCTCCTCGTGTACGTGATGCCCACGTTCGTGAGCGTATACGGCGAATCGGCACAATCCCTCCCTCCGGCAACGTCGGCGCTGCTGCAACTGATTGACCTACTCCAGGCACAGTTTCTGCCGCTGGGAATCGGCCTCGTGCTCGTGGCCATCGGACTGCGGTCCTATCGCGCAACGGCTGAGGGACGGTATACGACCGATCGGCTATTACTGCGTCTGCCTGGCCTCGGTCCGATTCTGCTGCACCACAACACCGTACAATTGACCCAAACGTTGGCCACAGTCCTGGCGGGCGGTATTCCCCTTGTCAATGCGCTGGAGGTGGCGAGCGGGGCCATGTCCAATCGCTTTATTGCGCGCGGGGTATCTCAGGCTGTGGGGCGAGTGCGAGAAGGGACGACCTTGGCTGCGGCGCTGACTCAGCAGGGCGTGCTCCCCAAACTGGCCACGGCCATGGTGTCGGTTGGCGAAGAAACCGGATCGCTGGAAACCATGTTGCGCGATGTCGGTGAATTCTACGAAGGCAGTCTGGATCTCAAGCTGACACAAATGACCACGTGGATCGAGCCGGCGCTCTTGCTCGTGATGGGAGTACTCGTCGGCACCATTGTGGTCATCATGTATCTCCCCGTTTTTCAAATGGCCGGCACAATTCAGTAGTTCCGCGTTCTGCTTTCTCCTTGTCGTCTGGCAGTTTTCCTTTCTCTGACTCAATCCCCCTATTTGACTCCCCCCAAATGGGTATACCCATTTGTCGGGATTGTGCGGTTTGAAAAGAAGCATAGAGTGCGTCGCGCGGACAGTGGAGTCCGCCTCACCAAGGAGTCGCGCGATGTCGCTTCGTCTACTCTCCCCCAGCATGCTGGCCCTTTTGCTTGTCTGTCTGGTACCGGTCGCCTCGCTGTCGGCCAAAGAGACCGATGGAGACGTTCCGCTGGCCGGGATCAGCGCGTCGTTGCAACCAGATCTCTTCACTGGCACGTTGACGGGCAGCATTCCGATTGAGGTGCCGCCTGGCCGCAATGGGATGCAGCCGAATGTGGTGCTGGCTTATGAGAGTGCGGGAGGCAACGGCTGGGTGGGCATGGGCTGGAAGTTGGAGATTGGCGCCATCGAACGGCAAACCCGCTGGGGTGTGCTCTACCAGCCCACGACTCAGGAAGAACTGGATGGGAAGGTCTACACCATACGTCTCAATGGGGTGTCGACGGATCTGGTGCAAGATGCCACCGATCCGTTGCTCTATCACGAAAAGATCAAGGGGAGCTTCCTCCGCATTAAGAAACTGTCGGCTGATGGGACGATGGGCTGGGAGATTACTGATAAGAAAGGGACAAAGTATAAATTCGGGACCGGCACGACCACGCGCATTCAAGGGACGGTCGGGAGTTTGGGCACACAGATCTTCAAATGGTGTCTGGAGCGAGTCGAAGATCGAGACGGGAACTACATGACGATGACCTATACGGGGGATCAAGGACAGGGCTATCTGAGTCAGGTCGACTACACCGGCAATGGAGCCACGGCTCCGACGAACCAGGTGAAGTTCTATCTCGAAGATCGGACCGACAAACCGGTGATGTACACCAGCAACTTTGCCATCACGACAGCAAAGCGGCTGAAGACGGTTGAGGTGAAGGCCAATGGGACTCTCGTGTGGGCATACCGTGTGCAGTACATCTCCAGCACAGGTACGTCAATGTCTCTCCTATCGACGCTGCAGCAGTTCGGCAAAGACGTCGTAGTCAGCCAAGCGGACGGGACTATCACGGGCGGCTCCAGTACTCCTCTGCAAACTCTCACATGGGCAAGTGAACACAACGGGACGTTCACTAGTATTCCGTGGACGCCAGACTGGTGTGGTAGCAGCGGTGTGGTGGGCTATGGTGACTTCAATGGGGATGGAAAGACGGATATGCAGTGTCACTATGCCTCCACAGGGGAGAATTATGTGGCGCTCTCTACTGGCAATGGGACGTTCGCCAGTAGTATTCCATGGACGCCGGCCTGGTGTGGTAGCAGTGGTGTGGTGGGCTATGGTGACTTCAATGGGGATGGAAAGACGGATATGCAGTGTCACTATGCCACGGGAGGTCAGAATTACGTGGCGCTCTCTACTGGCGATGGCACGTTCACT
>JBJACV010000013.1:0-120104 GCA_046604365.1 Nitrospira sp.
TAGGGGATGAACTTCGCCATGCCCCGATCCGCACAAATCTTGGTCAACGACGCCGTCAACGTGGTCTTCCCGTGGTCCACGTGCCCGATCGTCCCAATGTTTACGTGCGGCTTCTTCCGCTCATATTTCGCCTTCGCCATAACTCCCTCCGTTACTTGCTCGGTTGAGGTTCACATTGAGGAGATCCACATCCGGCCTCCTTCCCTCAACGCGACACCTCAGCTTCACCCTATGCTACGCACTGGAGCCCACGACGCGGATCGAACGCGTGACCTCGTCCTTACCAAGGACGTGCTCTACCAACTGAGCTACGTGGGCCTCTTTCCGGTGAAACGTCACACGTGAACGCTTGTACAGCACCCGGCCTCTTTCGCCTCACGTCGCACGCCTCACGTTTCACACCTCACGTCCTCGGTATGGAGCGGGCGATGGGATTTGAACCCACGACAGCCAGCTTGGAAGGCTGGAACTCTACCACTGAGCTACGCCCGCCTCTTGTTTTTCGCGCTGAATGCCCACCACTGAATCTGACAGATGCTCCACACTCAGGACTCAACCGCCATACTCCACACCTGATGACCCGCCACTCACTCCCCGCACAACGTTATCGAGCAGGCGATCGAACCGGCTCAATGGTGGGCAGGCAAGGATTCGAACCTTGGAAGACATAAGCCAGCAGATTTACAGTCTGCCCCCTTTGGCCACTTGGGTACCTGCCCGCAACACTTCACCGTACGTTGCAATCCAAACAAATTCGACGCAGATTCAAAAACTGTTCGCGACTTCGACGCGCAAAAAATAAGAGCACACCTCTCCGCGCACAGCTTTCTCTTTTCAATCAAGATGATTGAATCGCTGCCGTGCCGGACAAGCCGATTAGGAAATGCCGGATTCTATTGATGAAGTTCATCCATGTCAAGAGGGGAAGCAGGTCTCAGTCCGATTTTTTCTTTTTACTTGCTAATGGATCGACAGAGTGCCGATTGAGCACTCCCCTGTGAACCTCCAGTAATTTGTTGAGCAAACAGAATGGATTTGCCATTAAAACCAAGTACTTGACTCATAATCGCTGCGGCCTCTCTCCAGGTAATTTGTGATGATTTGGCAAGAAACCGTTTATGGGTGATACGGCGTTCATCAATATCTTCGGGGACATAGTACCCACGAAGCTCTCCCTTCTGAAAAGCCGCGTGAAGCCGCCGGGCCCATCGTTCCATCAGGCGCTGCTCCCGAAACATCGATTCCATCCCCGGGTGTTGCACGTCGAGTTGATTCCAAATAGCCCAACCAACAAAAACAGCCCATGTTTCATTGAGGGCTTCCCAGGATTCTGCTTCTGTCAGGTAGCGCGGCTCCGTGTCATTCGGTCGCTGCGCAACCGGCGCGACCATTACATTTGCGTACCGGCAAGCCTGCTGCGTTCGCGCAAAATCCATCAATTCGTTCGACACAGGACGGTCGCCCCCCTGCTCTTCAATGGAAGACGCGAGATAGTCCATATAGGCATGGAACAGTTCATGATACAGAACCTCCAACTCCCTGTGGGTCATCTTGGTGAGCGGCTTGAGCACTCGCCCGGCAGCATTAAACGACAAGGACCGATTAAGAACCAGGCGATGCTCGCCGGGATGGTACTCCGCCGCATAGGCCCGAAGATCGTCGAATTCAAACCGGATGAAATCCGGCGGGATCACCTTCAAAAACGCTGTCGGCAAATGCAGCTGTCCTGCGTCCGCCAGCAACCGCTCCCACTGCCGGCTTGACGCAGCAGACCCGACAGGCTCGGATGACAAGGCCGGAACGACAGAAACCATGCTCCACCAGCAACACAATACAAGAACCACTCTCGTCCATAGAGAAGTCATCGCATCACAGTACCGGCAGAAATCGCGGTGGAGTCACCGATGGAACATGGCCGCAGATTAATAATCTTGATACCGAGGAGTTCCCCAATCTTCTCTGCCGTCTTCTTCAACCAGCGCGATCGTATCGAGAAGATCCGAGGACACATGATCGAGAAATCGGGAGGGCTTTGAGAGCAGCATGCCGCTCGCCTTGTCGTAGACATTGATAGGATAAGTCATAAACAAGTGCCGTTTGGCCCGAGTCACAGCCACATAGAAGAGCCGCCGTTCTTCTTCCAGCTCGTCATCCGTGAGAAAAGAATAGGCGGAAGGAAACCGGCCGTCCACCACCCAAATCACGAAGACACATTGCCACTCCAGCCCTTTGGCCGAATGGATTGTAGACAGCACCAGTCGCTCATCGTCCCGGTCAGGCGCCTCGACACCCACCGCGCTGCCGTCCGGCGGCTCCAGCGCCAGGTCGGCGAGAAATTCGTCGATGCCGTGATAGCCCTCGGCAATCGTATGAAGATGATCCAAATCTCTGGTCCGTTTGGGATAGTCGTCGTACTGTTCCTTGAGAATCGGCAGATAGTATTCGTAGATGTGATTCACGTGCTCCGCCGGATGCCGATCGTCCGACCCGGCCAGACTCTCCAAGGTGTTCGCCAAATTCTTGAGTCCCTGCCCCGATCGGCCGCTGACTCCACGCAACACATCTGACGGCCGTTCGGCCTTCATAATTGCAGCAAGCAGATCCTGGGCTTTTTTCGGCCCGACTCCCTCGACCAACATGAGCACGCGATGCCAGCTGACCGTATCCAACGGATTGGCGACCACCCGCACATGCGCAAGCAGATCCTTGACGTGCGCCGTTTCGATAAACTTCACCCCGCCGCGCTTGATGAAGGGCAGCCCCTTGCGCGAAAGTTCGATTTCGAGATCGAACGAATGGAAGCTCGACCGAAACAGCACGGCGACCTCACTTAACGGCACGCCCTCTTCGCGCAATTCAAGAATCTTCTGCGCAATAAACCGCGATTGCGCGCTTTCTCCCGCGGCTTCCACGAGGGCCGGCAACGGCCCGTCGATCTTCCTCGTGAAGAGGCGCTTCGTATATTTCTCCGCCGCCTCATCGATGACGCAGTTCGCCAAATCCAAGATCGGCTGCGTACTGCGGTAATTTTCTTCCAGCTTGTAGATCGTCGTGCCGGGAAAGAGGACGGGAAACTCCATGATGTTTTTGAACGTCGCGCCACGGAACGCATAGATAGACTGGGAATCGTCGCCGACCACCGTCACATTGTTGTGCGTCGTCGCCAACCGGCGGATCACCTCGGCCTGCAGCCGATTCGTATCCTGATACTCATCCACAAGGATGTAGCGATACTGGCTGGAAATGGCCATGCGGGCCGCCTCATCCATCAAGAGCAGCTGCCGGAGCATGACCAGCAAATCGTCGTAATCAAGTAACTGCTTTTGCCGCTTTGCCGATTGGTAAGCCTTGTGCAGCCGGGCCAAATCCTCCGCGTGATCGGCGAAATGGCTGAACTCTTCGAGCAGAATCTCGTCGAGACTGCGGAGGGTATTCTCGCTCTTGCTGATCATTTCCATGATCGTCCCCTTGCGGGGAAAGCGCTTGTCCTTTTCGTTGAGGCCGAGCTGGGAGCGAACGAGCGCGATCAAGTCCTCCGCATCGCCGCGATCCAAGATCGTAAACCCCGGCTCAACCCCGATGGACCGGCCATAGCGCCGCAGCAAGAGATTCGCCACTGAATGGAACGTGCCGCCGCACACACGCTGGCTCCGGGCGCCGATCAGATCGCCCGCGCGCGCCAACATCTCCTGGGCCGACTTGCGCGTAAAGGTGAGCAGCAGAATATTCGAGGGATCGATCCCGGAATCGATGAGATAGGCGACGCGATAGACGAGCGTGCGCGTCTTGCCGCTGCCGGCGCCCGCAATCACCAGCGACGGACCCTCGCCCGCCGAGACCGCCGCCAGCTGTTGCTGATTCAGCGCCGCCGCATAGTCGATGGACAGCTTGCGCGGGACCACCTCTTCGACAGGCCGCTTCAGCACATACGTTTTGACTTCTCGGTCCATAGCGTGAAACAGGAGGAATGGCGATGTGCTAACCGACGACCTTCAGCAGACTGCGCTGTATAACACAGTCCCCTCCGCCCTTTCAAAGCACAATCACGGACCAGAGCTTGGCCACCGCCCACACGACGAAGGCAATCGCGAGCAACATGAGCGCCACTGTGCTCCCGACGATTCCGCCGACATAGAACCAATCCGGCCGGGTCTCGCGATCCGGCTTCATCGCGGCTGCTCGAAGCAAGGCGGCATTTCTCATATTGCTCTGAAACCAGACCGAGAATAGATCGCCGGCGATCGGGATCGCTCCCACGACACCGTTGATCAGAAGATTGAGACTCATGCGGGCCAGGACAATCCGCGGAACCCGCAAGCGAGTCGCTAACCCAAGGATGATTGTGCCGATGAGATTCGCCAGCGCATCCCCGATGCCAGGAATGAGACCGAGCAATGGATCGAGTCCGATAGAGATGGACGTACCGGGAATCTTGACCGTCGTATCCAGCGCCTTGGCCAGCACGTCCGCAATCGCGAGCAGATGCTCCCGCGCCTCGTCGTGCGGCAACACCTGGACATGAGGCCTCGATGGGTTTTCACGGTCAGAGGCGGAAAAGAAACCCATCACACCTCCACCCTATTCAACGGATTGTGCGGCAATCAGAATAGCTGGAGCACTGGAGAAAGTCAGCAGAGCGGGGCCACAGATAGCACTGTGAATAGGTGCAGGCGCCACAGGAACAACGGTGCTCATGAATGCCGCGAGTCAACCTGCCCGTTTCATTTCCTCTTTCAATCGCTCGGCAATCCACATCTTGATGACCGATTGCCTCGTGACTCCAAGGCTGCTCGCCTGAACGTCCAATGACTCGATGATCCAACTGGGAAAATCGACGTTGACGCGTCTCTGTTCATGGCCGGGACGGCGAGCGTTCGAGAGGACCAGGTGAGGTGTGATCTCCTTCCCCTCATCGAACATCTTATCGAGGATCTTCGCTTTCATAGTACAGTTCCCTTTCTTCTTTTCTGGCTCTTCGAACTGAAATCAATCGAATGCGTCCCTTCCGGTATGTAAAAAAGGCCAACCATAGTTTCTGACCAAGAACGGCAATGAGAACAGACCGGGGCTCGTCTTCTGTTCTCGCTTCAATTTCGAGCCGGTCTTTGTCTTCCCACAGTTGTTGCGCCTCTACAAAATCGATTCCGTGTTTCTCAAGGTTGGCCTTGCTCTTCGACGTATCGAACTCAAAATCCATCGTGGTATAGAAATTATACCGGCATGGATCCCTCTGTCAATCAAGGCAGAACTCGATCGCGGCAATGCACAGACCATATGTAGATGCCCTGAGGCCACACCTGCTCGTTCTCGTGTTTGCGGTCAGCCTTCGTGCGC
The DNA here is from genome assembly GCA_046604365.1 of Nitrospira sp. Lineage (GTDB taxonomy): Bacteria > Nitrospirota > Nitrospiria > Nitrospirales > Nitrospiraceae > Nitrospira_D. Next base: position 5,335 of record JBJACV010000013.1, read on the forward strand.
TGAATGCCGAACAACCTCTTCATTGCGTTCAAAGTCGAAACTCAGGGGCAGGTCGAAGGCGCAGTGATAGGCGACATCGGATTGCGCAGGATATTGCAGTTGAACTGGTGGGCCGATATGGTCTTTGTGTCGAGATTGCTTCCACCGCGGGGAGTCAGTTCAATCGTATTGCCGGTGATGTGATTCTTTTTCGCGGAGAATTCAAAGATCTTCACTGCCTCGCTGTAGCGCGTATCGGGACCGAATACGAAATCGACTCCGTACCAGGTTGCGCCCGTCGCGTACTTGACGCGATAGGTTCCTACTGGCACGACAGCCTCAAAACTCTGGCCTCCCTGTACGAAAAATGTCATGACGAGCACACCAGTACTGGCATCGGTGAGTTTGACATAGAAATTGTCCGCACCGGACGGCGTCACGATGCGGAAGGGAGCAATCTGTTCGGCACTCGTGTAGAGCTGATGGAGACCCTGTGTGACCGGCATGGCCCGATAATCCATCGGGTCGGACGTCGTCGGGGAATGGCCTTCATTGTTGGTGTGCACATCGTTGGATGTCGGCCCATACAATAATCTGAATTCATTCAGCACTACTGCAGTGCCGATGATGGCTGCGAGGATAATCCAAAAGTTATAACTTGCGAAGATTTTTGCTGAACGAATATGGGAGGGTTCCGGTAACGGCATGCGGCATTTGCCGCAGACAGTGGTGTGAGTAAGCGAATAGCCCGACACTCGGTTTTGCGCCCCACATTGAGCGCACTGAATAAATTTCACATCTTTGTCTTTGAGCGCGAGGGGTGACATGGCAGGATTCTCCCCTTTTCCGCATTGCGAGGCAAGCATCTATAACCAGAACGGTTTCAGACACCGTTTTCCACTCTGCACTCACGTCAAGTGCGGTCTGCGCCATTCTTTGGTCTACAGCTTTGGCCGCCACAAGCCCATGGGCCTGGCCGCACAACAAATGGTAGGCGGTCTATATCGTCGAAGTTTTTGACGGCAGCCGTTTCTACACGCGGCGGTTTGAGCGACTTAGCGTCTCAGCGTGCTCTGTCCTGGCGGCAGGCATGCTTGCCCTCGTCTTTACGGTCGGTCTGCGCGCGCTGAATGCCGAACGCCCTCAAGAAGAGACGTAGTAGTCTCCGGCGCGCATGAGGGTCGAACCTACAAAGATCGCCGGCACATGCCCTCTCTCATCGGTACGCCAACTATCATTATTCTTTCACACTTTTTCTGCTCTCTCTCGACCAATCTTGCCTCCGTTCTCCTTACTTTTTTAATTCCATCTTACTCTTCAGATAGCTCTTCCCAAAATCCACATTGAGCTCTACCCAAATAGGAAGGTGGTCAGACATTTTATACGTACGCCACTCACGATATGCTTTCTCCGTCCCCCCGTTTGAATACGCCTGACGATCTTCGTCTCGGTATATATAGTCAAAAAATGGGAACACTCCTGCCCTGGCAACTTTAATCTGATGGGCCACACTAGGTGCCAGGAAAGCCATTTGATCGAATGACTTGTCTAGCTTCGCATTGGTGTACTTGCCGCGTAGCTCTGCTGGGATTTCAAATTTTTTGCGCTCCAGCGACTTAAAAGTTTCATCTTTCGTCGAAAAGACATTAAAGGGGAGAGAAAAAGGTGTCAGGAACCATTGTTCCTCACAGCACGCATACACCGCATCCGCCGACGCCTGACGAAACGGCCTCCCATACGCAATCCTTAGTACATGGCAAGCACTTCAAACAATGGTTCCTGACACCTTTTTTTGTTCCCAAACAATGGTTCCCAACTCCTTTTTCTGTCCCCGGCCCGTCATAGGTGATTCTCTACCGTGTCCCTTTGTTGATTTCAGCCGCCGTCTGCTCGGCCGACTTCACCAACACCCCTTCCGCCTGACGGGCCTTATCCATCGGAACATTCACCGCATCGACAGCCGCCTGCCCCACTGCCTCCGTCACGGCATTGCCCGATACAGCCGGAACCTTTGCCTGCTCCGCCGGATTCTCCTGTTTGCAGCCGACCGACCCCACCATCACTAGCAATCCAACAATGACCCACATGCTACATCCTGGCATGTTCATAGAAATCCCCTCAAATATCTTCAATCCGACATTCAGCATTGATCATTCAACATTTCCGTGCAGATCACTGACAATCGTACCCGCGAGATTCAGTGCCGGCAACGAATTGTCGAATCGCCTCTTTGCTCGCCACGCTCGTCTCCGCTATAATCCCGCCACTGAACGGGAGACCCATGGCTACTGCCAATATTGAATATAAGGAGCAGCTCCGCCAACTGGCTGAACTCATGCTTGCCGTGTCGGGGGAGTCCGTCACCCTCATGAAGAAGAATGCGCCTGAGCAGGCGCTCACGCTGAAGCGGCAGGACGAGTGGGGACTCTATCTGGAATTTCTCAAGATTCTATTCAATGTGGCCGACCGCCTGGCCGCGCTGCATATCCCGCTGAAGGACCAGATGGGCTTCATGAACGGACTCGAAGATGCGGTGACCAGGCAGTTGACGCACGCGCTGGAGCCGGCATTCGGGCACAACGCGGATCAGATGGAAATCGTGCTGACGGTGGGTACTGCCGTCGCCGAAAGCCGGGAGACCTACGAGCCGTACAAATTCCTGATCACGGAAGAGTCCAAGGCGAAGAGCGAAATGTTCCGTGATTTCGGCGAGAAAATCGCCCAGGCCCTCGGCGCGCCCGGCAATAGCCGGCTCAGTTCGGCGGCGGCATTGTGTGCCGGCGCCATCGTGCCGGCGATCAGCGCTGTGCTCCAAGGACAGACCGCGCCCGCTACGGACTCTGCGCCTACGGCTTCCGCATCGATGGCCGACTCACCGGACACGAAAGGCCAGACCGGACAGGAGATCAAGTTGATCAGCTTGATGTCGAGCGTGTCCGGAGAAGAAGTTGAAACACGCTGGGGCCTCCACCCCCGATTCCGCGAAGATTTGACTCCGGCCGAACTCCAGCAACTCACCAAGCTGCTGAACCGAGTTGCAAAAATCGTTGGCGAACGGTATGCCGCCGTGGCATTCTCCGATGAGTGGGCCTCGTGGCATAAGGCGGGACACGCCTGACCCGGATCAGACAAACCGTGTCCTCGACCCCTAGCCCGCATAATTCATGACGGTTCGTCGCGAAATCGCGCAGTCGCGTTGCGAGACGGGCACGTGGAGCCCGGAGGACCTGAGGCGTACTCATGCAGTACATCGAGGGTCCGAGGGGCGAGCCTGCCCGCCGAAGGCTCGTCACAGCAGCGAATCCGCGATTGCAGCAGAAGCGTTCATGGATTATGCGGGCTCGCACCCCACGCGCATGACATCTCATTTATCGAAGGAGCCCCTGTGGATACTTCTACTTCCGTGAACAGTTCCCTTGCCCATCTCCCTCCGAGTCTGGGACGCCTGTCTGAGGTGGCTCATAACCTCTGGTGGAGCTGGACATTGGAAGCGCGCGAATTGTTCGAAACCATCGACCCCACGCTCTGGTTTCTTACACATCACAATCCCGTCAAACTATTGGCCGATGTGAGGCCGGACCGGCTGGCCCGGCTGGGGGAAGATCCGTCATTTCTCCGGCACTACTCGGCGGTGCTCCGCTTGTTCGACGAGTATTGCGCGAACAAGAAAAGCTGGTTCGGCGCTCACCACACAGATTTGACGAAGACGACCATCGCCTACTTCTCCGCGGAATTCGGCCTGCATACGTCTGTGCCCATTTATAGCGGCGGTCTCGGCATTCTGGCCGGCGACCACTGCAAAGAAGCCAGCGACCTCGGCGTGCCCCTGGTCGGCATTGGATTCATGTATCCGCAAGGCTATTTCCGCCAGCGCCTCTCGCAGGAAGGATGGCAGGAAGCGGCCTACGCGCCGTTCACCCGGGAAGAGTCTCCCATTCAAGCGGCACAGACTCTGTCCGGAGAATCCTGCCGGTTTACTGTCGAGATGGGGGGCCGCCACGTCACGGCTGCCGTCTGGCGTGTCGTAGTGGGCCGTGTCCCGCTCTTCCTGATCGATACGGATGTGCCTGAAAATAGCCCGGAGAATCGCGCCCTGTCCGCCCGACTGTACGGTGGCGATCAGGAAATGCGGCTCTGCCAGGAAATCTTATTGGGCATCGGCGGCGTACGGCTCTTGCGCGCATTGGACATCGCCCCCTCCGTCTGGCATGCAAACGAAGGCCACTCCGCCTTTCTCACCTTGGAACGTCTACGTGAGTTTATGCAGAAGGGGGCCACACATGCTGAAGCCAGTGAACTGGTCCGCCAAAGCACTGTGTTTACAACCCATACGCCGGTGCCGGCCGGCCACGACGTGTTCCCTCACCATCTGATGGACCGATACTTTGCAGGGTATTGGGAACAACTGGGCCTCTCACGGGAAACGTTCATGGGTCTGGGTGAGACACCCGAATCGCGCGGCCATGGTTTCAACATGACCGCACTGGCCATGCGCCTGTCTGCCCACGTGAACGGCGTGAGTCGCGAACATGGCCGCGTCACCCGCGAGATGTGGCGGCATTTCTGGCCTGGATTACCCACCGAACAAGTTCCCATCCGCAGCGTCACGAACGGCGTGCACGCGCCGACCTGGATCTCTCCCGAACTCCATCATCTGTACGGCAAATCACTCAGCCCGACATGGACCTCTACCTGCGACGATCCGGCCATGTGGCAACGGGTGACGGATGTCCCCGACGCCGAATTGTGGGCCGTCCGTCAGGCCATGAAACGGAAACTCATGAGTTTTATCCGCGAACGGGCCAGAACCGGCTGGATGCAGGGCCATCTCCAGCCCTTACAAGTGCTGGCTCGCGGCACGCTCCTCGATCCTGAAGCGCTGACGATCGGCTTTGCCAGACGATTTGCCACATACAAACGGGCGACGCTCCTCTTCCAGGATCTCGAGCGTTTGAAATTGCTTCTCCAAAACAGATGGAGACCCGTCCAATTGATCTTCGCGGGCAAAGCCCATCCGGCCGATGAACCGGGACGGTACTTCATTCATGAAGTGCTCAGCTTTTGCCATGATCATAAGCTGGGCGGCCATGTCGCGTTTCTCGAAGACTACGACATGCATATGGCGAAGTTTCTCGTGCAAGGTGTCGATATCTGGCTCAACACCCCGCGCTTTCCCTTGGAAGCCAGCGGGACCAGCGGCATGAAGGCCGCGCTGAACGGGGTGCTGAACCTGAGCATCCTGGATGGGTGGTGGGCCGAAGGATACAACGGCGCCAACGGATGGGGCATCCAACCGTTGGCCGACCAGGCAGACACCAAGGCACAGGATCAGCATGACGCCGAACAGCTCTATCGCATCTTGGAACAGGAGGCCGTGCCGCTCTTTTACCAACGCGATCGAGACGGCATCCCTCGCGGCTGGCTGCATATGGTCAAAGAATGCATCCGCACCATCGCTCCACAGTTTTGCACTACCCGCATGGTCAAAGACTATGTGGGGATGCTCTACGAGCCCGCCACGCTGCGCGCCCCATCGACATGGTGATCACCTTCCGCGCAGAGCATCGGTGCACGGGGCGGACATCGATTCTGCATCCGGCCTGCGCCTGGGTGTTGACCGCCGCCGTGACGCTCTGTGTGGCATCGCTCACACCGGCCCACGCCGCCGAGGCCTCATCCTCCATAGAATCGACCGCCAACGATCTCTTCAAGGCCGGTGACTATGCAGCCGTCGCCGCACTTTTTCAGACCATCCCTCCAGGAACCACGGTATCGAACCAGTTGTTACGCACCTGTCTGTTGAGCTACGTCCGGCTCGGGCGCGCCGATGAAGCGCTCTCGATTTATACGAGACTGACCTCAGCCGGGCAGACCCACGACCCTGCACTGCTCCGTCCTCTCGCGCTCGCGGTCATCACCAGCCACGTCAGAGACCGCAAAGAACATGTCCGCATTGCCGCCTACAGCACCTTGGCGGATCTGGGCCTGCCGGAAACGGCCGCCGTTCTGGAGGACGGGCTGCTGGACTCTTCTGTCCTGGTGCGGGCGCGGGCCGCAGAAGCGATCGGGAAAGCCGGCCTGGCCAAGAAATCCGGCGCACTCCGGCGAGCGCTGGGCGACCAGATGCCTACCGTCCGCATTGCCGCCATGACCGCCCTGGGAGAGGCCAATGCCGCTGATCTCATTACCCGATTCTCTGACATCGCCCGCACTGACGAAGGCCCCGAATCGATCTTCGCCGCTGCAGCCCTCTATCGCATGGGACAATCCGACAAACTGGCCGATATCACCAACGCAGCCACACTCCCGGATGAGGACATGCGCATGGCGGCGCTCGGTGTGCTCGGCCGGCTGAAGCGCCCGGCAAGCCTGGCGACCCTCAGTCAGGCCGTGTATGATCCCCACCCATCCGTACGTGCCTTCGCCGCCGGTGCGCTGGGAGAATTCGGTTCCTCCGGAGGAGTCGCACCCTTAACCCATGCCATTGGAGACGACATCGCCATGGTCCGCAGTGTCGCGGCCGGAAGCCTGGGCAGGCTGGGTATCAAGGAGAATCGCCCGTTGCTGCAGGCCTTGACCCGGGACCCCAGCTGGCAGGTCCGCGCGGCTGCCGCCGAGGGATTGCTACGTTTGGGAGAGGCCTCGGCCATACCGCTCGTCGCTGAGCTCGCACGGCAACCGGACCCCTCCGTTCGAGGCGCTGCCGCTCAGGCGCTGAGTGCCACCTCGAACACAGAGGCCGTGGCTCTTCTGGAGCCCCTGCTCCGGGATATGCAACCGCTTCCACGACTCATGGCCGCCAAAGCATTGGGGAACAGCGCAGGACCTGTGGTGCCACTGCTCGTCAAAGCCTTAGGGGACACCGACGAAGCCGTTCGGATCACCGCAGCAGGAAGCGTGCTGCGGCAGCTGGATCGGAAACGTTCACCGCCCAAACACCGCTAACCGGCAAGGAGATCATGCTCAAATTCATCGCCGTGCTGCTCGTGGTCGCCGGCGCCTTTGCGGCGGGATATTACGCGGGGCAACAGCCTGTCGGCACATTGCAGGCAAGCGTATCGGACCTGACTCACCGCTTGGCGATTTCCGAGGAAACGATCAAGGATGCCCGCCAATCGTTGAAGAATCTTTCTCAGAATGCCTTGGAGACGACGGCAGGGATTGAACGCGATCTCCGCCGCCGCAAAGCGCTCATGGAAGCCAAATCACGGGTGGTGCAAGCGAAAGCACATGTCCTCGACCGGAATTACAGCGATGGGGCAAATGAACTGACCGAGGCGGCCTCGACCTTGGAGGCTGCGGCAAAAGGAATCAAATCGGACGCCTCAACCCAGGCCATGCTGGATGTGGCCCGCTTACTGCGGGACACGCGTGCCGAAGTTGCGATGGGAAAGCTCGTACCGTTGAAGAAGTTCGATGACTTGCAGCGGCGGATCGATCAGTCGCTGGACAAATAGCGCGAGGACGCCGCGCGCATCGCTTGCCCCTTCTTCATCCCTCAGGTAGAGTAGATCACATGAGAACGGTTGGACACAGGCAAGAACGACCGATCGTCATGCAGGGAGACGGGACGTTGCTCGCGGAGGGGGCTCGTTTCAGTGAAACCGTCGCACATTTGGCTAAGAGCACCTTCATCCCGAAAGGTGTGTACCGCTTTCGATCGCACAAGGATGCGAATACACAACAAGAAGATTGTTTGGTACAGGGTTTAGGACAATTGGCAGCTGAGCGAGAGTGATGGAGGAATACAGCCGACCCGCTACGCTTGACGATCTCAAAACCCTCTTACGTTCCCTCCATCAACATCACGTCGACTATTTCTTGATCGGTGGCTATGCGCTCGCCGCGCATGGATACCAACGGGCAACGACCGATATTGACATACTGGTTCCCGCCTCTGCAGCGGCAGGACAGCGAGTCAAAGATGCACTGTTGATCCTTCCCGATCACGCTGCCAGAGAGATAGAGCCTGCCTGGTTCGAAGAGGGTGAGAACATTCGGGTCGCCGATGCCTTCGTGGTGGACGTCCTATTGAACGCCAACGGCATGACGTACGAAGCCCTCCGCCCATACGCAGAAACCATCGAATTCGAGGGCATTCCAGTGAAAACCATCAACCTGCAAGGACTGCTGCTCACGAAACAAACCCTCCGTGAAAAAGACGTTCCGGACCGCATCGTCTTAGAGCGCGCGCTGGAAGTGCTTCGCGCGACTCGTCCGAGAAACGAACCAAGCTGACATCACCACAGTTTCATTGATAGAAAACAGATTGTCGACGGCGTCTTACCTAGACGTCGCGACATTGCCCTACCCATCGATCACTTGCGAGAGCCGCCCTAGGTCCTCGTAGATGAACTGGGCCTGATCAGCGACGGCAAACATCGGCGTCAATACTCAGAGCTGCAGCACGCAGGTCACAACCGACACGATTTTTCCGAACATCATCTGCCTCATGACCACTCCTTCGTTACCATTTCAACGTCGCATCCCGCTCGCACTTCCATTGGATAAGTAGCCTTGCCCCATTTTCGCTCCCCTATTTCTTCATGACCCCTTAGCTTTTCCACTATGCTGGCCCAATAGAAACTTCTCGACCTTCCGAATCTTCTAAACGTGCATTGTCCACGAAACCTCGTATCGTCACCTCCGTGGTCCTGCCACTGTCATCAGTAGAGTTGATTGAAATTGCCATGCGATATCGCCCGGGTGAACTGGGGCAGTCTTCGATGTTGATGTCGTTAAACCAATCGTTGGGAGTGAAACCAGGGGGCTCCATTGATAGTTCTTCAACCCCTTGAAATACAATCCAGCCATCTTCTATATCGCCTTCGGAATAAAAGTCCCAAACCTCAGTTCCTGGACGAAGAACGGAAATGCAATCGATTTGAATCCTTAATTCTCGCTTCGTTTGATCATATAAAAACGCCTTACAACCGCGATCTCCGGTATAAATTAATTTGGCAAGTATGCGTGGGTTCATAGAAATGGCCAATGAGCTGGGGGTGAGTTTTGATTGACTATGAAAGATCTGGGGTCATTGTGAGGTAGCCCGCTTACTGCGGGACACGCGTGCCGAAGTTGCGATGGGAAAGCTCGTACCGTTGAAGAAGTTCGATGACTTGCAGCGCCGAATCGATCAGTCGCTGGACAAATAGCGCGAGGACGCCGCGCGCATCGAGGCTCACGCGGTGGCAGGCTGGGACACCGGCGGTTTTTTCCACTTCGCCAGAATACGTTCCACCCGCATCTTTACGACCAGATCGGGATCTTTGAGCAACGGCTTGATGGCCTCGCGCCCCCGCTCATCCCCGATCGATTCCAAGGCCGCCGCCGCGGTCAAGCGTGTAAACCAGTCCCGGTCTCCCAGCATGCCGATCAAGGGAGCGATCGCGTCACCGTTCTTGAGGCGGCCCAGCGCGAGCACCGCGCTCGTGCGCACGTTGTCATCCTTGTCCCGGAGCGCGGTAATCAACCGGGGCAATGCCGGCTCGCCGAGTTCGACCAGCGCATTGATCGCGTCGTCCTTGAACTCGTCATTGCGCAGCTGCAGCATCAGGGGATCGAGCACCCGTTCGTCGCGGATTTTACCGAGCGCCAAAATGGCGCACTTCCGTACTTCCCAGTCGCGCAGCAGCTTGAGAAGCATCTCGACGGCGGGGGAGCCCACCTGCCCCATCGCTTCGACCGCTACTTCCCGGACCTGCCAGTCGCCGTCGCGCATCGCCTTGGCCAGCGGCTCGATGCACCGCTCATCGCCCATTTCGCCGAGCGTAATGACGGCTTCGCGGCGAACCACCCAGTCCGGATCGTTGAGCAGATCAATCTGGATATCGATCTCATCCTTGACCTGCTCTTCTTCGAGCGAAACTGTGCCTCCCCCGCCGGAAGGAGCGTCCTCGGCTACTTGCGACTGGGCCTTGACGAGCTCGGCAGAAAAGGTGTCTGCCGATTCGTCCCCGGCCTGTTGCATCGCTGGAAGGGTGTCCTGAGAATTGTCCGTGTGCGTCGGATCCATCGTTGACCTGTTAGCGGTTTACACGTTCGCTCTCACGCCCAAACGAGTACTGCCTGCCGCCTATGCCGAGGCAGGTGCGGCGGCTTTGCTTCCGGCCGCGTGTTTCTTTCGCAATGCCAGCGCCCGCCGACGCCGTTGTTCCCGCTTCAGCCGCTTGAGCAGCGATCGGGTTGCGCTCTTCCCTTCCGGGGTGCTCGCTCCGGTCCGCTTGGCTGTAATTTTTTTCTTGAGACGAGCTTCCTCCGACTCTGCCGAGGTCTTCTTTCCCATGCCATCAACTCCTTTGACCGATTGCCGATGAAAAGTATATGACCGGCTCTCCCTGAGTCCAGCCGAGCCAGTCTAGAGGAGAGGTTTCCCGGCTGTCAACCGCGCGAACAGGATTGGTTGAGTTATGAAAGCACGAGTCCCGCATGATGCCGATGGGCTGGATCGCTGGCAAGGATCGCCGGCGCCCATTTCCATCGGCGCTGGATCAGAAAATCCACAGGCCGAAGGCGATGCCCCGGCAGCATCATGGGATCGGGCATACCCATGCTCATGACCGGCAAGGACAAGGAGGGTGGTTCATTCAACGTACGCACCATCAGAAGAGACGGGAATTGGCCGACCCCTTCCTCCGCATCAAGCACGAAGTCCGGTCTATGATCTCCGACCACCTCAAGCTGGATGACCGACAGCCCTCCGTCAACCATCCCTAACTGGGCCGCCGCGGCACGGGAAAGGTCGAGAATTCGTCCATTCACATAGGGTCCCCGGTCATTGATCCTCACGCGGACGTGCTTCCCGTTCAACAGGTTGACGACCCGGACCATACTCCCAAGAGGCAAGGTCCGATGAGCCGCCGTCAAGGCCTCCATATTGAATATTTCGCCATTGGCTGCCTGTTTTCCATGAAACTGCGCCCCATACCACGAGGCCACACCCCGTTCCTTGATCCCCACATCCAACTCGCTCTCGCCCTTGGGAATCCAGGAACAGGCGCCTAATGAAAGACAGAGGACAACCGCCAGGACCTGGAAGGGCTTCTGATCAGCTGACTGTTTCATTGCAGCAGTACGGAGGTTCATCCTGTTCCCTCTCCCCTCTTGATCATCCCGAAGCGAATTTATTCGCCAGGGTACGATCCAAGGGGGAATTCAACAATACCGACTCTGTAGCCTATTCCCCCTACCTTGGTATGAAGGCATACTGCTCGGCCACGGATTAGAGACAGTGGGAAACGTGCAGAAGGGGCTGTACCACGATCAGGCGGTAACACTATATATAGGAGAGATGCCGCTGAGTCAACTCCGTAGGACGAGGAGTCCGTCCAATACCATCGTCGTAACAGGCAAAGACGGTACGGCTAACTGCAAGGCCGTGATCCGGAGTTAACTGAGAACATATTCACTTGAATACATGGATGTTTTTCATGGTCTGGCATACCGCATATCGTAGGGATTCGTTCACGCCAGGAGAACTCCCCGTCGGACAGACTCCTCTGTACGAGCCGCCATATTGACTGCCTGGAACGGACTGAGTAAGATCCGTCCCGCAGATGAAATGTGTGTTGTTTCGAGACCGGCGCCGCGAGATCCTCCGCCGTTCATCGCCCTGACATCACTCACATGATCGACGTTCAGAACATTACCAAACGGTACGGACATCATACGGCTATCGACCGGGTCACCTTCTCAGTGGCCAAGGGGGAAGTGTTAGCGTTTCTTGGCCCCAACGGCGCAGGCAAAACAACCACCATGCGGATTCTCACCTGCTTCATGCCTGCCACGGAAGGAACCGTGCGGGTCGCCGGGTTCGACTGCGCCGATCAACCCCTTGAGGTCAAACGTCGTATCGGCTATCTGCCCGAAACTCCACCGGTCTATCAAGAACTGACCGTGACAGAGTATCTGACCTTCGTCGGCCGGCTACGCGGGATGGGGGGCCGCAACTTGACCTCAGCCCTTGATCAATCGATTGGGCGCCTCGAATTGGGGTCGGTCCGCCACCGCCTCATCGGCAACCTTTCCCGTGGCTACCGTCAGCGTGTAGGTCTGGCCCAAGCCTTGCTGCATGACCCGCCCGTCTTGGTCTTGGACGAACCGACGATTGGGCTCGACCCAAAGCAGATCATTGAAATACGGGAACTCATCAAAAGTCTGGCCGGCTCGCACTCCGTCATCCTCAGCACACATATCCTGCCCGAAGCCACCGCTGTCTGCCAACGAGTGGTCATTATCAGCGGAGGACGCATCGTGGCGGAGGATTCTCCGGAGCAACTATCGGCTCGGCTTCGGCAATCTGAAAAAATATCCGTGACGCTCAAAAATCCCTCTGCGGATTGCAACGCGAAACTCCGCGAGATCCCTGGCGTGTTGAACATTTTCCCTGGGGAACAAGCCGGGATGTTCCTCATCGAATGTGCCTTGGGTCGTGACGTACGAGACGAAATCGCCCGTGTCGTCGTGTCTCATCACTGGGGCTTGCTGGAACTGCGCACCATTTCGATGACGCTGGAGGATGTCTTCCTCCGGCTCACACGGCATGAAGACGGCCTGCCACAGACACCGGCCACAGCGCACAAAGGAGCGCCGGTCTCGCAGGAGATTACCCCGTGACCCCGGTACAGGCCATCATCGCCAAGGAACTGCGCGGGTATTTCGTCTCACCGATCGTCTACGTGGTCGGCGCGGTGTTCCTGCTCATCTTCGGATTTCTTTCGTATCTCTATATCGTGTTCGCGGGCGCGCAAGCCATCCAGCTGATGCAGATGCAGGGCGGCCCGGCCTCGATCAATCTGAACGACTTGGTCTTCAGAAATCTCTTCGCCAGCATGCGCTTCGTCCTGCTGATCATTCTCCCTATTCTGACCATGCGGCTGTTCGCCGAAGAGAGAAAGCTGCGGACATTCGAGTTCTTGATGACCTCGCCTGTTGGCATCCACGAGATCGTTCTGGGCAAGTTCGTGAGTATCCTGCTGATCTATTTGGGCTTGCTGGGAATCACCGGCTTGGTCCCGACCGTCTTGATGCTATTCAGCGAGTTCGATTGGAATCCGGTTTTGACCGGCTATCTGGGAATGGCCCTGCTGGGCGCGCTCTTCCTGGCCGTCGGTCTCTTCGCCTCGGCCCTCACAGAAAATCAGATTGTCGCGGCCTTTGTCGGCTTTGGCATCCTTCTCACGTTCTGGCTGATCTCAGGGTTGGGCGCGCTGCTCGGCGACACAACGGCGGGCCATATCATCTCGTATGTCTCGTTTATGGAACACTACGACCGTCTCGTACGGGGGCTCATCGATACCAGCGACCTTGTGTATTTCGGAAGCGGCCTGCTGCTGATGCTGTTCCTCACCCATCGAGTTGTAGAATCGACACGCTGGAAATGAACTGGAAATCCTTCCCCCTCGGCCTCATCGGACTTGTCCTCGCTTCAGGCGGCGGCATCGCCTATAGCCTATGGCCTGATCTCCTCTGGGCCGTCACGATCGCCGAACTTGTGGCGCTGATTTGCCTGAGCGCATTTCTCGTCCTGCATTTCGAGAGGGTCAAATCCTTCTCCGGCCGACGCTCGACCAAAATGGGGTTGAACAGCATCCTGATGGCCCTGCTCTTTGTCGCCATTCTCAGCATCGTGAACTTTCTGGCATCCCGGCATTCCATTCGTTGGGATGTGTCTGAAAATCAAAATTTCACGCTCGCGCCTCAGACCTACCGTGTGTTGCGCGCGCTGCCGCGCGAAGTCACGATCACGGTCTTCACACGGGAGAAAGATCCCGGCTATCAAGCGTTCAAAGAACGGCTGGAGAGCTATCGACAGGCCTCCACCAAACTCAGAGTGGAATTCATCGACCCGGAAAAACAGCCGAAAATCGCCCAGAACTACGGGATCTTCAAGACCGACACGGCGATTTTTGAAAGTAATGGGCAGACCATCCGAGTCACCTCTCCGTCGGAAGTGGAGTTGACGGGCGCGCTCATCCGCATCTCCAAAGACGCCAAGAAACGCATCGTCTTCGTTGAGGGACACAGCGAGCGGAGTGTGGAGGATAAAGACCGCAACGGCCTGTCGCTCGCCAAAGAAGCCTTGACCAAGCAAGGTTACGACGTTGGCGCCGTCTCGCTGCTTCAGGAAGCGGCCGTTCCGGACAACACCACGGTGTTGGTCCTGGCCGGGCCTCGCCGCTCCGTCACCACAGAAGAGCAGGACCGTATCCGGGCCTATGTCGAAAAAGGCGGCCACGTTCTGATCCTGGTCGATCCCGACACGCAAACCGGACTCGATTCCTTGCTCGCCCACTGGGGACTCAGTCTGGGGCCGGGCGTCTTAGTCGACTTGCAAGACAGGCTCGCCCAAGGAGATCTCACCGCGCTGCTGGTCCGCACCTTTACCGAACACGAGATCACGCAAGACCTGACGTCCGCCGTACTGTTCCCTCTCTCACGCCACATCACATTCGACGAGCAGGCCGGCAAAGACTGGGACTATGTGCCGCTGGCCCGCACATCGGCTAACAGTTGGGCGGAAACGAATATGCAAGGCCGAGTCGTGAGCCTGAGCGAAAAGGAAGACGTGAAGGGCCCGCTGTCGATGGTGGCGGCGCTGGCTCCCAAGAAGACACCCGCTGAAGGCGCGCCTCGTCCGGCCATCGTCGTCATCGGCAACTCCACCTTTGCCACCAACGCCTTTTTCAATTTTCCCGGCAACAGCGACTTTTTTCTCCATACGACTGGATGGCTGGCCGAGGAACGCGACTTGATTTCCATTGCGCCGAAAGAACCGGCCCTGAGGCCGTTCACGCCGAACCCGACGCAAGAACGGGCGCTGCTCTACATTCAAGTCATCTTTCTCCCGCTCATGATGTTTCTGACCGGCCTGATGGTCTGGAGAAAGAGGCGGCAATTGTGACAGGCGTGCCAATCTGTGACAGGTTCGTCATCCGTCATCCGTCATTCGTCATGCGCCAATCGCTCCGAATCACTCACCCCTTGCAACTTGCTACTTACCACTTGCTACTCACCCCTTACCCCTCACGCCTTACGCCCTAACTATGCGCTACTGGCCGACAGTCCTTATGCTTGTCATTCTGGCGGGGCTCGGAGGCTATCTCTATGTGGTGGAATTCCCCACCACGCAACGCGAGATCAAACAGGAGGCTGAACAGAAGCAACTGCTGTCGTTTCCAGAAACGGCCATCACAGGACTCGCCATCACGACGGCTCAAGGCCCCGTCGAGCTCACACGCACCGACTCGGGAAGCTGGACTATTACCGCTCCCTTGCAGGCCGACGCCGATATCCGCGAAGTCCAAGCTCTAGTCCGTGCATTAGTGACGGGCAGAGTGACCCGATCTGTCGCCGAACGATCTGCCGGCCTGGCCCCCTTCGGGCTGGAGCAGCCTGTCACAACCGTCACCATCACGGCCGGGGGGCAACAAGACACCTTGGCGATCGGCGACAGCGGTCCCCTGTCCAATACCCTGTACGTCCTCCGTGGATCGGACGGGAAAGTCCTGCTGACCGACCTGGCCCCTAAAGACTTTGTCAATAAATCGCTGCTGATGTTCCGGCGAAAGGACCTCCTGCGATTCGTTCAGAACGATATCGAGCGGGTGAGGCTCAACTATCCTCCGACCGAAATCGTGATCTACAACATGGCCAAGGGCAAACCGAAGCCGTCCTGGAAAATCCGCTACCCGATCGAAGCCGAAGCCGATCAGACGGAAGTCCGCTCACTGATGTTCCGTCTGGAAGATCTAAAGGCGCTGAGCATCATCGATCCGGGCCCTGAGCGGGATGCGGTCGCCAAAACCCTGACCGTCCCGAAACTGAAAATCACTCTGCATACGGCAGCGGGCGACCAGAGCGTCCAGCTCTACCAGCCTGACCCTCAAAGCGGCGATGCAATTGCGGAAACCACCCCTGAGGCCCCGCTCTATCGTGTCAGCCCCACAGCAATCAAAGACCTGACGAAGGACCTCTTCACTCTGCAAGACAAACGTCTGCTGGGAGTCGACTATACGGATATCGCCATGTTGTCGGTCCGCACGCGCGACCACCAGTATGTCCTCATCAATGAACATGGAGAATGGGTGCTGGAGGACCGCCCCGCGGACAAACTCAGCCAGGAAGCGGCGGATCTCTTTGTAAGCCGGGTGGCAAATCTTCCGGCGGAAGAACGGGTGCTCAAGCAATCCTCACCGCTCGCGCCCTACGGACTACTGGCACCGGCTGCCGAGTTCGTGGCCACCGGAAAAAACGGAAAGGTCGCCGGCAGGCTCACGCTTGGCAACCAAGTAGGGAACTTGATCTATGCCACCGGCGATCGTCTACAAGGCATCTTTCGAGCTCGTCCCGATCTTCTGACACAGATTCCCTCTAGAACCGACCTCCTTGCCCAGCCCCCCAAAAAACCCTGAACGGGAATAGCCGGATGCCGGTCTTCGTGAGATCGCCCGGAGGTGTGTCTCTCGCCATCAAAGCGAACTACGCCGCCGTCAATATTTGTTGAACCCGATCCACTAAGACCTGAGGTTTGAACGGCTTGGACAGGAATGCGACGCCGGGTTCCAATACACCATGTTGCACGATCGATTCGTCAGTGTACCCGGACATGTACAAAACTTTTAACTGTGGATACTTGCTCAGCAGACGCTGGGCCATCTCCACGCCGCTCAGGTTGGGCATGACCACATCCGTCACAAGCAGATCGATCGGACCGCTATAGGAACTGCCGACCGTGACACCCGCTTCGCCATCCTGGGCAGTAAGAACCTTGTACCCGTAGGATGCCAGCAATTCCTGAAACAACCTCCGGATACCGGCTTCGTCTTCCACCAGCAGAATCGTTGCTTCTTTTTCCTTGCAGAACGGCTTAATCAGATGAGTCCCGTCGGCCTGAAGCTCTGCCGGCGACTCCGTCTCAACTGCAGGAAAATAGACGCGAAACGACGCACCTTTACCCAACTCACTCTCGACTGTGACAAAGCCGCCGCTCTGTTTGACGATACCATACACCGTCGAGAGCCCAAGTCCTGTGCCCTTACCGGACTCTTTCGTCGTGAAAAACGGTTCAAACACCCGAGCCTTCGTCTCCTCGTCCATTCCGCAGCCGGTATCGCGGACTTCCAAACAGGCATAGCGGCCGGGCTTGACGATACCTGTCGATTCGCCAAGTTCGGGCGTGATGACAACATTGTCGGTGCGGAGAAGCAGGCGTCCGCCTTTCGGCATCGCGTCCCGCGCGTTGACTGCGAGGTTCATGATCACCTGGTCGATTTGCCCGCGATCTGCTTTCACCGGCGCAAGATCGTCCGCGAACACGGGCTCCAGCTGAATGTCCTCCCCGATAAGCTTGTGTAACAACCTTTCTATTTGAGCCACAACATCGTTCAACGAGAGCTGGGTCGGCTGAATCACCTGTTTGCGGCTGAAGGCCAACAGCTGCTGCGTAAGGTTGGCGGCCCGCCCGGCAGCCTTGACGATTTCTTGCACGGCCTGCTGGAGAGGATCCTCCGGCTTGATGCTCATCTGCAATATCTCGCTGAATCCGGTAATCACAGTGAGGAGGTTGTTGAAGTCATGGGCGACGCCGCCGGCCAATCGGCCGACTGCTTCCATCTTTTGCGCTTGCCGCAATTGCGCCTCTAATAAGGTCTTGTCCGATTCCGCTTCCTTCTGCACGGTCAAGTCCCGCGTCAGTTGGGAGAATCCGATCAGTTTTCCCGCCTCGTCGTAAATCGCCGCGATGGCCGCACGAGCCCAGAATTTCGAGCCGTCTTTCCGCAAGCGCCACCCTTCGTCCTCAACCGACCCCTGCTCGGCCGCCTGGGCCAGCAGCCGTGTCGGCTTGTCGCCTCCCACATCCTCGGCGGAATAGAAGTAGGAGAAGTGCCGACCGACGATATCCCCCGCCGTATAGCCCATGATGCGTTGAGCCCCATCGTTCCAGTGAACGACGAGACCTCCGGTATCGAGCATGACGATGGAGTAATCCTTGACCTGGCCGACCATCTGATGGAAACGCTGCTCGCTCAACCTGACGGCATGAAGGGCCTCCCGCAGGGCAGTGATATCCACTGCCACACTCAGCACTTGGTCGTGACGGCCGTCCGGCCCGACTAACGGGCGTTTTACGGTTCGCAGCCATCGGACCTTTCCTGTCGCATCGGTCAGCGCTTCTTCTGCAATGACGTGTTCCTGTCCCTCCTCCACCACCGCCAGATCATCCCGTTGAATGCGTTCCGCTTCTTCCGCGCGGGCACTGAAATCAGCATCGGTCCTTCCAACGAGGGTATCCACCGACGTGCCGTACGCATCGGCCACAGCCAAATTCGCCAGGGTAAACCGCCCATCCCGGTCCTTCGCAAAAATGAAATTGGGATTCATGTCGAGCACCTGCCGGAGAAAGGCGTGCTGGCGTTGCAGCTGCCGATTGACTGATTCCAACTCGGCCGTGCGGGCCTGAACGCGCTCCTCAAGATCCTTGGTAAACAGTTGCAGGTCCTCTCTCATGCGATCGAAGGTCCGAGCCAGAGACCCGATTTCGTCCTGCCGCCAGACCGGAAGCCTGTTCGGAGCAAAGTCGCCGCTGGCCACAGCCTCTGCGCTCTTGGTCAACTGTTCGATGGGACGCCCCAAACGGGTCGCGACAAAGATGGCCAACACCGCCGCGAGGCCGGCTAACACAAACCCGATGCCGACAATCTGTCTTTGCAATCGATAGATTGGCTCGTAGGCCTGATCAAGCGGTCGTGCAACGCCGACGAAACTTCCCGCTCTTGGCCGCCCCTGCTCCCCGGTATGCCCGACCAAGAATTGGCGACCGTCATTGGCCGTGAGGATGGCCCATGTGCGAAGTGGCGACGGCATGCCGGTCTGAGATTTCCGCAAATCCTGTAGCCAGTCCTCCGAAAACAAATCATGGGCGACCCGAACAGAATCCTGAGTCCGTCCGGGCTGGCTCAAAAATAACATTCCTTCTTTATCATTGAACAAAAGAACAGAGCCCTGTGCTTCGTGAGACTGCGACGACAAGGGAGACAAGATGCCGCGCACATGGTCATCCAGCTGAACCGGCGATAAATAGGCGCCCAGATAGCCGATCAGGGACCGGGACTTTCCTTCGCGGAAGATCGGTGTGACGAAATAGTAGCCTCCCTCCTGGGTTTTCCACTGGAACGGCTGCCATTTCAGATGCGGATCCGTCGGTTTGTGCTGAAACCAAGTCTGCTCTGCTACCGATTCCCCGATCCGATTAGGAGAGCTCGCCGCCACCACTTTCCCACCTGGTGAGATGGCCATCAACGAGCTCCAGACCGGCTGCCCCTGCACCAAAGCGGTCAATGTCTCAGTGATACGCCCGCGTGCATCACCCTCATTCAGATCATGCATCACAGACAGTTTAGCCCAATCCTTCAGTGAGGCCTGACTGTTGGCTCTCAGATGATCGAGGCTCTCAGCAATATGCTCAGCCTGAGCCGAAAGCTGGAGGCCGATATTCTCTTCCAGGGCTGCTTGTCCATTATGTAGGATGAGGACCGATGCGATGACCAGCGGGCTCACTGCCAATAGAAGAAACAGACCGGTCAATCGGCCTAACAACCCTCGAACCGATCGACCGACCGACTCAACGAGCGAGCCTCTGTGTTCTGACTGCATACCAAACTGCTCCGGATACCAGCCCAATAATGAGTGAGATCGCAGAATCCGATCCTACCGGACTTTTGTTCCGGAACAAGAAAATTACAGTTCTCGTCTTTCAGCGAACCTATCGCGAAGCTCACTGAGGACAAAACAAGATCGGGCACAGGGTCTATGGATCTACGCACGGCATCATGGAGAAGGTTATTCAGGGGCACATACCGGACGCGGTAACGGCGCGGCGGATAGCCTCAACGCGAAGAAACCGTTCGGCAACGACGGCACGCGCCTTACGGCGTACACCCAGTGAATCGGGAATTACAGCCCGAAGAGCGGACAGGCCTCGGCATCATCGGTTCCCTCCCCCTCGGCTCCCTTGAGTGTGAGGTTTCAAGCGTGACGCGCGGGATGGGAACAGAATCTCCGCCTCTTCGCTTGCGAGATACGCTTCACCAGATACGAATGACGAAGAACAAATTAGGGGCGCGGATCCAATTCGATGAGTCCTTTGCGGATTGCGAGAATGGCAGCTTGGGTGCGATCGTACACTTGCAGCTTATGGAAAATGTTTCGGACATGATTCTTCACGGTCTTTTCGCTCAAGTCGAGATTATTGGCGATCTCCTTGTTCGTTTTTCCATCGGCGACCAATCGGAGGACGGTGATCTCCCGCTCGGTCAAATCATGCTCAGCCCAAGCCGACTTTTTGCCCTTCTTTTGGGCCATCAACGAAAACTCCGCTAAGATCTTGCTGGCGACGGACGGATGAATGAGCGATTCGCCCCGATAAATCGCCCGAATGGCGGCGACGATCTGCGACGATTCCGAATCCTTGAGCAAGTAGCCTGTGGCGCCGGCCCGAACCAGATCAAAGATATACTGCTGTTCCTCATACATCGTCAGGGCGACGATGCCGATGTGCGGAAACTCGCGCTTGATCTGTCTGGTCGCTTCGACACCACCCATCCGCGGCATGCTGACATCCATCAAAATTACGTCCGGAAGCAGGGCGCGGGCCTTTTCCACCGCCTCAATGCCGTCTTGCGCCTCACCCAGGACATGGATATCGTCCTTGGTCTTGAGAATCGCCGCCAGGCCTTCACGGACTACACGATGATCGTCGGCGATCAACACCTTAATTTTCTCCATGACTCGCATCCTCCCTCTTGTCCTTATCGAACAACGGCACTTCGACGACGACCTTTGTACCTCGTCCCCTTTTGGATTCGACACGCCCTTCTCCGCCGACCAGCCTGGCCCTCTCCAAAATCCCTTTGATTCCGAAATGGTCCCACTTTTCAGGATCGCGCAGGACGGTCTCCATATCGAACCCCACACCGTTGTCGGTGATCGTAACCCGCAGCATTTCCAGACCGATCTCCAGCCGGATCGACACCCGATCCGCCTTTGCATGTTTATGGACGTTGCTCAAGGCCTCCTGAATGATGCGGAAGAGGAAGATCTTGGTCCGTGGAAAAAGAGTCTGCTCATCGCCTGTGACGGTGAACTTGGCGGCGATATGCGACTCAATCTCGTACGACTTGAGATAGTTGGTCAGCGCGGGAATCAATTCCATCTTGTCGTAATGAAGCGGCCGAAGATTGAAGATCACTTGGCGGGCTTCCTGAATGGCGAGTTTGAGTTGCGCCTTGCTCTCTTTGATGGTGGCCAGTCCGGCTTTCGGATTTTTTCGCATCAGCTGCAGGCACAGATCGAGCTTGAAATTGACGCCCGCCAGGCTTTGGATGAAGCCATCGTGGATTTCACAGGCGATGCGGGTGCGTTCATCCGTCACCACCGCACCGGTCTCTTTGACATACAACCGATAGAGGGACTGATACTTATTGAGCGTCCGCTCGATCTCCGCCGTCGCGCGGATACGGGCCTCGATCAGCTCCCACATGAATTTGGCGCTGGCGCCCCCGATGATCGTCACGCCCATCCGATGGAAGTCCTGAAGCAATTGCCACACTTCGGCATTGCCTGACACATCGATAATCAAATCGACCCGTTCCATCGCTAACAACTGCCGATAGTCGCGGGTGACCGGAATTCCCAGCTGCTTGGCAAGGCTTACTCCGGGCGCCTGCTGATCAACCTCTGCCACTCCAACGATCCGCACGAGGGGGTCGTCCGCAAAGATTTCCATCAGCGCCGTGCCGCCACGGCCTGCGCCGATGATGGCGACATTGGTGGTGCCGAAACTCGCTGTTTTCCGGCGATTGCGCTGAGATTGCAGGGTGGCCATGTCTTCGACGCTCCGCGCACACTGTTCGCTGGGACGGACGATCGAGGCCGCTTACATCAGTCGGGGGTGACGCAGAGAAACGAGAAGTACGCTCAAAGAACCTGAGCTCAACGCTCGCGGCGCTGTTGAGCCAGAACTTTCAGCTCATCCATGAACTGATCAATGTCCTTGAACTCACGATACACGGATGCAAACCGGACATAGGCGACCTGGTCCAGCTGATGCAGCTCTTTCATCACTTCCTCGCCCACCACCCGGCTTTTAATTTCGCTCTCGCCCATCTCCTGGATCCGCTTTTCGATCCGATCGGCTGCGTCTTCGATCGTCGCGGTGCTGATCGGCCGTTTCTCACAGGCTTTCTTTATCCCGGAAAGAATCTTGGCCCGGTCAAATGACTCGCGGCGGCCGTCTTTCTTGACGACGACCGGAAGAATCTCCTCAACCCGCTCATATGTGGTGTAGCGGCGGCGGCATCCAATGCACTCGCGGCGGCGGCGGATGACTTCGCCTTCCTTGGCCATCCGCGAGTCGACCACCTTGTCTTCCAGCTCATCGCAGAAGGGACATTTCACAGGCGGTGACCCTGGCTCATGAATGGGGACCCGTCAGTAGGAATGAAAGATAGGGAACCGGTTGCACAGTGCTTTGGCTTCCAGGCGAACCTCTTCCAGCACCGTCGGTTCTTGCGGGTGCTGCAGCACACGATCAACTAACGTCACAATGTGTTTCATCTCAGGCTCCCGCATCCCCCGCGTCGACACGATCGGAGAACCCAGCCGGATGCCGCTCGCCACCGCCGGCGGCTTTTCGTCGTAGGGAACGGCATTCTTGTTCAGGATGATGCCTGCCGTATCAAGAGCAGCATCGGCGTCCTTCCCCGTAATCCCCTTATTCGAGAGATTGACCAACATGAGATGCGTATCGGTCCCGCCGGAAACGATCTTGTACCCGTGGTCCATCAGCCCTTGTGCCAGCGCTTTCGCATTGGTGAGGACCTGCTGTTGGTAGCGCTTGAACGATGGAGACAAGGCTTCCTTGAACGCGACGGCTTTGGCCGCAATCACATGCATAAGGGGCCCGCCCTGCAAGCCTGGAAACACCAGCTTGTCGACGCCCTTTGCATACTCGGCCTTGCACATCGTGACCCCGCCGCGCGGGCCCCGAAGAGTCTTGTGGGTCGTCGTGGTCACAAAGTCCGCATAGGGCACGGGATTGGGATGCAGCCCCGCGGCAATAAGACCGGCAATGTGAGCAATATCGACCAGCAAATACGCGCCGACCGATTTGGCTATGGCTTGAAATCGTGGAAAGTCCAATACGCGGGCATAGGCGCTGGCGCCGACCACGATCATGCGGGGCCTGCATTCTTCGGCGGCTTTCTGCACCGCATCATAATCGATAGTTTCCGTCTGCCTGTCGACTCCGTATGAAAACACGCGAAAGAGAATCCCGGAGAAGTTGACTTTGCTCCCATGGGTCAGATGCCCCCCTTGGGCCAGATCCATCCCGAGAATCGTGTCACCCGGCTTCAATACCGACAGGTAGGCCGCCATGTTGGCCTGGGAACCGGAATGCGGCTGCACGTTGACGTGCTCGGCTCCAAAAATCTCTTTGCACCGCTGAATCGCCAGGTCTTCCACCGTGTCGGCGTGCTGACACCCGCCGTAATACCGTCTGCCGGGGTACCCCTCCGCATACTTGTTGGTCAACACAGAACCCTGCGCGGCCAGCACAGCGGGACTGGCAAAGTTTTCCGACGCAATCAAGAGCAGCTTGTCCCGCTGGCGCGTCTCTTCCGCCTCGATGGCCGCGTAGACATCCGGGTCCGCGGCTCTCAGAGCGTCTACTGATTCGATTCCCTCGTACATCTCGATCTCTCTTACCCTATGCCTGGGCCGGTGTTTCAGCTTCCTGCTTCTTCACCACGCACACGGTCACCGTGGCCGTCACATCTCTCGGCATCTTGATGGGCACCGAGACAGTTCCCAATTCCTTGATCGGCTGTCCCAATTGGATCTTCCGCCGGTCCACGGTAAAGCCTTGAGCGGCCAACCCCTCAGCGATATCCTTGACCGTCACCGAGCCGAACATCTTGTCGTCTTTGCCCACTTGCGCCTCGATGGTCAGCGTCACAGCCGACACTTTCTTGGCATGGGTTTCGATCTCCAGCTTTTCCTTCTTGGCCTTCTCCGCAGCCGCCCGTTTGGCATGCTCAAAGGCTTTGATGCTCCGGCTGTCGGCTTCAACCGCTTTGCGGCGAGGCAACAGGAAATTCCTGGCAAATCCATCGGCCACGTTGATGACATCGCCGAGGTGCCCCACCCCGTCCATCGTCTCTTGCAGAATGACTTTCATACCCCTCACTCCTTCTCTGAGAAAGGAGTCGAGGATACTGGGGCGACTGCAAAAAGTCAATTCAGATCGGCAGGTTTCACTGAATAACGGCAAGCGCCCGGCCTACCTTCGCAAAGGCTTCCACCGCCCGTTCCAGCTGGGCTCTCGTGTGGGCCGCCGACATCTGGACACGGATTCGTGCCCGACCTTCTGGCACGACGGGGTAGCTGAATCCGACTACGTACACGGCCTCGTTCAGCAACGCCTCGGCCATCGACGTGGCAAGCGCAGCCGCGCCCAACATGACGGGAATAATGGGATGTTCGCCCGGAATGAGACGAAATCCCAGGGCAGTCAACTGGGCACGAAAAAATGCCGCGTTGGCATGGAGTCGCATGCGCAACTCCTCCCCTTTCGCCACGAGATCGAGTGCACGCAAGGCTCCGGCCGCCACAACAGGCGGGAGCGCATTCGAGAACAGGTAGGGTCGCGACCGTTGGCGAAGCAATTCGACGATCTCAGCCTTGCCTGATGTAAATCCTCCCGTGGCCCCACCCAGCGTCTTTCCCAGGGTGCTTGTGACGATGTCAACTCGATCGGCCAAGCCGAAATGGGCCGGTGTGCCCCTCCCGTGGGGACCGAGGACACCGGTCGCATGGCTGTCGTCCACCACTACCGCCGCATCGTACCGCTCGGCGAGCTCGACAATCCGGTCAAGCCTGGCCAAATCCCCATCCATCGAAAACACTCCGTCGGTCACGATGAGCCGCAACCGGCTGTTTTGCGATGCTTCCAACCGCCCTTCAAGCTCCCCCATATCCGAATGGGCGTATCGCAATCGTGTCGCCTTACAGAGCCGGATGCCGTCGATCAGGCTGGCATGGTTCAACGCATCGCTGATGACGGCATCGCGCTCGTCCACAAGCGATTCGAACAATCCGCCGTTGGCATCGAAACAGGAGCTGTAGAGCACCGTATCTTCGGTGCCCAGGAACCCGCTGACAGCCTGCTCCAGCCGCTTGTGCAGATCCTGGGTGCCACAGATGAAACGCACCGAAGCCATACCGTATCCGTGCGTCTTCAAGCCGTCCATGGCGGCCTGAACAATCTCCGGGTGATTCGCCAGCCCGAGATAGTTATTGGCACAGAGATTCAGAACCGGACCTCGATCCACCAGGATATCCGGGCCTTGTGGCCCCAGGATACGCCGCTCGGACTTGTAGAGGCCTTTCGCGCGGATGTCGGCAAGCTGTTGTTGAAGAACTTCCTTGAGAGAATTGTAAGCCATGGATCGTCGTTGCGAGACTCGCGTGACGGGCGTGAAATGGATTCCCCCCGTCGCGCTTTTCCGGCACCTCTCGCCAATCACGCGCTCTTTTATGGAAAGAGCACCACTTTCCCGCATTGCCCGGATTGGATCAAATCGAATCCTGTCGCAAATTCGGCCATCGGAAAGGAATGCGTAATCACCGGTCGGATATTCAGGCCTGCCTTGAAGAGCCCCGCCAGCCTATACCACGTCCCGAACAAACGCCGGCCTGTCACTCCATAGACGCGAATGCCCTTAAAAATGATTTCGTTTGGAAGGTCGAAGCACACCTGGCCGGTTGGAATCCCGAAAAGGGTCACTCGCCCGCCGTTTTTCACGGCACGAAAGGCTTGATGCAGCGCGACAGGGTTGCCCGACATTTCCAACGCTGCATCAACCCCTTCACCGGCCGTCAGATCGCGAATCGCCTTATTGACCGCCTCCGGATGACCGGTCTTCACATTCACCGTGAGGTCTGCACCCACTTGTTTGGCCAATCCCAGACGGTACTCGCTCGTGTCAGTCGCGATGATGACCGCCGCGCCCGATACACGGGCGACGGCGATAGCAAATAGACCGGTCGGTCCACAGCCCGTCACCAAAACCGTATGGCCGGTGAGGTCTTCGGCGAGAGCAGCATCGACGGCATTCCCGAGGGGTTCCTGAACACAGGCAAACTCCGGAGGAATCTCCGCAGCGGTGCGCCACAAGACGCCTTCGGGCAGCGTGACATACTCGGCATACGAGCCGTCGCAATCGATACCAAGGATTCGGTACTGCTTGCAGACATGCGCCTGCCCGGTTCGGCATTGAAAACACGCACCACACGTAATATGCGATTCGGCAGCGACATAATCGCCGATCTTCACCAGCGACACCTCACGCCCGGCCTCCACCACATGGCCGCATAACTCATGCCCGATGATACGCGGAGGGTGCACGCGTCCTTGAGCCCACTCGTCCCAACGATAAATATGGGCGTCAGTTCCACACAGCGAGGTCGCGGCAACCTTGACGACAACCTCGCGCGGACCGGGAATGGGGTCCGGCCAACTCGTCGCAGTCAAACCAGGGGCAGTAGTTGTTTTAACCAGTGCTCTCATGGCGTCATTCTATCGCAACTGCCCGGTCGGATACCCGGCAGGCTGTTGAAAAAATATTTCGCACGTTCTGTGAATCGGCCGAGCGGCCCGTCAGCAGGCTATTCATACGATGGCAGTGGCACATCCGCGCAGAGGTCATGACGCGACATATACCTACGTCCGTTGATGTTTTCCAAGATAACGCCCATACAAGAACGCCACAAATTGCTTGGCCCCCCGCACCCTGCTCTTGACATTCTCTTCAGCGAGGCCGGCTCGATGCAATTCCTGTTCAAACCGCAACAACGCATCTTTCAATTCTTTTTCCAAGACTCGATCCAGAACGCTCGCCATAATGCCCTCCTTCTCGATAACTTTCTTGAAATCCTGGCGCCATTCTCTCGTCAACGGGGATTCAATCCGACGCTCCGGCTCCGGATTGTATCGCAATTGTATCCGGCAAGCCAAAGTGAGAGGTTGCACGACATCATCGCGATGAGTAGGATGTCGGATCATGTTCGTTCAGGCCCTCCGATCTGCCGTATTGCTGTCCGGCCTTCTCAGCGCGCTGTCGGGCGGGCCTGGCTTCCAGCCGGAACTTCACGCCGCGTCCTCTTCCAACACGGGGCAACCGGTCTCACAGGGAAACCGCTGGGTCGTCTTCGATTTTGCCGGCTTGGACGCTTCCGGAGATATCCGTGTCGGCAACCCACTGAAATTGTCGCTGACGCTCTACGGAACTGTTCAGGGCCAGACCCCCTTGGTCGCCATTTGTGAATCGATCCACTTCGAACGACAGATCGTCACGATGGAACCGGATTCCCGCTCCATGGAGATGCACGCCACCGCCATTCTCGAACCCATTGCTCCGGGAAAACTCTCCGTGTCTCCAAAAGTCGCGCGCATCCAAGTCACATTCGCTCGGGCTCAGACCGACAAGAAACTGGAACGGGTGATGAAACGGATCGTCTATGTCACGTTGGGAACATCTGTGGCGCAAAGCAACCACGACGATCTTCCCCCTCCACGTCTGTATGAGCCCGGCGAAGAAGACACCGGCGTCGATGACCTTCCGCCCGAGTCGACACCCATCGCCGACAACTCGCTGGCGGAAGAAAATCTGTTGCCGTTGCCTACCCCGGGACCGGGACCTGGACCAGCCTATTGGCAGCATGTCAGCGCGCTCCTGAGCCAAAGCTGGGGTCGCACGGCGCACCAGGTGCGCCAGGCTCCGTCAAACGAAACCGTTCATGTTCGGTTTCGCATGTACCCAAACGGGCGGGCTCAATTGATCCAGATTGAAAAGGGCTCCGGCTCGCGCGAAATCAACGAGGCCGGCATTTATGCCGTCGTCCATGCCCAACCGTTTCCTCCCTTTCCCGAAGGCGTGGGATTGGAGCCGGTCGACGTGCATGTACGGATGCGAACAGGCGCACGGTCGAGCGCGCGTGATGTGAGGCCGGCCTCAATCCCGCTCACCCCACGGCCAAATGCGGCGCCTCTCATGTCCAAACCCTGAGGAAGGCAGACAACGACAACCCTGCTCTATGGAGGCAACCAGATGAACTCCCGATGGCGCTGGATCGCGTGCGCGGCACTATGCGGATGGCTGGCCGGACTGCCAAGCGGCGCCGGAGCCGAATCGGCCCGGTGGGACATCGATCCCGATCACTCGCTTATCGAGTTTCGCGTCACGCACATGGTGGTCTCCAAAACCGCCGGGCGTTTCACGGACTACAAGGGATTCGTCGACATGGATGGAGACGCCAAGACGATCAGGGCGATCGAAGCGACGATCAACACGGCATCCATCGATACGAATCACGACAAACGCGATGCCCACCTGCGGCAGGCCGACTTTCTCGACGTCGCACAGTTTCCGACGATGACGTACAAACTGAAACATGCCAAAAAGCAAGGCGACACCTTCACAGCCATCGGCGACTTGACCCTGCGCGGCATCACGAAGGAAGTCGCGCTCATCGGCACCTTGAACGGTGTCGCCAAAGATCCCTGGGGCAACACCAGGGCCGGCTTCAGCGCCAACGGCACACTGAACCGCAAGGACTTCGGCATGGTGTGGAACAAAACGCTCGACAACGGCGGGCTGGTCGTCGGCAACGATGTGCAGATCCACCTGGAAATCGAATGCATCAAAGCCAAGACTCCATAAATCGCAAGACGTGATACACCAAGGATCGGCATGAAAGCGATGGTGCTGAATCGGACAGGCGACGTATCAGACGACCGGATCGAGTTGCGCGAGCGCGCGGTCCCGAAACCGGAAGCGGATCAGGTGCTGGTGAAAATTCATGTGTGCGGGGTGTGCCGGACCGATCTGCACGTCGTAGAGGGTGAGTTGCCCGGCATCACACTCCCATTGATTCCGGGTCATCAAGCCGTCGGAACTGTGGTACAGGTCGGCCAAGACGTGCAGGATGTCCGAGAAGGGGATCGCGTCGGGCTCGCCTGGCTTCAAGGCACATGCAATCGGTGTGAATTCTGCACCAGCGGACGTGAAAACCTCTGCGAGACGGCGCGGTTCACCGGCTATCAGGTCGATGGAGGGTATGCGGAATATGCCGTCCTGCCTGGGCGGTTTGCCTATCCGATCCCGCCGGTCTTTTCGAACGAGGAAGCCGCCCCGCTGCTCTGTGCGGGCATCATCGGCTATCGCGCGCTGCGGCTCAGCGGAATCAAACCAGGCCAGCGCCTTGGCCTGTACGGATTCGGCGCGTCGGCACACATCGCCATCCAGATCGCACGGCACTGGGGCTGCCAGGTTTATGTCAGCTCGCTCAAGGTTAAGCATCAAGAGCTGGCCAGACAGCTGGGAGCTGTCTGGGTCGGCGGAGCGACAGAGATGCCACCCGATAGGCTGCATGGATCAATTATTTTCGCACCTGCCGGCGAATTGGTTCCACCGGCGCTGCGTGCGCTCGAACGCGGCGGCACGCTCGCGCTGGCCGGCATCCATATGTCTCCGATTCCCTCCTTGGACTACGATCGCGAAGTGTTCGGGGAGCGGGTCATCCGGAGTGTGACGGCCAATACCAGGCAGGACGGACTCGATCTGCTGTGCGAAGCGGCTGCGATTCCTCTCAAACCACATACAGTCCGTTTTCCTCTCGAACAAGCAAACCGCGCCTTACAAGAATTGAAAGCGGGAAGCTTTCAAGGGGCGGCTGTCCTCACAATGTGATCGTGCGGAACTGCAAGTGATCAGGAAACGACGCGTCCTGGTGATCTTGTCAGCCAATCCTCACCACGTTTCTGATTGACCCCGACCTCAAACAATGGTGACCACGTCCATGCCAATAGGCGCACGAGACGGTGCAATGGCCGGCCGGTCGTTGCACCGCCCTTCAAGTTGCTC
This sequence comes from Nitrospira sp., assembly GCA_046604365.1. Lineage (GTDB taxonomy): Bacteria > Nitrospirota > Nitrospiria > Nitrospirales > Nitrospiraceae > Nitrospira_D. The sequence continues at coordinate 35,298 of JBJACV010000013.1, forward strand.
CCTGGTTCCCGCCGACCGGAACAAATTGTGCCGAGAAAATTTTACTCGCATCACAAACTCTGCTATACCACACACATAGGCGATCACATTTTTTGAAATCGAAGGGGGGTGGAGTACTCATGGCAACGAAGAAAGCAGCAAAGAAGCCTGCAAAGAAGGCGGCGAAGAAGAAGTAGTCGCACCATGAGGAGGCGTCGGTCACGGCGCCTCCTCACCATCCCGCATCCTTAATCTTTTCGAATTCTGCACCGCATCACGCGAGTCGCTGTCTGATCGAACACTTCCTCGCAACGTCTCCGATAGACAGAACCACCTGAGAGAACCCAGGTCACAGACAAAAGCCCCCCCTCACCGACCAGCTCATTCATCGGGATGGAATCGGCGAAGCGCACATCATGACATGAAGAACTCAGACAAAAGAGAATGAAACGACTGGCACGCTGAGGTCACGACAACGAAGAGACGGCGCGGCAATAAAAAGGGGAAGTGATGGCCACATCACTTCCCCCAGTTTCTTAGCGCTAGAAGAGAGTCCATAGCGTAAAGAAAGCAGCGGTTGAATCTTATCATGAACCTTCCTCCCGACAACAAAATAAATATGTCTACATAATCAACGACTTGCGATAGCGCGCTTGAAGGTGCTACATAAATGGCTGCCTGGCCTTCCTCCCCAAAATACACCATTATCTTACAAGTTTTGACTCATCCCGCGAATGTAGGCCACTCGAGATCTGAGGATTTTTCCGGCGCGTGATCAGTTGACGCCGCGGATGCGGCGAAGTGAATCTGCCATGGAACCATCAACTCATGATGATTAGTTGCGTGAACTGGAGACCATCTCTGGTGCCGTGCGATACCCGGACGGTCATTACACAATCGGGCCATGAACAACCATCATTATCGGGATACCCGGTCGTCGAATACCGGAATCGTGAACGTTAGCCTTCGGAGTCCCTAATAGCTTCGGACTAAATTTTGTAGCTGCCGCTATCGTTTGCGGTCGAGAATACTGGAAGCCCGCTCAGACGTCTCCTTGACCAACACACCCATCTTTGAATGCGACGGCTCGAAGTCAACCGGCCAGTCATGGTGACTCAGTCGTTCGCTGGCCGTGGGACCAATCGAGGCGACAACCATCTTCGTGAGCGCTGATCGAAAGGGCTCGACTTTTCCATCCAGTTCCAGCACCTGCATCACATGATCCACCTGAACGGCATTCGTGATGAGAAGCACCCCCACTTCCCCGGCAATCATGTTGTCGATCGACTGTCGAAGCGGTACAAGATCATCCGGAAGCGTCCACTTATAGATAGGGACTTGAAAGACCGCGGCACCACGCCGTTGTAATGCCTCAAGCAGCACCGGGTTCGGTATCCCGTACTCTTGCACCGCCACGCGTAATCCCATCACCGGCAGACGCTCATCGACAGTGCGAACCACATCAACCCATGTGTTCGGTTCCGGTACAGTCGCAGTCGGCTGGAGACCGAGCGCCCTCAGAGCCGCGGCCGGCTTCGGCCCCCTGGCGACAATGGCCGTCTGGGCAAGGGCCTCCACGATCGACGGCCAGGGATAACGCATCTTGAGAAGATCGAACAGTGCGATCGTGCCGGCGCCGGTCAGGAGGATCAGCATGTCGATCCGTCCAGTCATCAACCGGATTCCAAACTCCAGGGCTGCCGAATTGTCCTCCAATGGAATTTCGCGAAGGGCTGGAACGACGAGAGGCTTGCCGCCATAACGTCCAATCAGGCGGGCCATTTCCACCGCCATGCGAGACTCGAATGAGACAACCGTCAGGCTGTGGAAATCAGGTTTGCCGAGGCCGTGAATTGCAGACGTCATACTGTGTGGAATTCCATTTGACGGGGCTGCATGCCGCCCCTACTATACAAACACTACAGGGACAAGGGCCAGACGAATGATGAACCAGCCGCTCCATCGAGGGATACGACATCTCGCACTTCGCGTGACGGATCTCGCGCGTTCACGCCGATTCTACGAACAGGTGCTCGGAATGCAGGTGGTGTGGGAGCCTGATCCGGAGAACGTGTATTTCAGCTCCGGAAACGACAACCTGGCGCTCCATCAAATCCCGAAAGGCGAACTTGCAGCATACCAACCGCCGAAGGCCCAACTCCTCGATCATATGGGAGTGATTCTCGACAGCCCGGAAGCGGTCGACCGAATGTATCACGCCATTGCGCCTACGATCGAATCACTCGGTGGACACATCGCCAAAGAGCCGAAACAGCATCGTGACGGCAGTTACTCGTTTTATGTGACCGACCCGGACGGCAACGCGATCCAGGCGCTGTACGAACCGACGATCAGCAAGTTTGAATTACACGTAAGGGGTAAGGCGTGAGGGGTGAGGCGATGTCAGTCGTATGCTTGTTCGATCTGAGAATCCTCCTCGCCTTACACCTGGCGCCTCACGTTTCGCGACCATGACGCCCTGGGACCGGCTACCGAGAAATCACTACGTGGCCCTCGCCCCCTGGTGCTGGGTGCAGCTGGAAAGCGCTGACGCGCCTGGACCGTTTCCCTTTGTGGCCGGCATCGCACCAGACGTGGCGGGAAGCCTTACCGAAGCACACGGTCTGCTGGCCAGCGCCATCGACTCAGCCATCAGCGACGTCTTTTCCAAGAGAGCGCCCGTTGACGATCCGGACCGGCAGAAGCAGCTGGAAGACGCCTATGCGGAACTGGTGAATGCGCGTCCTTACCTGCGCCGACACATCACATGCGGCCGGAAACCGGACGGCGCCTTTCACTGGGAATTTCCGACCGACCCCACCCGCTCATCCACGGTGACGAACGGCGGCCTTCGCATTTTTCACTCAGTCAAACGGCAAGCCATTCCCCTGGGATTCGACCAGCGCCCCTTGGGACCGATGGTGGGAACCCTGCTCGGCATGTTAGACGGCACACGCCAGGCTGACGAGATCAGGACGGTCATAGAGACCGCACCGCGCGAAGCCAGAACGACGCTCACCCGGCTGATGGAATTGCTGATTCAGCATGAGTGCCTTCTCAGTTCGCCGACGACCTCGATCCGGCCACACTGGCTCCAATCCATACAGGACCGGGATATGGTGCATCTCGGCCACGCGGCCCTGCTCTATCGGCAACTGGACAATTTTGTCCTCTTCGACCCTTGGCTGCTCCCGTGGTTCGCCGAATCTTCCTTCCCTTCCCTGTGGGGCTCGCTCTTGCCCAAGCCATCGGCCGTGTTCTTGACGCACGACCACGACGATCATGTCGATCCACGCACACTGCTCCACTTGCCGAAAGACACGCCGATCATCGTACCCAGCCGGCGCAACCGGAAAACGTTCTTTTACGATTACCTGCCGCTCCTACGGGAACTCGGATTCGGCCGCGTGGTCGAACTGGCGCACGGCGAGAGCTGGCCGTTCGAAGGCGGGACCATCGTCTCCGTGCCGTTCTACGGCGAGGACCCCTGCGATCTGCAGATGCCGAGAAACTGCTACTTGATCAGCGACCGGGGCTACAACATCCTCGTCCATGCGGACAGCGGGCCGGCCAACGACGGACGGTCGCCGTTGAAGGACGGCGTCATCGCGCAACTGGCCGGCAAATATGGTCCGATCCAGCTGGTGTTCGCATCGCAACAACAGTTGCTCGAACTCCGTAGCCACACCGCCCAGGCGCCCTTGTCTCATCCGGGCAAGTGGCTGGAGGTGGGAGAGAACGGCTATCTGACCAACGCCTATCTGGACGACCTGTGCCGGGCGGCCCAGGCGACACTGTTCGTGTCCTACGCCACCGGCGGCGCCGACTGGTACCCGGACCATTTGTCGTTCATGTTCAGCCGGCGAAACCCTGCGCGCACCGCGCTGCTCACGGCACGGTGGGAGCGTCCGGAAACACTGAAAGACCTTCTCTCCCTGCACAATTGCGGGTATCATTGCTCGCGGGCGCTGGATCTGTATCGATCGACCAGCAATGCGCGGATTGAGGTCGTCTCAACGGGCGACGCGCTGACCCCTCTAAGTCTTCACCGGCTGGATCACGGCGATCCGCCGTTTATGACAACAGACCGGCACGTGTAGCCGGATTGTCATCGCTGCGTTGAAAGGATCACACATGAGCGGGCCATCTTCTCCCATCTTGGTGACAGGGTCGGCGGGCTTTATCGGATTTCATGTGGCCCGGCGTCTGTTGGATCGCGGCGATTCTGTCATCGGCCTCGACAATCTCAACGACTACTACGACGTCCGGCTGAAAGAAGCGCGCCTGGCCCAACTGACCGCGCACAAGGGATTTCGTTTCATCAGGCTGGACTTGGCCAATCGGCAAGGCATGCGGGATCTCTTCACCGACGAGCCGATTCAGCGAGTGGTCCATCTGGCCGCGCAAGCCGGTGTGCGCTACTCACTCGTGAACCCGCACGCCTATACCGAAAGCAATCTCGAAGGCTTCATGAACATTCTGGAAGGCTGCCGCCATAGCCGCGTCGCGCATCTGGTGTACGCATCGTCCAGCTCCGTCTACGGCGGCAACACCCACATGCCGTTTTCCATCCACGACAATGTGGATCACCCTGTCTCGCTCTATGCCGCCACGAAGAAAGCCAATGAACTCATGGCCCACTGCTACGCACATTTATACCGGATTCCCTGTACAGGATTGCGATTTTTCACGGTCTACGGCCCGTGGGGCAGGCCTGACATGGCGCTGTTCATTTTCACGAAAGCAATTTTGGAAGGAACGCCGATCGAGGTGTTCAATCACGGCAACATGCGACGCGATTTCACCTATGTGGATGATATCGTCGAGGGCATTATCCGAACCCTCGATCACCCGGCAACGGTCAATCCAGCCTGGTCAGGAGACAAGCCGGACCCCGGCACCAGTTCGGCACCGGCCCGCGTCTACAATATCGGCAACCACCAGCCGGTGGAGCTGCTGCATTTTATCGAGGTATTGGAAAAGGCGCTCGGCAAGAAGGCAGAAAAGAAGCTGATGCCGTTGCAACCCGGCGATGTGCCCGCTACCTACGCCGACATCGACGACCTCACGCGCGATGTCGGATTCGCACCGGCCACGCCGATCGAAGAAGGCATTCCTCGCTTCGTAAAGTGGTATCGAGAGTTTTACCAAGCCTGATAAAAACCAGCCTTCTCCCTTGTGGGGAGCCTACGGACACCCTATCGGAATGAATCCTCTCCCGAAGATATTCGACAGCGTCACATAGCGCGCGTTGTCGTAGAAAGAGTAACTGGCTCCACGCTGATTGCGGCCGGAAAGGTCGCCGCCGTATGAGGGATCGGACCCGTAAAAGACCCCCCCTCGGGTTTTTTGAACCATGTGAAGCCATTCCGAGTAGAGCGAGCAGACTTCTTCTTGTACGGACCCGCCTGGGGCAACGCTCGCATGCCAATCTCTAGCCCACTCTGGAACATTTCGCCCTCCCATGCCGGACAACCGGTCTTGGTAGCCGGGCACTTCGTAATGTGGTGCGGCAACTGGAGCGGGACGGGGAACAGTCGGCATATTCTCCAACGACGGCACAACCGACAGCGGCCTCAACATCATGACTCGGCAACCCGCCCGTTCCTTGTTGGTATAGATCGTGTCGCCATCCGCCGTGAGGCATTCCCATACGCCTGTCGGTTCAGGAGCCGGCGGCGGAGTATCGGCTGACGCGGAACCAGAAAACATCGCCGCGAGTATGGATGCTGAAAACACCATCCGTATGAGCCTCATGGGGCACCTCCGTAAAAATGTAGCGATGAGCCGCGCACAGGCTCCCCGATAATTCCGCCTTCGTCCACGCGCACGCACAACTTACGCAATGGGACTTCCAGGAGTCTATGCCACTTTGGGAGGGGGAAACCCAACTCCTGAGCCGGCTCCAAGAGATCCGGCCACCCACAATCATCCGAACACGGTCATGCCCAGGCTTGAGATTGAAGGCTTTGCCTTGTTCACTTGAGGACAATGAGGTATCCTCCACCCCATTCCGGGTAAATGGTGAGCATCGATCCGGATCGTGGATCAGAACTCTATTCTCCTGATGTTTTCCCGTTCAGGCTTTACCTCCTACGGGCCTCGCAATGAACGATAATGACGTACTCGGCAACTTGCTGCTTATTTACACCGTTTCCATCGCGGTGGTGTTTCTCTTTCACCAGTTTCGCTTGCCCTCCATCGCCGGATTTCTTGTCGCCGGAATCTTGATCGGCCCGCATGGGTTCAATCTCATTTCAGACATCGGAACCGTGCAGGTGCTTGCGGAAATCGGGATCGTCCTGCTGTTATTCACCATCGGCATCGAGTTCTCGCTGGTCCAACTCGCCTCACTGAAGCGGCTGCTCCTGGTCGCCGCACCGATTCAGGTCGGCGGTGTCATCGTCCTGGTGTGGCTCGGCGGCATCATTGCGGGAATACCGGGTCCGCAGGCGGTATTCTGGGGTTTCCTGTTGTCGCTCAGCAGCACCGCGATCGTCTTGAAAGCCCTGGCGGCGAGCGGAGAAAGCGATTCACCACACGGCCGCGCGACCATCGGCATTCTGATTTGCCAGGACCTCGCCGTGGTGCCCATGATCCTGTTGACGCCGATTCTGGCCGACCCCAACGAGGGCGCGCTCCTATCAATCCTCCTGCCCGTAGGAAAATCCGTTCTGATCGTCGGTTGTATTGTGGCGGCCGCCTGGTACGCAGCGCCGAAGGTGCTCGAATACATCGTCCGTAGCCGCAGCCGCGAACTCTTTTTGCTGACGATCATCGTCATCTGCCTCGGCATCGCATGGCTGACTTCGATGAGCGGGCTGTCTCTTGCATTGGGAGCCTTCATCGCCGGGCTCGTCATTTCCGAGTCGGAATATAGTCACCAGGCCATTGCGGAGGTGCTGCCGTTCCGTGACAGTTTTAACAGCCTGTTCTTCATCTCCATCGGTATTCTGATGGATTGGCGGATCCTGCTTCAGTATCCCGGAGTCGTCACCGGCTTATTGCTCGTCGTGCTGCTTCTGAAATTTTTCAGCGGCGCCGGAGCCGTGATGGCCGCGTCGATCCCTCCACGAGCGGCGATCATGACCGGCGTCGCCCTGGCTCAAGTGGGTGAATTCAGCTTTGTTCTGGCCCAGGTCGGCCAGGAACACGGCCTGGTGTCCGGCGCGCCCTATCAAATATTCCTGGCGGTCTCCGTCAGTTCAATGATCATTACCCCGTTCCTCATGCAGTTGTCGCCGCTTCTCGCCCGGCAAGTGGAAGCCATCCAGCGGCTCCGCCATTGGCTGCCCGGCCAGACCACGGCCCATGTGCTGGAGACGGAAGGACGCCACCTCCGCATCAAGGACCATGTGATCATCGTGGGATACGGGTTGAACGGCAGGAACCTGGCCCGCGTGCTGGGTGAAACGGAGGTGCCGCACATCGCGTTGGATTTGGACGGCGATACGGTCCGCCGGGAAGCGCAGCACGGCTTGCCGCTCTACTACGGCGATGCCACGAACCCGCACGTGCTCCGGCATATGAAAATCGACGATGCCCGAGTCCTGGTGATCGCGATTTCCGATCCGTTCATGACCCGCCGGACCGTCCAAGTGGCGCGCAGTTTGAATCCGAAAATTCATATCGTCGTCCGGACGCGCTACCTGCGCGAGCTGGAAGAACTCCATCAACTCGGCGCCGACGATGTGGTGCCGGAAGAGTTTGAAACGTCGATCGAGATTTTTGCGCTGGTGCTGCGGACCTACAACATGCCGCAAGACTTCGTGATGCGAAAGGCCGAGCAGGTCCGTCGGGAAGGCTATGCGCTGTTGCGCCGGAGCGAGCTGCCCGAGTTGGCCCACCACCTTCGCGGCGGCACACTCAGCGATGTGGAAGTGGAGACTTGTCGGATCGAGGAAGATTCACCGGCAGCCGGGAAGACCATCGATCAACTGGCCCTGCGGCCCCGAACCGGCACCTCGATCATTGCGTGGACCAGAAGCGGGATCACAGAATCCAACCCTTCTGTGAAAACCACACTTCTCCCCGGCGATATCATCGTCTTATTGGGAACGCGCGATCAGATCCGTCGGGCAATGGGTCTCATTCTCCTCCGCGAAGCAGAACGCTAGCAAGCTGTTGATAAAGTCCGCCAGCGGCGTTCTCGCGTCGCTCAAAGGCTCAACGTACCGAAGCGTACGCCTCGCCTCTTCGCTCGCTGCGGCTTTGCTGGACGGCCTTTCTGAACAGCCTGCGGGTCTTTCACAGGCTACAAGCCATCGTGAACGACCGATCAGCTTCTCCACCGCAGCGTCACCCGCTCTTTGAGGGGATGTTCCATCGGCTGCCCCGTCTGGACCGAAGCGAGGTGAGCGGCCTTCAGTTTGTAGTACCACTTGGCCGGCATGTCGGCATCGCCAAGAAACATCGACGATGGTTTGTGACGAAGCCCCACGGCGAGATGCTTCATGGCGCGTTCATCCTGGCCCAGAAACATCTTGGTGAGCGTACGGAAAATCAGATTCCCAAACGGAAGCCAATGCAGCCCGCGCCAATAGGCGGAGAAATCGATACGGCATTCCATATCGGATATGGGCGTGGCCATCAACCGGTTGGCCATCCATACCCGCCCGCACTCCATGAGTTCGACGCGCTGATTCGGGAGCAGAAAATCGATCGTGGTGCTCAACGGTCCTCCGTAAACACGCTCCAGCCAATGAAACGGACCGCTGTTCTTGGCCGGCCGGTGCGCCGTCATCCGAAATCCATTGGGAATCGGCTCAAAGGTCTTCGTCTTTTCATGCATACTCGCATCGCTGCGCCACCAGGAATGCACGTAGGGGCCATGGACCGGATCGATAAGGCCGATAACGCCGTCGTCTGCCGTACAGGTGTACAGCAGCGAAATGTGAAACGACTGTTTCGGCTCCGATGGCAGCGGCATGCGCGGGACCGGCGGCAACGAAACCGTTTCTCCACGATCGTCGGCAAGATGCACCCAGATCATACCGTCGGCTTCTTCAGCCGGATAACTGGCAATCCCAACCTTGTCGGTCTGAAGAGAAGTCCCTTCCGGCAGCGCGGGAATGCAGCGGCAGCGGCCTTTCATGTCGAACTGCCACCCGTGATACGAACATTCGATACGCTCGCCGTTGAATCGTCCGAATGACAACGGCATGCCACGGTGCGGGCAAATATCGCGCATCGCCGCCAGCCGCCCCTCCCGGTCCCGACAGAGCACGATCGGAAGCCCCAGCATCTGCAGGGCTTTCATCGAGCCTGACGGCAAGGTATCGCTCGGCACAGCCGGGTACCAGAATCCAAAGAGTGGAGCGCTTCTAGCGGAGACAATATCGGGCGTGAGCGGTATGTTCATGGACGAGGAAAGAAGCCCGGAAGATGGGGCGCACCTACGAGGGTGACTATAGCGACCGGATAAAGGAAGGTCAAGCGACAATGACGAGGATGTCGCAGGCACATTCCTTGACACCCTCACGAACCCCATACTATTCTGTTCACAAGCTCAAACAAGGCTGAGTCTGTGTATGGGAAACGAGGCCACGCCATGATCGCCACACAAATAGAACCGACGACGACGTTAGCGCAGCTCCAAGCCACCAAGCCGGATCGAGTGACCATCGTCCTGTTGAGCGGAGATCTGGACCGGGCGATGGCGGCCTTCATCATCGCCACCGGCGCGGCCGCGATGGGAATGCAGGTGACCATGTTCTTTACCTTCTGGGGGCTGAATACGATTCGCAAGAAGGGCGCTGCCAGCTCGGCAAAAGATTGGCTCCGCCGGATGTTCGGAGCGCTCAATAAGGGCGGCGCCGAGACGCTGCCGCTCTCACGATTTCATTTCGGTGGATTGGGCACCGCGATGATGCAGAAGGTGATGAAGCAGAATCGCATGCCGGGAGTCCCCGAGTTGATGGACACCGCGCTGGATCTCGGCGTGCGATTCATCGCCTGCACGACTACCATGGGCCTCATGGGAATCACCAAGGACACGTTGATCGACGGCATCGATCAGTTCGCCGGAGTTACGACGTACCTGGCGGAAGCCAAGCACGGCAGCGTAAATTTGTTCATCTGACGCGCGAGACAGGCAGGCCGGGCGAGAAGAGCGGAAAGAAACGACGCCGCTCCCACCAGTCCCGCGTTGCGCGCTTTTCCCGCGGAGAGTGGAAACTATGCAATCCGATATCAAGCTCGATACCCTGGGTTACTTCTGCCCCATGCCGATTATCCTCACGTCGAAGAAAATCAAAGAACTGACGTTGGGACAGATACTCGAAGTCGTCTCCGACGACGAAGGCATTAAGAAAGACATGCCGGCTTGGTGCGAAACCACCGGCCACCAGATGGTGGGCATGGAAGAAGAGCAGGCGAAGTCGGGCCGAATTTACAAGGCGTTCGTGAAGAAGACCAAGTAGCTACTGCGAAACCAGCCCGATCGCGCGCATGAGAGAAAGCCGGGGGGAACAACCGCTCCCTTCGGCTTTTTCGTTTCATTTAGCCCACATTATTCATGAACGCTTCTACTGCAACCGCCGATACGCTGCTGCGACAAGCGTGGCCGCACGCTTCGCGCGGCCAGCGGGCAGGCTCGCCCTTCGTGACCTCAACATACTGTTTCAAGTATGCTTCGGTCTCTCAGGGCTCCGCGTGCCCGTCTCGCATGGCGTCTTGGCGGTTTCGTCACGAACCGTCATAAATAATGTGGGCTAGACTATGACAATGCGGCCATTCATCGAATGCGTCCCGAACTTCAGCGAAGGTCGAGATCCCGCCGTCGTTCACGCCCTGATTGAGGTAGTGACTGCCGTACCCGGCGTCTGGCTCCTCCACCACACGATGGATGCCGACCACCATCGATCAGTGCTGACCTTCGCCGGACTGCCCGACGCAGTCGGTGAAGCGGCCCTCCGCGCCATCACCGTAGCGACTGAATTGATCGACATCGACCGGCACGACGGCGTCCACCCCCGCATCGGCGCTACAGACGTGGTGCCCTTTGTGCCGATTCACGATGTCGGCATGGAGGAATGTATTCACCTGGCCCGCACTGTCGGGCAACAAGTCGGAACGCGCCTCGGCATTCCGGTTTTTCTGTATGAACAGGCGACATCCAACCCTGCCCGTAAGCAGTTGGAGTCTATCCGCCTGGGAGGCCTGCAAGGGTTGGCGTCGCGGATGGACTGTGATCCGGCCTGGCTGCCTGATTTTGGCCCGCCTCATCTGCACAAGACTGCGGGAGCGGTCGTGATCGGTGCGCGCCCACCTCTCATTGCTTTCAACGCCAATCTCAAGACGAACGATCTGTCGATTGCCAAAACCATCGCGCGATCCATCCGGCAATCGAACGGAGGACTGCCTTGCCTGAAAGCGATCGGAGTGAGGTTGGCCAGCCGAGGCATCGTGCAAGTGGCCATGAATCTCACCGATTATCGAGTGACCTCGATGCACACAGCCTTGCAGGCCGTGACAAGCAAGGCCTCGGAGCACGGTGTGGAGGTAGCCGGAAGTGAACTCGTCGGTTTGGCCCCGCAGGCGGCGCTCGACCAGGCCGCTGTGGCCTCACTGCAGTTCGAGCGATTCGATCCGGCGCAAATCCTTGAAACAAGAATGGCCGAAGCCATGGCGGTCAAGAAGGAACCGGACCCGACCCTTTCAGACTTTCTGAATGCCGTCGCCGCTGCCCAACCGACACCGGCCGGGGGAAGCGTGGCGGCGCTTGTCGGGGCACTGGCGGCCGCATTGGCAACAATGGGGGCTCGACTCGTCCGTCACGCAGATACAGAACGAAGTCTTGTTCAAGTGACCCACCGGCTTCGCCAACTTGTCCGGGAAGATATGGACGCCTATACCAGGCTATTGAACGCCTACAAGATCCCCAGGCAACAGCCGGATCGGCCGGCCTCTATTTCAAGCGCACTCCATCAGGCAACAGAAGTTCCACTGGAAATTGCCGAGCTGGCATGCGAAGTCGGACGATCGATTCATGCCTGTGTTCCTTCAGCACCGTCTCCCCTCCGGTCAGACCTCACTGTCAGTATGATAATGGCGTGCGCGGCAGCACAAGCAGGGCTACATACCGTTGCGGAGAACTTAAAACTACAATCTAATCAATCACTTATGGATTCATCGGCTCAAAGAATCAGAATAGTTGAGCAAAGCCTTGAGGAACTGAAGGGGCTATGCTACACTCCGCCCCCGAAATCGTAGGGCAATGGATAGGAACAGGCACAAGCCTGAGAAAGCGAAAAGTCGGACCGGATGGAAATCAAAGTCTTCAATAACAACGTTGAAAAAGCTCTCAAGGTCGCCAAGAAAAAGTTGGCAGGCGAGGGATTGTTCCGTGAACTCAAGCGCCGCCGCTTCTATGAAAAGCCCAGCGTCAGGAAAAAAGCGAAGCAACGCGAGGCACAACGGCGACGCCAGAAGTGGCTCTCGAAGCGGAAGCCTGAGTAGTCTACGGCATCGCCGTATCCACGTTTACGTCCCCGCTCTCCTCGTCAGTCGTAAGCCCGCTTCATCCAACCCCGATGCGCCGGGACCACATTCACGCTGCGATCAGAATTCTTCAACAGGAGGTCCGGCAATGGCAAGAGCCGGTCCTCGGCATCGTCGCTCGGAACTCTGACCGCAATCCATTTCTCATCCTGATTTCCTGTCTCTTAAGTCTGCGGACAAAGGATAAGACCACCGGCGAGGCGAGCGACCGGCTCTTTGCGCTGGCACAGACCCCGGCAGAGATGCTGGCGGTGCCGCTCAAGAAGATCGAACAGGCGATCTATCCGGTCGGATTCTATCGGACAAAAGCCAAATCGATTCATGGCATCTGCCGCCGCTTGCTCGATCACTATGGCGGAAACGTCCCCGACTCAATTGACGAGTTAGTCACCTTGCCGGGAGTCGGACGGAAGACGGCGAACCTTGTAGTGACAGTCGGATACGGCAAGCCCGGTATCTGTGTTGATATCCACGTCCACCGGATCAGCAACCGGTGGGGCTATATCAAAACGGAAACGCCGGAAGAGAGCGAAGAGGCCCTCCGAAAGAAACTACCCGAACAATACTGGATAACATTCAACGATCTGCTCGTGCCCTTTGGCCAAAACCTCTGCCAGCCGGTTTCGCCGTTCTGCAGCACCTGCAAGCTGACGGCATATTGTGATCGGGTGGGAGTCACGCGCTCGCGGTGAGCAAGCGCCAGCGAGAAACGCGGGACGGGCGAGAGCGGCGAGTGGCAAGTCGCGCCTGTCTCGCATCTCGCGCAAGCCTCGCGCTAGATGAAGAGTTTCGTTTCCGCTACTTCCGTCAACTTCAGAATGGCCGGGAGGCCCAGCACCTCGTCGACGCTTTTTTCAACCGCCTGGCCATCCACACCCATATACTCCAGGCCGGCGCTGCAGGCAATCAGCCGGAACTTCCCGACATGTCTGGCGTCCTGAAACATCTCTGAAATCTTCGGTACATTTTTCTCTTTCAAGAGACGGGCCACCTCGTCGGCGGACCCGGCATACTCCGGTGGGAAATCGAACTGATCGATCTTCCCTTCCGCCAGTTTCTTGATCGTCCAAAACAGCAGGACCACGATCACGTCCTTGCCCATCGCCGCCGCAGTCATGCCGATCGTGGCGACTTGATGAAGTTTATCGTATGTGGCGTTATGGGCGAAGATGACGAATTTGGGCGGCTGTGACATGGAATTACGGCTTTCTCGCGCGCGTCTTCACGCTGTTCACATAGTCGGCAATCGCGGCATCCACTTCACCGGGCGTCATCGGGCGATCGTGAGTCTCGCTTTCATCGACCAGATAACGCCCCTGGTCTGTCTCCTGCCGAATGATGACCGCGTTGTCCGGCGTCACGTCGATCAGCATGAACCATTCCCTCGCACCCTGGGAGATGACCACCTGTTTCCCAAGCCCCTTCTTGGTGACCTCGATCTGGAGCTCTTCACCGGAAACAGGCAGACTTCCTGCCTGGACGGCAGGAAGAACGGAGAACGCCACAATCATGAGAAGCCCGATCGCCGTCGAGTGCCGCTTGAATCCATCCATGAACAGGCTCCATACGAGCTGATTATAGCCGCCGCATGGGGCCGCGTAAACAGAGGCGGTCTATCCTTCCCTTCGCGCCTTGAGGGGTAGCAGGGGGCATGTTAGGATGCCCGGCGATGGACGGGTTTCTTTCAACGGTTCAACAATATGTCTCGACCGAAACACTGGTGGCGCTGACCGTCCTCTCTATCGTCTTCTTCGTCAGCTCCTTAATCGCCATTCCGTTCATCCTCGTCCGGCTGCCTGCTGACTTTTTTGATATCAGGGTTCCCCGCCCCTGGATGGAAGATCATCATCCGGTGCTGCGAGTCATGGGCCATCTCGTCAAAAATGTGGTCGGGGCGATTTTCCTCTTCGCCGGATTTTTGATGTTGTTTCTGCCGGGTCAGGGAATCCTGACCATGCTCATTGGAATCTCCATGTTGGACTTTCCAGGCAAACGCAAAGTCGAAGCCAAGCTGATCGGACAGCCGGCGGTTTTGCACGCCCTCAACGGCATGCGCGAGAAGTTCGGCAAGCCGCCGTTGATCATTGCACCGGACCCATGAGGAAGTGCTGAGACTTCTCAGGAAACAAATCCGCCACTCAGATCTCAGCACTCTGTACGAACACCCATGACGTCGCCGCAAACCGACAGACGCCCCACCCTCTATCTCATCGACGGCAGCGCCTACATCTATCGCGCGTTCTTTGCCCTCCCCGCCCTGAACAATTCCAAGGGCCTGCAGACCAACGCCGTCTATGGCTTCACCACGATGCTGCTGAAGATCATCCGCGAGCGGCATCCGGACGGGATCGCCGTGGCTTTCGATGAAAAGGGGCCGACGATGCGGCATGAGGAGTTCAAGGACTATAAGGCTCAGCGCCCGCCCATGCCGGACGGAATGAAGTCGCAAATTCCCTACATCCACCGCATCGTCGACGCGCTGGCGATACCCGGCCTGCGCCAGGCCGGGTATGAAGCGGATGACCTCATCGGCACGCTGGCGCGCAAAGCCGAACGGGCAGGCTACGACGTCGTGATCGTCACCGGTGACAAAGATATGTTCCAGCTCCTCACACCGCACGTCCGCATCTACGACCCCGTCAAAGACAGGTGGTCCGGTGAAACGGAGTGCCGTGAACGGTTCGGAGTGGAACCGGCGCGGGTCGTCGAAATCATGGGCTTGATGGGCGACGCGACGGATAACATTCCCGGCGTGAAGGGCATCGGCGAAAAGACGGCAATGAAGTTGATCGCCCAGTTCGGAACGATCGAGGAGCTCTTGAGTCGAGTCGGCGAAGTGACCCCGGCCCGGATCCAATCGCTGCTGGTTGAGCAGGCCGAGAATGCGCGAATGAGTCGCCGGCTCGCGACGATTGAGATGGAAAGTCCGGTGGACTTCGACCCGGCAGCATTCCAGATCAAGCCGCCTCAGATGGAGCTGCTGAGCGATCTCCTCCGCGAGCTGGAATTCACCTCGCTGCTCAAATCCTTGCAGGCGTCAAACGAGCCACCAAAGACGAAGCAAGCCGCGGCGGAGACGATTGAAAGCGCGCGTGCGGCGCAGATGTTTGTCGAATCCCTGCCGACACATGGGACGCTGGCCGTGGAGTGCCTGCGCTCCGGCGGGTCCGGCATCGAAATGGAAGTTCACGGGATCGCGCTGTCGTCGGGGGGCAAGACCGCTTACATCCCGCTCGACGTACACGAATACATGAGGCCCATCACCACGCTCCTGCATGACACGACCAGGACCAAGGCCGTACACGACCTGAAAGCGGTCTTATTGGCCTTTCATCGCATCGGGGTGAGCCTGGCCGGTCCCTATTTCGACACGATGGTGGCGGACTATCTGCTGAACCCCAATCGGCGGGACCACCAATTGGACACACTTGCCCTGGAGATGTTGGGACAACGATTAGGGGGACAGGAGGAACAGACGAAGGCGCCGAAGTCCCTGTTCGATGAAGACACCGGCTCTCGCGAGCAAGCGACGGAGGCGGCGCGGATCATCGCAGACATCGCGCCGATCATGCTGGATCGCCTGACGGAACAGGGTAGCCTGAAGCTGTTCCAGGATGTTGAAATGCCGCTCGTGCCGGTGCTGGCTGAGATCGAGCGGAACGGATTCCTGCTGGATGTCGAAGGCCTGCACCAGTTGAGCAAAGAGTTGGAACATGAACTGGACAAAATGATGCAAACCATCGCCGGCCTGGCGGGCGGCGAGTTCAACATCAATTCGCCGAAACAGCTGGCTGTGGTGCTCTTCGAGAAGCTCGGCCTCAAGCCGGGCCGCAAAACGAAAACCGGCTATTCCACGGACGAAGATACGCTCACCCAACTTGCCACACAGCACGACCTGCCCGCGCAGATCCTGAGCTATCGCAGTCTCAGCAAGCTCAAATCGACCTACGTGGACGCGCTGCCCGAATTGATCCACACAGACACGAAACGGCTGCACACGTCGCTGAACCAGACAGTCGCCGCCACCGGCCGGCTCTCCTCGACCGATCCCAATTTGCAGAACATTCCCGTGAAGGGCGACTACGGGCTCCGAATCCGCGAGGCCTTCATCGCGCCGAAAGGCCATGAGCTGCTCTGCGCCGACTACAGCCAGATCGAGCCGCGCATCCTGGCGCATCTCTCGCAGGATCCACGCTTGCTCGCCGTCTTTGCGAAGGGCGAAGACATCCACATGGCAACCGCCATGGAGATCTTCGGTCTGCCCTCCAGCCAGATCACGCGCGACATGCGGCGCGCCGCCAAGACTGTCGTATTCGGGATCGTCTACGGAATCAGCCCGTTCGGCCTCTCACAAAATCTCGGGGTCTCCCAGGCTGAGTCAAAGAAATACATCGACACTTTCTTTGAGCGATTCGCCGCCGTGCGGGCGCTGATGGACCGCAACATCACCGAGGGCAAAGAGAAAGGCTACACAACGACGATCCTGGGCCGCCGCCGGCCAATCCCGGAACTCCAGAGCGGCGATCCGGTGCAGCGCGGCTTCGGCGAACGCATGGCGGTGAACAGCCCCATCCAAGGCTCAGCGGCGGACCTGATCAAAGTTGCGATGATCAACGTCCACAAAGCCCTACATGCCGATCTGCCGCACGTGAAAATGATCCTCCAAGTCCACGACGAATTGATCTTCGAAGTGCCGGATCACGATCTGGAAGAAGCCAAGCGCCTGGTGAAACACGAGATGGAAGCAGTCGGAAAACAGCTAGGCCTGTCGGTTCCCCTGAAAGTCGACCTCGGCGTCGGCAGAAACTGGCGCGTGGCACATCCGTAGATCCAGAAGGTGATTATCATTACAAGGTGCCCGACTTGTAAGAGCATCAAGATAAAGAAGGTCCGGCGGAAATGGACCGGGCAATCTCATGGGCAGACCTACGCAGTACCAAAACTGGAGTTTCACGAGTGTTTAGTTTGTGGCGAGACGGTCTACGACCGTAAGGCCATGCGAAAGATAGAAGCAGCTCGCCAGTTTTCGCCGTTGAAGAATACCCTCTCGTGAGTTACAGTGCTTCCTGAGCATATTTCATGGACACACAAGTTTCTACAAGCCGTGCTCGTCAAGAACGCCTTCGCTGGCCAGTCCATGGGCTCGACGAATCTCCGTTTTTTTCTCCCGACACGAGGGTGCCGTCGCCTGTGTACAAGAGCGATTATGGCGCGTTGTTTTCGGCTGACTGTTTGAAGATCTTGCCGTTGCTAAAAGACGGGGTCATTGACACGATCTTTGCTGACCCACCGTTCAACATAGGCAAAAAGTACGGCAAGAACACGGATGATTTGCGAAGGGAAGAAGACTACCTTGGCTGGTGCAAAAATTGGCTGTGTGAATGTGTTCGTGTACTCAAACCGGGCGGTGCGCTTTTCCTCTACAATCTGCCAAAGTGGAACATTGTCTTGGGTGCCCACCTTTTTGAGTTAGGCATGGAGTTTCGTCATTGGATCGCTCTGGAAATCAGCGCTTGTCTCCCCATTCCTGGACGCCTACATCCAAGCCATTACAGCCTGCTTTATTTTTCGAAAGGAAAACCGAAGACCTTTCGAAAAATCCGTACGCCAATTGAACGATGCCGTCATTGCAGTGGTGAAATTAAGGATTATGGCGGCCATCGAGATGCGATGAACCCGAACGGAGTTAATCTGAAGGACGTTTGGACGGACATCCCTCCTGTTAGGCATCGGAAATTCAAATCGAAGAATCGTAAAGCCAATGCACTGTCGACGAAGCTTCTGGATCGTGTAGTCGAGATGTCGACACTCCCAGGCGATCTTGTCCTCGATCCTTTTGGAGGAAGTGGAACGACCTATGTTGTCTGTGAAAAGAAACGTCGCAAGTGGCTGGGGATCGAGATTGATTACGCTGCTGACATCGTTTCCCGATTAGAAGACGGAGAAGTTCATGCTCACAAGAACAAAGACTATATCGAGGAAGATTGAAGTGGTTACTCCAATGCCCGTCCAGATGTTCCTTTGGGAATCCGTTTGACCTTTGTGCTCGTGGCGTCGTGCTCTACAACTATGATCTCAAGAATACCGGAGCGACACGGAATACTCTTCCATAAATCCAAGTAAGGTTCCAATTCTGACCAATTCCCGACCCGATCGGTAAGATAGCGATAGAGATCGCGACTCGGCACCACCAATACCCCCGTAGCAAGCGCTCCTTTATACAGTCCCAGCGCCATCTTGTTTAAAGCTCTGTGACTGGAAGAAATGTTTCCTGTTTCCCATTCCAATGCTACCAGCCCAGCGGTCGTCTGAAGCACGGCATCGAGTTTCCCAGGCTTAGTAACTGTGGCAATGTCGAGCGGAACTTCCAGCTTCCATCCTTGCCTTGCCAAACTCTTCATCAGGCCATTCTTGATCGGCGTAACGCCATTCCCCTTTCGTCTCTCTTTCCCCAGTTCCGGGTAGATCGTGAATGTTGTTGAACGTGGCGGCCACCCAACCTTTTTAATCGAATCCACAATTCTACTGCGAAGGGCTTGCCATTCGGCTGACTGTGAGAACGGACCTGTGCTGATCAATGTTTCTATTCGAACGATCTTCACGATGACTTCTGCTGTTTTAGAGAGACAGGGTCTTGTTGGAGCTTCCGCATCAAGTGATGGGGATCAATTCCTATCGCTCGGGCAACCCGGAGAAACTCGATCACATCAAGACGCCGCTCACCGCGCTCATACTTCGATACGTACGACTGTGGTCGGCCTAACTTCGCCGCGAGCGCGGCCTGAGTCAAATTGGCAGAACTTCTGGCTTCGATGAGAAGGAGCCGGAAACTCTCATAGTCGCTTGTAAAGGTAGACTTCGGCATTCGCGAAAGAGACTGTGACGCGAAACCTTTCTAAACCTATTTTCGGATTAACCCAAATCAGGTTATTATTATTTCGAGGGGCCGTGCCAGCTTGAGAGGTTTATGGGAGGGTTATCCCAATTCCCACACCTCCATGAATAGAATATGACCCGAATGAGCAAGTACGAAATCATCCTCTATTGGAGTAAGGACGATCAGGCCTCATCGCCGAAGTGCCGGAGCTGGCGGGCTGTGCAGCAGATGGGGTCACGTACCAATAAGCGCTGGCAAACGTCGAAACCGCCACCCGGGAATGGATCGAAACGGGAACAAGAAAAGGTGTCGGGAGTCTTTTCTCATCATCGCCCTAGGAAGGTATTCGACACGTTCAGCGCATGAATCCCAACGCACAGCTGATGCGATGGAGCCGGACATGACTACCCCGCCTTTCGCATTTCCCCTGCAAGCAACTCGTTAATGAGCGATTGATAGGGAACGCGGCGTTTAGCTGCGAGCGACTTCAGCCAGCGCAATACCCCCACATCGAGCCGAATGGCAATCAGCTGTCGCGGTTCCTCGCCCAAGGGTGGCCGCCCCACACGGCGCATCGAGGCCAATTGCTTATTGGACAACGGAGGGATGTCCGAATAATCAATCCGCCGCTTCGTGGTAGCGCTTTTTTTCTTTGCGGTTCGCCAGCCTCGCACTGATGACGCGGATAGTTTTTTCATGACCATGGCTCCTGAGTGTATAGGTTATGACAAGGATGTTCCCCGCCTGTTATGAATTGGGGCCAGGCATGACTATTGACTTACCCACCCAGCGACTCTTCACCACTCCGCCCCCAGCCGATCCACCACGATCTGATGCACCACCGCATGTTTGCCGAGCCTGGCCAAATAGACGGCCGTCTCGGCAATGTCGAAGGGGCTGATCTTTTCGCTCCGCTCGATTTCGTCCGGCGAGGCATCAACCAAGTTGTCCGCGACGCCGGCGGGACAGATCGCGCTCACTTTGATGTTGGACGACCGGCCTTCGTCCGCCAGCGATTTGGTCAGCGCCATGATGCCGTGCTTGGAGGCGCTGTAGGTTCCCGTTCCAGCCCAGGCCTGCACGCCGGCTACGCTCGACATGTTGATGATGAGCCCGCCGCCCTGTTTCTTCATCTGTGTGAATCCGGCTCGGCAGCAGAAGAAGGTGCCATAGAGATTCGTCTTTATCACTTCGTGGAACGATTCGGTCGTCGTGGCGGCCAGCCGTCCGCCGCCGCCGATGCCTGCATTGTTGACGAGGATATCGATCCGTCCGTACTTCTCGACCGACTCCTCGATCAGCCTTTCCACCTGGCGTTCGTCGGACACATCCGTCTGAATCGCCCAGGCTTCCCCGCCGTGCTTCTTGATCTGCGCGACAGTCTGTTCGCAAAGATTCAGCCGCCTGGCAGTGACCACCACCTTCGCCCCTTCTTCGCCGAATCGCAGCGCGATGGCCTTCCCAATACCGCTGCCGCTGCCGGTGACCACCGCGACTTTTCCTTGCAGCCGATTCATAGAGGCTTCTCCTTCTGTAAGCTGCACCTTCACTTCTTCCCACACACGAATTTCCACACCGATTGCGCCATGGTCTCTTGTGGGATGGGTGCCCAGTGTGACTCACCTGACTTCTTATAGATCGATTGGCCGGTCCCCATATTTCCAGCAAACCGCTCAATAGCCACCAGGCGAAAGCGCTTATTCACACAATCGTGTTCTTCCTGAGCGCGAGTGGAGAGGAACGTGCTGAACCCTCTGGTCTGGGCCGTCTTGAGATCATCCAACACCCAGACGCTGACCACCTCACCATTCCGGCTGATCGTCTCGGGATCGACATAGACCTTCGCTTTGTCGTTCCGATCGACGAGAAGCCATTCAGCGCACAGCGGCGCCACACTCCATAGCTGCAGCAGCGTGAGTGCAAGGAGAATTCTGGAAGAGCCTCGGAAGCAGGCGCGAGCGGAGGGCATGCTTCACCATACCTTACGTATGTTGAGAGGACAAGAAAAGGTGTCGGACAACAAAAGGTGTCGGGAGTCTTTTCTTATCATCGCTCAGACAGGTGTTCAACACGCTTGGTACGTGAAGCACAGCAGATACGACGGAGCCAGACATGACTACCCCGTCTTTCTGATTACCCCCACAAGCAATTCGGTAGTGAGTGATGGACAGATGACCTCACCCCCTCCCCCCAGAAGACTAGACATTTGGCGTGGAAGTTCGACTGTGCTGAGATGCGCCCCACAGGAGAGGCCATGACCAGCCGCCGCGCTCTGCTCTAGTAATCGACCAGCCGCGCCCACTCGGCGGCTTTGAAGGCGTCTGCGCGGTTGGCGCGCGGCGGATAGATCCACTGCGTGTTGATCTCGCGCTTCATCGCCTTCGCCTTGTCGCCGCTCAACTCGACCTTGGGATCCCAGCCTCTGGTGAACACGGCGTCGGACGGGCCAAGATCGAGGCAGGTGACGTAGTTCTTCTGCTGGTATGGCTCGAGCGGCACGTCGAGCAGGTCGGCCGTCGCATTGAACCCGGCGGATGCATCGAGCCGGTTGGCATGCTGGCACGACATGAGTGTCCGGTGGCCCAGTTCGTCCGTCGCCGCATGCGCGGTGTCACCGGCTGCGAAGATCGTCGGCACCTCGGGAACGCGCAGATTGCGGTCAACCACCAGTCGACCGGAACGATCGCGCTCAGCCTTGACCTGCTCAGTGAGTGGATTCGCGCGCATGCCGGCCGCCCAAATCACAGTCGCGCTCTCGATGGACTGCCCGTCGCTCAGGATGACACGGCTCTCGTTCAGCGCCGAGATGCCTACGCCGAGCCTGGTTTCCACGCCGGCCTCGCGTAGCGCCCTCTCGATCAGCGGACGCGGACTGGAGCCCATCGCCGGGGCGATGGCATCGTTGCGCTCGACGATGATGACGCGGACATGTGCCTTTGGCCCGAGGATAGCGCCCAGGCGGGATGGCATTTCGGTCGCCACCTCGATGCCAGTAAACCCGCCGCCGGCAACGACCACCGTGTCGCGGGCGGCGGAGGATGGCCGTCCTGCCAAGGCATTGAGGTGGCGGTCAAGTGCGATCGCGTCCTCGATCTGATCGACGCTGAAAGCGTGCTTGGCGAGACCGGGGATGTCCGGCTTGACCCCCTGGCTGCCTGCAGCCAGCACCAGACGGTCGTAGCGCTGCGTGCGCCGCATGCCATCGGGTCCGACGATCACGACCGACTTGCCGGCGGATTCGATGACGTCGACCCGACCCTGTTCGTACCGGACATCGACGGCAGCGAACAGTTCCGCGAGCGGTGCCACCATGGTTTCGGGCGCACGCTCGTAGAGACGGGGGCGGATCACCAACCGGGGCTCCGGCGCAATGACAGCAATCTCGAGGGTGTCGGGCGAGACACCTTGCTTGTCCCTCAGGTGCGCGGCGGACAAGGCTGCATACATGCCGGCGAATCCGGCACCGACGATCAGGATGCGTTCCATGGCTTGATCCCTCCTATTTGAGGTCATCGACTTGAAACATGGACAGCGGTGGGTAACACGCGGAGGCTGCGCGTGGCCTCCCCATTTAGTTTCTGCGCATACTCTTTCGGCACTATCTTGGCAGCGGTCATTTTGTCAGGTCTGCGAAATCCAAGATTACCTCCCACTGTCGAGTGAGTTAATCGGCACGACGAGCGGCTCGCTCTCTTGTGACAGCAGAAACACCAGAAGCCTGGCCGCTTCGGTCTTGCTCGCATTCTTGGATACGAGATGCGGTTGCTTGGGAGACTCATACCAGCTCTGACCTTTCGTGTACGTCGTGGGTCTCTCACCCCCTACCTGACTGACTACCGCTCCCTCCAAGACATAGGCGAACACCGAACCCGGATGAATGTGAGGTCCGGATGCGGCGCCCGGAGCGTAGTCCACAATCAGAACCGTGCCCTCTTTGCCGATCATATCGGCCAACCGCTGCTTAATCAGCACCGATACTGTGTCTTCTGCCAGCGCGGCCTGCCCCAGAACCAGAGTCGACCCGACCAGTATTGTCCACTGCAGTGTCTGTCTCGCTACTGTGCGGATACATGTTGCGATCGTCTTCATGGGCGTGTCCCTTTCTCGTGTGTGTTGTCGATCCATCACTCCTCAGCGATGCTGAGTACAGTCTTGCCACGCACAGGCTTCTGTTCGTAGGCCTGCCGAAAGTTCTCCATCGGAAAGACGGCACCCGCAACAGGTCGGATGACACCGGTATCGATCAGACGCGAAATGTCTATCAACTGATTCCGGTTCGGTTCGACGATGAAGAAGGCATCGCGCACTCGCTGTTCATCCGACCCTTCGGCATCTGCCGCAATGGTCACCAAGCGACCACCCTTTCTAAGTACGCCCCACGAACGGTCTCTCGTGTCTCCTCCGACAGTATCCAGTACCACGTCCATGTCTCCGACGACCGTTTCAAACGGCGTTGTCCGGTAATCGATGACTTCATCGGCGCCGAGCGACTTTACAAAGTCGGTGTTCGCTGCCGAAGCCGTTGCGATCACGTGTGCGCCCTGACACCGGGCCAATTGCACCGCGAAGCTGCCGACACCACCGGCTGCACCATGGATCAACACCCGTTGTCCTGCCGAAAGCTGTGCGCGATCGAGAAGCGCCTGCAGGGCCGTAAGTGCTGAAATCGGTACCGCCGCGGCCTGAGTATGTCCAAGCGTGACAGGCTTCTGGGCAATGTTGGCAGGAACGGTCACACAATACTCCGCCTGCGCTCCGTCGATGAACCAATCGCTCAGTCCATAGATACGATCCCCCACCTGTACACCCGTGCAATCCGATCCAACCGCTTCGACCGCACCCGAGAATTCGTGGCTCAGAATAATCGGAAACGGTCTCATGCCGCCTTCAGGCGTATGGAATGTGGGGTACCAGTCGAACTCTGTTGGCGTAATCGCAGTAGCATAGACCTGAACGAGCACCTGATGGTCCTTCGGGATCGGTTTCAGTGCCTCTTCATAGAGAAGCGATTCCGGGCCACCAGCTTGATGCAAGCGGATCGCTTTCACGGGAAGTGCCTCATCGCGTGGCCTTCTTGACGATGCTCCATGGCTAAGCCGCACGATCCGGCTCGTTACGGCGTGGAGTAAAAATGGTGGCCCCCCCTCTCTAAACAAACCTGATCGCGCAGGGGACAGATCTCCAAATGGAAATCAGAAGTCCGCATCCAGCACGATGCGGTAACGGGCATTGCCTGCTTTAAGCCGGGCGAAGGCTTCGTTGATCTGGCTCATCGGGAAGTGCTCGGTCTGCGGCGTGATATGGTGCCGTGTCGCGAAGTCGAGCATCGTCCCGATCGCCACCGGCGAGCCAGTCGGGGAACCTGACACGCTCCGCTGTCCCATGATGAGCGAGAAGGCTGCAACCGGGATCGGTTCCAACACGGCACCGACAACGTGCAACCGGCCGTTTGGTGCGAGCGTGCCGATCAGTGCGTCCCAATCAAGCTTCACGTTGACGGTGCTGATCAGGAGGTCGAAACGGCCGCCGAGTTTCTTGATCGCCGCCGAGTCCTTACTCAGCACGACGTGATGCGCCCCGAACCTCTTGGCATCATCAAACGTGCCCTCGCTCGACGTGAACGCCGTCACTTCGCAGCCGTAGGCGGCCGCGAACTTCAGAGCCATGTGCCCTAACCCGCCAATGCCGATGATGCCTACCCGGTCGGTCGGCTTGGCGTACATCGCCAGCGGCGAGAAGACAGTGATTCCTCCACACAAGAGTGGTCCTGCGTCGGCGGAGTTCAGCGTGTCCGGAATCGGGAAGGCCCAGGCCCAATGCGCACGGATGTGGGTCGCAAATCCGCCGCGATGACCGACAATGGTAAATCGCACTTGAGGACAGAGGTGATGGCTTCCTGACATGCACTGGTGACAGTGCATGCAACTACTCGAACTCCAGCCGACGCCGACGCGCTGCCCGACCTTCAGGCCTTTGGCATTCGGACCCATAGCCGAGACCCGACCGATGACCTCATGGCCGAGAATCGCGGGGTACTGCGAAATGCCCCAGTCATTGTTCAAGACGGAGAGATCTGAGTGACATAATCCGGTGTGTTCGACCTTGACTTCAACTTCCTCTGTCCCGAGAGGTTCAAGCCCAACGGCTTCCAGGACCATCGACTGTTTCGCCGCCTTCACGACCCATGCCTTGTAATTGATCGCTTCTCCTGTTCTGATACTCGGGTTGGATTGGGCGGCAGAAAGAAGCGCAGACTGTTCCTGCTTTAATCCCCTGGCTGGCTTGGTGCGGGTTTGGCTTGGCGTGGACATAGGAATTCCTTTCTGCGGGTGAGCGTACGTGTGCTGAGATCGCCCTTGCTGCGTTAAGTCATGGTGTTCATGATTGCTTCCTAAATAAGTAGAAGAGTTTAGTACTCCGCTCCGTTGTAGTGTTACCGCGTACCTTCGTTGAAGAACTGTTCTCGCGTGATCTTGTTGTCCTTGACCGTGTGGACGCCAACCTCTTCCACCGTGATCCGCCGGCCGGTGGCTTTCGGAGTGATGTCGAGGGTGAAATGGACCGCAAACTGGTCGGGGCCATTGAAGAACGGACCGCGGACCTTTTCGCCGCCGATGGGGTTCTGGGCTTGAAAGCGTTCGGACTTCAGGATGACCTGTGTCTTGCCGGCAGTTTCCTCGCCGCTGGGTTCGACGGAAACGATGTCGGAAGCGTACATTGTGTGCATCACGTCGAAGCTCTTGCCCTCGTTGCACAACTCCACAAATTGGCTGGCCATGGTTTGCAGGCTCATGGTGCACTCCTTTCTAGAAGAATTGCTCGCAACGTTCTTGAGCAGCGCTAGTTTGGGTCGTGGCATCCTCCTGTGTGGCATGGATGATGGCCGGTCTTTTTCAATTCGCTCGAAATCAGCAGGACAATGCTCGTCGAGCAAGGCCGCAGGAGCCTTTGCTTGATGACACACCGATATCCTGCTGCAGCTTGTACGGTGGGAGATCGGGATTGCCAACCCCTCGTAAGCCTCAAAATCATGCCGGCCTCATGATCGGTGCTTGGGAGAGATGACGGCGTTGGAGCGTCGGAGACTGGAGAATCGATCGCGCTAAGAATGGTTGGTGGCGCGAGAGATAGCTAACTCCACACGCTGAAACGTCAGTAGCGCTAAGTGTTAAATACTAAGAACAGAGAGCGGGGTTAGTCAATCTAAAATATTGCCAGCCTTCAGAGCAGCGTATTTCAACAGGACACCTTTCACCTCACTGGCCAGATGACTTACCGTAGTACATTTGTTCCCTGAAGCGGCTATCGGCATCCCTCAGGAGACCCCCAACTTGAGAAGACAACGAGAGGTGTCGGAAGTCTTTTTCTCACCCCGACCCGTAATCTGATGGTTAGCTATCAGCGCATGCCCCTGGGAGCTTGGTGAGGGTGAGCAATCACGAACTCGGACTCGCCATGTCCTATAATTTTTCCGCCATCGACGAGGCATCCGCGTGGTTGTGGTCGCCTGAGGAGTCCGGGATGGAGACTATTTCAAAACGTTGGGATAGAATCCTCCCTTCGATGAAACAAGTCTTTGTATCTCAAAGCTTGATCGAGGTGGAAATGCGCAAGGAGTGGCTGGAGCAGGCCGGCATCCGTTGCACGATCAAGAATCAGCGTATATCTGGCCTTGCCGGAGAGATTCCCTTTACGGAGACGTTCCCGGAACTATGGGTGATCCGAAACGAGGATTACGATCAGGCGCGGAGAGTCCTTGAAGAAGGTCTGGTGATAGTGCCATCGAACCAAGATACCTGGACATGCGCCGGATGCGGCGAGCGTCACGAGAGTCAGTTTGGAACCTGCTGGAAATGCGGACGAGACAAGCCGCCGGTATGAAACCCAAACCTTGTGTGAAGCGCTAGGCCGGGTTTATCTTGCAGGATAGAATGTCTTTGCAATCTCCGCCGTATTGAACAGCATCGCATGCAGGCGTGTATAGGCCGTGTGGCCGTAGTAGTGATCTCGGACGTTCGTTGATCCCGTACAATCCTTGTAGTCGGCCAGCAGACATCGCCCCTCGCTGGGAAACCGTACCGCCCGCCGGGCACATTCCAGCCAGCGCTCGAATCCGTCGTACGGCTCGACCATCTCCCACAGGGTTTTGTTCGCCGCCTTGGCTGCCTCGTCCGTCGGCATCGCGTCGCTACCGGCCACTGCGAGCTCCTGGACATAATCGCCGCCCCAGGCAATCGGCATTTCCATCGTAATTTGCGGCAACTCCATTTTCGCGAGCCACGTCTTGCCGTCGGTGCGAAGGTTTCGATGGTTCACGATATGTAAGATCTTCCCCAATCCTGACGGGTCCCACCCATACCGCACCGGCGTCCCCATCGTGACAACATCGAGAGTCGCGCCGTTCAGCAGCGCCTGTGCAGAGAGCAGAGGTTCGATGCGTCGAACCATCGCAGCCAGCTCAGTCTGGCCGTTCTGTTCCGCATAGGCGGCAAGAACGCTTAAGAGTTTGGACCGTCCCGTGATCGGACTGGGACAGAGCAGATTCGAGGCCAGCGCCAGCACCAGCCCTGCTTGCCCATGGGCCTGGACCAGAATTCTCTCTCCCCTGCCCAATTTCTGGCTGTCGCACAGAGCGCGCAATGAATCAAGCAGGCGGACGGCCCCGATGACGCGGCCCAGGTGATGATGTTCTGAAGACCAGAGGATACGGCGGCACACGATGGGTAAGACTGTGCGCTGGTTGATGGCTCGCTGATACAGCGCCACATAGCTGTTCGTGAAGTTCCCCGCATCGCCGGCTTGGTCGTCCAAGGATCGCTTCGTCGCGTCATCGTCGGCCAACGGAGGCGTTCTTCCGGCGGCAAGCGATTGAATACCGTTGTCTCCCTCCCGCATGAGCGACAGCAAAGCATCCAGTCCGGACACGCCGCGCGAGTAGCCGCGCTTGAGGCCTCCGA
This sequence comes from Nitrospira sp., assembly GCA_046604365.1. Classification (GTDB taxonomy): domain Bacteria; phylum Nitrospirota; class Nitrospiria; order Nitrospirales; family Nitrospiraceae; genus Nitrospira_D. The sequence goes on from JBJACV010000013.1 coordinate 63,612, forward strand.
CCTCGTCCAGTCGTTGCATGCCGAAGACATCGGCGCCATGGATCGATCCGTGAAGGAACACAATGGCACGAACCCCAGCATGTGCAAGCGTCGCTCCCTGTTGGGCCATGGCATCCAGCCAAGCCGGAGACTCCGGCTGCGCGCCGGCTGTCAGTTCGGCTGTCGCCAGACGATCGCCGGGATGCTTCCGTGACAGTTCGTCGTGCTGAAAGTTATTTTCGCTCGGCATAGGAAGGGGGTTCTACCGCAAGAAGGCGAGAAAGTGCAATCCTAGTCCGCACTATTAACGAGCACTTCTGCTGCAATCGCCGATCCGCTGCTCCGTTCTTCGTCGCTCGTATCTCGTGAAGCCCGCTTCGACTCAGCGAGGCGAGCGTGAAGCGCACGACGGAAAGAACATTTCCGTGCCGGATATCCTTGTTTGCGAGATACGAGACACGCTTCACGAGATACACGATTCCATGCGCTCTCGCGACAAACTGCCATGAATAATGCGGGCTGGCGCGTGAAAGGTGAACGGGAACAAGAAGAGAGATGAAGAATCTTATCTGGCCACAGAGGGAACGGTTTCGCCATCGGACGCCTGTTTCGGCGGCACGGGAGTCTTGGGCATCACTGCAGTGGCGGTGCAGAGGTGATTCGCTTCGTCGATGTAGCGGTCGACGATCGTGACCCCTTGCAAATATTCCTGAACGATTTCTTCGCGGGTGAGCTCGATATCCTGCTCTGATTCACGCCCCGACCGCTCGCGCACCCGATCAACCATATGTTCCTTCACCAGCACTCGAATCTGCTTGGCCAGATCCGTGCGGGCCGATAGCTCAGAGACCCGCTGGCAAACGAGCTTGCCTTTGGCCAGATCACCCTGTCCCTTGCCGACCCAATATCGATCGGACGGATATGAGCCGTGGCTTGTTTCAGCGGCTTGCCTGATGCCGCCGGACGCATCGACAGATCGAGTTCCATTCTGATGTTGTGTCAGCTGATCGAAGGAACGTTCGGCCTGCGACCGCACATCTCCCGGTTCCGCCCCAAGCACCTCTGGCACCGGCAACCAGCCGGCGCCCCACAGGCCGGCCATGATGACGAGTGTCTTGATCCCGTTTTTCAATTCCTGCCTCCCCGTCCTTGGCCCTGACCTCTTCCACCTCTCCCTTCCATGGCCCCGCCGCCTCTGTAATCGCCTCCTCTGAAGGACCGAGGCGCCACCTGGGAAGGAACGCGCGGTGCCTGTTGCAACATCGGAGAACGACCTGGGTTGAACTGCCTGGCCGCAGGCGAGTGGCTTTCAAGACCCTCTCGCGGCGAAAATCTTGGCGCCGACGGATGCCCATCGGAGCCAGGCGCTTGCCCGAATCGACCGTTCTGCTCAAAAAACTGTTTCGTGCGCGGCATTGATCGCGACGGAGCCATCGGTTGCCCCGCCGAGGGCGCAAGAAAAAGATTCGGCCGATGGGCATCCGTGAAATGGCGCGCGCCCTGCCCCTGATCGGCAGGGGCCTCATTGCCGATGCGGGCCGGTCTTGTCGGCGCCCGGTGCGTAATCTCGTTCAATGTGCGGGGAGCGTCGGACGAGCCCGGTGCAGAAACAATTTCGTACGTCGGCATTCGAGACGGGGCACTTCCCGGCGCAGGCGGCTGCGGGGGCGATGGAGGCGTCAGCGGTTGCCCGCCGGCAATCACCCGTTGCGCCACGACGATATGCGGGCTGGCCGGATACAGAGCTTGGGCGCTCGCCAACAGAGCCAGGGCGTGCGGCGAACTCATCCAGGAATGGGAATACCCGACCGGCGACACCAGGACCCAGTCCGTCCAGACTTGAGAAATCATCGCGTTCGACTGCACGCGATTGAGAATGTCCTGCCTCCGGTGTGCCGCTTCCTGCGTTTGCTCTGACGTTGAGGCGGTACCTAACGCCTGATTCGCCGCATCGAGTTCCTGTTGCAGTTGCTCATTCTCCGACTTCAACGCCGCCAATTGCACGCGAGCATCTTCACTTTCCCGCAACGCCGCAATGGCTTGTGCCACTTCTTTTGTGTCGATTTGCGCCAGAAGATCCACCTTCACGACAACGGTTTCACCGTCAAGCGTGGTCCCGATGCGCTGGTCGAGCACAACCACCAAGCCGGCCGTGTAGGTACGAATCTCGTCCCTGGTGATGTTCATGCCATCCACCACCGTGACACTTTCCAGGTAGGTGGCCACCTGTTCGAGTGCGTTCCGTTTGGCCGATTCGGTGGCAAGCCGGACCGCATCTTCGCGTGTATCACGGTCTCCCATCCGATGTTCCCCCTCCGCGCTGACCGTCCTGACTTCAGCCCGGGCAGGAGCCGTACCCACGCAGATGGCGATAAGAATGAGGACAAAAAGGAGATGGCGAAGAAGGCGCTGTGGCCGTGGAGTCATCGGCTGTTGATCTGACCGATCCGGCATCGTCTTCACTCCCCCCGTTGAAGAGGACCGACGCACTACGACTCCGCTGGCCGACTTTTTCAGCATCCTGCTGAATTTCACGATACCACCCGCTGCCCCGTTTCGCCAGCGACACAACTGATTCCCAACCATCTTGCCTTCCAGAAAATTCGCGTGCTAGGGTACCGGACGTGCCTGGTTCATCTTGAGGAACATCCCGCGTGACAGTCCTATGGTAAGCGCCCTCCGATATCTTGCTTCATACTGTGTCGGTCTCACGGTGGTATTCCTTGAAATGACCGCCGGATTCCCTGCGTACGCAGCGCCGAATCCCGTCGGGGACGCCACTATATCCGCATCGCCCACGGAACATGTCATCCTCTTTGTTTTAGAAGGTTTCGACCAGGACTCGCTCAAGGCCGGGACCATGCCGAGCCTGAGCAAACTGGTGAAAAACGGAGCGGCCACATGGTCTGCGACCGGCGTGAAGCCGGCTCTCCGGCTCCCGATGATGGCGTCGTTGCTCACCGGCCTTCCGGTCGAGAAACATGGCATTACCTGGAACTTCTTTGAAATCAGCCGGGGCTACTCCCGTGCGCCCAGCCTGTTCGACTACCTCGATTTGAGCGGAGGCCGGGACAGCGCCATCTTCTTCATGGATGAATCTCTGTACCAACTGGCAAGGCCCGAGCCCTACACCGATTATCAGCTCTGCGGGGCCCTACGGCCTGAATGCGGTACGGCCAAGATCGTCTCCTATATTCAACAATATTTTCAGAAAGCGACGAGCGGCCATGGGTACGGACACGCGATTCTCGCCTTGCCGCATCTGTTGGTCGTTCATCTTCCGGAGGCCGGCCGAGCGGGAGTTGCGCATGGCTGGAACTCCAAAGAATATCGTGAGGCGCTGCGTACGGTCGATACGGCCATACAATCGGTGCTGGATGTATTCAAGCAATATGCGCTGACGAACCGGACGACGATCATGGTCACGGCGCTCAGCGGAAAGGGAATCGACCTGGGCGCCGACGCTCCCGCCGCCGATTCGCCGGTAGTCCCCTGGATCGTATCAGGCGTCGGGATCAAGCCGGGGCAAGTCATTCGCCGGCCGGTCTCGATTATCGACACCGGAGCAACCGTGATGCGTATTCTTGGACTGGACACCCATACCGAATGGGACAGTACGGCAGTCGAAGAAATCTTCCAGCCTGCGGCGGCCTCCTCAACCGGATCGTCCGCCAAGAAACCGTAACGACCATGATTCATGCATTGTCTATACGCCGCCGAACCTTCATGTGCTGTGGATTGCTCCTGGGACTACTGGCCATCACCCCGATTGGGACGGGATTGGCGAGCGGGCCGCCGCCGGCCCACCTTAAAGAGCACACCATTACCATCGATGCGACGAAACTGGTTCCGCCCTCGTGGTGGCAAGTGCCGGGCGTCACTCCATCCATTTGGGCCTCTGATCCTGAATCGCTCGATGCGCCGAAGACCTCTGAACTGCGAGCACTTGCGTTGAAACCCGGTGCCTACAAGTTCATCAGCTTTACGTTCGATTTCCCTTTTGCCGTGACGCTCGACGGCACACTCGATTTCGCCGCATCGCTCGATCAATGTATCGAAGGGCGCGGCACCCAGACGCTGATCGTGCGATGCAAACGCATGTACCCCCACGGCGGCGAACGGGATGATTATTACAACCAGAAACCATCCCCATGACACAGACACTCGAAGATCTCTTGGAAGCGCTGGAGGATGTGGATGACGCCACGCGCGAAGAAGCCGCCAAGGCATTGGCCGAACGAGCAGAACCCTCGACATTGGATGCGTTGATCCGCGCCTGCGGCGACGACTTCTGGTCCGTGCGCGCCTACGCCGGTTGCGGGGCGGCCAAAATCGGCGGGTCCAAAGCCACCGAAGCGCTCATCGGCCTGTTCAACGATCCCATCATGGAGGTCCGGAACCAAGTCGTCGATGCGGTGGCCACAATGGGACCGGTGGTCCTAGACCGTCTGATCAGCGCCTTGAAAGATGAGCGGTGGCGCGTCCGCGAACATGCTGCCAAAGCCGCTGGTGGGATCAAGAATCCGAACGCCGTCGATGCGTTGATCGCCGCCTGCCGGGACCGCGACGGAGCCGTCAAGAGCGCAGCAGCGGAGGCCCTCGGAAAGATCGGGGATGCTAAGGCTGTCCCGGCCTTGATCAAGCTCTTTCGAGACTCCTCCAAGATCGTGCGCGAAACGGCGGGCACGGCCCTGGTCTATATCGGGCAGCCGTCGGTCGATCCGCTCATTGAAAACCTCAAAGACAAGGATTTCGTCGTCCGCTGCCATGCGGCTCGCGCGTTGGGCGGCATGACGACCGACTATCAGATTGGGCGAACCTGGGTGCGCGATGCGAAAGTAGTCGATGCCTTGATTGCCGCCTTGAAAGATCCGGATCGAGCCGTGCGGGAAGACGCCACTATTGCACTGGGCATGATCGGCGACCCGCGCGCGATTGAGGCGCTGATCGAAGCGATGAAGGACGGAGCGGTCAAGCGGCATGCCATCGCCTCGCTCGGCATGATCGGCGACCCGCGCGCCCTCCCGGCGGTCTTGGACGCGCTCAAAGGAAAAGGGATCAAGCAGGAAGGCTCGCCGACTCCCGGCTGCATCGTGAGTGAAGATGCCTTCATCAAGGAGGCCGCCGCCACGGCGCTCGGCCAATTCCGCGATCCCCGTGTAATTCCCGATTTGATCGTTTTACTCAAGGACGGCGTACTGCGGGAAAAAGCAGCGGCCGCGCTGGCGGTCATCGGCGACACGGCTATCGAACCCTTAATCGCCTTCCTCTATGATCCCAAAGCGTCCGAGGTGGAAGCGGAACAAGAACGGGTGCTCTCCTACGCATCCGTCCGACTGACCGCCAAGGACGCGCTCAGGCTGATCGCGCTCGAAACCCTGGAAAAGCTCGGCTGGACTCCTCCCGCGGAAGAACTCGACATCAGTTCCAGCCAGGCGGACAATCTCCGGGTCGAACGGCCGTTGGGCGAGACGGGACGGTTTGGTCCATCGGGCGACATGACCTAGCCCGCATTATTCATGACGGTTCGTCGCGAAATCGCTTAAGTATTCGTTCCTCGTGAAGCGTATCTCGTATCTCGCAATCAAAGATGTATGCCCAGTTCTCCCATCCTGCGCTTCACGAGATACGGGCAACCCATGCATGAGTGGGACAGAATTGAACGGCTCATCCTGTTCGACGGAATCTGCAATTGGTGCAATGCCTGGGTCAATTTCACGATCGACCATGACCCCCATGCGAAATTCAAATTCGGCACGCTTCAGTCTGAGCCGGCGCAACAACTCCTAAAATCACTTCGCCTCCCCACCAAAGACTTTGAGACCTTCCTGCTATTGGAACAGGATCACGTGTACACCAAGTCCACGGCTGCCCTGAGAATCGTGAAACACTTGTCAGGTTTCTGGCCGTTCTTCTACCTCGGCATCGTAATTCCCCGTCCCCTTCGTGACGCCGCCTACGATTACATCGCGCGCCATCGGTACCAGTGGATGGGCAAAGCCGAAACCTGCCGAGTACCGACTCCGACCGACCGCGGACGGTTCGTTTGAACGATTCCGTACCGTCACCGAGAGAGCCGTAACTCATACCACGTATCTCACGAACACAGATGCAGGCCGGCATCAGTTTGACGAACCCCCTCCCATGCAGTATAGTGTGCATCATTGTGATGCATTGATGATGCACAAGGACATGGAACCATGAAAGCGATTACGTTACGAAACCTTCCACCCAAAGTCGCCCGTTCTGTTCAGCAACGGGCCAAACAGAAGAAGACCAGCGTGAATAAGGCGGTTATCGATCTGTTGGAAGAATCGACGGAGGGCAAAGCAAACAAGAAAGCCCTGGTGCGCTACCATGACCTCGATCATCTTATCGGAACCTGGACGAAGGAAGAAGCCGATGCATTTGAGAACACGGTCAAATCCTTCAGAACGATCGATCCAGACATGTGGAAATGAGCCGGCTGCTGCTCGATACCTCAGCCTATTCCGCCATCTTCCGAAAGCACCAATCGGCTCTCGATCTGATCGAATCGACAGAGAGCCTCTACCTGACTCCCATCGTGTTGGGAGAACTGAAGGCCGGGTTTTTGCTGGGCAAAAGAGGGGAAGAGAATGAGCGCACCTTACAAGAATTTCTACGCTCGCCCAGGGTCGAGGTGCTGACCATTGACCACGAAACTGCGGACCGATGGTCCATCATTGCGGCCTTCCTCAGAAAGGCTGGCACTCCCGTCGCAAGTAACGACATCTGGATCGCCGCCAGCGCGATGCAGCACGGGCTCCCCATTCTGACATCCGACCGGGATTTCCAGAAAATTCCCCAGGTGATCGTCCGACACTTCGCGCCTGCCTCACCCACATAATACATGACAGCGGCTCCGAGTGACCAAGGCAAGAGAGAAGGCTGGCAAGCTGGAAACGGTTGCGACCTGAGAGAACCGCTCTCCGATCTTGAGCGATACTCGGAGAAACGATATTTCTTATTGAATCCTATCTCTAGGAGCGGCAGCAATGAGGCGAGCACTCTTTGGTATTTTGTTAACAGGCTTTGTTCTCGTGTTTGCTCTAGGATGCCGGCACGGGACGATTGTCGAGTATAAAGACGTAAAGATACCTGCGAGCCAGATACCCGCAAGGGTCGGACAAAATCCGACTCTTGACGAAGTTGGTAACGGGATCATATCCGCCGGAACAAAACTCGGCTGGTCAATGAAAATAGAACACCCAGGAAATATATTCGGGGAGCTTAGGCTCAGAGGGCACATGGTGACAGTTGACATACCGTACACCGCAACCGTCTACAGCATCTTCTATAGGGACAGTGCAAACCTAAACTATAATCCAAACAACAAGACGGCCCATTCAAATGCAAGTGGATGGATGCGCAATCTCCATCTTGCGATTCAAAGAGAATTTGTGGGTTCACCGTTTACATACTGAACCAATCACAAAATAGGGGGCCAGCTCTCAACAAGCACCAGACTGCTGAAAGCTGCCCCCTATAGGCTACTTTCTCACCGCAATCCCGTGGACATCGGCGGTTTCTTTGCCGTCCTTCTGATTCGTGACGGTCGCCTGGCCCTTGTAATGGCCGACTCGTCCGCCCTCCTCCACATGAATCACGCCCACACCGGGAATCGTGCCCATGGCATTGTGCGCATCCTTGTCATTTCCGGTCAGCGGACTCGGTCCGCGCAAGCTGACGAAGACATACTGGCCGTCCGGCGCCGTATCCATCAAATCCGGAGCAGGGTCCGCGTTGGCACTTGTCTCCAAATCAATTGCCCCGACGCTCAGATTGCTCACCGTGTCGATGATTTCGACGTTGTTCCCGGCCCGGTCTGCGCCCCACACATAACGTCCAACCGATGCCATACCGTGTGAGTCGGCAAACTGGTCATCCCGTTGCGACACAAGCTTGACCGTAATCGCTTTGGGTAGATTCGAAATATCGAGCGCATAGATGTCGTAGGACAACGGCGCGATAGGCCAGCCGCCGCCTGAGTTGACATACATCGTGCCGCCGGCTTGAATCCCGCCGCAGCCGGCGGGATGGATTTGGTTATTATCTAACGTCGCCACAACCTTGAGCGGCGTGGCGGTCACGTCCAAGACCAACAGTCCTCCTCCACGAAGCGTGACAAACGCATACTGACTGGACGATTCGGTAATGGGGCAGATCGGCGAGGTGTCCGGACGTTCCCCATTTTCCAATGCCGCTAAGTTGAGCACATCCTTCTCAGGATCGAAGCTATATTTGTGGGCAGCATAGTCCGTCCAGATCCGGATGAACTTTTTCTCAGCGATGTTGGCGGTAATGGCCATCTTCTGATCAGGCGTCGGCCAGGCCGCGTGCGCATTTTTCCCCATCGACAGACAGGCTTCCGGCTTCTTGGTCGCCGCGTCCATGAAGAGCACATGGCCGCTCAAGAATGAAAGAATGACATGGTCCTGGGCCGCGTTGAAGAACAGCATATGCGGACGGCGGACGGCCTTCTTCGTCGCATCCTCACAAAACTTGTTGATCTCACCCGACAAATCGATGGTCTGAAGCGGTTTCGCCGACACCGGATTGGCGGCCAGCTTGGCCCCGTCGTAAATATGGAGAAACCCACCGCTCTCTTTTCCGGTATCCGATTGATCGGTAATCCAGACTTCATAGGCTTGTGCAGCAGGCGCGGCCACAGCCGACGAGGCAAGCAGGGCCGCCGCGCATAAGGATTGTCTCAGCAGCAGGGGTACTCTCACATGGGTCATAATGGCCTCCAAATGGATAACGGGAGCGCGATCGCGACCCCATATTGAACTCTTTTGCGTCATCTTTCCAGAGGAGGCTCAGCGAGGCCTCTACGTTGACCCTGCAAAAAACCCTGTGTTAGGGTCACCGGCTACCGCTGAAAGGTTGCCCGACATGGCTGATCCTGTCGCCGAACACATTATCGCCCTCAGAGACGAGGATTGGGCGATCCGGGAGGATGCAGCCGCCCGATTGGGCAGTCTGAAAGATTCCCGTGCCGTCTGTCCGCTGATTTCCTCTCTCCGGGATCATGATCGGTCCGTACGGGAAGCGGCGATCGGCGCATTGACGGCCATTGGAGCGCCGGCTGTACCGGCCTTGGGGGAGTGCCTTGCCGATCCTGAGCTGGCGGTGCAAGAAGCCGCCTCGGCAGCCCTGGCCTCGATTGCCGATAGCCGTGTGCTGGACCAGCTGATACAGGCCTTACGGAGTCCCGATTGGATTGTCCGCATGCATGCGGCCAAAGCTCTCGGACGCATCCGGGACGCCGGCTCGATTTCATTCTTGGTGCCATTGCTCCAAGACCGGGTGAAAGCAGTTCGAGAAGAAGCCTCCTCGGCGCTGGCGGCGATCGGAGAATCGGCAATCCCGGCGTTAGTGGAATCGTTGGCGCATCAGGATTGGCTGGTGCGCTTGCATGCGGTGGAATCGCTGGGAAAGTCGAAATCACAACATGCCGTGACGCCGCTGCTTTCCACGTTGTTCAACGATACAGATTCCGCCGTGCGTGAAGATGCCGTTCGCGCACTGGGACAGATTGGAGATCCACAGGCAGTTGACTATCTCTTCACCGCCATGAAAGAACCGAGGCTCCGCACATTGGCAGTCGACGCGCTCGGACAAATCGGAGACCGGCGGGCCGTGCCCCTGTTGATCGAAGTTGTGAAAGGGACCGCTCCGCCGGAAACGACTGGGACAATCGAAGGCTGTGGGGATCACTGGAGTGAGGAGACCGTCACGCAAGCTGCCGCCGTGCGGGCATTGGGGACAATTGGCGATGAATCGGCACTCCCGACGCTGGCGGCAGCGTTGGGCTCAACTTTCACCAGAGTAGAAGCGGCGGCGGCGCTGGCACGATTCAGACAGAAGTCGATCCCCTGGCTCCTTCCCCTGTTGACCGGATCGCCGGACGACAATGTACGCTATCACGTCAAGGAAACGCTGGCCCTCGTCGGATGGAGAGGACGTGTGAAATGAAGAGCACCACCGCCCACGTTTTAAGTTGTACATTGTGAGTTGTTAGTTTGGACGTCTATGTCAAAAGAAACAATTGAAACGCTGGTCTCCGAACTGGTCCACGAAGAAGACTGGCGACGCATGCGGGCCACGGCGGCCTGTGTGGCAGGCGGGCCACGGGCAGTGCAGGCCCTGGTCGAGGCGCTTCACTCCGGGCCGACCGCATTGAAGCTGGAAGCGGCGGCCATGCTGGCCCGTATCAAAGATCCGCAGGCCGGCGTCGCGCTCGTCAGCCTGCTCGAACACGAAGACGACACGGTACATCAGGCCGGCGCGGCGGCGCTGGAGCAGATGGCCGGAGTGCTGGACACCGACACTGCGGCGGCGCTGGTGTCGCTGCTCCCCAAGAGCCGGGAAGGCACCCGCGCGCCGACGTTGACCCGCCTGATCGGAGCCATTCCAACCGCCGTGATCCCGCTTTGCGACATGATGCGGCATCCCGATCCGGACGCGCAAATAGCGGCGGCGATGATGCTCGACCGGCTATTGGACCCGCGATCCATCGATGCCTGTATCGAGGCAATGGGACAGCCCGCTGTGCGTAACATTGTGGTCGGAACATTGAAAAAGCTCGGCGCCATTCGCGAGCGGATCGACGAAACGTTCAACGCGCTTCGCAACATCGAGGGAGCCAGCGAGCGGGAGGAGGCCCGCATGTCGACCGTCATCGATCTCCTAGGCATCGGACGGCCCAGCGTGGAAATCCTGATTGAGTATCTCGAAGATGACGACTGGCTGGTGCGCGAGGCGGCAGCGGATTTGCTGGGAAAAATTGCAGACGTGCGGGCGGTCGCGCCGCTGATGAAACGGCTGGAGTGCGACAAGGATACCGGCGTCAAAGAACTGGCGATCAAAGCGCTGGGATTGATCGGTGACGCCAGACCGACCCGGCTCTATCTGGATGCGATCCCGATCCGCCCGCTGCGGGTCTATGCGATGGAGGCTCTGGCAAAAATTAAAGACGTAGAGGTCTTACGCCCGCACAAAGAGCTGTTCGATCGGCTGAGAACGGATCGCGATGGATTAGTGGCTTACAACTCAGGGCTCATCGCTGATAAACTCGACGCGTTGACTGAATCGTCAGCCCATAGGCAGGAAGAGATACAGGAACATGAGTAGCGACACGGAGTCCGATCGGATCGATCAGCTCATTTCGGCATTGCGGGACGACAATGAGGCCTTACGGGACCACGCGATTGCAAGTCTCGGACAGGCCGGCGCGGACGCGATTCCACGCCTCATCGGGCTGATGGCCGATGAAGATGCGGTGATTCGGGAAGCCGCAACCAGCGCAGCAGTCCGGATCGGGCCGTCGATCGTGGAGCCGATGCTCGAAGCCTTACGCGACGATGAGTGGGCTATCAGGGAACAGGCGGCCTCGGCGCTCGGCAAACTCCGGGACCCGCGCGCAGTCGAACCCTTGGTCGTCGCGCTCAAAGATAAGGATGGCGCGGTGCGGACCGCAGCGGTATGGGCCTTGGAACGAGTCGGCGATGCACGCGCAGTCCCCGGCTTGATTGACGCGCTGACTGACGGCACCGTGCGCGAAGATGCCGCGCGCGTGCTCAAGAAAATCGGCGACGTTCGGGCGGTCGAAGCATTGATTGACGGTTTGCTCGGCACGAACTGGATGGTCCGCCGCCATGCGGCGGAAGCGTTGGGCAAAATCGGCGACCCGCGCGGAATCAGCCCACTGATCGAGTGTTTGAAGGATGAGGACTGGCTGGTGCGGCGGAACGCCGCCGAGTCACTCGCTCGGCTCGGCGCGAAAGAAGCGATCCAACCGCTGCTCCCGCTGCTGGACGATGAAAATACGATGGTGCAGGAAACGGTCGAAGCCGTGTTGGCCAGCTTCGGCTGGAAACCAAGCGCATAACGATTCACCAGAACCAGCAGGCTGCGGAAAAACTCGTTGCACCCATAAAATGCCAGTGCAGTCTTCTGTATGACACGGATGTCACAATAACCGCAGGATGCTCAAAAAGGCCATCCAGCAAGGCCGCAGCGAGCGAAGAGGCGAGGCGTACGCTTCGGTACGTTGAGCCTCTGAGCGATGCGAGAACGCAGCTGGGGGGCTTTTTCAGCATCCTGCTAGATAAAGGAATATGGCCATGCCAGACGATGCTCCGGTGAAATTGATTCAGATCGGCCTCAAAGGCGGAGAGAAGCAGGATGGGTTCAACCTTGTCACCGAACGGGTGGTGACGGTCAACCCGGAGGCCAAACAGCTTGAAGTCGAACTCCTCGCCTACGACGGGAAGACGGTCGTGCTGGACGTCGCGGACGAAGCGCTGGAGGACCTCAAGAAGCTCAAGGCCGGAGACGGCGCGACCATCCGGGTCGTGGAGGAAGGCGGGAAACGGATCGCCAAAAGTTTCAGAATTCGCGCCAAAGACCCGAACGCAGCCAAAGCCGATGCCATGTTGCTGGACCTCAAAGACCCGCATTGGCTGAACCGCAAGTACGCGGCGGAGGTCCTGGGTGAACTGAAAGACCAACGGGCCGTCGATCCGCTCGTGGCCGCACTGACCGACGATGTGGGTGATGTCCGGCAGCGCGCCTACGATTCGCTGATCAAGCTCGGCGGCATTTCCGTCACGTCACTGATTCCGCTGTTGATATCGGAGGAGGATGAGATCCGCCAATCCGCGACGGAAATCATCAGAAAAATCGGCAAGCCGGCGGTTGAACCCCTGGCCACGGCATTGACCGACGCCGACGATCGGCTGAAGACCAGGATTCTGAAAGTCTTGGACCGAATGGGATATAAGCCCAAGACCAAAGTGGACACCGGTGCCGAGCTGCCAAAACTGACCTAGCCCGCATTATCCATGACCGTGCGCCGCGAGAACGCACGGGATCGCATATCTCGTATCTCGCAAACAAGGATATCCGGCACGGAAACGTTCTTTCCGTCGTGCGCTTCACGCTCGCCTCGCTGAGTCGAAGCGGGCTTCACGAGATACGAGCGACGATGAACGGAAAAGCGGATCGGCGATTGCAGCAGAAGTGTTCATGCATGGTGCGGGCTAAGAATTATTGGGATTGTGCGCCCTGCGCCCTACCGATATGTGGGTAAATCCCTCCGCGACGACCCGTTCGGGATCGTAGACATTTCGCAAGTCGAGTAACACCGGCCTGCGCATCACAGCTTTTAGTTTGTCGAACTCCAGGCTGCGAAACAGGTTCCACTCGGTCATGATGATGAGTGCATCCGCGCCTTCAGCTGCATGATAGGCATCCCGGCAAGGCTGCAGGCCGGGAAGTATTCGACACGCTTCTTCCAACGCTTCGGGATCGTAGGCACGGATGACTGCTCCCTCGGCTAAGAGCTCCTGCCCGATCGCCAGCGCCGGAGCTTCACGAAGGTCGTTGGTGTTGGGTTTGAACGAGAGACCCAGCATTCCAAAAGTTTTCCCTTTCAGTCCTCCGACGGCCTCGCGAATCTTCAGAATCATCTGCTTCCGTTGGGCCTCGTTCACCCGCGAAGCAGCTGAGGCGATCTGCATCGGATAGCCGTGGCGTTCACCGGTCTGGATGAGCGCGGCCAAATCTTTGGGGAAACAGGAACCACCGAAGCCGGGCCCCGCATGCAGGAACTTGGAACCGATTCGATGATCGAGCCCCATGCCTTTGGCCACCATTTGCACATTGGCGCCGACCCGCTCGCAAAGATTGGCGATTTCGTTGATAAAGGAAATCTTCGTTGCCAGAAAGGCATTGGACGCATACTTGATGAGTTCCGCCGTCGGCACATCGGTCACGACGATCGGGGTCTCGATGAGATACAGCGGACGATAGAGGTCTTTGATGATGGCGACGGCCTGATCGCTGTCTGCCCCGATCACCACGCGATTCGGCCGCATGAAATCTTCGATGGCCGACCCTTCCCGGAGAAATTCAGGATTGGAGACCACATCAAACGGGATGGGCTGTTTCTGCGTCTTCGTGATAGCCTCTCGAAGTTTTTCTCCCGTTCCCACCGGAACGGTCGACTTGGTCACGATCACTTTATAGCCGGTCATATAACGGGCTATTCCCCTGCCGACCTCCTCGACATAGGATAAGTCCGCAGAGCCGTCGCCTCTCGGTGGAGTCCCCACGGCAATAAAAATCACCAACGCCTTGTCGACGGCCTTGGCGATATCCGTGGTAAAACTCAACCTCCCTTCTTTCACCCCTTTGGCGACCAATGCTGAGATGCCCGGCTCAAAAAATGGGACTTCACCTTTCTCCAGCTTCTCAATTCGCCTCGCATCGTTATCCATACAGGTGACGTTGACACCGAATTCGGCGAAGCACGCCCCTGTGACAAGTCCGACATAGCCGGTTCCAATAACGCTGATGTGCATGCGCGGATCTCCTCAGGTGGATAAGGCCGGGAAAGTATATCAATGCGGATCGGCATGAGCAATCAATCAGCGCAAGGGATCACGATCGAGAAGTGCTCCATAGTGACTTCGTTGACTCCTGGAAAACTCGCCGAGTACAATCCGACGCCTATTCGAACCTTTGTTGTGCAGAAAGACAGCCTATGATCCAGACAGGTAGACAGGTCTCGTCGCGCATCGGCCTTCCATTCGGTCGATGACTCATCACACGACACCCATCTCTCGCTGGTTCCTGCTTATGACCGCCCTGGTAACAGGCGCGGTAGTGATGGCGCTTGAAATCCTGGGAAGCCGCCTGCTCGCCCCGGTGTTCGGAAACTCATTATTCGTCTGGGGCGCATTGATCGGCGTGATCCTGGCTGCGATGAGCAGCGGGTATGCGTTCGGTGGATGGAGTTCCGACCGCTATGCCGGGGGAACCGTCTTAGCCTCGCTGTTGATCTTTTCCGGCAGCTGGACCTTCCTGATCGCGTGGGGCAACCAACCGGTCCTCTTCGAGATTGCCAAGCTCGTGCAGGATCCACGATGGGGACCCTGCCTCGCCGCCTTTGTCCTCCTTGCGCCTCCCGCGTTCGGTCTGAGCGGTGTATTGCCGGCGATGTTGCGTCTCTCAGTCGCAGACATGGAGCACCTGGGCCGCCAGACCGGACGTCTCATCGCCTTATCGACGGTCGGCAGCCTGCTAGGGACGTGGGGCACCGCGTTCTTTCTCTTGTCGTGGATCGGCAGCCAATCGTTGGTTGCCTGGCTGGGTGGCATTCAACTGGGACTCGGCTTCTGGTGGCTTGTGAGAGGAACGCCGGCCCATCCATTGATCGTGGGCCTGGGCGTTGTGTATGCCGCGCTCTTGGGAACGTTGGCACTGCATCCGCTCCAGCGTCTGAACCAGCCGATCTATCAGGAAGACAGCCCCTACCAGCAAGTACGAATCCGTGAGGACGACTTGTTCCGGTATCTCGTGTTGGATCGGACCTTTCATGCCACGATGTGGAAAGCCGATCCCGTGTGGCTGTTTCTCCCCTATAGCCAGCTAATGGTGTCTTCTCTGGCATTGGCCCCCGAGCCGAAGCGCGGGCTGATTCTCGGCCACGGCGGAGGATCGATCGCAAAATGGCTGGCGCGAAACTGGCCTGCTTTAGAACTGGATGTCGTGGAATTCGATCCGACAGTCGTCCGCATGGCCGAAGATTTCTTCGACTACCATGCGCCTGACAACCACCATGTCTCTGTGAAAGATGGACGCGCCTTCTTGAATGGGACGGATCGCACCTACGACGTCATGTGGATCGATGCCTTTGCGCGGGACATGATTCCGTTTCATCTGACGACGGTGGAATTCTTCTCGCTGGTTCGCGCGCATTTGAATCCTGACGGAGTCGTAGCCGTCAACCTGGCATCGTCCGGCACGGAAGGCGATCTCGCTCGGGCAGCGGCAGTGGTGCACACCATGACCCGCGCCTTCCCGGTCCTGCAATCCTTCGCCGTCGAAGGCCCATGGAAGACCGGCATGTCCCAAGCCAAGAACATCATTTTCTTCGGAGGCCGTCCGATTGAAGCCGGCTCACCCGAACGCACGATCGAGAAAGTGACGGCAATGGCAATGAATCGGCAACTACCGATGGAGGCCATCGCACTCTTGAATACTCGCCGAATTGAACCATGGCCGACAGGTGTCGAATTGACCGACGATTTCGCTCCCTACGATCTGCTGATCGGACGAGAAGGATACAGTGCGCAACCGGACTAGCAGGGAGGGATACAGAACGAACCGGTGCGGCAAGCAAGGACCGGCCAACAGTTATCCCGTTGAGGATGACCGGTTGAACGAGCTGAAGAATAATCCCCCGAAGACAAAGGCAAAGATTCCGCAAAAGAGGATGCCCACCATGACCAATAACATCCCCGGGCCATCACTGGTCCAGTGAGCCTTTTGTCCCACGATAAAAAGAGCGATCGCAGCCGATGCAGATACCAGGGTGAGCAGGCCTGTAAAGATTCTGGCCAGAGTCCGGACGATCGAATATTTCGACACGAGCATCCAGATAAGTAAGATCAGAGCCCCGGCGCATAATAGTTCAACCATGGGACACCTCCGCAGGTAACCTCGAACCAGAACTCTACTGTATGCCGGGAGAGACGATTCGAGAAGGGAAAAACGGATTAGGTCCATGGACAGAGGCCAGAAACTTTCCGTAGCAGCGCTTATCCTGCAGCATCAAGGAAGCGAGGCTTCGCCTGATGAGCCGACGGAACGCGCGAGGTAAGAATCCAGGCCTACTGACGGCAATGAACCCATTCGCCTCGAAGTGATCGAACACGGCGAATCAAGCGAATGCAAACAGGAAATGACACTGGTGGGTTGAAGACTCTATCCGCTGGCCTCAGTTGCGATAATCCAGAAAAGAGGCCAGCGGCACGCACGAAGTGCGGTGTGGTGGAGGCGAGGGGAGTTGAACCCCTGTCCGAAGACCGTCAGCACATCAGATCTACATGTGTAGCCGATAGTTTAAGTTTCGCAGCCACCCACGCCCATCGGCTGGCTTAGAATAGCCGCTAGCCCAGAAAGTTCTCGTCCTCAGCCGCTGAGCACCAGCCTTGGACCAGCCCGCTGCATCGCGCTCCAACCACCCCCGCGGGCATCAGGTGGAGGAACGTCGCAGTTAATTAAGCTGCGAGTGCCAGTTCTTGATTGGCAGTTGCATTTTCCTAGAGGTTTAACGAGTCCCCAGGAGCTCGACATGCACCGATGACTTCAGTATCCCCGTCGATACCGGTCGCCCCCTTTCTTCGAAGAGCGTGAAACGTGAGACGTAAACCGTGAGAGACCTCAAATTCTAAAAGGATTCGTCCGACCCTCTGCTACCTTTCACTTCTCACCTTTCACATTTTACGGCTTCATCATACCCCACCGATCAAGGGGATGCCAGCCTCTGTCCAGATTCACAGAAGCCCACCCATACCTACTTGGGATGAGGAATGATGGACAACAACACATAAGTCTCGCCGTTGATTTGGAAGTAGAACCGATAATCGTCATCCACCCGCGCTTGCCAGATGTCATTTGTCTCGTCGTACTTCTTGGCCCGCAAAGACGGGTGACGAAGGTTGGATAGAAGAAAGGCCAGCTGCTTGTCAAACTTGGCTTGATGCTCCGAGGACAGCCGTTGATACTGTTTTTGAAATCGAAGAGTGAAGGACGCCGTCATGCAGTTCGACGTCGGAGGGCGCGTACAGTTGCTTGGGCAGTTGGAAATGGGCCTTTCACACGTCCACGCTTGACTTCATCGAGCGCGAGGTCCAACTCCTGATTAATCATGCGTTTGGGAACCAAGGTAATCGTTCGTCCCTGCACCTTGGCCTCGAAGACATCGCCGACCGCAACACCTGCCTTCACGCGAATCTGCGGCGGGAGTGTCAGTTGATAGTGAGATTTTACTTTGACAACGGCCATGACAACTCCCTTAAGACTGGAGACTTACAATATAGGTCCACGACACTCAGGCTGTCAACGAAGGGCGACAGCATACCGTGGTTAATACGGTGAGAACCTGAGCGATATGGGAATACAGACGCTGACACCTTTCACCATTCCGCTACGCGCTCTTAAACCTAGACACCTTGGCAAATACGATCGCCAGGAATGGAAGGGCGAGGCCCAGCAGCAGTTGCGTAATCAGCAAGTCGCCCAGCTGGCTGTAGTCAGCCGGGGTTTGGACTGCGCCGGTGGCCGCGTCTTTGACTTCGCGGGTGACGACGAAGATCTCGTTCAGGTACTTGGTGCCAAGCTGGCTGAGCGAAAGTGCCAGGTTGGTAAATGACGCCATCACGGCAAAAAACGTGGCCTTCAATTTGGCCGGCGCGCTGTTTGCGATCCAGGCCAGCATGGGGATCATGGAAATCTGGCCGAGGGGCGATTCCAATGCCGTGTCGATCAAGGCGATGAACCGCGCATCGACGATTCCGCCGGTCATCCTCGCCGTCCATTCGTGCAAGCCATAGAACATGCTCACAATCGGCAACGCCAGAAGGGTTCCGATGATGGTGAGAAAGCCGACAACGTAGGCAATGGATCGCTCGGCCATGAACCGGCGGAACACAAACATGCCCACCAGCGTCAGCGTGCTCCCGATCAGTGAGAGGACCGAAAGAAATTGCTGATCAAATTTCAACTGGTCGATCATCCACCAGGTCGCGCCCGGCCCGGAACCGGGAATCGCACGGAAGAGAAAGACCACCACCGCCGTGCCGACCAACGTAAACCGCTTGTCCGGCTCCAGCTCACGCACAAGCCTCGCCATCAGAAACAACACAATCCCCATCGACCCGGTGAACACAATCTCCTCGCGGTAGGGCAACCCTCCCAAACCGACCGTCACGGTGAAGGCTGCGAACAACAGGCTCCCCCCGAGTATCCACCAGTTGGGCTGCGTTCCTTCGGCGTTTTGCTCCCGCGCATCGACCATCTGCCCGGCCTGTTCCTGCGTGAAACCCTGTTGAACCAATGCCTCCCGATGCCGCCGACGAAGCAACCAGGCTACCCCAAGGCCGAGCACCGAGACAAAAGGAATGATGAGCGCCAGAAGATAGATCCGTTGGTAGATCGTCACAAGTTCTGCTTGCGGCAGCCCGGCTGTGCCGGCGAAGACATACACATTGACCATCGCGACGATGATCCCGCCACCGATAATCGCCACCCGGCCCAGCGTCTGCATCGTCGTATGCATGAGTTTGCGCGTCGCCTCGTCGAACGGTTGGCCTCGCTCGTCGACGCGGGGAACGGCTTCGACTGTCATCGCATCCGCCACCGCGTCCTGAATGACGTACCCGATGGGGGCCAGCAATGCACTCATCACAAACCACACTTCAGCTGACAGGATAGCCGTCATCGCCTCGCGATTCCCGATCAGCGCCGCCATGATGCCGAGACTCACGGCAAGCAACCCGGCGCCCAACCCGACCAACCAGCCTTTCCAACGCCACAACAGATCGACCGTATGGCCGATGGGCATCTTGAGCGCCCAGGGAATACCGGCCCAGAATCCGAGAGCGGCCAAGAAGGAGGCGGAGAGGCCAAGGTAGTCTTTGACGAAGAAGGTTCCGACGATCCCGGTGAGTCCTGAGATGCCGTAGGCCATGTAGACCATGAGCGGAGGCAGGTAGGACAGCCTCATCTCCCGGCCTAGCGAGAGAATATTCCGATCGATCCAGGTGAAGAGCGTGCTCGGCATAGGGCTGATTTCGATTAGGCGGATAGGACTGCGTCCGCTTCGATCTCAACCAGCATGTCCGGATCGATCAAGCGCGAGACTTCGACCATAGTCGTGGCAGGCCGGATGTTTCCAAAAATTTCTCCGTGCGCACGGCCGACTTCCTGCCACTGATCGATGTTCGCCATGTAAATGCGGGTTCTGACTACGTCGTTGAGCGAGGCCCCGGCTTGTTCCAGCGCCGCTTCAATTGTTTTGAATGTCTGAATCGTCTGCGCATAGGGATCGCCCTTGCCGACAAGGCCGGACGCCGTCATCGCCGTCGAGCCCGATACGTAGAGCGCTGCGCCGACCCGCACCGCCCGCGAGTATCCGATTTTGCCTTCCCACGGCCCGCCTGTCGAAATATTTTGTCGTGCCATCCGACATCCTCCTACATGACAATGCCGCCGCCCGCTTGGATGTTCTGCCCTGTCAACCAGCGCGCCTCTTCACTCACAACGAAGGCCACCACATCGGCGATGTCATTCGGGAGACCGATCCGCTTCAAGGGGGACAGCTGAACGCCGATTTGTCGATAGTGATCCGTCATCATCCCGGTTTCGGTAAAGCCCGGCGAGATCGTATTGACCGTAATCCCTCGCGCAGCCAGCTCTTGGGCCAATCCTTTCGTATACTGCTCCAGCGCGCCCTTGCTGCCGAGATACGCCGTGGCGCCGGGGAAACTCAAATGGGTGCCGGCGGTGGAGATATTCACGATCCGTCCGCCCTCTTTCAGCGACTTCGCAGCCTCTTGCATCGCAAAATAAGGCCCCTTTGCATTCAGCGCAACGATCTGGTCGAAATCCTCCTCGGTCGTCTCCATCAGCGGCTTCGGCATGAACCGGCCGGCATTGTTGACGAGAATGTCCAGCCGGCCGAATTGCTTGACCGTATCGGCAACCAAACGGCGCGCGTCCGCAACGACGCCCATGTCCGCCTGGACAGAGACGGCTTTCCCTCCCTTGGCCTGAATACCCGTGACAACTTGGCGCGCCTTTTCACTGCTCTTCGAAAAATTCACCACCACAATCGCGCCCTCTTCGGCAAATCGTTCTGCGATCGCCCGACCGATTCCATTCGACGCTCCGGTTACGATCGCGACTTTCCCACTGAGTCCCATTCTTCACTCCTCCTTACAAAGAATAGTCACACAAGAACACGCATCCCGATTGATCCTGCGAAGCCATCGACGAAATCCAAGAGGCGATCTCAGCACCGGCCGTCCAGTCATGGCACAGGCGGTTGATTTCGACGGGCTACGAGGGTTCGCACGTGATCTCTCAGCTCTTCCACAGACAACCGGACGCGATCTCCATGGCCGGCCAGCACCCATTCGAAGCGGTAGTCGAGCAGCTTCTGGATCGAGTCCACCAATACGCGCTTCCTCCACACCAGGCGGGTCGGCGCCCCCAGTGACTTCGAGTGTGGATTCCACCACAGATGATCGCCGGTGAAAAGAAATTTCTCCCGATAGAGCAGAGCCATGCTGCCGGCTGTGTGACCAGGAACAGGAATCGCTACAAATCCGGGGGACAGTTCGACGTCGTCGGCTCCATCAATCACCCATTCGGCATCCGGCATGGCCTCGGCATCGGCGCGATGAATGATCCGCTGTGCGCCGAAATGCGCGGCATACTTGCCGGCATCGGCCACATCGTCTTCGTGAGTCAGGAAAATGCGCGCGATGCCGCCTCGGTGCTCAAAGGCTTCGACCAGATGCTTGATGTACCGGGGCGAATCCACCAGCCAGTTCCCCTCCGGATGTTCGATGAAAAAACTATTCGCCCCGAACGACTTGTCCGAATTGAAGCCGCAATAGAACACCCCCTCTTCGAGATGAAGTGGAAAACTTGCCATTGCCGACTGCATGCGCGAGGTCTCGCTCTGCTCGGTGCCGATTGAACCGACCGGACAGGCCAGCAACGCCTGATAGGCGCGATGGATATGCTCGTCACTTTCAGGCTGGCAGAACACTGCGGAGAACTCGCCAATTTCTTCGAACGTGTTCGGCGCCAACTGCCGGCAGGTGTCGCAGTTGATGCAGGTGCCATCGACATAGAAATTGCCGGCGATATTGGAATCGAGCCGTTTGCCTGGATTGGCCATCAGAACACCGTCTCACCCTGTTTCGCCCGATCGGCGGCGCGCCAGAGATACCACGAAGCGGCAGTGCGATAGGGTTTCCAGCGCTCCCCGAATCGTAACACTTCTTTCGGTGTCGGCATCTGGCGAAGACCATAGGCAATCCGAAAGCCGTTGCGCACGCCGAAGTCATCGACCGGCAAGACATCCGGCCGGCCCAGTTGGAAGATCAGCAGCATCTCGACCGTCCAACGTCCGATGCCCCGCACCGCGATCAGCCGCTTGACGATTGCGTCATCGTCGAGACCTCGGATCACCCGATTTGTCGGCACCGTACCGCCCAATGTTTTCGCCGCAAGGTCCCGCAATGCGGCAACCTTGGGCCGTGAAAACCCCGCCTGCCTGATGGCCGTACTCTTCATGGCCAACAGTTCATCGGGCTTGGGGAATCGCCGGCGGGGAAACAGCGCGATGAACCGCTTGAGAATACTCTCCGCCGCTTTGTCATGCAGCTGCTGGTAGGCGATCGCCCGGGCCAGTGATTCGAACGGCGTCCGCCGGTTTCTCGGCATGAGCGTGAACGGGCCGACCGAGCGGATCAATCGGCGCATGACCGGATCGACACGTGCGAGATGGTGTGCCGCCTGGCTATCTGTTCGCAACGCGTTCCCAGCCTGCACTATTCATGACAATTCGTCGCACAACTTCCTGGACACGCGTTCCTCGTGAAGCGTATCTCGTGAAGCGCAGGACGCGAAGAACGTGCGCCACCTCTTTGTTTGCGAGATACGCTTCACAAACGACGCTTCACGCTCAAAACGGCAACGATTTACCCCATTCCCCCGCGAACACGAATGTCGAGATACCGTTCCGCTCCCGCAAGGCCTGCTCACGCTGCCTGAGGCGATCCGGCAGAATGTTTGGATCGCCCGGATATCCGACGGCAATCATCGCGACCGGCTCGTATCCGGAAGGAATCTTGAGGTCGGCGCGCGCCTTCTCCGCGTCGAAACCAGCCATCTGATGCGCGACAAGCTCCAGCGCCGTCGCTTGCAACACCAGATTCTCTGTGGCCATCCCGGTGTCGTGCCACGCATGCCGGTTCGGCTTGGCGCTATCCTCAAAATTCAAGCTGGCCACGGACAGAATCAGCACCGGCGCTCGATAGGCCCAGATGCGGTTCCCTTCCAGCAAACAGCCGAAGAAACGGTTCCACTCGGATTCCCGATCCTTCGTCGCCAATAGAAAGCGCCAGGGTTGTTCGTTATTGGAAGAAGGCGCCCATCGCGCAGCCTCGAACAGGCTGTACATCTTCTCCGGCTCGATCGGCCGCTCATCGAACGCACGCGGGCTCCAGCGACGACTGAGCAGCTCGTGAATCGGAAATTGAATTGGCGCCGGCTTTTCCACGAACCACCTATCCTTGCTTGTTGTCAGCTGCTTCCTTATCCGGCGACCAGCCTCCGCCGAGCGCTTTGTACAGTTGGACCACCGACACCAGGTGCAGCCGATGGGTGGCTGTCATGCCGAGTTCGGCCTCGAACAGATTGCGTCGAGCCACGAGCACTTCGAGATAATTCGCCAATCCGCCCTTATACCGGAGCTCGGCAAGCTTGAGCGCTGATTGCAGGGCCGTTACCTGTTGCCGTTGCGCCTCATTTTGCGTCCGTGCCGTCCGTACCGCAACCAATGCATCTTCGACTTCTCGAAAGGCCGTCAACACCGACTGCTGGTATTGGGCCACCACCTGCCGGCTCTGGGCTTCCACCGCTTCCTGCTGGAATCCCAACACCTGCGCATTCAGCACAGGACCAGCCAACGCGGCGCCCAGCACGCCGAACGAAGACGCATCGGTGAAGAGCAAGGACAATTCCGGATGCGCCACACCGAGCAATCCGGTCAAGGTAATTTTCGGGAATCGCTCGGCCTTTGCAGCGCCGATCCGGGCAGTGGCTGCCGCCAGCTGTTGCTCTGCCGCCAGGAGATCAGGCCGCCGCTGCAGCAGCTCGGACGGCAGACCGGGCGGCACGTCCGGCGGCATCGGCTGATCCGTCAAGGCCTTCCCCCTCGGAATTGCAAACGGCTTGCGCCCCATCAACACACTCACATGATTCTCCGCCTGTACCATCTGCCGTTCCAGCTCGGCAATCCGCGCAGCGGCGTTGGCGCGCTCCGCTTCGAACTGATCCAAGTCGAGCCTGGAACTCAATCCTTGCCTCAGCCGGGCCTGGGCGATGCGGACCGACTCCTCCCACGACTGCAAGGTGCGCTTCGCGATATCGAGTTGCGTATCGAACTGCAGCAGATTGAAGTAGGCCTCGCCCACGGCACTGACCAACTGGATGGTCAGTGCGCGGCGGTTCTCCTCCTTGGAGAGCAGATCGGCTCGAGCCGCCTCGCTGGTACGCCTCACACGCCCCCACAGATCAATCTCCCATGCCAAGTTGCCCAACAGGTAATAGTTGAACGGGCTGGCAAACCCGGGGAACAGGAAGTTCGCTTTGCGAGCGGCCGGCATACTCGCACCGACCGATACGCCAGGGAAATAGTCCGACTTGGCCAGGACCGTTCTCGCCTGAAATTCTTCGATCGTCGCCACAGCGCGTTGCATGTCCTTGTTCTCGGCAAGGGCCACCCGGATCAGCTGCTGCAACTGCTCATCCCGCATGAGATCCCACCAGGCCAGATTGGCCAGCGACGGCGCATCCGGCGGACCGTCGGCCATCCGGAAACGATCCTCCATATCGATCTTGGGCCGTTCATAGTCCGGCCCCATCGCGCAGGACAACAGCAACAACGAGAATGCGACGACAACTAGGGCTCGCACGATTAGTGTCCGTCCTCCATTACAGGGCGAGGAGCGGGTGATTGGTCCACTGTCGCCATCGGTTGAATCTTGCGCCTGCTCAGTTTTCTCAGCAACACAAAAAACAGCGGAACGAAAAAGATCGCCAGGAACGTGGCGGCAAACATGCCGCCGAGCACACCGGTCCCGATCGACTGGCGGCTGGCCGCGCCGGCGCCCGACGCGATCACCAGGGGAAACATCCCGAAGATAAAGGCCATTGACGTCATGATGATGGGACGAAAGCGCAATCGCGCCGCCTCAACCGCGGCATCGAGTAAAGAGCGCCCTGCCTCGTAGCGGGCATTGGCAAACTCCACGATCAAAATGGCATTTTTCGCCGAGAGACCGATCAACGTCACAAGACCGATCTGGAAATAAATGTCGTTTTCAAACCCGCGCATCCACACGGCAACCAACGCTCCGAACACGGCAAACGGCACCGCGAGAATCACGGCAAACGGGACCACCCAACTTTCAAACTGCGCCGCCAAGACCAGAAAGACCATGAGCAAGCCAATCACGAAGACCTGATTCGATTGTCCGCCGACACGCCGTTCCTGAAAGGAAATGTTGCTCCAATCGAGAGCATAGCCCTGCGGCACCAGGACTTCTTTCGCCACGCGTTCCAAGGCTTCGAGTGCCTGCCCTGAACTGTACCCAGGCGCAGCCGCCCCCAGCAAGAGGGCCGTATTGTATCCATTAAAGTGATTCACAGGATCCGGACCGCTCTGATACTCCGTGGTGACGACCGTATCGAGTGGAACCATGTTCATGCCCTGTGCACTCTGGGCTCGCACATAGATCTTCGAGATGTCTTGCGGCGTCGACCGGTATTCGGCGTCAGCCTCGGTCTGCACGTGATACACCCGACCGAATTTCACGAAGTCATTGATATAAAAATTACCGAAGTACGCCTGCAGCGTATCGAAGATATCCGAGATCGGGATACCCAATGCCTTCGCCCGTTCGCGATTCACATTGGCATAGAGCCTCGGTGAGGAGACGCGGAAATTGGTTCCGACCTGTCCGATCGCGGGCTCTTTCTGCGCGCGTTCCACGAATTGCTGCGCGACCATGGCGAATTTCTTGAAGTCGCCGCTGCTTGGATCCTGGATCTGCGCGGAAAACCCGCCGACGGCGCCGACGCCTCGAATGGCCGGCGCGTTGAACGCAAGCAGCAAGGCTTCCGGAATTTTGGCGAACTCCCCATAGGCCGCGCCGACCAACGCTTTCGCGTGATACTGAGGTTCCGGTCGTTCATCCCACAACACCAACGGGACGAACATGGTCGCCGAGTTCGGTCCTCTGGTGCCGAACACGAAATTCTGCCCGGTCAACGCATCGGTGGAGTGCACTGCCGGAATCTTCTGGAAAAATCGTTCGACTTTTTCGAGGACCGCCTCCGTCCGCTGCTTCGACGCGCCATCCGGCAATTGTGCGATAACGATGAAATATCCTTGATCTTCCTCCGGCAAAAAACTCTTCGGTAACTGCTGGTAGAGTCCGACACATACGACGAGCAACAGGGCAAAGACCGCCATGACACGCAGCGGCCTGACAAGGATGGCGGCGGTCATACGCGTGTAGCCCTGCTGGGTTCGACTGAACCAGCGATCGAACAGGTCCCAGAATCCACTCCGCCTGCCAAGCTGCGGCGTGAGGACGACGCCGCAGAGGGCCGGACTCAGTGTCAACGCGACAAATCCTGACACCGTCACCGAAATCGCAATTGTCACGGCAAATTGCTTATAGAGGGCCCCGGTAATCCCACCGATAAACCCGACAGGAGCAAAGACAGCGACTAAGACCAACACGATCGCGATGATCGGCTCCGTCACCTCGCCCATCGCCCGCTTGGCCGCTTCCTTTGGAGCAAGCCGCCCCTCGCGCATATGGCGCTCCACGTTCTCCACCACCACAATCGCGTCATCCACCACGATCCCGATCGCCAAGACCATTCCGAACAATGTAATCGTATTGATGGAGAACCCGAGGGCATAGAGCCCCATAAATGTCCCGATCAAAGACACGGGAACCGCCACGGTGGGAATAATAGTCGCCCGCCAGGTCTGGAGGAATAGATAGACGACCAACACCACCAGTACCATCGCTTCCCCGAGGGTCTTCACCACTTCTTTAATGGAGATTTCGATAAAGCGTGTCGTGTCATACGGTGTGTCGTACGACACGCTGGGCGGGAAATTTTTCGCGAGTTCATCCATCTGCGCCCTGGTGCGACGCACGGTATCAAGCGCATTCGCGCCGGGAGACAAAAACGCGAGAACGAAGGTCGTCGGTTTGCTGTTCCATCGACCTTCTAACCCATAGGCCTGAGCCCCCAGTTCAATCCGCGCGACATCCCTGAGACGCACCGTCGAACCGTCAGGAAGAGCGCGCACGATGAGTTCTTCGAAATCCTTCACCTCCGTCAGACGGCCCTTCGTGATGATCGGAATCGTGAGCTCCGTCCCTTTTGGAGCCGGCTCTCGCCCAATCGTCCCAGCCGGGTAGTCCCGATTCTGCTCACGGATGATCGCCGTGATATCACTTGGGGTGAGGCTCAGCTTGGCCATCTGCAGCGGGTTGAGGATGATCCGCATACTGTAATTTTGCTGCCCGAACACCAAGGCATCCCCCACGCCTTTCACTCGTTTCAAATCGTCGATGATCCGAAGCGTGGCATAGTTCGAGAGAAAGACCGCGTCATGCCGAGGATCGGTCGATTTGAGCGCGATGACCAATACCAGATCGGGCGACATCTTCTTGACGGAGATGCCCTGACGAATCACTTCCGGTGGAAGTTGCGGCTCGGCGAGTTTTTCACGGTTCTGCGTTTGGACTTGGGCGATATCCGGATTCGTCCCGATTTCAAAGGTCAGCTTGATCGAGACGTGCCCGTCATTGCTGCTGGTGGATTCGTAATACAGCAGATTGTCGACACCTGGGAGGGTGACCTCAATCGGGCGGGCCACGGCTTCAGCCGCCACTTCGGCGCTGGCGCCGGGATAGTCCGCGTCGATCTGGACCACTGGTGGGGTAATTTCCGGAAACTGCGCGATCGGCAGGAACTGCATGGCGAGCAGTCCCATCACCACCACCACAATAGACACGACCGACGCAAAAATCGGCCGGTCGATGAAGACATGCGAGATCACAAATGGTCCTTATTGAGCAGCGGGGGAACCAGGTTCCGTACGTGATGCACTGGCTGGGACCCAAGGGACTGCCTGTACCGGCGCGCCCGGGCCGATCTTCATCAACCCATTGACCACAACACGGTCGCCGGCTTTCAATCCGGCATCGATGAGCCACTCTGAGCCCTTCCAATCCGAGGCGAGCACATCACGCATTTCAGCCTTTTCTTCAT
The DNA here is from genome assembly GCA_046604365.1 of Nitrospira sp. GTDB lineage: Bacteria > Nitrospirota > Nitrospiria > Nitrospirales > Nitrospiraceae > Nitrospira_D. The sequence continues at coordinate 91,566 of JBJACV010000013.1, forward strand.
CGTTGACGACAAAGACAAACGGGCCGGTGGGGCCTTGCAATACCGCCCGCTGAGGCACCAATACCGCCTCGGTCTTCACGTCCCCTTTGAAGCGGACTTTGACGAACTGCCCCGGCAGTAGGATCCGTTTGGGATTGGGAAACGTGATCCGGAACTGTCGCGCGCCGGTTTCGGTCCGGAGACCAGGCTCCAACAGATCCAGCGCGCCGTCATGCGGATATTCTGTGCCGTCCATCAGCGTGAGCGCGCCGCGGAGCTTGTACACACCGGGGTGCTGGATGCGATGCGTCTCCACGTCCCGGCGTCGCCGCAAGATGAAAGTCTCCGGCACGCTGACGACCACGTACATCGGATCGACACGGTGGATGACGGTCAAGAGATCCGTTTGAGCCGACACCAGCCGGCCTTCGTAATAGCGGCTCCGTTCGATCAGCCCGTCGATCGGAGCGGTGATCAGCGTGTTGTCCAGATCGAACTGCGCCTTGATGAGATCGGCCTTGGCGCCTTGGAGCGCGGCTTCCGCGGCAAGATCGCCGGCCACCGCATCATCGACATCTTTCTGGCTGACGGCCTGTTCGGCCAGCAGCGGCTTGACGCGCGCGAGATCCTGTTTGGCCTGCACCAATCTCGCTTCGGCTTGCGCGATCTTGGCTTTTGCGCTGGCTGCGGCGCCTTGGAACGGGACGGGATCGATTTGGTAGAGCCGATCGCCCTGCTTGACGTCTCGTCCTTCTCGATACAGAACCGCTTTGAGAATCCCGGTCACCTGCGGGCGAATTTCGACCGGCCGCGACGCTTCCGCCTGGCCGATGAATTCCGGCTCATCCGGTACCCGTTGTGTTGCAATGGTAATGACTTCGACCTGCGGCACCTGCTGCGCCGGCATCGATTCGGCTTCCTGCTTACAGCCGACGGCAAGAGCCAAGGAAATACCCGCGAGTGGAGCCACGATATAAAAGGATTGTTTCAGCATATGTGTTCGCCGTTCACCTCAAGAAAGTGAATGAGCAGTGTACATCGTTGTACTTCGCATTCGCCACTACGAAACCCTGTCGCACGATCATCGCCCGACCATTCGAACAGAGACTCTGCAATTCCGGAAATCCGTGACGCGCATGCTGCGCCGCATGGTCGATCTGCGATCCTCATCCCTTAAACTGATACCCGGCTCTTTCCACCGCCCGCCGCACGGCATTCATCACTGCAGGGCTGTCTGAATAGGGCATCACGTTGACCTCGGGAGCGGTTTGTAGATCGGCCAGCAGCCGGTTTACTTCCGTGGCAGGCAACATGTCACAGGTTTCATACAAACCGCCTGAGCTTTCTTCGATCACGTTATGGCCCGCGAGAATTCCGTGAATCATTGCGATGATATGGGCCGCAGGTGCCGGCATGAGGAGCGCGGCAATGGCGCCGTGATCCAGCCGAAGCTTGGCCGCCGCAGGGAACGACGCCCCGCCGCGCAATCGCTGGAGGGCCGGCAGCAGGATCTTTTCTTCCATGCCGATATGCCGCAGGAGCCCCGCGCGGAATTGATGGTATGCCGACTCGTCCATCGGGCCGGAATCAACCGCCGCCGATTGAAGTAGCGCATCGAGCCGCCGATGGTCCTCCGCAAGAAACCTGGTAATCGGCCCCTGTCTTTCCTGCCCTCGCTTTCCCATCCAACTCCTGTTATTCGGTTCGCCTGCCGCTCCACCGCGTCACGTATCTCATGGACACCGCCTCTCGCCGGGATCAATCTCCTCAGAGCCCCCGCGCGCCCCTGTAATCTCCTCCACGATGCACCGAGTCAAGCAACCGGTGGCGCGAAGCCTAGCACCTTGTCGCCACAGCCTGTCCAGCAGCGCCTTCCCGGTGGCATCGATGAACGTCACGCCGGACAAATCGATGGCGGCATGCTCCCGTTGACTCCCTGTCAGCCCGGACCAATAGCCGTTGAGTTCTTCCACCCATGGCCCCGCCAGACGCCCCTCAAGGATGAGCGAGAGTGAATCTTTTTCCGTACCGCGCTGTCCGGTAATCTTCAACAATCTCCTGCTCCCTTCCCCTCTCGCATGCCCGTTACGCGACGAGGTCAATCCCCAAGTGCGCTGCTCGTAGGTCTCCGCCATGACACATCAAACTCACTGCTCAGCTCAAACCCGCGCCATATTCATCTCCGACTGCAACCGGCGGTTCTGCAGAATGACCGGGTCGATCACCTCACCACACTGCACGCAACGACGTGTCAGACAATCAAGTTGACCGGTATCACTCGCAAAGTCGAAGCACGATTCGACGACCATCAGACCTCTGCACCGCCAGCACCGCACCTGACCGGCAGGCGGTCCTGCCGCTGCAGGGCTCTCTCTCTTCAGGTCTTTCCCGGGAAACATTGCTGCCCTAGCCATGGTCGGCCTCCCTTCCATCACTGTTTGTAGATCCCACAGAGCAACTCACATTCCAGCAGAGATCAGGCGCAAGAGTGATCACCGAAGTTCCTGAAACTCAATGGAGTTTGACTGTCCTCACTGAAAAGTCTTCGTGTGAAGAAAGGCGAGATGCCGACGATGATCTGCCGAGGTGACGGCACGGTGCCGAATAGTCGGCACAGACGGGCTAGGAAGGACGGGAGATACCGAGCTTCTGCATTTTGGACTGAAGCGTCGTGCGTTTCATGCCCAGCCGGGCGGCAGCACCGGCGGGGCCCCCGATGACCCATTTGGCTGTGTCAAGAGCACGCCTGATGTGGTCCCGCTCGGCATCTTCCAAGCTGGTGGCAGACTGAGCGTCCGTGGGGCCCGCTACCGTCAGCTCCGCGAGCGGCACATGAAGATCGGTGCCCTGAGAGAGAATCACCGCTCGTTCGATCAGGTTTTCCAACTCCCGAATGTTGCCGGGCCAATGGTAGGCCGAAAGCGCGGCCATCACCCCGGCAGGGATCGTCTCGACACGTTTGTCCATCCGGCGGGCCAATTTCTGTGCAAAGTAGCGGACCAGCAATGGAATGTCCTCCCGACGGTCACGCAGGGGAGGCAGGGTCACCGGAAAAACGTTAAGGCGGTAAAAGAGATCGCTGCGAAACTGTTTCTCAGCGACCATGCCCAAGAGGTCTCGATTCGTCGCCGCCACCAGCCGGACGTTGACTTTGGTTGTCCTGGTGCTGCCGAGACGCTCGAACTCCTGTTCTTGCAGGACCCGCAGCAGTTTGGATTGCAGCTCGAGCGGGACATCCCCGACCTCATCAAGAAACAGGGTGCCGCCATCGGCAAGTTCGAAACGGCCGATCTTTTGCGCAATGGCTCCGGTGAACGCGCCCCGCTCATGGCCGAATAGCTCGCTCTCCAGGAGGCCGGACGGAATTGCCGCACAGTTCAACTTCACGAAGGTCCGTTCCTGCCGCCCGCTCAGGTTGTGAATGGCGCGGGCAATGAGCTCTTTGCCTGTACCGGTCTCTCCCAGAATGAGCACGGTTGAGTCGGTCGGTGCGACAATCTCAACTTCCTTCAATACCCGTTTCAGCGCGGGACTCTCACCGATGATTTCTTCAAAGTTGTAGTCGAGACGAATCTCGTCTTCGAGGTAAAGCTTTTCCTTGGCCAGCTTGTCCTTGAGCTCGGCAATCTGCTGGAAGGCCAACGCATTCTCCACAGCGACGGCAACTTGTTTGGCAACCAGTTGCAGAAACTCAAGATCCGTCTCGCTATAGGCCTCCTGCTCCAAGCTCAAGAATCCCATGGCGCCCAATCGCCGTCCCGCGGTGGTCAGGGGAACGAAGCAAAACGAGTTGGCTCCATCCTCCATCATGCAGCCGATCACCTTCGGCCATCGACGTTCTTGTGTCACATTATGCACGAGGAGAGCCTGTTGCGTTTGCCACACAACCCCGGCAGGACTTTCATCGACCGGACCCTCGTGGCCGCCGATGAGGTCGGCCGGCACGTTCGCCTGAATGGTATGCAGCCGCATGGTATTTCTGACAGGATCGTGCAAGGACAGAGCGACAAAATTGACTTGCACCACGCGGGGAAGATGCTGAGCAAGATCACGGCACAGCGCATCGAGATCCCGCTGCGCAGCAATCGCCTGCGCCACTTCCAAGAGGCCTTGATACCGCTCCGCAAGACTTTCACAGGGAGACGTGGATGGCCGATTCATAGTCGTGCAGTATGGCGCATCGACCAACGGCGGCTCAAGAGGCCGTTGGTCGAACGGATACGGTGCGCATCACTCTGTCCGTCACAGCGTCTGGTGCGTGCCGTCGCAAAAAGGCGGCGTCTTGGTCTGCTTACACTGGCACAACGCCACTTCTTTCGTTTCCGTCAGCATGAACTCAAGCGGCTCGAACCCGGTTCCTTGATGCGACCCATCACAAAACGGTTGGTCTCGCGAGCGTCCGCAGATACACCAGTAATAGGTCCCGGCCTCCAAGGTCAGGACTGACGGCTCCTTCGCTGCGATGCGCGGCTCTCCCATGATCGTCCTCCCTCTGCGATGGTTAGGGTCGTACTGAGCGGCAGAAGTATACCGTTTTCTCTCGAACTTCGCACATCCGCTTGCTAGATCTCGCCTCCTTCTCCCGGACCTAGCCGACATCCGCAGAATCTCTCTCTTCGCTCAGCAACCAACAGACGACTTCATTGTGGCTTATCGACTATGCGTCGTCTTTTCTTTTGATATGAGAAGAGATGTTGAACGGACAGCGAAGAACTGCCAAGCCGGACGTCGATTCATTTGATGAGACGGCGGCATTGGTTACTCTGATTATGGTATTTACATACCTCGATCCGGCACATGAGCCATGGCCGAGCCGGGCGTCTCATGCTGATGATGAAAGTGCAAACCCTCCAAGGTTAAGCAGATATGGCGCTGACGATCGAAGATATTCTTATCGCCGCTTCCGGGCTCTTACTGCTCAGCGTGATCGCGAGTAAGGCGTTCGGTCGCATGGGGATTCCGGCCCTCTTATTGTTCCTCGGTATCGGGATGCTGGCAGGGTCGGATGGTCTAGGCGGCATACATTTCGACAATCCCTGGTTGGCCCAGTCCCTCGGCGTCGTGGCGTTGACCTTCATCCTGTTTGCCGGCGGGATGGACACTGATTGGGAGAGCGTACGGAAGGCTTTGAAAATTGGGGTGGGCCTGTCGACCGTGGGAGTGGCCGTGACGGCCGGGTTAGTCGGCTGGTTCGCCGTAGCCGCATTGCAGATGTCATGGCACGAAGGGCTCCTCATCGGCGCGATCGTGTCCTCGACCGATGCCGCGGCGGTGTTTGCCGTGATGCGATCGCGCTACGTCAGCCTGCGCGGCATCTTGAAACCATTGCTGGAACTGGAGTCCGGCAGCAACGATCCGATGGCGGTCTTTCTCACTATCGGTATCATTTCCCTGATCACGGGAGCTTCCGGTTCACCGCTCGACCTGGTACCGATGTTCATACGGCAAATGGCGCTCGGCGGAGCGATCGGGTACGGGATCGGCAAATTGATGGTGTTGCTGGTGAACCGGCTACGTCTGGAATATGAAGGCCTCTATCCCGTGTTGACCCTGTCCTTCGTGCTCCTCACATACAGCGGCAGCACATGGCTCGGAGGAAACGGATTTTTGGCCGTGTATTTGGCCGGGCTCATGATGGGAAACAGCGAATTCGTCCATAAACGAAGCCTGACCCATTTTCACGACGGGCTCGCATGGCTGATGCAGATCACCATGTTCCTGGCTCTCGGATTGCAAGTCTTTCCCACGCAGCTCGTGCCGATCGCCGGTACCGGTTTACTGTTGGCGTTGTTCCTGATGTTCATTGCCAGGCCCGTGGCTGTGTTTGCAACCTTGGCGTTTACGCACCTCAACATGAGGGAGAAAACCATGGTCGCCTGGGTTGGATTGCGCGGAGCCGTGCCGATTATTCTGGCCACCTTTCCGCTCCTCGCCGGGGTCCCTCAGGCCACCACGACGTTTCATCTCGTGTTTTTTATCGTCCTGACATCGGTGTTGTTACAGGGCACGTCCATCCCGGTCGTAGCCCGATGGCTGAAGGTCGATGAGCCGTTGACGCCGCGCAAGGAGGCTTCACCGGTATGGGACGCGCCGACGAGCCTCAAGAGCGGGCTCCTGGAAGTGCGAATTCCTGATCAATCCATGGCGATTGGTCAGCGACTGCTGGATCTCGGCCTACCGAAAGGGGCATTCATCCTGCTGATGGCTCGAAACGGACAGTGTTTTGTTCCGGACGGAACGACCGTGCTGCAAACCCATGACTCTCTGCTGGCCTTCACGGATCAATCTTCCCTCCTACGATTGCGTTCGATCCTCGAAAGCCGGCGTCCTGCTTCGCCGGGCGAGGAATCTCCGAATGACCGGGACATCGAAGTCGTGTAATGACACTCCGCGACGAAACTTTCTAGTGGTGAGCCTCCCACCGCGAATTGCTCGTGAAGGCCGGAGCGGCGGATGCGTCTCTGATCATCGTGGCATTGCCTGAAATTGAGCCCGCTGCACTGACAGTGGGTCGCATCCGCGACCTCAATCCAAAAGTCCCGATTTTAGCCCGGGCGCATGGAGTCGCGGAAGGGGAACGACTCAGTACCGTCGGGGCAACCGAGGTCATTCAGCCTGAAGTCGAGGCGTCGGCGACACTTATCCGCCATGCCTTGAACTGGTTCGGGGTACCGAAAGATCGCATTTTGGACTATGTCGAACAGTACCGGCAATCCATGGAAACCAAGCGGTACGCAAGTTAAATGAGCGCGCCGTGCAAAATGGAAGAAAGAGCTGACAGACCGGCCGACGATGCCCACATGCGTGAGTTATAACCGCAACGCCTTGATCGGCGAGAGGACCGCCGCCGGATCGTTCTTCCAAATCGACTCGTCGGCATCGACATAGAGTTCCACTTCGTTTCCGTCGGGATCTTGCAGATACAGACTCTGACTGACGGTGTGATCACTCATGCCATCGATGGCAATCCCCGCGGTTTCGAGCTCGCGCTTGGCAGCCCGCAGCTCATCAAGCGAATCACCGACCTTGATTCCGATGTGATAGAGCCCCCGTCGCCTCCCGGACGATGGCCCCGGCGCGTCACCAACCTGAATCAGCAATAGCTCGTGGTGAGTGCGACCCGACGTGAGCGCCGCTGCCATTCCATTGAAGATCCGTCCGACTTCCTTAAACCCCAGCAGGTCGCGATAGAACCCGAGCGATCGCTCCAAATCCTTCACGTAAAAGACGACATGACCGAGATAATGGGCCTTCATTGGACTCACCCCTTGTTGGGAACAGACTGCATGAGCAATGCTCTGGCCGCCGCATGTGCCAGCACGACATCGGGGCTTCGTTGAAGCGCGTCATGATACTGCCGGCTGAATCCCTCCCCCGCTTCCGCCGGTATCAAGAGCGTCCGCACGGAGATGAGCAGAGCCGAAATTCCCTCGCTGGTTGAGGGCTCATGCTCCTCACTGAGTTCATCGACCTTGGCAATGACTTGGGACAGCGGACGTAGCCAGGCAAACCAGGCGTCGTTCAACACCAGCTGTAAAAACTCCCCGTTGGTTGAAATACGTCCGTGCACGCGCTCATAAGACACTCGCTCGTCGTCCAGCAAGGCCTTATGCAGACGAAGCAGCGCGCGAAAAAGATTGTCCAGCGAGCCGTCTCTATTTCTTTGTTCCGGCATGATCATGATCTCCCGCAAGGACCATTCTCGTTATCCGGTTGGCTCACTGTCGAGTTGATGAGCCTTGCGCCCACCCCTGGTAAGCGGGTGCTCAGGGAGCTGCCCGCCGACCATCAGCTTCGCCATATCCACAGCGCGTGCAACAAGCGCCTGCGCTCCCTCACGCAGCTCCCGGCTGTTCTGCACCTCGATGACATTCCGTTCCATATCCTCGGCGCTCCAGCCTCTCGAATGGGCGATGAACGGAAACTGCGGGAACTGGCAGCCGACTTCTGAAAAAAATGTCATGAGTTGACCTGCTACACCCTGCACATTGTCCTGGCCTCCCATGATGATAAACGCCGCCACCTTGTTCTTCAGCAAATGCTTGTTTGCAATGGTCTCCTGATTTTGGATGCAGTTCATCCGTTCGACCATCTTGTAATACAAGCTGCTCGCATTGCCCCAGCGAATCGGCGTGGCAATCAGGATCACATCGGCCCAATGGACGATCGCTTCATACACGCGATCAAGCTGATCCGTGGGATCCATCTGGGTAATCGAACAGGGCCAGGTGCAGGCTTGCGCCGATTTGGAGTAGTACCCCTCGCAAGCACGAAAATTCAGGTCACGCAACTTGATGTACTGAGTCTCCAGATGCAGTTCACTCCTTGCATGCCCTAACGCCGCTTCAAGGAGCGCATCCGATCCGCTGTAGCGGGGGTGGCCGGCGGTCATCACGGTTGTAGAGATGCCCACAACCCGGATCGGTCCTGCCTGGCGGATGATCGGACGAGCTAAGGGATGTGGCTTGTGAGCCTGCTTCTTGCGTTTCGTCGCAGAGGAGAGATCGACATACAGCCGACCGTTCTCAATCTTGATCTCGTAGGCCGGAACCTGGTCCTGTTCGTACCCAGGTTCTCCTCGGCCTGTCTTGTGATGGAATTTCCAGTAATGCCAGGGACAGACGACATAGTCACCATCGAGCCGGCCTTCACCCAACGGTCCACCGACATGATTACACACCCCGGATATGGCGCTGAACGCTCCGTCCTTGTACGTCAGGGCAATCGGCGTTGTCCCGCATTGGACATGCTGTAATGGCTTCGTTTTCAGGTCTTCCACACTGCCAACATCTGTCCATTGTGCGTCCGGCATAAGCACTCCCTGAGTGTGTCGGCCCACCGTCTATCGAGATCACCGATGTCCCGAAAAGACGATTCCGGCCTTCTGGACTTCCTGGTACGGCAGCAGCCAGACCAACGATTCGTCGCTCAGATCGCCCACTTGAATCCGATTACCCCACGGATCCCGGAAGTCACAACGAAAGTCCGGATGGAGCTTCAGTTTGTACTTCTTCGTCAGTTTCCGGCGGACTTCCTTGATCTGTTTCGCGTCACGGACCATGAGCCCAAAATGCTTCGTGCGATCCGGCTGCAAGGTCTCGACTTCAAAAATTGCCATAAACTGATGCTCGCCCAGCTTGCACCAGGCCGCCCCTTCTCCGCCCTTGAGCATCTTCAGGCCGAACACATCCGAGTAAAACTTCACAGCCTTCTTCGCATCAGTGACTTCGATCACGACATGGTTACATCCATAGACTTGAACGGCCATTACGCACCCTCTTTCCCAACCACGGAGCTGGCTTTGATCTGCCTGAAGGCCGCTAAGAACTGCTCAGGGGGTTGCGCTCCGGACAATGCAGAGGTTCCGTTGAGCAGGAAATAGGGAACCGCGCGAATACCCAAACGATGGCCGGTTGCTTCTTCTGCCTTCACCTCTTCGACCCCCTCATTGCTGACCAGGAATGTCTTGATCGCTGTTTGATCAAACCCCGCAGAGACGGCAGCTTGGGACAAGATCTCAACATTCCCAATGTCTCCGCCCTCCAGGAAATACTGACGAAAGAGCGTTTCGACCATCGCATCCTGTTTGCCATGATGCCCCGCCAACCAGATGAGGCGATGGGCGGTAAATGTGCTGGGGGTGCGGGCAATTCGCTCAAATGCGAACGGGATGCCCGCTTCGGCGCCGGCTCTCGCAACTTGTCCATAGATGGCTTGAGCAACCTCAGCGTCACCGAACTTGGCTTCAAGATACGTCTTACGATCTATCCCCTCTTTCGGCATCGTGGGATTCAGCTGAAACGGCCGCCAACGCACTCGCGTCTGAACCGCTTCATGCAGCTGCGCCAGCGCCCGCTCAAGCCGCCGTTTCCCCACGTAGCACCAGGGACAGATCACGTCCGAGTAAATATCGATGTGGACCGCCTCGCTCTGTTCGCTCATCCTGTCCCAGCCTTACTCACTTCTCTTTCCCGACGAGATACGCTTCACGCTTCACGAGCGACGCAGGTTAGGACAAATGCCCCATCTTGCCCGCTCGATAATCATCCACGGCTTGCGCGAGTTCCGCTTGCGTATTCATGACGAACGGCCCATAGCGCGCGACCGGCTCCTCGATCGGCTCTCCGCCGAGAACGAGCATCGTCGTATCCTCTTTGGCATGAAGCGCCACTCGCTCACCCTTCCGCCCCAACAGAGCGATCTCGGCCTCTCCCACCGCCTGCGCCCCGTTGATGACGGCCCGCCCCTGCAATACAAATATGGACATGGTGAATCCCTCGGGCAAGGACAATTCCGTCTGATGTCCCGCATTCAATCGCAGATCGTACAGATGGACCGGGCTGAAGGTCCTGGCTGGACCCTTCCGCCCGTGACATTCCCCGGCAATGACCCGTAACCGGCCGGCTCCCCCGGCAAGCTCAACGACCGGAATCTCATCACGGACGAGCGTTTGGTACCGGGGAGGCGACATCTTGACCGACCTCGGCAAATTCACCCATAGCTGGATCCCTTCCAGCGTGCCTCCGCGCTTTGCAAACTCGCTCTCGTGCAACTCTTCATGCACGATGCCGGATGCGGCCGTCATCCACTGCACATCACCCGGGCCGATGACGCCGCCGCTTCCGGTTGAATCACGATGCGCCACACTGCCTTGATACATGATTGTGACCGTTTCAAACCCCCGATGCGGATGCTCTCCGACACCGAGTCGCCGGTCTGTCGGCGGGAAATACTCCGGACCCATGTAATCCAGGAGCAAGAATGGAGACAATTGCTCGCCCACGCCAGAGCCTGGAATCATGTTACGCACAGGAAACCCGTCCCCGACCATATGCTGAGACCCTGCTTGGTAAAGTCCGACCAGTTCCTTTGTCGTTGCCGCTTCGGTCATATTATGCTTGCTCATCGGCGTCTCCTTCCCTTCGTTCAGCGATGGACCCGAACGTTCCGCTCAGAACCGCTTTTCTTCGAGGTCGTACACATCAAACCACACATAGACCGGACGATGCGTCGGCACGAACTGGGGAATATACTCTTCCAGGTACTGCTGAGCCTGAAGACTCATATCGCTCAACCGCGTATCACGCATTGCATTATTCCATTTCATCACTTCACCCGCGTCTTTGACCTTGGACGCGCCCGCAATCCATGTCGCGAGCTCTTCGTCGGTCGCTCCCGTCGAAACGACGTCCTTGAACTGTTCGGGCGTGATGCCGGCGAAGGAAAACCACTGGTTCGCAAGCGAACAAGGCCAGTAGCTGTATTCGCCGTTCATGCCCAGCAAAAATGCCCGACACTTATCCGCGCAACGGGCCGCAATGACGTAGCCGCCCAGCTTCGCGCGAGGACTCCGCGGATAGTCTCTTCGTAAATCTTTGGCCAGCGTTCTGACCTTGTCGAGGTCTTCCTTCATGATGATCTCCTTCTGTCTCGCACACGCTCGCGCGACGTTCATTCGGCCTTCAGAAATCCTTTCAAAGCCTCGGCCAGCGTCACCCGGCCCCGAACGACAGATGCAGGCTGCTCGTAATGAATCGTGCCGGCCGAGAAGGCAGCATACATCTCTTCGAACAGTCGAGCGGCTTCATCCGAAAAGCCGAAGGCTTTGAATGTCGGAACCACGGCACTCAGAGGCGCATGTTGGGCCGTGACCGTTTTCCCCAAAATGTGACCGAGCGCTGACGCGACCTCCTCAGGACTGTACTCTACCGGACCTGCCATTTCCACGACCTGCTTGCCCCGTCCACCGGCAATCAAGTGCTCCGCCCCGATCCTGCCGATATCCTTGGTCGAAATCATGGGAATCTGAGCGTGAGGCGCGATGAACGTCGGCAGCACACCTTGCTGTTTCACGATACCGATGCTCGGCATCCAGTTCTCCATGAAATAGCAAGGCCGAAGGATAGTCAGACGTTTGGCAAGACAACCAAGTGCCTGCTCTCCATAACTTGCCGCCCGAATCGGACCGGTCCCGCCATGCAGATGCCCTCCAACTGACGACAGAAACACAACATGTTCAACTCCACTCTTCTGAACGGCTTCTGCCGTGCGATCCATCCTCTGCCGTTGATCCGCCAACCACGCCTGAGCCCCGTAGTTCGGCGGCACCAAGAGATAGACGCCGGCCGCTCCTTCGAACGCTTTCGCTAAGGCTGTGACATCGTCCAGTGGCGCCACGGCGACATCGGCCCCTTTGGCCTTCCATGGCGCTCCCTTGTCCGCCGACCGCACCACCACTCGCACAGCCTGTTTCTGATTCAAGAGGGTTTCCGCAACCGCTGACCCCGTATTGCCCGTGGCTCCAACAACAACAAACATGGCCTCGCTCCTTCCAATGGATGTTTCTTCGCTTATGCCCCACCGACTACGCATCGCAAACTTGATGGATGCCACCGAACAGTTGTCACCCACATCATGAACCAGACATGGGTACGCGGCTGACCTGTATAATAATACTAGATAGAACTAAGTCAAGTGGGGAAATCGTGTCGGCCCATAGAATCTAGATGCCACTCCAGATCTACGGTCCGATATCTGTGTCGATAGGTGATGGTAGGGTTATCTGACTTGGACCAAACCAGCCGGCGGCATTTCAACTCTCCGCCGACTCATTCCCAGCCACTGACTTCGTAACCTCTCTCCTTCAAACATTTTGCGACGGCGTCGGCATACGGCGGGTCCGGGACCAGTGGCTTGAATGTTCCTCCGACCAGACCAATGATCAGGCCAATGCCGGCGCCGGCGGCTGCTCCAATCGTTACGCCGGGCAGACCTCCGACCATACCGGCCGAGGCCCCCACAGCCCCGCCGAGCGTGACACCGAGCACAGCACCCGTTGCGGCATTTCCGCTTTGACGTACTCCGGAACGAACTCCAGCGTCCTCCACCTTCATCCGACAAATATCGATCTCCAACTGAGCCTTCTCTTTCCCATAAAATTGCAGTTGCTTGTTTGAACGCAACTGGGGTTCCGGTCCCGCACAGGCCGTACACCATGACAGCAGAATAAGAACGGCCACCGTTCTGCGACTGGTCGTCACCGGTTCCCTCTCCGAGTATTCGCCGAGATAACTCTCTTAAGGCTGATGTTGCCTCACACACCATTTTGTACCCTATTTGCTCGCGCTCCGCCCTCTTTTTCACTTTCTCGCACCACGGACGCAGACCACACTCCCGCGCGCATTGTCCGGGCACATGCCTTCTCTCGACTCCTCACTACTTAGGCGAGCACTACACTCTATGTATCTCTCCGACTTCTAACTTCTTTCCCTCTTTACTACAGACCAGATGGGCGGGTACTCCATTGCGCGCATTGGCCGAGCACATTCTGATCGTGCGCGGACAGCGAGCACGAGTACCCACCCATCCGGTCTGTACCCTCTCCTCACTGCCACCCCGTCACTTCATATCCCTTCTCCTGCAGGCATCGGTTGACGAAATTCGTGTAGGCCTGAGTGGGGTGTGAGGGACCCGTGGCCGCAGAAAATAACCCCGACAGCAACCCCCACACTGCACCGCTTGCGGCTCCGATCATTGAACCCCGGCCGACTGCTCCGGAAATAGCGCCGCCGACCGCACCGCTCGCCGCGCCGATGCCGGCCCCGACAGCCGTTTTTGTCGCCACACGCCCAGGCCCTCCACCGCCCTCCTCTGCGCCGGACGACTCAGCCAGCTGCTTGCAGGCATCAATATCCTGTTGGGCAACCTCTTTCCCCACTGACTGAAAGTGCCCATTGGGATACAGGATGGGATGCGCGCTGGAACAACCGGTGAGAAGCAACAGCCCCATGACGGGACCGAACCATGCCGTCTTCACGTCTTGACCACTCCTTCACGAATTGTTGGCATCAACCGGGCCCGGACCGTCTCAGCCGTCACACCCTTCACACACAACCGCTTGCGCCGCCCCTCCGCTCCCGCTTGAATGACCACACTCGCCTGTGGAACGGCACACCGGGCGGCAATGAATCGGATCAAGGCATCGTTGGCCGCGCCGTCGAGAGGGCGTGCCGCCACGCGAATTTTCAAGGCATCGCCATGAATTCCGACACATTCGGTTCGAGCGGCATGAGGTTGGACATGCACCCTGAGGACCGCGCCGATCTTGCTGTCCTGCACGATCGCGCGGCGGGAATCCACGATACGCGTCTCTCAGAAGACGGCTTTGACCAGTTCGAGAATGCTGCGCTGCATGTCCGGATCGTCGGTGATCGGGCGGGCAATCGTCACATCGCAGGCGCGTTCCGCCGGCACTCCCTGCTTGATCAATGTGCCGGCATAGATCAAGAGTCTCGTGCTGACCCCTTCTTCGAGCCCATGATTTTTGAGGTTCCGAACTTTGCCGCCGAGTTTGACGAGACTTCCGGCAACGGCCCGACTCACCCCCGCTTCCTGTTCGACGACCGCAATTTCGACGTCGGCCGGAGGGTAATCGAACTCAATCGCCATGAACCGCTGCTTCGTGCTTTGCTTCAAATCCTTGAGGACGCTCTGATAGCCGGGATTGTAGGAAATCACGAGCATGAAATCGTCTGCGGCTTCTATCATCTGACCTTTTTTTTCGATCGGCAACACACGGCGATCGTCACTGAGCGGATGGATAATGACGGTCGTGTCCTTTCGGGCTTCCACCACTTCGTCGAGATAAACGATCGCGCCCTGTTTCACGCCGACCGTCAGAGGCCCGTCCATCCAGACGGTCTCTTGCCCCTTGAGCAGATACCGGCCCACGAGATCAGACGCCGTCAGGTCCTCATGACAGGCAACAGTGATCAGCGGCCGCCCCAGCTTGTAGGCCATATGCTGGACAAACCGTGTTTTGCCGCAGCCGGTGGGCCCCTTGAGCATCACCGCCATCTTACTGCGCGCGGCGATCGTGAAGAGCCCGACTTCTCCGCCGGATTCGGCGTAAAATGGCTCGCGCTCGATCCGAGATCGCCCAATATCGATTTCGCGCCCTGCTTGCATCACGATATACACCCAGCCGATCTGCTCTCTTCAACCCATCAAACTGCCATATCACAAGAAAAGAAAGACGCGGCCTGCACTGCTCCCTTGCTTTCCTCTGCCGTCACAATAAACGGAACCCGGCAGGAAGATCAAGCAAAGGGCTGTGATATGCACCGGTTCTCTCCTTTACACCGCACTCCCCCCATCCAAAACTTCACGCACCTTTTTCGTAAGTGTGACCATCGTGAATGGTTTCTGGAGAAACGCCGCTCCTCCAGTCCCTGCGCCTTTCGAAAACACAGGGTGATCGGGATAGCCCGACATATAGAGCACTTTGACGCCGGGTCGCAGGGCGGCGAGTTTCTCGGCCACTTCCGGACCGCTCATCTGCGGCATCACGACATCAGCGAGCAACAGATGAATCGGCCCCAGATGCCTGGCGCCGGCCAGCAACGCTTCGATTCCATGACGCGCAACCAACACCTCGTACCCGCTCGCACGTAGCGCCTCATGAACGAGACCGCGAACCGCCGGCTCATCTTCGACGATTAAAATAGTTTCCCGCCCATGCGTCTGGACCGTCGCCCCGCCGACATCCGGGACATGCTGCTCCACTTCATCGACTCTTGGAAAGAAAATCGTACACGTCGTTCCACGCCCTGGCTTGCTCTCGATCCCGATCGTCCCGCCGCTTTGTTTGACAATGCCATATACGGTCGACAGGCCGAGACCAGTCCCCTTGCCGCTCTCTTTCGTCGTAAAAAACGGCTCGAACACATGGGCCTGAACCTCCTCGCTCATACCATGGCCGGAGTCTTTCACGGCCAACATGACATACGAACCTTCGTCCACCATTACCGATTGTGACCGAGTCCCTCTTCCAATTGTGACATTTCGAGTCTCGATCAACAGCCGCCCGCCCGTCGGCATGGCGTCGCGCGCATTCACCGCCAGATTCATGATGACCTGTTCGAGCTGCCCAGGATCGGCCTTGATCGGCCACAATTGTGGTTCAAGGTCCGCCCATAGCTCGATAATATCTTCACCGATCAACCGCCGAAGCATGCCATCCATGTTGGTGACAATGGTATTCAGATCGACAACCTTCACGGCCGCGAATTGGCGCCGGCTGAACGAAAGAAGTTGCCCCGTCAGACCGGCCGCTCGATCAGCCGCCTTCTTGACTTCTTCCATGTCGCGCCGGGAAGGTTCATCCGGGGCCAGACGGCTCAGGACCAGCTCGCTGTACCCGCGAATGACGGTCAACAGATTATTGAAGTCGTGGGCGACACCGCCCGCAAGCCGGCCTACCGCTTCCATTTTCTGCGATTGCCGCAACTGGCCTTCCGCCTGATGCAGCGCCTCCTTGGCTCGTGCGCGTTCGCCGAATTGCCCCAGCTTGAGCCCGACATCCGCCAGCATATTCAGCAGCCTCTCATCCGGCTCCCGCACCTGCCGGCTGAAAAACTCGATCACCCCTTCGAGCTCGCCGCCGATACGAATCGGAAATCCAAACGCGCCGTGGAGCCCGCCTTTCGCCGCCGTCTCAGACCGGGGGAGATCAAACTCCGTGGCAATATCTCTGATCCACACCGGCTGCCCGCTTTCCCAAATCCGGCCCGGCAGTCCGACACCCGGCTTGAAGGATTGCGCCCGAGTCGCCGTGATGAACTCATCGGCATCGAGCGCCGCCGCGCTCCAGTGGTTGAAACAGCGCAAGAGCCCCGAGGGCTTGTCTAATGTCCAAAACGCGCCTAATTCCCACTCCAAACTTTCACCGACCGCTTGCATGACCTTGAACACGGCTTCTTCCAGCGTCGCGACGTCGTCCAGAACCCGTGTCACCGCATATTGCGAGGCCAAACTCCGTTCGGCTTTACGACGATCCGTGATGTCCCGGACAAAGGCACTGAACATATAGGACTCGCCGACGCGCGCCGGTGACACAGCCAGTTCGACTGGAAACTCATGGCCGTCTTTATGCAGCGCCGACACCTCAATGCGGCGATTCAGGATTGAGCCGACTCCGGTCTGAAGATACTCCCGCAATCCTAGAACATGCGCCTCCCGGTCGCGCACGGGAATAATGGTCTCCGAAAGTAACCGCCCCACGGCTTCTTCTCTGGTCCACCCAAAGATCGTCACAGCCTGAGTATTCCAGTCCGTGATAATTCCGGACATGTCGATGGTGATCACCCCATCAAGCGCGGTCTCGATGATCGCCCGATTACGTTCCTGACTTTGCAGCAACGCTGCCTCGGCCGCCCGCGCCCATGCGCTCTCCTGCAACACTCGACGGTATTCCGCGCGCCATCGCAGCATCACCCAGAACAACAGCGCAACCAGCGGCACCCAAATAACAGCCCCGGCGATGACAAGGAGACTACTTTCGGCATAGCCACGCAGAACGATGGCGCCGCTCAGCGCGAGCGTTACTGCTGTGACAATGAAAATCGTCAGCCATCCGTATCGGTGGAATCCCGACACCGGCTGTGATTCTGTAGGGATACTCATTGATCACAGTCCATAATGATCCAACTGCCAATCACTGTCTGAGGACGATACGCCCGTTTGGCTTCGCGCAAACCTGGGAGACCGGCATCATCCATGGCATTGATCGACATCGCACCGCCGCCGACTGCCGTGCGGGAGGTTTCGCGAAACAGCCATTGGGCTAAGCCGGGCATTGACCGGTCCGCAACTTCCAGCAGCACACACCATGTCTGTGAAGTCAACCAATACCCGAATGTATAGGCCATGACCCTCTCCCGGGCGATGACCACCGTTCCGGCAAGCCCGATCTGCTCATGCTCCGCCAGCACACGGCTATGCGCCACCTTCGCATCTTCAAGAAGAAACGCCCCCATCGCATCGAGAGCCCCGGCTTGCTTCTGGGCAGCCCACCGCTCATACAACGCCAGACAGCCGGCTGAATGCCGCGCGCAATACGGCTCCGTAACGAAAACCTGCTCACGCTCGACACGATTACACAGCGCCCGCTGGGCCTTGTAGTGATCGCCGGTCAATGCTGCCAAGGCCTCGGCCCTATAAAGATAATCCCCGTCCTTCCGCCTGCACGAGAAGCCTCGCTGTTCCAATAACCGCCATTGCGGTTCCATGACGTTTTCAATCCGGCTCACCGGCGACGGTCCGTTCCAGCGCCGCATCAATGCAAAAGCTTCACGCACAGTTTCATCGATCGGCCTCGGCCCCAAGGGAGGCAGCGGCATGAACCATCCGTCCGGAGACTGGGCAAACAAAAAGAAGGTCTCACCGGATTCTATCCACCAATGGGGAAGCAATTGCGTCCAGATAGCATGATAGGGAAACGCGTAGGCCGCCAACGCATCGGGGCCGAGGACCTGCGCCCGTTCCAATGCCTGGGTGAAACGCGACGCGTCCACCACAGTCAGCGCATGGAGGCGTGGGTCGATACGCGACCGCGACAAGCGGGCCGTGAGTTGTGGAATACGCTTCACAATGACGACATCGTCCTGAAAACGTCCAATCAGCCGGGGATTGGCGGCAATTGTGTCGATCATCGTCTCCGCCGTCAGCTGATCGGCGACTCGGTCCGCATACGAAACAATCCCAGCAGGGACGGCTTCATGCATGAAGGGGCATTTGGTATCCCAACCCAGCACCACCTCCTCGTGGGCCGCATCCCACATGAGGGCCAACGGATAGAGCCGGCAATCCAACGGGCGAGCCTCATAGATACCACATCGGCCGGATGCGGTATCGAACGCCGGGCAGAGATACCCTTCTCCCAGAGGATTCTCGGTTAAATTGACCTGTGAACCGGATCGGTCAGGGAAAGACCCAACAGGCAAACCATGCGCCACCGCCGCCTGTATTTCCTGCTCGGTAAAATAGGGACGCAAAAAGCTGTCGACTTCAGGGAACCGGCAACAGACATCACACTGAAAACAGGCGGAGCTGGGCACTACTTGCGGCAGTGGCTTCGGAACGATCTCAGACAGTTCGGGCTTCATCGAAAGAAAACCCATTGAGATTGCCATCATACGATGCATGTCCAAGCATGGCAAGCAAAGCGCCGATCGCCCCACTGAAGTCTTTCGACCCTATCCTCGATCTAAAGCTGGCCAGCGCACGCCCCTTGTCGAACCCTGACCCGCGTGTTAGCATTCGTCCGCTCTCACCGCTCGGGGAGTCACATTCCGGCTGGCTACAGAATCGTGGCAAAGGACTCTCTCATTGGCACACCCTGATCCCTGTTACCCCTCGCTTCAGGCTGAGACGGCGCTCAGCCGCTGCACGGACATCCGCACGCAATTGCGGGCCGCGAATCTATTTGCAGACCCATCGGAGGCCTCGACCGCCAAGCCCTCTCCTGGTGGCAGCGTTCCCGCCGTCCAAACCGGTACATCCTGGCGCATCAGCCCATACCCGCTGCTGCTGTCCCGCGACCAGCTGACATTCTTCACCGTGCTGGGGCCTCGACTGCTGTCGTTCTACCGTGCGCTGAACCGCCTCTATCATGAGAGCGTGAAGGGTCTTCAGCCTGCATGGGTCGCGCAGTACCTGGATCAAGGCAAGCCGGACGCACTGGTGACCTACAGCCGCATGAAACGGTTCAGAGATTCGCTGCCGGCCGTCATCCGACCTGATGTGATTCCCACACAGGACGGCATGGTCATCACCGAACTTGATTCGGTGCCCGGAGGCATCGGCCTCACAGCATGCATGTCCGAACTCTACGCGGACACACCTGTTGACTCCTCACCCCTTCCCCTTCAACGACATGAGCTCGTGGGAGGCCGGGACGGCATGGTGCGCGGCTTCGCTTCGATGTTGCAGTCCGCCCAAGCTCAACATGCAGGATGCGTGGCCATCCTGGTGTCCGAAGAAGCCAAAGACTACCGGCCGGAAATGACCTGGCTGGCGGCGCGGCTCCGTGAGCAAGGGATACCCGCCTGGTGCGTCGAGCCGCGCGACCTCCGATTTACGGAAGAGGGCCTTTCCCTCAAAACAGACAACGGCGAACAAGCCGTCGCTTTGATCTATCGTTTTTTCGAGCTTTTCGACCTGCCAAATATTCCCAAATCTGAACTCATCCAGTATGCCGCAAAAAAGACTTTGGTGGCCGTGACGCCTCCCTACAAACCGGCGCTGGAGGAAAAGTCTGCCTTTGCTCTGCTGCACCATCCCATTCTACGCCCCTATTGGAAGAAGGAGCTTGGCGAGGACTGCTTTCTTCACCTCACCACAATCATGCCGAGAACGTGGATACTCGACCCGGCAACTCTTCCACCCACGGCCACGATACCAGGCCTGAGCCTGGGAGAACGCGCCGTCGCGAACTGGGCCGATCTGGAAACAGCCACCCAAAAAGAACGGCACTTCGTCATCAAACCGTCGGGATTCTCTGAACTGGCGTGGGGCAGTCGCGGCGTCTCAATCGGACATGACCTGCCGCAGTCGGAGTGGGCCGGTGCGCTCCACAAAGCGCTTGCATCTTTCCGAACCACACCGTACATCTTGCAGGAGTTTCACAAAGGCCGGCTGTTTGATATGGAGTACATGAACGAGCACGAGCAATCGATGGTCCACATGGCCGGACGGGCGCGCCTCTCACCCTACTATTTTGTCACTGGCGAAAAGGTGGAACTGGCTGGTATCCTGGCCACAGTCTGCCCGGCCGACAAGAAAGTCATCCATGGCATGCAAGACGCCATCATGGCCCCTTGTGCCGTTATCACTGACAATGCTCAGTGATGGACGTTAACTGTTCCATACCGATGCCGAGCAGTAGCGGGCCGATATTTCATTCAACCGTGAATCTTGAACCTTGAACCTTGCTATGTCTATCACGCTCTACCATGTCGACTGGTGCCCCGACTGCGAAGTCGTCCGTCAAAAACTGGCAGACCTGGAACTGCCCTATGAGGACATCGTCGTCCCCGATAGCAGGTCGATGCGCAAGCAAGTCCACCAGGTATCCGGCCAATACTATGTGCCCGTCCTCAAGGACGGCGATCTTGTCCTGACGGAGACTGCCGACATTTTGGCCTATCTGGACGAGCGACATAGAACCGGCGGCGCACGAGCCGCAGAGCCGTTTCCGTCGCAAGCCCGCGCGATACCCGATCAGCCGGGCGACGATGACGATCACCCTTCCTGCCGGATCAACTGAGGGCGCTCAATGGAAGACTGGAAACAAATTCTCGCGAAAAGTATTGTAAAACCCAAAGATCTGGCCGAACGATTCGGGCTCGACGCCGAAGAACTCGAAGCCATCGTCGGACCCTATCCCATGCGGATCACCCCGACCGTCCTGGGCACGATCAAAGCCAAGGGCGATGCGATCTGGAAACAGGTCATCCCTGAAATGGCCGAATTGGACGACCTCGACGCGGAAGACGACCCCCTCGAAGAAGATCTCATGAGTCCGGTGCCGCATCTGGTACACCGCTACCCGGATCGCGTGCTGCTCATGGTTACCAATCAATGTCCGATCTATTGCCGCTTCTGCACAAGAAAACGGTTAGTCGGGAAACCGGGCTTCCTCAAGAAAGGCGAGCTGGATCGGGCCATCGCCTACCTCCGAGAACACACCGAAGTGCGGGATGTCATCTTGTCGGGCGGCGATCCCCTGCTTCTCCCCGACTATCTGATTGAACGGATCTTCAAAGCCCTGCGGACGATTCCACACTTGGAACTGATCCGCATCGGATCGAGGGTCCCCGGCACCCTGCCCCAGCGAATCACCCCGAAGCTCTGTGAGATTGTGAAACGCTATCATCCGATCTACATGAACCTGCATTTCAACCATCCCGACGAGCTCACACCGGAAGTGAAAGCCGCCTGCGGCATGCTGGCCGACGCCGGCGTTCCGTTGGGAGCGCAAACGGTTCTGCTCAAAGGCGTGAACGACGACCCCGACATCATGAAGCGGCTCATGCATCAG
Source organism: Nitrospira sp. (assembly GCA_046604365.1). Taxonomy (GTDB): domain Bacteria; phylum Nitrospirota; class Nitrospiria; order Nitrospirales; family Nitrospiraceae; genus Nitrospira_D. The sequence continues at coordinate 113,425 of JBJACV010000013.1, forward strand.
CTGTTGCTCGCGCGGGTGAAACCCTACTACATCTATCAAGCGGACTTGACCAAGGGCACGAACCATTTCCGCACCTCGATTGAAACGGGATTGAATATCATCAAATCTCTTCAAGGCCACACCAGCGGCATGGCAGTCCCGCACTTCGTGATCGATGCGCCGGGCGGGGGCGGCAAAATCCCCCTGCTGCCGGACGACTATCTCGTGCATATGGACGAAGACGGGGCCGTCTTGCGGAATTACGAGAATAAAACCTTTCATTACCCACAGCCACAGACAGGCAATGGGCGAGAACTTCCGATGGTCGGCGCGCGCTCATCGCGCGAAAGCCCCGCTGAAACCTTTGCGTCTTGCGGCGACAGCTATCCGGACCGAGACGGCTACGCAACCTGGGGCAACAGCTGCGGCGGAGATGCGGACGACCTGTGAGAACACCATCGCCCCATGCCGGCATTCTCCCCTATCAAGACATCACACGGCTGATTAGCGGCCAGGTCATCGGCGCGTCCCCCGCAATCGAGGACCGGCAGATTCAGCCGGCCAGTCTCGATCTCCGCCTGGGACGCAAGGCCTACCGTCTGATCAGCAGTTTTTTGCCCGAACTGTCCGCCATCTCCTCCCGTCTCGACATACTCGACTTTTACCAATCTGACCTGGTGATGTATGAGATGGACCTGACCGGCGGCGCGATTCTTGAGAAAGGCCACGTCTATCTGGTGCCGTTGCTGGAAAGCTTGAAACTGCCGAAGACCATCCGCGCTCGGGCCAATCCAAAGAGCACAACCGGCCGGCTGGACGTGTTCACCCGCGTTGTGACGGATCTCAATGCGGGGTTCGATGAAATCCGCGCCGGCTATCACGGCCCGCTCTTCCTGGAAATCGTCCCGCGCTCGTTCGCCATTAAAGTATGCACCGGGCAGTCGCTCAACCAAATCCGATTCATACGCGGCAATGCGGCCGTCCCCGACCGCGACCTGCTCGCGCTGCACCGAACGGCGCCGCTGCTGTACCATAACGATCCGTCCCGAAAGGCCGTGGGAAACCGGGACTTTCGGGCTGAACACGGCCTCTTCCTCCGTATCGACGTCAAAGGAGACGAGCGAAACGGCTCACGCATCATCGGCTATCGCGCAAAGAAAAACAGCCATGTGATCGATCTCAGCAAGATCGGCCATTACGCAGCGGCGGACTTCTGGGAACCACTCTATCGTCATCGACACGACAGCCTGCTGCTGGAGCCGGAAGAGTTCTACATCCTCGCATCGAAAGAGCGTATCCGTGTGCCCGCCGGCTACGCAGCTGAAATGGTCGCCTATGAAGCGGCCTGCGGAGAGCTGCGCACCCACTACGCCGGATTCTTCGACCCGGGATTCGGCTATGGATCGAAGGGGGAAATCAAAGGCACACAAGTAGTCCTGGAAGTCCGTCCCCATGATGTGCCCTTTTTGATTCACGATGGGCAGACATTTTTCAAAGTCGTGTACGACAAGATGCGCGACAAGCCGAGCCGGCTCTATGGAGTGGGCCTTGGCTCATCCTATCAGCAGCAGGCCCTCACCCTTAGCAAGCATTTCAAGGCATAGCATATGGCCCCTTCCGACCTTCCACCCACGCAGGATCAGACGCCGAAGCTTCCGGATCCGCCGGCCAGGCCGGCGCGTGAGGAAAGCGACAGCGATCACCCGACGCAGGTCATCGGACTCATGGTCGGGACGGCGCTGATGTTCATCGGCTTTCTCAATGTATTTCTCTCCATCAGCGGAGGGTTCGAAATCAATGTCGTGCCGTTTCTGATCTATTTCGGCGGCCTGACCGTATGGGCCAACGCCGCCGTCGAGACCCCGGTCATCCGCTACGGGGTGATGACCGTCGCCGTCTCTCTGGCATTGGCGCTCTTTCAGTACGGTGAAGTATTGTTCTGGCACAAGCAGGTGGTCTTTTGGGCCACCATCATCGTCGTCATGTACTTCATGTTCAACGAACCGAAGAAACCTGTATAATGCATCCCGCTTGAGCCACAGGATGGCCAACAAGGCTGTCCGGCAAGGCCGCAACGAGTGAGAAGGCGAGGCGTATGTTTTTGTACGTTGAGCCTTGGAGCGACGTGAGAACGAAGCCCGACACCTTGTTCGCCATCCTGCCCTGATGACGATTTCTGTCATCATCCCAACACTAAACGAAGAAACAGTCCTGGCGCAGACGCTGGCGCACACGGAGGCATTGGGATTCGACGACATCATCGTAGTAGATGGAGGCAGCACGGATCGGACGGTCCAGCTTGCCGAAGCATACTGCATGCACACCCCCACGATTCACATCATCACAGCTCCCAAAGGACGCGCGCGCCAAATGAATGAGGGAGCGAAGATAAGCAAGGGTGAAACACTGCTCTTCTTACATGCCGACACACAGCTTCCGGGCGATGCCGGGAAAATCATTGAATCGGCATTAGCCGACCCCACAGTGAAGGGAGGCCGATTCGACGTCTGCTTCGACCATCCTTCCATGTGGGGGATCACGATCGGCCTATTCATGAACTGGCGCTCGCGTCTGAGCAGAATCGCCACCGGCGATCAGGCCATCTTCGTCCGCCGTCAGGTGTTCGAACAACTCGGCGGCTTCCCTGATATCCCATTGATGGAGGACATCGAATTCAGCAAGCGCCTGAAACGGGCCGGTCGAATCGCAGCGTTGCGCGAGACCGTAACCACGTCATTTCGACGATGGGAGCAACAAGGGCCGCTGCGGACGATCCTCTTGATGTGGGCCCTCCGATTCCTGTACTGGATCGGCATCAGTCCTCGTCGCCTCAACAACTTCTACGAGACCATCCGATGACACCCCTCACCCCTCACGTCTCACGTCTCACGTCTCACTACGCCGCGCTGGTGGTATTCGCCAAGGCGCCGGTCCCGGGCCAGGTGAAAACGCGCCTCTGTCCTCCGCTGACTCCCGATGAAGCAGCCACGCTCCATGGAAGCTTTGTCCTCGATACATTGGAGCGGACGAAGACAGCAGCGACACAGTTCAAATTGCCGCTCGACCGTTACCTCGCCTGTGCGCCGTCCTCGACTCATGTGTTCTTCAAGATCATGGAAGAGCGACAAGACGTCCAATTAATTGATCAAACCGGCGATGACCTGGGAATACGTATGGCACAGGCCTTCGAGAATCTGTTCTCGCGCGGCTACAAACATGTGCTGATCGTCGGGACTGATGTGCCGTCGCTGCCGCTCGAACAATACGCACAGGCGTTGAGCTTGTTGGTCTCGCATGACCTCGTCTTGGGTCCCGCCCTCGACGGCGGCTATTATCTGATCGCGCTCAACCGATCGGTCTCAGACCTCTTTACCGACATCCCCTGGTCCACCAAGCAGGTGCTGAAACTGACGCAGGAAAAGGCCTCTACGCTTGGACTCAAGAGTGCCTTGCTCGCGCCGTGGCGCGACGTCGACACCATCGACGATCTCCAGGCTCTCGTCGAAGCCAGCACGCTCGATGCCAAGAAGCCGAAGCGCGACCAGTCGTTTTCGAGCCGCACAGCAGGGGCGCTCCAGCTTCTCGCCAAACGTCTGCGTTCTAGAGCATAATACGCCATCACTTCCAAACCAGAGGACCGACGATGACAGATCGTGTTGCGCTCATCACCGGCGGAGCCAAAGGCATCGGACGGGGCATTGCCCTCGACCTTGCTGCTCAGCATTGGAACATCGCGTTCTGCTATAGGACCAGCGAAACCGAGGCGCAACAGACCGCCCGTGCCATCACTGAGCGAGGAGGCCAGGCTCTCGCGGTTCGCTGCGACGTGTCGAACCCGACAGCAGCCAAGGCCCTGGTGACACAGGTTGAACAACAATGGGGACGGATCGATGCACTCATCAACGGCGCCGGCCCCTATCACCGCGTCAATCTATTTGAAGAGTCCGTCGCCGGATGGAACGAAATGTTCGACGGCAATCTCCACCCCATTTTTTATCTCGCTCAAGCTGTGTCCCCGGGGATGAAGACCCGCAAATCCGGCCGTATCATCAGCTTCAGCATGGCCAACGCGGACCAGATGATCTCTCAACCGGATGTCACCGCTCATTACATCGCCAAAGCCGGCGTCTTGATTCTGACCCGCACGCTGGCGAAATTGCTGGCACCCTACGGCATCACCGTGAACGCGATCTCGCCGGGCTTCATCGATTCCGGGAGCGCGCCGCCGGAAGAACTGGCCGGCATGACCAAACGCATTCCCGCCGGATACATCGGCACCGTCGATGATACGGTCGCAGCCGTCCGCTATCTGCTCAGCGAAGAAGCCCGTTACGTCAATGGGGCAAATATTCAGATCAGTGGAGCGTGGGGGATATAGGAGATCTGAGAGGAGTGGTTGGTTTCAGTGCTCGCTGCCCGCGCGCCAAGACTTGATCGGACTTGGACATTGGGGGCGGCGCTCGGTCAATACGCGCAGTGTGAAACCAACTCACTCCTCTCGAAGGGGAAGGAGAAATAGTGAAGGGCTATGCTCGCTCAACGTGCGCAGGGGAACTAACCTGGATGCCTTCTTGAGAAGGGAAGACAAATGGAATATTAGAAATCAGGAGGAACTCCCATGCTATCTGAGCAGGAACGTGAGACACACAGACGCTTTGTTCAAGCGCTCCAGCACGAACACCTGATTTGCGCAAAACCCGGTTGCGGCGGAGCCTTGGCTCTCGCCGACCAGACCCCGCATAGCGCGCGTATCAAGACCTACGAAGCGACCTGTGAACGCTGTCATGCGGTCGAGCAAATTGCAGGGCACGAGCAATCCTCACCGCCGTGGGACCTCGCCTCCATCACCATGATGGCGGAGGTCCATCTTCTCCATGAGCAGCCCGCCTGCCCCTACGACGATACACCCATTACCTTTATCTCGCTGCCGAATCCACGCCGCAAGGCCCGCTACCGGCTCTTGTGCTACTACTGCGGCCGCCACGCCGAAATGAACTGGCCGCCGCCGGAAGCCAAGCGGTGATCTCCGCGCGACAGGCGCGACTCGCGTGGCGCACCTTGCCGGTCTCGCTTGTCCCGCCACTCTCGTCCGTCTCACTTGAGTCGTGGAGCGACGATTGCAACAGAAGGGTCACTGAATAATGCGGGACAGGTGTTCGGCGTATTGATTCGGTCTCCTGCCTGTCATATAGTTATTTGCACTGCCCAGACCGAGGAGGGAAACAGATGGCGATTCCAAGCATTAAGGAAGAAGCCCGCAAGCTGGTGGAGAAGCTTCCTGAAAACTCCACATGGGAGGACCTCGTACACGAAATCTATGTCCGTCAGGCAGTTGAGGCAGGCTTGGCCGACAGCCAAGCAGGGCGAACAACCGATGTCGAACAAGTGCGCTCCTCGTTCGAGCGAGGCTATAGGGGTCAGGCTTTTATATCTTGATTCTTTTCGCCAGCCGATCCATCTCACACTGGGTGATCGGCTCCTCTGAGAGACGCGCGACCAAGCGTGTCACCATGACACTCACCGTCGCCTGGTCGTGATGCAGCGCCGCTGCCACAGCGGACGTGCGATAGCCTCCTCGACGAATGAGGAGATAGGCCGCCTGGGTCCGCTGCCGGGACACCGCCCAACTGCGATCGACACTCCGCGCCACGTCCACTCCCAACCCAGCCGCCACTGCCTGAAGCGCGCGCGCAAGGCTCTGCCGGGAACGCGGGGGTGGCACATCCTGAATCCGTGCCTGCCACTCATCGACAAAACGTTCGGTCCCCAGAAATCGCTGATCCGCCGCCATATAATAATCGGCTTGATGGCCCTCCCCCATCCCTTCCCGCACAAACTCCTGATCGGCGCGTGGGCCACCGAATACCGCCAGGCCCGGCGCAGGATCCACGACCGCTGTAGGGATAGGCGCCTGGTTGTTTGGCCAACTTGGCCAGGACAGGATTGAAATGGATATAGCGAATCAAGGTCAGCAGATACGAACCTTTCTCACAGATGATCGCCTTGTAGCGTCCCTGAAACAGATGGCTGACTTTCCGATGGGTGCGATTGAAATACTGGGTATAGGACTGCTGGAGGCGTTGCATCAACGTAGAGAGCGGCTGAGTTCCTGTTTCCACCAGCAGATGCACATGAGCACATCCGCCCCAAGCTGGTGATACCCTAGCAGCACCGCTTTGAGTACGTCTCCACGGGGCAAGAGGCGCAGCTGCTCACGTGTGTGCGCAACACCGCCGATACGATGTTCCAATTCCTGCCGAATCCAGACAATTAGACTCAGCAGCAGGCACAGCGAAATCCCAATCGTCAGCATAGGCCGGACCCGGCTGTGGTCCAGATACATCACGGAGGCACGAGCAGCCGTTGTCTCTGAAGGAATACGTACCTGAGAACACAGTCGATCCGATTGTTCGGAAGAAGCGGAGATCACACCTGCACTCCTGACTCAAGAATACCGCACGATTGACAAAGAGCGATGACGTAATGATTGTCCCGTCTACTAATACACGTTAGGGGCACAATCGACCACATGGCTCACTTCCGACACCATGAATCCGCCACGCCTCCCATCGCCATCGAGATCGCTGACCGCCTGCGCGAGAAATCCCGTTGTGGGCCCGGTCGCCGCGCCGGACGTGATCGGCGCCGGCCAGCCTGGGCAGCCGTTCGTCACTGGTCCAGGCGCCGCGGTGCGTGTCTGA
>JBJACV010000014.1:0-108091 GCA_046604365.1 Nitrospira sp.
CACATAATGGTACCGATGCCGGTCCTGGGGAATCTGGAGACTCCGGCCCTGGTACCGTACGGTATTGTCGTTGGCCACCACGCGCTCCTCCTGCACACAGAGGATCTCGGCGAGGGAGGTCCCCACCCAGGGAATGAAGGCGGTGCCTGTTTCAGCCGCCGGCACCGCAACCCGCTGGTTGTAGGCCGGGACGAACCGGTCGTGGAGAAACCGATTCGCGGCGGCCATGTCCGTGATGCCGGCCTGTGCCAATTCTTTGGGCAGTCGATCTTGGAGGGTGCGAACGGTCCGTTCGGACCGGCCCCGCGCTTCCGGGGAATAGGCGGGAATCAGCGTGATCCCCAACTGGTGTAATGCCCGGTGGACCTGGGTGGGCCGCGTCTTGTCCACCTTCCCCCCGGCCTCCAGGGTATACCAATAGTGGGTCCCGCGGTCGGTATAGAGGGAACTGAACAGCCCTTGCGCCGCAATGACGTCGCGCAGCCCCTGGAAACTGCTCATCGTCCCCTCTTCCTCGATGAAGAAGGCGGAATAGCGTGCGCTGGTCGCATCATCCATGGTCACAATCAGATCCCACTGACAGCCGGGGCCCCACTCATGGGTCGAGCCGTCTTGATGGAGCATTATCCCGGGCAAGGGCTTGCGGGGGCGCTTCTTGCGATGGCCCCCCCGTCGCGACGCCCGCGTCACGGCGCCCGCCGTGTGCAGCCGGTGCTTCGTCCACGTATACGAGCGCGTCCCGCCATGCTCCGCACACCAGCGCTCGTCGACGTGTTTCACGGTCCACCCGGTATACCGGGTCTCATACAGCGTCACCATGCGGAGCGCCTCCTCCACCGGCACCGCGCGATCTGAGGCACGGCCCGGCCGCCGGTCCTGCAACCCCTCGGCTCCCTCGGCCTGATACCGGCCACTCCAGCGGCGAACGGTCCGCTCGGTGATCCCTCACATCTCCGCCGCCTCGACGAGCGTGAGTGTCCGCCGTTGTCGCCGCTCATACAACTCCTCAAACCGCATCTGTCACGCCTCCTGTAGGACAGTTGCCCGGTTCATCACGGCCCTCCTTTGAGGACCACCCTAAACCGGACAGATGATGTGCTATCTACACATGAAGAATGCGGACTGGCGCCGACGACTCCGTCCCTGCTACACTCTTATCGAAAGACGCGTTGATTCGATCACGACGGCCCCCCCCCGATACTCTGATCGTCCCATCGCCATATAACCCGGATTACCGCCCGAATACCGAGAATACCTATGCCACCGACCGTCCTGCTCAGTTGCGAATCCATTGACAAAAGTTTCGGCGTCAAACCCCTGTTCAGCGACCTGTCGATCACGCTCAGCGATAACGATCGGGTCGGCCTCGTGGGCCCCAACGGGTCAGGCAAATCCACACTGCTCAAAATTTTGGCAGGGCTCGAAGAACCGGATTCCGGCACCAGATCGATCCGCAAACATGCGCGTATGGGGTATGTGCCGCAGGAACCAGTCTTCGCGAAAGCCCAGACGATCGAGGACGTTCTCGCGCAGGTGCTCATCGATGAGGGCCTCGACCCTCATGAGCATGGAGACCGGATCGCCAAAGCGCTCAGCATCGGCGAGTTTCCAAAGACCGATCAACCGGTGGCCACCCTCTCCGGCGGATGGAAGAAGCGGCTTGCGATCGCCCGCGCCCTGCTGCCGGGACCGGACGTGTTGCTGATGGATGAACCGACCAACCATCTGGACGTCGAGGGGATTCTCTGGCTCGAATCGCTGCTGAAAAGCGAAGTCCGCGCCTTTCTCGTTGTCAGCCACGATCGCCGTTTCCTCGAATCCGTCGCCTCGCGCATGCTGGAGATCAATCGCCGCTACCCCAACGGCATCTTCGAGGCCAAAGGCAACTACAGCGCCTTTCTGGAACAACGAGACGCAGCCCTCTCGGCTCAGGCCGATTATCAGGCATCACTGGCCAATCGTGTGCGGCGCGAGGTCGAATGGCTGCGGCGCGGACCCAAAGCCCGTACGACCAAAGCCAAATCCCGGATCGATTCGGCGGGGCGATTGATCGACGAATTGAGCGACATCGAAGCGCGGCGGGATCAAGGGACAGCAGGAATCGACTTCACCTCGTCCGGGCGACGCTCGAAGCAGCTGGTTGTGGCCACAGAACTCGGTATGTCGTTAGGCGGCAAGCTGATCGTTCGCGATCTTGAATTATGCCTTGGGCCGGGCCATCGGCTCGGATTGCTGGGCCCTAACGGAAGCGGCAAAACAACGGTGCTTAAGCTGTTGGCCGGAACGCTCGAGCCGGATACCGGCACCATCACGCGCGCGGACAAACTTCGCGTCGTCACATTCGAGCAGCACCGTGACTCGCTGGACCAGCAGGCTACGCTCCGCCGCTCACTCGCCCCCCATGGCGACGCCGTCGTGTACCAGGACCGGTCGGTGCATCTCGTCTCATGGGCTAAACGCTTTTTATTCAAACCCGAACAATTGGATCTGCCGGTCTCTCGATTGTCAGGCGGCGAACAGGCCCGCTTACTCATCGCGCGGCTCATGCTCCAGCCGGCCGATCTCTTGATCCTGGACGAGCCCACCAACGATCTCGACATCCCGACACTGGATGTGCTCGAAGACAGCTTGATGGAATTTCCCGGCGCGCTGGTGCTGGTGACCCATGACCGGTGGTTACTGGATCGCGTCTCTACTATGCTGCTGGCCTTGGACGGCAACGGCCGCGCCGAATGGTTCGCCGACTATGCGCAATGGGAAGCGGCGCAAGCTCGGAATGAACAGGCCACTCGCCGGCCGGCGCAGAACCGCTCTGCCGGAACAAATGTCGAGACAACGTCGCCCGCTCCGAAACGCAAGGGGTTGTCCTACCGAGAGCAAAAGGAGTGGGATACGATCGAGCAAAAGATCGCCAAGGCGGAGGCTACGGTAGCGGCCTGCCGGGCCGCAGCCAACGACCCCGCGATCGTAGCCGATGCTGAGGCGCTGCGAGCCCGCTATGCTGCGATCGAAGCGGCGCAGACAATCGTCGAGCAACTCTACGCACGATGGGCCGAGCTTGAAGAAAAGCGAACGCAGTCTGCCAGCCTGTCGCAATCGTAGCCCGGCCATCGGCCGGCATCTCCGCGCGCCGGCCGGTCATTTCAAAACACGCACCCGTGACGGCCACAGCGACCCGGCGACCATGCCGGCTCCGGCCATCACAAATCCGATAAGTTGGGGTGGCCAAACGAAATCGGGGATGGCGAACAATTCCATCGTGAGCCAGCCGGTCAGGCCCGCGGCGATGGAGCATAGGGCGCCTTGCGTCGTGGCGTGTTTCCAATAGAGTCCCGCAAACAGCGGGACAAATGCGGCGACCAGCGTCACTTCATACGTATTCACCACCAATTTATAGATCGTCGCATCCGACCAGAGTGCGATCGCCAATACCACCCCGGCAAACCCGACCAGCACAACCCGCATCAGACGCAAAAACTCAGAATCGTTCAACGGTCCGAGCATCGGCCTGATGACGTTTTCGCTCAATGTCACCGACGGCGCCAACAACGTCGCGCTGGAACAACTCATGACCGCAGAGAGGACGGCGCCGAAAAATACCACCTGCGCCAGAATCGGTGTATGCTGCAAAATCAGCGTCGGCAGCACTAATTGTGAATCCTGATCCAACAAGGCGCCGAACTTCACCGGATCCACCAGCGTCGCCGCATAGGCAAGAAACATCGGGACGAAGCAGAATCCGAAATAGAGTGTCCCGCCGAGCAGCGACCCACGCACCGCCGTACGTTCGTCCTTCGCCGAGGTAATGCGTTGGAACACATCCTGTTGAGGAATCGATCCCAGCATCATCGTCATCCAGGCGCCGATAAAAGGAATCCAGGCCGTCAGTGAGGCCTGGGGAAAGAAGTCCAGCTTGCCGGCTGCGGCCGCATGCTCAATCACCGTGTTCACACCGCCGGCCAGTCCGCTCACGACGGAGGAAATGTAGAGCAGGCCTCCCATGATCACGGAAATCTGGACGAAATCCAAAATAGCCACGGAAAACATCCCGCCGAAGGTCGTGTAAATGAGGACAATCACCGCACCGATCACGATGCCGACAGACTGGCTGATCGCGCCATCAGTCACGGTATTGAGCACCAACCCCAGCACTTTGAACTGAGCTGCGACCCATCCGAAATAGGACACGACGACGGCAAGCGTGCAGAGCACTTCCACCCGACGGTCGAATCGTAGCCGGTAGTAGTCCCCCACCGTGAGAATATTCAGACGGTACAACCGCGGCGCAAAGAACAGTCCTGCCAGAATGAGACACATGCTCGACCCGAATGGATCGGCGACGACGCCGTGCAATCCTTCTTTGACGAATGTCGCCGAGATGCCGAGCACGGCCTCGGCGCCGAACCAGGTCGCAAAGACCGTCGCCGTGACGATGGGCAAGGGCAAACTTCGCCCGGCCACGGCGAAATCCTTGGAGTTCTGCACACGGGTCGCGGCAAACAGCCCGATGCCGACGGAAATGAGAAGATAGAGAGTGACAAAACTTAGCAACATGCGGTTCCGCCCTAGCCCACATTATTCATGACAGTTCGTCGCGAAATCGCCAAGCCGCGTCGTGAGAACGGCGCGCGGAGCCCGGAGGACCTAAAGCATACTCGTGCAGTATGTCGAAGGTCCGAGGGACGAGCCCGCCGGCCGCAGGCTTGTCGGAACAGCGGATCGGCGATTGCAGCAGAAGTGTTCATGAATAATGCGGGCTCCTCACAATGGCGGGCGGATTCTAGCGGGGCTTGAGACAGGGAGCAATGGGAGCGGGTCTATAAAAAGCACGAGGCGGCGGTCCTTGAAAACCGCCGCCTCGCTGCATCACGATTGATGACTCACCGATCAACGACGTCCCTGACCTCCACGCTTCCGGTCCTTCTTGTCGTGATCGTCATCCTTGTCCTCGTCATCATCGCCGTCTTCATCGTGGTCTTTGTCATTGTCATGCTTCCGGTCTTTCCGGTCGGCCTTCCGTTGTTCTTTCTCTGCTTTCCGTTCGGCCTTTCGGCGCTCTTTTTCCGCTTTCCGCTCAGCCTTCCGACGCTCCTTTTCAGCCTTCCGTTGTGACTTATCGCGGTGACGATCGCCTTTCATACGTTTCTCGCCTTCACCCTTCATCGCACCGGAGGGCTCATCGGGCATAGAAGGAGGCATAGGAGCCGGCGACGTCGCAGGGACGGAAGCAGGCGGATCGGCTGGGGACGGAGCGGTGGGATCAGACGCTGGGACCTGCGCGAACGTGGATACGCTGAAGGTCAACGCCATCATCAGAGCAGACCATTGAATCGACACACGAGACATAGGACATCCTCCTCTTTAAGCAACATGAACTTGGGCGGTGATGTGTCCTCTATCCTCTACATTTCCCAGACCGTGACAAGTATTTTTGCATTCTATGCCGTTGCCTTTCCGAGGCCAACTCCACACGATCGACGGTAACAACAGAGGCACTACGCCTCCTTGTATCCGGCAGATTTGAAAAGGGCCCTGCATGGGAAATCGATGGTGAAGGAAGGGAAGGTCGAGTATCAGTGGACGCGTCGGAAGCGATGGCCCTGGTCAACACCGACATGCGGGCTAGAAAGCCCAGTACCGGGAAGGTCCAAACATCAGCCGGCATCCTACGAGAAAGAGTTCCCCACGGGACTCCACAGGCACAGGTTTCGTCCATTGCACTTCGTACAGATTCAGCGACCGGCGCCAGCTCGATTCGGGAACATGAATTTCGAGAAGCTGTTGTCTATGCGGTAACGAGCCCATGAATAAGAGAATGCCGTGCGGGCTTCTATTGAGGCTATAGGCTTCCCCCTGCTGGATCGTTACCCCTGCCTCGTCGATCGCTTCGCAGAACTCATACGTGCAGACTCTCTGTTCCTCGACCCTTTCTTCTCGCCGACGAGTTGGAAACGGAGTGGTGACAGGCCCGCTCGACATCCCCAACCGAAGTCCGGCTTGCACATACTCCGCAACATAGGAGTGAGATGTATGAACAACCTCGCGAGTTCCAATCCTCATGGGGCCAACCTCCGGTCAGAAGGGCGAAGATTCAGATTCCTCTTGTAAGCAGATGTTGAAGCAAGTGCTATGCCGGTTAAACGAACACCTCTCCTTGTATCGAATTCTTCATGATTTCATTTTGATCTTGTTACAATCGAGCAACCACATCCTTCCAGCATTGTGAAGGTTGCCAGCTTCATCCCTATCCCTCAATGACGCACATCTTAATGATTTATCAGCTAATTTGCAATTGTACGTGCCAACCTACAAAAAGAATGGCGCAACCTTCGCTGAAACAGCTTTTGGTGGGCTGCTGTGCCGAGCAGGAAGACGTGGCGCAAGGCCGAACAGACGGCAGGGAGCCGCACATGTTCGCGTCTGAATCCAAAGCCGATGAGTCTGACTGGTAGCCGACGAAGAAACGGAAAAGCGCACGATCTATCGGACCGGAATCGGAGGTTGCCACCGGACCGACGTGGTAAGCACAGGCTGGGCCGAAGGAAAGGGAACTCAACGCTGGAATCGATGAGGCAGGAGAACCGCTACCGTGACATGGCTGTGGTGAGCCGGCACCCAACCAGAAACTGGTCGCCATTGGAGTCGATCGGCAATGCTCGTACCCAACATACTTCATACACCATCGTTGACCGATGCCATCCAAGTCGAGGATTGTATAGGACTATCAATTGCCGGGCATTCGGCGATTCTCTCATCAAGAGAAGGATGCCGTGTGCGCTTCGATTCAGGCTGAGCAATCTGCCTTCTACAACTGCTTCGGCCCCCTCAAGGCGCGATTCGTATAGCTCGTAAGTGTACCAATGGCGATCCTCGACCCGCGCTTCCTGGCGACGATTGGAGAATGATGCGTCACGATCCAATCGTGACGGTGGTTCCATTTCATTGAGGCGACTCGCCATGGTTCCCTGCCAGGACTCAGGATTGCCGATAACTTAGGATATCGCTTGAGGGCAAGAGCCATGCCGATATGGTTCGCACTTTTCATGAGTGATATGGCATTTTTTGAATTGAACGAACTGTAGGAGTGAAGGGAAATACCTACTCACGCCTCAAGCCGCTCACTTATTGGTACAGTGAGACACCGTTCACTGACGGAATGATCGAAAACAATCCGCCATGTGGTCGTTGATCAGACCGACGGCCTGCATGTAGGCATAGACAATCGTGCTGCCGACGAACCGAAACCCCCGCCGCTTGAGATCCTTGGATAACGTGTCGCTCACGGGGTTGGTGGCCGGAACGTCTGTCATCCGCTTCCAACGATTGACGATGGGCTCTCCCGCCACAAACGACCACACATACGCGTCGAAAGACCCGAACTCTCGTTGGACGGCCAGAAACGCCTTGGCATTGGCGATCGCCGCATCGATCTTGAGCCGGTTCCGGACAATGGCGGGATTCTGCAGCAGCTCAGCCTTCGTCTTGGCCGTGAACCGCGCTACCTTCTTCGGATCGAAGCCGGCAAACGCCTTTCGATACCCCTCACGCTTCCGCAAGATCGTGTCCCACGTCAGTCCGGCCTGCGCGCCTTCAAGTAACAGCATCTCGAAATGCTTCCGATCACGGTGCACAGGCCTGCCCCACTCCCGATCGTGATAGCGGGTCATGTGCGGCTTGTCACCGGCCCATGCGCAGCGGATCGGAATGGCTGTCGGTTGTGTGGACGCCCTCGGCATAGACAGTTCCCTCCTTTCCATGGGGCTAGAGCTATAGAGCCCAAGAATTTGATAACATGATCCGGCGTACTCGTTCCAGTGTCCGCCTCATGTCGGTGTCGTTCGACGGTAAGACGGCAGGGACGAGACGGAGTGTTCGGCTACGCTCTATGCAATTGATGCCGTCACGACCAAGGTCTCCCTTGTCACAAACTTTGCGGTGTTTCCTATGAATCGTCAGAATCGGCTCGGATCGGTCTTGCTGGTCTTGTTCGTACTCCTGGTAGGCCTCGGTCTGGCCACATGGAAATACGAATCCGTCCAAGGCGAGCAGGCGGCTTCGTCTCATCAGCCTGAGCCAATGGAGTCGGTGACTGTCGCCGTCGCGCGGGCAATCGACCATCGCCAGACCACGACGTCAATCGGAACGGTGCTTGCGCTGCGTTCGATCACACTGAAGAACGAACTGGCCGGGACAGTCCGTGAAGTTCACTTGACGCCCGGGCGGATCGTCGAGGCAGGGACACTATTGGTCGCCCTCGACGCGTCGGTCGAGGAAGCCGACCTCCAGGCCCAAGAAGCGCAGGTCGCGCTCGCCAAGACCGTCCTCAATCGCAGGCAGAGTCTCAACCAGGAACTCGCCACCACTCAGGAAGAAGTCGATCGGGCACGCGCAGACCTGGATGTAGCGCAAGCCCAGATTGTCCGGACCAAAGCGCTCATCGCTAAAAAGACGATCCGTGCTCCATTCCGCGTGAGGATCGGCATTGCAGATGTCCATCCCGGCCAGTATCTGGACGAGGGCACGCTCCTGACGACACTGCAGGGCGTCGGCGACGCAGTCCATGTCGATTTCTCTGTCGCCCAACACATTGCGGCAGGCTTACACGTCGGCGAAGTCGTGGAGGTTTTTGCGGCCGGTGATTCCCCGGCGATCCCGGCGAAGATCATCGCGCTCGATTCACGGGTCGACCCGACGACCAGGAATGCGATGGTCCGCGCCAGGATCGAGGGGACCCGACATATCCCGGCACCCGGCGCATCGGTACGCGTGCGGGTGCCGGTCGGCTCGTCTCAAACAGTCGTTGCCATCCCGGTCAACGCCCTACGCAAGGGACCAGGAGGAGACCAGGTGTTCGTCATTGCCACAGACAAAGACGGCCGGACGAGAGCCCAGAGCCGTCAGGTCGAAAGCGGCTCCATGCTCGGCGATGAGATTGTGATCCACACCGGGCTGACGGTCGGCGAACAGATCGCCGCGCTGGGCTCCTTTAAGCTTCGCGATGGAGTCCTCGTCGCCATTGCAGGCGCTGCAGAGCATTCGACACACACGCATCATCCAGCCGCCACACCCTGAACCCATGGCCATGCCGCAGGACACAACCCGGGCATCGTTCCCCGATGTCTTCATCAAACATCCGGTCCTGGCCATCGTCGTCAATCTCGTCATTCTGCTCGCGGGATGGCGGGCCATGACGGCACTGCCGGTACAGCAATATCCCAAGATTGAAAACTCGCAGGTGGTCATTACGACGATCTACTACGGAGGCAGCGCGGAAACGATTCGAGGCTTCATCAGTACCCCGATCGAACGGGTGGTCTCCGCCATCAGCGGCGTCGATTACGTGGAGTCAACCAGCCGTGCCGGCGTCAGCACCGTCACCGTCCACTTGAAGTTGAATCACAACAGCACGGCGGCCTTGGCAGAGGTCACGGCCCGGTTGCAACAGGTGAAGTCGGAACTTCCACCGGAGGCCGAACCCTCCTCGATCGAGATCCAACGAGCCGATCGACCCTACGCCTCGTTCTATCTCAGCTTCAGTTCTCACGAACGGACGGTCCCGGCCGTCACAGACTGGCTCTTACGCACGTTGCAACCTCAACTCTCCACATTGCCCGGTGTCCAACGGGTGACCTTCGAGGGTGACCGGCAGATCGCCATGCGTGTCTGGATCGATCCCGACCGCCTGGCCTCGTTCAATCTCTCACCCGGCGACGTCCAGGGCGCGCTTCGGCGAAACAATTATTTGGCCGCGGTTGGACGCACGAAGGGCAATCTGGTTCAGGTCAACCTCCTGGCCAATACGGATCTTCGCTCGACCGGTGAGTTCGAGGAACTGATTGTGGCCGACCGGAGCGGCGCCATTGTGAGACTCAAGGACGTGGCGCGGATTGAACGGGATGCCGAAGAAGCGAACATGATCGCCAAGTACGACGAAACGGAAGGCGTCTACCTCGGCATCTGGGCGGTGCCCGGCGTGAACGAAATCGACGTCGGACACCGGCTCCGTGATGAGATCGACCGGATCCGGCCGACCCTGCCGAACGATATCGACATGAAACTCGTCTGGGACAGCACGATGTTCATCCGGAACGCGCTGACAGAAATTACTAAAACGTTGGCGGAGACGATTCTGATCGTCGCGTTGGTCGTGTTCCTGTTCATGGGCTCGGTCCGCACCGCCCTCGTCCCGCTGGTCGCCATACCGGTGTCGTTAGTCGGCACCGCCCTCTTCATGGCCGCATTCGGCTTCAGCCTCAACCTCCTGACATTGCTCGCCATCGTGCTGTCGGTCGGCTTGGTCGTGGACGACGCCATCGTCGTCGTTGAGAACGTGGAACGGCATGTGCGTATGGGCCAATCTCGGATCGAGGCGGCTCAAGCCGCCGCCCGTGAGCTCCTTGGTCCGATCATCGCGATGACGATTACACTGGCCACCGTCTACGCTCCCATCGGTTTCCAGGGAGGGCTGACCGGTTCCTTGTTCCTGGAATTCGCCATGACACTAGCCGTCTCCGTAGTCCTGTCAGGAATCGTGGCCATCACACTGTCGCCGGTCATGAGTTCCCGGTTCGTCCATCCCGGAGGCAAAGAAAGTCGCTTGACCACGTTCGTCAACCGACGGTTCGAAGAAGCCCGAGGGATCTACGCCAGGCTGCTCGACGCTGCCCTCACCATACGTTGGGGCATCGTAGCGGCAGCGTTCTTCATTGCGATCGCCACCTGGCCGCTCTATCACTTCTCCCGTCAGGAGCTGGCCCCCGTGGAGGACCAAAACCACATCAGCCTCTTCTTCGAAGCGTCACCGGACTCCACAGTCCAGGCCACCAATCGCCAACATTTCCAGATCGTCAAAGCGATCACGGCCATTCCGGAAACAGACTACACCTGGTCGCTCACCACCGCATGGGGCGGCTTCGGTGGAGTAGTTGCGAAGGATTGGCATGATCGGGCGCGCTCCACCGAGGAGATGTACGACGACGTCTACAGCGCTGTGCTGCAAGTACCGGGACTTCGGGTGTTTCCTCGACTGGACCCACCCCTCCCCACACCGGGCCAATACGATGTGGAGCTGATCCTCCAGAGTGACGTGCCGGCTGAGCAGATGCTCGAAACTGTCTGGACAGTGCTGGGCGCCGGCTGGCAAAGCGGCAAATTCCTCTACGTGGATACGGACCTCAAGATCGACCTCCCCCAGGCCCGGGTTGTCTTAGATCGTGAACGGCTGGCCGACTTGGGACTGGACCTCGCGGGAGTTGGCCGCGAGCTGGGGACGATGCTCGGCGGAGCCTACGTCAACCGGTTCAACTATTTCGACCGCAGCTATAAAGTCATCCCGCAGCTGGGCGACAAGGACCGTGCGACGGTCGATCCGCTGCTCGATTTAAAAATCAAGACACCGGGCGGCCAATTGGTGCCGGTGTCCACCTTTACCCATATCGAAACGAGCACCGCGCCACGCTCATTGAACCGCTTCCAACAGCGCAATGCCGTCCGCATCTTCGGAGGCGTGAAGCCCGGCTTTACAAAGGAAGAAGGGCTTCGTGTGCTCGAAACCGCCGCTGCATCGAACGGTCCACGCGTTCTCATGGACTACGCCGGCGAGTCACGGCAACTGCGTCAAGAGGGAGCGGCGCTCACGGTCACGCTCGGGTTCGCAGTGGTCCTGATCTATTTGGTGCTGGCCGCCCAGTTCAAAAGTTTCCGCGATCCGTTGATCGTTTTAATCGGCTCAGTTCCGTTGGCCATCTCCGGTGCGCTCGTTGTCATTTTCCTCGACCTCACCACCGTTAATATTTATTCACAGGTGGGCCTGATTACGCTCGTCGGGCTGATCGCGAAAAACGGCATTCTCATCGTGGAATTCGCCAACAAACTTCAAGCCGGCGGTCTTTCCCGCATGGCCGCAGCTCGTGAAGCCTCGTTGACCAGATTGCGGCCGGTACTGATGACTTCGGCAGCCACCGTCTTCGGTCATCTCCCGTTGGTCTTGGCGTCAGGTCCTGGCGCAGCGGCCCGCAACAGCATCGGCATGATGCTCGTCACAGGCATGACCGTTGGAACCATCTTTACGCTGTTCGTCGTGCCCGTGTTTTACACCCTGATTGCCGCTCAACATCAGCCGGCGGCAACACCGGAAAGCGAGACGGGCACGACTCTCAGGATGGTGGAAGCCGACGTATAAGTTTGTACCTGTACGTGAGCCAACTTGTCTCTCTGGCAGACTGGCAAATCTCCAAAGCAAGAGCTGGTTTGATGTGCACGCCGATGGTCTGGGACGGGCAAAGAAGTTCTCTAGCTCGCGGTTCGACTGGAATTTCGCCATGTTACCGGCGGCAAAGACGCCTCACCCGATGGCGGCCTGATGCCGCGGATGCATCCGCAACAGCTGATCACGATCTACGGCAGCGACCCTGCACAGCACACCACCCGCGTCCGTGAACTCATTGCGGCGATCCACGAGTCTCTGACCCATCACAACCAGCATCCCCGTATCTTGACATGGACAGCATCAGCGGAAAGTATTTCGGCCGAAGTCGCCACCTGTAAAGACGCGTTGGACGCACCACACTAGCTTTTTATTTTGCCTGTGGCGTACAATTCCTACCCAGTCTGGGAAAGGGGTTAGTTAAGTCCCATATAACAAGGCGAAAGCCATCAATGAAAGGAGACAATCCATGATTGGAGGCACACTCAATTGGGTTGGATTCGTGATGTTGATGCTTGCGTTCATTTTGTTCGAGGCATTTCTTGGTATAACGACGTATTACGAGCTCGACTCAGGCGCGCTTCGGTATGAATTCAACACGAGCGCGATGATCTTGGGCATCATTTATTTGATCGTTGCGGTCACGCTCACGCTATGGCCGGGTCCAAGTGATGAGACAGCCTGACTGATCCATTCCTTGCTCTGTCGGGAGAGAAATCTGGAGTCGTGGTGTGCCCGCTATCGTTCTCGATCGTCACGTCGCCTTGAACGCTCCGAGAATATTTAGGGGAACGTCCTTTCGCTGAACTGATTGTCACATAGAAAGCAAGTGGTTACGTGATCGTTCACCAGACCGACGGCCTGCATGTAGGCATAGACAATCGTACTGCCGACGAAACAAACACCACGCCGCTTGAGACCCTTGGATAACGTGTCGCTCACAGGGTTGGCGACCGGAACATCTGTCATCCTCTTCCAACGATGGACAATGGGCTCTCCCGCAACGAACGACCACGCATAGCGTCGAAGGACCAAAATTTTTGCTGGATGGCCAGAAACGCCTTGGCGTTGGTGATCGCCGCATCGATCTTGAGCCGACTCCGGACGATGGCGGGATTCTGCAGCAACTCGGCCTTCGTCTTGATCGTGAACCGCGCCACTGTCTTCGGATCAAACCCGTCAAAAGCTTTTCGATAGCCCTCGCGTTTCCACAAGATCGTCTCCCACATCAGCCCGGCCTGCGCGCCTTCAAGTAACAGCATCTCGAAATGCTTCCGATCACGGTCACAGGCTTGCCCCACTCCCGATCGTGATAACGGACCATAGGCGGCTTGTCACAGGCCCGCGCACAGCGGATCGGGAGGGGCATCGATCACGCAGAAACCCTTGGCAGAGAAGGCCTCTTCATTGAAGTCGTCTGTGCACCCCTAGCTCGTTTCAGCCGTAGAAACCAGACGGAGCGGAACAGCTCCATCGGGACCCCTGTCGATTTTTGGATTGTGCGACGACTATCCTATGTCAACAAAACCTTCCATTTCACAACAGGAGCTGCCATGAAATATCTTTGCCTGGTTTATGTCGAAGAAAAAACCCTCAATGCCTTTCCGAGTCACGAACGTGCCGCCATTTCTGACGAGGCGATGGCCTACTGTGACACTTTACAGAAAGCCGGCCAGCTGTTGGCGGCCTCTCCGCTCGACTCAGTGGAGACCGCCACGACTGTGCGAGTCCGAGAAGGCAAGACTTCGACCATCGATGGACCGTTTACCGAAACGAAAGAGCAGTTGGGCGGGTTTCTCATGATCGATGTCCCGGACCTGAACGAGGCCATCCGCATAGCGGCGCATTTTCCAGCCGCCCGCTTCGGCAGTGTGGAAGTCCGCCCGATGAAGGAATTGGGCTGCGCAGGCTAAACAGTCATGGACGACGATGCACATAGAGCCGCTCGCGAGAAGGTAGACACAGTCTACCGTACTGAGTCACGCCAGGTGCTCGCCACCTTGATTCGTCTGCTAGGCGATTTTGACGCAGCCGAAGAAGCCCTGCATGAAGCCTTCGCCGCCGCGATGGAACAGTGGCCACGTGATGGGGTCCCGGCTCATCCTCGTGCTTGGCTCGTCTCTACCGGACGGTTCAAGGCCATTGACGGCATGAGGCGGCGTGCCCGCTACGATGCCTCGTTGAACGAACTCGCCACCCACATCGAGACCACCACCAACGATCCATTGGCGGAACAGACGGATGAGCCCATCGACGATGACCGCCTGCGTCTGATTTTTACCTGTTGTCATCCAGCCCTGTCGTCGGAAGCCCAAATCCCGATGACGCTCCGCGAGGTCTGTAATCTGACAACTGAAGAGATCGCGCGGGCTTTCCTCACCAAACCGACAACAATTGCTCAACGAATTGTACGTGCCAAAACAAAGATCCGTGATGCACACATCCCCTACGAGGTTCCTCCACCCTCAGAGCTACCGGAACGTCTCGATGCTGTTCTGCGCGTGGTGTATTTGGTCTTCAACGAAGGATACTCCGCTTCGTACGGCCCATCGCTCACCAGAGGGGATCTGTCGGGTGAAGCGATTCGACTGGGGAGGCTCCTGGTCCAATTGCTGCCTGATCCAGAAATCATGGGACTGCTCGCCTTGATGCTTTTGCATGAATCACGGAGGCAAACGCGCACGTCGGCCAGCGGCGATCTCGTGCTCCTAGAGCAGCAGGACCGCTCATTATGGAATCAAGACCTCATTCGAGAAGGCATCACCCTCGTCGAACGGGCACTCGCATCGAAACGCATCGGCCCCTATACCCTGCAAGCCGCCATCGCTGCCGTCCATGCAGAAGCCCCCAGCGCAGGAGAAACAAACTGGTCTCAAATTGTCGCCTTGTACGATCTTCTTTTGCGAACGGAACCTTCGCCCATCATCGAGCTGAACCGAGCGGTCGCGATCGCCATGCGCGATGGCCCGACTAAAGGCTTAGAGTTGGTCGATGCGGTCTTAGAGCGTGGTGAGTTGACCCAGTATCATCTAGCCCATGCCACAAGAGCCGACTTCTGCCGTCGTCTCGATAGGAAGGCCGATGCCCGCGCCTCGTACGAACGTGCGCTGGCCCTAGCGAAACAAGAACCGGAGAGGCGATTCTTGGAAAAACGGCTGATGGAGTTGAGCTGAGTCGAATGGCTCCCATCACTCCTTCAAAAGATGGGTCGCATGGGTGACCGCAGCTCCTGCACGAAGCGCAGCCGCAACGAAGGCCGTCTCAGCAAGTTCCGCATCACTCACTCCCGCCTTTCGAGCCGCGTCTATGTGGATATCGATGCAATAGGGGCGCTGTGTGGTCAACGCAACCGCAATAGCCATCAACTCCTTGTACTTCTTTGGGATGGCACCGTCGGCAAGCGCGGCTTTGTCGAACGCGACAAAACTCTTCCATGCCTCATTTGCGCCAGAACCAAGTTGAGGTAATTTTTTGAGATGTTGTGGGTCGTACATGACGTCTCTCCTTTCATGGAACGTTTAAATGACTCCATCGATCAGTTCCGTCCGGCCATCACACCACCGTCGATATCCCAAATAGCGCCGGTTACCCAGGCCGCATCATCGCTCAGAAGGAAGGCGATCGTCTTTGCCACGTCCTCTGCTGTGCCGATCCGACCGATCGGGTGAAATCTGTTGAAGCTTGCCAATGCTTCATCAATGTTGCTTGGCTCGATGAAAGCCTCATAAATAGGCGTCTTGACCACCGCAGGGGAAACCGCATTGACACGAATATGCTGATCGGCCAATTCCATCGCCATCTGTTGCGTGAGAGCGTGCAAGCCGGCCTTGGCCATCGAATAGGCCGAGGAAGGCGTGGCCTTCACGGCCTGTTGGGCCCACATGGAGCCGATGTGCACAATCGATCCGCCGCCGTTTACAACCATATTCTTGGCCACTGCCTGAGAAATGAAAAAGAGGGCTCGATTCAACCCTAAGTATGCGTCATAGTCCGTGTGTGTATGATCAACAAACGGCGTTGGCCTGAAGCAGCCTGCTGCGTTGACCAAATACTTGATGTAACGAGTATGGTCACGAGCCAGTGTCACAATACGGTGGACGTCGTCCGGTTTGTACAAATTGGCTTGCTGGATGCACACCGGACCGAACACAGACAGTTCGCTTTGTGCCTGCTCCAATTTTTCTAGAGAGTTGCCGACAATCGTAGTGGATATGGTACGCTCCACCAAGAGTTTCGCGGTGGCCAGGCCGATGCCACTGGATCCGCCGATGATCAAGGCATAGGGTGGATTGTCCGACGGCATGAGATCACCTCCTTGCATGAGTCGTGAACACTTCGTGTGATCTCACTCTAGGTCGCTTTCCACCAAAACGACAGTAGGCACATCATGGTTCCCTGGGCACAAACCGGTACAGATTGATGAAAACACAGAACAAATTTTTCTCGAAGATCTCCGCTCCGGAACAGAGCGCGCGAATGGTGGAGACGATTTATGGGTGCAAATGGTCGCTGACGGTCTATCAACTCCTCTCACACGGCATCAATCGTCCCGGTGAAATGGTCCGCGCCGTTGAAGGATTGACCACCAAAGTACTCAACGAATGCCTCCGCAGAAATGTGACGTTCGGCATCCTCGAACGCATCGCGCATCCTGAAATCCCTCCACGTGTGGAATATGTTGTCACACCGTTTGGAAAGAAATTTCTGCGCATCCTGGATTCGCTCAAAGCGCTCCAGAAAGAAATTGAAAGGAGCGAGTAGAAACGCGTCATTTTGTTGTGCCCATCAGAACTACCGGGACACCACTCACAACGCATCAACATTACAATGGCTCCCAACGTCCGTGGGAATTCACGCAAGTCTGGCATCTCGAACCATCGCCGACCGATCCCGATACAATCTATGCCGGAGCGCGTTGCGATGCGAGGACTCGCTATTCGGCGTGAAGCTCGCGCACGAGGTAACGAACGCCTTCCAGCGGATTGTGGTAATAGCCGACAACCTCTCGAAAGCCGAGAGACTCATAAAGCGATCGTGCCTCAACCATGCTTGCAACGGATCCGACACGATTTGGGGGTAACCGATCTGTTGGGCTCATAAATGACCGACTGCACCAAATGTTTTCCAGCTTACCACCGCGAAATTGAGGCCTCACATAGAGACGTTTCATCTCGCAAACATCAGCGCGGTGACGGCGGAGCGCGACACACCAGACAAACTCGCCGGCAGACTGCGCGAGGGCGGTCGAGAAGCGTATCACTTGCGTCGGAGCCGCACGAGGCTGTTATATTCGGCTCTTCTCAAGGCAGTCGAGGCAAGATGAACCGCGTATGCCGTTGAGGCGGCAAAGCAGAGGCCTTGATCAAACAATCCGTATCTTACGTTTCCATCATTTCCAACCGGGCATCAAACTCGTGTCCGCAAGCCGTGCACCGGATGCAGTCTGATTCCACCGTAAATTCGTCGGAACGGATGCCCATGCCACCGCAGTCGGAACAGCGGGCGAGGTGAACCTTCTGATCGTCCAGCGTCTCGTACTGCACGCCGCGAATGCAGTACACCGGTTTTCCGTCAAGCAGCCATGGCCGGCCGGCATTGTCGATCGCCGGTAAGACGAGGTAATGATGGTTCACGTAATCCTCCAGTTCGCGGCGATTCGCGAAACCGTCTTTAATCAATTTGCCGGACACCGCATCGTACAAGCCGCCGCTGTTTACAATCGCTTTGGTCGGTCCCATCGGTTCACCTCCCCGCGTGAATGATACTGTGACCGTTTGCCGAGACCACAGCTCCTGTTTGATCGACCGCTAACGTCAGAACTAATGACACAGCTCCGCCCATCGACGACTCCAGAAGAATCCGCAGATATCGCGTGCAACGTTCGATGCTGTATTTGAGAATACTCTGCGGTTTCGGAAGTGCGGGAGGGTCGGCCATGGCACCCCCTCAATATAAGGTAGGAATAGGCTGATGATACCTCCATCGGAATAAGCGAGGCAAGGAGGTTTCAACGAATTCGCGCGCAAGTTCGGGTGGAACGATATCGCCGCCAAAGTCCCTAGATACACCCTTCCAATGCCAGGAGGGCGCGCTTTTTCGTCAAACCGCCGGCATAGCCCGTGAGGGAACCGTTCGAGCCGACGATGCGATGACAGGGCACGATGATACCGATTGGGTTGCGACCGGTAGCTGCCCCGGCCGCTCGTGTGCTGCCGGGGCAGCCTGCGCGTTGTGCCAGTTCGGCATACGCGATGGTGTGACCGAACCGGACGCCGGCAATCGCCTTCCACACTGCGCGCTGAAACGGCGTGCCCTGCGGCGCGATTGTGACTGTAAACCGCGTCCGCTTGCCGTCGAAATATTCCGATAGTTCGCGCTTAGCCCGACGCAACGTCTCATGCCTGTCGTCTTGTTTCCACTTCTCGTCGATGCGAGGGTGATATTTCTGCCCGGTGAAATAGACGCCGGTCAACGTTTGGTCATCGGCAACCAACAACATGCGGCCACGGGGGCTTTGATAGTAGTCGTAGTACGGCATGGTTACTCCTTGGCCAGTGAATGCCAGAGATGCATCACGGCATACGCGCGCCACGGTCGCCAGGCTTCACCGGCTTCGAGCACACGGCGCGCGTCCTTCTCCTTCAGCGCGTTCATCACACCGAGATCGGCATGAGGAAATGCATCCGGCCATGCAAGCACCCGCATGGCGATGTACTGCGCCGTCCACTCTCCTATGCCGGGCAGTGCCCGCAGCGGGCGGTGACAGAATCGAGCGTCATGGAGAGTCATTATAACTGCGGGGGTGACACCCTGCTCGCCGTTTTCGGACATGACGATCTTAATCGAGACAGGCCTTCAGCAGCCCGCCATGTTGCGGATTCGCATGCGCTCATTTTTGTATCGGTGGCATGTTGATGTGAGTTCCTTGCGCACAGGCTTATTCGGGAATTATCCCCCAGAAACCGGTCATCAGTTACAGCTGTTCGATCATGTGTCCGGATGGATTTAGATTCTCGACGCGCGGCACGCCCGGCCAACCACCGCGACACACATAGACCGCCAAGTCTTCCTCCCAGATCCGATCTAAGCGTCGGACCACCGCTCGCTGAAACCACCCGCGCAGCGGAAGCCAGTCCGGCACGGCTATCCGATGCCGTTCTGTCACCAGCGTCCCCGAGTCCGTCTTATCGAGCTGTACGGTCGTCTCAGTTCCTCTCAAAAATCCGTGAACGATCGTCGCCTGAATGCCCCAAGGGGGACAATAGGTTTGCTTAAATATGCTACGGAGGGGGATGCAGCCGAAGAGCGGCGGCCAGGCTAATTCCCAGACCACGGTGCCACGGCGCGTCGAGACCATGCGCGCACGGCCGAACGAGTCGGGGTGAACATACTCCAAGTGTTCCAGATCGAAGTATTGCGACAGCACGACGGCCTGGGAATAGGCCACCTCACGACGGTACATGATTTCGATCATGTCAGTTCTCCTCCCCTCACCCGTGCCATTGACTCCAAAGAAGCGACAGCTTCATCCCGTTGTTCTCTGGTGAATCATCACGGAATCCCCATCAGGGGCTAAGACTACCATCATGTGACACACGGAAGTCTCCATCGGCGATCGCGTGAATGTGCAGCCGGACTCTCGAAGACAATTTATCGCTCCATGGGATCGATCCGTTGCGGTGTCTCCTGACTGGTTATTTAGCGCCTTGTTTCAACGTGCGCTTCCGCTGCACACCCTTGCTCGAAGAGACTTGGCGCAGCAAGTTCCGTTTGATCGCCGCACCGATGTCATCCCAGTGCTGATTTCTCAACGCGCCTTCGAGCGAGTACAGATAGTAACAAACCGGCACCGTCTTCCCTGGATGCTTGGCGCAGATGCGTAGATAGGCCGCGACAGATCCTATTGCACGGAGGTCGGCCTGTGTATGAATGCCGACTGCCTTGAGCCGGTGCGCAACAGTCGGTCCGATATTCCGAAGTTGTTCGATCGGGAGGCGTGCTGAGTTCATAGTCTTGCCGCTCGTACGTGGCCGCATGTGCCGCTCACTCTAGAATCTTTGTGGCCAACGACTTAGGCGCCGCTCCTGATGATGAGAGACGGCGGCTCGCCTTCTATACCCTTTGAGAATCGCGTTCACTGTGTCCGACATGAGCACTCTCCTTCGTGAAGTAAGTGGAACGAGCTTCGGCTCTACACCGGCAATTGACGCACGCGGCCGTGAAGTATATGCACTCGTAGTGCCTGCCTGCAAGAATCACGAAGAGGAACCCAGCCGTCCGTACAATAATGCAAATGTCGTTTGCCATGAGAAATCAGGCCATAAGAGGCCACACCGGCGAAAACCTCTTTCTGCCAAGAATATCGCTCGCTTATGGACTTTTTCCTGACCCCAGGCAAAGGCGAGACAATCTCTGTCGATTTTTGCTTCACACGACGACTATCTTGTGCCGGTCACTATGGTACAACTTCGCAGAGAGGAGCGCGCCATGAAATACCTGTGCTTGGTCTACGTCGAAGAAAAAACTCTCCGCGCAATGCCGCAGAGCGAGCGGACCGCGCTCTCGGACGAATCGATGGCCTATTGCGACGGACTGCAGAAACAAGGCCAGCTCATTGCGGCTTCACCGCTTCACCCGGTGGACACGGCGACGACTGTGCGGGTCCGCGGTGGAAAAACGTCAACGACCGACGGGCCTTTCGCCGAAACAAAGGAACAGCTGGGCGGCTACCTGCTGATCGACGTCAGGGACCTCAACGACGCCGTGCGGATTGCGTCGAAATTTCCCGCAGCCCAGTACGGGAGCATCGAGGTTCGACCGCTCAAAGAAAACGGGTGCGCGTAACCCCAACGGCCGCCATAGATGCGGAGAGACGGACAATGAAGTTCCTGCTGATCGTGCACCATAACGAAGAGGCTTTCGAGAATATGGACAAGGGGACACAACGGCAACTCCTCACCGAATCCATCGAACTGACACATCAACTGCACGCCGCGGGGCAATACATACATGCGTCGCCGCTGCAACCGGCGGCGACCGCCGTCATGGTGCAGGTGCGCGACAATACGCCGCTGGTCACCGACGGCCCATTCATCGAGACCCGCGAGCAGATCGCCGGATATTTCCTCATCAACGCGCGAAATCTCAGCGAGGCGGTTAGTATCGCGGGTTGTGTCCCAGGCGCGCGGATTGGAACGGTTGAAGTACGGCCGTTGATCGAAATAACAGGGCTGCCAAACTCTCGTGAAGCGTGAAACGTGAAGCGTATCTCGTCAAAGTTGAAGGCTGACATCCAGTAACACTAGATCGAGAGACGAACGACGAAGAAAGGAGCATGGAATGAGCACCGTACGGCTGTTGGTTGGGACAAGAAAGGGTGCATTCATCCTGACGTCCGATGGCAAGCGGAAACAGTGGACGGTCGATGGTCCTCACTTTGGAGGCTGGGAGCTGTACCATTTGAAAGGCTCGCCGGTCGATCCTGACCGCATCTATGCCTCACAAACCAGTAGCTGGTTTGGACAGGTGATTCAACGTTCAGATGACGGCGGCAAGACATGGAATCCGCCCGGCACGAAGCCGGAAGATCTCATGGGGGCGGATGGCATGCCCAAGGGTGAAAGCAACATGTTCCTCTATGACGCCTCGGAGAAGACCGGCAAGCCACTCACAACGCACCAGCATTATGACGGCTCGCAGCGTCCTTGGGAATTCAAACGGGTGTGGCATCTCGAACCGTCGCTGACCGATCCGGATACGGTCTATGCCGGCGTGGAAGATGCGGCGATCTTCAAATCTACGGACGGAGGCAAGACGTGGCATGAGCTGGCGGGGCTTCGGAGTGCCAAGGGCCAACTTTGGCAGCCGGGCGCAGGCGGAATGTGCCTCCATACCATCTTGCTGAATACCGGACAGCCGGACCGCATGTTCGTCGCCATCTCGGCAGCCGGCGCGTTCCGCAGCGACGACGCCGGCCAGTCTTGGCGGCCCGCCAACAAAGGCTTGCAATCGAAGTATGAACTGCCCGATCCGGATGCCGACGTCGGCCACTGCGTGCATTGTATCGCGATGCATCCGTCTCGTCCGAACATCCTGTTCATGCAGAAGCATTGGGATGTGTTGCGTAGCGACGACGGCGGCGCCTCATGGCAGGAGATCAGCGGCAACTTGCCGAGCGACTTCGGATTCCCCATTGCCGTGCATGCCCATGAGCCGAACACCGTGTACGTTGTGCCAATCAAGAGCGATTCCGAACATTATCCGCCGGAAGGCAAGCTACGCGTATATCGCAGCAAGGTCGGCGGGAACGAGTGGGAGGCGCTGACAAAAGGACTGCCTCAACAAGATTGCTACGTCAATATCCTGCGCGATGCCATGGCCGTCGATCAGCTCGACCCCTGCGGCATCTATTTCGGCACGACCGGCGGACAGGTCTACGGTTCGGCCGACGGCGGAGACAGTTGGACGCCGATCGTGCGGGATCTGCCTGCGGTTCTTTCTGTCGAGGTTCAAACCTTGCCATGATCCGCGTCGTGCTGCCTCAACATTTGCGGACACTCGTACGGGTCAGCGGCGAAGTCTCATTGGATATCGCCGGTCCGGTCACAGTGAATTCAACTCTCGATGCCCTAGAGGCTCGTTATCCAATGCTACGGGGAACCATCCGCGACCACATCACGAGACGCCGCCGGCCGTTCATTCGCATTTTCGCCTGCGAACAAGACTTATCGCATGACGCGCCGGATACCCTCCTCCCTGAGGCGATCGTAGCAGGGACTGAACCGCTGTTGATTGTCGGCGCAATGGCGGGAGGCTAGCAGCAAACCTCTATCGTCACAGGTAACTGGGAGAGAGTCATCATGCAAAAAATCACACCATGCTTGTGGTTCGACGACAAGGCAGAAGAGGCAGCAAAATTTTACGTCTCCGTCTTCAAGCACTCGAAACTCGGACAGGTCACTCGCTATGGAGATTCCGGCGCACAGGTCTCAGGAAGGCCGAAGGGCTCGGTCATGACCGTCACGTTTGAGATTGAGGGGCAGGAATTCGTGGCTCTCAACGGCGGACCGCTCTTTAAGTTTACAGAAGCGGTCTCCTTCATAGTGAAGTGCGAAACGCAGGCCGAAATCGACGAGATGTGGAGCAAGCTTTCCGAGGGCGGAGAAGAAGGACCTTGTGGCTGGTTGAAAGACAAGTACGGATTGTCCTGGCAGATCGTCGTGCCGGCCTGGGATGAGATGCTGCGCGACAAAGATTCGACGAAATCGGAGCGGGTGATGGCAGCGATTCTTCAAATGAGGAAACCCGACATGCAGCAAGTCCAACAATCTTACGAAGGGCGATAAAGAGGTGTTCGCATGCGATTCATGGTCATCGTAAAAGCCACGAAGGATTCGGAAGCCGGCGTGATGCCAAGCGAGCAATTGTTGACGGAGATGGGACGGTACAACGAAGAGTTGGTGAAAGCCGGGGTGATGCTCGCGGGCGATGGACTCCACCCCAGCTCGAAAGGCGCTCGCATCAAATTTTCAGGAAACACACGCACGGTGATCGACGGGCCGTTCGCCGAGACTAAAGAACTCATTGCTGGCTATTGGCTCTGGAGCTGCAAATCGAAGGAAGAGGCCGTCGACTGGGTGAAACGCTGCCCCAATCCTATGCCTGGAGAATCCGAGATTGAAATCCGCCAGGTCTTCGAGGCGGACGATTTTGGCGCCGAATTCACACCGGAACTGAGAGCGCAAGAAGAACGATTGCGGATGGAGACGGTTAAAATGAAATAACGCCGTCTCGCTCAAAAGTCAGACGCCGGAACCAAGAGACCTTACGCTGGGGAATTTTCAACGCATGACGCGAACCATCAAGAAAGGATGATGCCCATGGGATATGTCGATGGATATGTGCTGCCCGTTCCCAAGAAAAACCTGAAGGCCTATCGCCGTCTCGCTCAACAAGCGGGGAAGCTCTGGCGCGAGCACGGCGCGCTTGCCTACAAAGAATGCGTCGGCGATGATCTCACGACAAAGATGGGCGTGCCGTTTCCGAAACATGCCAAGGCCAAGGCCGGTGAGACGGTGATCTTCGCGTACATCCAGTTCAAGTCCCGCGCCCATCGTGACCGCGTCAATACCAAAGTGATGAAAGATCCGCGTATCCATGCCATGTGCGACCCGAAAGACATGCCCTTTGATTGCACACGGATGACTTACGGCGGATTCAAAGTTTTCGTCGATTTCTAGCGCCGCAGCTTGACATGCGCGTGCAAGGATTGTTTCGATGCAAAGCACAGATTACTCACACGACCCTTATTGAATACAGGAGGCCCCCTATGCGTTTTTCATTCATTTCTTTCGCCTGTCTTGCTCTGGCCTTAATCGGGTCCCCGGTCATAGCCAAGGAAAAGAAGCACGAAAAACCGATGGACCAACAGGCGATGATGGAACTCTGGAAACAGGCCTCCACGCCAGGCGAGCCGCACAAGTTGTTTGCCACCCTCGCCGGCAGCTGGACGACCACGACCAAGGAGTGGATGGAACCGGGCAAACCTCCGACGGAATCCACCGGCACGGCGGAGATGAAAATGTTGCTGGACGGCCGATTTCTCTATCAAGAATACAACGCTCAGATGATGGGTCAGCCCTTCTCCGGTATTGGAATCGACGGGTATGACAACATGACCAAGAAATACGTCACCGCCTGGATCGATACAATGGGCACAGGGATCTTCTTCATGGAAGGGACGGCGAGCGCCGACGGCAAGATCATCACGTTGAAAGGATCACACCCAGAGCCCGGCGGCGGCAAGATGTCCCATCGCGCGGTCTGGAAGATCATCGACAACAACAACCAGACCTTCGACATGTACGGAACCCACCACGGCGGCAAGGAGATGAAGGTATTGGAGATCACGTATTCGAGGAAACAGTAGCGGACGGATTGCGAAACAAGATATAGAAACAAGCTCTCCGTAAATCCATTCAGGTGTGCGCTCAAACTCATTATTGACCAATCGTTCCAATATTTGTTACCGTGCTCCTGCGTGATGGACACAGGAGAACTCGGATGCCCCGTTCGAAAGAATTCAACCCGGATGAAGCAATTGAGAAGGCCATGCACGTCTTCTGGCACAAGGGCTACGAAGCCACATCGATGGAAGACCTACTGACGGCCATGAATCTCAATCGCGGTTCGCTCTACGACACCTTCGGCGATAAGCGTCAGCTGTTCCTCAAGGTCATTGACCAGTACTGCACCGGAGTCGTTGGGGAGAAATTTGCTCTGCTGGACCAGCCAGGGCCAGCCATTCCTCAGCTCCGGCGATTCCTGCGCACCATGATCGAAGGTGCGCTTGCCGATCCGCTACGCCGAGGCTGCCTGATTGCGAACACGGTGATGGAGCTGGCACCGCATCAAGGTGAAATCCGACAGACGCTCGCTCAGGCCATGACGATGGCGGAGGAGTCCTTCTACAGGGTGCTTCGACGCGCGAAGGACCAGGGTGAACTTGCCCCGACCAAGGACGCGCGGTCACTCGCGCAATTTCTTGCAACCATGCTGCAGGGGACGATCGTAATGATTAAAGCCGGTGCACCGGCGGCGCAAATTACACAAACAGCGGACACTGCGCTGTCCGTTCTCGACTGACGGCGTCTTCCTTGTTCCATACGGTTCAGTTCGGCAAGATCATCAAGGAGAAATTTACTACTCACGGTTGACTCCGATAATTGCGCCATAGTGACCTGGTATCACCAACGTGCCGAGCGAGGGCTGCCACCGGGTAATGTGGAGAACGGTCAATGATCTCGAATGTGTCCGTATGAAGTAGTACCCGTGCCATTCACCTCAACCACAAAGGAGGAGTAGATCATGTCGACGAAAGAGTACAAGCAACTCGGATGTCTGGATGTCCAACCGTCAGGCGGTTGCGGATTCCAGGTCAGGGCCGAAACTGAGGGAGAGCTCATGCAACTGGTGGCGACACACGCCAAACAGTGTCATAAGCTCGACTCGATTCCGGCTGAAATGGTCACCCAGGTAAAGGCGGCCATCAAGACAGTCTCCGTCACAGTTTGATCACCATCATACATGGCGCGGATCACCCTCCCCATGCAGCATGCTCTGCACGGGGAGGATCTCCATATTCACCCGATGAGAATTCACCTCTTCGACTTGGGAGGCTGCTATGAGACGCGTTATAGGACTTCTTTCGATTTCGATCCTCTTGATCGGCCTCAGCGGCTGCAGTTATCTGTTTTATCCGAATGCCAAAGACTTCGCGGAAAAGGCCAAGGACCAGAACCATGTCCAGACCCTGATCAATTTGACGAACATGATGGAAACCAGCGCAAAGGCGGCGAGAGGCG
The DNA here is from genome assembly GCA_046604365.1 of Nitrospira sp. Taxonomy (GTDB): domain Bacteria; phylum Nitrospirota; class Nitrospiria; order Nitrospirales; family Nitrospiraceae; genus Nitrospira_D. Next base: position 26,569 of record JBJACV010000014.1, read on the forward strand.
GCACGGGTTATGATCAGGCGCTGAACGACTTGCATAATCAGTTTCACGCCTTCGACGACCGGTTGTGCTGCGTGGATAAGGACACGCGCGAGAAACCGGCCCATGCGCTCGCCGTGACGCACAATAAAGAGCTGTGGGCGATTTTTAAACGCGTCTGGAAATTCAAAAGCGACCAACCTCAACGGGAGCAGCATCTCGACCTGTTCGCAACCGAGGTGAAGGAACTGCGAGAGACGTTACAAACGCTCAAGTAGCCGCGCGCAAGACACTCGCCGGTCACGGCAATGACGGAGCCCACCAGATCGTTCCGGCAGAACGCTGGACGTCATGTGCGGGGAAAAGGAAGACGGGATGGGACAGACACCGGAACAGATCATCGACGGTCAACGGAAGGACTGGAACAGGGTGGCCGGCGGATGGGAGAAATGGGACCGGTTCTTCGACGAGCAGATGGCGTTTCTGAATCACCGACTGGTCGCCGATGCCCGGTTGCGGTCAGGGCTTCGGGTGCTGGATCTGGGCTCGGGAACCGGGTATCCGGCATTGCTTGCGGCCCAGACGGTCGGCTCGGACGGCACCGTGATCGGGATCGATCTGGCTGAGCAGATGCTCAATGCTGCACAGCGCAAAGCATCCTCGCTCAGGCTCTCAAATGTCACGTTTCGCACGGGAGATGTGACCGCCTTGCCGTTCGCAGCAGCCTCGTTTGACGCCGTCACCAGCCGCTTCTGTCTCATGTTTCTCCCGGAGATTCAGAAGGCTGTCACGGAAATCGGCCGGGTGCTCAAGCCTGGCAGTTGGCTGGCCGCCGCGGTCTGGTCCGCACCGGACAAGAACGCCTATCTGACAACGCCGCTCGCCGTCATCAAGCAGTTCCTCGATCTGCCGCCGCCGGATCCGACTGCGCCGGGAATTTTCCGGCTGGCCAAACCGGGCGAACTCGTAAGGATGCTCCAAGAGGCCGGATTCGTGAACGTGGTTGAGGAAGAATATCTCGCCGAGGTGCGGTTTCCGTCGGGTGAAGAATACTACGAGAGTCTCATGGACATCGCCGCGCCGATTCAGAATTTGTTCGCACAATTATCCGCGCAACAGCAAACCGACGCACGCGATCGGATCATCGGGTCCATCGGCCAATACCGAAGGGCAGAAGATATCGCCTTGCCTATCGCCGTGCGCATGGTCGCGGCGCGCAAGCCGCTTTGAGCGTCAGATGCCGGCCAAGCATGACGGCTTCAAGGACTTCGTACTGGATCAAGTGGCCGATCTGCGAGGGCTGACCTGTCGCGCCATGTTCGGCGGCTACGGCCTTTCGTACAAGGGAACCTTCTTCGGCATCATCCACAAGGGCAGGCTGTACTTTAAAGTGACGCCGGAGACGGTTGATCAGTACAAGACCCGCGGCATGTCACCGTTTCGCCCTAATCCAAGACAAACTCTCAAGTCGTTCTATGAAGTACCGGTCGACGTGATTGAAGATGCGGAACAATTAAACGAGTGGGCAAAAGAATCCTTGGAAGTGATTCGCCTGACTCGATAGTTCACTCCGCTTCGAGGAACTCCCATACCCCCTACTTTGTTGGTAGTAGCTTCATCCAAACGCCGACGCTATACTACGCCTCCTACTCCTACGCAAGGAGCTCTGCACCGGCTCACGAGGTTGAGTCATGGTCCGCGAGAATGAGGTTCTCGACCTCATCGGCAACATCTATGATGCCGCAACCGATGCGTCGCAATGGTCCTCTGTTCTTCAGAACCTCGTTCGCGTCACCAACAGTAACACCGGGAATCTCGCGGAACTAGATCTCACCAGCGGCGCGACGACACCGATCGCGGCCGTCGACATGCCTCGTAAAGGATTCGCCGATTATGAAACCCACTATTGGAGAAAGGACATTTGGACACCCAAGCCGGGCACCTTCGAGGTCGGCCGCGCCTACACCAGCCAACACACAATCGACGATCAGGTACTGCTCCGCAGCGGATTCTACCACGATTGGATGAAACCCATGAGGCTGTTCTATGGGATGGGAGGTATCCCACTCGTGGAAGGCCGGAAGATGTTGTTGATCGGCGTGCATCGGCCTTGGTCCCGGCAACGCGCCTATGGCGATCAGGATGTCGGTCTGCTCCAGCTGCTCTTTCCCCATTTCAAACGCGCGCTTCAGCTCCAGCATCGTCTCGAGAAGGCTGCTGCCGAGCGAGGAGCATTCGCCGACGCGGTGGATTACCTCCCCCGAGGCGTCTTTGCGTTCGACGGCAATGGACGGCTACTCTGGACGAACCGAACCGGCCATGAGCTTTGCCGGCAGGCCGATGGCCTCGCGATACGGAAGAGCAATCTCACGGCTGCCCTTCCAGCTGAAAATCAGCGTCTGCAACAACTCATCCGTCAAACCGTACAACCCAGTAACGACACCGCCCTTTCCTGTGGCGACACGATGTTGGTGTCGAGACCATCGGGATTGCGGCGGTACATTGTGCTCGTCAGCCCTCTCAGTGCGGGCCGTCGGCCGCGCAACGATCGGCACCCGGCCGCGATCGTCTTCGTGACCGATCCCGAGCGAACGCCTGAGGTTTCGATGGACCAGCTCATGAGGCTGTACGGGCTCACTCCGGCGGAGGCTCAACTCGCACTACACCTGGCTGTTGGCTTAAGCCTCAAAGATATCGCCGAGCGGTCGCGCCGCACGATGAATACTGTCCGCAGCCAGTTGAAGCAGGTGCTGCACAAGACCGGCACCAGTCGTCAGGCCCAGCTCGTTCGGCTAGTGCTGCAGGCATAGGGTCAGGAACCATTTGCACGTAGCACCCGACGGGTCGTTCCGACTAACGGTTCCTGCCCTCTTCGTATCACCCAAATGGGGGTTGTCCGATTACCAATAGCATGTAACAGTGCCGCCGCTGATAGCCAGGAGGCTGCTACTCTCGAAAGTTTGTCCGCGAGACCGGAGAGGAACGAATGAACCCGAGGACCGTTCCAACCACCCACCTCCCCCTGCTTCAACTTTTATTATCCTGTAGCGTCTGGCTCGGTCCAACTGTTCTCTTACTCACACCTCTCACCTCTTCTGCACAAACTCCCGCGCCGCCGACTGGTGGATATCCGTCTGCAAGCCGCCTTCAGGAAGTCTACGCCCGCGGCCAGGACGCAGGCTACGGATCCTTTAAAGCTGAAAGCAACTTTGGCCAGGGTCCCGCGCCCGGGACCATGGATTACCAACTCGAGAGTGCGCTAAGAAGCCAGGGCCCCGATCTCTCACCCCTCGAACGCGAGGTATTCACGGATGGATTTCGAAAGGGAGCCGACAAGGCGGACCGGGGTATGACCACGATCGATCCTCCCAAAATAAATGTGCAAGGCTCGGACACCTCTTCCACCACTACGATCACAGGCAAGACCCCAACGGCTGAGCCAGGTACCCTCCAACTCACCGACAAGGATGGCAACAGCTATTTCGTGGACGTCGATGCAAACGGCAACTACAAGAGAACCGTCCCGCAAGCAGATTTCCAACCTGTCAAGGCGACGTTGTGGACCAAGAACGGCAAGTTGGTGAGGGCCGTGAAGGCAGACGGGACCTGGACGGTGGTCAGCAGTGCCAGGGGAACCGCGCCAACCCAGGGTGCGATGTCGCCCGGCGGCGACGATGCCGCGCAGCAAGTGGCCTACCTCGAAGAGTGCAAGAAGTATGGGATGATCGGCTCGCTCGACCAAGATTCGTTTCCAGCTTTCACGCGATCCACCCCCTGGCTCCGCCCCGTGCGACTCCTGAGACCATGGAGGGCGAGAGCGGACAGATCTGCTGATCCTCCACTTCGCCTGGTAAGTGATCCACTTCCGTCCGATGCTATTCGGGCGGCCCAAGAGCTGGGCATCACTCACGCGGACCAGGAATATGAAAAATCCGAGCTTGAGAAGATTCCGGAAGGTTCGCGAACCCAAGCCCAGACCAATCGGCTCAACAATCTCAACAAGATGATCCAGGAGTACAAAGACGGCCAGACGGCGATCCGAAAAGCCGCAGAGAGTAACAACTTCGTGGATGTGCGGCCGGCAGATATCGCCAAACAGGCCGCCGAGGCGCGCCGACTCCAGCGGCAGGCGCAACAGATGCGCACGAGCGGCATGGGACCACAGGCAGAGTCTTTAGAGAAGGCGGCGCAAACCCTCTACGGTGGGTCTCTTCCCCCGCTCCACGCGGGCACAGCCGGCGGCGCGACCGGTACCAGCGGACGAGTGGAGGGTCAGGCAGTTGATCCGACATCAAAGCCGCTCGGCTGGATTATGGCGACGGGAGTTATGATTTTTCCCCGGGAACACCCTGATTCGCTTAAGGATCAAAAACTCGATCAGCAGCTGAGAGAGGCACCGGCGGATGGCTGTACACCATTCGACACGACCGACGGTGAGGGGAAATTTAACCTCCGGCTCGAATACCGCTTTGGTGACAAGCTTCAGCTGGACCACCACTATAGGCCAACAGCGCCCACGGATACAGACACCAAGAAAAGCCAGCCAGAGCCTACGAAGCCCAAGACGCCGGCCGGTCCGTCTTCGACACAAGGCGCCTTCTACCGAACGGGCGTGGGAGCGCCGGAGAACTGCGCCTACGCATACACAGACACTTTCACTCCACAGATGGGGTTGACCTATAGCAAGAAGCCTTGGACCCTCGATGTCGGGAAGGTCATGCTAAATACCGAGCTTGGCTACAATTTTCAGATCACGAAAGGCACAGAAGTCAATGCGCTGCAAGAGGCCCAGAACGCGGGGGCTATCGCCTCCACCGATGTGACGCTCGATTTCCACCAGACGGACGGCATCGGCGGGATCGGGCATCTGCAGACAGGCTGGCAGAGCGCGCAGGCCTTTCAGGAAAAGATCCCGAACACTGTTCTCCGCATGGAAGAAGAGACCTGTACTAAGACCGCGCCCGCGCCATCCTGGAATCAGGCCCACTGGCCTGCGGGGCCGACGACAAGCCTGCCTGTGTTCCAAGTACAGGTAAGCGACTGACATGATAAACCAACGCTCCATTTTGATCGCCTCGTGCCTACTCGTCGCCTCCTCAGCCTGGGCACAAACCGCCCCCAACGATCCCTATTTCGCCTCCAAAGGAGCCTGGGGGCAATCCCATGGCGACCAATGGGCCCTTACCAAGATTGGATTTCTGCCGAAGGGCTCCGGCAAGTCTGCCTGGGACATCGAGACCGGCGAGAGTAAACCGGTAATCGTCGCCGTATTGGACAGCGGGCTCGACTATTTTCATTCGGACCTCACAGCCAGTTCGATTTGGCGAAATCCCAAGCCGGCGAAAACAGGTGGGGACCAGAACGGCTACGTGAACGACCTCGTTGGCTGGGACTTCGTTCACAATACCAACAATCCGTGGGACGACGACGGCCATGGGACCTTCGTGGCCGGGCTCGTTGCCGCCACTGCCAACAACGGCAAAGGCATGGCCGGGATCAACTGGGGCGCGCAGATCATGCCGCTCAAGATCATGAACGTCTTCGGCAAGGGCCGAGCGTTCCATGTGGCACGGGCCATCATGTACGCAGCGGACCACGGAGCCAAGGTTATCAATCTCAGCCTGGAAGCGGACCAATTGTCACAGACGGACCAACTCGCGATCGATTACGCCTACGGAAAAGGTGCGCTCATCGTCGTCGCCGCCGGCAACCACGGGGTCGATACGGAAGGCCACGGACCAGCTGGGATGCAGCATGTGCTCACCGTCGCGGCGCTGGACATCAACGACAAACGGGCAGGTTTTTCCAATTGGGGCAAGCACGTCAAACTGGCCGCGCCGGGTGTCGATATCCTATCGCTTCGGGCTAGGCGGACAGACTTTCCCTTGGTTTCCGGCGTGGCCGACTACAAAGCTACTCAGGCCTTCGTCGGATCACAGGCCCAATTCATGCGTGCATCCGGCACGTCATTCTCCGCGCCATTGGTCTCCGCCGTCGCCTCGCTCATCTGGGCCAAATATCCCGATCTCACCAATGTCCAGGTCGAGCGGATGTTGCTGGAGTCTGCCGACGACGTAGAGGAGTCGGGCTGGGATCAGTTCACCGGCGCCGGGCGGCTCAATGCGATTGCGGCCCTCAAGGCCGACCCGGATTATTTCCTCACCGCCAAGGTCTCACAGGTGGCGCCGATCAAGGTCGACGGCAAAACCGCAATCCAAGTCTCCGGCACGGCAGTCGGCAGCCAGCTCAAAGGCTATGAACTTCAGCTCGGCCAGGGCGATCAGCCCGCTTCGTGGAAAACAGTCTTAAGCGTGGACAGCAAGCCGGTTGACGACGCGGTGTTGGGAACATTTCCCGTGAAAGAGATCACGGCCAAAGGGAAATGGCTGGTGCGGGTGGTCGCACAGGATGGCAAGAAGACGAAAGAAGCGCGTGGGACGTTGGACGTCAAATAAAGGAGGGGCCATGAGAATGGGACGATTCTGGAGAAACCTCGGGTTGGGACTCTTGATGAGTACGGGCCTGGTCGTGATGCAGACGACGGATGTGTTCGCCGTAGCAGGCAAGATTGTGGACACTCCTTCGGGCGTTTCCTTGGCCGGGGGAAGCGTGGAACTTGACATTGAATCGTCCGATGGATCGGTCCGCACATTTGAATTCGAAGTGACTGACCAAGGTGCATTAAAGGGAGACTTGCCGGCCGAAGCAAACAAGAACAACATCAAAGACTGCCGTTACAGGGGAACGGATGGCAAAGTCCGGAACATCCGTTGCGGAGCACTTCTTTTCTCCGGAGGCAGTCTGACGGTGCCCTACTCAGCCATCAGCAGCGCCGGGGGCGCAGTAGCAGCCGGAACAGGATCCGGGAGTTTTCTACCTGGATTGCTTAGATCGACTGACGTCGTCATCGGCGGCGCCTTTATCACCGCGCTCGGCACGACCAGCGGCTCGTCGGAATCAAATTTTGCCAACACCTCAGGAGAAGGCAACCATCTGCACGGAGCCGGGTTCAACTTTCTATTACGCTCGTTCATACCGGTTCAACCGGCCGGAATCATGCTGGGGGGCTTCTTTGAATTCGACCAATTCTTCGGCGTGGACGGCACCAGCGGATTGGGAGTCCATCACCTCAATCCTGCCGTGAACGACACCAACGCGATCAGGACCGTGCGGCGCGCCTTCGGATTTGGTGTCACTCAAGTCATTCCGATCGGAGCAGGATTTTGGCTCGACCTCCAACAAGGATTTGCCGTCGTCCAGCAACGGGTCGAGGGCGTGACCAATCAATCCAGCGGAGGAGGACCGACTGAGCACTTCCGCAACGACTTTACCCATATCTCGCCCAAGCTCGGCGCCTCGCTGGAATACCAGCCGTATAATCTGCCGTTTCGAATTCGCATCGCCTCCGAATTCATCTATCTTCCTACGGCAGGTGTCACTGGATTCGCCAATTTCTCAGGTTCACCGTTTCACTTCTCCTCGGAAAACCAGTGGGTGACTGTCACCTCAGCTGGTATTGTCGTCCCCTTGAGCTTTTTCAACCGAGAAGAAATGTAGTGCCGGCAGGCAGGCCTGAATAGCGGGCCTGCCTTACCCCCTTCATCGACTATTCAACCCGATGGGAGATCCCTGCGAAGCTGTAATCTTGTCCCTTCTCCGCTGGACCATCTGCCACTCGACCAAACCGATCGACGAGTTCACCGCTCTGCTGAAGGCCTATCAGATTGAATGGTGCCCTCTCCCATCTCAATCCTGACGACATCTCCTGGCTTTTTTGACTGTCACTTGCGCCGGCCGGTTACTTTCTCCACACTGTTTGGATGTTCTATCGCCTGGGCGCCGACCTCGTGTTGCTCCTCCATGTCAGCTTCGTGCTCTTCGTGCTTTTGGGCGGGCTCCTGCTCGTGAAATGGCCCAGGCTCATGTGGCTGCACCTGCCGGCGGTTGCTTGGGGGGTCTTCGTGGAAGTCAGCGGCTGGATCTGTCCCCTCACACCTTTAGAGAACTGGCTCAGGGCGGAAGCCGGCGAGGCAACGTACGCCGAAGACTTCATCGTCCGGTCTTTGACCTCGATTCTGTATCCGGATGCCTTAACCCATGAGATCCAACTCATCTTGGGGACAGTCCTGCTCGTCGTAAACCTGGCAATCTACGGATGGCTATGGCGGACGTCGCGTTGACACTTGTTGTACGAAGACTCTAGTCTTGTTGCTGCTACAATTGGCCATAGCACCCTGGAAACGCCACAGGTTCTGCCATTCACAGGCAAGAGCTGAGTACACGGTGGCGGCGACTGATGAAAGGAACCGATCCGCATGCGTTGGTTCAATTGGGTTGGGTTTGGAATGTTGGCCTCTGACGTCATACTTATTGATTATGTATTTCTGACCAATTGGTACGAGGCTAATATCATACTGATGATTGCGCTTGGAGCATACACCCTGCTTGCTCTTGGGTTATCAATGTGGGGAGGGCCGGCTCGCGAAGATAACTGACCGGCGCATGCCCTCGCCCTCGTGACTCAGTGCGTCGTCTTGGACAGACGAGACAAGAACTTGGGCGCATCCCGTTTTCCACTGCATTAATTTCTTCCTACTTCCTGTGACAAAACGATCTCGCTTCCTGGAGCATACAGCGACCGGAAAGGTTAGCTGGACGGAGAAGCAGCAGGTGACGATCCGCAGCCGAGAAAACCCTGGTCAATACTGCCACTCCGATCTAACCCATTGACTTATAAATTCTTTTCAACACCATTCGGAAATGCCGAGACCATCGAATGATCGTGGAAAAATCTCATTGCGATAGTCATCGATATTGATCGCGACGGGCGTGCCGATGCTGGACTGTCTGGTTTCCTCTCCACTTGCCGTCCTACAAAGTCCAGCTATACTTATCCCCATGATGCACGCGACGAAATATATACTCTGGGAAGAACAGGGCCGGTGGTGCGGCTACCTGCAGGGCTATCCGGACAACATCGCGTATGGAAAGTCGTTCGAAGACTTGCAGTTCAAACTTCGCGATCTGCAGCGCGATCTCGCGGACCAAGAAGATGGCCGGTCTCCGCATGCCACTGCGGTTACCGCCCCTCCACGAGTGTTTACCACCCGCCAGATCAAGATCCGCGCGCGCTTTGAAAAGATTTTTCTCTTGATGTTCCCCAATCCCTGAATCGTCATGCAATCGCCTCCATTTCCGGCATTCGCTTGACGCCCGATACAGCCCGGCTATACTTCACCCATCATGCGACCAATAAACTACACAATGTGGGAAGAACCAAACGGATGGCGCGGTTATCTGAAGGATCATCCCGACCAGGTGGTGCAAGGGAAGTCGTTCGATGATCTGCAGTTGAAACTTCGCCATCTACAGCGCGACATCTCCGGCCAATCGCGCCGCCAAGAGTTGCCGCCGCCCCAAGCCCCACCGAGAGCAGCCTAACGCGCTGCGGAGAAGGGTGGATGAGAGCCTGTGGAGCTTGGTCAAGGGAAGAGTCCCACGGCCCCATGAAGTGTTGCACTTCTGGCGTGATGGAGATTGAAAGAGCCACAGCTGTCTGTTTTTGCTTCATGTGCTGTCTTTAAATAGTCCTGCTAGTACTTCCGATATGCACCCGACAAAATACATTCTCTGGGAAGAACAAGGCCTATGGCGCGGCTATTTGAAAGACCATCCCGACCAGGTGGAGCAAGGAAAGTCTTTCGAAGAGTTGCAGGCCAAGCTGCGTCGGCTGCAGCGCGATCTCAGCAGCCAAGAACATGATGTCGCAGGTCATGAACATGGCCGGCATGACGAATATGCCATCGAGATTCCCTACCCCATGCCTCGCCGTATAAGGACCAACCCGCGCCTTGAAACACTCTTTGTATCGATGCTTGCCAACCTCGGATAAAAACCACCGTCTCAGTCGTTAATCCCCATACTAGAGCTCCGACGTTCATCTTCATCCCGATATTTTCTTCCATCGCTTCATTGACATATCCCACCCTGATGTAAGGTTTCGGTCTGAAGGCCGACATCTTTCAGTGAACCCGGATTGACCTGGCATGTAGAGGGTTGATAGATAACAGTCAGTTCACGACCCTGTCGAACCACCACGAGGCCGACATGTCCATTGATGAAATCACCCGGAAAGTCAGCGATCGCTATGCGAAGGCCGCCGCAACCGGCGAGCAGATGTGCTGCCCGACCAATTACGACATGGCGCAGCTTCAGTCGTTTATTCCCGAAGAAGTACTCAAGATCTCGTATGGCTGCGGCACCCCGGCCGGGCTGAAGACGGTGCGTGCCGGTGAAACGGTCTTGGATATCGGCTCAGGCGGCGGCATCGATTGCTTCGAAGCCTCCCGGCTCGTCGGACCTACCGGACGCGTGATCGGCATCGACATGACCAACACAATGCTGGAGATTGCCCGGAAGAATACAGCGGTCGTCGCGGCAAATCTGGGGTACCCGTCTTCCAATGTGGAGTTTCGAAAGGGCCTGGCCGATGCGATGCCGGTCGAGGATGGATCGATCGATCTGATTATCTCCAATTGCGTCATCAATCTCGCCCCGGACAAGCGGAAGGTCTTTCGGGAAATGTTCCGGGTCGCCAAGCCCGGCGGCCGATTTACCATATCCGATATCGTCTCAGACCAGACCGTGCCTCAATACCTGGCCCATGATGCAGATAAATGGGGAGACTGTTTGTCCGGCGCACTCACCTTGGCGGCATACATCGCGGAAATGACCGAAGCGGGATTTCTCGGCATTCATCTCGTGAAGTCTTCACCCTGGCAAGTGATCGACGGCATCCACTTCTTTTCCATTACCTTGACCGGCTACAAGGTGCCGCCGGCCACGATACCCTCACCGATTCGCTACGCGACACTCCGGGGGCCGTTTAACCGGGTCGTCGATGAACGAGGAACGGCCTATCAGCGCGGCATTCCTCAGCCGATTACCCCGGATGACGCCGTCTTGTTGAGTTATCCCCCGCTGGCCGGCCACTTTGTCCTCACACCACATCCGGTGTGGCTCGATCAAACCGACCCGCGCTGGACCGCCGTATTCCCAATGGAAACCCCCTGCACCTGGCAAGGCCATTATGCCTTGCTGGCCGGACCCTTCGTCGAAGCAGCGGACGACGACCACCATGTCTACCGCCGGGGGGAGCCGTTGGAAATTTGCTCAAAAACTCTCGCAGTGTTGGAATCCGAGGGGTATGTGCCGCACTTCGCGATTCTCAATCGGGCCGGGCAACCGGCAGGCGGAACGGCTGTCACCTGCGCCCCCGATGGAGGCTGCTGCTAAATGGCTCTCACGTTGCTTGGCCGAAGCAACCCTCTCGCCTCATCGACTGAACAGCTCCGGATTCTCGGGCAACCAGCCTCCTCTCCGCCATTCGACTTTCGGCTGGATCAGGCCGGATTATTCCCACTCCATGCAACCAGGATCTCGGTCCTGCAAATCAACGTCGGCAAGCTCTGCAACCAGACCTGCCGCCACTGCCATGTGGACGCGGGGCCGGACCGCATCGAAAGCCTGTCGCGTGAGACCGCCGAACAATGTATGGCCGCGTTGGCCGCCACGGATATTCCCACGGTCGATCTCACAGGCGGGGCGCCTGAGCTGAATCCGAATTTTCGCTGGCTGGTCGAACAGGCCCGGCAACTGAACCGGCATGTGCTGGATCGCTGCAATCTGACTGTGCTGCTCCTGCCCTCTCAGCAGGATCTGGCCGGGTTTCTTGCGGCCCATCAAGTCGAAATTGTCGCTTCCCTTCCCTATTATCGCGCGTCGCAAACCGACGCTCAGCGGGGAGACGGCGTTTTCGACAAGTCGATCGAGGCCATCCGGATCCTGAACCGTCTGGGGTACGGACAACATGGAAGCGGACTCGCCTTGAACTTGGTCTACAACCCGGTCGGCGCATTCCTGCCGCCGAAGCAAGAACCGACAGAAGCCCTGTTCAAACGGGAACTCTCCGCCCGATTCGGGGTGACGTTCAACCGTCTCTATACGATCACTAATATGCCGATCAGCCGGTTCCTGGAATTTCTCATCGAAAGCGGGAACTATGACGGATACATGGAACGTCTGGCCAATGCCTTCAACCCGGCAGCTGCGGCCGGTGTCATGTGCCGCTCCACCCTTTCGGTCGGATGGGACGGCAGACTCTACGACTGCGATTTCAACCAAATGCTCGACCTTCCGGTCGACCATGGCGCGCCGTCGCACATCCGAGACTTCGATCCGGCACAGCTGCATCGGCGCCGGATCGTAACCAGAAACCATTGCTACGGCTGCACGGCCGGATCCGGATCGTCGTGCGGAGGCGCAGTCACATAAACAAAAAGAAGTAGGCCGAGGCTAAGACTGAGTAAGCCCTAAACCCTGAGCTCGGTCTGAGTCTCACCCCCGACTCGATCATGGAATTCCCGGCCTTCATCCTGGTTCTTGCTCTGGCCTACGCCAACGGCACCAATGATGTGTCGAAAGCGATCGCCACGCTGGTGGGAAGCGGAGTCACCAACTATCGAGCCGCCATCCTGTGGGGAACATGCTGGACCATGATTGGAGCGGGCGCAGCCGCGTTCGTCGCCGGCGCGATGGTGAAGACGTTCAGCCAAGGTCTGATTCAAACCGGCACACTGATCCCACCCACCGTCACGATGGCTGTGTTGGCTGGAGCCATGGGATGGGTACTCTTCGCCTCGCGCACCGGACTCCCGGTCTCAACCACTCATGCGCTGACCGGAGCCATCGTCGGTGCCGGCTTGGCCGCCTACACGGGAGAAGCGCTGCTCTGGCCCGCAATCATCAAAAAGATCGCCCTGCCATTGCTCCTTAGTCCATTCCTGGCCCTTGGACTTTCCTATCTTCTTTATCCATGCCTGCGACTGCTCGCCGCGCGATGGGAAGGAGCCTGCCTCTGTGTGATACCGGCCTCCCGCGCGTTGGTCGCCCTTGATGCACAAGGCAGCACGAGAACACTGTTTCAAACTTCCACATTCGGCCAGCCGGTGCTGGCCGTTCCATCGCAATGCGACCGCTCCGGATTACAAGGGTTGTCGGTGGGACTCGATACCGTGCATTGGCTGTCCAGCGGGCTGACCGCATTTGCTCGCGGAACCAACGATGCGCCGAAAATCGTGGCCATGCTGCTGCTCAGCAGTGCGACCGCAACGTGGCCAAGCGTTTCAATCCAGCTCGCTGTTTTCGGAGGAGTCACTCTTGCGATGGGGGTGGGTAGCTACGTCGGCGGACTGCGCGTGACAAAGATGCTCGCCGAAAACGTCACGACGATGAATCATATGGAAGGATTATCCGCCAATCTGGCAACATCCTCGCTGGTCCTTCTTTCCGGCATATTTGGATTGCCGGTCTCGACCACACATGTCAGCAGTTCGGCTATTATTGGTATCGGCCTGCGGAACGGCATGCAAGCAGTCCGCTGGCCTACCGTTCAGAGCATGGTCCTCGCCTGGATCATCACCATTCCAGCAACAACAGTCCTGGCAGGCCTTTTGTACCGGATACTCTCTCTGGTCTTTTAGGCCTTGCCCCTTCTTCCTCCACTCTGCTAAGGTGACTGGCATCTGATCTCCACACAGAAAGACATCAAACAAACTTATGGTCTGGGACCCCAAAGATCCTTGGAGTAAACGCAGTGACCCCCTTGAGGATGCCCTCAAGCAGGCGCAGTCTCAATTCAAGAATCTCCTTCCTCCCGGCGGATTGAAAAACCTGCTCCCTTCCGGCGGGGCCATGAACTTGATCCTGGCCGCTCTATTGATATTTCTTGTCTGGCAGAGCGTCTTTATCGTCTCACCCGATGAAGAAGGTGTCGTGAAGCGATTCGGGACGCCTGTTCGGACGGTCGAGCCCGGTCCCCATTTTAAAATCCCGGTCATCGAAAGCGTGCTTCAGCCAAAAGTCGCCAAACTTCATCGCGTGGAGGTCGGGTTCCGGACCAGTCAGCAGGGTCGCCAGCAGATGGTCCCTCAGGAAGCCCTCATGTTGACCGGCGACATGAACATTCTCGCCATCGAGTTTATCGTCCAGTACAAGATCAAAGAATCGAGCGAATATCTCTTCAATGTGGCGGACATTCATGAAACCATCGGAAAAGCCGCCGAGGCTTCGATGCGTGAAGTGGTCGGCAAGAGCAAAATCGATGAGGCGTTGACGACCGGGAAAGCCGAGATTCAGCAAAGCATGATGGTCTTACTTCAAAGCATCCTCGATGACTACCATGCCGGCGTTCAGATCGCCGCCGTGCAGCTCCAGGACGTCAATCCGCCTGAGGCCGTGGCGGCCGCATTCAAAGATGTGACCAACGCGAAAGAAGACCGCGAAAAACTGATCAATCAATCGCAGGGCTATCGCAACGACATCATTCCCAGGGCAAAAGGCGAAGCCGCCGAATTGGTCAACCGAGCGAAGGGTTTCGCGCAGGCCCGGCTCAACCGCGCTCAAGGCGAGACGAATCGGTTCCTGGCCACGCTGAAGGAATATAGCCAGGCCAAAGACATCATCAGTAAGCGCATTTACATTGAAACACTGGAGGAAATCCTCCCGAATGTGGAAAAGGTGATCATTGACGGAAAGGGCGGCGAGCGCTTATTACCCTATCTTCCCTTAGATCGTCTCTCGAAACCAGCTCCAAAACCTGCGCATGAGGAGCCTACACCATGACCAAACAAGGTCTTGCGATTGCGCTGACTGCCGTGGTTGTAGGGTTGTTCGTGCTGGGAGCCTCCCCCCTCTTTGTCGTCGATGTGACGCAGAATGCTATTGTCGTCCAACTCGGGAAACCGGTTCGAAATATCACGGATCCCGGATTGTATGTAAAAGTGCCGTTCGTCCAGGAAGTCACCTATTTCGACAAACGGCTATTGGATTATGACTCAAGCGCCCAGGACGTGATTACGCAGGATAAGAAGACACTGCTGCTCGATAACTTTGCAAAATGGCGCATCGTGGACCCGCTATCGGTATACCAGAACTTTCAAAGCCAGCGGGGCGCTCTGCAACGCCTGCACGATATCATCTATTCCGAGCTGCGCGTCGAGCTTGGACGCCACGACCTCTTGGAAATCGTCTCCAGCACGAGAGCCGACATCATGCGAGTGGTCTCCAAGCGCGCGAACGAGAAAGCGTCTGCGTACGGCATCGAGATTCTAGATGTTCGGATCAAACGCGCCGATCTCCCCGAGCAAAATGAGAAAGCCGTGTTCGCCCGCATGCAGGCCGAACGCGAGCGGCAGGCCAAGCAGTACCGCGCAGAGGGAGCTGAAGAAGCGCAAAAGATCCGGTCCGAAGCCGAGAAGGATCGAGAAATCATCCTCGCCCAGGCCTATAAAGAGTCGGAAGAGCTTCGCGGAAGCGGCGATGCCAAGGCATTTCGCATCTACGCCGACGCGTACCGGCAGGATCAGAAGTTCTTCGAATTCACCCGTTCAATGGAAGCGTACAGGGCCACGTTTAAAGATAACAATAAGACGATGCTCATTCTGAGCCCTGATTCAGAGTTCCTCCGATACCTGAAGCAACGCTAAGTCGCCCCCGAAAAACACGTAACGACCACCCGCCTCGCCATCTTACGACAACCCGACGATTTGTCCGTTCACCGGATCCAAGGCAATCCGTTCACCGGCCGGCTTCTTGGGCAATCCTGGCATCAATTGGATCCCCGAACAGACCGCCGTCACAAAACCTGCCCCGGCCAGAATTCGCAACTCCTTGATTGGAACTGTGAAGCCTATAGGCCTCCCCTTGAGCACCGGATCGTGGGACAGCGAGAGCGGCGTCTTGGCCATACAGACAGGCAGCCGGCCAAATCCCAGAGCTTCCGCCCGCTCCATCTGACGCTCGGCTTCCGGCTCGAATGTCACGCTTCCTGCTCCGTACATCCTGGTGGCAATCGTCTCGATCTTTGTTCTGATCGGCCACGATAGCTCGTACAGATACGTAAACCGGGACGGCTGCTCACAGGCCTTAACCACGGCAGCTGCCAGCTGTTCGGCGCCCTTCCCGCCATCGGTCCAGTGGGTCGAGACCGCGGCATCGAACGCCCCCGCCTCCATCGATCGATCACGCACCCAGTCCAATTCGGCCCGCGAATCGTCCTTGAACGCGTTCACTGCCACAACGACCGGAACTCCATGCGCCTTCGCATTGGCGATATGCTGTTCCAGATTGGCAAATCCCTTCGATAACGCGTCGTGGTTGGGCCCGGTCAGGCCTACAGGGAGCGGGGCGCCGACCTTGGCAATACCTCCTCCTCCGTGAAGCTTCAGCGCCCTCAACGTTGCAACCACCACCGCAGCGGCCGGCTTGAATCCAGACGTTCGGCATTTGATATTGAAGAACTTCTCGGCCCCTAAGTCGCTGCCGAAGCCCGCCTCAGTCACCACAAAGTCAGCGCATCGAAGCGCAATTCCATCGGATAGCACGGAGCAATTACCATGGGCAATGTTTCCGAACGGTCCCGTATGGACGAATGCGGGTGTCCCTTCCAGCGTTTGAACTAAATTGGGCAGTATTGCGTCTCGCAAGAGAACAGCCATCGACCCTGCGCACCCAAGCTCTTGTGCCGTCACCGGCCGTCCTGATTTCGTAAACCCCACCAACATCCGGCCAAGTCGGTCCCTAAGATCTTGCTGATTGAGCGCCAGCGCCAGAGATGCCATGACCTCAGACGCTTCGGTAATGACAAATTGGCTTATCCGGTTCCCGGTTTCATCCCCGAGCCGGACTTGGCGAAGTGCTCGATCACTAACACCGAAGGCCCTCGGCCATACGATACTGGACGGGTCGAGAGAAAGTGCATTTCCTTGAAACAGATGATTATCGAGAAACGCTGAGAGGAGATTATGACTTGCTGCGACGGCATGCGCATCCCCGGTCAGATGGAGATTGATATCCTCCATCGGAATCACTTGGGCATGCCCGCCACCGGTGCCGCCTCCTTTGATGCCAAACACCGGACCGAGCGACGGTTGTCTCAATGTCACGGCGGTCCGATGGCCCAATCTCGTGAGCCCCATGGCAAGCCCTATTGAGGTGGTGGTCTTCCCCTCCCCAAGTGGCGTTGGATTGATGGCTGTCACAAGTACATAGCGGCCTATCGACCGGTCCTTGAGGCGATCCAGTAAACCGAGCGATACCTTGGCCTTATGCCTCCCATACGGAATGAGTTCGTCAGGATCGATCCCAAGTTCTCTGCCGATATCAAGGATTGGGCGGGGCGTGACAGAATGCGCAAGTTCCAGATCGGTCAAGGCTCTGTTCTCCTGACGTAAATGGGGTATGCGGGGCGGAGTATAACACAGAGCCTTGGTAGGAGGAGCCTCTTTGGAGCGCAAGCCGATATGGATGGAATCAGACCGAGGTAAGAGCGATACGGACGTTACTATATAGCCGAGAAAATCATGAACAACTCAGCCTATTGGGCGCTTACTCAAGAATGTATTTGGTAGGATCGAGCGCTTGACCGTTGACCTTGACCATATAGTGCAAATGGGGGCCGGTCGAAAGGCCCGAACTCCCGACAAGCGCGATGACATCGCCACGATTGACCCTCTGTCCTTCTTTGACCAACGCCTTGGCCAGATGCCCATAGAGCGTTTCGATTCCAAACCCATGGTCTAATCGGACGATGTTACCGAGCTTGGGATCAAATCCCGTGGCTGTCACTCTACCTTGTGCCGGGGCCTGGATGGGAGCATTAGGAGCCGCGCCAATATCCAATCCATCATGCCAGGCCGGTTTTTCCGTGAAGGGAGACACACGCGGGCCAAATCCAGACGTCACCCAGCCCTTCACCGGCCAGATCGACGGAGTCGCAGCCCAGCGAGTCGACCGTTGTTCCGCGGCCTGAGCCAACTCGTTCAAGATTCGCTCCTGAACCGTCGCTTCCTTTGAGAGCCATTCCAAACCCTCTTTTACGGAGACAACCTCCTGGAGATCATCGCGAGATGAGTCATGGCCGGCCAAGGATGAATGTTCTTGATTGCCTTCAACACCTTGCATGGCATTACCAGATTCCGTATCAGCGGTCTTATTCGAGCTTCTGCTAGACATCTCAGTGGCTTCTGGAAGCGGTACATCTTCACCGCCACGGCCATTGACCATATCGCCCGGCTTGGGAACCTCAATGCCGAGCATGACCCGGAGACGCTGGTTCACCTCTTTCATTGACACAAGCCGTTTCTTCAAGTCATCGACCGCTGAAGAAAATGCCGCAGTCTGTTGCCGTGCACTCATTGCCTCCGTCCGGAACGCCGTCAATTCCCAAACTTCTTGTGTCCGGATGACATAGTGGGAAATCACAAGAAAATCAGCGAGCAGAAGCACACACCCGCCAATGACAAAGTTACGAACAAGTTTCCTTGAAAAGCTGAACCGGAGAGGCTTTGCGGTTGATCCCCGAAATACAACGATGGTGTAGGCATCACCGGCTTCTTGACCGTTCATCTGACCCATAACATTCGCTCCCTCATGCCAGGGACTCCCCAAGCGATGCTGATGAGTTTACCCATCCAGCCCGCTATGGTCAACCCTACTTTTACGGTATCCAATTGAACAGACAAAATCACAACCAATTGAAATCATACACATGATACATTCCCTAGTGGGTCTCGTCCCGCACCCACTCAAGATATTGAGGAAGCCCAGCTTCCACCGGTAGCGCAATAATCTCAGGAACTTTGTACGAATGTATCTTTTTAATAGCTTCCTGGAGAATTTGAAACTTCTCAACCGTAGTCTTGAGAAGAACCATGGTTTCCTGCTCTTTCACTAACTTTCCTTCCCACCAGTAGGTTGAATGCACCAGAGGAATCGTAGTCGCACAAGCAGCCTGGTGAGCGCCTACCGTCTGATCCACAATTTTATCGGCTTCTTCTTGATTCGGTACTGTGACCATCACGACCCAAATATCTTGCGAGTTAGTTCCCATAACAGTGGGAAACGATACCTGAGATATCACCCAATAGACAACTCTGTAGGCACATCAATTACGACCTCACAAGGCAGAGCAGCAACATCTGTGCCCTATAGTATCCGCCAATAAATTGACATGCTAATTGTTTTCAAATAGTTAGGCGATGATATTTTCCGCTCATTCGCGCATTACTCAAATACTGTCGCTGAAAGGCGACAGAGGCTGCTGTTTGTCACAAAAATGTACAAAAATTGGCACTCTTGGCCCTAGCTACGCTTCCTTTGCTATCTTACCCAGCCCAAGCCCCCCCCTGTTTCCCCATTTTCGCCAACTCTGAAAAGTAATGGGCAAAGGCTTTCATACCCCCGGAAGCCTGGCCCCAATCGAAATATTCATTCGGGGCATGATAGCCGTGCTCCGGCAAACTCAGACCCATGAAGAGAATCGGAACCTTCCAGGCCTTCTGCATCGTCACCACCGCCCCGATCGAACCGCCTTCCCGGACAAAAGCAGGCTCTTTGCCGAATCCCTCTTTCACCGCCCGCGACACTGCCTCCACATAAGGCCCATTGAATAACCCCTGGAACGGCTGCAGCATCCCATCCCGTTCTACCTTTACCTTTGGGTTCACCTTGGCAATATACTTTTTGAGAAGGGCAAAAACCCGTTCCGGCTTCTGGTTCGGCACCAGGCGCATGCTGACTTTGAGTTCGCCCTTGCTTGGCACCACGGTCTTTACCCCAGGACCATGATACCCGCCGGTAAGACCATGAATCTCAAAGGTCGGCGAAGCCCAGATACGCCGCATCACATCGGCAGGATCCTGGGTGCGAAGGGCCTGTAATCCGTAGGCGCGCTTAAACCGATTCACCTGGAAACCGGATTTGAGGAAACTCTTGATCTCTGCCTTCGTCGGCTCAACCACCTCGTCGTAAAACCCTGGGATCTTGACTGTGCCGGTCTTGGCATCGAGGCAGGCATTCGCCACCTCCATCAGCTCTGCTAATGGATTACGGGCAGCTCCACCGGTGAGTCCAGAGTGGGCATCCTTGGCCCCTGTCTGCAATGTCAGCCGCACACCCAGCAAACCACGCAGACCATAGGGCATTGCGGGACGCCCACTTGCAATCCAGATCGTATCCGACACGACGACGGAATCCGGCCGCGGAATCGCCGCACGGTTTGTGAGTCCAGCCTCAAAATGCGGGCTTCCAATCTCCTCTTCCAATTCCCATAAGAATCGGATGTTGATCGGCACCCCCTGCTCAATCGCACACCGGGCACCAAACAAGGCCGCGAGTGCCGGGCCCTTATCATCGGTCGCTCCACGCCCACGATAGATTCCCCCTTCGTTCCGAAACACAAACGGGTCCTGTTTCCACTCCGGCTCTTGCGCCGGCTGCACATCCATATGGTTATAGATCGTGACGGTTGGGTGCTGGGCACCGGTTGTCCATCCCCCCGAAACGAGAGGATACCCGCCGGTTTCCACAATCTGTGCATCGGCTCCCATGTCCGTCAGATACTGCGCGGCAAGAACCGCCATGCGCCGCATATCACCAGCACGGGCAGGGTCCATGCTGATCGACGGCACTTGCACCATCTGCCCCAACAGATCTTCAAACCGCGGCCGTGCCCCGTTGATAAACGTCTGAAGTTGCCGATTATTCATCATGATATGTCTTGTCCTCCTGGCCGATGGAAACGGATTATAACGACCGCCCACGGGAAGAGAAAGCTCCGGAGACGGTCCTGCGATGAAAGATGATAGAATGGCCGCCTGATCTACCGGAACCGGCTCGCGTCATGCTTCATCGGCTTAGTCTTCAAATCGGTCTCCCTCTGATCCTCTTTGGAATAACCTTGCCACACCCACTGTGGGCTGCAGAACCGGCCGACATCCAGCACATTCTCGACGACCCGCGGGTCTATCACCTTCGGCATGTCACTCTGCATGGCACTGTACGTGACGTGCACTCGCTCGCCCCGTACAAGCTGCCAAATGAAACGGTCTGTTACGGCGCGTACCTCTTTCGGCTTGAAAACGGCGATGCCACTATTCCCGTTGCAGTGCTGGGCATTTGCGGAAGCCCGGTGGTGCGCGACCCCGAAGTGGAAGACGGAGATCACGTCGAAGTGAGCGCCACCATACAAGCACCCAGCCATGGAGGCCATTATCTGAGCTTCCGCGGCCCCCAAGCGGTCACGGAGCAGGAAGAAGGGATTGTCCAGGCGGTTGCCGATCGTATTCTCCCCATCGTAGAGTAGTGATGGAACGCCTGCGTGCCCTTTCAGCAGTTTCCGTCCTGTCGCTTTACAGTTCGTACCCTCGGAGGTATAGTCCGCGAAGGATATACGCGGAGAGGCCGTCGCACTGATTGCGAGTGATACGCGGAGGATCGCCTATGGGCTGGATTCTGTTGGGCACGATGGCCGTACTGGTGCTACTGGTCGTCGGCATATACAACAGCCTGGTTCGGCTAAAGGTCCAGTCGGAAAACGCCTGGGCCGACATCGATGTGCAACTCAAACGCCGGCATGATCTCATTCCGAATTTGATCGAAACAGTCAAAGGCTATGCCGGCCACGAGAAGCAAACCCTGGAAGATGTTGTCACGGCTCGCAATCGCGCCATGTCGGCAACCACTCCGGGCAGTAAGGCGGAAGCCGAGGGCATCCTCGCTCAATCGCTGAAATCGCTGTTCGCGTTAGCGGAAGCCTACCCGCAACTGCGAGCCGTCGAAAGCTTCAATCAGCTGCAAGGCTCGCTGAACCAGATCGAAGAGGCTCTCCAGAGCGCCCGCCGCTATTACAACGCCGTGGTCCGTGACCTGAACACCAAGATCCAGGAATTTCCGTCAAATTTCATCGCGAACTTCTTCAGCTTCAAAACGCGAGAATTTTTCGAGATCGCCGAAGCGGCGGAGCGGGCCGTACCGAAAGTCAGCTTCGACCAGGTCTCTCGCTGATCTCACCCGATCAGCCGGCAGCGGCATCCCTTCCCTATGCATGCACCTCGCACCATCCGCCTTGTCATGTTTCTCTTGGGCTGGACTTTGGCAATCGGAAGCCCCATTGCCCATGCCCGTTCGATGGTCATCGAACAATTTCACGCCGAACTCCAAGTGCTCCAAAACGGCGAACTCCTCGTCACCGAAACGATCCGGCCTCGCTTTTCCGGATCGTGGAACGGGCTGATGCGCGATATCCCCGTCGAATACCGCACGCCGCAGGGGTTCAATTACACATTGTTCCTCGATGTGGTGAGCATCACCGACGAACATCTGACGCCTCTTACCTACGACCGCTCTCGAAACCGACATTACCAAACGTTCAAGATCTGGCTGCCCGGTGCGCAGGATACGACCAAAACGCTCATCCTGACGTACAAGATTTCTAACGGGCTCAAATACTTCGAGGACCATGATGAACTCTACTGGAACATGACCGGTGACGAATGGGATATGCCGATCGAGTCTGTGTCGGCCAGAGTACTCTTGCCGGCTGGAGCGACCGGCGTGAATGCGCTCGCGTTCAGCGGAGCCTATGGAGCGCGCGAACAACAGGCCGAGGTGCGGATCACGGGTCCTGAAATTCTCTACACGATGTCCCGTCCGCTCGGATTCCGCGAGGGGCTCACCGCTGTCATCGGATGGGACAAGGGGCTCGTCGCCGAACCCGGCTCGTTGCAGCTGTCTCAGCTGTTTCTTCGCTCGAACTGGCCGCTCACCCTGCCGATCGTCGTCTTCGGCGCCATGTGGTACCTCTGGCACACTCGTGGACGCGACCCGCGTCTGCGCCCCATCACCGTGGCCTATGAACCACCCGATCAGCTGACGCCGGCTGAAGTCGGCACGCTCATCGATAATTCTCCAGACCTTCGCGATATCACCGCCACACTGGTCGATCTCGCCGTACGCGGTTTTCTGCGGATCGAAGAACGGCAAGAGTCCCAACTCCTCGGACTATGGTCACACTCGGCGTTTTATCTGCACCGGCTCAAGCCTGTTCCGGAATGGACCGGGCTGAAGCCCCACGAGCTTGCGGTCCTCAAGGGAATCTTCACCGATGAGAATGCGACGACCGTCGCCCTCTCCGGCTTGGAGAATCGTTTTTATACCCGTCTGGATGGAATCAAATCCGATCTCTTCGAGCAACTCCTGGGCCGCGGCTATTACGCGCGACGACCGGACCGGGTGAAACGGGCCTACATGATCATCGGCATCTTTGTCATGTTCGCATCGATCGTTGCGGCGAACTCGCTCAGCGAACAATACGGCGTCGCGCTGCAAACCGGCATCGTCGCAAGCATCCTCTCAGGGGTCATCATCGTCGGATTCGGATGGGTGATGCCGGCCAGGACGGTACGCGGCGCACGAACATTGGAGAAAGTGCTCGGCTTTGAGGAGTTTCTGACCCGCGTAGAATCCGACCGTTTTCAACGCATCGTCAAGACGCCTGAGATGTTTGAAAAGTTCTTGCCGTTCGCAATGGCGCTGGGCGTGGAGCAGAATTGGGCCCGCGCGTTCGACGGTATTTACACGCAGCCGCCCGCCTGGTATCACGGAACCAACATGACGGACTTTCGCCTCCGGAATCTGACGGGAAACCTCTCACAGCTATCCGCCGCCGCAGGCGCCGTCATGACCTCCGCACCTCGGAGCACCGGAGGCTCAGGATTCAGTGGCGGCGGCTCGTCGGGGGGATTTTCCGGCGGAGGGTTCGGTGGCGGCGGTGGAAGGGGATTCTAATAGATCGATATGCTCTCACCCATGAAGCAGCTCTCTCCTGCTCATAGCAGCATCGGATGGATCGGGACCGGCGTCATGGGCGCATCGATGTGCGGGCACCTCCTCGATGCCGGCTATCCCATCACACTCTATACACGCACGAAATCAAAAGCTCAGCCGCTGCTCGATCGTGGAGCCGTCTGGGCGGACAGCCCGGGCGCAGTCTGCGCCCTCTCAGATGCAACCCTCACCATGGTAGGATTTCCCGCAGACGTCCGCGACGTCTACTTCGGTCCGCATGGACTGATCGCCTGTGCAAAGCCAGGTTCGATTCTCATCGATATGACATCGACAGACCCATCCTTGAGCCGGGAGATTGCCGATGCGGCATCGGCCAGAGGGCTTCAGGCCCTCGATGCGCCGGTGTCCGGCGGGGACCTTGGCGCCAGGAAAGCCGTGCTGTCGATCATGATCGGTGGCGAGGCGATCGCCGTCGATCGGGCGCGTCCCTTGTTTGAACGGCTTGGAAAGACCATCATGCACCAGGGCGGAGCAGGCGCCGGACAGCAGGCAAAACTCTGCAACCAAATCGTCATCGCCGGCACGATGATCGGCGTCTGTGAAAGCCTGCTCTACGGCCACACAGCCGGACTTGATCTGAACCATGTGCTGGCATCGATCGGAAGCGGAGCCGCCGCTTGCTGGACGCTGGACAACCTGGCGCCAAAAATCATCCAGCGAAACTTCGATGCGGGCTTCTTTGTCGAACATTTCGTCAAGGATATGGGGATCGCCCTCGGCGACGCACAACGGATGGGTTTCACCTTGCCAGGGCTTGCACTGGCGCACGAGTTATACCGTACGGTCATCGCACTGGGACACGGACGAAGCGGAACGCACGCATTATTCTTGGCGCTGGAAACACTCTCGCAGACACGGCTCGCCCCTCAAGGTCCCCCGCGATGACGCTCTACTGGACAGTGCTGCTCATACTGCTGGCCGGTGGTTGCGCCGGCAGCACAGAATTCGATCGTACCGCCATGCGCGCCACATTGGGTATCGCAGAGATTCCGGCTGCTCGGCATGCGTCGGCTGTTGCCCACGCGGACATGCCGAATCCACCCCACCCGCTTCGACTCGCCCTGTATTTCGTCGAGAGGGATCTGCCGAACCGGCACAAGATCCGGATGGCCAAGTGGACGGACACGGACAAGGGTGCGCTGATGAAGGAGCTGAGACCCCTACAGAATGAAGGGATTGTGGCAGACACCTTGCTCCTCACGGACTCGACCATTCACGGATACGATGTCCCAAAGATCCGACAGGCTGCCGCGCGCTATGACGCGGATGCCGTACTCATCGTAGAAGGAGTCGGGTCAGTCGATCGCTACAACAATGGCTACGCCGCATGGTATGTCACGCTGATTGGGGCATATGTCGCTCCAGGCACCGTGAGCGATGCGTTGTTTATGATCCACAGCAGTCTGTGGGATGCACGAACGGAACGACTCTACGCGACACAGACGGTAGAGGGTCGTTCCACGTTGACAGGATCGGCGGTGTTGTTGGAGGACGGCCAGGTGCTCGCTCAGGCAAAGACAGCAGCCCTGGCTGAATCTGGGAAGCGGACGGTCGATGGATGGCGTCGATCACGAACCCCACCGCCTGCGCGTGATCCCTCACGGTGAATCGAAAACACACAGCAGCCCAAACACCAACAGATGTTGTGACGGGGCGAGCCCGAATACACCGGGACTGATCTCGCCCCTCCTAAAAAACCCGCCCCCGACACCGGTCGATTCGTCATAGCGATGTTCCACCCGCAGCATCGTGTTGGTCCACCGATATGGAAGCTTGTACTCAATCGTGGATGTGATGGCCTTCACAAATTGTTCACCTCCGGTCCAGCGTCCGTTCCGATCCCAGTAGAACTCCGGACGCAACGCCACGGACCAGGGACCGGCCACATGCCACTTCACCATCACATTGCCGCCCATCGCGAACGCCCGCGGGCTTCCCGGCTGATCGGCGATATTCTCGGTCCCAACATCGTAGGAAACGGCCACCATCACCTCGTCGCCTCTCCACTCTACAATATGATTGCCATAGAGCCGCCAGAATTCCAACGAGGTCTTACTCTGATCCGGCCCCCAATACAGAGTCTGCATCGCAGTCAACCGAGGGGTGACCTTGTACGACCACTGTGTCCCATATGAAGGCTGGTCGTTGGGATGAGACAGATGCGCATACCCGTTCACGACGAACGCCGTCACGAGAAGCCTTTCGTTCACGGGATACTTCGCATTGATGCCGAACATCATATAAGGGGTATAGTCGGCGATCCAGGAACGCGTGTAGTTCGCATTGTCCTTGGCATAGAGCGATTCGTAGCCCATCAAGCTGTTGAAGAGACCGGCCGTGATCGTGAGACCGTTGCCCAGCGGCGCCAGATACGAGGCATTCGCCCGATGGACATGCCGGAGCACGTCCGCCCCGCCGACTTTCGGTTCTCCCGGCAGAAACGCAAAATCCACGGAATCGTAACCGCCCTGCGCTCCCAACTCCATTCCCCACCGCGAGGCCTCCGTCGAATCCTTCCGCACATAGGCCAGCACCATATTAGGGGCCGCTTGGTTGTGACGAGACGCCGTGGCCCGGCTGCGCCAGAGATCGTTCGCCGGAACATTGAAATTGACGATGCCGCCGATGTCGAGAAACGCGCCATAGCGCCAACCGACCGTAGCAGCCTCCGTCGGGCCGGATGAGCCAGCGACGGGCCCTTCCAATGGCCGACTTAAGTCTTGAGCCACACAGACAGGTACCGACGCGAAGAGCGCCCATGCGATCAATGGCCAGCCGATACATATGTGCCAGCGATGTCCGTCATTGACCGTCTTCGCTTTGATCATGAATGGATAGGCAGCGCCTTCTTGCCTCATACACTCTTTCACAATTGAGAGAGCCGACTCCCAAGCCTGGCTCACAAACTATACTTCGACAAATATCAAAACGGGATAAAAACCTACGTGTGAGTGTATGTGATCTGTGAGAGAGGGGATCGGGTCATTCTGTCCGGAGTCGATATCCGACTCCCAGCTCCGTCACCAGATATCGCGGGTGCGCCGGTTTTCTTTCCAGTTTATTTCTCAGCTGCCGCATGTAGACCCGTAGATAATGTCCCTCCTCCACATGGATCGGCCCCCAAACCTCCTTCAAAAGCTGACGATGGGTTAAGACCTTGCCGGCATGCCGGATCAAGGTCGTGAGCAGCTTGTATTCGATCAGCGTGAGATGAACTTCCTTCCCGGAGACCGACACCTGCCGCCGCCCGAGATCCACTGTGAGATCGCCGAGCGCAAACACCGACTCGCCGCCATTGGCAGGTCGGGAGGCATGACGAAGCGCCGCTCGCATCCGCGCAAGAAGTTCGTTCACTCCGAACGGCTTCGTTACATAATCATCGGCACCGAGGTCGAGTGCCGCCACTTTGACCTGTTCCTGGTCTCGAGCCGACAGTACGATGATGGGAGTGGTCGTCCATGCCCGCACCTGCCGGATGACCTCGCTCCCCTCTAAATCCGGCAAACCGAGGTCCAGCAGGATAAGGTCGGGATTTCTTGCTTGGGCTTCGGCAAGCCCGTCCCGTCCCGTGGCAGCCTCATACAATCGAAAGCCATGGGCAGGCAGTGTCGTCCGCAGGAAACGGCGAATCTCCGGTTCGTCTTCAATGAGGAGTATCGTGGCGTCCTGTGGCATATGGGTGATCACTGCTCTTCGATGGAAAAGGATCAGCCTTGTTGAGTCTCTGCCTCCACAGACGGTTGCTGATCCGGCAGCGGAATCGAAAAGCGAAAGAGAGCGCCGCCGCCGGAGCGATTCTCAGCCCAAATACGGCCGCCATGCGCTTCCACGATACCGCGACAAATCGTCAGGCCGAGTCCAACTCCTCCCTCTCGCGCAAGCCGACCGCGATAGAACTTGTCGAAGATGCGGGCTTCCTCCCCGGAAGGGATGCCTGGGCCTCGATCAGCCACTTCGACGACGATTTCGCGATCGATCGCCGATGCAGACACGTCAATCGTACTTCCTGAGGGCGCATACTTCATGGCGTTCTCCACTAAATTAATCACCACTTGTTCCAGAAGCACCCCATCAACCAACGCCAGCGGCAGATCGGCTGGAAATGCGGTATTGACGGTATGGTCGCGCAACCGTCCCTCCAATCTCGCCAGTGCCGCGCCCACGACCTCATCCATCGGATGCCACTCCCTGCTGAGCTGCACAGCTCCCGCTTCAATGCGCATCATGTCGAGAAGGTTCTTCAGTAAACGGTCAAGACGGTCAGCCTCTCGATAAATGGAGCGAGAGAGCTCGCGCCGAGCAGCGGGGTCGAGCTCCCGCTGCTCTTCCACCAAACTGCTGGCCGCACCGGTAATAGTGGCCAGCGGAGTCCTCAGATCGTGAGACACCGAACTGAGAATCGCGTTCCGCATGCGCTCCGTTTCCGCGCGCACGCGGGCATTTTGTGCCTCCTCCGACAGGCGCGTCCGCTCAATCGCCAACGCCACCTGATTCACCAGGGACTCAAGCAAATGGAGTTGCTCGGGATCCAGCAAGAATCCCGAGTCTTTCGGACGGACTGCAACCACGCCGATTGCCCCTGCTGATCCGACCAGGGGCAGGTACAGCGCACTGGCACCCGGCAGCGTATCTGTCCCAACTCCGGCTCGTTCACTGTGATCAAATACCCACTGAGCCACACCCGCCTCTTTCGGGTCCAACTCAAAAAACAGCAGTTCCCCGCGTTGCAGTTGCACCCGCTTTTCCACATCCGCCAGAAAGATGGCAACTTGAGCGTCAAACACGTCACGGAGATGCTTCGCCGCGAGTTGCGCCAGCATGCCGGTTCCACGATGCGTAGCGAGATCGCGGCTCATGGCGTACAACACTCCTGTGCGTCTTTCTCGGTAGCGAGCCAGCTCGGCTTGCTGGTGTAGACGCACGGCAAGATTGCTGATGACCAAAGCCGCCACAAGCATGACACCGAAGGTCAGCAGGTATTGAATATCGGAGACGGCGAAGGAGAAATATGGCGGCACGAAGAAGAAATCGAAAGCCGCCACGCTCAATATCGAAGCCAGCACCGACGGCCCACGCCCCCAACGAATCGCAATGACGATCACGGCAATCAGATACATCATGATCAAATTCGCCGCCGCGAAATATGGAGACATCGACCAGGCGACCGCCGTCGCAATCAGCACCCCGAGCGAGGCATACGCATATCCGGAGACATCGCTGGCACTTCGGAGACTGCGGCGGACGAGCGGCTGCCCTTCGCCGGCCTCTCCCGTAATGACATAAATATCGATCTCCCCGCTTTGATGGACGAGGTCCGATACGACCGACCCAAACACCCACTCTTTCCACCAGGACCTGACCGGTTTCCCGACAATAATCTTCGTCGCGTTTCGGCTCCGTGCGTAACTCAAGAGTTCCTGGGCGACGTTCTCGCCGGTGAGGGTGACGGTTTCAGCCCCTAACTGCTCCGCCAGCCTCAGTGTTTGTACCAGGCGATCCCGTTCGGTTTGCGGCAGGCCAAGATGCCGAGGAAGCTGCACATAGACCGCGATCCACTTGGCATGGAGATCGACCGCCATCTGACGGGCGGCCCTGATCAAACGAGGGCCACGCGGCTTCATATTGACGCAGACCATGACCGTCTCCGCCGCCGGCCAGGTTCGCACCACTGCGTGGTCGCGCCGGTAGACCTCCATCTGCTGGTCGACCCGCTCGGCCGTGCGGCGCAACGCGAGTTCGCGAAGCGCGATCAGATTTCCCTTGGCAAAGAAATGTTGAACCGCATGTTGGATCTGTTCCGGAACGTATACCTTTCCGTCTTTGAGCCGCTGAAGAAGATCGTCGGGCGGGAGGTCGATGAGCTCCACGTCATCCGCCCGCTCAAGAACGGAATCCGGGACGGTCTCACGCACCCGCACGCCGGTAATCTGCGTGACCACATCGTTCAAACTTTCCAAGTGCTGCACGTTCACGGTGGTATAGACCGTAATACCGGCCTTGAGTAATTCCTGAACATCCTGCCACCGTTTGGCATGACGCTCGCCCGGGGCGTTAGTGTGCGCAAGTTCGTCGATGAGGATGATCGCGGGGTGTCGCGCGAGAGCCGCGTCGAGATCGAATTCTTGCAGCGTTGCACCACGGTAGCCCACAACGCGGCGCGGGAGAACCTCAAGTCCGTCCACCAATGCCTCGGTTTCAGCCCGGCCATGAGTCTCAACGACGCCGATGACGACATCGACACCGTCACGCCGCTGCTCATGCGCCGCTTCGAGCATGGCGTACGTCTTCCCTACGCCGGGATTGGCGCCGAAGAAGACCTTGAGCTTGCCTTCGGCTTTACGGGTCTCCTCCGCCTGTACACGCTTCAGCAGCGCATCGGGATCTGGTCGTGGTTGGTTCATGGGAGCGGTTTCCCGCGCAACGTTGCGCGCACAATTGAAAACGACTTAGCGAACGGCGTTTGAATTCTAGGGTAGGCCCGGAGAAGCGTCAACGACACGACCGATCGTACGAGGACTACGCGTGCTTCAACTAACGCCTCCACTCATGACCACCAGACTTAGATACCCTGAAACTAACGCCTTTCGTCCAGGGCGAGATTCAGCAGAAGAACATTGACTCGTGGTTCTCCAAGGACGCCGAGCTGGCGGCCCTGTGTGTACTGGACCACGAGGTCGCGCACAACGGCCTCATCAAGTCCTCGAACACGAGCTACTCTTCTGATTTGGTACTGTGCGGCCGCCGGGCTGATGTGAGGGTCCAGCCCGCTTCCTGATGACGTCACCAGATCGACAGGGACCGGCGCGTCGTTGCCCGGATCTGCTGCCCGTAAGGCGACTATTCTCGCTTTGACCGCCTCGATCAGTACCGGGTTGGTGGGCCCGAGGTTTGATCCCCCGGATGCCCCGGCATTGTATGGAAACGGCGAGGTCGCCGACGGACGACCCCAGAAATACTCCGGTCTGTCAAAATACTGTCCGATCAACTTGGACCCGATCACCTTGTCTTCGCGCACGATCAAACTGCCGTTCGCCTGGTCTTGAAAAAACACCTGGGCCAGCCCGGTGACCGCCAGCGGATAGACCAGCCCCGTCAAGACAGTCATAAGTAACAGCATAGTCAGAGCGGGTCTTATTTGGTCCATCATCATTCTCTCCTATCTCCCGGCGACCTCTCAGACATCCTGAATCACGTCAAATGCAAGGCGACCAGAATCAGATCGATCAGCTTGATGCCGACGAACGGCACCACCACGCCGCCCAATCCGTAGATCAAGAGATGCCGCCGGAGCAACGCTCCCGCGCCGATCGGGTGATAGGTGATTCCTTTCAGGGCAAGCGGGATCAGTACAATGATGATTAACGCGTTGAAGATGACCGCGGAAAGGACCGCGCTCTGCGGAGTCGCCAGCCGCATCACGTTCAATGCATTGAGCGCCGGATAGGTCGTGGCGAAGGCCGCAGGAATGATGGCGAAGTATTTGGCCACATCGTTGGCCATGCTGAACGTGGTCAACGCGCCGCGGGTCATGAGCAATTGTTTGCCGATTTCCACGATTTCGATGAGCTTCGTGGGATTGGAATCCAGATCGACCAGGTTGCCCGCCTCTTTTGCCGCCTGGGTCCCGGTGTTCATTGCGACGGCAACGTCAGCCTGCGCCAGCGCCGGGGCGTCGTTTGTTCCGTCCCCGGTCATGGCCACGAGCCGGCCCTCTGCCTGAAGATCCCGAATCAACTTGAGTTTGGCCTCCGGCGTGGCCTGGGCCAGGAAATCATCCACTCCGGCCTCCGCCGCCACGGCCGCGGCTGTTTGCGGGTTGTCGCCCGTGATCATGACTGTCTTAATGCCCATCCGGCGAAGCTCAACAAATCGTTCCTTAATCCCGCCTTTCACGATGTCCTGCAGCGCAATCACCCCCAGCACCTTGGCCATCTCCGCCACTACCAATGGCGTTCCGCCTTGTTTGGCAATCGTCTCGACATTCAGCCTGACAAACTGAGAAAAGTGCCCTCCCTGCGACGTCACATAGGCTTCGACCGCATCCGCCGCTCCTTTGCGGATCTGCCGCCCGTCAAGATTGACTCCGCTCATTCGCGTCTGGGCCGTGAAGGGAATGAATGTGGCGCCCATCTCATGAATATCACGCGCGCGCAAACCAAACTTTTCTTTGGCCAGCACGACGATGCTGCGGCCCTCAGGCGTCTCGTCCGTCAACGATGAGAGTTGAGCCGCGTCGGCCAACGTCTGGGCGTCTACTCCCTCCGCCGGAATGAAGGCTGTCGCCTGACGGTTGCCCAGCGTGATGGTGCCGGTCTTATCCAGGAGCAGGACATCCACGTCCCCGGCAGCTTCAACAGCCTTTCCCGACATCGCAATGACATTGGCCTGCACCATGCGATCCATGCCGGCGATACCGATGGCCGAAAGGAGAGCCCCAATGGTCGTCGGAATCAGGCAGACCAAGAGTGCCACCAATACAGTGACGGTGACCGGCGTCCCTTGCCCCATGGCTTGCACGCCGTACAGCGAGAACGGCAACAATGTCACCGTGGCCAAGAGGAAGATGATGGTCAGGGCTGCGAGCAGAATGGTGAGGGCGATTTCGTTCGGCGTTTTCTGGCGTTTGGCTCCTTCCACCATGGCGATCATGCGGTCCAGGAAGCTTTCTCCCGAAGTTGCCGTGACGCGAATGATCAGCCAGTCCGACAACACGTTCGTGCCGCCCGTGACGGCGCTGCGATCACCGCCGCTTTCTCGAATCACGGGCGCGCTTTCACCGGTAATTGCGCTCTCGTTCACCGACGCCACGCCGTCGACTACCTCGCCGTCGGCCGGAATAAAATCTCCTGCCTCCACGAGGACCACATCCCCCTTCGTGAGCTGATTCGCGGACACCACGCTGAACGTATCGCGTCGCTGGAACTGACGGTTCCACGGGGTATGATGCTCGCTGCCGGAATCGACAGCGCCGAGCTTTTTGGCCGTAAGTTCATGACGCGCCCGCCTCAGCGAATCGGCCTGCGCCTTGCCCCGATCTTCCGCCAGCGCTTCCGCAAAGTTTGCAAACAGCACGGTGAACCAGAGCCAGACCGTGATCGAGAGAATGAACCAGGCGTGGGCTTCCCCCATTCCCGCCAGCGCCTGCGCGAACAAGAGCGTCGTCAAGACGCTTCCGACCCAGACGATAAACATGACCGGATTCTTGACCTGATGACGCGGGTCGAGCTTGAAGATGGCGTCGCGCCACGCATGGCGTATCACTGCGGTGTCCAACAGAGACTGGGACTTGTGTGCTTTTGTCGGCATGCTCATGGGATGTGATTCCTACTGTCCCCTCATCATCAGCTCTTCGACGACGGGTCCCAAGGCCAGAGCCGGAAGAAACGTAAGCGCCCCGACCATCACCACCACGCCGATTAAGAGAATCACGAACAGCGGGGTATGGGTCGGCAAGGTACCGGGTCCGGCCGGCACGAGGGTCTTGCGAGCTAGGGCCCCTGCGAGTGCCAGAGTCAGGATAGCCAACCAGAACCGCGAGATCAGCATCGCAATGCCGCCCGTCAGATTGTAGAACGGCGTATCGACGTGGAGACCGGCGAACGCGCTGCCGTTGTTGTTCCCCTGAGAAGTATAGGCATAGAGGACTTCGCTGAACCCGTGGGGGCCGGGATTCAAGATAGACGATCTGCCGGTCTCAGTGCTGATCGCCAGAGCGGTGAAACCTAAGACGACGATGGGCATGATAAGAATGAGCAGCGCGGCCACCTTCATCTCATAGGGTTCGATCTTCTTGCCCAGATACTCCGGTGTCCGCCCGACCATGAGGCCGGCAACAAACACGGCGATGATGGCAAAGACGATCATGCCGTACAAACCTGAGCCGACCCCCCCGAACACCACTTCGCCGAACTGCATGAGAAACAGGGGTACGAGTCCGCCCAGCGGCGTATACGAATCGTGCATCGAGTTCACCGAGCCATTGGAAGCGGCGGTCGTCACGGCAGACCACAGACCCGAGTCGGTAATACCGAATCGGGTCTCCTTCCCCTCCATGTTGCCTCCGGCTTGCCCGGCCTGAACCTGCTGATCTACACCGATATCCGCGAGCAATGGATTGCCGTTTTGCTCAGCCCATAGTCCGAGTGGAACAAGACCGAGTAGAAGAATGGTCATGGCGGCGAGAATAACCCAGCCTTGTCGAGTGTCACCCACCATCACGCCAAAGGTGTAGCAGAGCGCGGCCGGGATAAGAATTATCGCCAGGAGTTCAAGAAAATTGGAGAAGGGCGTGGCATTCTCGAACGGATGCGCTGAATTGACGTTGAAGAATCCGCCGCCGTTCGTACCGAGCTGCTTGATGGCGATCTGGGAGGCAGCCGGCCCCACCGCAAGGATCTGCTCGATTACCGCTGCAGGCTCGGTTTTCGGCTTCCCCTGCTCATCGAGCACCGGCCGGCCGTTCGCATCGGTCATAGGCTTGTCGTGTCCAGCTGGTTGTAGGAGGGTCACTGTCTGAGATGAATTGAAGGTCTGGACAACTCCCTGAGACACCAAGAGAAGAGACAACAGGAGAGACAGAGGCAGAAGAATATAGAGCGTACTGCGGACCAGGTCGATCCAAAAATTCCCAAGCGTCGTTGACGTGCTCCGGCTCAAGCCCCGGATCAGTGCAACGAGCACCGCCATTCCCGTCGCAGCAGAGACGAAGTTCTGCACCGTCAGGCCAAGCATCTGGGTCAAGTGACTGAGGGTGGTTTCCCCGCCATACGCCTGCCAGTTGGTATTGGTCACGAAGCTCACGGCTGTGTTAAAGGCCAGATCCGGTGCGACCCCGCCGAGGTTGGACGGATTGAGGGGCAAAAGACCCTGTAGCCGCTGCAGGCCGTAGAGGAAGAAGACCCCGGCCGCATTGAAGAGCAGCATGGCCACCCCGTAGCGTTTCCAGTCCATCTCATCGGCTGGTCGAACGCCGCAGAGCCGATACAGAGCCCGTTCGACGGGACCGAAGAGACGGTCCAAGCCAAAAGGTTTGCCTTCATACACTCTCGCCATGTACCAGCCCAGGGGCTTGGCGAGCGCCAGCAGCACGACGAAAAACACGAGCACTTGGAGGATTGCATTCGTAGTCATCAGAACCACTCCGCCTTCAGCAACGCAGCCATGAGGTAGATCAGCAACCCCGCCGAAACTATTCCACCCAATAGGTACATCGTACTCATGTTAACGCTCCGCTGATCATTGCTTTCAGTTACAGCCGATCTAAACCAACAATCAGCCAACCGGAAAGGAGAAAAAACCCGATTATCAGCGCTACGGGGACGACGTCCATGGCGGAGCTCCTTCCTTTGCCCTTGCCAACTACCCTACCAATCCCGCCATAAAAACGGTGTCAAAAACTGGCTGACGAATTGTCGAGGAGAAATCAAGACTTGCGCACCATGACATGCGAAGTCTCGATCTGCGCCTGAGCCAGAGTATGCGCTTCTTGTCGTAATGAAGTCCGTGATTAGGAGAATGACCCTGAACGGTCAACTGGCCAGGAGACTACGTCGAGAGGCGCCGATAGTGGCGCCACAGGATCACGCCGCCCCAGGCGAAGGAGACCAGCATCAGCACGATGCCGACGTTGTACGCCAGATGAGCCAGACGATGGTCGTGCTCCAGCCAGCCAAGCATGGAGAGAATGTTATTCCAATCGTGCCCGTCCGTTTCTTTTCCCGTGACCCCGCCCAACAACATGAGATCCATATCCCGCGCATCGTTGATGTAGGGCGCGACGTCCATGATGCTCTCAGCCGTCCACCACAAACACACCGACGCGCCGAACGGATCACGGGTTTTGATGAGAAAGGTGCCGAGACAGATGAGCGGCATCAGCACCTGCCCTGCGCTCCCGCCGAGAAACATCATGAAGCGTCCGAACGGCATAAAAATCAGGTGGCCCGCTTCGTGGAACGGCAGATTGATCAGATGCAGAAAAGATTCGCCGGTGTAGTTAGTCTCAAGCGGCGTGAGGATGAAGGCACGCCCCCACCAGACAAGAAGCAGAAACACCATCGCCCGACCGACGAGCGTCAGTGAATCGGTCGCCGCATCCGATTCAATCAACCACTGCTTGGCCGTGACCAGCCACTCGGACTTCGCAGACGACCCCGCCGTCGAAATAACACCTGTTCGTACCGGCAACGGTCTGTACTTGGCGAAAATGATTCCACACCGAAGACACTCCTCCGCTCCATCCTGTCGTTCAGCCTGACAGTTCGGACAATGGGGCGTCGCTGTCTCAGTTGAAATCATCATCCCACTGTAGGGCTGTGTGCGGAATCGGGCAAGAAAATCCAGCGAATGTTCTGCTAGCCCGCATTAATCATGACGATTCGTGACGAAACCGCTGAGACGCCAGGCGAGACGGGCGCGTGGAGCCCCGAGAGACCGAGGCATACTTGAAACAGTATGTCGAGGTTGCGAGGGGCGAGCCCGCCCGCTGGCCGCGCGAAGCTCGCGGCCAAGCTTGTCGTAGCGGCGTATCGACGGTTGCAGTAGAAACGCTCATGAATAATGCGGGCTCAGCCCGTTGAACAATTTATGAATGGAAGGAGAACGGAACCGGCGCAAAGGTTGACACGAACACGGCCAACGCAATCCAGCCGACGATCGTACGGTTACGCCCTAACGGAGCATGGGGATCCCTGACGGGCGGATGACCGAGCCCCCAGAGCCCCGCCATGACCGCCCATAAAAACCAGCCCGGCCAACCGACAAATCCCAGGACGATTAAGATTGGGACGACGATGAACGCCATCGTCCGCTGTCTGCTTCCCCAAAGCGCATAGGCGACATGTCCACCGTCAAGCTGGCCGATCGGAAGGAGATTGAGCGAGGTGACGAAGAAACCGAACCAGGCCGCAAAGGCAATCGGATGCAGCACGATATCCGATTCCGGCGAGATCGGCCCGATCACCAACCATGCCAGAAACTGCAGCAGCAACGGTTCCCCCAGGTGCAACCCAAACGTGGCGGTCCGCTCCACAACGGTCGAAAGATTCAGTCCTACGATCAGCACAGCGACGGCAACAATAAACCCGGCCAGCGGGCCGGCGACCCCGATATCGAACAGGGCGCGGCGATCCATGATGGGCCCGCGCATGCGGATGATGGCGCCGAACGTTCCGATGAAATGGGGCGGCCCGGGAATGAATAACGGCAGCGAGGCTGGCACTCCGTGAATCCTGGATAACAGATAATGGCCGAATTCGTGCGTTGCGAGAATGAATAAAAGCGCCGCGGCAAAAGGAAACCCTTGCCACAATGCCTCCGGATGTTCCAACAGAAAATTCAGCGGCCCACGGACCGTCCCGTGATACGATTGATAGGCGCCCGCCCATAAGGTCGTGAAGCAGGTCAGCAGAAACAGGCCGACGGGCAGCGCCCATTCTGAAAAAACCGACGGCGCTCCTTCATCGGCTTCGACCTCGCTATCGATGGTCTGTGCGATAGCATCCGGCTCTGCTCCACTTTCTGCCTCGCTCCGGATGCGTCGCTGACCGTCCTCCCTCAATTCATCCATGAAGTCACTGATTATTTGTCAGGTTCGTTATTCGATGGTCACGAACGAATTATGGTCCAGTTCCTCGGCCACAGTCGTGGCAGGACCGTGGCCGGGCAAGAGGCGATAATTCGGAGGAAGCGTCAGCAGGCCTGTGCGCACCGAATCAAGGTGCGTGGCGTACAGATGGCTCGGATTGGATCGGCCGATCGATCCGGCAAAGAGTGTATCGCCGACAAAACAGACCGGCTGCTTGGGGTCATCGGTCCGATAACAGATTCCGCCTGGCGTATGGCCGGGAGTTGTGAGGCAGTGAACCGTCCGGCTGCCGACCTTGATGACGCACCCGTCCGCAGGCACAACCAGCAAATCCGCCCGTGGTTTCCAATTCAACAGGTCAATATCTTCCGGCCCCAAATAGACCGGAACGTCTCGATGCGCGAGAATGTGATCAATCCCCTCGGCATGATCGGCATGCCCGTGTGTCAGGCAAATCCCCACAAGACGCAGGTTGCGCTTGTCGAGCGCCTCGATCATCGCAGACGCGTTGTACGCTGTATCGATCAACAGAGCCTCACCCTCGTCATGAACGATGTAGCCCTGCACACCATAGCCGCCGATCGAGCCGTGCACCGTCTCGATCCAAGCCGGTTGGCGTTGCGCGAGCGGCTCCCATTTGTCAATCGCAATCCGCGCAAGCGGCTCACCGCGCAAACCCAGCGCCTTGGCAAGCGCGAGGAGTTCCGCTCGATCACGCGCCTGCTCCCCCCGCTCCAGCGCCGCGAGCACTCCATCGGGCAGCCCGGCCCTGCGCGAGACATCGCCAGCCGAAAGCCCCAGACCTGTACGGGCTTTTTTCAGAATGTCACAACAATCGTCTTCAAGCGGCATGGAAAAAACTCAGTGGACTAGCCTGCTGATGAGGACCATAACTCCGACGGCTTATCCCTCTGGAACCAATTTGATCTCTTTCACCTCGCCGAAGGTCGAGAGCGCGGCCGGCAAGGTCTTGCCTGATCCGACGGCGACGATTTTCAGACGATCCGGATAGAGATGCTTCTTAGCAGCCGCCAGGATCTCCTCTTTGGTCAGCTTCACGACTTTGTCGCGCAGCTGTTGCAGAAAATCTTTCGGCAGCCCGTCGTACTCCAGCTCGATCAGGCGGTTCACAATCGCCGAGGGGCTGGAGAACGAAAAGATGAACGAATTCACGTACGCGTCTTTCGCCTCTGCCAGCTCCGTATCGCTCACGAGTTCCGTACGCATGCGCTCGATATTCGCCAGAAACCGCGCGATGACTTCCTGTGTGGAGACCGACTTGGTTTCGGCCCGCACCAGCCAGATCCCCTGATCGTGAACTCCGGTACTGAGCCGGCTGCCGACGGAATAGGCCAGGCCGCGTTTTGTCCGCACATCGTTGAAAATCCGGCTGCGGAAGGAGCTGCCGCCCAAGATGTCGTTTGCAATCGCCAATGAGACATAATCAGGATCGTGCTCTTTGATCGACAAATGGCCCACGCGCAGATGTGTCTGCGTCGTGTCTTTATCGATGAACCGAACCGCCGGCTTCTCTGCGTCGTTCTCCGGCACATCGGCGATCTTCAACTCCGGAACCGCGCCTTTCTTCCAATCGCCGAACGCGTCACGCAACGCCGCAAGCATCGCCTCTTTCTTGAAGTCTCCGGTCACACCCAGAATGATGCCGTTCGGATGAACCGTGTTGCGATGAAACGCGACCAGATCGTCTCTGGTCATGCGCCGTACGGAATCGATCGTACTCTCCCGCGCGGTCGGATGTTCCGCACCGTAGAGCAGCTTGATGAATTCCCGGCCCACGATGGAACCGGGATTATCCTGGCGGCGGCGGATCCCTTCGATCGCCTGCAATTTGGCCAATTCGAGGCGCGCCGGCTCGAATGCCGGAGTCC
The DNA here is from genome assembly GCA_046604365.1 of Nitrospira sp. Classification (GTDB taxonomy): domain Bacteria; phylum Nitrospirota; class Nitrospiria; order Nitrospirales; family Nitrospiraceae; genus Nitrospira_D. The sequence continues at coordinate 65,764 of JBJACV010000014.1, forward strand.
GTATGAGCGCGGCGAAGATCTGCAACCCCCGCTTCAGATCTTTGCTCAGCACGTCGAGCGAGGCAGACCCCGATTGCCTGCCGATGCCGATACTGACATCGCCCGCAAACTGTTCCAGCGCTTCATCGACTTCTTCCGCCGAGAAGCCCCCGCCCCCTCCGGTGCGCATCACCGCTCCGGTCAACGCCGCGAGACCGATCTTATCGGCCGGATCAAGCCAACTTCCTGTTCGCATCGTGGCCGTCATGGTGATCAACGGGAGTTCGTGGTCCTCCAACAGATACACGACCATGCCATTGTCGAGCACGATCCGTTCCGGGTCAGGCGGCGAGAACTCAACGGGTTTGAAGGTCATCGTCCGGGGATCGCCAAGCGCCAACTCCCCCGCGCAGCCCGCCATAACCGATGCCAAAAGAACAATTGCAATGCCAAAGAAATCCAGTGTTCCGAAACCCCTTACCATCCTCACTGTGCCACCCCATTGTTCTGCGCTGCGGCTACGGCTTTGCCGTTGCTCTTTTTAACCAGCACTCCGACCGTCCGATTCGACTTCGTAAAATACTGGGCCGCGACACGCTGTACATCGGCGGCGGTCACCGCGGCAACCCTGTCACGAGACCTCAGGATGTCGCGCCAATCGCCGGCCACCGCTTGATACATCGCCAGCCGGGACGCCAGACCGCTGTTGGACCGCAGTGCGCGCACCATGTCGGCGTCCAGATTATTGATCACCCGCTCAAGTTCCTTGGGTGAAACCGGCTCTCGCTTCAGCCGTTCCAACTCCTCATAGATCGCTGCTTCCACTTCGGCCGTCGTATGGGGCGCCAGCGGCGTCGCCATAATGATGAACAGATTGGGTGCGCGCACACCCGGATAGCTCGCATCCGAGCTGACCGAGGCTGCCAGCCTCTGTTCCCGCACCAGTCTCCGATGAAGGCGGGAGGTGAGCCCATCGGAGAGCACCGCATCGATGACATCGAACACATCATCATCCGGATGTCCCAACCCCGGCTTATGATATCCGATGACCATGGACGGCTCCGCGTCGAACTCCACTTCCACCCGCCGCTCGCCTCGCTGATCCGGCTCCACAGCCACCCGCGCCGACGACTCGGGCGCCGCAGGAATCCTCCCAAACGTGCGTTCGATCAAGGCAATCGTTTCTTTGGGATCGAGATCGCCGACCAGCGCGATCGTGGCACGATTCGGCCCATAGTGGGTTTTGAAAAAGGCTTCGGTTTCGTCCGGTGTCAACGACAAGATATCCGAACCCCAGCCGATGGTCGGCACCCCATAGCCGTGCGCGCGGAACGCCGCCGAGGTGAAGGTTTCAAACAACAGTCCGTTCGGGCTGTCCTCGTTGCGCAACCGCCGTTCTTCCATGACGACACCGCGTTCTTTATAGAATTCCCGCAAAACAGGACTGGCCATGCGGTCGGATTCGACTGCGGCCCACAATGGGAGACGATTGGCCGGCAGGCTGATCATGTAGCGGGTGAGGTCTTTGCCGGTGGACGCATTGAATCCCACCCCTCCGTGCCGTTGATAGAGCAGCGCCACTTCATTGCCGACGACGTATTGGGACGCCTGCGTTTGCAGGTCCGTAAACCGCTTCTGTAGAACATCGACAGTGGCCTGCTCCTCGGCCGTCGCCCCGCCGGTCTTCTTGGCGATCTCGCGCTGACGCTGCTCCAATTCAGTGCCGACGCGAGCAAGTTCATCGAGGATCGGCTTCTCCTTTTCATAATCCTTGGTGCCGACTATTCTAGTGCCCTTGAACGCCATGTGCTCATACAAGTGGGCGAGCCCTGTCTGTCCCACCTGCTCATTGATCCCGCCGACAGCGAAGGTAATGTTGATCGACACCACCGGCGTCTGATGACGCTCGACCATCAGTACCGTCAAACCATTGGCCAGTTTGTGTTCAATCACACGTTCCGTCAGGCTGGGCGACGCTGCAGACAGCACGTGGACATTGAAGACAAGACTAAGGGCCAGGGCAAGAGAGCAGATTGTGAAGCGTGAGGCGTGACGCGCGGTAAGGACGCAGGATAAATTTCTCATGCAGGAGACGGGACTTGCTTCATCAACCCTCTCTTGTTTGGGCGGCTTTGCGAGATACGCTTCACGAAAGACGAGCGACGATCGAACGATCATATAAAGATCTCCATCAGTTCTTCCGGCCGTTCAATGAACCAATCGGGCTTACAGGCCGCCATCTTGTCCCGATTTCCCATCCCGTAGCCGACTGCACAGACGCGGATGCCGGCATTGTGGCCGCCGTTGATGTCGTTGGTGCTGTCTCCCACCAGAACGGCCTGATCTTTCGAGACATTCAACTGTTCCATGACATGCAGCAACATGCCCGGTTCCGGTTTGAGCCCAAACCCGTTGTCGCCTCCGACGAGATACGTGAAATGCTGTGCGCCTAACCCATTCAAGATGACACGCGTATATTCGATCGACTTGTTGGTGGCGACGGCCTTCTGTTTATGTGCAAAGTGGCTCAGCATCGGCTCAATACCGGGGAAAAAGGTCGTCTGATCCAGACAATGGGCAAGGTAATGGCCGCGGAACACCTTGAGGGCATCTTCGAAGCTGGTTCGGCCCTCCTCCCCTACTGCGAGACGCAGCAACTTCTTCACGCCATCACCGACAAAACCGAAAATCTCTTCCAATGGGCGTTCCGGCAAGCCCAACTCGGCCAAGGTCAAATTCACTGACTTTGCGATATCCCACTTGGACTCGATCAGTGTGCCGTCAAGATCGAAGATGAGCAGCTGCACGGACGTTTTCCCCATTATTTCGCCTTTCGCAAGGAACCTTCAAGCGCCGCCAGAACGCCTCGCTGCGCCGCATCCTGCTCATGGAGCGCAGCTTCGCGTGCAAAGTTCACCATCCGCGGCACTCCGATATGAGGAGGGATCACCGGCTCGACGATACGCCAGCTGTTTCGCACGGCCTTCACATGGAACCGCACTTCTTCCGTCTTATCCTCAGGCACGAAGACCGCAGACTTGAAATTGACAGACCCCCGCACTCGAAAGGTGACGGGGATGATAATATCCAGATTGTCGATGATGGTCCACTGCCGGTAATCCTCCGGCACAGTGGCCTCCTGAATCACTACGACATGGTCCCACGACGGCTCTTCTTTCCAATCGACATACGGCGCGAGCACGTCGAACCCCATGGCCTCCAGGCGGGCGCCTTTCTGATCCAAACGCACGTACCGTTTGACGATCTCGGCGGGAGACCGTTTCAGCGAACCGCTCTGGGTCAACCCAGTCTGGGCTTGCCCGATACCGGCAGTCGCAATCAGGCCGAGGATGACACACACCACAAGGGCATAACCCACATACCTAACGGCTGAACCGGTCGCATTCCGGCGGACCGGATCAATCACAGGGGCAAGGCGTGAACTCCGCACGGTAGATACCCTTCGCTCTCTTTCGTTCAATACGGGAATCTCGGAGTGGCCGTATGAAGTGTGTCGCACGGTCGACGGCGAGTGTCAGCCGAGTCGAGGCGTATTCTAGCAAACAGGCACGGAGACATCCAGGCAGATGCGAGATCTGTGTATCTGCCACCGTGGCACACAGGATGGCCACACATCTGTGTCATCTTTGTGTGCGGGTAGGGATCAGCTGGCTGAGGGTTTCGAGCAGAATCGAAGGCTGAGATGACTGCACAAACGGCGAAGATTGCCTAGCCCGCTTTATTCGTGATGGTTCGTCGCGAAATCGCGGAGCCGCGTCGCGAGAGGGGCGCGCGGAGGCCTGAGGTCCCGAGGCGTACTCGTGCAGTACATCGAGGGCCCGAGGGGCGAGCCCGCCGCCCGAAGGCTTGTCGCAGCAGCGGATCGGCGATTGCAGCAGAAGCGCTCATGAATAATGCGGGCTGGTGGGGTCGGCGGAGACAAGAACAGTCTTTGTGAATACACCAGGTTAGAGGGGAGTCTGCGGCGAAGTCGCCGGCGATGCCATCAGCCTACATGGCTTTCTTCCGGATGATCTGCTTCTGCAGGCTGGAAGACGCCTTCCGCCGTTCTCTCTTCTGCTCCAGTACATACACGTCGTCTCTCCATCGGGCCTGTACCGTGGTCTGGTGAGCTTTGCAGATACTGTGTGTCTCACGAAAATCTTCCAGCGGCGCCTTTTCCCCGATCAATCCGATATCCCCTTCTCGGCGGCACCAGGAACAGATGATTCTCATGGCTGACTCACATCTCCTTGGAACCTGTTAAAAAAAGCAAAAATCACGCCCGAGTGGCGATTGCACAGCGAAGGAGAAGACCTTTGGAAACTGCGGGTTCTAAGACGTTGTCCATCTCTAGTAGGAACAGCGGTACCGCTTATGACAGTTTTTTGTCGTCAGATTGGGCAGATGTGAGCAGTAGATGTTCGGAACGGATTTCTTGACCGGTTCTTGTCCTGCATGATAGGGTGCGCCCCCTGTTATGAAAACAACTCGGTCCGCCAAACTCTTCAGCGAAGCCCAACAGCTTATTCCCGGTGGTGTGAACAGCCCGGTACGCGCCTTCCGATCGGTCGGAGGCCAGCCGCGGTTCATTCAACGGGCCAAGGGGTCTTGTCTCTACGACGTGGACCGAAACGTCTATATCGACTACGTGCTGTCCTGGGGCCCCATGATCCTCGGGCATGCCGCGCCTTCGGTCGTCAGCGCCATCAAGAAAGCGGCGGGCAACGGCACCAGCTACGGCGCCCCGACGGAATTGGAAGTTGCACTGGCCAAAGAGATTCGCGCGGCTTACCCCTCCATGGAAAAGATCCGCCTGGTCAGCTCCGGAACCGAAGCGGTCATGAGCGCGATTCGCGTGGCGCGAGGCTTCACTAAGCGCGACGGCATTCTTAAATTCGAGGGCTGCTACCATGGCCATAGCGACTATCTGCTGGCCAAGGCCGGATCGGGTTTGGCGACGCTGGGGATTCCGGATTCACCCGGCGTCCCGGCTGATTTTGTGAAACATACCCTGACCGCCCCCTATAACGACATTCGCGCGGTCCAACAGCTGATCAAAGAACACCGGAACCAGCTCGCCTGCGTCATCCTCGAACCGATCGCCGGCAATATGGGCGTCGTGCCACCGGCGCCGGACTTCCTCGCTGCACTCCGCCGGGTGACGGCCGAGAATGACATCCTGTTGATTTTCGATGAAGTCATCTCTGGATTTCGCGTGAGCTACGGAGGAGCCCAAGCGCTCTATGACATCAAGCCGGACCTCACTGTGCTGGGAAAAATCATCGGAGGGGGATTGCCCGTCGGCGCCTACGGCGGACGACAAGAGATCATGGATCTCATCGCGCCGGTCGGACCGGTCTATCAAGCCGGCACATTATCGGGAAATCCGCTTGCCGTGACCGCGGGATTGGCCACACTCAAGCAATTGCGGACAAAAGGACTCTATAAGAAGCTGGAAGCCTCTTCAGCAGCTTTGGCAAAAGGTATCGGCGAAGCGGCCAAGAAAGCGGGAGTCCCGCTCACACAAACCAGAGTGGGGTCGATGCTGACGTCGTTCTTCACGCCGGGTCCTGTGGTGGATTGGAAGACCGCCAAGCAATCCGACACGAAGCGGTACGGTCAGTTCTTTCACCAGATGCTGGAACAAGGCGTCTATCTCGCCCCGTCCCAGTTTGAAGCGGCATTTCTCTCCACCGCCCATAGCGCGCAGGATATCGAGAAGACGATCCGCGCCGCGCACACCGCATTCAAAGCACTCTAAGGACCGTCGCTCGTCGTTCGCATCTCGTATCTCGCGAGATACAGAATAGACCTATTTAGATACAACCGCGGAGGAGCCAGGTGTGCCGTCGGCGCTTCACGAGATACACTTCACGTTTCACGCTCGCCTGTCGTATCAGTACGTTGAGGGTTTGAGTGAAGTGAGAACAACGCAAGGGACCGTTTTCAGCGGAATGCGTTATTCGTCGTCCTCGTCATCCGCATCCATCGCCTCCTGCCGCTTCTGTTCTTCCATCGCATTATGGAGCAGCATGCGGATAAACATCGAATAGAGCGAACCTTTTTCCAATGTCCCACCGGGGGGAATGGCGATTCTCCCCTCCTTAATCATGCGATCCATCCAGACTTTCTGATCAGGGGCGATCAATACAGGAATCTCAACCAGCCCCACCCGTCCCATCATATCCATGTCGTCATCCTCCGTGAAGCATCGTCCGCGAGATACGCGGGAAATGCGCGTCAGGCGCGACGCGAGAAAATGAAATTTCTGACTCTTCCCGCTTTTCTCGCCAATCCCGCAAGTCCCGCACAAAATCGAGATACGGGTTCTATTCCAGCACGCCATTTTCCTCATTGTCAACCAACCTGATTGTGGCACGGCCTATGCTGACACAAGTGACCATGAACACCTCACGAATAGCCACCATGCCCCTGGTGCTTGTCATTGTCCTTGGGTCTGGTCCATGGGAACCGTGGGCAAACGCTGAGCGCCTGTCGAAATCCGATCTTGAATCGACTCTGCAACCCCAATGTGATCTCTGCTGGTACCCGACCCCGGATGAACCCGATTCAAATCGTCTGCCGACCTACAAACAGCAGCGCCCCAGGCGTCCGCCGGACAGCCGCCCTCAACGGTTCCCGAAAGGCCGGTACAAGCTGGGACCCAAGCAGAAACAATCCCGCGTCTCGACGCTTCGTGCGCGGTCCCTCCGAAACTCCAGACTGTTGAGCACGTTGCACATATCCGCCGTCGATGGAGACACCATTCGTGCCGGACCCGACCGTATCAGGCTCCGCGGCATCGACACACCGGAGCTGAGCGAGCCTGAAGGCGAGGCAGCCAAGCAACGGCTGGCCGAACTGCTCCGCAGCGGCATCGTGCGCATCGTCCCGCGAGGCCGCGATGTCTACGACCGCCTCATCGCCGACGTGTTTGTGGACGGACAGAACGTAGCGGAGATTTTGAGGAGGGAAGGCTTCGCAAAAGCAGGGTAGCTGTGCCATTCAGCCCACGATACACTTGCGTCAGTATACGAATATTCGTATAATAGGAGCCGGATGAAAGCCCTGTGCTTCGTTGGTACTGCCCGCAAGGATTTGGCAGATTTTCCGGAGTCAGCACGTCGACGCGCAGGGCATGAGTTGTTCATGGTGCAGGCTGGACGCGAGCCGGCTGATTTCAAGCCGCTCCGCACCGTTGGGCCAGGCGCCTGCGAAATTCGCGTGCGTGACGAATCCGGCGCGTTTCGAGTGATCTATGTGGCAAGGTTTGAACATGCGGTCTATGTGCTGCATGCCTTCCAGAAGAAGACCCAAGAAACCGCAAAGACGGATATCGATCTGGCAGCGCAGCGGTATAAGCTCATCGGAGTACAATCATGAAGCGAGCACGCACAGGCATCACACAGGGTAGCGGGAACGTGTTTCTTGATTTGGGATTCCCCCCGCACGAAGCGGCCGTCATGCTGCTCCGCTGCGAGATTGCCGAGGCGTTACGAACATGGATGACCCGTGAAGAGCTGACTCAGGCACAAGCCGCCAAGCGCCTCGGTGTCGTGCAGCCGCGCATCTCCGAGATCGCACGCAACAAAGTGGACAAGCTGTCCCTCGACTACCTGGTGGGCCTTTGCGCCAAAGCCGGCGTGTCAGTCACGGTGAAGTTGGCCGCCTAACATGGGAGTTCGTAAACATTCTCGAAGGGCGGGGAAAGAGATGAGGGCCGAATACCGCTTCGACTATGCGAAGGCCAAACCGAATCGTAGTTAGGCGACGTTCACATTTCACTATGAGCACGAGCAACGAAAAGGATGAATGGGGCACTGAATCACCGAGCATCATGTCACCGGAGCGGCTCTCCGCTATCCGCGAGGTGTTGGAGCAGTCACCGATTATCGTCGAGCATTGGTTTTTCTACGGCAGCCGTGCGCCCGATCGTTTGGTGTTCGACGACTACGACACTTTCGATGAATATCTCCGGACACAGACGAGTCCCGGCGATGCAATTCATGTTTGGCGATACGATGCACTCTGCCGCGACGACAACGCGCTCACGCATGGCAAGTGTCCAGATGCAGACGGACTGACACCGAAAAGAGGAGCATATTGAGATGACGACCCCACCGCCTAACCATGCGCTGCAGCGAACGACCGCCCCGCCGTCTGTTCTAGCATCGCGGGAACTCGTGGACGCGCCGCACGTACGAAAGAAATAGGGGACATTCTGATTTTCTTGACGCGTGATTCAAGCGTCTGCTCTCAACAATTCAGAATGTCCCCATTCCTGTCGCATTCGTGCCGGGCTGGATCGCATCAGGCTGCGCGGCATCGACACACCGGAGTTGAGCGAGCCGGAAGGCGAGGCAGCCAAGCAACGGCTGGCCGAACTGCTCCGCAGCGGCATCGTGCGCATCGTCCCGCGAGGCCGCGATGTCTACGACCGCCTGATCGCCGATGTGTTTGTGGGCGGGCAGAACGTGGCGGAGATTTTGAGGAGTAAAGGCTTCGCAAAGTCATGACCCTAACGGGCTCCAAGACCCTGAAGAAACCCCTTGGACTTCTGCCCTAATCCTGGCAGACTATGGGCCACTTGCTAAACAAGGAACAGCACCTCTGAGTCCGACAATCTTTCGAGCTGGAGGATTCCGCTTTTACTTCTTCTCTCGTGAAGAAACGCGAATGCATGTTCACGTGTTTTGCGATCGTGGTGAAGCAAAATTCTGGCTGGAACCGACGCTTGAGTTAGCCCATAATTTCGGTATGACCGAACGACAAATCCGACAGGCGAAAACTCTGGTCGAGGAGCATGAGAATGAAATCCGCAGCGCTTGGCAAAAACATTTCGGAGATTGAGGTTACAAACATCTCCAGACATGGATTCTGGCTGCTCTTGGCCGACAAAGAACTCTTTGTTCCGTTTAAAGAGTTCCCTTGGTTCCAAGATGCCTCGGTGTCGGAGATCATGCATGTTGAATGGCCAAGCCCTAACCACCTGTATTGGCCTGATCTCGACGTGGACCTCGCTACGGAATCCATCAAAGCCCCAGAGAAGTTTCCTCTCATCTCAACAACATCTCGCACAACAAAACGCCCTCGTCAACGAGCAAAGACCCGATAGGACGCGGGTGAGCTTCTCGATCTCTGACTCGATTAGCTGGTAGGTCTCTGCCTATACGCATGTCCTAAATCGAGGCGGACAGGGCGTGGACAGTCCCGCGGACCACATCTGACCATAACTTGGTAGCCGGATAGACTGCGGGATTTGCAGTCCATCTCGGACAGCTTATCGGTACGATGTCTTGATAAGTGTCTGATTTCCTCTTAGACTCGCCATCCAGTGAGCCGCGTAGGTTCTCGAACTATGCTGCACGGGTAGCCTGCAGCAGGCTTAATAGTTATACGACCTGAGGAGGGCAACGTTTCGTACTGCCACTACCCGTGATCTACACTCCAGACAACGAGCCTTATCTGGGACGCCCATTGCTTCAGCGCCTAGACGAACTCATCGTCAAAACGCTTGAGGTCAACTCGTATACCGCACGCGGTACGCACGGCGTTGCACTGACCGACTTGCAGCAAATGGCGTGTGTTGTCATACCGCAGGCAGTAAGCCTTACACTGTCGATCCGTGAATTGATACGGCAAGGATATCTATTTGGTGCTCACGTCCTGGTTAGGCCACTCGCGGAGCGCGCGTGCATTCTCTTATACCTTCATAACTATCCTGCAGACATTTCAAAGTGGAAGAACGGATGGTTGCATCGAGAAGCCCCCTCGCTTGCTCAAATGTTCGATGCGATCCAGCGAGCCGGCTCTAGCAAGCTGGATTTGCGCGGAGCAGACTTGACGGCATCAATGAATAGTTTGGTTCATGGCAAGCCCGACTCCGCGCGGTGGAATCAAACAGGGCTCAGCGGCGAACAAGCCGGACACGCGCCTTCAAAACTCTTGCACAGGCCGGATCTGAGCGACGAGGTTTCGAGCGACGCCCTAGCGTGGTTGGCCGTGACACTGACGATGATGATCTCGTATTTCCCCGATGCCAGGGCCATATAACAACCGGTTGCAGCGGACGGCCGGCCTGTAAAAAGCTACGCTTTTCCCCGTCGAATCAAAACAAAGGAGTCTTTTCTCGACAACTCATGGGCAATTAAGACTCCGCCCTCTCCATTGAACACGTGACTGAGGCAAGAGCGCCGTTGGATACCCCTCGACGACTTCGGGCCCTTGTGGCTCCGTTTGTGTGTTTGCTCTTCTTGTGCTGCGCAACCGGTGTGGCAGGGGTGCCTTCTGCCATCGCCGCACACCTCGGCGAGAGCCCCTCTCTCGGAACTACGCTCAGCCCTTCGGCAGAGACAGACGATAATACGCCGGCCATAACACCTCCGCAGAAAGCTCGAGACCTCCTCGCGCTGCTGCAGGAGCGTGGAGGCGCGCCCCTTCCGGGCTACATCGGAGGGCGCGACTTTCAGAACCGGGAACGGCGCTTACCACGAGGCCGCTATCGGGAGTATGATGTGAATCCCAAGATACGAGGCCGCGCGCGGGATGCCGAACGGATCGTGATTGAGCGGCGGACCGGAAAAGCCTATTACACGGGGGATCATTACCGGACGTTTATTCCCCTCAACTGATCTTCAACATTGAATTGAGCCCGCACATGGCCACAAAACAGACCGTACAGACCCATCTTCAGAACGCCACAACCCCCTGGTCATCCCTCCTTGTCACACCACCAGGGGCAGCCATCACGTCCCTGGTCAAACCGCCAGCGGGATATGCGCTCCGGATCGTGCAAGGAAAGAAATGCAACACTCCGGCGGGCGTTTTCGAGGAGTTTGCCCGAGCCCTCGACTTTCCCGACTACTTTGGGCACAACTGGGACGCGCTGGAAGAATGCCTGGCCGATTTGGGATGGCTTCCCGCAAAGGGCTACGTCGTCCTCATTACCGAAGCACAATCCGTCATTCCCGGCGATGACGAGGAGTACGAAACCCTGCTGGAGATCCTCAACGACGCGGGTGAAGCCTGGAGCAAGGGACAGACGGCTGATGAACGGCGCGCTCCGTTCCATGTGTTTTTTGTGGTCTCTGAGCAGAACAAGTCGAAGCGGAAACATTGGAGGCTTGCGGAACTCCCGTCTCTCGAGCGAAAGACACCAAGTCCCAAACGGGGCACAACGCGTTCGGTCAAACAATCAACACGAAAAATATAAAACGGGGACATTCTGAATTTCGCCGCAGGAAGCGGGTACTTTTCAGAATGTCCCCGTGAATCATGTCACACGCGGCTAAAAGTCGCCGGTTTTCACATACGGATGGCTCCACAGCGTCAACTGGAGGAGACAGGATTTCACCCACGCATTGTACATCTTGTCGACATCCTCGGCCTTGTGCCCCTTCTTGGCGAGGAACGGCTTCAAGGTGAACGTCACCGGGAAAATGAGCGCGAACAAATCGCGAAACGGCACGATGGCCGCCGCGGCGGCAGCGCCGTCGGTCTGATTCTTCTTGGTACGATGGTGGCGGAGGCCGATCTCGTGCTGATAGTCGAGCCACTTCTGATCGTACTCGGCCTTGGCCGTGTCGAGAATCCACTGGCCGAAGCGCTTGCGGACTCCGCCCAGATAGTCACCCAGCGGCTTGCCGTCGCTCTTGCCGAGGAATGATGCGAGCAGCTGCGGCTGAGAGCCGACAAATCCGTACCAGACGTCGAGAATCGCTTCGACCTGATCCTTCACCACGTCGTGCGACTGACGCAGGGCCTTGATGTCTTCGTCGCCGAACAAGGCACTGTTCTTCATCAACTCAAATTCGGCGAGCGTCACTGGAGACTTCGCCACGGCAGGAGTCCCTGCCGTATATCCGGGGATGTTTGCACTTCCACTCATAAGCTCATTCCTTTCCACTTATTGTTGAACCGCACCGCTGCATCGCGGTGTGCTGACTTTCATGCACAGATGTTATGGAGCGCACGAGGCATCTGTCAAGAAGGCTGTGGAGGAGATTTCAGTGCGGCAACAATCGTTTTGTCCAACCGCTTCACCTTGCCGTTGCTGTCTGTCACTGCGAGTCTGGCCGACCCTTCCACCACCACACGCCCGCTGAGCTTCTCCCTGACCATATGCCCAAAGATCACTGAGGCGGCTGTCAGATCGGAGACCACTGTCTCGATGACCAGCGTCTCGCCATAGCGGGCAGGCGACCGGTAATCCGCTTCCGCATGCACGACGACGAAGACCGTCCCCTCGTTCATAAGCCCCGCCACCGACAGGCCCCGCTCTTCCAAATACTGCGTCCGCGCCCGCTCAAAGTATTTCAAGTAATTGGCGTAATAGACGACTCCGCCACAGTCGGTGTCTTCGTAATAGATGCGAACTTCCATCGTATCTCGTCGTTCGTGAAGCGTATCTCGTCAGAGCCGTTTAATGAGGTTCCACAGCATACGTGACTCGTGATCGAGCTGTTCCAATACCTCATCTCGATCGCCAACCAACAGAAAACCTAAATCATGAGCCACTTCAATTTGCGTTTCGAGTTCAGCGCATGAGCCCAGGGCCACATAGAGTAATTGCCGATATTCCGGATTATGCTCCCGGTTGAATCCTTCGGCCACGTTTGAAGGAATTGAGACAGCCGCGCGACGCATTTGTGCGACCAGCCCGTACATTTCCTCTTTAGGAAAGTCCTTCGTCACTCGATACACGTCGAGGACGATCTTCTTGCCCAGCTTCCAGACATCAAGCTCGCGAAAGTTCCTGATCTTGATCGTTCGCGCCTCTCCCTTCACATTTTCTCGCGCTTCACGCTTCACGAGATACGCTTCACGAAAGGTTGAGCTTGGGGAAGGTCGGCAGCGAACTGTCGGGCACGCCCGTGAGTTTGACGACGATATCGTAGAGCTGCTGCACTCGTTCTGACTTGACGGTCTCGAACCCGTGGCCCAGTACGGCATGGCTCGCGGCGTCGAGCAGCGGCTTCATCGTGGGCCACTCGCGGAGAAAGGCTTGGCCCAGCTGATCGCCCAACCCGGCCAACACGCGAAATTGGGCTTGAAGGGGCAGCTTGTACTTGCCGTCAATGTCTTCCAGGTAACAGGTCCGGCAGGTTTCCTGAAGCGCCTGCGGCAGCTGTTCGATCCGCACATCCCAACTTTTGATCTTGTGCGCCTGAAACAACCGGCGCTGCGCCACCGCTTCCAGCGCACGGACGAGCGCAATCATCGCCGCCTCCGGATCGTGGGCTCCATGCAACCGCCGCCCCGCGTGGGCCAACAGATCCAGCACCACAAATTCCTTCACCTCCGCCGGATCGAGCACCAGCTTTTCCAGGAAGCCCATATTGGCCTTGATGGCCGGCAGCACGGCCTTCAATCCCGGCGGCCCGCCCCAGAGCGAGGCCATTTCAAGCGCCTTGGCCGCCGTCTTCAATTTGTCCCACGACTGGCGATGGTGAAACCGTTCCCAGAAATCATACCCCTCGGCCAAATCGGCAAACGCCCGATAGAGCGGTTTCTGCCCGCCGCTGACCCGCATCTCAACCTCGCGAAATAGTCGTGCGGCGGCAGAAAAGTGGCCCCGGTTGAACGCTTCGCTCCCCTCGCGGCGTGACACCGATGCCCCCTCGTCCCATGGATTGATCTGTTCCCATACCACCGGCTTTCCATCCAGATCGAGTGGCTCGCTGTCCTGGCCTTCACGAGCCGGAACGAGCGACACGATGCGCGAACTCCACGGCAGCGCCGCGATGGTCAAGGCGCCCGCCATAGCCGATGTCGCGCCGGTGAGATCAACGACCAGTTCGCCCGGTTGCACCTCCCAGGTCCGCAACAGATCAGGGAGCGACCGGGCAAGCGTCTGATAACAGCCGGCAAATTCCCCGGTTTCCGCGACCACGATCCAGTCCCATCGCCGCGGCATCCGATCAATCTTGGGCTGCACGGCCGACTCCACCGTCGCTTTACCCGCTTCCGGCAGCACAAAACAGAGCGCGTCAGGCTTGAGCCGATTGATCGAGTAGACCGCCGCCGCGGCATCGTCCGTCAATGCAATCACCAGCGCTTTGATCGGTTGATCCTGTGCCATTGCGCGCGGACTATAGCATCGACGTCCCGGTCGATCAATTCAGCCTCCTCCAATCGCCCTTCCGCTTGACGGCCTCCTGAAACAGGCCTAGACTTTACCCTGGTATCTTCCCCATCGCATAGTCGCCACACATGTTCAACGAGGTCTCCTAATGATCTGGTGGTATTGGGTACTGCTCGGTCTCTTGCTGCTCGGCATCGAAATGGTCACGCCCGGCGGTTTCTATATTCTCTTCTTTGGCCTGGCGGCATTGATTGTAGGCGGCCTGACCGGCATAGGGTTCGCACAGGAGGAATGGCTGCAGTGGCTCATGTTCTCCGGCCTGGCGATCCTGTCACTGCTTGCGTTCCGAAGCTCCCTCTTGGCCTGGATGAACCGCCGGAACGGGAACCTGCCTCCCATGGACACCCTTGCGGGCGAACAGGCAACCCCGCTCGAAGACCTCGCAGCCGGCGGCACAGGCAAGGCAGAATTACGCGGCACCGTCTGGACCGCCCACAATGCCGGCCTCACTCCGTTGCTGAAACACCAACGTTGCAAAGTCGATCGCGTCGAAGGCCTGACGCTATGGATCACGGCGGAATGAAGCGCGGAAAACTAGGATCAGCCTGGAGGATACAACGATGACCGAAGGACTGTTCGTGATGCTGATGCTGGCCTTGCTGGTGGCGGTTGTCATCGCCAAAACCGCGGTGGTCGTGCCACAACAGAGCGCCTACGTCGTCGAGCGACTCGGCAAGTATTCGGCGACGCTGGATGCCGGGTTTCATATCCTCGTCCCCTTCATCGATCGCATCCGCTACAAACATTCTCTGAAAGAAGTCGCCACCGACATTCCGGAACAGGTCTGTATCACACGCGACAACGTGCAGGTCTCGGTGGACGGTATCTTGTACCTCAAGATCTTGAACCCTCAGCGAGCATCCTATGGCATCAGCGACTACAATTTCGCACTGATCCAACTCGCGCAAACCACGCTGCGAAGCGAGATCGGCAAAATCGAACTCGACCGAACGTTCGAGGAACGGACCAATATCAACATCCAGGTGGTGAACGAGCTGGATAAAGCCTCGGAGGCCTGGGGAGTGAAAGTGTTGCGGTACGAGATCAAGAACATTACTCCGCCGAAAGACGTGTTGAACGCGATGGAGAAGCAAATGCGGGCGGAGCGAGAGAAACGCGCCGTGATTCTCACGTCTGAAGGCGAGCGCGACGCCGCGATCAATCAAGCCGAGGGTGAAAAACAGCAAGTGATCAAGGCGTCGGAAGCCAAAAAACAACAACAGATCAACGAAGCGGAAGGCGCGGCCGCCGCCATCCTGGCCATCGCACAGGCCACCGCCGAGGGGCTCCGCAAAGTCGCCGAGACCATTCGGATTCCCGGGGGGCAGGAGGCCGTGCAGCTCCGCGTTGCGGAACAATACATCACGAAGTTCGGAGAGTTGGCGAAAACGACCAATACCCTCATCCTGCCGGCAAGTGTCTCCGATGTCGGCTCGATGATCGCCTTGGCGATGAGCGCCGTCAAGCAGACCGGAATATCCTCTTCGGCGAAACCCTGACCAGCGGGGCTGCGGCGTTTGACAGGTCCCGCCGCCTCGCCTAAAATCGCGCCCATGAAGGAATCGATCCTCGCAGCCTTTGCCGACAGCGCCCGCGTCAAACAACAGTTCGCCCATGAGCACGCCGACCGGATCGCCCAGGTGGCGAAACTGATGGCGGTGGCATTTCGCGACGGGTACAAAGTCTTATTGTTCGGCAACGGCGGCAGCGCCACCGACGCGGCCCATATCGCAGCGGAATTTGTCGGACGATATCACCGTGACCGCATGCCCTTGCCCGCCATCGCCCTGGCGACGGACATCGCCGCCATCACCTGCATCGCCAACGACTACGGCTACGATGAGCTGTTCGCGCGCCAAGTGCGCGCGCACGGACGGAAAGGTGATATCGCCGTCGCCATCAGCACCAGCGGCAATTCACCCAATGTCCTGAAAGGGGCCGCGGCGGCCCGCGAATGCGGGTTGACGACGGTCGCATGGACCGGCGCGAACGGCGGCAAACTGGCCGGGCTTGTCGATCATCCCTTCGTCGTCCCGTCCACCGTGACCTCCCGGATTCAAGAAAGCCACATCACGCTGGGTCACATCCTGTGTGAACTGGTAGAGGAACAGCTCCTTGGCCAAACGTCCTGATCGGACTTCCCCCAAGCGGTCCGCGCCTGCGTTGATTCGACCGATCGACGTATCGGCTCTCAAGACCTATCCGCTGAAGAAACGCCACAGCCTGGTGCAGGTGTCCGACTTTGCCGCGCCCTGGAAAACCGGCGGATCGTTCACGACGTTCTGCGCCGGCTTGCCCGATATCCTTGCCGTCAAAACATTGCGGGCCGTGGCAAAGGCCATTGCCCAGGCCCACCGAAAGGGCCGGCCTGTCATTGTCGGCCTCGGCGCGCACGTCATCAAAGTGGGGCTCAGCCCGATTGTGACGGACTTGATGGAGCGCGGCATCGTCACCGCCGTCGCGATGAACGGCGCCGGAATCATCCACGACTTCGAATTGGCCTTGATGGGCCACACTTCTGAAGAAGTCGACACCGAAATCGACGACGGCCGATTCGGCATGGCGGATGAAACAGGACGCATCCTCAACGAAGCGATCGGCCGCGGTGCCAAAGACGGCGAAGGCCTCGGCGAGGCCATCGGGCGCCACATCGAGGGGCATCCTCATCAGTTTCCGAACCGGGCCACAAGCATCCTGGCGACCGGCGCGCGGCTTGGCCTGCCGGTGACGGTGCATGTCGCGGTGGGCACCGATATCATTCACATGCACCCGTCGGCCGATGGAGCCGCGATCGGGGCCACTTCGCTCCTCGATTTCAGGCGTCTGGCCGCTGTGGTGGCCGGCATGGAAGGCGGTGTGTATCTCAACATCGGATCCGCGGTGATTCTGCCGGAAGTATTTCTGAAAGCCCTCTCGTTGGGAAGGAATCTCGGTCATCCGCTGGCAAACATCACTACCGTGAATATGGATTTCCTCTCCCACTACCGTCCGCAGACCAACGTGGTCCGTCGCCCCACACAAAAGGGCGGGAAGGGCTATGCTTTGACGGGCCATCATGAAATCATGCTGCCGCTGCTTGCCGCCTTGGTGATGGAGGAATTGAAGTGACACGGAATTCGGCCGCGCCGGCCGTTTCCATTGCGCTGTCTCAGGAAGGATTGCAGGCTCGATGGCGCGACTTGAATACACGATACTTCGCGGGCCTGTTGCCGCCGATCACTATTGTCTGGAGCCGGCGTCTCACGTCATCGGTCGGGATGTTCGCCAGCCGAAGCGGGCCGCGCACTCCCCAACCGGCCTCTGTAGGCCATTGCCGTCGTGAAATTCGCCTTTCGCTCCCGCTGCTGGAGCGCCTCGCCGAACGAACGGCCTATGCGGAGCAGGAACTCCTCAATACCCTGGCCCATGAAATGATCCACCAATGGCAATTCGACGTGCTGAAACGGCGGCCCACTCACGGCCTGGACTTTCTGCGGAAAATGGCGGAGATCAACCGCGCAGGCGAGATCGCCGTCACCACCTACCACTCGCTGCAAAAAGAAGTGCTGGCGTTGTCGCGCTTCGCGTGGCGTTGTGTGAACTGCGGACGGATCTATCGCCGGCAGCGGAAAACCATTGAGCCACGCCGGCATCAATGCGGCAGCTGCAGAGGCGCGCTCCAGGAACTGCCTGGATGGAACGTCAACCGTCATTCGTCAATCGGCAGAACAGAGAACCAGCCACCCCGCGCCGCCCTCACCGCTACCGACAGACCGGCCAGACAACTGACGCTGGAGTTTTCTTTCTCTGAAGCCTAGGATTTGCTGGTTCTGACTCCGATCTTCTTCCCGCGCTTGACGTATGACGCTTAACGAATAACGGTACCCCCTATGCGCTGGCCCCGCCAAATTCTCTTCGGCGATGTCGATGCCATGTTCACATCGGCTGCCGTGGTCAAAGATCCGGGCCTCGCCGGCAAACCAATCGCGGTCGGCGGCCCGCCGCCGAGGGGGATCATCGCGGCCGCGAGCTATGCGGTCAGACCCTTCGGCGTGCGCTCGGCCATGCCGACGGCCAAGGCACTCCAACTATGCCCACAGCTCATTCTGCTTCCGCCGGACCGGCCGCTGTACCGGCGGCTGCACGAGGCCATGCAAGCAGTGACCGACAGGCTCTTTCCCATCACGGAGTGGAGCAGCATTGACGAGTTCTACGCGGATACGACGGATCTGCAATCGTTACATCCTGATCCATCGGCCCTGGGAAAGCTGGTCAAAGACGAACTCTATGCCGCCACCGGCCTCTGTTGCACTATCGCCGTGGCCACGGGAAAAACCGTCGCCAAAATCGCCGCCGACAGCCACAAACCGGACGGATTGGCCGTGATCGAACCGGGCACGGAACAATCGTTTCTCACGCTCCGTCCCCCGCGCGCCTTGCCCGGCATCGGACCAAAGACGGCCGCCAGGCTGGATGCTCTCGGACTCAAGACGATCGGCGACCTGTTGGACATTCGCTGGGAGCTGCCCCTTCAGCGCCTGTTCGGCCATAGCCTGGCTTGGATCAGAGAACTGGCGCAAGGCCTCGACCGCGAACCGGTGGTCGCCGATCGGGACTCCAAGAGCATCAGCCATGAAACGACGTTTGAGCGCGACACACAAGACCGGACGTTGCTCGAACGTACGCTGCGCGGGTTTTTGCGCGAGCTGGCGCACGATCTGCGGCAAGAGGGCCTCGCGGCCTGCGGCTGTGCCGTCAAACTGAAGGACTCACACTTTACGATCATCACCAAACATGGCCGGTTTCCACGCCCGCTCAACTACGACCCGGACATGTGGCCGGTGGTGCAGCACGCTCTACGAGAGGTCATGACACCAGGCACGGCCTATCGCCTGGCCGGCCTAGCGCTGACCGCACTAACCCCCGCCGTGCCGGGCCTGTTCGACCAACGACGTGCCAAGGCGATCGAGGCAATGGATGCGCTCGTGGCCCGCCATGGGCCCTCTGTCATCGGACTCGGCGGTGTCACCCCTGAAGAAACGTGAAGCGTATCTCGTGAAGCGTTCGATCCGAACTACTTGCCACTCGCCATTTGCTACTTGCCACTTGCTACTTGCCACTTGCTACTCACCGCTGCCTCTCCCCGCTCTTTCCATCTCCGAACGCGGCAGGTATGATGGGGCCATGTCCGGCAAGATCATGACCCGCGCGCAGTTGGTTCCGGTCCTCGAACAGGCGCGCGCGCAGCAACAGCGGATCGTCTTTACCAACGGCTGCTTCGACTTGATGCACGTCGGCCACGTCCGTTACCTCCAAGCAGCAAAAGCCCTCGGCCACCTGCTTGTGGTCGGCGTGAACAGCGATGCCTCGGTGCGCGGGTTGGACAAAGGCACGGACCGTCCGATCGTGCCGGAAGACCAGCGGGCCGAAGTGCTGGCTGCCTTAGGATGCGTGGATTATGTCGTGCTGTTTGCGGAACCGGACCCCGAGCAATTGATCGCCGCCTTGCAGCCGGACGTCCTGGTAAAGGGCGGGGATTGGGCGATCGACAAGATCGTCGGCCGCGCAATCGTCGAGGCCCGCGGCGGCCTCGTGACAACCATCCCGCTGGTTCCCGGCCTGTCCACCACTGCGATTCTTCAACGTATTCGTGCGACCGCGACGTGATGTCCTCCGACGCCGGCGCCGACTCCACAGCATGGCTGGTTCCGCTCCGCTCGGCGTTGAGCCAGGACCGAGCCCGTGCCTGCCTGACAGGATTGCACGGCTCAACGCCGGCCTGTGCATTGACGCTGCTCGCCCAAACACAGAAGCACGCACCGGACCAATCTGGTCCGTGGGTCGTCATCACCCCCGACGACGTATCGGCTGAACGAATCTACAACGACTTGCAGTTTTTTCACGGCCTCATGGGCCTCCCGCTCGGCACCCTCGCCTTGTTTCCTGAATGGGAGACGCTGCCCTACGAGGAAACAGCGCCGCATGTGGGACTGATCGCGCGCCGCATGACGACGTTGCATCGGCTGCTCACCGGCTCATCCCTGATACTGGTCACGTCGGTCGCTGCCGCCATGCATCGCTTGATTCCGCGCTCCACGTTCGAAGAAGCGGTGCTTCGAGTCAAAACCGGCGGCGCCTGTGAACGCGAACCCTTCCTGGCCGGTCTCCTGCGTCTGGGCTACCGGCGTGTATCAGTTGTGGAGATCCCCGGCGAGTTCAGCGTTCGAGGCGGCATCGTTGACATTTTCTCAACCGCCTATGCCGATCCGCTCCGCCTCGAATTTCTCGGCGACCAAGTTGAATCGATCCGCCTGTTCGATCCCTCGACTCAAACCTCGATCGAGACGCTGCGCGATGGGGTGGTCTTGCCGGCACGAGAGTTTCTTCGCCCCATGGACGCCCCGGATACGCTTGCGCCGATCGCGCCGGACGCCGAATGGCGTAGCCCTGATCTCTATGCGCAGATGGACACGCTGTTCGACTACCTGCCTGCCCCTCCCTGCCTCGCTCTCGATCAGCCGGAGGCGTTGAAGAAGGCCTGCAAGACCGCCTGGGAGAAGATCGACGACGGGTATCTCCGCCATGTCGACCGTGACGCCGCACAGCCTTATCCGACGCCGGAACGGCTCTTCCTACAGTGGAAGGACCTGGAACGGGCCTTTGCGCCCTGGCCGACACTGGCCCTGGAACCGCTGGCGGCACCGGACTCTTCCTGGACCCCGGTGCTGCCCTTTGCCGGACAGACACCGGCCAGTATTGGACTGGGTGTGAGAGGCACGCCTTTCACGCAGACCCTCAGCCTCTTGGAACGCCTCCGGGACGAGTATCGGGTCACCGTCGTGGCCCGAAGCCGCGGACAGGTCGATCGGCTGCTGGCCCTTCTACGAGAGCATGATCTGCCGGCCGATGAATGGACCGCCTCGATCTGGCCTCGCCGAAGCGCGGGCAAACTTCCTTTCTATGTCGTGCACGGCGATCTATCGGCGGGGTTTCTTTCAAGCGATCTGCGCCTTGCCCTGCTGACCGAAGAAGAACTGTTTGCCAAAGGCGCGCGGCACAAGCCACAACCGAAAACGAAAACGGCCACGTTCCTGTCCTCACTGGAAGACCTGAACGTCGGCGATTATGTGGTCCACGTCCAACACGGCATCGCCAAATACCGGGGGCTCAAGCGCCTCGCCGTTCAGGACTTCGAAAGCGACTATTTGATTTTGGAGTTTGCCGGCGGAGATACGCTCTATGTCCCGCTCGATCGTTTGAACCAGGTCCAGCGCTATAGCGGAGCCGACAGCCACGTTCCCCGGCTCGATCGCCTCGGCGGGACCAGTTGGGCCAAAACCACGGCGCGGGTGAAAAAAGATATCGAAGAGATGGCGCATGAGCTGGTCGAGCTCTATGCCAACCGCGAGCTGGTGAAGCGGAACGCCTATGGAGCGTCCAGCACGCTGTACCACGAGTTCGAGGCAGCCTTCGAATATGAAGAAACACCGGACCAGCTCAACGCCATCCGCGACATCGTCCGCGACCTGGAATCAACGAAGCCGATGGACCGGCTGGTCTGCGGCGACGTGGGGTACGGCAAGACGGAAGTGGCGATGCGCGCCGCCTTCAAAGCGGTGGAGCATGGCCGCCAGGTGGCGGTCCTGGTGCCCACCACCCTGCTGGCCCACCAGCATTATGACAACTTCGCGGAACGATTCGCTCCGTTTCCGGCCCGCGTGGCGCTGCTCTCTCGATTCCAATCGCCCAAGGACACCAAAGCGGTGCTCAAGGATGTGGCTGCAGGCCTCATCGATGTCATGATCGGCACCCACCGCCTGCTCCAGAAAGACGTCACATTCCGCGATCTCGGCCTCGTCATTATCGACGAGGAGCAGTGGTTCGGCGTGAAACACAAGGAACGACTCAAACAGCTTCGCACCCAGGTCGATGTACTCACCTTGACCGCCACACCCATCCCGCGCACGCTACAGATGGCCATGTCGAGCGTCCGCGACCTTTCTATCATCGATACGCCGCCAGCCGGCCGCCTGGCGATCAAGACAGATGTCATCCGCTCCAGCGACAAAGCCGTGCGGGATGCGATCCTGCGCGAACTGGGCCGTGGCGGACAAGTCTACTTCGTGCACAATCGGGTCGAAACCATGGAGGGAATCGGCGCGTGGCTTCGCCGGCTGGTCCCGGAGGCCCGTATGGTGATGGCGCACGGCCAAATGGACGCCAAACCGCTGGAAGCCGTCATGCTGAAATTCGTGAAGCGCGAGGCGGACGTCTTGATTGCCTCGGCGATCATTCAGTCCGGCCTCGATGTCCCGAACGCCAACACGATCATCGTGAACCGGGCCGACATGTTCGGCCTGGCGCAGCTATATCAACTGCGCGGGCGCGTCGGGCGGGGAGGCGAACAGGCCTTCGCCTACTTCCTGATTCCCGATGAAGGCACGCTCACAGGCGACGCGCAGAAACGGCTGATCGCGATTCAACAATTCACCGAACTGGGATCGGGGTTCCGCATCGCCGCCGCAGACCTCGAAATCCGGGGGGCCGGAAACCTCCTGGGCAAACAGCAATCCGGCCACATCGCCGCGATCGGCCTGGACCTCTACATGCAGATGGTCGAACAGGCGGTCCAGCGCCTCAAGGGCCTGGTTGTCGAAGACGAGCCGGACCCGACCCTGCAACTCCCGGTATCCGCCTTCATCCCCGAAAACTATGTGGCCGATCCCCATCAACGGCTGTCGCTCTATAAACGGCTGACCGCCTGCAACCAAATCGGCGAACTGGCCTTGCTGCACGGAGAAATCCAGGATCGCTACGGGCATCCGCCTGAACCGGTTGAACGGCTGCTGGAAGTCATGCAGCTCCGTATTCATGCGAAACGACTGCGTCTCGTGTCGATCGAGATGCATCACACCTCGGTGACCATATCGTTCAGTCCCAAAGCAGCGGTATCCGACAAGTCTGTGAACCGGTTGATGGATCGCCTCAAGAAGCGCTTGCGCTTCCTGAGCCCCCTCTCCTTTCAGATCCAATTTCCAAGCGAATGCTGGCCGGCAATGTTCTCGGAACTCAACACAACCTTGCAAAGCCTCAGCCTCTGTGATACCAACACAACCGGAAAGGACGCCGCCGGCTTGTGATCGGAACCTGCACCGTACACCCCATGATGTCGCACTACATCCGTTGCACCGGCTATTCCACCTTCCGTCTCTCTCTATTCCTTGCCGGCCTGCTGGTCGGATCGGGAGCCATCCTGTCCGGCTGTGCGCCTCCGCACGAGGAGCCGATCGTGGCGCTGGTCAATGGACGAGCCATTACGCAAACCGAGTTTGATATTCATTGGCGCGAGCTCTCGGAGGCCACACGCATCCGCTACACGAAAGAAGGGGGCAAACGGCGATTTCTTGACGAACTCATCACCCGTGAGTTGCTGATGCAGGAAGCCCGCCGTCGAGGGCTCGATCAAAATGATGCGATCCGAGACAAAGCCCAACGGTACAAGGAGCAATTAATTCTCGACGAACTGTTGAAGGACAAACTTCAGTCCAAGGTGGAGATCACAAAGGACGAACTCGATGCGTATTATGAGGCGCATTCGCGAGAACTGTTGGACCCCTTGAAGGTCCAGGTCTCCCTGATGCTGCTGCCGAATTTCCCGGCTGCGAAAGATCTCGAAACGCAGGTGAATCACGGAGGAAGCTTCGCCGCTTTCGCCAAACGCTATTCGATCCACGAACAATCAAAAGCCAAGGGCGGCGATCTAGGCCCTTACCGCAAAGGCCTGGTCATCCCCGAAGTCGATGCCGTCATTCGCACCCTCAAACCGGGGCTGATCAGCGCTCCAATCAAAACCGAGAGCGGCTATTATCTGGTCATGACCACCCCCCTCGACGCGGAAATCATCCAGGCCGACTTGGCCACCCAAGAACGGCTTCGTCAAGAACTTCTAGCCGACAAGCGCCGCAAGCGCTTCGAGGAAGTGATCGCCGATATCAGGACGAATGCCACGATTCGACTCGCCGACGCCTCCCGTCATATTACCGACGATGCGGGCAATCCGTAGTTTCCTGACTCTCCCCAAAACCGACTCATTTCGTGTAGAATCGGCTGATTCTCGGCTCTCAATCTTTCGTGACAAGGAGCGCGCACTCGTGCCGCCCGTTTCTCGCAGACAATATCCGATGGCCCTATGCACGGCGCTATCGGTATCGATTGGCTTCCTGGCGCTGATGACGCCCCTCGCGTCGGCTCATCTCGAAGACCGCATTGTCGCCGTAGTGAATTCCGACCTGATCATGCTGTCGGACGTCAAACGCGAGTTTGCGTCGCAACAGGAACGCATCAAAAAGCACCATCAGGGCGACGATCTCGCGCAACGCTTGAAACTTGCGGAGTCCATGGCGCTGACGAAGATGATCGAGCGGAAGCTGCAACTGCAAGAAGCCAAAGCGCGGAAAGTCGAGGTGTCTGATCAGGAAGTACAGGTCGCATTCGAGCAGATGAAGCAGCAGGGCGGAGCGATCGATCCGTCAAACCCCCAGAGTGCGAAAGCCGTTCGGGACCAGCTGATGCTGCTGAAAGTGATCGACCGTGAAGTGCGCGGAAACATTATGGTCGGGGAATCGGAAATGAAGCGCTATTATCAAGGACATCGTGACCGCTTCGCCCTCCCGGAAGAATACATGTTGAGCCAGATTCTCGTACGGTCCCGTTCACGCGATGCGGCTGATGCGCTCGCTAAGATACGCAAAGCAATGGATGAATTGAAGCGCGGCGAGAAATTCGAGGATGTGGCACTGCAATATTCGGACGGACCGAATGCGCTGCAAGGCGGGCGGATCGGACTCGTGCGGCGTGGCGAGCTGTTGCCGACCATCGAACGGGCGATCGCGCCCCTTGTTCCAGGCGGTATCTCCGACATCGTCGAGAGTGCCGACGGGTTTCACATCTTTCGAGTGGAGGACAAGAAACCCAAGCAATACCGCCCATTTCAGGAAGTACAATTTGAAATCCAAGGTCTGGTTTTCGAGCAGAAGAGTGAAGATGGGTTCCAATCCTGGCTGGCCGACCTGAAGAACAAGGCCTACATCGAAATCAAGTTTTAGCCAGATCCCGAAGCGCTCCCCATACCCGCTCCCGCCCATCTCCGGTCACAGCCGAATAGGGAATCAACATCTCCCCTTCGATCAATCCCAAGTCCAGATGGGTTTGACGAAGAGTACGCACCCGTTCACTGGGCTTGAGCTTGTCGGCCTTAGTGGCAACGACGAGTGGATTGTGCCCGACGGAACGGAGCCAGGCGAGGGTTTGGCGATCTTGATCGGTCACCACGCGGCTTTCAACCAGCAGCACAACACCGAGCAACGGAGATCGATCGGTCAGATAGGCTTCGAGCAACGGCGCCCACTCGGCGCGGATCGACCGGGAGACCTTGGCAAACCCATATCCCGGAAGGTCCACCAGATAGAACTGCGCCAAATACGGGTCGGACGTCGCCACCCGAAACAAATTCACCGCCCTCGTTTTCCCCGGTGTCCGGCTGACCTTCGCCAGATCCCGCCGATTCAGCAGTGAGTTGATCAAAGAAGATTTGCCCACATTGGAACGTCCGACCACGGCAATCTCACGAAAATCGCCGGGAGGAAATTGTTCTGGATCAACACAGCTTCTGATAAACTCAGCGGTAACGATTTTCATGCCGTTCCTAGACAGACGCGCGGGATTCAGGACAACAGATTGGTCGTTTC
This sequence comes from Nitrospira sp., assembly GCA_046604365.1. Classification (GTDB taxonomy): domain Bacteria; phylum Nitrospirota; class Nitrospiria; order Nitrospirales; family Nitrospiraceae; genus Nitrospira_D. Next base: position 91,615 of record JBJACV010000014.1, read on the forward strand.
GCCCTTATCTCACGCTGCTACACATACGCACCCCACGTACTGATGTCAACCAAACGCCCGATCATTGTTCGCCTTCTCCTCTGGAGCATCCTGATTGTGGGACTTCCACTCGGCGTACTGGCGCTCACCTGGCTGGCCACCTTGCCCGATGTGGGAGCACTCGCCCGGCACAACCCAACATCGACGGCTCTCATGGACAGCCGGGCTGAGAAAGCGGCTAAAGAGAACCGCTCCGTCCCGAAGCAATGGTCCTGGGTGCCCTTGTCGCGGATCTCTTCGCACCTGCAACGGGCTGTTATCGCGGCAGAAGATGCCTCGTTCTTTACCCATGAAGGATTCGATTGGGAGGGCATTCGAGAGGCTGCACTCCATAATTTTGAAGCAGGGGAAATGAAACGAGGCGGAAGCACGATTACACAGCAATTGGCTAAAAACCTGTACTTGTCTTCAGAGCGTTCGCTGATTCGAAAAACACGCGAGGCCTTGATCACTCGATCGCTCGAGCATCATCTGACCAAGGAGCGCATCCTTGAACTGTATCTGAATGTGGCCGAATGGGGGCGCGGGGTCTATGGCGCGGAAGCCGCCGCCCGCCACCATTTCGGCAAATCCGCCGCCGAGCTGACCCTCGACGAATCCGCCTGGCTCGCCGCCATTCTGCCGTCGCCACAACGCTACGACCCTATCCGAAAAACCGTGGCGCTGACAAAGCGGCACCAGCGCATCCTGCGATGGGTCCACAAAGTGTCGACCGCCGCGCAAGCACGCGAGCCATAACTGCCCGGATGCTCAATTGTAAATCGCGTTGCCGGTCATATTTCACCGGTATCACCGACCCGATCATGTTCCTGCTCACCGAAAATAGCCGATTCGTAGGTATAATGTTTGAACTCGAGCAAATTGTGCGAAGGGTCTTCCAAAAAGAACGTGCGGTGTTCGATACGGGTGCCCGGAAATCGTACGCGCGGCTGCTGGTAGAACGTGAGCCCCTTGGACCTGGCCCGATCAGCCAGCGCCTGCCATTCCGTTTGTGAGAGGAAAATAAGTCCGAAATGGCGCGGGTAGATCCCCTGCTGTTTCAACGGCTGACCCGGCGTGAGATGACCGACGAGCTGATGCCCGGCCAAGCCAAGCGTCACGGCTTGTTGCGATTCACGGCCCAGTGTACAGCCGAGATCCACCACGTAAAACTGCTTCGTGGCCTCGATATTCGTTACCGGGAAGGCCAGGTGAAACAGGCTATCAGTCATTGGAACCGATCTCCGACTGTCGGCTCGCCTTTTCCATCCCACCATCCGGCGGCCATGCGAGGTGTCACGTGCGAAATCGCAAATCGGCCGTCTGAAGCCAGGACCAATGTGCCGGCTGCTCCTTGAATTCTCGTCACCAGGTTTCTCAACACCTGCCGAGCTGCAGCCGCCGGAAGCGCTCCCTGCGCAAGACGGTCGCAGATCTCCTTGGCCACCGCCATCCGGATAATTCCCTCCCCGATGCCGGTCATCGCCACAGCTCCGCTCTGATTATCAGCATACACCCCGCAGCCGATCAGCGGCGTGTCACCGACCCGACCAGGCAACATGCGATCAATCCCGCCGGTCGACGCGCCGGCCGCGACTGTGCCGGACTGATCTCGTGCGACAGCGCCGACTGTTCCATGCCGTTCGCCCGCGAGACTTTTCCGTGTGAGCATGACATCATACGAGAGTCGGCGTCGTATAGTCCGAAGCGGATGGCGTTCTAACTTGAAATGCCTGGCGAACTTCGTCGCCAGAGGACCCACCAGCAACACATGATCCGTTGTCTCCATCACAAGACGAGCGGCAACAATCGGATGGACGATCCCTTCGACGGATGCGACGGCGCCGGCGCGCAAACTCTCCCCTTCCATAATTGAGGCGTCCATCCGTCGGACACCATCAAGCTGCAGACGACTGCCTGCTCCCGCGTTGAATAGTCCGCTCTGTTCGAGAACACGGATGACCTGTTCCACTGCGGTGAGCGCGGAGCCTCCCCGATCGAGCAGATGATAGCCGACGCGCAACGCAGCGCGCAAACCGGCTGCCTGAGCGACGGTCATCGGACGGCGGCCTGCGCCTCCATGGACGAGCAGGATAGGATTCGCCGGTTTCAATTCAGCAGAAGATCCCGAGCGCGCTGGTAGGCAGGATTTTGCATGCGGTCCAGATCGGATCGAACGAAACCCAAACCAGTGACACAGAGCTCAAAATTCTCAGACAATTTTTGAAACAAGGGCGGATCGCCTTCGGCATCGTCACGACCGATCTTGGCCACAATGCCGTACGACCGCTTGCCGGTCTTTACGTAATCCACGAGAAAGTCTTTGTGATAGATCAATCCGGCCGATTTGAGCCGCCGGAGATATTCTGGAAACAGTCCGGCCATGAACAGGGTAAAATCTCCGATATGGCGGTGAACATCCCGTTCACGATCCAACGACTGCGCCTCAAGCATCACTTCGGACTCAAACAGCAGCTCGACGACGGTATCGACCTGCTGGCCTTGCTGATTTCTGATCTTATACAAGTGATCGGTGTGGGTAAAATCGACGAGAAGGTCGGAGACATAGCCGGTTACATTCTGGTCCGGCCAACCGAGATGCTCAGTGAAGCTTTTCTCGGTCAGGGCTCCGAACAGCCGGCGCAACGGATGCTGTGGAGGGACTTGAGCTCCCATCGCAACACCTCATGAAATGTGACTACGCTATGGCATCAATTATAACAGACTCGCGGCAACATGCTGATGCTCTTTTGCTTTATCGGCCCTCGTCTGGGAGACTTGACTGGAGCTAATCAGGAGCGGTCCTCCCGGCTATCCACGACAAACGTGACCGGTCCATCGTTCAACAACGCCACCCGCATATGCGCGGCAAAGACTCCGGTTTCAACGATGATCTCCTGTGCCCGCAAATCCATCACAACCTGCTCATACAACCGCTTGGCCTCATTGAGGGGCGCCGCTTCGTCAAAACTGGGGCGGCGACCATTCGACGTCCGGCCAAGCAGCGTGAACTGCGATACCAACAACACAGACCCGCCCACATCGACAAGCGACCGATTCATTTTCCCGTGTTCGTCGGAAAAAACACGCAGGGTTCTGATTTTTTCCGCAAGATACCGCCCATCAGACTCGCTGTCGCCTTTCGCCACGCCCAACAGCACGAGCAGCCCGGACCTGATCTGGCCGACACTCTTGCCCTCAACCTCAACCGACGCGCTGGTGACTCGCTGAAGTACGGCTTTCATCCGAATCCCCTAGCGCACATTATTCATGACAATTCGTCGCAAAACCACCTGGAGGACTATTCGCGTGAAGCGCGGGACGGAAAGAGAGGGTGTCTCCCCTTTGTTTGCGAGATACGCTCGCCTCGCTGAGTCGGCGAAGCGGGCTTCACGAGATACGGCCGACGACAATTACAGCAGAAACGCTCATGAATGATATCGGATAGCCCATTAGGCTATTTGCTCCTCAGCATGGACAGCGTGCCTTCCAGCGCCAACAGCTTTCGCTTCATAGGCAAGCCGCAGGAAAAACCGCCCAGCGACGCATCCTGTGCGACGATGCGATGGCAGGGGACAACGATCGGCAGAGGATTCGCGCCGACCGCGTTGCCGACGGCCCGGGCATAGCGCCGTCCACCGACACGAGACGCAATCCATTGGTACGAACGGAGTTTGCCAAAGGGAACCCGTTGCAGCGTCCGCCATACTCGCCGCTGAAATGCGGTCCCCTGCGAGAGATCGAGCGGGATGTCGAACCTATTCCGTTTCCCCGCAAGATAGTCGAGCAACTGGCGTCGCGCGGCTTCCAATCGTGTAGACTCTCCCGGCTCAAACGGCCCGCCTGCCATCGTACGAAGGCCGAACTCGATGGCCTGTCTTGATCGCTTGGGTAACGCGATCGCATCGATTCCTTTGGCAGTCTCTGAAATACCGACCCAGCCCCAAGGCGATTTGAAGATCATTGCGCGCCGCATGGCATCTCCTACTGTCCGGTCGGCCGGCCAAGTTTTCTTCGCACCATACCCCACAGCACGTCAAGTTCATCGGATCGCAGCAACGCATGGGCTCCGAGATAGCCGCATACGCTCAGACCAATGGCTAAAACAAGCATCGACGATTTGGCCATCCAGTTCTCGGGATGCGCCCATATCTGCGCTCCGGCTACCCCCCAACAGGCGATGACCATCGGCATGCACGCCACGAGCACTCGCAGGAACGATCGCCCCACGCTCCCCCATTCGATGCCGCCCAACCGCCGATTGAGCACCGCCACCAGGATACCCCCATTCACCATGGCCGCTAATGCCGTCGCAAGGGCCAATCCAGCCGCCCCCAGGGAAGACATCAGTACCAGCGAGAAAAGGATGTTCGCTGCCACTGCGATCGCCGCTGAAATCGCCGGGGTCTTCGTGTCCTGGAGGGAATAGAACGCCGACACAATGATCCGCACCCCGCCGAATGCCCACAACCCGACCGCATAGCAGAGGACTGCCAGCGCGGTCTCCGCCGTATCCTGTGCAGTAAACGAACCGTGCTCGAAAAAGAGATGCACGATCGGGGTACGCAGCAAAATCAGGCCCACCATTGCCGGCACGATGATGAACAGGATCATACGCAGACCGAAGCCGAGCGTCGTGCGCAACTCGTCCAGCGCCCCACGCGCCGCTTGGGCCGACAACGTCGGCAGAATCGCCGTCGCCAAGGCTACGCCGAAAATTCCGAGCGGGAACTGGATCAGCCGCATCCCGTAGAATAGATAGGTGGGCCCTCCGGCGAAGAATGATCCCAGCACCGTACTCACCGTCAGATTGATCTGAGTGACAGATAGGCCTAGCAGCGACGGCACCATCAGCCAACCGATCCTTCGCAGGCCAGGGTGCCCAGGCTCGAAGCGAAACCCGAACAACAACCCGCGCAGCTTCAGGCTGGGGAGCTGCATGGCAAATTGGGCTGCCCCTCCGGCTACCACACCGATCGCCACACCGACAATCGGTTCGGGAAGCTGCGGTGAGACAAACAACGCGCCAATGATGATGAAGATGTTCAAAAAGAGGGGTGAGAAGGCCGGCGCTGCAAAGGCACGCACGGAATTGAGAATGCCCATGGCCAGCGCAGCCAGACTCACAAAGAGCAGATAGGGAAACATCACGCGGGCAAGCAGGGTTGTCAGCGCAAGTTTGTCCGGATGCTCCTGAAATCCGGGCGCAAGTAATTGTACCAGCCAGGGCGCGGCCAAAATCCCCAGAATAGTTACGAACGTCACAACCGTCAGGAGCGTCGTAAACACAGCGCTGGCCAATTCCCACGTCTCCTGCTTGCTGCGCATGGTCCGGTACTCCGTAAACACCGGGATGAAGGCCGACGACATCGACCCTTCGGCAAACAGCTCTCGAAGAAGACTGGGAATACGGAAAGCCACAAAAAATGCATCCGCAGCCGGCGTCGCGCCGAACAGGCGCGCGAGCACCATGTCACGGACGAAACCCAGTACCCGGCTGGAAAAAGTGGCCGCGCCGATCATTCCGGCCGCTTTCACGACTGAACGGGTTTCGTCCTGCTGTGCCGGTAGTGGGGCCGGGGTGATGGGATCGGGCATGGATCGGGATTCTAGCGGAACAATGAGAAGGCGTCTATCGAACCGACGATTTCTTGGGGGTACTACCCTGTCCCTACCGAACGACTTCTCCATGCACTACACACACCTTCGGATATACCGCTATGACAGGGCCGGTCTCGTCTACGGCCCCTGAACCAGCCGGAAAAATCTGCTAACATGGCAATCGTCATGTCGCAGCATCAGACCAGTCACCGCAGATAGCAACCGGGACAACGACCGGGAAAACTCAACCAGGCGGCAGTATGCACACGACGTTACAACAAGCTTACGAGCGAGAGATGTCTGCGGCATTCGAACAGTACGCAAGCCAGCATCTCGACAAAGCATTCCTCCATCTTGAGCGCGCACACGTCCTCGGCCAATCGTTCACTATTCCTCATGCAAGAGCCCACTGGGGAATGCTGAAGGTCGGCTGGAGACGGCGGGATTTCACAGAGATCACCGGGCAAATTGTCAGGATTCTTGGATCCTTGGTCTTCACGTGGATCTGGGTCCCGGCGGGCAATACCGGCGGCGCACGCGTGCCGCCTTTTTCCTCCATGCCTATCCCGGAAGAGTTCCGGGAGCTACTGAAAAAGGATACCCGATACTAGTCTGATTGATCCTACAGAGTGCCGTCATCGGATTCACTCTTGGCAGATTACCAAGCTGTCAAAAGAACCAGTGCCTCGAAATGCAAGGACCGACGGCTGCCCTTGCCACCTGCCGACCTCAACATTTCTCACATGGCTCCGCGCACCTGTTTCTAAAGAAAGAGATGTCGAGGCCGCCTTACTCCTCAGCCTGTTTGACCGGCAATCGGCTGGAGGGTCCTACCTGATGGAGCTTTACCTCGCGCGAGACCACCCGCTGCACCACTGGCGCCATCTCCAGCGTCCCGTTCATGCGTACACCTTCCTCGACCGAAAGCACCGGCGTCTTCAGGCTTCCGTCGATCACGGCTGGCTCCAGCAATGTGACCCGCTCTTCAGCATTAATATCCCCCTTAACCGTGCCTTCGCAGACAACCATCCCAGCTGTGACTTTGGCCGTGATCACCGCATCAGGCCCAACGATCAACCCTCCGTCGGTATAGATTTCACCATCTAAGGTCCCGTCGATCCGCACCGTACCGGAATAGGTAATCACACCTTTGAATGCGACGCCCTTTCCGATAAAGGCAATCACCGTGTCGGCAGACACAGGCTTCCCTCCCGTCGAACCTTGTCTCACTAGAGCTGTTCCATCCTCAGCGTACGCGGTATTCTCTTGCTTCCACATGCGATGGCCTCCCTATCTCTCGAATAATGTGATCGTGTGCCCTGTCAACATTGCGTCCTTCCTTTATCGGTTCGTATTGCAATTTAATTGAGCGGCTCACGGAACATGAGGAAATCCTTGGTGGGCATTCAGCAAGATCGCCACCTGTTCATCGGAACGCGACGCGTGAGGGGAGGAAACACATGTACCACTCATGGTATCATCCGGCACTCTTCATCAAGCATATCCACGAGAGGAGGTCGCGTGTCTCTTGAACGATCGTCTCAGCTACCGGGTGGGTTTCAAGTACGACATCACACGCTGGGCATCTATCAAGGAAGTGCGATCGACCTTGCCTTCTGGCACCCCTCGTCCAGCATGCCCGAGTACGGCCTCTGCCGGTTTTCTACCGAAGAGAGCGCCCAAGCCTTCATCGATTTCCTTTCCTCTCCTCAGTGTATGGAACCGCTAGACAGGAACGATCTGACCATTGAAGCGTACGATCTCGCAGAACATGACCGTCTGATAACGGACTATCCGCTTTCTTCAGCCTGGGAAACACCGCTTTAGCAGACTACTTACCGGAAGTACCCCTGTCCTGAGCAAGTGGAGCGGCACCCGTCAACTCGACCGCTTGGGAGAGAACGGAGGAGGTAGATCCTGCATGGGACTGGATGAACGAAAGCAGCCGTTTGTTTTCTTGAGCTTTCCGGAGAAACTTGAAGGCAATGCCACGCACGCTGATGGAGCGGACCATCGCCGCCACCTCGATCGGAGGTTCATCTTCAGCAACAGCAATTTCCAGATAGAAAATGTCATCGACATGCACGTTTGTATCGCTTTTGATGATACATCCGCCCAGAGACAAATCCATCACCGTGCCTTCCCCTCGCATTTTCCCGCCTGAAAATGACAGGCACAGCCGCACAGGAATACGGAGATGCTCACGGCGATCAATCAGACGATCGGAGCTTTCCTTCCCTAGTCGACAGGCGAGGAATCGATGGCTACAGAATTGACAATGGAACGGAACAATCCAAATCCACGATGCGATATATTCGTGCGGCGACTGCGGCCGTGAACGAAACGCGCCGCCCTTCCGGCAATGTGGACAGATGACCTGACGGCTCATTCGGCACAGCCTCCGTCACTGACTTACGCGCCGCTCTCACTCTAGATAGCACTATAAAGGCCTTTCGCTCACAGTCAAGCTGATTGCCATCTCACGCGAACACTCCCAGCCACTGGCCAGAGCACGTTGGGATAGGATTCTAGCCAGGGCCTTCATCGGCCGAGTCAGGTTCTGTCTGCAAACCAGACTCAACAATGCCGGCACGGAGATATTCTCGCTGAAGTGTGGCGATGAAACGGACGCTGATATTCTTGGGGCACACGGCTTCGCACTCGTATTGATTTCCACAGGAACCAAAGCCTTCCCGGTCCATGGCCTCCATCATCGCCATGACACGACGGGCCCGCTCCGGCTTACCTTGCGGCAGTGCGGCCAGATGAGAGACTTTGGCCGCCACAAACAGCATAGCCGATGCATTCTTGCACGCAGCGATACACGCACCGCAACCGATACATGAGGCCGCATCCATTGCTGTCTCAGCCTGCTCTTTGCCGATCAACAACACATTGCCGTCCACTGCTCCGCCGGTATTGATGGAGATATAGCCCCCTGCCTGCATCACCCGATCCAGCGCCCGCCGGTCTACGACAAGATCCTTGATAATGGGGAACGCGCGGGCACGCCAGGGCTCGATCGTAATTTTGGCCCCATCGGAAAACTGCCGCATATAGAGTTGGCACGTCGTGATCCCGCGTTCGGGGCCATGAGGCACCCCGTTGATCACAAGCGAGCAGCTCCCACAGATCCCCTCGCGGCAGTCATGCTCAAACGCCACAGGCTCTTCATCAGCCAGAATCAAGCGCTGATTCACTCCATCGAGCATTTCCAGAAATGACATGCCGGGGCTGACATCTTGGGCTTCATATACCGCAAACCGGCCTTTGGCATCAGGCCCCCGCTGCCGCCAAACTTTCAGAGTGAACTTCATACTTTCCCTATCAGCCTCTTGCCCAATCCTCTCACGCTTTGCTCCCCACTCCTTGCTTCTGCCCCCTTCACCCCATACTCCTCACCTTTTACCACTCAGCCATCACCGACTATTGGTAGCTTCTGGTCGTCGGCTGCACAAACTCAAAGGTAAGCGGTTCTTTGTGTAGAATGGGTGGACCATCCTCCCGATATTCCCACGCGGCGACATGGGCAAATCGCTCATCATCCCGCTGTGGCTCGCCATCGGCAGTCTGATGCTCCTCACGGAAATGTGCCCCGCAAGACTCCTTCCGAAACAGAGCGTCGTGACAAAGCAATTCGCCGAACTCGAGGAAGTCCGCGACCCGACCCGCATACTCCAGCTCTTGATTGAACGTTTCCCCCGACCCAGGGACCACCACACTGCGCCAAAATTCTTCGCGCAATGACGGAATCTCCCGTAGCGCCCGATTCAGCCCAGAGTCAGAGCGCGCCATTCCACAATGATCCCACAATATTCTGCCTAGTTCCTGATGGAATGAGGCAGCGGTTCGGCGTCCGCTCGGCTGCAGTAACTTATTCAACCTGCCTGTGACACGCCCCACCGCCGCGCGAGACAGACTGTGATCCGCTGCCGGCGGCTCCAGCCTCGTCGTAGCCAGATAATGTCCGATCGTATAGGGCAGGATGAAATATCCGTCGGCAAGCCCCTGCATCAACGAACTGGCACCCAATCGGTTCGCACCGTGGTCCGCAAAATTTGCCTCGCCGATGACAAAGAGACCGGGAACAGTACTCATAAGATTGTAATCGACCCAAAGCCCCCCCATCGTATAGTGCGGCGCCGGATAGATACGCATGGGTGTCTGGTAGGCGTCTTCCCCGGTGATCCGCCGATACATATCGAACAGATTACCGTACCGCTCTCGCACGACATCGGCCCCTTGCTGTTCGATTACATCGCTGAAATCCAAATAAACCCCTAGGCCGCCCGGCCCGACTCCCCGCCCCTCATCACATAACGATTTGACGGCGCGGGAGGCGACATCTCGAGGTACCAGATTGCCGAAGCCCGGATAGCGGCGTTCCAGGAAGTAGTCTCGCTCAGAAGAGGGAATTGCACCCGGAAGCCGGCTGTCCGACGGTGTGGCCGGCACCCAAAGCCGCCCGTCGTTTCGGAGGGATTCGGACATCAGCGTCAGCTTGGCCTGATGTGTTTCTGCCGGCGAGATCGCCGTGGGATGGATCTGCGTGAAGCAGGGATTGGCAAAGGCGGCGCCTTGTTTCCATGCGCGGTACGTTGCGGTCACATTGCTGCCGATTGCATTTGTAGACAGATAGTAGGCGTTGCTGTATCCGCCGGTAGCCAATACGACGGCATGTGCTGTATGGGCTGTGATCTGGCCGGTAACCAAGTCGCGGACCACAATCCCTCGCGCATGCCCCTCGTCAATGATGAGGTCGAGCATGTCAGTGCGCGGGCGCATAGTGACCCGGCCACGTTCGATTTGCCAGCAGAGCGCAGAATACGCACCCAAGAGCAACTGTTGTCCGGTCTGGCCTCGGCAATAAAACGTCCGGGATACCTGCACACCGCCGAACGAACGGTTGGCCAACTGGCCGCCGTACTCCCTGGCAAAGGGAACACCAAGTGCCACACATTGATCGATAATCTGTGTGCTGACCTGGGCGAGTCGATAGACGTTCGCCTCGCGTGAACGAAAGTCTCCGCCTTTGATCGTATCGTAGAAAAGCCGCGCGACGCTATCCCCATCGTCCTGATAATTTTTTGCCGCATTGATCCCGCCTTGTGCCGCAATACTGTGGGCACGGCGCGGGCTGTCCTGAAAACAGAAACACTCCACGTCATAACCGAGCTGCCCCAATGTAGAGGCCGCGCTGGCGCCGGCCAAACCGGTACCGACGACGATGATTTTGATCCGCCGCCTATTGGCGGGACTTACAAGCTTCTCACTGAACCGGCGTCGGTCCCATTTGGCCTCCAGCGGCCCGGAGGGAATCTTGGCATCGAGTATCGTCATGTGCGCACAATTCCAAGAAAGATGGCAAAGATAATCGCCAGATTGCCGAACACAACTAATAATGCAACCGCCGGTCCCGCCGCTTTGAACAGGCGGTTGAAGGCCGTATGCTCAATCCCCAGCGTCTGCAAGCTGCCGGATACTGCATGGCTCAGATGCACACCGAGCGCGAGTTGCCCGACGAGATAGATCACGACATAAAGAGGGTTCTGAAAGGCATGGACAACCTTGCCATAGACATCGGCATGGCCTCCTGCATCCAATCGATTATTACTAGATGGATCGGCGAGTCCCGCTGTCAGATGCAGGAGATGAAACACGACAAAAACCAGCAACACACTGCCGGTGAGCGCCATCGTGCGAGAAGCCACGGACGCGTGCCGATATCCACGGAGGGCATAACCCACCGGGCGGGCGCGTCGATTGCGCAGAGCCAACTGTATCGCCAAGGCAATATGGAAGATCGCGACCCCAAGCAGCCCAATCCGCGCAGCCCATAGGAACATCGGCATATCGCGCAACATCGCAGCATAACTATTGAGCGCATCGGGCCCTTCAAAGACTTGCAGATTGCCAAGCATGTGGAACACAACAAACCCGACAAGCCCCAGGCCTGTCAGCGATACAACCACTCTGCTGCCCAATGATGACCGAAACCAGCCGACGCGCTGCATCGTCCCCCGATCCTCACGCCACGAACCGCCGCCGCCTTACACCACGGCGCCAGCCATATTCTTACTCCTTATGTACTCTGCTTGTACTGAGACCTCAAGTAGAGTCGCTCTTCTTCGCTCCTCTTGGAACTCGCGATCATACACAATTACAGCGATTGCCATTGGGGGAATCCGGCCGGATGTGCGAGAAGAACCACTCTGGCTGCAGCAGGCGGAGTGCCGACCGGGGGAGGCATGCTTCATTTGCACAGAGAACAACTCGCCTACAGGGAATCCTTCGGGTCCGACGGACGTGGAGTGATCCGCCGGACTTGCGGCTCAACCAAATCACGCGCGTTTGGCCCGGTAATGATCGGGTCGAGTACCATGACGCAATTCCGCCCGGATTCTTTGGCAGCGTACAGCGCTTTGTCCGCTTGATCAATCAATTCTAGCGGGGTACCCGCCCCCAGCTTCGTGGAAGATATCCCGCAACTCACCGTCATCGCCAGCTTGAACGACGTGCGTACCCGACCCCCTGCTTCTTTTTCGATGTGAATTCGAAGGCGTTCTGCCATCTCAGCGGCTTCAGCCAACGTCGTGCGCGGAAACACCAAACAGAATTCCTCTCCCCCATAACGACCGACGATATCTGTCAACCGCACTGCACTGCACAGACAAGCAGCGACTGCTTGGATGGCGTGATCCCCGACCATATGCCCGAATTGATCGTTCACGCTTTTGAAATGATCGATATCGACCATGACACAGCAAAGCTCGACGCCCTGTTCGCGACTTTCTGCAAACGCCGTTTCAAGACTCACGTACACAGCCCGTCGATTGAAACACCCGGTCAGTGAATCGCGAGAAGCTAACCGTTCCAGCTCCGTATTTTTGAGGCAAATCTCCGCTTGAGCCGCATCAAGATCCGCCACGGTTCGCACCAAGCACTGATTCAAATGCGCCAGCCGATCGTTCGTGCGCTGCAGTTCTGCCGTGCGTTCGTCAACGAGCTGATTTAATTCGCTCAGCTGTTTGCCCACCTGATGAGCCAGACTCCATTTTCGGCAGAGTGCGCTCGCTAGCTGCAACACTTCCACGCTGCTGAACGGTTTTTGGAGGATGAGCAGCTTGTCGTTTCGACCGATTCGACGCCGGATCTCATCCCACGGCTGATCAGAGTAGGCCGTGCAGATAACCACCTGTAGCTCTGGGTCCTCTTTCCAAAGACGTTCAACCGTCTCCAGCCCATCCCACCCGGTCGGCATCCTCATGTCGATAAATCCCACGGAATATGGCCGGCCTTCCTTCAGTGCTGACTGCACCATGGTGAGGGCGCGCTGCCCCTGATCGACACAATCCAGCACAAACCGTTCGGACTCCTGCAAGGGTTGCGGGCTACCGAACAGAGCAGCCCGGGCTTGATCGAGGTTTGCCTCGCGAATATCTGAGTGAAACACTTTATTGAAATCATCATGGATGGCATGGTTGTCATCGACGACGAGAATCCGCCGATTGTTCATCATCTCTTGATTTGTCATGCGACAGCCTCCGCTAGCGTCGGCGGGAGATCGAGCGTAAAAGTCGCGCCGTGCCCTTCTCCCTCACTATGCGCTTGAATAGATCCGCCAAGACTCTTGGCAGAGATGGCAGCGCTGTGAAGCCCGAGGCCTCGGCCAGTCTTTCTGGTTGTAAAGCCCTGAGCGAACAGACGAGGGATATTCTCAGCCGCAATACCGCATCCGGTATCGGCCACCTCAAATCTCACCGATCGGCCACCGTCCCGCACCATACCAACTCGCAAACTGAGCCGATGCGCCCGGCCCGGATATTCCACCATGGCATTTCTCGCATTCGTGATCACATTCACCAATATCTGTAGGACTTGGTGCCGATCCGTCATAATTCTTGGAACAGGGCGGTATTCCCGTATAACCTCGATTCGATACTGCTCTACTTCCGGCATCGCGATCAACAAGGCTTGCTCCATCAATTCCTCAGCGAGCGCCGGCTCAAGAACATTCCCTACGCGCGTGACATCGGTTGGCACCGTGATCACTTGCTTGAGGTGGTCAACCTGTTTCGTGAGAGCGTCAAGCTCATTCTGAATTGTTTGGTGATTTCCGCTCAGAGATTCAGCGACTAAACTCAAGTAAGCAGGAATCTGTCTTCCTTTTTGGTCGGCGGTTAAAAACTGGTACAAATTGTCTTGATGCTCGTGAAACATTGACGCAATACGGCAGACATCCTCGACTCCTGGTTTCTTCACGGTCTTCAACAAGGTATCCGTCGAAACGTTGATGCTGTTGAGCACATTCCCGGCGTTATGCAGCACACTCGATGCCACATCCGCCATGCCGGCCTGCCGGGATGCCTGCATGAGCTCCTGATAGAGCCTTTCTTTTTCCGTCTCAGCTTTTTTTCGTTGATTGATCTCGACAGAAAGATTCGCATTCATGGTCTCTAATTCTAGGTTCTTCTTCAGAATTTGGCCGCGCGAGGACTCCAACTCGTTGTTCGCTTCTTTGAGTCGTGAATTCGCACGATCCAATTCGGTGACATCATGGAAAGAAACCAGCGCTCCTCTCACCGTCGATCCATCGTCCATAATCGGAACTACATTCACGATGAATTTTCGCAGATCACTCTCCGGGGAATCGAGAAGTAAGAAGACGTTATCTTGCGGCTGCTTCTCCACGATGGCTCTCGTCCAGGGATGCTCCAATATCTGGTGGACCGACGATGCGGCAGTCTTCCAGGTGAGGGCGCTGAGGTCTGACCCAATCAACGAGGTGACCGGCTTGCCTGCGGCTTCACAGAACGCATCATTCGCCAAAACAATGAGATCCTGCGTGTCAATCATGACCACGCCTTGTGTGAGCGCATCAAGCGCAGCCTTTACACGAGTCGGAACAACTCTGGACGGATCGAGTTGACGCAGCGTGCGTTTCATGAAAAAGAGGTACCCTAGAAACCCTACTCCGCCGACAAATCCAAGAAATCGCACCCACGGGTCCGTGAGAAACCTGTGAAGCCAAGACTCGTCGGCTTGTCGAAAAGCAATCTGAAGCACTCCCCATGGCTGTTCACCGGCAAAGATCGGAACCTGGAAAAAGTTTAAGCTAGATTCTTCCCCTGGTGGCTGCACCCATACCCGAGTATGTTCCCCGATCTGTGCCAAAACCGACCCATCTTTCTTAAGAAGCGCAAGCGACAGGATATCCTGGTTTCGCTTGGCCAGTTCCCCCATCGCAAACTTCACCATCTCGATCTGATCGCGTTCAGCCAACGCTGAGTACTGGACCGCTAACGATTCTGAAAGACTTCGACGGAACTCAAGGATCTGGCGTTCTTGGTTCGGCACCAAATCCACAAGCGAATCCCCTGCCAACATGACGCTGACCGTCAGACTGACTAAGCCTAGACTGATCCAGACTAAGGGCGTCATTCGCATGACAACTTCGCCCCCCTCACACAGCTTGCATTTTCCCCTTGATGGGCTTTTCCAATAACTTCACCGCCTGGATCCGTATCGAGATAGAAAAATAAACATTGGCCGTGCACTCAGGTACAACAATAAACTCACAAGTCTTTGATTCTCAAAAGAGAACTTAGCAAAGACCAATCGTTTCCCGTAACAAATTCTTCTTTTTAGCAAAGTGGCTGAGTGGCACTCAGCAGGTAGGGCAGTATTTGCTCATCGAATCCGGCTCGGCATCAATCGTTTTGCGAGTTCTGTTTTTCGCCTCTATCTTTCTCTTGTGGCTTGGTTGGCTTCATGAAGGGCTTTAGAATCCGATCAATGCCATGAAATTGCCTATCTTCCCGTTCATGCTCCGCCTGTACCTCACGATCGTGCTTCCGTCGATCTCGATTATTCGCCTTTAGTATGGGCAACGGATCAAAACGGCGCCACGCCGGCATCGAAACGAGAAAGCTCGTCACCAAAGCTCCTCCGCGCATGATCCACGCCAGGAAGCCAGCAGAGAGGACCATCCCAGTGAGTAACGTGAGCCGTCCAATAGGGTGGGTCTGACGTTCACGCTCTTCTATCTCTCGATCGAGATCGTCCGCCATCTTGGTTAAACGCTCCGCTAACTTATGGCCCACGGCCAGCACTTTCTTAACCGGAATCGAAAGCGGTTCAACCCAAAGAGGCATCGGCTCCTGGATCGCGATATCCGGCTTCTCCGTTCTGACAGTGTTTTTGCTCGCCAGTGCTACTCGTTTCACCAGTTCATCGGGTACACCCACCGTCTGAATATGCACCGGTGGAGGCTGCAACACCGGCGATCTGGTCCCCGTGGAACCCGGCGCTGGCCCGGGGCCTGGGATAGGACCGGGAGCTGGATCAATGGGCGGCGGCGATAAAGGGGGCAACGGCGGCGGGGGGAGGGGCGGCGCAAATGGCGACACCGCAATGGTGAATGTCGACGCCCCGATGAGTCCTCCAGCGCCATCACTGACGGTAAATGTAAAACTCTCACTTGTGCTCACTGCGCCGTCATGGACGAACATCAGTCGGCCTGCATTGATGTCCGCCTGCGTAAACGTTGTGATTGCCACGCCTGGAGCCGTCGTTAGTTCAAGGTGACCGTTCCCGGGCAAGCTTGTGACTGTATAAACCAGTTGGTCCGGCGTGTTGTCCAAGTCCGTTACCTGCAATTCGCCTGAAGTAATGACGTCGGTCAGTCCCTGGACGACTACTGAGCCGGCATTTGTGGTAAGACTCGGTGCGTTGTTCGCAACCGCCGTCACCGTGATCGCCACCGTGTCGGTATCCACCACCGCGTTACTGTCCGTGCTCGTCACCGTCAGCAGGTCCGCCCCGGTAAAGTTCAGATTGCCCTGGTAGCTCACCGTCG
>JBJACV010000015.1:0-98933 GCA_046604365.1 Nitrospira sp.
CAAAGTCTCCGCCAATTACGCGCCGACGTCGCTCTTGCTCCCGACGGTATCGAGCCGGCCGCGGCGCACCGCCCTCGACAAAGAGGACTATTTCCACCATTTTCTGGAAAACCACCCGGTGGGACGCATCGATTCTGTAGACTCGCGCGAAATCGAAATCGATTGTAATACGGCGATCGACGCAGGTTTCTACACCTTCAACTTCCAGAAAACCGGGGCCAGCGTCAAAGCCCGGTACACCTTCACCTACAAGTGGGACGGCAACCAATGGCTGATTACCAGCCATCATTCGTCCGCTGTACCGCCGAAGGAATAACCTGCCGTTGACTTGGCGCGACCCGTCCGGGGTTATACATGGGTCGCGCCGGCCATCCGGATCGTTCGAAGCATGCCCTCCTGGGCCATGCAATACCCCGGATCGTCGTCTGCCTCTTCCGTTCGTCCGATGGAATTGACAGGGCTCTTTGAGAAATTCATGATCTTCGCAGCCGACAATTTCATAAGCTGTTAAATTCACTGAAGGAATCTGTTTTCCCATGGAAGACCCCCTCCATTTGGGGCATTGTGGAATAGCCGGCGGTTCGGCGATAAGTACCCCCACAACGCAACCACATCCAAACCGCCATGCCACAGATTCTCAACTGTAGTGAACATGCCAACGACGACGAGGTTCACTATCTCACGACCCTGTTGCTCTACCACCTGGTCGAACGGTGCGGCGGTCAGTTGCAATTCAGCGCGCAGGACGTCCTGCAGATGCGTGAAAGTCTCTCCAGCAAAATGGTCCAGATCCAACTGGGCAACGACGTGAAACTCCGTATCATCGACCGCGTGCCGGAACTGCAATAGGTATTCCGGAGCATGTAGTCTTCTTGATGCCTTGACGCTCCCGGGAAGACCCTGTCTGGCGGAACCCCCAATCCAACTCCCTTCGTCCTGAGGGAAGTAACCCGCCGTATTCTGGTTGTCTGGTACCTTGGGCACATCTTTTTTATCGATACGCGGATGTGTTATTTATACTCGCGAGCGGTCATTTTGATCTCGCACGACGGAGGCCATTATGCGTGCCGTACTTCTGATAGTGCCGTGGATAATCGCCTGGGTGTTGCCGGCTGAGTGGTTGCATGCCGGAGAATCAGAGGGGACTCGCTGGGGATACGAGGGAAGTGTCGGGCCCTTGCATTGGGGGGACATCGGACCTGAATTTGCCCTCTGTGAAAAGGGGATGGCTCAATCGCCCATTGATTTGTTGCGAACCTACAAGCTCGATCTCGCCAAAATTGAATTTTCTTACAAAGATTCTCCGTTTCATGTGATCAACAACGGGCATACATTGGAAGAACTTGAACCGCTTTCGGAGCAGGTGGCGTCCCGTTATCCACGGCACGGCCAGACGGTGCTCCATTTTGACAAGGACAGCACCATCGTATTTGATGAAGATCTCTACTTACTTGAACAATTCCATTTCCACGCCCCGAGCGAGCATACCGTCGATCAGAAGCACTACCCGATGGAGCTGCACCTTGTGCACCACAACGAACGGCATGAAGCGGCGGTCGTGGCAGTATTCATGGAAGAAGGCAAACACAACCCGTTCTTTGAAACGTTTCTCGACCATGCCCCGAAGAAGGTCGGGGAGTTCATCGAGGACCACGAACATTTGATCAACCCGATGAACCTCTTACCAAAGAACCTCACGTACTACCGCTACTTCGGGTCTTACACCACCCCGCCCTGTTATGAAGGGGTCATCTGGGCCGTTCTGCATGACACCATCGAAGTCAGCGCTGAACAGATCCGGAGGTTCCGTGCCCTTGTGGGCCACGATAATGCGCGCCCGACGCAACCGCGTCATAAGCGTTTCGTCCTGGAATCGAATTACCCGACCACCAAGGTTCAGACAAACCGGTGAGGTTGATATCTCCCTCACCAGGAGCCAGCTGGTTGGGTACATGGTCGTCATTACCGTCGACGGAGACCAATAGGGTACTGTCGCAGGACGCCGGCACGAGTAAATGGTAGCGGGCACTCCCTCTGGCCGTCCCATGAGGGGACCCTTTCGTGTCATCCGCACCGCTATCGAACCGAAACCAGCACATCACGACAGGAGATGACGGGGTGGCTCCCATGTTCCAAGTCTCCTCGCAGATCGCCATCCCCGAGTCGGAGATCGAGCTCCATGCCATGCGGTCACAAGGGGCGGGCGGGCAGCACGTCAACAAGGTGTCAACGGCTATTCATCTCCGCTTCGATATCAAGTCCTCCTCCTTGCCGCCGTTCTACAAGGAAGAACTATTGAAGCTGCGGGACCACCGAATTTCCGAAGAGGGCGTCATCACGATCAAGGCGCAGCAGCACAGAACGCAGGAACGAAACCGCGAAGACGCGCTTGCGCGGCTCAGCCTCATAATTCAACGTGTCGCCACCCCGAAGAAGAAACGGAAACCGACGAAGCCGACGAAAGGCTCCCAGAATAGGCGAATCGAGGGGAAGAAGCGGCAGGGACGATTGAAGCAGTTGAGAGGAACCATCGACTGAGTGTCAGAGCGGCGGCTTGTAACTGGCAGCGGTCGCATTGGTACGAAGCTGCTGGAGCGTAGCCCTTGCTTCCGGGATAAACTCGGCCCGTTTGTGCTTCCGGGCGATCGCCAAGGCATCGGAGGCCAGCGTCACAGCTTCCTGATGCCGGCCCCGCTCACACCGGACTCTGGCAAGCGCCAGCCGCGCATTGACCGCGTGCGGCGCCCGCTTGACGACCTGCTGTAAAAGTTGTTCTCCTTTTTCTTTATCGCCTCCCAGGACGCCAGGGAGCTTCACGAGGAAGGTCCCCTTGGCCGAAAGCGCATCGAGGTGACCGGGATTGAGTTCAAGAGTCCGATCAAGTTCATTCATCATGCGGCGGAACCCGAAAGTCGCGGTGACGGACTCGCCGTCGATGCGAAGGATTTCTCCTAAATTGCAAAAGAGCGAAAAATGCGCGTCGGCGTATCGTTCATCGAGCGATACAGCCTGCTCTGCCAGCGCCTGTCCCGTTTGGAAATGCATGAGCCGCGCTTCGCGTACCGTTGCCGCCCGCCCTTGATCGCACTCCTGAAGCGCCTCTTTGGAGAGATGCTTTGCGGAAACCTGCGCCTGAGACGGCACCGGTAAAAGAGCATGACCGGCCACGATAAGGCCGAGTGCGACTCCAAGCGTTTTCCTCAACATTCGGACATCCCGTGGCAAGAGTAGGATTCGTCTATATGAATGTCTGAGGACACAGCAAACGCGGTGCCACGTTAGTCAGATGCCGACGTAGATGGAACCAATTGATAAACCAACGCTCTTCCCATCAGGCGAACTGATTGAGCCTGCGAATTCTGATGCCTGAGGGACAACTTACGGCAGAGGGATGGACAAGCTGGAACAGAACCTTAGCGTACGTTGGCTGGAGCCGGATCTTGGAAGAGTCGGTGGCTGGTCAGGAGGCCGGAGATTCGCCGGGAGCCATCATCCCCAGAATGTTGAATCCGCCGTCCACGTAGATGATCTCTCCGGTAATCCCCCGTCCCAAAGAACTTACGAGAAACAGCGCCGTATCGCCGACCTCACCCTGTTCGGTGGCCCGTCTGAGCGGGGCAAACTCTTTATGAAGATCGACCATCTTGGTGATGCCTGACACACCACGGGCGGCAAGCGTCTTGATCGGCCCGGCAGAGATCGCGTTCACCCGGATATTCTTCGGACCAAGATCATAGGCCAGGTACCGCACGGTGCATTCGAGCGCAGCCTTGGCAACCCCCATCACATTGTAATGCGGCACAACCCGTTCTGCGCCAAGATAGGACAGCGTGACGATCGAGCCTCCTTCGGTCATCAATGGCATCGCGGCTCGCGCAACCGCCACCAGTGAATAGGCGCTGACATCCAGCGCCGTTGCAAATCCCTGGCGCGTCGTATTCACAAACTGACCGGTCAATTCTTCACGTGGAGCGAACGCCAGAGAGTGGACAAGAAAATCGAGTCGCCCGAATTCCCTTTCCACCTGCTTCATAAGTGACGCAATTTCTCCATCATTCCCCACATCGCAGACATAGGCCTTTGCGCCCGACACCGTGGCGGCGAGTTCTTCGACATTCTGCCGCAACCGCTCATTCTGATAATTGAATAGGAGCTGAGCCCCCTGACTGGCGGCAGATTGGGCAATGGCCCACGCGATACTGTGTTTATTGGCCACACCGATGATGAGGCCTTTCTTTCCACTCAGCAACATAAATGTCCGTGCTCCTCGTAGCTTTTTCTTATGGTGTATTCGATTGAACGACGCCCATTTTCTACTACACAATTGACGCGTGGCCATTCACAGTTGACGTCACGCAGGGCACGAAAGATAGCACGATTCTCAACCGGTGTGAACCGGCTTCTTTCTGAAGCTCCCTGATGACGGTTCGGATCATGGTTGGGGAGAAATTCCTCTCAACAGTCAGTTGCGTTGAGTACGGACTACCTTCCCGATGAGACCCCTGAGGCAGTTTGGTCTTGGCTCAGCAATCCTGCCACAGAGTCTCGTAGGAAGGATCATTCAACCCTTCATTAATAGAATTCCGTAACACGTGGATTCTTATGATAAAGGTTCGAATTCGCCTGGATAAATACAGCGGCACCAAGCTTGCTAGACATTCAACCAGTGCTGAATGAGCGGCACATATTTCAATCATCTCCAAACTAAGGGGTATAACACTATGAAGCACATGTTGATGGCAATCATGGCAGTCGCAGTGGCAGTGACCTTCACCGCTCCTTCTTTCGCGGAAGAGAAGAAGAAGGAAGAGAAGAAGGGTGGCCACGTGGTTGTGTACGGCGATGAGAAGAAGAAGGAAGACAAGAAGGGCGGCCATGCCGACACCTTCGGCGAAGAGAAGAAGAAGGACGAGAAGGGCAAGTAATTTCCTTCTTATCTCGGCGAGACTAGTTTGCTTGAGGGGATTTCACTTCTTGCGGGAATCCCCTCAAGTTTTTTATAGCCGGCTGGTTCTGAGATAGACTGCCTGTAACCCTACGATCGTCTTCGCGTCACGGATCGTCCCGTCCTCGATTTTGCTCACCGCCTCTGCAAGCGGCATTTCGATGATGTCCAATACTTCGTCCGGGTCCAGCTGCTGCCGGCCCGTTGTCAGCCCCGTCGCCTTGTACACGTGAATCACTTCGTCGGCAAACCCCGGAGCCGTGAAAATGCTGGAAAGCAACTCGAAGGAAGAGGCGCGATAGCCCACCTCTTCTTCCAACTCCCGCGACGCACAGTGGAGAGGGTCTTCGCCGGGCTGGAGTTTTCCCGCAGGGATTTCATAGATAAATCCCCCTGCCGCATGGCGAAACTGCCGGATCAACACGACCGTGCCATCATCCTTTACGGGGACGACTGCGGCCGCTCCAGGGTGGCGGATCGTCTCAAGATCGATCGTGGCCCCGTTCGGCAGAGTCACGGTATCGATGTTGAGAGTGACGACTTTGCCTGTGTAGATGTTTCTGGTCATCTTATCTTCTGCTCATCTTACGCCTCACACCTCA
This sequence comes from Nitrospira sp., assembly GCA_046604365.1. Taxonomy (GTDB): domain Bacteria; phylum Nitrospirota; class Nitrospiria; order Nitrospirales; family Nitrospiraceae; genus Nitrospira_D. Next base: position 5,548 of record JBJACV010000015.1, read on the forward strand.
CGTCCTTTTTCTCGTATAGAACGGCGGCTTGACCACCGTCGCGAGAAGGGCCTTGCCCCTGATATCAACCGCGATCGAGGTCCCCGGAGCGGCATAGGCCGCCGGCACGTAGCCCAACCCGATCCCTCTTTGTAAGCGAGGCGACAGATTGCCGCTGCTGACGTCTCCGACCGGATTCGATGTTGCAGGATCAAGAATCTTGAATCCATGCCGTGGGACGCCTTTTTCCAGAAGCTCGAAGGCAATGAACCGGCGGCCCGGACCCGCTTCTTTCTGAGCCCATAATACATCGCGGCCGATAAAATCTCCCTTGGTGAAACTCACGGCCCATTCCACGCCTGCTTCAATCGGCGTGGTTGCTTCATCAATATCATTGCCATAAAGCAGATAGCCCATCTCCAGACGCAGGAGATCGCGCGCACCGAGTCCCGCAGGCTTGACGCCGGCGGACTGCCCCCTGTCCAGCAGAGCATTCCAGACCGGTGCCGGCGGTCCATACAGATAGAACTCATAGCCGAACTCACCCGTATAGCCGGTCCGGGCGACCATGCAAGGAACCGACTCGATTGTGACCATGGTCGACTCTCTGAGCTTGAGCGCATCCAGCGCCGTTGATCCAAAGGTTGCGACGACTGCGCGCGTGGCGGGACCCTGCAGGGCGATCTGCGCGATATCCGCCGAACGATCGTGGATCCGGCAGTCGGGAACATGTGAGCCCTGCTCCAGCAGCCATGAATGAATCTTGTCGAGATTGGACGCATTCACGCACAGCAGATATTCGTTCGGGCCGGCCAATCGATAGACAAAGATATCGTCTTTGATGCCTCCCTGCCGGTTACAGACCATCGAATACTGCGCGTGCATGGGCTGAAGCGCGGCGACGTCATTGGTGGTGATCTTTTGTAAGAAAACCAGGGCCCCAGCCCCGCTGACTTCGACACGGCCCATGTGACTCACATCGAACAACCCGGCCTTGGTCCTGACCGTCTGATACTCATCGACCACTCCACCGTACTGGATGGGCATGTTCCAGCCGGCAAAATCGACGAGTTTGGCGCCGGCCTCGCGATGCTGAGCGATGAGCGGAGTCTGTTTCATAAGGAGCAATCCAAAGTCAAAAAGTCCGTCAGGTCATAACGTCTCAAGGCCGAGACTTGATGACGTTCTGACTTGATGGACGTGACGACGTTCACCGTACTCCGAGTAACTCGACGTCGAAAATCAACGTCGCATTCGGCGGAATTACTCCACCGGCCCCGCGCGAACCATAGCCAAGGTCTGAGGGAATCGTCAGCTTGCGTTTGCCGCCGACCTTCATGCCTTGGACTCCCTCATCCCACCCCTTGATGACCCGTCCGGCCCCGAGCGGAAAAGAAAAGGGCTGGCCACGATCTACCGAACTGTCGAATTTCTTTCCATTTTCCAGCCACCCCGTGTAGTGGACGCTCACTGTCTTGCCGGCGACGGCGACATCGCCCGCCCCGACCGCCTGATCGACGTATTTAAGCCCGGACGCAGTGACCGTCTCCCCGGCGTCCGAGCCCTTCTCGTTCGCAGTCATGGTACCTCCCCATCCAAATAGTGGTGTGAAAACCAACGTCATGATGATGCCTAGGGTGACTCGGCGTCTCATACGTCCTCCTTATGCCGCATCGAACGGCGTTGCACATGATGCCGCTTCTTATATCGTGACTTTCGCAGAATCCTGCTCGGCAAAGAGCGCCATGCAGGCCGTATAGCCATGCAGGAAGTTTCTGCCACCGACTGGTCCGATTTCACCCTGCGCAAAAAATCCCGACAGAGGGATCGAGCCCAACCGGTCTGCCATCGTCACCGCGTCGTGATTGGACCTGCCAAACAAGCCCCGTCCCCGGCCACAGCAACTGAATATAAGGGCTCCGAGCGGCTGACGGCGATGGGCAGCCCGATCGGCGGCCAGCAACAAATTCATGTCCTCGCTGGCCGATTTGGCGTCCCGCAGTTGGAATTGCACGGTTTGCCCTTCTTGCACGACATCGCCCACCGCCACTGATCCGGTCGTTTGATCGGCCCCGACGAGATTCCTGACAAGAAAATCGCCCCGCTCGAACCGGTCCCGATGTTCATCGATGACGATACCGAGATGTAAGGCCCGATGGGCGTGGCGCCGGTCTTCCTCCGGCAATGACTCAAAGACCGCCTGTAACCGCTCCAATGCCGGAACACCGCCGAGCTCATAAACAAGATTGTGCTCGGCCTTTGTGACGACGAACCGCTCACCGATGAGCCGACAGCCTTGTGAAATGACCGGGCGGACATCCACTGCTCCTGACAGCCGAACTCCCACCAATCCGCCCGTAAGCACTTCGTCTTGGAAGATCAACCGGTTCTCCCCCTCACCCTGCCCTCCTCCGGCTAATCCACCGATGGCTTTGGCCCCCGGATACCGTTCATCGATGAGTCCAAGAACTTCTCGCATAGGGGTGCTGAACGGATCGGCCAGCAGGAGAAACGAGGACTGTATCGCACTTGGTTCCGGCCAACCGGATAGCCGAAACTGGTCTTGCACGGGCGAGAACGACGATCGAATCGGCTGCAGCGCCACATCGGGCAACGACGCCGCCCAGAGCGTGACCGCCGGAGCTGTTTCCAGTTCCTCTGCGCCGGCAATCACCCCCTCCCCGCTGCACCCGACCATCATGCGCGGGTGAAGGGACTGCCGGATCATGGCCGCTAAGAGCTCGGATTTTGAGGCATGATGGGCTGAAAAAAACAGACAGACGAGATCGATCGAGGCGGTACCGAGCTTGGTTTGGATTTCATCGGCAAGATCGCGCGCTGCCGCCTCCGTATCCGATCGTTTGGACAACGCCGCCGCAAAGCGCAACGCGGTGGTCTGCGGAAGTGATGGGGGCAAGGGGCTGGGCATGCGCGCGGGTGGCGTCTGACGGAAACGTCAGACGCCTGGATCCATGCGTTGAGACCGGGTCTGTGCCAATTGTTTGTAATACCGCCACAGATAGGAATGATAGTCGTCGACCTGCGCAAGCAGGTAGTGGAGTTCCGTCGGATCTTCGGTTTCGAGGGCACGAACCATGCGGGTCTTCAAAAACTCGCCGAAGGCTTCGGTCTTTTCAACCGCCGTCAGCAGCCGCAAGCCGCCACCGATTTGATACTCGTTCATCTGGTCGTTCTCCAACTGAGGCGACTGGAGAATACCGAGCGGGGGGGAGAAATTGCAAGCCTCCCCACGGGGCGACATCTGACTCGGCATTGAGAATCGAAGAATCAATTCCGGAATGGGCCGACCATCAACGCTTTGACACGATCGAAGTCGATGGCTTCGACGCGGTGGCCGTCGCGGCCTGTGACCGTCGTCGCCATGGTGAGGGCGTTGAGGATGGCCTCTTCAGTGGCTTCCACCGTGGCGGTGATCAGCGGATTCAGATGGGTATCTGCGAGATGGGTCAACGTATAGGCAGGGTCTTTGGGATAGTGCGGAATGACGTTCGCGGTCGAGAAGGCGAGCATGAAGTCCCCGCTGCCATGGCGCGCGGTGGACCCGGTACGGGCGAGGCCGAGCGCGGCGCGCTTGGCTAATCTGGTGAGCTGCCGGCTATCGAGCGGGGCATCGGTGGCGATGATCACAATGATGGACCCTTCGCTCTGGCCCGGCGCGAGGGCTTCGGACATCTGCTGAGGCGGTTCATAGAGTTTTCCCACCGGCACGCCGGCAATGACCAGTTCAGGCCTGCGGCCATGGTTCGCGTTGACGAGCACTCCGATGGTGTAGCCACCTTCTTTCTCAGACAGTTTTCTCGACGAGGTGCCGATGCCTCCCTTAAATCCATAGGAGATCATGCCGGTGCCTGCCCCGACCGTGCCTTCTTTCACCGGACCGCCGATCGCACTGTCGAGCGCCGCCATCACATCCTGCTCGGACACATGGCGGCCCTGGATGTCATTCAATCGCCCATCGTCGCATTCAGCGACAACCGGCGTCAGCGTGTCATCGGCGATGCCGATCTCGGGATACTGCTGAATCATCCAGCTCATGACGCCGTTGGCGACACGCGGGACGTTGAGCGTATTCGTGAGGGCAATGGGATATTCGAGAAAACCTGATTCAGCCACCCATGAGAGGCCCGTCATTTCGCCGGTTCCATTCAGCACGAACGATCCGGCGGGCACTTTCTTGTGCCAGACGTCGTCGCGCGGAATCACGGCAGTGACGCCGGTGCGCACAGGCCCGTAACCTGGCTTGAGCGGTCCCTCCCCTTGGATGAGAGTCGTGTGACCGACCTTCACGCCGGCTACGTCAGTAATGGCGTTGAGGGGGCCGGGCTGATAAGAGCCGATGACGATGCCTAGGTCTCGAATGCGTTGGCGGCCATGATCCGATTCGGCAGCAGCGACCGAGCCAGTGATCAGAGGAGCAAGGCACGACAGAATGAGCAGCCGAATGGCCCCCTTTGCCGTGAGCGGAGCCGGAGACCTGAGGCTATACCTCATGCGTACTGCCGTGATGCGGGATTCGCACATCGATCTTTGAATGTTCCGCTTGGATGGCAGCGCCCAGCGACAGGGCCTGCCTCTCTTCGCCATGCACGATGAAGACTTTGCTCGGCAACGGAGTAATCGCCCTGACATAGGCAAGCAGGTCGTTTCGGTCGGCATGGGCCGAGAGACCATTGAACCGCACAACTTGAGCGCGGCGCGGCGTCGGCACGCCGAAGATCGGCACCACGTCCCAGCCCTCAACCAATTTCCGTCCCAATGTATGTTCGGCCTGGAATCCGACAAAGACAATGATGTTGGCCTCGTCTTGAATCGCATGCTTGAGATGGTGAATGACACGGCCGCCCTCGCACATCCCCGACGAGGAAATGATGACACAGGGCCCCCGCATGGCATTGAGCCGCTTGCTGTCTTCCGACGAGGACACAAAGTGGATGTAGCGCGAGGCGAAGACATCGCCATCCGAAGAAAAGGTCTTCAGCGTCTCTTCGTCATAACACTCTGGATGACGCCGGAACACACCCGTGGCTTTGTCGGCCAACGGGGAATCGATATAGATGGGAATGGGATCAACTCGGCCCTCGCCCACCAGTTCCTTGATCCGCATGACCAGTTCCTGCGTGCGCCCGACCGCGAAGGCCGGCACGATGATCTTGCTCTTGTGTTGCCGCGCATGGGCGATCAGGTCCTGGGCTTTCTTCTTCATTGCCTCGCCGGCCTGTTCGTGCAGCCGGTCGCCGTACGTGGACTCCAGAATCAGGATATCGCAGGCGGGCGGCGGCTCCGGATCGCGCAGGATCGGCATGTGGGACCGTCCCAGATCTCCACTGAATAGGACCGTGGTGCTCGTGCCCCGCGCCGTGTATTTGACGCGGACAGCGGCCGATCCCAAGATATGGCCGGCATCGTAGAACGAGGCGGTGACCCGCGGTGCGATCTTCAGCTGGTCACCGTATCGCGCGCCTTCAAACTTCCTCACAATCTTCCTGACATCATCGCCGTCGTATAACGGCTGAACGCAGGTTTTCCCGCGTCTCTTCTCTTGTTTATTGACATACCGGCAGTCGTTTTCCTGCACGCGCGCGGAATCCTGGAGCATGATGCCGGCGAGATCAGCCGATGCTCGGGTGAGGTACACTTTCCCGGAGAAGCCCTGTCGGGGCAACACCGGCAACGCACCTGAATGGTCGATATGGGCGTGCGAGAGCAGGACAGCCCCCAGTGATTTCGGGTCGAAGCCCAATTCTCGGTTTTTCCGCACCGCTTCCTCTCGTCGCCCCTGAAACATTCCACAATCGAGGAGCATGCGGAACCCCGGGACCTCGACCATGTGACGGCTTCCGGTGACTGAACGAGCGGCGCCGTGGAATGAGAGCTTCATGTGTTGGGTACTCCATTGTGGCATGCTATCAGGTCCCAGGCTTCCTGGGCCGTCTCGGCATAGCGGAACAGGCCCAGGTCTTTCTGTGAGATAAGCCCATGGTCGACAAGCCATTGCCAATTGATCAGCCCTTCCCAGAATTCACGCCCGACCAACACCACCATCATATGGTCCGTTTTACCGGTCTGGAGAAGGGTCAAGGTTTCAAAGAGTTCGTCGAGGGTGCCAAAGCCTCCGGGGAACGCGACGAGCGCCTTGGCCCGAATGAGGAAGTGCATTTTCCTGATCGCAAAATAGCGAAACTGAAAATTGAGCGCCGGTGTGATGTAGGGATTCGGATGTTGCTCGTGAGGCAGTGTGATGTTGAGGCCGATCGATTTTGCATTGACATCCGCCGCCCCACGGTTGGCGGCTTCCATAATGCCGGGCCCTCCGCCGGTGACGACGACGTGGTCGCAATGCCCATCGATCTGACATGTGGACGACACCAAGCGTCCGAGCTCGCGTGCCACATTGTAATACTTTGAGAGGGCCAGCTGTCGCCGGGCAATCGCAAGCTGCCGTCTGATTGCGGGATCATCGGGTGATCGTGCCGCTTCTTCTTCCGCCTTGTGAAGCCCCTTCGCCATCGTATCCGGATCTTGCAACCGCGCGCTGCCGAACACCACGATGGTCGATTGGATGCCTTCCTCGCGCTGAATCAGTTCCGGCTTCAGCAGTTCCAGCCCGATTCGAATCGGGCGAAGTTCGTCGCGTTCTAAAAACTCCGTGTCCTTATGGGCCAGGATATAGGAAGGGGGTGGAGTGTCGGGACGAAGGGGTGATGTGTCATCAGCTGAGTCCAGTCCCATGGGCAGGCATTATAACGGGATAGTACGCCGAGGGGAAGGCGGGTGATTCGTGCGGAACCCTGGTGGTCAGAACGGCCAGAACTCAAACAAGGCATGCTCGTCCGTCAAACCAAAGGCGTAGGAACGTACGATGAGGCGGTCATCGCAGATGATGAGCAGACGCTGAATATTAATTCCTGTCCCCGATAAGGTCATCGTGGGCGCCACGGGGGATACGATTCGAAATAAGTACCCTAAATTGAGAGACGACGAGCGTGTTGTGCTCCATTTGAATTCCGCAAGAAACTGATCGGACACAGCCGTAATCTCTTCCGGCGCACCGATACGATCAACGACATGATGCAAGGTGGTTTCGCCGGCCCTGATAAAGGAAAGATCTTCCGGTGTGATCGGTGCGTTGAAATCAACCCTTCGAACCGCGCAGCCCCACAAGCCCATACAGAGTATGAAGACCATGAGAAGGCGGCCGTACTGTGCAGGCATGATTGTGCTATTTCCCCCAGGGTCTCAGCGTAAAATCGACTTCTGGTGTTCGTTTGCCGTAGATCACATCCTGTACGATGCCTTGCCGGTCAAAGAACACATAGAGATTATCACTTCTTAAATTCACGCTCAGAAGATTGAACACGAGCAAGATAAGCCCGGGAGATTTCCCATCGTAGTAGTAGTACTGGAAAATCTCCTTGTCATTGCCGACGATGATTCGATCGGGAGCTCCAAAGAGGGTCACTACCAATTCTTTTTTGCTGATTCCTTTTTCGATTTGGCTGAGATTTTCCTCTTGTATGGGGTTTCCAACCCGCCCGCGGCTGAGGACACAGCCGTTGGTGAGAAGACTTAATCCGACAAGAAAAAGCACGGATGTTCTGAAGAGCATGAGTCCTCCTAGCTATCTGCTTTATGAGGCCGATCTATTGCTTTTGATAATACAAAATCCTGCTCGTAGACCACATACGCGGACGAAGCTAATCCGACACGCCGATAGACAGCCTGAGCTTCATGATTATTTCGTTCCACGTAGAGCCTGATGCCGCAGACATGAGGATCAGTTGTTGCCTTTGCGACCATCGCTGCATGCATGGCCCGGTAGACTCCTTGCCGTCTCCAGGCTTGGTCTACATAAACACTCTGCACCCACCAGAAGACTCCGTTGCGCCAATCGCTCCATTCAAACGTCACCATCAGCTGACCTGCGAGTCGAAAGCGGTCTCGGTCAAGGACCTCGGCGACGAGGAAAAATCCCCGCTCGGGCGCATTGAATACCGCAAGGGTCCCATTGCGAAGCCTGTCTCGATCGAGGCACCGCCCTTCTGTTTCCCGGGCCATCGCCGCGCTGAATTCGACCAATGCGTCTACATCCGCATAACCTGCCTGCCTGACAACGATGTGTGCGGGAAGGGTCATGAGTCTACGGGTGTGATTTCGGCGCGCTGAGCCAACCTGTCTGTGGTTTGTAGAACCCGGCGGAGAATTCCATCTTCATCGCATCTTCCGGGAGTAGGTTGAGGGGCCGAAGCGCCCGTTCTGGAACAAACGCCAAGAATCCCGTGAAGGGGTGGATCGCCGTCGGCACAAATACCATGAAAAGATTGTCAGAAGGCACAACCTGAATCGCTGTCGGGGCAGATCCCATCACAAATCCCATCGCCCAAAGTCCGTCCCGGGGAAAGGGGAAGGCAACGACCGTGCTGCTGCCGAAGCGAGAGCGAAAATTCAAAATGTCGGTCATCCCTTTTAATGTGAGATAGATGCTTTGTACGAGAGGAATCTGCTCAAGCCGCTGTTCCAACCGCCTCATCAAGTGCTCACCGATGATATGGTCGGCAATAAACCCGACGAGCACGAGGAGAAGCACCAACATGAGCATCCCTAGTCCCGGTAGAGGATCGGTCATATAGCTTCCAACGACGTTATCCAATGCCCTGAAGAGTGTCGAAAGAATCAAGAACGTGGCCCATGTGGGGACTAATACGACAAGACCGGCCAAAAAACATCTCGATAGCGCTTTGATCATATGAGAAGATGCGGTGGTTTGGATCTATTTTCCATTGTATCAGAACGTCTATTCGTTGAGGAGACAGAATTGAGTTTGGCTTGCGCTCGATTCTTCTTTCCTTTATCCTACGCACCGTCAAATTGATGGAGTTGTCGAGACCGGCATTCGAGTGACGATGGAGGGCTGCTCTTGTGAGTATCAGTCAGGATCTTCTGGCCATTCTTTGCTGCCCGGAAACAAAACAACCAGTCATGACAGCCGATGCCGCCTTGGTCAAGAAACTCAATGAAGCGGTTGCGCGCGGGGGATTGATGAATAAAGGCAACAAGCCCGTGGTGGAACAGTTGGAAGACGGCCTTGTTCGGGCTGACTTGAAAATCCTCTATCCGATTCGTGAAAACATTCCTGTGATGCTCATCGAAGAAGGTATTCCACTCGATCAAATCACTTCATAGCCTCTGTGGTTCTGCGTTTTCCCTCTGACGGTATACTTCTATACCGCCGCCGGCTTCTTGTCTGGCCGGTGGGCTTGCCAAAGACAGCGTGAGGACTATGGCGTGATGATCTGCCGCTGTCCCTGTGGGCTCTCGGTCTTGGAGCCAGTCGAGGCGCCACAATGCAGACACAGATATTCGTAGAGATTACCGGTCGGAAGGACAAGTAATAAACGTTCTCTCGTCGGCGTGGCAACGCGACAGCGAGGGCAATAGAGCAGGGACGCATTGAGGGATCGAAACTGATCTTTTGAATCCGGCGGGGCTTGTCGAGGGCGGGCCGTTGCCCCGCGTGATTTGCTTGTCAACCAAGGGGCCACTGGCCTGCGAGGTGTTGAAGACATGCGGACTTGTATGGGTAGTCTATAGAGTGGTCACGTACGGGTCGCTTCGCGGTACTAGTTCTTCTGTACAGACGTCCGGTTAGGCTGGTGTTTTTGCTGATTCGATCTCTGTGGCCGTAATAAGGCTGGAGAGATAGTCTGCAACGAAGTTGAGCGCTTCTTCCCGCCCATCGGCTCTGCGTCCTTTTTCTCGGCGCTGAACCGACAGTTCATGTTCCAAATCAGATTTCACTTCGCCGAGCACTCGCTGGAGGGAGGACGGAGTGAGGTTGGCGTCCATGTCCTCAAGTTCTTGGCATCGATCGAGCACCCAGTTCAACCCCTCGATTCGTCCGGCATAATGTTCTTGTTCCGCCGTATCGATACGCGCCATGGCGGTCGCAAACGTTTGGGCTTCATAAATCAGGTTATAGAAACTGGTGACCGCGCGCTGCAAAGATGGATTCATGATACTCCTTGTGTCGTTTTGTAAGTACGCTGCTTAATTATACATGAGATTGACAGGACAACAAGGAGTATTTTATGCGCTACGTAAACAGGAGAGAGTCGAACTCGTTCATGAAACCGTAGTAGAGAGGGGCAAAGTCCTTCAGACATTCTGGACTGGTTTCCTTCAAGCGCTGGAAAAAAAACACCTGCGCCCGCGGGTCGAGTTGTTCCAGGAGCTTGCTGAGCTCAGCCATAGAATAGCTCCCGGACGGCACACTTAAAATATAGTGAACCAGACGCTCAACAAATTGCTGAGCCACATATTCGCTGGCCAGATAGCCATCAGGCAGTTTTCCAGATGCCAAGAACTCAGCAAATGGGACGGCTTGCGCGGCAAAGGGAGTCGCTGGCTGCTGAGGGGAGTCCACGCGGAGGCCGCTCCATTCGGTACAGATTGGTATAAAGATGAGTATATCCTAACATTTGGAATCTACTGGACCTCCCAATACCCGTCAAGTGCGCAGAAGCAGCAGTTCGCCCTGAGCCGAAAGACTGATAGAAAGTGAAAGGGCGAGGTCCCTTTGGGGAACCCCGCCCTTCCATGTTTGACCGACATGACCAGTCGCAGGGTATAACCTGAGAACTTCTGCTGGTTCTCAACCCCCTGCGCCGGGCACTACTTTCTTAGAGCCACGTCACGCGCTCAGCCGGCCTGATATAGATCGGCTCTTCGACCTGGATACGCGCCACTTCTTTGCCGGATTTATTAAATCCGAGGACGGTATCGTTGTACATCTCAAAGCGTTTCCCGTGGATCTGCGTCTCGAACACCTTGGGACCAGGGATCACATCGTAGCGGAACACGATCTGCTGACTCGCTCTCCAAAGCTGAAGCACCGCCAGCAATTCGCGGCTCGGCACGAGGTATTTCTCGATCGCATTGTCCACGCCCGGTCCGAACATCTGCCTGGCGTACCCGCGTGGGCTATGCCGTGGCGGAATGTAGAATCCATTGGGTTCCGTGCCCCACTGCGGATACAGCGGAAGCGCCACTTGCTCGACGCGGATGGTGTAGTACAGCGGATGCCAACGATCTTCAGCCCATAGACCGTCCTCACCGATCCGCACCAGACTCTGCATCCGGATCTTTCCGACACAGGCCGCCATACAACGGGTTTCCATCGGTTCGCCGCCCGTCAGAGGGTCTTTTCCTTCGATGCGAGGATAGCAGGCGATGCACTTCTCAGACACCCGCGTCGTGCCCCGGTACATCGGCTTCTTGAAGGGACACTGTTCAACACATTTCTTGTAGCCGCGGCAACGGTTCTGGTCGATCAGGACAATACCATCCTCCGGCCGTTTATAGATCGCCTTTCTGGGACAGGCCGCGAGACAGCCAGGATAAGTGCAGTGATTGCAGATACGCTGGAGATAGAAGAAGAAGGTTTCATGTTCCGGCAAGCTGCTGCCCGTCATCTTCCACGGTTCATCCCGTGAAAATCCCGTCTTGTCGATGCCTTCGACAAGTGCGCGCATCGATGTGGCCGTATCTTCGTAAATATTCACGAAGCGCCACTCCTGGTCAGTCGGGATATATCCAATGGCCGCCTGGCCGACCTTGGCTCCTGCGTCGAAAATGGTCATCCCTTCGAACACTCCATAGGGCGCATGGTGCTTGCGTCCGACACGGACGTTCCACACCTGTCCACCGGGATTGACCTGCTCAATGAGCTGGGTGATTTTGACGTCGTAGAACTGAGGATAGCCGCCGTACGGCTTGGTTTCGACGTTGTTCCACCACATGTACTCCTGGCCCTTCGAGAAGAGCCAAGTCGACTTGTCTGCCATGGAACAGGTTTGGCAGGCGAGACACCGATTGATGTTGAACACAAAGGCAAACTGCCACTTCGGATGGCGTTCCTCGTAGGGATACAGCATCTTCCGTCCCAGCTGCCAGTTATACACTTCAGGCATAGTTTCCTCCGTATTTCGTCATTCGTCGTTGGTCATTCGCAGCATCCCTCACGCAGCTCGTTTCTCCCGTGAGGGACAAGGGCTCACGAATAACGTCTTACACTTTGATCTTGATATGTTCACCTTTGAGCCACTTGATCATAAACTCATTCTCTTGTCCCGGTGTGAACCCTGTCCGAACCGGTTCCCACGGACCACGAGCTCCGATACCGCCGTCTTCCGCCTTGGTAATACGGATGAGACATTCCTTCGGTACCGTGTTGATCGCGTGGTGATCGACCTGGTAGCCCCATTTAAACTTCCAGGCAATGGCATGCTTGCCGGGCAGCGAGTCGAGTTGGTGCATCGGCATCAACCAGTTTCTCGTAAATGACTGCTGTGCTCCATAGCGGAAGTTCGATTGATATCCGGTATCGATCGCGATGGCGCGTCCGTCCGGTCGAGTTTCATGCCCCTTGACCGACTTTGGCGTCGAGACATACGGAGCATGTTTCGACATCGTGACGTGATATGGATACGCAGGATTGTACTTGGCGCGAATCATCAACCGAGCGACCTTGTAATACGGATCGGACGGCTTCCAGCCACGGTAGGGCCGATCAACCGGGTTACCATCCACATAGACGTAATCGCCGTCGTTGATTCCCCGGTCTTTGGCTGCTTGCGGATTGATGTGCAACTGGTGTTCACCGACACCCGGGGTCCGTTTATCCATGCGGTAGGGATCCCCGAAGTTCGACTCGTAAATTTGCACCCAGTCGTTCACCGACCATTGGCTGTGCACGCGATGACGGGTTTTCGGCGTGACACAGTAGAATTGATAGCCCTTTTCCCACAGCGGGTTGCTGTGGCGCTTGATTTCATGCCAGGACAACTTGATGTTCCGGATGGTCTTGTCGTCATGGTGTTGCGCCGTGATCGGAATACCGTAATCATCGGGACGAACATAGGGGTTCGTCGTGAAGATGGCATTCGGAAGGTACGGGGTCGCTTCCGGTCCCTCACGGTGCGAGATGAAGTTTTCACCGTACTCGATCGCTTCGGGCTCGACACGATAATTTTCATACCGGCCGCTGCGCGTCCACATAGGCTTGGATTCGTTGGTCTCTTCCCAGAATGGATGCCGGGGATACGTGCGAACCATGACCATCCAGCCCTTTTCGGACTTCAGCATCACGTCGGCTGAATAGCCGTAGAACGTGCTGGATGCGTCGAGCATGCGCTGCGCATAGACGTCTACGCGGTTGGCATAGACCATCGCGAAGTAGTCCTTCATGCGCTTGTCGCCCGTCATGTCCGACAACTTCGCCGCCACGCCCGCGAACGTGTCGAGATCGTTTCGCGTGTCGTACAGCGGACGAATACCGCCCTTCCAAATCTGAACCCATGGATTGGACACCGTCACGGTCATTTCTGGATAGGTGAACTCCATCCAGGAGTTGCAGGCAAACGCGATATCGTTATGGTTCACGTCCGATGTCATTTCGATATCTTGCGTGATCAAGCACTCGATGTTCGGATCCACGTTGCGCACCATGTCGTAATGGTGCTTGGCATTATTGAGGACGTTCACGTTGACCACCCAGCGGAACTTGCTGGGCGTCGGCATATGGGTCTTCCCTGTGAACACCTTTCGCCCATACTTGGGGGTATTGACGATCAAGGCCGTATCGCCGTGGTTCCAATAACCGACTTCTTCTCCGTAGTAGTACGACCTGGTCTTGATTTCCTTCCCATGCGCATTCGGGTCCAGGGTGATATTGAACGGATCTTCACCCGTATGCACGGCCAGACCGGCGCCGGACCATGGCGTCGCCGTCCACGTACCGGCTTTGTAGTTACCAGCCCATGTGTGCTGACCGGTGCCGAACTTGCCGACGTTACCGGTGATGATCAGGACCATGGCAGCGCCTCGGGCATTGATGGTCTGATGGAAATAATGGCAGGTGCCTTCTCCGTTGTGGATCGCAGCGGGCTTGATGGTGCCCGAATCGCGCGCCCAGCGCACGATGAGATCTTTAGGCGTGCGGCAGATCTGGTGCACTGTATCCAGATCGTAGTCCTGGAAATGCACCATATACATCTGCCAGATCGGCATCGCATCGATTTCACGGCCGTTGAGCAGCTTCACCCGATAGCTGCCGTTGAGCGCCGCATCGATACCGCTGTTCGTATAATGCCATCCCACCTGTTCCCGGTGCAGCGGCACCGCCTGTTTCTTATTGAGATCCCAGACCATCATGCCGCCGAGCCGCTCGATCTGCTCGGGCTTCAACGTTTGAATGCGCCCCGAGTAGCTCTTTGAGAAGTCCGGAAACTTATAGTCGGCGATGACATCGCGCGGATCAAGATACTGCAACGTATCCGTGCGCACCAGGATGGGCGCATCGGTGAATTGCTTCATGAAATCCGCATCGTGCATGTTTTCATCGACAATGATTTTCATCGCCCCGAGGAAGAGCGAGCCGTCGGACTCCGGACGCAACGGCATCCAGTAGTCGGCACGATAGGCCGTCGGATTGTATTCGGGCGTGATGACGACCACACGGGCGCCGCGTTCGATACACTCCAACTTCCAGTGCGCTTCCGGCATCTTGTTTTCGACGAAGTTCTTGCCCCAGCTGGTATTCAGCTTGGAGAACCGCATGTCGGACAGGTCGATGTCGGATCCCTGCACACCGGACCAGAACGGATGGGCAGGGTTCTGGTCGCCATGCCACGTGTAGTTCGACCAATAACGGCCGCCCTGCGCTTGATCCGGGTTCACCTTGCGAATCCAGGTGTCCAGGAGGGCATTGATACCGCCGTTCATGCGGGTGTTGCCCATTTTGCCGATGATGCCAAGGACCGGCATGCCGGCGCGATGCTTGAAACATCTGGTACCGGCGCCCTTCATCATTTCGATCATCTCAGGCGCATACCCCTGCTCACGGAGACGCCGCGCTCCGGCTTCGCCGCTGTACCGAGTTCCGATGATGATCATGGCTTTCGCCGCATAGGTGAAGGCGGTGTCCCAGGACACACGCAACATGTCGTCCAGGAACCGGCTGTCAAACTTATATTTCCGCTTGGTCTCAGGCGTCAGCTCCGGCGAACCATCATCCATCCACTGCTTCCACCCTTTCCGCATCAGCGGGCCCTTCAACCGATAGGGACCATAGACACGACGATGGAAGGTGAAACCCTTCAAGCACATACGAGGGTTGTGCGCAAACGTGCCGCGGTTACCGTAGAGATCTTCATACGTTTGGTGGTCATAGTTCTGCTCGACACGCATCACGACGCCGTTACGAACAAACGCGCGAACGCGGCATGCGTGGGTGTCGTTCGGAGAGCAGACCCATGTAAAGGATGAATCGTACCGGTACTGGTCGTGATAGACACGCTCCCACGACCGATCGGGATACTCACCCAACGGGTTCCCGACTTCAATAACCGGCTGAAGAGCGGTCAACGCCAGGACCTTATCAGCTACCGCCACTGCGGCAACCGTTCCCGCCGAAACTTTCAAAAACTGCCTACGTGACAAAAACATTGTGCTTACCTCCTACAAGTTGAGGACGTCACTACCTCTAAATCTCAAGCATCAATCCCGTTTTTCCCGTTTTTATAGCGCTCTGCGAAAAAATCCTAACGGATGTATCGCAATTGTCAGGCCACTCTTGGCACCAAGTTGGATTGGACCGGAAGCAGTGACGAAATAATTGAAATACCTCGAAATTTATCGTGAAAAATACACATCGTATGAGTGAGGTTCTAAATGCTGTTTTTGTCTCCTGAGTACTTCTCGTATCGGTATCATCCAGTGAGCGTGGGGAATATAGCGCTGTGACCATCATTTATTCAATAACTTAATTGTTATTCATCAGACAATTCCATCGCGTTACCAGAACGTAGCATATTTGTACTTGTTACCTCTGCTGGATGGTGATAGTCGCAGATCCTGATGACTTGACAGAGGGGTTAAGGGTCAGTAGAATTCCCTGCCTTTTCTCCCCGTCGCATTCATTTCAGTGAGCGGGAATAGCTCAGTGGTAGAGCATCGCCTTGCCAAGGCGAGGGTCGAGGGTTCAAATCCCTTTTCCCGCTCCAATTTTCAGCCGGTTATACCGCGGCGTCTCACCAGCCGCTTCTGCCCATCGGCAGTCTGGTGCTAACCGGGTCCTAGTATTCTCCAGCGATTCCTATCGTACTGCACCTCCTCTACCGGGTAACGCCACATCGCGGTTCCTACGCCGCGAGTAATATATCTTGCTCAGCCCTTCCGCCTCACAAAGCCCGCTGGCTTCGTGAGGTCGACAAAAGGTATGGGGGCGAGAGCAACTGTGCGGATCAGGAAGATGCTGGCGGACAGGTTAGCGATTGCCGCCTGAAGGTGTCGAAACAGAATCCACATCAAGTTCGTCCCGGCACAACCGTGACCCGCTTGCCTGGAGTCGGCGCCCAGCAGTTCCAAGTCAACGGTCTCGCGTTGAGAGGAACGGTCGATCATCTTCGTCGGAGCATTCGACAGTGACTCCAGGGAGGCGCGAGCCCCTGGTCCTTGAGTCTGAGGGATTATGGGACGAACCGTCACGATTCGAAGGGGGACTCGTCAGAGCGAGGCATGGGTGGTGCGAGAGAAAAAGACTCCCGGTCCATGTGAATGATTTTTCCGTCGATAAGAATTCACATCTCGAATTCCCTGAAAATGTGGATGCACAACACAGGGGTTGCCTTCTATTTCCGCCGACCCGAAGAAATTGTGTGGAGACAGTTTTACTCGCAGCACAAACTCTGCTATACCACAGGTACACGTTCACAATTTTTGAAATCGAAGGGAGGTGGAGAGCTCATGGCAACGAAGAAAGCAGCGAAGAAGCCTGCAAAGAAGAAGAAGTAGTTCCGGTACCATGAGGAGGCGCCGGCCACGGCGCCTCCTCACCTTCCCACGTTCTCGCGTATTTTCCGCCCGCAACGCATCACACGAATCACAGTTCGATCGCGCAGTTCCTCGCGACGTCTCCGGTTGACTCGACCACGAGAGAGACCTTACGCCACCGACGAGAGTTTCCCTTCACTGACCGGCCTTCCGTCGGAAAGGAATCGGCTGGGGTGTCCGGTTGCAACCGGTTACGCCGGCGAAGCGCACCTCATGGGATGAAGCAGCACGAAGACGCGAGAGAACGGAACGACCGGCAGGCTGAAATTAGATAACGAAGAAGCGGCGCGGAAAAAAAATGGGGAGGTGATGGCCACATCACCTCCCCATGTTCCTTAGCGCCAGGAGAGAGTCCATGGCGTAAAGAAAGCAGCACCAGGATCTTAACATGAACATTCCTCCCGACAACAGAATAAATATATACATGTAATCAATGGCTTGAGAGATCGCACTTGACGATGCTGAATAGATGGCTGCATGAGCTTCTCCCAAAAACTAGACCGGCGGCTTGGACGTTTTGACCAGCCCCGCAGATGTAGTCCACTCGAATTCTGAGGATTTGGCCGGCGCGTCGACGGCTCAGTCCTTCAACGAGAACGGCGTGAAGTCCGTATGCCGGTCGTACCAGTCCTCGTGCTCCCGGCGCTTCAGCCAGCCGACGATCGCGTAGGTCACCGGCGTGAAGAGGATCTCGACGGAGACCTTGAACGCCCAGTTGAACGCAATAACTTTGATCATCGTCCCCGGCTGCCAGGTCCCGAGGAAGGCAATCGGATAGAAGAGGGCGCTGTCGACGAGCTGGCCGGCCGCGGTCGAACCGATCGTGCGGGTCCAGAGATGACGCCCCCCGGTCCAGACCTTCATCTTCGCCATGACATAGCTGTTCATGAAGTCGCCGCACCAGAAGGCGACCATCGACGCAACCACCACCCGCCACGTGCTCTCGAAGACGACCTCCAGGGCGGGCTGGATCACGGCATTGAAGGGCTCATCCGGATCCGCCGGCATGTGGATCACGAAGAGCCCCATGACGGTCGCGAAGATCATCGCGGTGAAGCCCGCCCAGATGACTTTGCGCGTGCGCGCGTAGCCATAGACCTCGGTCAGCACGTCGCCGAAGATGTAGGAGATCGGGAAGAAGAGGTTCCCGGCGCCGAAGGTCAGACCGAAGAGGATGCACGTCTTGCCCGGCCCGATCAGGTTCGAGCAGAGCAGGACCGTCACGAAGGCCGCCATGATGAGGTCGTAGTAGCGGTAGTGGCGGGGGTTCGAGACGAGTGTCTGCTCGGGAGGTGGGGCGTGGGCGCTCATCTGCGGGCCGGGTTCCTCTCGGTCTCTGGTACTAGTTGCTCCGTGCCGGCCTCGCACGTGAAACGGATCAACGACTCAGGAAGGAAAACCCAGTGAGCAGGCCGTTGGGCCCAGCCACGAACGTACCAAAGACCTCGTGACGGATCAATCCCCGGGCCCCGCCGGAAATCCGGGCTCCCTCACAACGACCCCACTGCGCAGACGCTCTTGCGCCTCTCACAAGGGGTCAATGCGCATGCCGGACGCCGTTTCCCGATCGTTTCCGGATGCGTAGGCCCTCCATGCCTCCATACACGAACTCCCCTACCCCCGGCGGTGAATCCTGCCACCCGACTTGACAGAGTACGTAGCTCCAATGTAATTACATGGTCTTGCTCATCGAAGAGAGAATGGAGTACGGATGAAAGCGCGCGTGGTACGAATCGGGAATTCCCAAGGCATCCGGATTCCGAAATCCGTCATTGAGCAATGCCACCTGCACGGAGCCGTCGATCTGGAAATCCAGCAGGGGCAACTGGTGATTCGCTCGGCATCCAAGCCCCGCGCCGGCTGGGACGAAGCCTTCGCGCAAATGCATCGCCAGGGGGACGACCGCCTGACGGATCAGGAATCAGCCTCCCCATCCGCCTGGGACCGGAGTGAGTGGACGTGGTAGTGTCCCGCTTCGACGTCTATCTCATCCGCCTCGACCCCACCCAAATCCGTGAAATCCGTAAAACCCGCCCCTGCCTGATTATCTCTCCTGACGAAATGAACCAGCACATCGACACCGTCATCATCGCCCCCATGACGACGAAAGGTCGGCCTTATCCCACCCGCGTGCCGGTACGATTCAAGGGCAAATCCGGCCAGATCGTGCTCGACCGGATCCGCACAGTGGACAAACAGCGGTTGGTGAAACGGATGGGGATAATTGATACCGCCACACAAGGCCACGTGCTGGCGCTCCTCGCGGAACTCTTCGCCCCCTGATCCCTCTGCGGCGCGGATTTACCATTCGCACAGCGCCCGCAATCACGCTTCCAACACACGTTCCTTTCTCAGAATCCGACCACGGTGGTACGCCTTGATAGTGCCCGTCCTGGAGTGCAACGGCATGAAAACCCTTCGTGGGCCCGCCGACATCCACCCCGACGACGATGGACCGGGCTCGTGGTGACTCATGCCGGTTCAAGCACAAGAGAAGACGCCCGGTGCATTTTCTTTATTCAGATTGTTTGAACGATTTGGGAAGTAGGGCTCACTTGGCTATCTAAGCAAGCTCACGGAGACGCTGATAGGCTACACGGATATGGTCTGGGCGGAACATCTTCTGTTTTCTCTCGTTCCAGCCGTGCACTGACTCGATAGCTGCTTCTGGCGTAGTTGCCTTTGGCTTACCATGAGTGCAAACCCAGTGGACTGAGGAAAGAAGCTCCATACCGTATGGAGTCTCGAATCCTTTTATAAGGTTACTCACACGGTTCACTCGGGCGATCGGCAAGGGATGTTGGCTCAGGTATAAGTCAGCTTCTTTCGCCGCATCAGGAAGCAACTCAATTTCAGTGTCAGGCTTCTGGCTATCGCCGTAGCCACGGATATGATGCCCCTCAATTCTTTCCAAGACTTTGTTCAGATTTGCGGCATACGGACCATAGGGTCCCGCCTCAAACCGCAAGCGAAGCGGCTCGCCTGCTTCCTGAAGAAAATACATCAACTTTTGGATCTCAAGAAGGGTAAGACGGTAACTCAAAGACTCATACTGGTGCATGACCTTCACGAAGAGAGCACGGCTGATGGTCATCTCCGGTGTTTTCGTGTTGACCGGCATGGTCTTCGCCTCTGGCGCGCCTACAGGACTAAACAAATGTACCTGCGTGTCAGGCAACTCAGCGAAAGCCGCTTCGATGAGTGGGCGAACATCGTGCCAATCCAAACCGCCATTCCCAGAACCTAACGGCGGTACTGCAATTGAGCGGATGCCCAGTCGCCTGATATCCACGACTAATGCACGGAGACCATTCCGGATATCCTCAAGGCGGGATTTTTCTCGCCAATGCCGCTTCGTCGGGAAATTAATGATGTATCTGGGATTGACCATTCGGCCAGATTCCCAAACAAACATATGGCCTGGGCGAACTTCCTTCGCACGACAGGCCTTGGCGTAGGCATCAAAGTTTTCAGGCCAGGCTTGCTTGAACTGCAAAGCAATGCCTTTACCCATGAAACCGTCGCAGTTAACGGTGTTCACCAGGGCTTCAGCGTCAGCTTTGAGGAGGTTACCTGTTGCGTTACGAATCATAGCTGAAAAGATCGTCAATAATACCAATTCCGATCAACCCTGACTACCCTCCTATGTGCCGCAGGGAAAGCCTCCTGGATAGTTACTACGCGTTGCTGCATCGTCGAATCAATCACCACGATTTCCTGAATCAGTGACCAGGGACAGTACTGGTGTACGAGAAACTCGGCTTGTTTCCTACGTTGCCGATCCATGTCATTGATGTTGTCAGTCCAGTACCGCTGGTTCACCATTTCCCAGTCTACTTCGTCTAACTGATCGAGGTGGTCAAACCATGCAGTGATCCTAGCAAGGCCATGACCATCCGAAAACACAAATCTACACCCAGCATCCTGAATTGCCTGAACTGACGAAACAAGATAAATCAGCGGCTCTTGTCCTTCACTATAGCCCTCCACACGGCCTGTCTTAAGATTCAGCATCATGGGCGACAGATAACCGAAATAGAATGGGACATAGTTGTGGATAGTTCCTCCTGGCCCCACATGAACAGGCACTTCAGCACGAGCGCTCTGAACTTCGGCACCATGACAGAAGTGATAAGGCAATCCATCGTCCGGTACATGATTGGGCGCATGAAGCCCGCCTCGCCGAATGATGGTATCGAGATTATCGACGTGGGTGAATCGAAGGATTGTGGTGGGGTTTGGAGGCATTGCAGTCTAATCGAAGACACCAGTGGACGGATGAATGTAGCTCATCCCGTCGTCGGAGAGGACATTGCCATAATTTCAACGCTTTTGAAAGATTGAGGAAGCGATGGCATGCCGCAACTGCCTCAGGCGAATGGGTCATGGGGAACGGGAGGAGAAAAGACGCCCGGTACATTTTCTTTCTTCACGAGCCCCGGGCAACCATTGCCGGCAGGATGGGAATAGATTCAACGTGCCGAGCGTGATAATCCCGACGTTCAATTCCCAGGCGCCTTGTGTTCCTCTACTCGGTCACCACCCCGGTTGCCTGGAACTCCAACGCGTTCAGTCCGGTTTCCACCATGCCTTTGAACTCTTCAACCACATGGGCCAATGGCGCCACTGCCGCCATCGATCCCAGAATGACATTCGCAGGCTTGAACAAATACTTCAGCATCTTTCGGGCGCCACTTCGAAAGAAAGTCACAACCCCGGCGAAAGCGCTGGCCTGCTCCTGTGCAGACATGTCTTGCGCCGCCGCATGATCCTGCGCGACGATATTGAGCAGCGCAATCGTCCTCCTGTACGCATCTCCATAGATGGCCAGCTTCAGAGTGAGCTGTAAGCCAGACAGCCCTACCCTCTCAAACCCTTCGTTGTGCTCCCCACGCAGAATCTCGTTTCTCAGCGTGTTGAGTGCCGGCTTTACTTCACCTTCCCATGCCTGCGTCACGTCACGTCGAAACTGAGGGGGAACGGCAAAACCAGGAATGGCAATGGCAACCTCGAAAATATATTCAAGGGTGTTCAGAAATTCTGCGAGCGGGTGACCACCTTCCTGGTATGGTTGCCAAGCCGGGGCGGTTTGATACGTGATCGGCATTTACAACTCCTTTCGTCACGTACGCTGAAGCACGGGAAACAATCCGTCTATCAGGCATTGCTCCCTACCTGCCGCCATGCAATCATCCACAACTGCTTCCTGCCGGATGCGATTTCGGCGGCGATCTGAGCGATATTGGTTCCTGACACTTTTTTCTTCCCCCACATCGGCGCTCATCGTGGACCAGTCTTCCTTGTCGATGAGATCCACAATCAGCCGCCGGAGCTTCACCGGGTCCTGAAACTTATTCTGGGCCTTCGTGAAGATCAGCCCGAGCATTCCCTTCCCTTTACCGAGTTCTTCTAGGAGATGACGGTATTGGTCGAACAGGTCGTCGCCGTCTTTCGCAAGCAGGCTAGGCCAATTGTAATCTTTGGGAATCTGGCTATGCTGGTTATACGGGGGCTTCGTCCGCTCGTCCGCCATCTTGAGGAACAGCAAATACGTCAACTGCTCGACGTAGTCGCCATAACTCATCCCGTCATCACGGAGGACGTTGCAGTAGTTCCAGAGTTTTTGAACAATTTGCGATGGATTAGACATGCTTCTTCGTCTTCATGCGAATTGGACGTGGTGAATCGAGACGCCGAACATCAGGGACTCGAAAATCCAGTTCGATAATGCCTTCCCGCTTAAGCTTTAAAAACACCGGCTCCGCGTGTTGACGTTTCACGCCATGCTCAAAGCACACACGCATGACTTCAAGTTCGTTAGAGAGACGGCCTTTTCTAAGCAAATGCTCCAGCTCACTTTCGAATGCGGCGATCTTGCTAGGCCTCATCTCAGGAAATGGCAGCAGCGGCTCCTCGGGCCGAATATCTTCACGATTGATGTCAAAGTCCGCTTCGCCACTGATCTCATCGCTTCGCCATGCAACCTGAAGAAACTTGTCGATTCCGAGAGGGTGAGCCGAACCAAATATGATGCCGTATATATTGGCCCCTTTCTTGATGGAAAAGGGAGCAAGAAAGTACCTTTTCCCTGCAGGAATCAAGCTGCGGTAGTATTCCAACGCCGTGCGGTGGACGTGATAGTAATCATCTGGGCGATCAATTTTCAGTTTGATCGCTTGATGATCTCGAAACCGGTGAAGCGTTGAAGACGAGATGAAGAACAGAAAGTCGCAAGTCGGAGAGGTAACTAGTTTGCTGAAAACCTCGGGCGTTACGTGACCAACACCCATCTGGTCAATGAACACTAACTTCGCAGCTCGTGGATTCACCAGCACTTGCGCGGATTCTTGAAACGCGTTTTCAAATGACAACGGCCTGATGTCGAATTTCACATTCGGCGGCGGAATCCCACCGATGTCTATGGCCCGTTTCAACCGATCGATCTTATCCGAGCTTTCATCATACAAATGAACATGGATGTGAACAGCTCTTTTTGCCATCAACCCTTGATAGTCGCGCAACTGACGGATTAACCGAAGTGGACTACCTGGGACATTTAAAGAGTCGGTTCCAGGCCCAGCGAAGAAGTCGAAAATGTGAAGCTCTTTGTGCGATGGTCTTTCTGGTGACAGGAACACCGGCAGCCACCCACGGGTATAGAGCTCGAAGATCTGAAGCTTGGTGAGCGTACCCTCGTCGAACGGCTTGGCGTGAAAGTCGTCAGGCGGCATGAAGTCTACGCAAGTTCGAATTCTTCTCGGATACTCAGCAGCTCTGCAGTCGAAGGCACAGGAGTGATGCTTCGAGCAGGAAACTCACTATAGGTTTTGCCATTGAGAGTTCGTCCAGTTTCACTCTTCCGGACGCCACCCCATTGTTTAAAGAAGAATGGAACCTGCGCTCTTTTGCACAAATCACGGACTGAAAGCACCCACTCCTTCGCCATAGGCCTTGCGCCCGGGCCACTTTCTCCACCGACAATGACCCAGCTAATACCCTTAAGGCTGAAAGTCCCAAGGTCTTCAAGCAAAGGCTCGATCGACAGGAACCGGACTTGCGCTGGTGCCTCGCGCAGGTGTTCAAGACGCGACAGCCCGTGTTTCCTATTTTCGACGCTGACTCCCCACCAAATGTTTTTCTGGCTTGAGGCAAACTTCAACTTCCCTTTGAGCAACTCCAGCATCCGCTCCGAGCGTTTAGTCAACACCTGATACGTGTGCCAATTGGCCAATCGCATGACACGGGCGACGTTGACGATATATTCGTCAGGAACCTGTTCATGGAACAAGTCGCTCATCGAATTGACAAAGATCATTTTAGGGGTTCGCCACCGCAACGGTTCAGCAAGCTTCTCTGGGACCAATCGCAAATCAAACCCCTGCTCGAAAGGATGGCCAGGCACACCACGAAAGCGTTCGGCAAATGTCTCGGCGTAGCAGTTCATGCAGCCCGGGCTAACTTTGGAACACCCCCGAACAGGGTTCCAAGTTGCATCAGTCCATTCGATTTTTGAATTGTCGCTCACGGATAGATCCTCGGGGAAGGTTGGAAACGTTCGCTGCTATTCTAATACTGTTGCCTTGGGAAATTACAGCCATAGCTCATCCCGTCGTCGCGGAGAACGTTGCAGTAGTTCCAGAGGTTTTGGACGATTTGATCGGTGTCATGTCCTATTTTTCAGGATAAATCTGGTTGATGATCTCGGAAACCACTTCCATTGTCGTCAAGACTTGGTTGTGAAGCATAGAGGTCCCGTGGGCATAGTGGTTCCGAAGCTCTGGCAGAAAGTCCGAGAGGAAGCTAAGATATTCCCAGTTGCGATCTGCGTCTGTCACAGTGACTTCGGAATAGTCGAGATCAATCTGCTTCAAACCTTTGGCATGCATTTCATCGGTCTTTTCCATTTCATAGCGCAGCATCGCTCGCCGCTGGGCTGCCTCGTGCCATCGTTGAAACCCTTCATGCTTCACATAGCCAGAATCAATGGCGTAGCGTAACGCTCCTTTCAAATACAGCTTGCCATCTCTTTTATTGCGGTATTCCTTCGGTACTTCACATTCATAGCGTTTCAGAAGCGCCAACTCCAAACATGCGAGCGCTTGATGCTCACAAACTGGATAGAACCGATACACAAACCATGCATATAGATACACGTTCTTCGTCGTTTCAAATTGCATGACGATGTCTTCTGGCACCTTCGCGTGGAGTGAATATACTGATACTGCGGCATGTTGGTCGCGGATACTCAGTGGAACGAAGTCTCCCGTCTCACGATCCAGTTTCACGAAGGCCGTGCTTCGAGGGTCTGGTTCACAGACCTGGTCCACTGGGCGCAGAAACTCAAGGTGAAAATCTTTTGTCACACTCATACTGTTGCCCTCACCAGTTTTCCGGAAAACGCATCGGCTAGCACCGACTGCCGAAGGCGGTCGGCGCGGGTGAGGTTGGCTTCAACGGTGGCTTCGAGTTCTTCGATGACGGACAGGCGGCGCTCGACTTCAGCGGCGATTTGCTCCTGCTCAGCGAGTGGCGGAACGACGATCGGCAAGTCACCAACCTTGTTCACGCTGAGCGTATATAAACCGGACGTTGAGCTTGAGACTTCCTCGATAAAATGTCGACCGGCTGGCGATAGAAGCCAGCAAAGAATCCACTTGTTCATCGAGCCAACGACAAGCCGAACCTTAATCAAGTGGTTCTGGTGCACACACGGGTCAATTGACCCATCCCAAATTGCCAGCCTTCCAATTTGACTCTTGCTGCCATTACCTTCAACCACCAACAGATCACCTTTGCAGAGCAACAATTTGTCCAACTCAGAATCTTGAACACCGATGTGCTCGATCTCATTCAGTCGAAGCTCATTAGCATAGATATTGGCGACACGAAGGTACGGAAGTTTCTTTGTGAACTTTGTGCGTTTGGGATTTTTTGTTAAACCACCGAACGTCACTCCAAGCTGCTCAAGCCTGGACCATGTCCAGCCATTCGGGAGTGACGGAAACCCAGTGGTGTCTGGTGCATCTGGTTCCTTGTATTTCCCTTTGCCGCTCCACTTTTCCCTTCGCTCCGTAAGGATACGATCAAGGAGCTTCCTGGCTGGTTCAACGTCTGGATGTTGCTTGCGCCAGTCTTCGGTCAACTTGCCTTCAACGGCGGCTTTGAGGACGGCGGCTTTGTAGCGTTTGAGGTTGGCCTTGACGCGCCTGAGATTGGCTACGGCTTCGTCGAGACGGGAGAATTGCTTGTCGATCTCCGCAACGACGCTTTGCTGATCTTCAAAGAGTGGTACTGGAATTAATGCCTCTTCTAGAAATGACTGCGGTACACGCTTTTGACCTACTGCACCGGTCATGCGATGTGCTGCCTCACGACGAAAACCTTGGCTTGAAATAAAGTAATAGACGTAGCGCGGATCAATTCCTTGATGCGGTCGGAGAACGTGGAACTCTGTTGAGCCGAAACCTAAGCCATTCGACAGCTTTGGCACGACTGCCATTTTCCCGTTTTCCATGCAAGGCGTGATCTTGGCGAACAGGACATCGCGTTCATTAAATGGTGTATAGCCTTTCTTAACCGCAGAGAAGTGCTTCGTCTGGGAAACTTCCATCCGTCCACTGCCAGCTTCTACCGCAGCCATAGGCACGAAAGATACTTCGAGGTCGTCTCGATAGGCGGACTTATCTATGCGTGGATTCAAGTCCACGATTTCAGATAATGGTTTCAGTGGCCACTCAGCTTTTGTGTCGTCCAGCATAGCTACGCCGCCAACACCCCATTCAGTTCTTCAGTGAGCCTGTTCAGTTCGCTGCCAAAGACCTGATGCACCTTCCCCAGCCCACCTTCCTGAGCGAAGGGCGCGTACTCGAAATCGTCCGGTTCAACTGCGAGATTCGCTGCGACGTGGTCGCGGATCATTTCCAGCCAATGGTGCTGTTCGTTTGTGAACGTTCTTCTTTTCTCCTGCTCTCCTAGCCACGCCTTAAAGTTGGCGTTGACCTTCTCAGGAAATGGCACCAACTCGTTGTCCTGATGCGTGGCGAAGCGGACGAGGGAGACGAGGTCGGTGAGGATACGCTTGGCGCTCGCTCCTTTGACCTTCGACTTCTCCAGCGCCGCGTAAGCCTGCCAGAGTTGGGATTCGTTCCAGAGATAGGGCGGCTTTTCGATGGCGTTGGCCAGATCCTTGATGTCCTCAAACGTCAGCCGCTGTTTGTAGGGCTTGCTGTAGAGGACTTGCAGGGCGGTGATCTCGTCCTTGTGCTGTGCGATGAACTGCTCGAAGGACTGTACGATTGTGCGGGCGCGCGCTAATGCGTCGGCGCTGAAGCCTGCTTCGATGACTTGATCCTGGCTGACATGGTCGATGGTGAGTTCGTTTTTTTTTGATCTCGACCAGAAGTTCGCGGAAGTTTGGGTCGTGAAACGGCTTGGCGGCTGCCTGAATCAATGTGGCTGCCACCTGCTGAATCTGTTGCTCGCTCGGCTTGTTTGTGCCGAATTGCTGCGTGGCTCGTTCTTCCTGCCGATCAGGATTAACCGCTTCCACGAGACTCCGACTGAGTTCTTTGAGCGACAGACCACCGCTGGCTTTGCTGATGGCCTGTTCATCGCCCTTCGTGATCCGGTGCTCCATGCGGGCCAGTCGTCCGGCAATGCTGGTGAGCACGTCTTCCTCCGTATTTCCCAGTGCCACGGCTTGGAGCAGTTTCTCGAAAGCGACGCTGGGCTTCTTCTCCATCGGTCTGGCGTCGGTCTTGTCTTGTTCGCAGACACCCACAGTATCGACGATGATGAAGTGGTCTTTGCTCGTGGCGTCGGGCGTGACTGCCTTCAGATCATCAGGCTTGATGACGCGGACGCCCCGGCCCTTCATCTGCTCGAAGAAGGTGCGGGATTTGACCGCGCGCATGAAGACGACGATTTCGACCGGCTTGATGTCGGTACCGGTGGCGATCATGTCCACAGTGACGGCGATGCGGGGATGGTAGCTGTTGCGAAAGCTCTTGATGAGGGTTTTGGGATCGACTCCGGTAGTGCGATAGGTGATCTTCTGCGCGAATTCGTTGCCCTTGCCGAACTCCTCGCGGAGGATTTCAACGATGTTCTCCGCATGGGCATCGTCCTTGGCAAAGATGAGCGTCTTAGGCACTTCGGTACGACCGGGAAAGATGTCGGTAAAGAGCTTGTCCCTGAAAGCCTTGACGATGGTGCGGATCTGGTCTGGAGCGACCACATCGCGGTCTAGCTGGTCGGGATCGTAGGCGAAGTCTTCGTCGAGTCGCTCCCAACGCTTCGTCCGCGTCTCCCGATTCATTAACTGCACGCTATACCCGGCCTCCACCTTAGACCCTGCCTGCGTGATGGCGGTGCGAATGCGGTACACGTCGTAGTTCACATTGACGCCATCGGCCACGGCCTGCTCGTGGTTGTATTCCATGACGAGGTTTTGATGGAAGAAGCCGAAGGTCTGTTTGTTGGGCGTGGCGGTGAGGCCGATGAGGTGGGCATCGAAGTATTCCAACACTTGCGCCCAGAGGTTGTAGATGGACCGGTGGCATTCGTCGGTGACGATGACATCGAAGGTTTCGATCGGAATCGACGGGTTGTATTCAATCGGCTCCGGTTTCTTGAAGAGTCGTTCGAGGCCGGAGACGGAGGCTTCTTCGTCCTCGTCCGACAGCTCCCGCCCCTTGAGCATAGAATACATGCGCTGGATGGTGCTGATGCAGACCCGCGCGGTGGTATCAAGGGTGTTGCCCGCCAGCCGCTGGACGATAAACTCTTCGGTGAACTTGAAGTTGTTGTAGGGCGAAACGTACTGCTGAAACTCTTTCAATGTCTGGTCGCCGAGGTTGCCGCGATCGACGAGAAAGAGCACGCGGCGCGCGCCACCGAACTTGATGAGCCGATAGATAAAGTTGATGGCGGTGAAGGTCTTCCCGCTGCCGGTGGCCATTTGGATGAGGGAACGAGGGCGATCCTGGGCCAGCGACTTTTCAAGATTGGTAATTGCGGTGATTTGCGCAGGCCAGAGGCCGGTGGTGCTGAGTGGCGGCAGCGTTTGCAAGCGACCACGTAGCGTCGGCAGTGCTTCTGCCGCCAGAGACGCGCCGTGTAAATCTCCTGGTACCTCACGCTGCTTCTGCGGGATCATAGCTGCGAGCGTCTCCGGGCGATGGAAGCTGAATACCGGGCGGCTGCGCGGTTGCGGATCGAGGCCATTCGTGAATCGGGTTTCTAGGCCAGTGCTCTGATAGAGAAACGGCATTGGTCGGATATGGGCGGGTAAGTCGCCAGACAGCCCCTTGCTGTATTTCTCGGCCTGGACTTCGACCCCGATGAGAGTTACGCCTTCTTTTTTAGCTTCGATGATGCCGGCGGCTTTGCCATCTATATAAACGAGATAGTCTGCGAAGCCGTGCCCGCTCACGAGGGGAAAATTTCTAAGGACCACTCCTCGTCCGGCATGAAGATTTGAGCGCTTGTAGTCTTGAACTTTCCAGCCCGCCTGCTCCAGCGCCTGGTCGATATGCTCACGGGCCTGATCTTCAGGAGTGGCCATGGGCGCCAAGGATACCTTGTTACCAGCAATAAATCACCCCAACCGTGGGAGGGGCAATGAATCCGGTTTGGCTGCTTGCTCAAGTTAGTTTGCCAAGGCGGGGGTCGGTTGAAGGACTGGACAGCAGCAGATTGAGTGCTGCTTACAGCCGGGGTAGTGCCATTAATTTGGTCTGTCTGGTTTATTTTGTTGGTTTGGTTTGTTTGGTTGATCTCGTGCGTTTGCTCATCAGACCAAAGAAACCAGAACAACCGGATCAACTCATCCAACCAGAGAGACCGGAGATACAGGGCTGATGGCAGGAAATGAGCATCGGATTAGGCTGCGTGCATCTGAGGTTCCACGAATGCCCGCTCCTCATTCAGACGCGCCATCACAGCATCGATCGAACTGGGGAATCACCTTTCTATCACTTTGTGGTGGCGCCCCTCCCTATCATGACATATACTTGGTTGACGAAAGCAGGTCATCGCCATGCAAAAAAAGCCGCTCATTGAAACCAATCCTCACCTGGCGGTCACGGCCGGATACCGGAAGGCTCTCATCGCTAACGTCGCCAGTTCAACAGCCATAGAGACCGGCACATCGATCGAATCCATTGCGCGTCTCCTCACCGAGCCACGGAAAACACCCGTCGTCAAGAAGACCGGTCACTCTCCTCGATAGATCGGACACGTCATAGCGATCATCGGCCGTCACGAAGCCCTCATATGAGGGGAATCACCGTTCGAGAGTCTTGAAACATCGATAAGCGACGGGCCGCTTCTTTTGCTTTCCAGCGTTTATCCCAACCGGCCTTATGCGGTTTACAAAGAGCACAAGAGCGTCGCTTTCGTTTGTAGGCTTTTCGCATTGTCGGTCTCCTTGCCTTTGTGAATACTCTTGCGTCGAGTCGCACTCGAACCGATTTACATGCCATCGAAAGCTTACCCCTTTCCTCCCCAGAAATCACAACCCTTCCGGGCTAAGAGCTGATAGCAGGCCCGAAAGAAAGTCGAGACGAGTTGCACGGGCGTGCTGACCGCCTATGCCGTCTTGAGCCTCTTGCTTTGCGCGACCGGCACAAAACGAATTTCCACCCGCTGCTTCAAGGCGGCTGCGATTCGATTCAGCATGGCAAGGGAATGGCCTTCATATTCCGCATCTTCAAGCCGGCAGATGGCTGAGGCCGTCGTGCCGACCAATTCTGCCAGTTGCCGTTGCGTGAGCCCCGCTCGAAGACGTAAGGTAGTCAACTTCCGTGCAACACTGTCATTGGCCCGTGCCTCTTCCAGCCCTCGCACCCGCTCCGGCCTCCCCTCGTAGTACCGGCGGTAGAGAATCTGGACCGCGTCCGAGGTGGTTTCGCGTTTGTATTTTGCCATGTTCATGCCTCCCGATAGGTATGCGTGTGCGGATCTTGCTCAAAGGAACGTTTTCTCTCCAGTGCCACTTGAATGTCCTTTGTAGGTACCTCACGCTCCTTGACGAGACCGTGGGCCAGGACCGCTGCCGTTCGGCCATGAAAGAAGTACAAGATCCGATAGTTCATCCCCTCCCGCCCAATACGCAATTCATAGATCCCGTTTCGCAAGAGATCCGCTTCGGGCCGCCGCAGCTCATGACCGACTTCTCGCAGCCGTTCGATCTTCACCACGCATTTGTCCTGAATCCTTGCAGACAAGGTGTCCAGCCATTCTAGTACAGGCACACTGCCATCTCGTTCCTTGTAGAAAACGACTCGGGTCCTTGGCAATGTCTCCTCCTTCAACCCGCCCATGTTCACATATTTGAGAATATTCCTCAAGCCCGATCATCAACACCAAGAAGTGTGCCCCAAAGTACGGAGCTCACGGTGATGAGTGGAAAGGATGAAGAACTGATGGCGTATGGGTTGTGGCCTATGGCTAATGGCAGAAACGGGATGAAGAATTGTTGGCCCCTTTGTGGCCCCTGTCGTGTCGCTAAGTTTAGGTATTTGGGAAGGCGGACTACAACTTCCACTGATGGTGCCTTGCCAAGGCGAAGGTTTGTTGAAGTACTGGACAGCAGCAGCTTGAGCGCTGCTTACGTCCGCTCTAACACCATCAAGTGGCGGAGGCTGTCTTGGGCGGATTGAAACTCTTCTCTTGTTAACGACATCTGACCGAATCGACCCCGGCAGTAGAGTGCTGTGATCGTGCCGACGGCTGAACCTGCGTCTTTCCACTGCTCTTGTGTGATACGAATCAATTCCAGCGGCGCCATGGCGGCCGGCCTCGCAATGCCCCGTTTTTCCAGATGGCGGATCATCTGCCGATAGAGATGACTGATGGGCGGTTCTGCTTGTCTGTCTGCTTTCAAGAACAGCGTTCGTTCCCAGGGTCGCGCGAACCTCACCCAGAACATCGCGCCGAGTCCGATCACGGCGAGCCCGAGCAGGAGGGCGAAGAGCAGGGCGCTTCTGCTGAGATACTCTCCGCTTTTCCCGAACAGTGCCGTCGTTGAAGACACCAAGGCGGAGAGAGAGTCCCAGACGCGATTTTTTGCCGACGTACTGCCGCTCTTGATTTCGCGCACGACGGCGAGCTGGTCCGCGGGACTGTACTGCACGACCAACCGGTTCCAGCGAAGCCGGACGTTATCCAGGATTCTTCCAAACGCCTGCCAGGCCGGGGAAGTCGGACCCGGAGCTTCCGCGATGGCCGGGGTTGGATCCATCAAGACCCAGCCGGACTGCGGCAGATGCACTTCGACCCAGGCATGGGCATCCTGCTGTCTCACTACATAGTAGTTGCCGTACTCGTTCCATTCGGTCGCCAAAAATCCCGTGACGAGACGAGCAGGAATGCCGACCGTGCGGAGCATGATCACCATGGCCGTGGCGTAATGTTCGCAGTAGCCTGTTTTCCGGTTGAATAGAAACTCCTCAAGCGGACTGGCCTGGTCGGCAAGCGGCGCGTCCAGGCTATACCGATAATGGCTGGTGAGATGCTCCTGAATGGCGAGCGCTTTTTCATAGGTGCTGCGTTTGGTTTGAACAATTTCACGCGCCAAGTCGTCGATCCGGCCGGAATGCATGGGCGCTTGCAAGAAATACCGGACAAAGGAGTCCGGATACGAGATTGGCTGGGGCTGCAGATCGGCCGGCAGGACGGGATTGGAACGGGAGACCACCGAGTATTCAATGCGTGTCGAGGTGGGAAACGGCAGATACAACGCGCCGGTGAAATCTGATTGGACGCTTGGGAATGTTCCGCTCACGATTTCCGCGAAGGGCGCCGCAAAGAGGACGGGCGTGTCGAGCGACTCCAGCAGAATATTTTGCCGGAGGGCGTGCCCGTGAGCAGCCGGCCCTTGTGACTGATTCCGCCGCAAGGTAAACGTGCCCGGCGTGGTTTCACTCATCACCCGGCGGCGGCTGAGTTCATTCGCCCATGACCGGCCGTCGTACCGGTCGAATGCGACACCCCGCAAATAGAGCCGTCCGATTTCGTGTCCGGCACGATCCGGAATCTCAACCCGCATCACGACACTTGGATCCCGCTTGATGGGTCCGATCGATCCCAGGTCCACCTGGTTCGAAAAGCCTGAGGTGCGGATGTTCTCTCCAAAGCCCTTCTGGTAAAACCCGCCGCCCACCCGCGGGATGGCAAAGAAAATGATGAGTGTGATGCCAAAGGTGGCCACCGCCATCCCGTTGGTAAGCCAGAAGAGATGGGGCGAGACCAGGCGAGACGGCTCCGACGGCCCTTCCATCGGCACGACGGTTCCCGCGGCGGCTGCCATGTCTTCCGGCTTCTTCGTGAGCTGAAAGAGGAGCAGAGTCCAGACTGCGCACAGAAGATAGGCGAGGAAAATCGGCAGGTACCAGAGATCATTCGTCAGGGACGCAGCGGCCAGGATCGCGACCAGGCTGATGGCATAGAGATGCAGATAGTCCCGCCGGAGTTGAAGATTGAAGAGCTTGATGACCAGCAGCACCAGGAGAAAGTGGATGCCTGCCGGAAGGAGTTCTCTGGAAATCCAAAGACTATCGATCCAGAATCCGAGAAACCCAGTCACCACGAGAATATTCCAACTCGTAGTGGACAGCGCCAGCTTTGCCGCGACGAGATCAATCCCCTTCAATTCCACCGCCCGTAGAAACACGAAGAGCAGCGCGAGACCGGTCAGGAGGGTGAGCCATTCGGGCAAATGCGCGCTGAGCACCAACCCGACAAACGAGGTGGCTGCGAGCAGGATGGAGACGATCCGATGCGCTTGTTCAATGGGCATTGAGAGATCCGGCGAAGGTGTCTGCTTCAATAAAAATCGTCGGGGCCTCTGTGCCTGATATGGCCCCTTCTCTCCAGGGCCGCACGACAATCACGGTCCCGCTCTCCATCCCGTCCTGTTCGACCGGCATGTCTTCTTGAGGTTTGATCTCCGCGCCCGGGGCACGCCGTTCACAGAGCGCCAGCATACGTAAGAGGACAAGCAGGTGGGGTTCCCCCTGGCCGAACGAAGAGCAATCCGATCCTGCCATCAATTTGAGCTGATAGCCCCGCAAGGCCAAGTGGGAGACCAATGAGGCCGTCACAGCCACGGCCTCTTCAAAGACCTTGTCGTGGCTGTCCGGGGCGAGGAGCGACAGCTGGATCACGGCCTTGCGTTGGTTGTCCGCCTCGGTTTCCCGCACCATCAATTTTGCCGTTCTTGCCGTTGTGGCCCAATGAATGTTCCGGGAGTCGTCACCTGGGTGGTAGAGACGGATGTTGTAGAGATCGCTCCCGTACCCTCTCCGATGACTGGCCTGCTCCTGCCCGGCAACCAGCAGATCGCGCAGCAGATCGTCCGCAAGCGGGGTGATCGCCGGGCAGACATGTGCCAGGCCTTCGACAGGATAGTAGGCCTTTTTGATAAAGAGACCGAAGGGGAATGACGTAGCGACGCGTACCCCGTCCAGCCGCAGCAGACCACGGCGCGTGGCGAGCAACGGATAGGACAGGAGACGGCTTGAGCCGGGGAGCAGCTGCGGGACTATCAGCCCCCGGTCGAGATCGGCCCCGTCATGCACGTCGAACAGTCTGAGCGAGAAGCTGGGCAACCAGAATTTCCCGTTTTTCATGACCAGGGTGGCGGTCGCCGGCTCATCGACGAACAGGAGGTCGGGGAGGTGGCGATGGAATTCCAGCCGGCGCAAACAGTATTCGGCTGCGATCCCCGAGATCAAAATCATGCTCAGCAACATCGCGAGCAGGAGATAGAACAGATTGTTGCCGGTATTGATCGCCGCGACGCCGACTGCCAGGGTAAAGAGCAGGAAGTGAATGCCTTCTGAAGTGAATCTGGTCGAACGATGCCGGGTGAGGCGCTGAATGATCGCACGCATGTGTGACAGCATGTCCCCCCACGATCAGAAGCGCGAGATCCTCGGAGAATCTACTAGACTGGGACGGGGATCGATTCCACCAGGTCCTGAATAATGCGCTCGGCCTGCTCGAAGCTTCGCTGGCTGATTCCCTGCGATCGAGCCACCATGATGCGGTGGGAAAGGACCGTGGGGGCAAGTTCTTTGATATCGTCCGGTAGACAATAGGTGCGGCCACGGACAAGCGCCAACGCTTTGGCCGTACGGCTCAGGGCCAGGGCTCCGCGCGTGCTCACACCCAATGACAGCAGTTCGGACTGCCTCGTCGCCTGGACAATCGACAGGAGATACTCCGTCAGACTCTCGTCCACGAACACCTTATCGACCTGTGCCTGAAGGTCGAGGACATCCTGGGCAGTCAACGCGGGGTCGAGGTCCTCAGCCGGATGGAGGGATGGCGCCCGCTCCAATACTTTTCGTTCCTCTTCCGGTGATGGATAGCCGATGCGAAGCCGCATGAGAAACCGGTCCAGCTGTGACTCAGGCAGCGGAAACGTTCCGTGATACTCCGAGGGGTTTTGCGTCGCGATCACCATGAACGGCTGACTCAACGGATAGGTCTGGTTATCGACTGAGATCTGGGCTTCACTCATAGCCTCCAAGAGACTGCTTTGGGTTTTCGGCGTGGTTCGATTGATCTCGTCGGCCAATACGATGTTGGCGAAAATAGGACCGGGCATGAATTCGAAGGCCTGCTTCTGGCGGTTGAAAATCGACACCCCCACGATGTCTGAGGGAAGCAGGTCGCTGGTAAACTGAATGCGCTTGAACGAACAGTCCAACGACCGCGCAAGGCTATGAGCCAGCGTGGTTTTTCCGACGCCTGGCACATCTTCCAGCAGCAGATGCCCGCGAGCCAGGAGGGCCACCACCGTCATCTCGATCACGAGGGGTTTTCCCTTGATCACCCGCGAAATATTGTCCTGAATCGACCGGATCGCCTGCGTGGAATTCATCATAGGATCAGTGCCTGTTACGTGGTGAAAACGGATGTGATTGGATACCGCCGAAGTCTAACAAAGGGTCGGAGGGTGGTCAATTTTTCGTCTCTTTTGTGCGCCGGTCATTCTCATGACCCCTTGATACTCAAGGCTTGGCATGGATGGGCATCGCACAGGACATGAGGGGCAGGATGCTCAAAATGGCCGTCCAGCAAGGCCGCAGCGAGCGAAGGGGCGAGGAGGTACATACCAAGCTTCGCTTGAACCACTCGCTTCGATCAGACGCGAGCGGATAGGCTTTTTGCCTCCCTTGGGCTCACTACGTTGAGCCTCTGAGCGATGCGAGAACGCCGCTGGCGGACTTTTTCAGCATCCTGCTAGGCAGAGACGAGAGTGAGGAACCAAGGAGGCGCCTCTTCTACCATCCCGGAGAATTTTCTCGCGGTGCTGCCGGCTGGAATTCCCGGAAAGGTTGCACCCCGCCTGATTCGAACGGATCGAAATGCAGGGGGGGCATGGTGCCTGGCATCGACAGGCGCTGAAGAGAGAGAGGAGCGCCGAAGAGTCCCCAGATCGGCCAGATCGACCGAGTCACCGATCGACAGACGACTCAACGCATGATACACGTCGCCGAAGATCTCCGGAAGGTTGGCATCGGTGAACAGCCGGTCTTGAGGGCGATAGCGGGAGTCGTCGAGCAATTGTGCCAGCAGTTCCCAGAACACCTGGTTATCGACCGCGCCCAGAATGCACAGCGCGCCGCGAGCCGCCATCAGATTGAGGAGTGCGAGGGGGCCGATAATGTCAAACTTCCAGGGGGGAAACAGCAGCAGCCGTTCACCATGCCGAACTTCCAGCGCCGGCTCGCCCTTGAATCGACTGGACCGGAAGGCCCCTTTTGTATGGGAAAGATCCCCGGTGATGATGGATGGAGACAGCCTCGATGGCTCATAGGCAAACGTGGGCGTGGCCGGCGCCCAACAGGTGACGATCGTGTATCGCGGGGCCAGTTTGCCGGACTCGTCCAGTTTGTGCAGGGCAAACATGTCCTGATCCCCGAAAAATGAAAATGTGGGCCCCAGCCTGTCTCTCAAGGCCCGCAGCCGGTCCTGATGAGGATGCAGCGGGCCGCCCAGTTGCGAGCGGGGATCGAGCCGGTCCAGGCAATGGAGGATCAGGCTGCGATGCCGCTGTTGAAGTTCGGGCGCATATTGCTCCGCCAATTCGTCAGCGAACGACAGGTCGCCGGCGCCGAGATCCAACACCGACGCGACATCGGCATCGCGCAAGAGATCGAAAGGATTGGTGGAGCGCTGGACATAGGCTTCAATCTCCTCGCTCGACATCGTCAGCATGGGCCACTGCGAGCCAGGACGGGCGATGAGCTCAAAGAAAACACAGAGGGCCCGGATCGCCTTGGCAGGCGGGAACCCGGTGAGGGTCTTGAGCCATTCACCATCGAGGTCTTGAACTCTGGTTGCTTGTTGCGGTTGCAGAACGCGCAGCAACGGTTCTTTGATCGCAGGCGGCAGGCTCTGTCCTCTGACCTGTCGAAGAAGCAGGCTGATCGTCTCAGAAAACTGTTGTTGCTCGATCAATCGCTTGGAGGCTTCCCACTGACCGGGAGACTGCCTTGCGCGCAGGCTGATGAGCCGGCGGAACTCGTCGAGCTGACGGGGCTCAGGACTCATCGGAGAAGAATAGTGGCCAGTAAACTCCACCGTCAAGCTGTACAACTTGTCCGCCTCCAGACAGTATGATAGGAATTGATCATGTTCATCGGCTGCTGCTTCAATATGAACACTCGATGGAATCGGTTGGTCTGCCGGCTGGGGGTAGTCCTGTGCGCCCTTGCCGCCCTGGCTGGCTGTGCCCCCGGACATCAGGCGGCGCTCGGCTCCGATCGCGAGATGGAATGGCAACCCTGGCAGGTCATCGAGACAAAGACCGGCCGCGTCGTCGCGTCTCCCGAATGGCTCAGGGATTTGGAAGATTACGAGATCATTTACCTGGGCGAAGAACATTTTAACAAGCACCACATCGAAGCGGCGCTACTCATTCTCGATCGGATGGTCTCAGACGGTATCCGGCCTACCCTCGGCATGGAGATGTTCGGATGGGATGGCCAGCCCGCCTTGGATGACTATCTGTCGAATGATCGGCTCGGTCGACCCGAATTTCTTGAGCAGGTCAAGTGGACCCAAAACTGGGGGAATGACTTTGCAGCCTATGAACCGCTGGTCGCGTTTGCGCGTGAGCGGCGCTTGTCGATCCGCGCCATGAACCCGCCCAGGCCGTTCATCCGGCGCGTGGTTAAGTTCGGCCTGGCGCAAGTCCGGCAGGAGCCGGAATGGACGCAATGGGGCATGCATCAGGAAGAGATCGTCGATGATCCTGCCTATCGCGCGCGTATTGTCGATCAACTGGAGCGCTGTCACGGAAGCGGAGCCGGCGCCCATATGCAACCGATGTACGAGGCGTCGATGGTCCGCGATGAAGGCATGGCAAAAACCCTGGCCGCCGGTCTTGAGGCGTTGCGCCGGGACAGCGGTCGCGCGCGCGAGATCATTGTGAGTTATACGGGAGGGGGCCATATTCAATACGGACTCCCGGTCCCGATGCGGGTCGCCCGACGGTTTGCAGGCCAGGTGAAACACACGACGATCTATATGATGTCGTTCGATCCGAGCCGTCTTGAAGACATCAGAGAGCTTGCGCGTGAGAAGATTGCCGACTATATCTGGTTGACCCCGATGAGCGCGAAGGGCCCGCCCCAACGCTGTCGATAGGGGCCTTCCGCAGCTTGCAACCCGTTCCACCCTCCGCTCCGAACACACGGGCAAAGTCGTCAATTCTTGACAGTCCTGCACGGTCAGGGCAGACTACGGTCACGCGTGCTCGTCAAACAGGCGGAGATTTCAGTCGTTGAAAATGCGAAACAAGATACCCTGCAGCGCCGAACGGCTGGGCTTGTTGGACCCGCAGATGATTCAATCTGTCGCCGACGCAAATGCGTTCAACATCGGCCGTCAGTATGCGGCGGAGAACCGTGTCCGTATCGTTGAGGCGGACGACTCGCAAATTTCATCGGCGGTGATCGGCAACTCCGGCCTCTATGAACAAACCATCAGGCTGAAAGACGGCCACCTCCTTTCCAAATGTTCGTGCGCGCTTCCTGAAGAACCGATGTGCCGCCACTGCATCGCCGTCCTGCTCGAGTACCATCGATGGGTCCAGCCTCGGCAGCCGCAAAAACCCAGTGCCGCCAAATCGGCTCAGGCGCCTCCGAAACCTGAGCCTTCGGCCGGAGGAAAAACATCGATGACACAGTCGTCCGCTCCTGATGTGAAACTGAGCGAGGTACTGCCGTTTCTGGAATGGCTCAGACCGGCGATGAATGCCCTCGAAACAGGCGCTGCGGTTCCCGATGCTCCGCAATTGGGCCCCGGGGATCTCTCGACCTGGATTCAAGTCATCAAGAATCAGGAACATCGGCGCCGCGAGAGCGAAGACGCCCTGATGAGCGTTGAAACAAAAATGAGAGACCGCGAAGCCTACATCGGGCGTTTGACCCAACAACTCCAGGTCTCCATCGCTGAAACAAAGACGGCCCAAGAGACGTTGCAACTGACCCAGCTCGAGGTTGACGAGTATAAGGAGATCCTGGCCCATGTCGCCGAACTGGCCGGTGAAGTCGTTCGACACGACGGGCAGGTTCGGGCAGCCGCAAACGAACTCCTGAGCAAGAGCTCCCAGCTCAACACCCTCACCGGGTCATTCAAAGACCTGGCTGAATCGCTCAAGTCAGCCTCGTCAAAGCGTCCTGCCAAGTAACGAACCGTCGCCAATAATACGGGTTAACAGATTACCGACCCCTCTTGCGCCAACCCCACAAATTTCTGTACAATGCGCCCTCATTTTATTGAATCGGTACGGCTCTGAGGAGGAGTTGCGATGAAAAAGCTCTGTGTACGAACAAGCGTGCTGGCGGCAACAGCATTGTTGGTCGAAGCACTCCCGGTGTTGGCAAATGCCCCGGAAGGCGGCGGGCCTCCGGATTACAGCGGAATCACCGCCCTGTACTATGTGCTGATCGGGGGCGTCCTCGCCTACGGCGTCTACGACACCTTCTTCAAGAAGTCCTAACGAACAACGCCCCCTCACTCTATCGTCAGACGCCGCCCCTGCAGCTCGCGG
Organism: Nitrospira sp.; assembly: GCA_046604365.1. Taxonomy (GTDB): domain Bacteria; phylum Nitrospirota; class Nitrospiria; order Nitrospirales; family Nitrospiraceae; genus Nitrospira_D. The sequence continues at coordinate 45,509 of JBJACV010000015.1, forward strand.
TCTGCCGTGCGATGCTGCGCTTACTCTGTGCTCTTGAGCATTTAAGGGTTTTTCGCTCGGGCACGGATCACCGGACCAAGAGTTTTGAGCACCTGCTCGACGATAATCCTATACCCGGCCTTGGTCGGGTGAATACCGTCGGCCTGATTCAGCGCCGACGAAGCCGCGACCCCCTCAAGAAAGAACGGAATGAGGGGAAGACGGTATTGCTTGGCGAGAGCCGGATAGATAGCCTCGAAACCCTTCGTGTAGTCTTGCCCATAGTTCGGTGGCAGCTTCATGCCGGCCAAGATCACAGTGACGCCGGCTTGCTGCAGTTGCTGGATAATCGAACCGAGGTTGCTTTTTGTTTGTTCCAGACTGAGCCCCCTGAGTCCGTCATTGGCGCCCAACTCAAGAATCACGATGTCGGGCTTGCCTGCAAGAACCCAGGTAACACGACGAAGCCCGCCGGCGGTCGTATCCCCGCTCACACCGGCATTGATGACCCGATAACGATAGTTCAGCTCGTCCAACCGCCGCTGCAATTGGGCGGGGTATGCATCATCGCCGCCGACCCCGAATCCGGCGGTGAGACTGTCGCCGAAGGCGACAATCCTCGGCCTGGTCTCTCCCGCCTCTGAAGAACCGGCCTCCACAACCGTCTGATTGAAACAGACAAGAAGGAGCGGAAGGACCGGAAGGAAAAATAGACGCACGCGTTGGCATCGAGACATGGGGCCGTACAAATTCGCTTGGTCCTTTCTTTCGTACAGTATAATACTATGGCCGGGTCGTCATCTCCGATAGGATTGCACGGGTTATGATTTCACTGAAAAATGTGTCGATGGTGCTGACAGCGGCAGGCCGTTCCGTGAGAATCCTTGAGGGGATTTCTCTGGTGATTCCTGCCAAACAAACGGTCGCCATCGTGGGGCCGTCGGGGAGCGGGAAATCAACCCTGCTGGGACTGATGGCCGGCCTCGATCGTCCGACGACCGGATCGATCGAGCTGGACGGACAGGATATTACGTCTCTGTCCGAAAGCCGGATGGCTCACGTTCGTCGAGAGAAAATCGGCTATATCTTTCAGTCCTTCCACCTCATTCCCACCCTCACGGCGATCGAAAACGTCGCAGTTCCGTTGGAGTTGAGCGGAGAGCGCCGGGCCGGCACACGCGCCGCTGAGTTACTGACGGCGGTCGGATTGTCCGATCGTATGGGACATTATCCCGTGCAGCTGTCCGGAGGAGAACAGCAACGCGTCGCCGTCGCGCGCGCCTTTGCTTGCCGCCCGCCGATCCTGTTAGCCGATGAGCCTACGGGCAATCTGGACAGCACGACCGGCGCGTCCGTGATCGACCTGTTGCTCTCGCTGCATCGCGACTACGGGACCACCCTGGTCCTTGTCACGCATGATCCAACGCTGGCGGCATTGATGCAGCGAGTGGTGTCTCTGCGCGACGGGTGTCTGGAATCCGACACGCTGCCCTCCTATCCCGGTGTCATCGACGAGGGTCCGATTGCTGCGGCGCCGCAAGACCGGGTCTTCTCCCCCGACCGGACATCCCCAGATTCCGCTCCAGAATCCCGCTCATGACCTCCTTTACGCTCCATATGGCGTGGCGGGAAACACGCGCGGCATGGCGGCACTTTCTCTATTTCCTGGTCTGCATTGCCATCGGCGTCGGCGCCTTAACGGGCGTCTCGCTTTTCGGAGCACAGGTCGAGCAGACGGTCACCAGAGAAGCGCGGAGCCTCCTGGGCGGTGACCTCGAAATCCGGTTGTCCTGGCAGGTGAGTCCTGCCGGTCAAGCCGTCTTGGACTCGCTAAGAGATCGCGATGTGGCGCTGACCCATATCAGCGAGCTGGTCGCCATGGCGGCGAAGGCTGAATCATCCGCGACCGGGCAGCAGACGCAGATCATCGAGCTCAAAGCCGTCGAGCCACAGTACCCGCTGTATGGTTCACTTCGACTGGAACCCCACGGCAACTTAGCGGAGCTCCTTGGCCGGCGGACCGGTGATTGCTTTGAACGTCTGTGCTTTGGCGTGGTCGTCCAGGAGTCTCTGTTGATCAGAATGGGACTCTCTGTCGGAGATCGACTCAAGATCGGTCAAGGGCAGTTCGTCATCACCGGCGTCGTCAGGACAGAGCCGGATCGCATGGCCAATGCCTTCAGCCTTGGCCCTCGGGTCTTCATGTCACAAGAAGGGCTTCACGCGGCTGACCTGATCAAATTGGGCAGCCGGGTTCGCGAACGCTATCTGCTGAAAATCCCGAGCGCCATGGCTCCGGAACCGCTCCTCTATGAGTTACGAGGACGACTGGCCCCTGATTCGGCCCGCGTGTCGGGATACCGTGACGCGCAACCGCAACTGAAACAGTCGTTGGAACAACTGACCCGTTATTTGGGTCTCATCGGATTGACGGCGCTGTTCGTGGGAGGTCTGGGAGTCGCCACCTCGGTCCATGCTTTTATCCGGGAAAAGCTGAATACCATCGCGATTCTGAAAACGGTCGGGGCGGATTCCCCGACGATCCTGTGGACCTATGTGCTGCAGGCGATGATCCTCGGACTGGCGGGAAGCCTCGTCGGGCTGATCATCGGTGTGCTCCTCCACCAGGGGCTGCCATGGATGATTGCGGCGTTGACGGCGTCGGATCTGCTCGATCAATTGGGGTTCGCAAAGGGAGGGATGGAGGTGTCATTCATTCCTCTGGCAAAGGGATTGGCGTTGGGTCTGTTGTCCACGCTGCTCTTTACCCTGTGGCCGTTGCTGACGATCCGCGACGTCAAACCGGCCCGGATTTTTCGCCGTGATGCCGCTCCGCTGACTGCCGCCGTCGATCCTGAGCGAACTCGATGGCGGAGGTTATGGCAAGGAATGGATCGAGTCAAAGTTCTCACGTCAATCGGCATCGGCCTTGGATTGACCCTCCTCTCCATGTGGCAAGCCGGATCGTGGAAAGTCGGGACGCTCTTCATCCTTTCATTTGCAGCTGCCGTGTTGCTATTGGGCCTCTCGGCCCGTGTCGCACTCTCGGCCCTCAAAAAATGGCCGCGGCCGGAGCATCTCGTCCTTCGCCAGGCGCTGGGGAACGTCGTGCGGCCGGGAAGTCAGGTGGTAGGCATCACGGTCGCCATCGGAATCGGAGTCATGGTCGTGACGACGGTCTCACTTGTTGAACGGTCGCTGCTTACGCAGGTCGGCGAGAACAGGCCGACCGACGCCCCGAGCTTTTTCTTCATCGATATCCAGCCCGATCAGTCTGAAGAATTTGTCGCGCTCCTCCGCCGGCACTCGAAGGATCCAGCCCCCACGTTGACCCCGCTGATTCGATCACGTCTCTCCGCTCTCAACGGCCATGCCATCAAAATGGAACCGATGTCCGAGGAGGAAGAGCAGAGGGAAAAGACCACGGAGAAAGAAGAACGACGGAAGAAATGGTACCTGACCCGCGAATACGTCTTGACGTTTCTTCAAGACCTTCCCAAAGACAACACAATCGTTCAGGGCGCCTGGTGGAAACCGGGGCAGGTCTTTCCCAAACCGCTGATCTCGATCGAGGAAGATGCCGCCAAGCAACTCGGCCTCACGGTCGGAGATACCGTCGAGCTTGATATCCAAGGCGCCCCCATCACGGGAGAGATCAGCAGTATTCGACAGGTAGAGTGGGGGAACTTCTCGACCAACTTCTACATGATCTTTTCGCCCGGCGCGCTGGACGGAGCTCCACAGACCTCTGTCGCCACGGTTCGAGTACATCCATCGGAAGAGTTGGCACTCCAACAGGCCGTCGTGACCTCGTTTCCGAATGTAACGGCCATCAATATCAGCGACGTCCTCGACAGTTTCGCGCGAGTGCTCGATCGCCTGTCCCTGGCTATCCGTACGGTCGCGCTGTTCTGTGTGCTGTCCGGCGGTCTCGTCATGGCGGCGGCGCTGGCCGCGACCCGTTACCGCCGCCTGTACGAATCGGTGATTCTCAAAGCCCTCGGCGCCACGCGCGGAGTGATCGCGCAAACCTTTGCCGTGGAGTACGCCTTGCTGGGGGCCTTAGGCGGGCTGCTCGGAAGCGTCCTGGCAAGCGCCTTGTCCTGGGCGGTGCTTTCAACCGTGTTCGACCTGGCCTGGAGCCTTCAACCGGCCGTGCTCGCCACGGGCTTCGTCGCGACGATCACGCTCACCCTGCTGGTGGGCTTTCTCAGCACCTACCGGATTCTCGGACAGCCGCCGCTCTCGGTGCTCCGGCACAAATAGATGACCCCTCGACCGTTAATTCGGAACAATCTTGAAGAGACTCCCGCCCTGAGTCATGAGATAGAGTTCGCCTTGGGCATCTTCGCCAAAGCTCGTGATTCCGCTCCGGCTGAGCAGCGGCCACTCGAATTGGCTTGTCGCCTGGCTGTTCTGATATCGAAAGCTCCTCACAAAGCCGTTGCAAAAGTCTGCATAGAAATAGGTTCCGCGCAGGGCCGGCGCAGCCGATCCCCTGTAAATGTACCCGCCCGTGACCGAACAGGCTCCGCTGAGGTGAGGATAATCAAGGACCGGCAAGGTCAGGCCGCCTTGGTTGCAATTCGTGGCAGGATCGAAACATAGAAATCCTTCCATGAATCGCCATCCATAATTCAGACCGCGGCCCGCGTTTGGAGCTGGTGAGACATTGATCTCCTCCCTCGCTCCCTGTCCAACATCCGCAATATACAAATCATTGGTCACCCGATCGAAGGAAAACCGCCAGGGGTTGCGGAGGCCAAGACTCCAGGTGTCGGGAGCCCCGCTCAGGAAGAAAGGGTTCATCGCGATGCTGCAGGTACTGCCCGTGTAAGGATTAAGCCGAAGGATCTTTCCAAGTCGAGTCGCAATCGCTTGTGCGTTGTTGTTCTGATCACCACTTCCGCCTCCATCTCCGACACTCGCATAGAGACAGCCATCGGTCCCAAAAGCCAGCATGCCGCCGTTGTGATTAGTCTCGGCTGAATGCTCGATGGTGAGAAGCGCTGTGCCGGCCGGGTCGGCAACATTGGCATTGGCCGCATTCCTGAGATAGCGGGCGATCACGATGTCTCCGGTCTGGTCGGTATAGAAGACATAGAATTGACGATTGGTGGCGTATTGAGCATCGAACGCCATGCCGAGCAATCCCCGCTCACCGTTGGTTGAAATGTTTCCGCTGATGTCGAGGAATGTCGACAGAGAACTCGTCGTCACGTTGAAGATTCGAATGCGCCCGTTTTTCTCAACGATAAAAAGGCGATTGCCGTCGCCAGGAATGGTCGTGGCCGCCATGAAGACGGGAGAGTTGAGATTGGCTGTGACAAGCCGGACGGTCAGATCGGTCGCAGCAGGAAGAGGCGGTAGTGGTTCCGGGTCGTCACCTTCTCCGCATCCGGTCAGTCCGAGCCCGGCCAGAAGAAGGAGAAGAAACGCGATGACGCGAGTCGGCAAGATGAACTCCCTCGCTCGCAGGCTCTTCCGTGGATGATACGACAGCCTCAGCCTACTACGAGGTGAGAACGCCGCTCAAGCTTGTGCCGACTGCGTAGCGTCCTTCAATGCATTACGTGCTTGATGTGAGATGCTGCGCGAGCGAGGCTTTGGCCCGCTCCCGGAATGAGACGGCAACGCGCAATTGTTCCAGATACTGCTCCAGTGTCTTCCCGCCCAGATCAACGTGACGGGAGGCAAAGAACTCCCGAACGTCCCGTTCAAGCTCCGGAGTCGCGAGGCTGACGATGCCGCCGCACATGCGGCGGACGCCCTGTTTCGGGAACAACCGATCCATCTTCTCCCAATTCGTCTTCACAAAATCCCATGCGAGCTCGCGGTTATAGACGTTGCCCAGGCAGGCACCGACGATGAAGGGGGCATCCTGTGTGCGGATTTCTCCGTCGATCGTGCGTGCCAAGGTGCGCGCCAGCAATGCGGGAGCCTGAAAGGCGGCGAGTGAGAAGAGATAGCGCCGCTCCTCTTGCGGAGTCGCCGCCTTTTTATAGCGTTCGGAGAACTCTTCGTAGCGCACCTCGTCGCCGGTATGGGTCAGGACCGCGACCAGCGCCGGCACGATGTTGGGATCGACGGCAGCCGAGTCAGTCCGGTATTGTGCATAACGAACCAGGGCCTGTTCTTGAATCGCCTGATCGTTGCCCCATTTACCCAATGCACCGAGCAGCTCCCCGCGCAACTGACTGAGCAGCACATTCTCCCCCGATCGCGGTTCCCATCCCAATTCCTGGACAGCCGGAGCCACGAGAGTCCTGACGAAGGCTTCAAGCGACGGCCGCTCATCGGCCGCGATGATCCGATTGAAGAAGGACAGTGAATCGAGCAGCAGGGCCCAGACATTCTTGTCCCGTTCCTGCGTGAAATGTCGAGTGAGCCGCAGATAGTCCGGAAGCGGCATCGCGCCGGAGAGCGTCGTCGCCCAGGCGTCGCTGACGAGATTGAACCGTTCGGTCGGCGCGAGACGATCCAGCCCTGTGTCCAATAATCGTTGGAGCAGCGGAGCGTCGTACTGAACCCGGTAGAACCCGTGCCCCCCCTCGTTGATGAGTACCTGCCGGACATCTGAGGGAAGAGCAATACGTGTGGTGTGCTCTGTGAGGAGCACCCTGGGATGCTCCGCCTTGTCCTTCGTCTCGATGCGGATCTGAACGGGAATCTGCCAGTCCTGTGCCGAAGACCCGCCCGTCCGGAGATAGGCGAATCGCTCCTGAGTCAAAAGCAGATCCGAGACTCCATCCAGTTGAGCGCTCACAAGCGGGTAGCCGGGACGGAAGATCCACCCGTCCATGAGTTCAGGCACCGGCTGCTTGGCGGCCTTCCCGAGCGACACCCAGAGATCCTTCGTATCGGCGTTCCCGTAGGCATGGGCGCGGAGATACTCCCGCACGCCGTCCCGGAACGCCGTTGGTCCGATGTGCTGTTCCAGCATGCGCAGAACCGACGCGCCCTTTTCGTATGTGAGCACATCGAACATCGCATCGGCATCCTTGGGCGCACGAACGGGATATTCGATGGGCCTCGTGCTCCACAGCCCATCGACGGAAAAGGCCGCCGCCCGCGACACGCCGAATGTGTCCCAGCGCTTCCATTCCGGTTTCCAGGCGTCGACCGCCAGCATTTCCATGAAGGTGGCAAAGGCTTCGTTGAGCCACAGTCCGTTCCACCAGGACATCGTGACGAGATCGCCGAACCACATGTGAGCGTTCTCGTGGGCGACCACGTCGGCCACCCGTTCGAGTTCTCCGTGGGTCCCGGTCCGTTGATCGACCAGCAAGGCCGTTTCCCTGAACGTAATCGCACCCAGATTTTCCATCGCGCCTGAGGCGAAATCAGGAATGGCGAGCAGGTCGAGCTTATCGCCGGGATATGGGATTCCGTAGTAGTCCTCAAAAAACGCCAGCGAGGCTTCGGCAATGTCCCGCCCGAATGGTGTCAACGGCTGCTTGCCTGGAACGGTCCAGAGCCGGAGCGGCGTCTTGCCGACGAACCGTGGTTCGGTCGCGACCAGTTGCCCGACGATGAACGCCACCAGGTAGGTGGACATCTTCATGCTGTCCGCGAAGCGCAGAACTTTTTTGCCGGCCTCGAGAGACTCCGAGACCACGGAGGTATTCGACACGGCGGTCAGGCCGGGATCGATGACCAGCGTCGTGGCAAACACGGCCTTGAAATCCGGTTCATCCCAGCAAGGAAAGGCGCGACGTGCATCCGTCGCCTCGAATTGCGTGGCCGCCATCGTCTGTGTCGTTCCTGATTGGTCCTTATAGGTACTGCGATAGAAACCGCGCAGCTTGTCGTTGAGGGTCCCTTGAAAGGTCAGGCGTAATGTCCATTCTCCCGGAGTGAGCGCCTGTGCAAAGGTGAGGTGACAACGCTGGAGCGGTTCATCCGATTCTATTGATGCGGCCCGGTGCGCACCCATCGGACCGGCGATTTCGGCCTGGCTGATCGCCAGGTCAACCGCGTTCATGACGACCGTGGTCGTCGGTTGAGTGATCGTCAGGCTGACGACTGCCTTGCCGGTAAAGGTCGCGCGGGCAAGGTCCGGCTCCAACCGTAATTCGTATCTGGTCGGGATCACATGGCGTGGGAGCCGATAGGAATCGAGGGTGCTCGTTGTATCGTGGTTCATGTCCTCATCTTTCGGTCGAACCGCAGCGGCTCGGGCGCTTGAGTTGATCAGTAGAACGTTGGTGAATGGAATCAGCGGGAGAACGCAAAGACCGCGAACCCTCTGCGCCAGCAATCGGAGCGCTCGGCGGCGGCCGACGGCATCGCTCATATCCTTTTCGCAAGAAGGGTTTCGGCGCCGGCGGCTGTGCCGACGATCAGCACATCAGTTCGGCCCACGAACAGGCCTGTTTCGACCACGCCGGGAATTTGGTTCAGTGCGATTTCAACATCTTTGGGATTGTCGATCCGATCCAGATGCACATCCACAATCAAATTCCCCGCTTCTGTCTTGAGGGGCGCGCCGTTTCGCTCGCGGAGGACAACGCGGCTGCGGGTGAGGGTTTCAATCTCCCGCGCAGTACTGCCCCATCCGAATGGAATGATTTCGATCGGCAGCGGAAATGATCCTCCAAGCACCGGGACTTGTTTCGTGTGATCGATCATAACGATAAATTGTTTCGAAGACGCCGCTACGATCTTTTCTTTGAGGAGTGCTCCCCCGCCACCTTTGATCAAATTGAAATGAGGATCGACTTGATCGGCCCCGTCGATCGCGACATCGATCTCCCATCGATTCTCTGCATCGATGAGAGGAATGCCGGCCTGTTTGGCGAGGACAGCGGTTTCTTGCGATGTCGGCACCCCTCGCAGGTTCATGCCTGCGCGCACCTTGTCACCCAGCGCCATGATCATATGTTTCGCGGTCGATCCAGTCCCCAGTCCGACGACCATGCCCGCGCGGACGAATTCGACGGCCTTTAAGGCCGCTGCTTTCTTGAGCTGATCGAGATCGACAGACGTCATGGTGTAGGCGCGAGCGAGAGGGCCGCTGCGACCGACGCCGCACCAAGTAGTGCGGTCTGTTGGTTCATGATCACTTTCACCGGCATCTGGGTCATGAGGCGCTTGTACCGGCCCTTGTTCGTGAACGCTTTCATGAATGTACCATCGTGAAGTTTCGTGATGAGCTTCGGGGCAATCCCGCCGCCGATATAGACACCGTCCAGCGCAAGCGCTTTCAACGCCAAGTTTCCGGCTTCAGCGCCGTAGATTGTGGCAAAAAGATCCAACGCCTGCTTGGCAATGTCCGCCTGGCCCTTCAAACCGGCTTCAGCGATTTCGGCGGCTGGATTGCCGGCTTTGACTTTTTCTGCCAGCCATGTGGGTTCGTTCTTTTTCGTGTCGCGCAGGAACTCATACACGGCATGCAACCCGGGACCAGACAAGATCCGCTCATAGCTCACATGGAGGTATTGGCCTCGCAAATAACGAAGCAGCTCGATTTCCTGGTCATTGTTTGGGGCAAAATCCGCATGGCCTCCCTCTGAGGGCATCGGTCTGTAGGATTTCCCGTCCCAAAAAAGAATGGCTTCCCCTAATCCCGTACCCGCAGCGATGAGGGCGAGGGCTTGCCGTTTTTTAGGCGGGTTCCCGGCATTTAACACCTCCAGCTCGTCTAACCGCAGCCATGCGATTCCATAGGCGGTCGATTCAAGATCATTGAGCAGTTGGACGCGGGGAATATTGAACTGCTTGGCAATCTTCGCGCCATCGACAATCCAGGGTAAGTTGGTGGTCCGGCTATGATTATCGATGACCGGTCCGGCGACGCCGAAGCAGGCGGCGGCAATGGTGACGCGCTCCGTCGATCGTTTCGTCTCATGTGCCAAGCCGGTTTCCGCAGTCTCAGCCCCGTCCAGCGCAACAGGCGGTGTCGGCGGCTCCAGAAATTCCTGGAGAATCTCTTCAAGTGAGCTGTAGTCGCGGCTATGGAACGATTCAAGACGAATCGGTTCGGTCCGCTCCCTGGTCCACTCATAGAGAGCAAGGTTGGTCTTGGTTCCGCCGATATCGCCCGCAAGAATCATGTCTGACCGTCACCCCGGATCTCATGGTGGAGGATTGTCAGTCGTGCCGCCGCAGAACGGTCCAACATCCACATCAGCCGCCCTGTTTCCGGGGCAACCAGCGCAGCCGGAAGCGCGCGATCTGCCGCACTGTCCGGCTCCAGAATCGCGCGCACGATGCCGGCCTTGCTCGAACCTGCGACCAGAAACAGTACCACAGTCGCCCTATTGAGCACACCTAGTGTCATGGTCAGGCGCAATCCGATGCCTGTGGGCGCGTGACCGACTGTCACGGCCCGTCTCTCTTCTTGTAGCGCGGCCGTCCCTGGAAACAACGAGGCCGTATGCCCGTCTTCTCCAAGACCGAGAAGGATCAGGTCGATCCGAGGCGTTTCGAGAGCAACAGTATTCGTGAGTCGGCGCAGCGCCTCCTCGTATTGTTGTGCGGCGGTTTCAGGATCCGGGTGTTCCCCCTGTATCCGATAGATGTGATCAGGGGCGATGCCCGCTGGTTGAAACAGCGCCGTCTGGGCCATGTGAAAATTACTTTCCGAATGTTCCATTGGAACACAGCGTTCATCTCCGAAAAGAAAGAACATCTGCGGCCAATTGAATCGCTGCTTCCATTCCGGTGAAACCATCGTCTGGTACAGGGTTTTCGGAGTCGAGCCGCCGGACAACGCCAGAAGAAACCGGCCATGGGAGCGGATGGCCTCTTCACTGACGGCATGGACGAGCGACGCGGCCGCATGGGCCCATTCATGACCATCGGGGGCGATGCGGATGTCGGGAGTACCGGGCATGTCAGCGTCGGGAAGTCCGGCGGCGCTTCCTGGCTGTCGTTCGCCGCTGTGATGTTCCGGACCGCGTCAGTGCCGTCGTCACTGCATCGACCGTCGCCGCTTGATCTTTCCCCAGTTGGATACGGATGGCCTGACGTTGATGCGCGCGAAGCGAGTCCACATCCCCTGCAGCCTGCGCACGGGCCAAGGTTCCGAACGAAAACGGCTTGCCCGGGATAGCCAGATCCGGAGTCATGCGATCGACCAGTTCAAGAAAGAGACCGGTATCAGGTCCGCCTTTATGCAGCTGTCCGGTCGAATGCAGGTAGCGGGGACCGTATCCAAAAGTCGTGGTCACATGATGTTTTGCGACAAGGGTTCGGCGGAGACGTCGCACGGCAGCCTCAAAGGAGCGCGACGGCGTCGTATAGGCCAAGACAGAAACATAGGCGCCGGCCCGAAGACGGCTGGAAAGGTCCTGCGCCGCTTCTTTGGGGGTGCTGCCGGGTAATTCCGGTAGCCGTCCGGTCGATTGGACAATCCCGAGGACGCGATTCGTGTTGTCTTTGCTCTCTTGGACATTCGGCTGATCGAATGGATGGATGCCCAATAGATGTCCTGCAACGGCTGTTGCAAATTCCCAGCGAAAGAACTCCGCTCCGAGGTCGTAACAATCTTGTAGATCGAATCGGAGAACGGGATGTTGCGATGTAAGGAGGGCTTGAACCTGCCGATCGAGGACAGCATTGTTCGCTCCCTTGAGACGCATGTAGACAAAGAACCGGTCATGTCCATAAGCGGACGGCGCCAGAACCGGTTCTTGTGCGACTGGTATGAGGCCGGTTCCCTCCTTGCCCGTGCTCTCGGCAAGCAGCTGTTCCACCCATAAGCCGAACGTGGCAAGGCCGGGGGATGCGATGATCGTCACCTTGTCCCGTCCTGCCTTGGCAAGACTCCCCATCGCGGCGCCGAGATAGGCGCCCGGATTCTTGTCGATGGCTGCCTGCGTCCGGCACCGCTCCGCCATGCCGGCCGCCCGGTCCAAGAGACGAGGCACATCAAGCCCGAGAAGTGCAGCAGGGACGAGGCCGAACAGTGAGAGAACAGAATACCGCCCGCCGATGTCGGGAGGATTGGAAAATATCTGCTTGAACCCGTAATCCTGCGCCATCTTTTCCAATCCGGTTCCCGGATCCGTAATCGCAACGAATTGATCGCCGCCCCGGTTCATTTTCGCTTTGGCGATCAGTTTCCAGAAGTGCGCGAAGAGTGACAGGACTTCGACCGTTCCTCCTGACTTGCTGGCGACAAGAAACAGCGTCCGGGACGGAGTAATAGCCCTGGTGACCTCTCGCACCCAACCAGGCACAGTCGAGTCGAGCACCCATAGCCGGGGAGATCCTTTCTGCGGTTTGAACGACGTACGGAGCACTTCCGGCCCGAGACTGCTTCCGCCCATGCCCAGTAGCACCACATCGGTGATACGCATCGCCTGTGCCGCTCGGACACAACGTTGGAGATTGTCCAATTGTTGCCGCATGTGATCGGGCAGGGCCAACCAGCCTAGACGGTCGGTGATCTCCTTCGGGTCCGGTTTCCACAGTCGGTGGTCTTTGGCCCATAACCGCTCAACAACCCGATTTTGGCTCAACGCCTCAAGCGCCGGACCGATCGTGGATTGGAATGAAGACGCCAGCTTATCTCGTGATGGAGTGGACATGGAATTTCCCTTCCACAGATAGGTTCGATCGGGCCAGAAGGAGTAGGTCCCGTATCTTATGAGCCCAGAATGAAAAACACAATCTTGGACCGGCTCGTACTCATCTATTTATCGGTTGGCCGACGGATGACTAAAGCCATGCCGTCGACGACCGACCAGGCCAGGGATTGAGCCTGCTCGGCGGAGACTTCCAATTGGAGATGAGGACTTTGTATGACGGCTTGGCTTGTAGAGAAGGAGCCGCTCCAGTCCTTTGCGTTTCTCCACCACACCTTCCCTTTGGCCCTGAGCCATTGCATCGGATTTTCCTCCGCCGCAGGCGCTACATCAATGGCGAGTGGTGGAGTGTATGACAGTGTATAGTCCACGGGCATATCAGCCAACGAAATCGGTTCTTGCTCAATAGAAGCGCTTGGATCGATCTTTCTCCTTATAACTGGCGGCCGCGCGATCAGGCGATAGGCGCCTTTCATATTCTGCACTGCCTTGGCCGACCACGAGACGATGGGAATTCGGTGCAGTTCGATGCCACGGCCTTTGATTTGAATCGTCTGCGTGACAAGATCGATGAGCAGATAGGTCTGGGCACGGGCCGCCAGCTTCACTTCTTCTTCCAACACACGCGTGGCTTCCTGGACTGCGCCCGGGTCATTGAGGCGGAGATCGGGAAACGCCTCAAGATCTCCGGCCTGACTCGGAACGCCCAGAACAAGAAGTATGAAAAGGACCGCGCAGAAGCTCATGAGGGAATGAGGGACCGCAGACGAAGAGCGATTAGAATGCCGCGGGAAAACTCGTTTTGACTTCTGTGGCCATCAGAGACATCGAGGATCGAGACAACACCAACTCGCCAGGCAGGATGCTCAAAATGGCCGTCCAGCAAGGCCGCAGCGAGCGAAGAGGCGAGTCGTACGCTTCGGTACGTTGAGTCTCTGAGCGATGCGAGAACGCCGCTGGCGGACTTTTTCAGCATCCTGTTAGAAGATGATGATCGGTGTCCCGACTCGAGCGAACGTATAGACCCGTTTGAGATCGCCGTCATTCAGCCGGATGCAGCCATGCGTGACATTTTTTCCCAGCAAGCGCGTATAGAGCGTACCATGGATGAAATACCCCTTCCCGAACCCTAGAGCGTACTCGCCAAGCACCCCCTGTTCGACACGGTCGGCCGGGTTTTTAGGAATCTCTTCGCCTTCTTCGATAAATGCCCAGTCCGGCTTGACCCAGGCGGGATCGGTCAGTTTGGACTGCACGAGGAATTCTCCTCGCGGGGTATCGAACACCCATTGGTCGTTGCCTTCACCGGGTTTATCCAGAATGATTCCGCTTCCTGTCGAAGCAATGGCGTCGAGCACGACTTCCTGCCGGCGCTTCACATACAAATGGTTCCGGGCCGTATCGACGAGAATGTACGGTTGCTGCGGTTTGAGCCGGGAAAGTTGCGCGGACAACGCCTTGTACCGTGCTTGAAGACTGTGGAGTTGACCGTCACCCGCTGTGTCGGATGTGGAGAGCCTGTGTGGCTCGGAGCCTGGGAGCAAGGCCTGGCTGTTGGGCGGGACATCAGCCACCAATAGTGCGATAAGGAGGAGCGACGAAAAAGCGACTCGTACCGGCATCATAATGACACTCAGGTTTCGTCCGTTCGATCCGCTAGCTCCGCCAAGGCCAACGCAATCGAATTACGTCCGGTCAATGCACCGACAATCGTCACCGGCGTGCCGGAGGATACTCGCGCAAAGAGTTCGGCCATGTGGGGATTCGCCAGCATGACGCACCCAAGAGTCTGCGCCATGAGCTCATTCTCCACACCATGGATTTCGATTTGTCCTCCAATATCTTTTGCTGGAGCAATATTTCCCGATTGCTTGGCCAGCCGAAACCGCCGGCGATCTTCTGCATTGGGATAGTCCAATACGAGGGCGCGATAAAACTGCGTTTGCCCGGCACCGCGAGCCTCAATCACCCGGTACCGTCCCTCCGGCGTGGCTCCATCTCCCTGGAATCGTTTCTCCCGAATACCGTTGAATCCCAGCCGGACGGGGTATGATAGCACTTTGCGTCCGCCCTTGTAGACGATTAATTCCCGGTCGGCCTTGCTGACGACGATGGCCGTGGACTGGTGTGTCTTCGACCAGTCCACCGTTTGTTTGACCATGGCCTGCCAATGCCCGACCTGCCGATCATCGGCATACCGGCCTAACTCGCGTATTAATGCCGCCGTCTGAATCCGGAGAGCCTGGCCGGCTTGATCGGCAACCTGAATAGATCGCGCATAGTCTCTTTGTTCCAAGAAGGAACGGGCTTGTTTGAGAAGCAAGTCTGTTTGGACAGGTTTTTCCCCCAGCGCAACACGCCCATTGATCGATTGGACATGCGAGGCCATGGACAGGAAGCGCGTTTCAAGACGGGTGAGTGTGGATTCTACCATCCGCCGTTGGGCGGCCTGCCGGTCATTGAGCCGGGCAAGGGTGGTTCCACCTTCGCTGTGAAGCCGCCTGAGTTCTTTCTCGATCTCGTTGGATTCCCACGGCCAGCGGATAAGATCATCATCGGCTTGCACGCGGGCTTTGAGCGAAACCCATTGTTTCGCAAAGTAGGCATATTCCTCAGGCGCCGCCCGGGGAGCGCCTATGGAAATCAAATCATGATCGATGGCATCGATCGCGTCGATCAGGTCGGGCGGAACAGCCGGAACACATCCGGTCACAAGAAGGACGCAGATGCTCCCGGCAATCCCAGCACGAGTGATACACATCGCAGCCACGTCAAAATTCTACCTTACATCTTCCCGGAAGGAGAAGATTTTCCCTTTCCTATCTTGGTCAACGCACCCTGAATTTCGTCTGACACGGCCCGGCTCTTGTCATTGATGGCTTTCGCTTGAGTCTGCGCAGCCGGGTAATCTTCTTTGTCAATCGCCATCTGAACCTGATTGAGTGACGCTTTAAGGGCTTCGGCGTCATTCTTGATCGCCTCAACCGCCGCACGATCTTTTCCAACCGGCGCCTTGGCAACGAGTTTCAGAGTGGAGGCGACGGCTTCTTGAGCAACCTGCTGAGCCTGGAGCGCTCCCGCTTTGGCTTCTTCTTTCTTCTTGGCCACCTCTGCTTTTACGCGCTCGCCTTCGGCTGTTGTTGATACAGCCAGCTGCTCAACTTTGCCGTAGTCCCGAAAGAGCGCAAACTTCCCGTCCTGTTCACTCACCTCTTTTTTCAGCGCCGCGAGGGTACCTTCAAGCTTCGCATACTCCTCAGCAGTGTAGGTGCCCGCTCCGCTCTGTTGCGCATCCTTGACGGCCTGTTCTGCCGCCTCAATTTTTTCTGAGGGCGGCTTCGTACATCCGGCTGCGATGAGAGCGGTAAGAGCTATAGGTACCAGCAGCTGTCTGATCTGCACCATGGTGTCATGTCCTCCATAAAGACTCGTTGTGTTTTCGATGCTATTACCCTACCGCAGAGAGCGCTGCAGGGAAACCCCTATTAAGCAGCAAGCTCGGTGCCAAAAGAAGATTTTCACATATGACAAAAATGTTTATCGTGTCAATGCTTTAGATTATACACGACATGGAGGCATACGCCTAAATTGTGGCGATCTGGTGCTGCGGAGACAAAAGCGCCTCAAGGAAAAAAGGGATCAACAGAGGGATGCAATTGTGCTAATGACCAGAGTCGTGGAAGACTGTAAATTGACAGGTCACAAAGCCGCTCCTATAATACACCGTTCATTTAGAGTGGTCCGCTTTTTAATGATCGTGAGGGAGGAGCCCCGTGTCCTTTACATTTCAGCAGCCATCGAATCTCAAGAAGAAACGCGAGCACGGTTTCCGAAAGCGCATGAGCACGAAAAACGGGCGTCGGGTCCTGGCTCGTCGACGTGCGAAGGGACGGGCCCGGTTGACAGTCTAGCTCGCTGCCGACGGCACTCTCGATGTTCTTCTGTGCATCTGCCGGTGCATCTCGCTGCCCTGGGATCGCATCTCCCTGTCAGAAGCCATCCCGACTCAGACCATCGAAGGACGGCGTGCAGCCGTGGGACGATCCTTTCGCGATGTCGAAACCACAAGGAGAGCGCAGCATTTTCTTACGGGCCAGCCGGGATATTGAAACCGTCAAACGTCACGGACGGCGAATCTCCACGGCTTTGTTTAATCTGTTGATGTACAGGATGGATGACGCGCCGAGCCGCGTCGGAATTATCGTCGGGAAGCGCTTCGGCAATGCGGTCCGGAGAAACCGGGCAAAGCGGGTTTTTCGTGCGTTGGTGAGACAGCGGCACCAGGACTTGATTCCCGGCCAAGCCCTTCTGGTATTCCCGAAACGCGAAGCGCTGGTGCAGACGCACGAAGACCTGACCCGGACGTGGGATACGTCATTGCGGCGAGTTCATCTGATTCGACCAAGGGCAGATTGATATGCGGCAGCTGTGTCTCTGGATCATTCACGGGTACCGATTTATGATTTCTCCCTTGCTTGGCCCGGCCTGCCGGTTCGAGCCCACGTGCTCTCGATATGCCTTGGATGCCGTGAATCGGTACGGTGCGTTACAAGGTCTTGGCCTGGCATTGGTCCGCCTGATGAAGTGCCATCCCTTCCATCCCGGGGGAGAAGACCCGGTCAAGTAGCGGTTCATACACTCTAGGGGAAACACATCTTGCTCATGGAAAAGCGCGTCATTGTGTTCCTTGTGCTCTCACTGACGATTATCTTCGGGTACGAGTACGCGCTCAAGGAACTGGGCCTGCTCCCTGATCCGCCTAAGCTTGAGGAACCGGCTCCGACGGCCGACACCACGCCATCAACTTCATCTGCTCCCCGCGAAACAACGCCTGCGAGCGCCGCAGCTGCAAAAACCGCCTCCGAAAAAGGTTCGCTGGAGAAAGCCCCTTCTCATGAACTCATCAATACGGTCGGGGAGACGGTCGAGGTGGACACCGCCCTTTATCATGCCAAATTTACGTCCCGCGGGGCGGTGCTGACGAGCTGGGAGCTCAAGCGCTATCGCAGCAACGCGGATACCAATGCGCCACCTGTACAGATGGTCCGGCAAGGCGGAAAATTTGCCGGCCCATTGTCGATCAGAATGGACGATTCAAGCCTGTCGAAAGAAATCAGTGACGGGAACTATCGGGTCACAAGAGACTTTACGATTCTGGACGACAAGAACCCCACCGGCCATCTGACATTCACGTATGAAAACCTGTCAACCGGTGTTCGTATGGTCAAACAGCTGACGTTTCATGCAAACAGCTATCTGGTGGACGTGTCGCTGAATCAGAGCGGACTCTCCGGCTCGATGCAGGTTGGACTGGGCACGAATTTCGGCATTGTGGAATGGGGCGAGGGCTTTATCGGCTCGATCGGTCCTGTGGCACTGGTGGATGGCAAAATCAAGTTGGACTTGCCCGATTCGGAAACGGAGCACAAGGGATCCGTGAAATGGGCCGGCCTCCAGGATAAGTATTTTTTATCTGTGCTTATCCCACAGGAAAGTCCAACCGTTTTGGTGAAAAAGGAAGGGGAGAAGCTGGCCTCGACGTCCGTCCTTATCCCCATCGCTTCATCCGAAACCCCAATCGAGTTCCAGCTCTTTGCCGGCCCCAAGGAATATGACGCGCTGCGAGCACTCCAGCTTGGCCTGGAAGATACCGTCGACTTCGGCTGGTTCATTTTTGGAAGTTGGGACATGGTTAAAATGGTGGCGAAGCCGCTGTTTTATGTGCTTCGCTCGATCAACGATTACACCGGCAACTACGGAGCCGCGATCATTCTGCTGACCATCGTGATCAAGCTGCTTTTCGTGCCCCTCCAATACAAGAGCTATAAGTCGATGAAACAAATGGCCGGGATTCAACCGAAGGTCCTGGAGGTTCAGGAGAAATTCAAAGAGGATCGTGAGCGCCTGAACAAGGAGCTCATCAAGGTGTATCGAGACCACAAGGTCAATCCGGTCGGCGGGTGCCTGCCGATGGTGCTCCAAATGCCGGTCTTTGTGGCGCTGTTCAACATACTGAACGTGGCAATCGATTTGCGGCAAGCACCGCTGTGGTTATGGATTACCGACCTGTCGATCCAGGACCCTTTTTACGTCTTACCGATCATAATGGGCGGCAGCATGGTGATTCAGCAGAAGATCACCCCCACGGCGATGGATCCGGCACAAGCAAAGATGATGCTCTTGTTGCCGGTTTTCATGACCTTTCTTTTTATCAATTTTCCCGCCGGCCTCGTGCTGTATTGGTTGACCAATAATACGCTGACGATCGGACAGCAACTGGTCACGGATCGGTTCATCTTTAAGCGCCGTCCCCCGGTGCCGGTGGTTGCGGAAGCAGCCGGGAAAAAGTAGCCCGACTGCTCTTTTGTCACATGAGTGTTTCGCACCCGTCGCCGGCAGGCCCCAGACCGTCGCGTCTTTGCACATATGGACGGAGACCTTGAGGATACAATTTGTGCTATTGCGACTCCCGCGGGCGAGGGTGGGATCGGCATTATTCGCATCAGTGGTCCCGGGACGCTGTCTGTTATAGAGAAGATCGTACGGCTTCGTTCCGGACTGCCGCCGAGAGAGGTTTCCTCGCATACGTTGCATCTCGCCGATATTCTTCCGCCGGCGCTGCCGTCTCACAGTGACGCTCCTGCTACAAGATTGACTCGACCGGACAGAGACGTCATCGATGAAGCCCTCGTCGCATTCATGAAAGGGCCTCGTTCATTCACCGGCGAGGACGTGGTTGAAATTCATTGTCACGCCGGCAATGTGGTCCTTCGCTTAGTATGCGAAGCCTGTCTGACCGCGGGTGCCCGTTTAGCTGAGCCTGGAGAATTTACGAAGCGTGCCTTTCTGAATGGGCGTCTGGATTTGTCTCAAGCAGAGGCCGTACTCGATACTATTCGGGCAAAGTCTGAGGACGGGCTGAAAATTGCGCAACGTCACCTCCGTGGCGAATTGGGGCGGCAAGTTGAACGGCTGCGAACACGTTTCGTCAGGCTGTTGGCGCGGGTCGAGGCCGGCATCGATTTCGCTGAAGAAGATATCGCCTTCATCGAGCGGGAAGAGCTGCGCTCCGCGCTGGAAGAGACCGGCCATGAGATCCGGGCGATGTTGGAGACGTCAGAGCGAGGGGTTCGGCTGCGGGAGGGAGCGCGCGTGGTCATCGCCGGTCGCCCGAATGTGGGGAAATCGAGTCTGTTGAATACCCTGCTTGGCGCAGACAGGGCGATCGTGACGGACATTCCAGGCACCACCCGCGATGTGATCGAAGAATCTGTGGTTTGGGATGGTCTTATGATTACGTTGGTGGATACCGCAGGTCTACGCGACACTGCCGACCTCGTGGAGCAAGAAGGAATCAAGCGGGCCCATTCGGCCATGGAACAGGGCGACCTCGTCTTGCATGTCCTGGATGCGACTGAGCTGAATGAGCGGGATCTGAGCCGGGCGTGTTCGTTGCCCGGCCGCCCTATGAGCCTCGTCGTGATTAACAAGAGTGACCTGGTAGACGCCGATCGGATCGCGCAACTGTCCCGACTGGCCGAAGAAGGCATAGGCTGCAAGGTACTCGCGACCTCCGTACGAACAGGAGCGGGGCTCGACGGGCTGAAAGAATCAATTCGCGCATACTTGTTACCGGCATCCTTGGAATCTACCGGCAGTATAATGATCACCAATGTCCGCCATCGCCGGGCTCTGGAACGTGCGGAAACATCGATTCAAGAGGCATTGGCTTCTGTTCGCACTGGGGCTGAACCGGAGTTTGTCGCAATCGACCTTCGGGGTGCCTCCGATGCGCTCGGAGAAGTGACCGGCGCAATCACCTCCGACGAGATTTTGAATCAGATCTTTTCTGAATTCTGTATTGGCAAATAAGCAGGATCGGAGTCTATGGAATTCGATGTGATCGTGGTGGGTGGAGGCCATGCCGGATGCGAAGCGGCGCTCGCATCGGCGAGAATGGGCGCGGCAACCTTGCTGCTGACGATGGAGCGGTCCCGTATTGCACAGATGTCTTGCAACCCCGCCGTCGGTGGGATTGCCAAGGGGCATCTGGTCAAAGAAATCGACGCCCTCGGCGGTGAGATGGGGCGGAATACCGACCGGGCCGGCATTCAGTTTCGATTCATCAACACAAGCAAGGGGCCGGCCGTGCGGGCTCTGCGCGCCCAATGTGACAAGGCGCTCTATCGCTCAGCCATGCAGGACACGCTTGCGGGCGAAGCACGGCTTACTATTGTCGAAGGAACTGTCGATCGCCTGCTGACAGCCGGCGGTGCGGTCACCGGGATCGTGACAGGTTGCGGCCAGACGATCACTGCGAAGGCCGTCGTGTTAACATCGGGAACATTCCTTAAGGGACTTATCCATATCGGGTTGAGCCATTTCCCGGCAGGGCGCGCGGGAGAAGCCTCAGCAGAGCACTTGTCCGATTGCATGCGGGATCTTGGTTTCGAGATCGGACGCTTGAAGACCGGTACCCCGCCACGCCTGGACAAAAATACGATCGATTTCTCGGTCATGATTCCACAGCCTGGCGACGATCCGCCTCCACCATTTTCCTATCGGACCAAGAAAATCGAGACCAGGCAGATCCTCTGCCACCTGACCTACACGAATCAGGCAACGCACGACATAATCCGAGCAAACCTTGACCGCTCACCGCTCTACAGCGGCGTGATTGAATCTACAGGGCCTCGGTACTGCCCCTCCATTGAGGACAAGGTGGTGCGTTTTGCGGACAAGGAGCGGCACCAGATTTTCGTAGAGCCGGAAGGGCTCGATTCCATCGAGTTCTATCCAAACGGTATCTCGACCAGCCTCCCGGTCGATGTTCAAGCAGCTGTCCTCAGAACGATTCCTGGCTTGCAACAGGCCAAGATACTCAAACCAGGCTATGCGATCGAATACGATTATTTCCCCCCCCGTCAACTCCATCAAACACTTGAGACGAAATTGGTCACAGGCCTGTACCATGCGGGACAGATCAACGGAACGTCCGGCTACGAAGAGGCAGCTGCGCAGGGTCTGATGGCAGGAGTCAATGCTGTTCTCAAACTGAAGAATCAGCCACCACTGGTCCTGGATCGATCTCAAGCCTACATCGGGGTCCTGATCGATGATTTGATCACTAAAGATGCCTATGAGCCCTATCGGATGTTTACCTCGCGGGCGGAATATCGGTTGCTGCTTCGTCATAGCAATGCCGATCTACGACTGATGCAGATCGGCCATCATCTTGGATTAGTCGATGGCCCGGCCTATGACAGACTCATGGAGAAAAAGGCAGCAATTGAAAACGAGGTCATCCGGCTTAATCGAGCAAGACCCAGATTGACCGACTCGATCCGTACACGAACAAATGATACGTACCTTCGAGATATTTCCTCTTCACAAACCCTTGCCCAGATTCTACGCAGACAGGAATCGACCTATCAGAACCTGCTACGTACGTTGGAAATTGATGCCATTGAAGATGTTGAAATTGCAGATGAAGTTGAGCTTCAAATCAAGTACGATGGCTACATCAAGCGCCAACTTCATCAGATTGGAAAATTCAAAAAATTCGAACAGCGATGTATCCCGCAGACGTTCAACTACGATGTGGTGTCTGGGTTCTCCAGAGAGGTACGGGAGAAACTGAAGAAGGTGCGTCCGGAAACGATCGGGCAAGCTTCAAGAATATCCGGCGTCACGCCTGCTGCTATATCACTGCTCCTTGTTGCAGTGGAAAAACACCACCGCCAGCCTCCTCAACAAGTGGTCCATTAGTAACGCCGAGTAATCCGTTCAACCCACAGAACGTTTCTCTTGACCTGGCATACGTATTCACGTAATTGTTCCACGTGGAACAGATCTCCAATTTCTCCTCTATTTTTGAAAAATTCTCTGATCGAATCGGCATTCATCTCCAAACTGATCAAGTGAAACAATTTATGATTTATTTAGAACAGCTTCAAATCTGGAATCGATCGGTGAATTTGACCAGTATCACAGTGACCGAAGAAATTATCGTCAAGCATTTTGTCGATTCTCTTGCCGGGTTGATAGCAGAACCGATTACGCATGGGGCCCGCCTGGTCGATATCGGAACAGGGGCTGGGTTTCCAGGTATTCCACTAAAAATTACCAGAAATGACTTGAAGATC
Organism: Nitrospira sp.; assembly: GCA_046604365.1. Classification (GTDB taxonomy): domain Bacteria; phylum Nitrospirota; class Nitrospiria; order Nitrospirales; family Nitrospiraceae; genus Nitrospira_D. The sequence continues at coordinate 68,166 of JBJACV010000015.1, forward strand.
ACTCTGATAGAGCCAGTCCAAAAAAAAATATCATTCCTCTATTCTATCGTTGGCCTTCTCAGACTTGAAGGAGTCACCATTTTCTATGGGACCCTTGATCAATTCATCCTCAAGAATGGACAAAACTCTGCATTCGACTACATGACCACGCGGGCGTTGAAATACGAATCAGTGTTGCGAAGAGGGTCAAAACTTCTAACAACTGGCGGGAAGGCTATCATCTATTCATCCTGTCGAATTAATCCACTAGAGCTTGGGAATGGATGGTCGATTAGCAAAGAACATGAATTTGACCTTCCAGCGGGATTCGGTCATAGAGTGGTTTCTATTTTGTCACCCACATGAATCGTAGTGATGACGTATTGATGTTCCACGTGGAACATTGTCTATCATCGCGTTCGACCGTATCTTCAGAATCTGTTGAGAGAGGGGCCTAGAGCCACGCTGCATATGAAAAAGATTATCGCAATAGCCAATCAGAAGGGCGGGGTAGGAAAGACAACCACGACGATCAATCTTGCCTCGGCGATTGCTCTGGAGGGAAGATCCGTCCTCTTAATTGATCTAGACCCCCAGGGAAATGCAACGAGCGGCCTTGGAATTGATCCACGATCATTGAAGAAAACTGTCTACAACTGCTTGATTAAAGATACAAAATACGAGTTTGTCCGAGTAAGAAGTGCCATTCATGGTCTCACGATCCTTCCGGCTAATGCAGATCTTGCCGGAGCAGAAATAGAACTCGTAAACGCCACCGGTCGAGAAACTCATTTGAAAGATGTGATTGGAGAGGTCGTTGAACAGTACGACATGATCTTTATCGATTGCCCGCCGGCGCTCGGGATTCTCACGGTCAATGCCCTTACAGCAGCCAGTTCTGTACTCATCCCGGTTCAGTGCGAATATTATGCAATGGAGGGCCTCACTAGACTGCTAGGCAGTATCGATCGAGTGCGCCAATCCTTCAATCCGGACCTCTATATCGAAGGAATCGTCTTGACAATGTTCGATGCCCGCAATACATTGGCTCGCCAAGTTGCCGATCAAGTACGTTCGCACTTCACGGAAAAGGTCTATCGCGTGGTTATCCCCCGCAATGTCGCGCTGGCAGAGGCTCCGAGTTATGGCCGGCCCGGCATATTGTATAACGCAGCATCAGCCGGTTCGCAGGCCTACGTCGCTCTAGCCAAGGAGTTTCTAACTAATGGAAAAGAAAGCGCTCGGTAGAGGACTCGATGCTCTCTTGCCGGCTGTGGCTGCAAACCCGCCGGCTGAGGCCAGCGACGTACAGCACATACGAATTACTGACATCGTTCCCAACCGGTATCAGCCACGCCATCATTTTGCCCCAGGAGAACTCGCTGAATTGGCAGCCTCTATCAAGGAGAGCGGTATCCTACAGCCCATTATGGTACGCCGCAAAGGCGATGGGATCTTTGAGCTCATCGCCGGTGAGCGAAGATGGCGTGCCTCAAAAGAAGCTGGTCTTGAAACGATCCAAGCTGTGGTCAGAAATTGCAGCGATCAAGAATCTCTGCTGATCGCATTAGTCGAAAATATACAACGCGAGGATTTGAATCCGATGGAAACGGCCCGTGCCTATTCACGGATGATGAGCGAATTTGGACTGACGCAAGATGCCATTGCTCACAAAGTTGGGTGCGACAGATCCTCGGTCGCTAATGCAGTGCGCCTGACAAACCTCCACCCAGAAGCTCAGAAACTCGTAGAGAACGGGACTCTATCAGCTGGCCACGCAAAAGTTATCCTTGGCCTGGAGTCCCCTGAACAACAGATGCAGGTATCGACAAGGGTAGTCTCTCATGGACTTTCTGTGCGAGAAACTGAAAAACTCGTTGAATCTTCGCTAGTTAAGAAAAGGCGCGCTCGCAAGACCCAGGTAAATTCTGAATGGAATGCACTCGAAATGCAATTGCAGAAGAAACTAGGAACGAAAGTGCATATCATGCCTAGAGGGCAGGGTGGGACAATAATGATTCAGTATTTCTCAGCACAACAATTGGATGGTATCGTCGAGATTCTGCTCTCAGAGTAGACCTCACTCCATTTCAGTTGCGTCGAGTACAATTGGAAAGGACATACTTCTTGCTTTTCCATAAATTTCCGCTACATTTGCTACCTGAAGAGACCGATACAACTACAATAGCGTACACAAACACTCGCTGCACTTAATTTGGCCGGATACGATGAGGAGGAGATTCATATGTGGAAGCCTGAGAAGCAAGATGGTACGGAGGAAAATGGGCCGAGCCTCACGCCCGCACGAGTAGAAACGAGGGAAGATGTCAGCGCTTTCATCGGGAAGGGTGTTGATTTCAAAGGCGCCATTTCATACACGGGAACGGTACGAATCGATGGATCTTTAGACGGCGAGATCACGACCGAGGGTGTGCTGCTGGTCGGAGAAGATGCCGTCCTCAAAGCAAAAGTAACGGCAGGAACCCTAATCTGTAAGGGAAAGATCACCGGAGATATTCATATAAAAGAGAAGCTCAAATTGAGAGCTCCCGCTGTCATCAACGGGGGGGTGAAGACCCCCATGTTGTCGATCGAAGAAGGCGTAGTCTTCAACGGCACACTTGAAATGACCCAAATGGCTCGCGACACGCAACGAGAGCCGGCACTTCGGGCCGTGACCCAGTCGGAGCAACCGTCCGTCAAGCGAGTCGCCAACTAACGCCCGTTTCACGATAGTTGTGCACCTAGACATTATTTACTGTTGACGCTACCTCCTGCCGAGACACCCTGAGGACACGCCGCTATTCGGCGGCGTGAAAGGAGCGGACGATATTTATGTGGGCCATGAGCGAAAAGAGTGCTCAGGACAGCGTCGACAGTGAGAACTTTACTTTTCTCGGGAAGGGTGTCGACTTTAAGGGCATCATTCATTTTAACGCAACGATCCGTATTGACGGAAAAGCTGAAGGCGAGATCCGAACCACCGGAACCTTGATCGTGGGAGAACATGCGGTGATCAAGGGAATGGTATCCGCAAAAACGGTGATCACCAGTGGAAAAATCAACGGAACGGTCACCGCTGCTGAAAAGATCCAGATTCTGAAGCCGGGCATACTCATCGGCGACATTCGCACCCCGGCCATTGCCATCGAAGACGGCGCCCATTTCCACGGAATGTGCGACATGGGCGCTCATAAATGGGTGGATGAAGATCAGCCCTCTCCTAATAAAAATGTCTACGATCTGACTTCCCATCGCGGGAAAATTCGCTCTTCTGACCTCTAGCCACATTTCTCATGGCTCTTCTGCTGTAATCGCCGATCCGCTGCTTTGTTCTTCGTCGCTCGTATCTCGTGAAGCGTGAAGCCCGCTTCGCCGACGGTGCGAGGCCCTCGGCTTCGCGGCGAGCAAGCACAGGACGCAAAGAGCATTCTTGTATCGAGTATCGTTGTTTGCGAGATACGGTTCGACTGGCTCACCGTCCTGAGCAGAGTCGAAGGACGAAATAACAAACAAGGCGATTCCTTGCGATCTCTCAACAAATCGTCATGAAGACTCCGGACTAGCTCTTCTCACGGCCCTCTCTGTACAATAGCACCCTATGAACCGTCAGACTGTTCTCCTCGGCATGAGCGGCGGAGTCGATAGCTCCGTCGCAGCAGCGTTGCTCGTTCGCCAGGGCTACAACGTGCACGGCATCACGCTCCAGGTCTGGGAACATGAAGACGAAACCGTGGCTGCTTCAAAAAAGTGGCAGGAACGCGGGTGTTGTAAAATCGGGATCGCCAAGCACGTCGCCAAGACGCTGGATATCCCCTATGAAGTCATCGACAGCCGGGATACATTTCGAACAAAAGTCATCGAGGACTTTCTCCATGGATACACCCATGGTACCACGCCCAATCCCTGCGTCCGCTGCAACGAGCGGGTCAAGATCCAGGGCCTGATCGCCCTGGCTGCATCGAGGAACATTCCGTATGTCGCCACCGGCCATTATGTGCAGGTACACAAGCGCGACGGATCTTGTACGCTCCATCGTTCCGTCGATTTAAAGAAAGACCAGAGCTACTTTCTCTATCGGCTCAATCCTAGCTGGCTCTCACAACTTCTCTTTCCAGTCGGCGGCATGCAGAAGACAGAAGTGTGGCAGGAAGCGGAGGCGCTCGGCCTCCCTGTTGATGAATTGAAGGAAAGTCAGGAGATTTGCTTTGTCAGTCACGGGGACTATCGAACCTTTATCGAAAAGGAAAACCCCCAGGCCAAGAAGCCGGGATCCTTTATCGACGAAACAGGCCGTACCCTAGGCCAGCATGAGGGTATCGCTTTTTATACCCCCGGGCAACGCCGTGGACTCGGTGTCGCCGCAGGCCAGCGCCTGTATGTCCATTCTGTCATCCCCACGACCAATACTGTCATGCTCGGCCCCGAAGAGTCTCTCTATCGAAACACTTGCGACGTAAGCGATCTCAACCTCTTTACATCATCGTTTCGGAATGGGCCGACTGATACCGAGGTCAAGGTCCGGTATGCCACGCCGACGATCCCGGCAACAATCTTCCCATTGAATTCCTCCACCCTTCGCATTCAGTTCCATAAACCCCAACGGGCGCTAAGCCCCGGGCAATCTGCCGTATTTTATCGAGACAATGAAGTCTTGGGAGGCGGCATCATTCAACCGTTCTAATGTCTGCCTGTAAGTCCGGCAATACCTTCCCTTGACTTGATCCAGACGCTTCGTATAGCCTCTCCCTACGATAATGGTCCCGACAGTTTCCCTGCTTCATCACGCATTTGAGGTTCGACATGTTCGGTTCGTTCGGATGGATGGAATTACTGCTAATCCTGGTCATTGTCCTCATCATTTTCGGCGCCGGCAAACTGCCGCAATTGGGCGAAGGACTTGGAAAAGCCATCAAAGGATTCAAGAAAACCGTACACGAAGCGGACGCTATCGACGTCACGCCGGCTGAACAGTCTCAACAAGCCCAGGGTGTTTCAGCCAGTGCAGCCGCCGCACAACCGGAAGCCGCGCCTTCATCTGCGCCGAAAGCCGCACAACCAGGGCCGGTCAAACAAGGATAAGAGAACCTGAGTCATGCGACGCGAGCGGCAATTGCACGCCGCCCGAATCAATCACGCATTTCCAGCGATACACCATGTTTGGACTAGGAGCAGGCGAAGTCCTTATTATTCTGGTGATTGCGTTTCTCCTCTTCGGCCCTAAACAGTTGCCGGAGGTGGGGCGGCAAGTCGGAAAAGCCTTTAAAGGATTCAAGGATGTGACGGAAGATCTGCGGAAATCCGTCGAGCCCGAGTTGAATCTCATTCAACAAGAAGTCAAAATGGCGGAACAGGATTTCCAGGCATCGCTGAAAGAGACGGAAGAGGAAATCAACTCCGCAGCCAAACAGGTCGAAGACAAAACAGCCGGCCAGTCGGGTCAGGTTTGATCGTGCATCATCACCACCCGCCGATACACCACTAGTCTCAAGGAACCACCGTTGCGTGAGATTGTTTTTCTCGTTTCTTTTCCATCCCAGACACCAGAGGCAAACCGGGCTTGGTACCCACACCAGGAACGAGCAACCCGGCATACGCGCCTTCTTACTCGCCGTTGCGATCAGTCCGGCTCTCTTCTTGGCCACCACCACGATCGTCGATGCGGCCTTCGAAACACCGGAAGGCGAAAGAATCACCAATATCATCGTCATCGGCCGAGGCATTCCCCTCAAAGAGCAGTACGAGCTCTTTGATCCGAAAATCGGCAGGAATTTTGACCTCAAGAACCTCTGGATCCGCGCAGATCTTCGCGTCCGTCCTGAGTACAGGAACAATCTCTGTTTCGGCGGAGGGATTGGAAGCGGAGGAAACTGTAACGGCCCTCTGGGAACTGCCAACCACTTCACAGGCAACGCCAACGATTCGTTCGTTCAACAGATGACCCGATTGGGTATCGGTTATGACATCTCTCCCGATGTGAATCTTTATTTCGAATTCATCGATTCCCGCACCTGGGGTGGGAACGGGGATCCGATCAATCATACATGCGCCCCCGCTCTCAGCACCGGCAAATCAGCCTGCTCTCTCGGGATCCGAGCAGGCTACATGCTGGTTCGAAATTTTGCCGGAGTCCCTGGCCTGGGCATCAAGGCCGGACGGCAATACCTAGTCTTCGGTGATCAAAGCCTGTTGGGGCACTTCGATTGGGCGAACACCGGGTTTTCCTTCGATGGAATCATGACGCAATACGGCACGCGTTTCATGGATTCATCCTTCGGCTGGTTCAGGCTTGCTGAAACTGATCTCCCACAGGGCGCGGCGATCGGCAGCGGGGGACCGAATATCAACCCGGTCACCGGACTACCGGTGACCGGCCAAGCGAGAAATGCGCACGGGGATGTCGATATACTGGTCTTCTATAACCAGATCAAGGCAGTCCCCTGGTCCCTGATCGAACCCTTCTATATCTACTACAAGAACAATCTCGGTTCGACAGATGTCCGTGCTCAGGGTTTGGGCACACCGAAGCATGGAAACCAAACACGGCATGTCATTGGAAATCGTATCGCCGTCAAGAAAAGCGGGTTCGACTTCTCTAACGAGTTGGTCTACCAGTTCGGCCAAATGGGTGACACCGGCGGAACGACCGAACCTTGCGGCGCGACAGGAAATCAGACGAAGTGTCTCCACATCAATGCGTGGGCGACCAGAAACTGGATCGGCTACACGTTCTATGATTGGGCCTGGAAACCGCGATTTGCCCTTAATTTCGACTATGCCTCTGGTGACGGCCGTGCAAATTGTACGCTGAACGCGGCCTATGGAACCTGCTCCACCGCCAACACATTCGAAAACTTTTACCCCACCAACCACATCCACATGGGCTACATGGACGTCCAGGGATGGAAAAATACTTTGACCTGGTCAGCCAATTTCCAAGCCAGGCCGACAAGGGACGATCATATAGAAGTCTGGTACACCAATCTCAACCTCGCCAATGCCCAAGACAACTGGTACCGCGCAAGCCAAGGCGTCTATGTCTTTTCCAAGGTAGGGAATACGACAAAGCACCTTGGAGATGAGCTGGACTTCACCTGGACCCACCTGTTCATGGACGGAAAGCTGGCTTTTCAGACATCCTTCTCCTATCTCTTTACGGGCCCCTATATCCGCGAGAACCTCGGAACCAGCAAAAACCAGACCTGGGCCTATGCACAGCTCTGGTTGAATTTCTAACCGACACCTTCGAATCTGTCTCTTTCTGATTGTGGATGACCTTACACGACAGCTCAGGCGCCAGTTCGGTTTCACAGGGTTTCGACCCGGGCAGGAAGAGGTTATCCGCGCTGTCCTGGCCCGGCGCGATGCGCTGGCCGTCATGCCGACCGGCCAGGGCAAATCCTTGTGCTACCAGCTACCGGCCACCCTCCTGCAGGGACTGACCCTTGTCGTATCCCCCCTCATTGCCTTGATGCAGGATCAGGTGGCAGGCCTCACACAGCGCAACATTGCGGCAGCCGCATTTCATTCCGGTCTCTCTGAACGGGAGCGGGATCTCGTTGTTTCATCACTGCGCTTGCAACGCCTCAAACTCCTCTATCTGGCGCCGGAACGGATGCAGCATGAGGGGTTTGTGCGCCTGCTGCGATCCTGCCTCATCTCTTTGCTGGTCATCGACGAAGCGCACTGTATTTCTCAGTGGGGCCACGATTTCAGACCCGACTATATGAAGCTCGGCAAACTGCGCCAGGAACTCAACAACCCTCCATGCCTGGCCTTGACCGCGACGGCCACATCACGGGTCCAAACCGACATCAGCGAGCGATTACTGCTGCGAGAACCTCTCCATTTGGTCACCGGATTTCGCCGTGAGAATCTCGCCCTATCCGTACGTGCGTGCGTCTCTCGTCAGGACAAATTGGCGGCGTTGGACCGCATGGTCAGCGGCTGTCCGACAGGTTCCATTGTGGTCTATTGCGCGACGCGCCGGACCGTCGAAGAAGTGGCGGGCATGCTCCGGCATTCGTACCAATCAATCGGCTATTACCATGCGGGACTGTCCGATGAAGAGCGGTCTCTCCTCCACGACGGCTTTCGCCGCGGCGCTATTCGGGTGCTGGTCGCAACCAATGCCTTTGGCATGGGGATCGATAAAGCGGATGTGCGGCTGGTCGTCCATTTCGATGTTCCCGGCAGCGTCGAGGCCTACTATCAAGAAGCCGGACGGGCAGGTCGAGACGGAGAGCTCGCGTCCTGCGTTTTGCTGTTTCATGAGCGGGACCTGGCCACACAGGAATATTTCATCGAGCAAACCTCACGCGACCCCAGCAGCACCGGTCGCGCCGACCGTATGAGAACGCTTCTCACCGAGATGCTGACCTACGTATCCACGTCGACCTGCAGGCAATTGGCAATCCTTCATTATTTCAACGACGCTGATGAACAAGCGTTGGGACCCTGCAGCCTCTGCGACCGCTGCATCTCTTCTCAGCCGCTAGACCGCCGAGCTCTGGACGATGAAGATGCCGCCAATGCGAAGGCCGTCTTGGAAACCATCTCATGGTGCGGAGGACGCTTCGGAATCAGCCGTATCGTAGAAATCATCCGTGGAAGTCGCTCAAAGATGATACTGGCCTATGGCGCTGAAGATTGCCCAACCTATGGCAGATGCAGAACCCAGTCGAAGATATCAATGACTCAGCTGGTTAAAAGCCTGATCGATGCAGGCTATCTGCATATCGAAGGACTGGACTACCCGACCCTGGCCGTCACGCGTATCGGGCAAGAGGTGCTGCAGGGGAACCGCTCTCTCCATCTGGAAAAGATACCGGGACGGACAATCCAAGCACCCGCAGCGAAACCGGATCATGAACGGGCTCTACCGGCGGTGGTTCCAAAATCCGAGATGGTCGATCCTCAGCTCTTCGAACGGCTCCGCCGCCTCCGCATGGAACTCGCGGAGGAAGAAGGGGTCGCGCCCTTTGTGATTTTTCACGACAAAACGCTCCGCACGATCGCCAGCCACAAACCCCTCACATCCGCTGCGCTGTTGGCAATTCCAGGAATCGGCGAGACGAAAGTCGAGCGGTATGGTCGGCGTGTGCTGGAACTCCTGACCGGGGAGTGAAGACTCACCTGATCGGCTGGAAATCATACGCTTCGCACACTGCGACGCAATTAGAGATTGCCCGCCTTCGCCAATCGCTCCTGAAGCTCCCCATAAGTCTGCGTGACGGGAAACTGTGGAAACTCTTTGGGCAAATGGTCGGGCGGCCTGAAGAAAAACCCGGCATCCGCTTCGCCAAGCATGGCGGTATCGTTGTACGCATCCCCAGCGGCCATCGTAAAAAAGTTCAGCGACTTGAACGCGGCAACCGAATGCTTCTTCTGGTTCTGCATCCGCATATGATAATTGGCAATGCGACCTGCTGCGTCGATCTCCAATTGATTACAGAACAGCGTGGGGAAGCTCAATTGCTTCATGAGCGGAAAGGCGAACTCATAAAACGTGTCGGACAGAATGATGACTTGGCACCGGTCATGAAGCCAGCGGATAAACTCCGGCGCCCCTTCCATCGGACCCATCGTACCGATGACCTCTTGAATGTCGCCGATCTTCAGATTATTTCGATCCAGAATGGCCAGCCGTTGCCTCATCAATTTGTCGTAGTCAGGCATCTCGCGGGTCGTGATTTTCAATTCCTCGATCCCGGTTCTCAGCGCGACATTGATCCAAATTTCAGAAACCAACACGCCTTCCAAATCCAAACACACGATCACGGGTTTCTGCATGCCATCACTCCTCGTTCCTCAAGATTTCGTTGGGAGGGTAAAGCCACCAGCTGCCTGCCGGTTTCCCTGATTGTCTGATTCCTTAATCCCCTGGCTTAAGAACCGCCACACCTTGTCAAGCGCCGTATCCAGAATCCGGGACCCCTGCCACGTTCTATGGCGCTCGTGCCGACGGCGTTCCAGCCAATCCATAACAGTCGGGAGCGGAATCATTCTGGCCGGACTCTCGGTTAATTCACCCCAGAGTAATCCCAATACGGGACCGATACGAATGGGCACAGGGATCGGCTCCACGGAATTCGCGAGCAGATCCTGGCACTGCTCCGCCGGCGAGGTGACAAGTAATTCACGGCACGCTGCAGGACGTTGTTCGTAAATCGAGCAGGCGTCATCCTCGAGAAATGGGCAGGGCATCCGCAGGGCATAGTACTTCTGATTGATAGGCTCCAACGCCTCATCGTCCGGTGGTCGAGAAGACTCGCTTATTTCCACAAGACGATGCCAGAGTCCCGCTGCCATCAGGGTGGATTTCGATGCCACAAACCGTTGGGCAATACGCTGCTGTTGTTCATTCGGTAACGATCGAATGAATTCCGTCAGGGCAAAGGCTTCCGGCGGAGCAATCGGCACCATCATTCGACAACAGGCGGCGCAACCTTTTTGGCAGGAACGGGCCTTCCCTGCTGCGGAAGCCTGGGCTTCCTCCAGCGCTTGCGCCTCCTCTCCCAATCGCCGCATCAGAGGGACAATCGCGGTCACAGGCACAAAGGCAGTCGGCACATCCACGGCCGTCGTCAACCGACCGGCTCTCGTGTTCAGAGCAATTTCAAACCGTTCGGTCGCTTGTATGCTCATGTCGTAGCAGACATCTGTCCGTTCACATCCAAGATGGGAGAGCCCTCTCTACCACCTGTCCCGGCTGTCATCATAGAGAAGAGGCCGCAAGACGGTCAACCGTGACGTAGCGCGACAGAGCCTTGCTCCTGAACAGGGGAAATCCGATAATGCGTCATGGAGCAACCACCGATTATCATGTCCGGCCATATTATCGGACTGCTGAAAGAGTATATGCACGATCTCGTCGATCAAGCCGCGCAAGAGACCAAAGCGGATGAACAATTTGGATTCAGCCGGACGCCCTATCGTCCCGATCAGGCCATTTCCGATCTCCTTGCGTTGCTGGACGACCGTATCGAATCGGAGGGCATGCAAGTCGGCCTCCCCCATAATTTTCTCCACCAGATGTGGAGCCTTTGCAACGACGCATCCGCCGAGATCGCAGAGCGAGTTTGGCTGGAAGGAAATATCGGAAATCACATCACCAGCAAGGCACAGACCAGAGAAGTCACCTACCGGGCTTTGATCGACTTCATTGAGTCGCGTTCTCGCAAAGAAACGTGACCGATATGCCCCTCACGGTATGGAGTGATGAACAAGAAAGGACCAGGTGAGATGCCGCAGACAAGGCGATACTGGCTGATGAAGTCGGAGCCTACATCGTTTTCGATCGACGATTTGATGAAGGCTCCATCGCAAACCACCTGCTGGGATGGGGTCCGAAACTATCAGGCTCGCAATTTCATGAGGGACATGGAGGTCGGTGACCAGATCCTGTTCTACCACAGCAATGCCGACCCACCGGCGGTCATGGGAATCGCCGAAATCGTCACCACCGCCTACGTCGATCCCACACAGTTCGACAAGAAGGACTCGCACTACGACCCGGAGAGCACGCCCGACCAGCCCAGATGGGAGATGGTAGACATCAAGTATGTACGGAAGTTTTCACGCCCGCTGTCGCTGGATCAATTACGGAAAGAGCCTGCCCTAAAGAATATGGTTCTCTTGCGGAAGGGATCTCGTCTCTCGGTTCAGCCGGTCAGTCCCTTGGAGTGGAAACACATCTTGTCCTTGGCACGATGAGCCATGTGCGAAATGATCATGTACTGGCTTTCCCATCATCCATATACCGATGTTGCCAATCCAACCAAGCGTGGCCAAGTTCATGGGCAAGAATGTACCGTCGGCGTGTCACAGGAAGACGTTTGCGCAGATAGATGGTCTTTGTGTCGGCATCCCAAATTCCATCGGCATCCTTATCCCGTTTGTCCATCTCTACATCGGAGAGCTGCCTCACAGTAATCCGATAACCGAATGGAAGCACCACACCGAGTGGAATCCGCAACTGTCTCTTCCTTTCTTTCACAATGACACCCACTCGCCACCCCATCTTTCCTTTCTGACAATTTAGCCTACCATAACGGGCCAGTCGAAAGGTTGATGATTATTTTCTGTATATTCATTGACTTATGCTACCATGGCAGTCTTGAAAAGGAGAGGGCATTTTTACTGATGCAGGCCTCCATCGCTACTGGAAGAAGCAAAGAAAGAAATGAAATATCCCCCAACCCTCAGGAGATTCGAGTGGTCACAGCACGGCAGGAGATCGCTTTGACACTTCTTGAATGACAAAAGAGTCCAGCATGGCACGGTCGGAAGGAGTCAGAGCGCCAAACGCAATACCGGCCCTATCCTGCTTAGTCCAAACCACAGTCCCGGCAGCTTTGATAGCGTGAGCATGACCAGGCATCTCAAATCGTAACAGCGTCGTCGTCCCAATCCGCAGTGGTTGAGCAAGTCGGCAAACCGCCATACCTCCGACACCGATATTGCTGGTCATGCCATTTGCGCACGTTCCATATGTCAGAGTAACTGGTGTCATGATCTCGACACGCGACGACACACGCAGATCTCCTTCTCTATTGCAGACCGGACGATCATGTTTCCCATACACTCGATAGACTGCCATCGCCTGAGATCCGTCCGCAGCAGTTTCCGTTTCGATCTGATGAAGCCAAAATCGCTCACTGAGATAGGCTGCGGTGGAAGCCACAGCCAGAATGCGGCAGGAACCAAGACCGAGAGCCAGATCGTCTGGTTCATACGGATGACGCGCCAATTGTCCGGCGCAACGGACCGCCTCTCCCATTGTCGTGAACTTGAGAAGTGACGCGCGCCCAACACACAGCGCCGCGACCTCACCGGTTGACAGTCCAACCCGCATATCGATCGGCGGAAAACCCCGATCCTGCCATCGACGATTCAAGGCTTGCAGCGCTTCTCCCATGGCGACGGCACAGGCCACTGCATGGGACGCGTCCGTCTGGATCTCATCGGAGTGTGCTCGCGGAAATGGCACGCCGAAGTTGGCTTTCAGCGCATCCCCAAAGCATTGCTCGACCACGCCCCGATGATCCACAACAAGTCGGGCCATGGTGTCCAGATAGTCTGTCGTCCATTTCGTGATGATCCCGGTCTCGACCCCCCATTGAGGAGCAAAGCCGTTCATCTCCGCAAAAAGAACGGTTGCGGAAAGTTTTTGTGAACACAAACCACCACCGGGAAGAAATTGCTTCCGCTGCTGCCACATTATGTCAGCAAGATCAGCCGGGACATAGCGTGAAAACACTTGTCCAACAAATCGACGTTGCTTACGGACCAGCACGACCGAATCCGCCGCCACCACTCCATAGCCTACGGCGAGGGCAAGAACCCCCACGCTCAACGGCAACACCCAGTGGGTTGTCAGGCTCATCGCGACGGCGACGAGGACATACCCGGCTGAGAGCGAAACAGCAAGCCCCAGAGACACGGCGAGCTGAAATCGCGTGGTCATCCACGCGGCGGCAAACGCCGATACGATGAGCAGTACGGTTATCACCACCGGAGGAACCTGTTGGAATGTGCTTGGAGACTGAGTCGGCTCAACAAAGCTGAGGGTGCTGAGGGCGCTAGTCGCCGTTGCGATGGCCAATTGATTCTGAAGGGTCTCGTTTGCAATCTGAGCTACAATCAACTTGTAGGCCCAGACGTCGATTTCGTCGAGCAATCCCAAGAAAGAAATCAGGGTAACGGTCAGGGCTATGGCGATACCGTGTATCCACCAGTGTAGTAAGGACCGCCCTGAATGGTGATGGGTCTCCATAGAGCACTGAGAAGAGGGGCCTGCTTACGGAACTACCGTACGCCATCAGTGTACCTCCTTCCCCCATGTGCTCCTAACGAAACCGGATTCTTGGAACGCTTGGCACCGTGGGAACACAGGCACCAAACTACCCGACAGCAATCCGATCAGGCACATTCGATATCACGCCGTCGATGCCCACGGAGAGTGCGTGCCGGATATGTCCCGGCCTATCTGCCGTATAGACACAGACGAGCAAGCCCGCCTGATGGAATGCATCGACCAGACGGCCCGTAGCGGTGTCGTGTCTGAGACCGACATACGTCGCTTCATATTTCGTGGCACAGGAAACCGGTGCCCGGGGCAGTCGGCTGAAGAGCACCATGAGAAGGGCCTTGGGATCGGCGAGTCGAACATCCCTCAACTCGTCGTGCAGGAAGGATGCATAGATGGCGGGACCTCTGAACCCCACTGCCTGTACCGTTTCGACAACCTGCCGAGCGATTCCTTCGACCTTGATCTCCAACATCAACCCGCATCGCAATGAGACCGCTGCGAGCACTTCCGCAAGCGTTGGGATCCGCTCACCGTTCCCCGCGTCCAGCGTCCTCACTTCATCCAGTGATAATCGATCGATGCGCCCCCTCCCGTTGGTGGTCCGATTCACGCTTGCGTCATGCAGTACGACCAGCGCGCCGTCGGCCGTACGCCGCAGATCGACCTCGACAAAGTCGACACCCAGGTCGATCCCCTTTTGAATTGCAGCCAATGTATTTTCCGGAGCATGGCCGGCAGCTCCACGATGGCCAATCCTCAATACCCGGCGCACGGACCCTCCCTCGAGCCTTCGCCAAAGAGAGACACGCAGCTGGGACTAGGGAGTGGCGAGGCCATTCGCAAATTATGCGCATCAAGATTGCCGAGATATTCCTTCATCCGTTGTCGCTCGTGTGTCTTCACGAATTCGATCACTTTTCTGTCGATCTCCAGTAACCCAAGACCGGGAGGAATCTCATCCGGGCGGACGATGAACAGGTTCACGCCTCGTTCCTTGGCTTTGGCCTGTGCATCCTTGATACGATGGTGGATGTACCGCTCGTTTAACCGCATGAGATCGTTCAATTCCCCAAGGTCACGCAGGGGATTTGGTTCCGCCCGAACGGTCTGCCTTGGAACATTGAGAAACATAAAAATCGTATCGCAGCCCAGACTGAACGCTTCTTCGACCGGAAGCGGGTTGGCAAGATCGGCATCAAGGAACCGTTGGCCCTTCATTTCAACCATCTCAAAGAGGGGGTACAATGCCATGGAGGCGCGAATTCGTTGAAAGAAGAGATCCAGCTTGGCTTTTTTGCCTCGCGAATCGTCAACTGTATCAATAGAAACATCAGCGTCTTTATTTGAAAACATGGCGGTCGCTCCGTCTTCATACCGTTCGGTCAGGATATGCCAGACGATGGGGCTTGCGAGGACTTTTTGCAGATCAAATTCCCCGCCGAGCCTGGCCAACAGGGGCAACGGGTCGAGGAAGGCCTTCATTCTCTTGAATTCGAAATACTTATCCAATTCACTGAACATTTCCTGGATTTCAGGCGCTTGCACTACTCGTCGGAACGACTTGTGCGGGGACGCAAACACGTCCATGAGACGAAACAAGAAACCCACCGTGCGGCCCGCTATTCGAAACGGCATCCGCACACCTAACGAAATGACGAGCGGAAGAAACGTGACGGCTCGCCTCAGATCGTGCAGTATCGATCCGCTCGGCCCCCAATCTTTCGTGGCCTGCGGGACAACTCCAAGAATGTTGGCCAATCGCTCTCGGAGAAATGGATGGACTTCATAGATCGCATCCGGAGAGTTGATGTACTCTTCCCAGATCCTGAGCGTCTTCTCCGCTCCGGCAACACCGGGCTGCTCGACGAATCCAAGAGCGTTACAAGTTCCGGCAGAGGCACTCATGATGTGATCAGGAGTCAACCCCGCCTTGACCACTTCTGTTGCGGCCACCGCCTGGAATACCGCCTTGCACCCGCCTCCACAGAAGACGAAGAGAATTTTCCCGTACCTATTCGAAGGATCGTCACCCATAGGCCATCTCCGAATCCCGGCGACCAGAAAGCCCGCCCCGTTCACACCAGACAGCCGGATTCCGACAAGCCCCTGTCTGTACAACCATGCCTTGGGCAGAAAGGCCTGAGTCGATGAGTACGTATGATATCTGTATCGTCGGCGCCGGTGTCGTGGGCTGCGCCATTGCAAGAGAATTGGGCCGGCGGCGGTGGAACCGGCCGCTTCGCATTATCGTTTTCGAACGAAACCGGGCCGCGGGAATGGAAACCAGCGGGCGCAATAGCGGAGTACTCCATAGCGGCATCCATGAGAACCCACATTCCTTGAAAGCTCGATTGGCCCACAAAGGCAGTGCCTTGGCCGTCTCATATGCGACGGAACGGGGCATCCCGCTGCTCAACACGGGCATGATCATCGCGGTTGCCTGGGAGGATATCCGTCGGGGTCTTTGGAAGGAGGCCTCTTCGCTGCGACGACTGTGGTTCAATGCGTGGAAAACAGAAACTCGGGTCACGTTTGTAACCTCCTCGGGACTCCATACCTGGGAACCGCACCTCCGCGCCTGCTGCGGGATCTTCATTCCCAGCGTCTCCGTCATAGACCCTCAGGCTTTCGTACAGTCCCTCAAGGCTGATTCGGAAGAAACCGGTTCCGTCTTTGCGTTCAACAATCCGGTACGCGACATCCAGAACGACGGTACGGACTACATCGTCTCAGCCGATCGCGAAACCATCCGTGCCACGTGCCTCATTAACGCCGCCGGTCTGCATTCCGACCACATCGCCAACCTCGCGCTCCATTCCGAGCACTATACCATTCGACCCCTCCGCGGTGAGTATTACGAGGTCGTTCCCCCTGCAAAGCGCGCGCTCGTGAGACGACTCATCTATCCGGCTCTCCCGCCACAGGCCACCGGCAAAGGGATTCATTTCAGCCCTCGTCCCGATGGCCGGTTGTTCATCGGGCCAAACGCAACACCTGTCGCAGATAAACTGGACTACACATCCCGCAAAACTCCGCCGGGTCTGTTCATCGAAGCCGTGCGGAAATTCCTGCCTGCTTTGGAAGAACAGGATCTTCGATGGGCGTACGCGGGAATCCGTCCCTGCGCCATCACTGCGGACGGGAGTAAGCGCGATTTCATCGTCTCGACAGACCGGGCAGAACCGCCGCTCATCAACCTCGTCGGAATCGAGTCACCCGGTCTCTCTGCCTCCTTGGCACTAGCCCGTCACGTCGTCGATCTGCCTTGCATCCAACAACGTTTCCGCCTCTAAATCCCTCAGCCCAGCGACGCCGATGAATGCTGGTTCTGGGTCTTGGCCTCCTCCTCCACACGTAAAATCCGATGCAGGGTTTTCCCAAGAATAGAGCGGGGTAATTCAGGGCGGAACTCAATCCGCCTGGGCATTTTGTACGAGGCCAAGTATCGACGACAATGTGTCAAGAGATCGTCCACGGTCACGGCGCTGTCTCTCGCAACAACCACGGCCTTAATCAATTCGCTTCCATCTTTATTTCGCACTCCGATCACAGCCGATTCGCTCACCATGGGATGGAGCGCCAGTACCTGTTCGATTTCGGATGGATACACATTGAATCCGGAGGAGGAAAGGATCATGTCCTTGCTTCGATCCACGACATAGAAGAAGCCGTCCTGATCCATGCGCGCAATATCGCCTGTGACCAGCCACCCATCCGCCTTCAACACGTTCGCGGTCTCGACCGGATTGTTCCAATAGCCCTTCATGACCTGTGGGCCTCTCACCCACAATTCGCCGATCTCTCCGACTGGAACCTCTGCCCCCTCTGCATCGACAATCTTCGCCTCCGTGTTGGCGATGGGAAGTCCGATCGATCGTTTCACCGAGAGGCCACGCGGAAGATTGCAGTGGGTCACCGGAGAGGCTTCCGAAAGACCATATCCTTCAATGATCAATTGACCGGTCTTTTCTTTAAACGCCTTTAAGAGCTCAAAGGAAAGCGCGGCCCCGCCGCAGATGACGAACCGCGCCTCCGACAAGTCTTTGGCCTCACAGTGTTTGAGAAGCTTTCGCACAAGGGCCGGAACCAGTGTAATGACCGTCGGCGCTCTCTTCCGAAGCAACTGCAACAGAACCGGCATATTACGAGGATCCGGCACCAGCACCATGCACCCGCCCACAGCCAAACAAATATTTTGCGTGACGGTCATCCCAAACACGTGAAAGAGCGGCAGAGCCGCCAGAAAGCTCTCCACCCTCTCTTCAGGGGAAAACCAGCTGACCAGTTGTTGAATATTCGCAGTCAAATTTCGATGTTGAAGCTCCGCACCCTTGGACACCCCGGTTGTGCCGCCCGTATATTGCAGAACGGCCACATCGTCCGGCGTGACGATCGGGAACTGGTCGGATGTAGTGGAAGTCCCGCTGCTCAGAAAATCATGGAACAAGAGCGTCTTCTCCCGGCCGGGAATCTCGATCGGAGCTCGCCCCTGTCGATGCTGATAGAGATACCGCGCGATGGTCGTCATATAATCCGTGATCCGCGTCACGACCACCAGATCCAGATCGAGATGCTGAATTTTCTGATGCATCATGTCCAGCACCACGATTGCGCGCGCGCCGGCATCTCGCACCTGTGCTGCCAGCTCATGCTCCGTATACGTCGGGTTGCAAGACACGACAATGCCTCCGGCCCTCATAATGCCGAAGTACGCAATCACCGCCTGAGGAGAGTTCGGCAGACAGAGAGCCACCCGATCGCCTTTGCGAATGCCCTGCGCCGCAAG
Source organism: Nitrospira sp. (assembly GCA_046604365.1). GTDB lineage: Bacteria > Nitrospirota > Nitrospiria > Nitrospirales > Nitrospiraceae > Nitrospira_D. The sequence continues at coordinate 86,744 of JBJACV010000015.1, forward strand.
GCCACAGGCGAAACGATCAACGATGGCGCTCAATTCCTGGTACGAGAGCGTTTTCCCGAAAAAATAGAGAGCCGGGCGACGCGCAAACCGCCTCGCGCTCCTGGCCAACATTTCCACCAGCGTGATCGATGCAAGAGGAAGCTCCTGGGGAGATCCCGCCGGATAATGTTGGAACCACGGTGGTCTGGACATCACCCTCTCCCTTGGATGCAAGCCGGCTCAGGCCGCATGCGCGGCACACCAGTTTTTATTGGACAGCTCGGGACTAGGTTCGAAGCGTGTTCCATATGACTTTGCCAGTGACTCAAGCTTTTCACGGATCTGCTCATGCCCCATGCTGCGCTCCGCCCATCCGAGCAGCCCGCCGCGAAACGCCGGGAACCCGATCCCGTAGGTCAAGGCGAAATCCACCTGCCAGGGATGCTCCACAATCTTGTCATGCAGGCAACGTACGGCTTCGTCGACCATGGGGAGAATCAGCCGGTCATGCATCACATCGTCGGAGAGCAGGCCGCTGTCCGATGGATGGGCTTGACGATAGACCGCAACTGCGTTGAGCGCTTGCGGATTCTCTGTTCCGGACTTCCAAAACGTGATCGGCGGACCCTTCTCCGGAAGGAATGTCCGGAGCAGCGCCTCACGCGACTCGATTCGGGGCCCCAGCACAGTGAGAGATGTCAGGACATGGAGGCCGACGGAGAGGCCGATCAAATCGAGAAGCTCCAGCGGGCCCATCGGATGTCCACTGTCCACGGCCATCCCGAAATTCTTCGCGACCCTGTCGATACGCTCAAAAGGAACACCTTCACTTACCAGAATCACAGCCTCGGCCAAATAGCGCGAGAGAATCCTGTTGACGAGAAACCCGGGTCCGTCGTTCACCACCAACGGAAACTTCCCCAGGCGTCTAGCCAGGCTACAGGCCTGCTTCAACGCCGAATCCGACGTAAAGGGCGCGCGCACAACCTCCACCAACTGCATTTTCGCCACCGGATTGAAGAAATGGAGCCCCACACACCGTTCAGGATGGACAGCCTTCACGGCGATATCCGCCAGGGTATAGGACGAAGTATTGGTGGCAAATATCGCGTCGGCCTGCGCTGCCGATTCGAACTCCGCCAACACCGCTCGCTTGACATCGAGTTTTTCCGATACCGCTTCGATGACAAGGGACGAACGGCTCACGTCCTTAAGCTGGATCGTCGGGGCAACCCGCATCATGCGATACCGCATCTCGGAAGGCAGGATGATCCGTTTTCTCACCTGCGCCATTTGCGCTTTGTTGATACGTCCGACGGCGTTCGCGAGAATATCCGTCGACACATCTCTCAAAACGACGCCATGCCCTCTTTCAGCAAGTTGCCCGGCAATCTGAGAGCCCATCAATCCCGCCCCCAACACACCGATGCGTCCGGCTGACGCCGGAACCATGGCCGCGTTGCGTTTCACCCTTTCGCCCGCCAGGAACAATTCGACAAGATGTGAGGAAACCGGATCGGCCATCAGCTCCATCAGGCGGGGCTTTTCGACTGTGAGCGATCCTTCCAACACGCTCTGTCCAAGCCCTTTTCCGACTGCCTCGATCGCGCGGAGAGGAGCCGGATAGAAATGCCGGACCCGCGCGATCACTTGACTTCGGGCATAACGACAGACGAGTCCGCGAATTCCCGGAAGGCTGAACAAGCTCACGCTTGCCGGCAGTGGGATCCGTTTGACAGGAGCCGACACGAGCGCGCGGGCCTGCGCAATGGCCGACTCGACGAGGGTTTCCCGCTGAATAACCTCCAGCGTCCTGATCCGGGAAGGAAGAGAGGTGACCATCCCTTCTATCAGCTTCAGCCGTAGCGCCTGGCGCGGGAACACGGTCTTTCCTGTTGTGATCAAGTCCAATGCCGCCGGCAAACCGATCAGCCGCGGAAGTCTTTGCGTGCCTCCGAATCCCGGAAGAATCCCCAACTTCACCTCAGGCAAAGCGAAACACGTCTTCGGATGGGTGCTGGCTATGCGCAGATGACAGGCCAACGCCAACTCGAGTCCACCGCCGAGACAGGCGCCTTCCACTGCGGCGACGTACGGTTTCGCCGATCGCTCCATCTCGTCAAACAGAATGTGCGCGGTGACCACAAGTTGTTCCATCTCGTGAAACGAACGTTGCAGTTGAGCCTGGTGCATCTGCTCCAGGTCGGCCCCTGCACAGAAATTTCCGTCCTTCGCGCTCACCAGAACGACGCCTCTGATAGAATCAGCCTCCTGGGCATAGCGGACGATCTTCTGCCATTCCGACATGCTGTCTACATTCAGAACATTGACGGGCTTGCCCGAATAGTCAAACCCGGCCAGTAGAATGCCTCCGTCGAGGACGACGGTCTTGAAATGCTTCAGCTCCCCGGGAGCGCTTATCCGGCCATTCGACACGGCTATTTCCTCTCCACAATCATGGCCACACCCTGTCCTCCTCCAACACAGGCGCTGACCATCGCCCGTTCGGCATTGCGTCGTTTGAGTTCGAACAACGCCGTCATGGCCAGACGAAGACCGGACACCCCGACAGGATGACCGAGTGCGATCGCGCCGCCGTGCGGGTTCAGATCATCAGGTGGAATTTCACCGAGCCGATCCGTCAATCCAAAGCGCCCGAATTTTTCTTCCATCAGAGATGACGAATTCAGAATGCGGCTGATCCCTAAGACGACGGATGCAAAGGCCTCGTTAATCTCCCAGAGTGCAAAGTCTTTCAGGCTCAGGCCAGTTTTGGCCAGCAGCTTGGCGATGGCTCCGACGGGGGCCAGGCCCATACAGGAGGGCTCATACCCGAAATCGGCATAGTCTTTCAGATAGCCAAGAATCGGCAAACCGAGCGTCCGGGCTTTCTCTTCCTCCATCAAAAGGACAGCAGCGGCGGCGTCTGTGATCTGCGAGGAGTTGGCCGGCGTCACGGAGCCATACCGCCGGTCGAACACGGGCTTGATGTCGCGAAATGTTTCTTGGCTGGCATCTTCACGGATTCCATTGTCACGCACGGCATAGGCGCTTTTCTCAGGCACGTACATCGGCACCACTTCGTCCGCGAAGATCCCATCCTTCCATGCCTGCGCCGCGCGTCTGTGCGATCGAACAGCGAAGGCATCCTGTTCCTCACGGGTGATGCCGAGAGCAGGGTCTTTGGCAATATTCTCTGCGGTAAGCCCCATGATGAGGTCGCACATCGGATCTGTGAGGCCCAGCACGATGCCCACACGCGGCGGATACTTCTTGAGATTGAGCAAGGCGGGAAAGAGGGCCAGCGCGCCGGCCACCCGATCACGAAGGTTTCTGGCTTTGCCAAACTGGAACAGCAATTTGGCGACCGCGTGGTCATAGGAAACAGAGATGCGGCTCATGGCCTCCATGCCGAGGACGAGCACCGTATCGGCATCGCCGCTCCTGATACGCAAGCTCCCGTAGTAGAGGGCCGCCACGCCGGAACCGCAATTTTTCCCTGCGACCGTATCGGCCGGGATCGTCACGGGAAGCCCCCCCGTGACCGCCGCAACCCTCGTAGGATTCACCGCATGCGTCGGGGTAGCTACATTGCTCCCCAGCACACAGTCGATCGTGTCCAGCGGGAGATTCCAGCGGTCGCACCGTGTGATCATTTCACGGACCACCCAGGCGCCAAGCATCTCGGCATCCGTTTCGTGAAAGTCCGTGCCTTCTTTACACAGGGGAGTACGGAATCCATCGACAACGACGACTTGACGCATGGTGCATTCTCCGTCCGAACGTCGGAGTGAAGAAATGGTCCTGCGCGATACTCACCGGTCCGCGTAGCCTATCACATATCCTAATCATGTGGCTGCTGGATTACCCTTCTCCGACAGTCCGGATCAACTCCAGTTTTGGGGGATCAATGGCTCATTTCAAAACAAAGACCGTCAAAATGGTGGTATGGTAACACATACATCGGGACCCGGCGTCACGAACCAAACGCCATAAGGACAAGGCTTTGATGAAGAAGCATGAAGTGTTTCAAGGGTCTGAGGTCGTCGCGGAGACCGCTCGCGACAAGGCTCCCTATACCGGCTTCCTTGCAGGACTGTTCGAGGCTGACGTTCGTTGGAACCTGTTCACTTCGATTGCCGTACCTGAGATGAGTCAGGATGCCCGACATTTCCTCGAGCGATTCAAGGGCGCCTTGCTCACCCTGGACCCTGAACGTGTCGACCGTGAGGGAGAACTGCCTGAGTCTGTATTGAAAGCATTGGCTGAGATCGGAGCCTTCGGCATTAAAATCCCAAAGCACTTCGGCGGCCTGGAATTGACGCAGTCCGAGTATCAGAAGATCGCCACCCTCTGTGCAAGCCACGATGCCTCGCTGACCGTGCTGCTCTCAGCCGCGCAATCGATCGGTGTGCCGGAACCGTTGCGGCTCTTCGGAACAGAAGAACAAAAGGCCAAATATCTTCCGCGTCTTGCGAGCGGGGAGATTTCCGGGTTTGCCCTCACGGAACGCAATGTAGGTTGCGATATTTCCAAAGTGGATACCTACGCCGTTCGCGTCAGGGAGAACGGGAACACCGTCGCCTATCGTATCACAGGTGAAAAGTTTTTCATTACGAACTCTGCCAAGCAGGATGGCGGATTCTTGGCTTCTATGCTCGTGGTGATTGCCCGCATTGTCGATCGGAAGGAAGAACTCCACGACCCGCAGGCACAGAAGCACTATGGCGCCTTCATCGTCGAAACCCAGTGGCCTGGGTGTTCGGTCACCCGGTTACATTTCGAGGGTGTACGGGGCATCTATAACGGCATTCCGACATTCAACAACGTGCAGGTGCCGGTTGAAAACCGTCTCGGCAACGAAGATGACGGTTTGAGAATCGCGCTCGCCACCCTCACCGTCGGCCGCCTCACACTCCCCGCAGCCGGCGTGGGAGGCCTCAAACAGTGTCTCTCCGTCATGCGCTGGTGGGCGCGAAGACGTGTCCAATGGAATAAACCGATCGGCGAACACACTCTCATCGGAGAAAAACTCTGCCGTTCCGCCGCCTATACTTTGGCACTCGACGCCGTGATGGCGTTCTGCGGAGCCTGGGCCAACAAGAAAGGCGACCTCAGGCTGGAGTCGGCGGCGGCTAAAATCCTCGGAAGCGAATGGTACTGGGACGTCGTCAACGACCTCTTCCAAGTGCGCGGAGGCCGCGGCTTCATGACCGTCGAGTCGCAGCGCATGAGCGGGGAGCCGGATATTCCCGCGATGCGTATGCTGCGCGACGCCCGCATCAATCTTGTATGGGAAGGGACGAGCGAGATTCTGCGCATCTGGATGGCTCGGGAATCGCTCGCACCTTACATTGAACAGGGTTTCAGGTTCCTTCAAGGATCCGCCCCTGACAAGCTCGCGGCATTAGGGTACTTCTCTCGCATGGCGCTCCGGTCGAGCATCCCTGCTTTCCATCCAGGGACAGGTTCCGGAATGTTCGGAGAGGACTACGCCGGATGGGTTCGTTTCATCGGATCATCCGCCCGAAGCCTCACACGATCAACACTGACCGCGGCAGTCCGTCACAGACAAGGCCTGCATAACAAACAACTCCTCTTGCAAAGTCTGGTGGATCAGAGCCTCTGGCTGTTTCCCATGGCGGCGACAATCTGGTATGCCTCGCAGCCGGACATGCGCACCAAGCCGGGTATTCGTCAGCTTACTGACTATTTCTGCCAGGAAATGGAGGATCGTTTGCACGGGTCAACAGCAACGACGGGAAAACAAAGACCGGGGAAAGACTCCACCGTCTACCGCCTGTCGCAATCAATCATGAACGGCGACTATGCCTGGCTGGAAGAGGGAATCGTCCCCCTCATTGAGAAATAACGGAAGAGGCCGTAGCATAGATTTCCACCGCCGGAGCAAATCCTGTGAATAAGACACAGCATGCAGTCATCGTCAGCGCCGTACGGACACCGATGGGCAGCTTCAACGGAGTATTCAGTCCCCTGCCGGCGACCAAACTAGGAAGCGCCGCGATTGCTGAGTCTCTCAAGCGCATCAATCTGACGCCGGATCGCGTCGATGACGTCTATATGGGTTGTGTGCTGAGTGCCGGACTCGGCCAGGCGCCTGCCAGGCAAGCCTCAATCGGCGCCGGTATCCCTCAGACCATCGGCGCCACGACCGTCAATAAGGTCTGCGGGTCCAGCCTCAAGACTCTGATCATGGCTTCACAGGCCATCGCGCTGGGCGACGCGAGGATCGTGGTCGCAGGCGGCATGGAAAATATGACCCGCGCCCCATATTTGCTGGACAGAGCGCGACAGGGCTATCGCCTGGGACATGCGGAGTTGGTGGACAGCGTCATCAAAGACGGACTGTGGGACGTCTATAACAATTTCCATATGGGCGAGGGCGGCGAACTCTGCGCGGCCAAATACCGGCTGACGCGACAGGAGGTGGACGACTTCGCCCTGGAAAGTTATCGCCGCGCCCAAGAGGCAGTGGCGACCGGCACGTTCAAAAAAGAAATCGTTCCCATCGAGGTGCCGCAGCGGAAAGGTCCCCCCGTCACCGTCACGGACGATGAGGAACCGAACCGTGTCTCTCTAAGCAAGCTGCGTGGACTCAAGCCGGTGTTTCGGGACAACGGCGTCCTGACCGTGGGCAATTCTCCATCCTGTAACGATGGCGCCGCCGCGTTGGTCGTGATGGCTGAAGAGGAGGCGCAGAGTCTTGGACTCACCCCCATGGCGCGCATCGTCGGCTATGCAGGAGCCGCGCTGGCGCCCGAATGGTTTACGTTGGCCCCGATCGACGCGATCAGACTGGCGCTCAAGAAAACCGGCCTCACACTCGCCGACATCGATCTGTTCGAAATCAATGAAGCCTTCTCCGCCGTCTCGCTCGCAATCAACCGGGAATTGGGACTCGATCCAAAGAAGGTCAACGTCAATGGCGGGGCCGTCGCCCTCGGCCATCCCATCGGCGCCACCGGCGCCAGGCTGGTCACCACATTGCTCCATGCCATGGAAGCCCGCAGCGCCAGACGCGGCCTCGTCAGCCTGTGTATCGGCGGTGGAGAAGGGCTGGCCGTGATCATGGAACGGCCGTGAAGAGACAGAACAATCAACTGGAGGTATTTATCCGGCGGCTCAAAGAGGAAGGCTTCGCCGACTAGCCGCCGGCTCTCACGAAATGTGGTTTGGTGGGCCGTGTAGGGGTCGAACCTACGGCCCGCTGATTAAGAGAAGCGGGCCAATACAAGCCCTGCGTCCTTTTCAAGGAGTACGCTTCAGCCCGCCACGCGCTTATTTATCTTTCCCCTTCAACTCAATCGTTTCCATAATCGGTTTAGCTAGATACAACCTGCCCCATGTGCGCCCGGTAATTTCTTCTAACATTCCCTTTTTTTGGAGAAGCAACACGGCTTGTCTTGCCGTGGGGTTGGAGACCTTTAGGACATGCTCGGCCCGTGAGACGGACATGTAGGGGTTCAGAAAGAGTTCGTCCAACAATGCCAATGCTTTTGCTTTGTCGCGGAGGCGCGCACGGAATTTCTCACGAAGATCCATCAGGCGACCAGCCTGTCCCACTGCTTCAAGCGCAATTTCTGTGACACCGGCAATGAAAAATCGCAGCCAGCTCATCCAGTCTCCGTGAGTTCTGACTCGTTGCAGAAGGTCATAGTAGTCTTGGCGGTGGGCTTCGATGTAAGAGGATAGGTAGAGAAGGGGTTGCGGCAACCGACCCCGCTCGATGAGAAAGAGGGTGATCAAGAGCCTTCCCAGTCGACCATTCCCATCCAGAAATGGGTGAATGGCTTCAAACTGCTCGTGCATGATGGCGCACTGGATGAGATCGGGGAGTGTATTCCGCTCGTGGAGAAAATGTTCCCAATCGCCCAGCAAATCGTCCAAATATTCCGGCGGCGGAGGGACATAGGGAGCCGTTACGATGGTGCTCCCTGATGGGCCAATCCAGTTTTGGCTGCGGCGAAACTCTCCAGGCGTCGCGTGGTCGCCCCGTACCCCTTTCATCAGTCGCCCGTGGATCTCTCGAACAAGCCTGAGCGAAAGAGGGAGCTTCTGTAATCGTTCGAGACCATGTTCCATCGCAGCAACATAATTTCGTACTTCTTGGACGTCATGATCTTCAGTGCGCTGTTTTGGCTCTTCCATCTCATCTATTAACAGATCGGACAGGCTGGCTCTCGTCCCCTCGATACGGGAGGACAAGACCGCTTCGCGTCGGACATAGGGGGCGATCAAGAAGTGTGGGTTGGGGAGATGCCGGCCTAGTCCTGAAAGTTCACTGAGGGCGGCATCAGCCCGAGACAGCGACAGCACAAACTGGTCATCGTATGTAAGTCTGGGCGGCAGCTTGGCTGGAATGAAGGCTGTATAGCCCGTGGGAGTCCGGATGACTTTGCCTGCGCTCGGGGCTCGAAAGTCTTTTGGATTCATAGTGCGGGAACCCTCAATGTAAGGCCCCTTTCAAAGCGGTTTTTACTTTGAAAGAAACGCACTGCATTCTTTCAAAGAAGGAGGGGCTTTGCAAGAACTCTTTGAGACAGGGTGGAGTCTGGGTGGGGGGATCAGAGCTTAAGCGACAGAAAGCTAATTGCCTCCCATCCGGCTACACGGTGTCCACACCAGAGACTTAGATGAGCATTGAGGCTTGTAATTGATTGGTTTTTGGTGGGCCGTGTAGGGGTCGAACCTACGGCCCGCTGATTAAGAGTCAGCTGCTCTACCAACTGAGCTAACGGCCCACCGGGTGTGAACGTCGAGGCTATGTGCTGGCGGATGCGGTCGCTTGCGTGCTGGATGGTGCGCCTGACAGGATTTGAACCTGTGGCCCTCAGCTCCGGAGGCTGATGCTCTATCCAGCTGAGCTACAGGCGCTCCCGCAAGCAATAGAGCGCACCTTAGCATGGTGTGAAAGTCGCTGTCTAGCGCAGGATGCTGAAAAAGTCCGCCAGCCGCGTTCTCACGTCGCTCAGAGGCTTAACATACGGCCCCGCGAGTATGCCTCGCCTCTTCGCTCGTTGCGGCCTTGCTGGACGACCCTTTTGACCATCCTGCGGAAGTGCTAACCCCCTACTTGGGATCAGGCAGAAACGCATAGGGGAGCAGCAGTTCTTCGCCCGGCATCCTCTGTCGATCACGCAACTGCGCAAGTTCCTCCGCCTCTTCGCCGGCAAGACGATCTTCCTCGTGGCGAAACGATGGGGAGAGTCGAATGAGGGGAACCGATGTCTGAATGGCGCAGGCGCCCTGCACGATACCCTCACTCTCTACGGGAACGCCCATTGATCGACAGGCGAGTGGGCGAAACTCATAGAGACTGCAACTTCCGTCCGCTTCCAAGGCCGGGCAGGGCAGCGCGCGAAATCGCTCGACAAGCGCGTCGGTGTCACGGTCAGGCCAGTGGTCGATGACTGGGTGACGGGCCAATTGCGGCGCAGACTCTTCTATCATTCTGGCTTGCCCGGCAGCCGTCTCCTCGATTACCAGGCGACGCGTAGGAGGAATTGAGTGCAGACCCCGCTGAATTTCCTGCCGATCGAGAATGGTGACGGGGAACAGGCCCACGCAACAGTGGGAACAACCCAGGCTGCAGGGCAGATTGTCACCCAATGCCGCCTTGGCTCGTTCAAACCAACTGGCCGTTTTATCAAAAAGCGCGGAAGAAGAAGGAGGAAGGGAGTCGTTGGACACGTTATTCTTCGACGGCGACCGACATATCAACGATCAGCTCACCCTTCGGCGAATAAAATCCTCGGTTGTCGATCTGGACGATCCCGTTGCATTGCTCTTGATAGAACTCCAGGATCCATCCGTTGAAATCGTACCCCTCATCGGTCATGTCATGCTCGATCATCCGGGTGGTCAGAATAAACCGGCAATCGGTGAGATAGCTCCGCACAAGCTGCGACTCAAGGCCGTCATGGACGGAGAGGAGTTCCGAAAATTGCGCTTTCTCTTGATCGTAGACATCCTTGTAGGTGCCTCGATCGCGCAGACAGAATAGTTGGATCGGCTTACGTTCGCGTTGGTAACTCAATGCCATTTGGACCCATGCCCACTCGTCAAGCGCCGCCTCGTCGATACCGGAAGGAATGATCGGATCCTGGCCCCGCATTCTCAAAAATTCCACCAACAGCCGGAGCGGCGGCGAGTTGTCTCTTTGGCAAAATACGCGAGAATAGATAACCTTTTCAGCTTGTTCGGATTCAGCTGACGGCGTGGTCGTGGAGAAGATCGGCAATTCCTTGCCCATAGGAAGTCCCCATTCCGGTCTATCGAGACAGCTAGAGCCAAATGGCCTTACCCCTACTCTACCGGCTTGATGATCCATACCGCAAGAGCACATGGTGCATTTCATTGCGCCAGACGTGCGTTTTTCTCATTGACAGTCTACAGACTCTTGGCTACACTCTCGCGGGTTTTCGCCGTATGCGTATTTACGAGCGTTTCACGACACTGACCTTGCGAGTCCGAACGTTTTCGGCGCAGGCGAGTTGGCGGAAATATCGAGTTCACATTACTTCTCTCACCTTCAAGGAGGTTCAGGAATGGCAAAATCAATGACCAAGTCGCAGATTGCGGATTACCTGGCTGGAAAGGCCGGGATCACCAAGAAAGGCGCCGTCCAGATTCTCGATGATTTCGCGGCGCTGGCGTATCGTGAAGCCAAGAATGTCTTTACGGTGCCCGGCATCGGCAAGCTCAAGCTGGCCAACCGGAAGGCCCGAATCGGACGCAATCCTCAAACCGGCGAGGAGATTAAGATTCCGGCCAAGCGAGTGGTCAAGTTCCGCGTCGCCAAGGCAGCCAAGGACGCCATCCTCGGTAAGAAGTAACGAAGAGGAATTTCCGTCCTCATGGCAGTGCAGCGCGTGGCCTTGTATAAGGTCTCATCCGCTCTACGCCTGACGATCCAACACGAAAGGGCTGTAGCCCCTAGGGCTACAGCCCTTTCCTATCTGTGCTGGCTGTTAGAAGTGTGACGGCCCCAACCCACTGCCACCCATCCCATCATGTCCCACGAGACGAACCGCATCGCCATCCTGAACCAGAGAATCGTCGCTGGCGATCCGCTTATTGATCGTCACCAGAACTTTTTTCTCCCGTAGCAGCTGCAATAAATGACGAAGTTGCACACCTTGCTTCTGAATCAATTGCCGCACGGATATCGGCGCAGCAATCTCACAGGCAAGATCCCGCTCCCCATCAACCGTCTGGAGCTGACCGGTCAAGACAATCGTTACCATGCCATCGAGACTCCTTGTGGATAGAGGAAACACGTTCGATACCCTGTACCAAGGATTGACTCCATCCCGTTCTCTGTCGATAATGGCGGCAGTATGCAGTCCCTTGATGTCCAACACCCCGGGATGCCGGATTTACAGTTCGTGCTCTTTGTCACAGCCCTCTGCACTGCCAACCTCACTACCATCAACGTTCCGGAAGATCTCCGACGACAGATTTTCGATCGGTGCTGGTCACTCGTCCGTACAGACGCTCCTCCCACAAACCCAACGGAGCGTGTCCTGGACCTCCGCGGAGGAACAGAGCTCACGCTGGAGGCCTGTGTGTCGACCATTCGCTCTCTCCTCATCGAGGCTGATATTCACACGCTGGCTTGGGACCATCCGGTCAGTGAACCGACCAGGGAAAGCACTCCGGAGGCCCGCCCCCTCATCGACCGGTTGGGTCGATTGTACCCCAGCGATGCGGGAATCGTCGATCCGCCGAATGACCCGGGGCATTAGCAACGGATGACAGTACGACTCGCAATATGGTAAGAGTGCATCTGCATCGTGGCTCGAAGCGACAAGTCCCCATCGTCTAGCCTGGCCTAGGACATTGCCCTTTCAAGGCAGTAACACGGGTTCAAATCCCGTTGGGGACACCAGCCTGCTCCATCCTATCTCTCCTGATATTTTTTCCCATGGACACCTCAACAAAAAGAAAGAGGGGCTGCCCCACTATGGCGCAGCCCCTCTCCTCACTCATCCCGCACCAGATTAACCAAGCGGGTTAATCTGGTGGGCTAGTCGATCCCGCCTCAACAGCTTAGTAACCGCCGCCGCTCTTTTGGCCCGCAGCCACCTGGCTGGGGAACGGATCCAGAATGCTCTTGGGCGCGTTGTTCCAGATCACATCCGCCAGGTTCGACATGCGCGACACGATCTGCGCCGCCACGCCCCCGCCC
>JBJACV010000016.1:0-88957 GCA_046604365.1 Nitrospira sp.
CATCAGCATACTGGCATTGGCGCCGATGGTTTCATAGTCGATGTCGATGCCCACGATGGCATTGGCGCCCAGGTGTTTGGCCTGTTCCCGCATCTCACCGAGGGCGATGTCCTTGGCCTTGCGCAGTTCGGCTTCATAGGCGGCCGATCGGCCGCCGACGATGTCGCGGATCGACGCGAAGAAATCCTTGAAGATGTTTGCCCCGAGAATGGCGTCCCCGGACACTAAGCCGAGATACTTGATCGCTTTCCTGCCTTCGATGTTGTGTGTCGTGGTGAGAATCATTCGGCACCTCCTCCCTGAAAAACCTATGGTCTCATTGGCAAGACCATTCACCAAGACTTTCCCAAATCTGCGTTGATTCTGTCGCCAAAGACTGGTCGCCCGAATTATTCATATGCACTTCTGCTACAATCCATCGTCTTTGTAGACTGCGCGTTTTCGTGAAGCGTATCTCGCGAAGTATGAAGCCCGCTTCGCCGACGATGCGAGGCCCTCGGCTTCGCCGCGAGGCGAGCGAGCGCAGGAAGGAAAGAGCCGTGTCCCATTTTTGCCTGCGAGATACGAGATACGCTTCACGAAATACCGGCCTGTGAGCGATTTTGCGACGAACCATCATGGACAATGCAGGTGCGACCTCTACCCCTCCGCCTCACGGCCGGCCTTCGGACTTAATCGTCGAGGGCGCGCGGCAGAATAATCTGAAAAACATCTCGCTCCGCATTCCCCATGATCGAGTGACGGCCATCACCGGGCTGTCCGGATCGGGAAAATCGTCGTTGGCCTTCGACACACTTTTTGCGGAGGGCCAGTGGCGCTATGTCGAATCCCTCTCGACCTACGCCCGCATGTTTCTCGACAAGGTGGCCCGCCCCGATGTGGATCGCATCCAGAACGTGCGCCCGGCTATCGCGATCGAACAAAAAAACCAGGTTCGCACCGCCCGCTCGACCGTCGGCACCACGACGGAAATCGCCGACCTGCTGCGCCTCCTCTTTGCCAAGATCGGCAAACCGACATGCCCCGAATGCCGCCGGGAAGCTCGCGCTTTTCAGCCGGACTCTGTCGCCGACGATCTCCTGCTTCGCTTTCCCGGCGCGCGGGCCATGGTCCTTTTTCCCGTCGCGGCTCCCTCGCCGAAACAAGCGCCTCTCTTCGTGCAATCACTCTTGACCCGCGGATTCACCCGGCTCAAGACATCCGATGACATCCTCGATCTCCATGAGACCACGCCTGCGGCACTGCACGGACACGCGATCCTGCACGTCGTGCTCGACCGGCTGGTGATCGGCGAAGACCATCGCTCACGCCTAGTGGAAGCCGTGGAAACCGCCTTCCGTGAAGGTGACGGGAATTGCTCCGTCGATGTGATCGGCCGGGGACTTCAGAAGTACAGCGCATCGTTCCTGTGCCAACAGTGTGACCGGACATTCGAGCCCCTCAGACCGGTGCTCTTTTCGTTCAACCATCCGCTGGGCGACTGCCCCGACTGCAAGGGCTTCGGCAACGTGCTGCGCTACGATCCGGAATTGGTCATTCCCGACCACGACAAATCGCTTGCTCAGGGCGCCATCGAACCCTGGAGCAAACCCAGCGCAGACTGGTGGCAGAAACGGATGCTGCTGGCCATGAAACGGCAAGGCGTGAACATCACGGCCCCGTTCAGGCTGCTTCCGAAGGAGACACAACACTCGCTCTGGAAAGGTAACAAGTCATTTGAGGGCATCGACGAGTTCTTCGAATACCTGGAAGGCAAACGGTACAAGCTGCATGTGCGCGTCATGCTGAGCCGCTACCGCACCCCGTTCGATTGCCCCGGCTGCCACGGGAGCCGTCTGAAACCGGGCGCGCGCTTCGTGAAGATCGCGGGGAAAGACATTCATGACGTCACGGAATGGACGATCGAGGCTCTCGGCTCCTGGCTCGATTCCTTGACCCTGCCGCCGTTCGAACGAAACATCGCCGCGGATATCTTGCGGCAGCTGAAAGCCAAACTGGGGTTTCTGCTGCGCGTCGGCCTGAGCTATCTCACGCTCGCCCGGCAGACCAAAACGCTCTCGGGCGGCGAAGCGCAACGAGTATCGCTGGCCAACCAACTCGGCGCCAGACTGGTCGGCGCCCTCTACGTGCTTGACGAACCCACGATCGGGCTCCACGCACGGGATACGGACCTGCTTGCAGGGATTCTCAAGGAGCTTTCAGCCGCGGGCAACACCGTGGTCGTCGTCGAGCATGACCGGCGCATGATCGAGTCGGCCGATCACATCGTCGAAATGGGACCACGCTCCGGCGAGCAGGGCGGCCACATCATCTGTGCCGCTCCCACCGAGATCTTTCGCCACGATCCCCGCGCGATCACGGCACGCTATCTCCGGGGCGAAGACTCGATTCCGTTGCCGGCATCACGCCGCTCCGGGTCGGGCAACTTTCTCGTCATCGCCGGTGCGGCAGAACATAACCTGAAAGATCTGCTGGTGCGCCTTCCCCTCGGCATGTTGATCTGCATCACCGGAGTCTCCGGCTCGGGCAAAAGTACTTTGGTCGAGGACACTCTGTATCGAGCGCTCGCCCGCGCCTTCCGTGTGGAATCGCTCCCGATGGGCCGCTTCACCGCCATCAAAGGGATCGAACACGTACAGGGCGTGCGCATGATCGACCAGCAACCGATCGGACGCACCCCTCGATCGAATCCCATCACATATCTAAAGGCCTTCGACGACATCAGGAAGCTCTTCGCATCCGAACGCCAATCAATCCGGCAGGGCTTCACGGCAGGCCATTTTTCTTTCAATGCCACCGGAGGACGATGCGAGCGGTGCGAGGGCAGCGGCGTGGAAAAACTGGAGATGTATTTCTTCGAAGATATCTACGCCCCCTGTGAGATCTGTGACGGCAAGCGATTCAAGCCTGAGGTCCTGGCCATTCGCTATCGAGGCAAAACAATCTCCGACGTGCTTGCGATGACCGTGGATGATGCGCTGACCTTCTTTTCCGGCGCACCGAAACTCCAGGAACGCCTGCATGTCCTGTCGTCCATCGGCCTCGGCTATCTGCGCCTGGGCCAATCGGCCACAACCCTTTCAGGCGGCGAAGCCCAGCGATTGAAAGTTGCGGCCGAGCTCAAAGACTCGTCCGCGAAAGACATCCTCTACATCATGGATGAACCCACCACCGGCCTGCACTTCGACGATGTGAAGAAGCTCCTTGCCGTGCTCCACAAGCTCGTGAATGCCGACAATACGTTGGTCGTCGTTGAGCACAATCTGGATGTCATCAAATCGGCGGACTGGGTGATCGACTTAGGACCCGAAGGCGGAGCAGCAGGTGGTCAGATTATCGCGGAAGGTCGACCGGAACAAATCGCGAAGGTGGCAGCCTCTCACACAGGGCGGTTCTTAGCCAAAGCGTTCGCCGGATAGAGCGCCCGCACAATTAATCATGGCTACGCAGGGAACGGACCTCGTAAGATGCTTCGAGGTCTTCATCGCATCTTCAACGACTATGCGCTCAACAATAGTTCACGCGGCCCTGCTCTTCTGGTTGTGTTTCCCAGTCACGGGCTTCGCCGAGGCACCACACCCCTCCATCGACGTCTTGCCTCACTGGACCCAAGGGGATCTGTTCAGCCTCGAGATCACACGGACTCGAGAAAAGTCCGTCAACGGCAAATCGACGGTCATGGGCACCACCCACACTCCCTTTACCATCGAAGTCCTCAGCGCCGATACGAAGGGATATCTCGTCGGTTGGACGGCAGGTGAAACCACATACGGATCGCCGGCGTCTGGCGCACCGTCCGTTCTCCGGCAGGTTGCGAACGTGATGAAGGGACAACAGATCGTCCTTGTGATCGATTCGCACGGAGCGATCACGGGGGTACGGAACTGGCGAGAACTTAAGACTGCGACGCTGAAAACGATGGAAACCCTTCTTGCCCCGACCCAGGATTCAAGAAACAGAAACACCGATCAAGTCCTGCTCTCCAAACTGCGGGCACAATGGGAATCGATGTTCGCAACCAAGCAGCAAATTGAGCAGCTGTGCACGCGTGACGCGACGCTCTATCTAATGGCGCTCGGTCGAGGCTACACCCGGAATGTGTCCTACGAATACGGAAGTGTGTTGCCGAATCCCCTCGATGGAGAGGCGTTACCGAGTCGGACCAGCATGGCTCTGAAATCTTACGACGACGCGTCCGGCCGCGCCGTGATTACGTGGCGCCAGACGGCCGATCCTCATGAGTCCGCACGAATTCTGGAATCAACGCTGAACGCAATGACGGCGCGCCTCGGACGGAACCGGTCCGAAGAAGAATTCCCCAAAACGATTGCTCTGTACGACAACGCCGAAGCCGTGGTGGATCGGAAGACGGGATGGGTTGAATCGCTGACGCTTGTGCGATCAATGCAGCTCGGTTCGCGCGCCCAAGTAGATACCACTACAATCGTCCGGACGAGGAAATAAAGGCCGCAGCGACCCCGTCGTCGTTCATTCCTCCGGCTTGTCCACTTTCGGCGCCGGCTGCCCGCCGATCAGCTTGTTGTGCAGGAACTTCTTGCTCACTATCGTAATGGCAAAGGCAAGGCCGATGGCGATGGGAACAAAGATTGCCGAGGCGATATTCGCATTCTGCAGCCACCCCACTTCTGATAGTCCCTTGAAGACATACCCTGCCAGGCCGGCGAGGTAGTAGGCGATCACAATGACCGACAGTCCTTCGACGGTATGTTGAAGGATGACTTGGCTCTTCGTCGTCTTGTCGACGCTTTGAAGGAGGGCGAGATTCTGGGCTTCCACAATCAGATCGACGCGCGTGCGGATGATGGCGATGATCCCCTCAAACCCGTTCCGCAACGTATCGATCCGCTTCAATAATTGCTGATACCCCTCGGCTACGCCGGTGATGCCGCTCAGCACATAGTCGGAGAGCGGCCGATAGGACTCCAACGGCTTCTCCGCCAATGACGCCAGCGTCGCATGGACGATTTTGTCGTACGGCGTCGATGAAGACAGCTCGAAATGCAGCTTGCCGGCCATGCGGTTCGTTTTCAATAAATCCTGCGTCAGGCTGTTCATCCAGCGCTGGAGCGTCTGCGAATCCGCGTGGCCGATATGGCCCGTAATGATTTCACGTTGCTGCAAATGCACCTGCTCGAACTTGTAGACCTGATCGATCGCGGAAGAGAACAACGGCTTCTGCATCAGCAAGAGGTGATAATAGGTCTCGATCCGCACAACGGCATCCACGATGTCTTTTAGATGAGAAGGATTGGATCGCGACAGTCCGGCCGTCACCCAATAGCGTTCCCTCCCCTGTGCATCCGGTGTAAAGCTGGTAATGACGGTCGTATGCTCATTCAGAACCCGGCTCCCATAGAGCACAGGGCCTGGAAACAGCGAGCGCATCTCTTCGCGGGACGAAGGCGCCTCTGCCGACAAGAGGATATCCAACCGGCACACTTCCATTCCCAAGGCCGTATTTGGAAATCGATAGGCGGGAAAGGTCAGAGGACCGAACTCAAGGTCGTGACTCCCCGGCGCGGGGAGATGCCAGATCTGGTAATTATAATACTCCGTATGGGCCTGCCAGATCACGATGAGCCGGTCGCCAGCCGCTTCCTCCTTGACGCCATAGCCGAACGTTTCCCGCAACACCACGTTCTTTGGGGAAATCTTGAGCGTCCCCAGCAACGACTGGAATTCCTGCCGGCTCGCGGGCCGTTGCGCCGGCGGGTCAGCCATGCGAAAGGCCTTGTAATGCACATGCGCCGGAGCCCGTAGCCAGTGGATCAGCGGAATCTGCGGCTGCTCATGCAATTTCCGCAACAAGGCATCGGTTCCCGACGGCACTCCTGGCGATTGATCCACGATGGTCCCTCCTACAATCCAGGCCTCTTCTCCGCAATGACCTGCACATCGAGGAATTGCTCCTCCCGCATGACGTCGAGCTGCAACATCCGCCCTGACTCGACTTGGCAGATCCGTTTGGCATCACGCTCCGTTTTGACGTCGGCCAACGCCGACCCGTTGCACCCGATCACACGGTCGCCGACTCTCAGACCGGCTTTCTCAGCCGGCAAGCCGCTTCGCAGTTCTCTCACAAGATAGAATCGGTCTCCCCGTTCTTCCTTCAACTCCCAATGGACCCCGATACGCCCGGACCCCAACAGACCGGTCTGAGATCCGAACAGGGTAAGAATCCGCTGGACGATCACACGCGCCGAACTTTCCGGATTATCGGTCGTGGGATCGGTCAAATGCCCTTGTCCGCTGAAAAGCAGCACGCCCGTTTCCACATCGATAATCCGCAGCGCCAACGACACGCTGTTGGTGTGTTCTTGCTGACGCTGTTCCCATTGCTGTACCTCCCCGACGATAATTGCTTCCGCGCCGACCAGCTTGCCGACCTTCAGAACATTCGCATCATCGGCATGGGTCAACTGAATCACCTGTTCCTGCAGCACCTCATCCAGTTTCGCCCGTTCAACCATCCGCATATCGAGATCCAGCATGAGGGTCGTGACGATGCCTGCCACACGAGACCCGGTGCCCGACACACCGGCCATGTCTTCGAAGAGCATGACCGCCATCGTCCGATATTGGTCGATCGATTCGCGATCGATCGGACCCCTCCCCGACACCACCGGCTCCGGCCTCGCCGCAGAACCATCCATGGAGGCAGGCGCTCCGGCCGTGGCACACGTGCGCCGTCTTTGCATAATGGCGGCCGGCGGACCCCAGGCGCAGAGTTCGTTGTCGATCAGAACGACATGCTGCGGATACTCGCGCTGATCGGAGGCGATATTGGTGAAGGGATAGAAGACGCACCCACCGATCACCATCGAGAGCGGGCAATACAGCAGCTCATATGCCCACTGTTTTCTCGCCGTCAGGGAATACTCCCAGATCAGCATGCGCCCATCATCCCTCAACACGCGATCCGGGTATCCAATGTTTTTGAGTACCTGCGCCTTGGTCATGGGAACGGCCAACCGATCCAGCTTGGCCTCCGATTTGATGATCGTGTAGCCAAGACCGCAGCCGGATAGGAGCGCCACTATCATGACCGCAGCCACCGTTTGAGACACCGCGTACAGACGCGATCGACTGTTTGGCGTACCTTGCATAGAGGACAACCCTAGCACTCAGGCCTAGATCTCTTCAATAGAACGCAGGGCATGTTACGGGTTTCGAGTCTCAAGTCTTTGGAGCGTCGTTCCTGACAACGCAAAACATGAAACTCGAAACTCGCAACTCGTTCCCCAGACTAGCGGATCGGTTGTGCCTCAGCTCACAGAGACGGGCGGGTGCGGTAGAGCACTGCGGTATGAATGCAGGTCAGTTAGAGGACGGATCGAACGGCATCTCCGCATACGGACGGTAGGTATCACCGAGGGTGAGCAACAGATCCCGCCAGACCGAGGACGGATCCTTTTCGAAGAGTAAGTTGGGATCGGCAGGCACTACAATCCAGGAACCGGTTTTCATCTCGTTTTCCAATTGACCGGGCCCCCATCCCGAATATCCTAGATACGCGCGGAAGGCTTCCTGGCCGCCGACATTGGTGAGAATCCGTTCCACCATTCCCATGTCACCGCCCAGACAGACTCCGTCGAATACATGATGGGCGTTCTCCGGAAACTCTCTACCGCGGTAGAGTAACATAACCTGGTTGGTCTGCACGGGGCCACCGGCATAGAGGACGTGGCCGGCCCCTTCAATGATCGGCACCTGCGGCAGCGCTTCTGAAATGGACATGGCCGTAGGCCGGTTGACGACGACGCCTAAGGCGCCTTCCGGCCCATGTTCGCACAACAGCACGACAGTCTGACGAAAGTTCGGATCGCGGAGGCTGGGTGCGGCAATGAGAAATAGGCCTTTACCGAGTGTAAGATCCATGCACAAATCCTACTGCGCTTGCCGGACTTCCGCAAGCACGGGCTTCAAACCACCGCATGAATTGCCCCGGCGCCTACGTCCTATAGAAAGAAGTGCGGCGATCACGAAGCAGGTCGTTGTAGCGGTTCAGGCTCTTGTTGCGAGCCTCGGCGGGATCAATATCGACAATCGCAAGATCTTCCCGATCCCGGGAAGCCCGATACTGAATCACCCCCTTGGGTGTCACGACTTCACTGTGGCCGATGTAAGTCAACCGATCCTTCCCTCCACGAGCTTCACTGCCGATACGATTACACGTAATGGCGAAGACCCGATTCTCTAGACAGCGCACCGGCATAGAATCCGGGCAGTTCGGCAATACAAGGTTGGACGGATGGCAGATAATGTCGGCGCCCTGCACCGCCAACGAGCGGGCCGCTTCCGGGTAATACCAATCGAAACAAATCATCACCCCGATTTTCGCCGGCCCGATATCCCACACCTGAAATCCGGAATCGCCGGGTGTGAAAAAGAGCGTCTCTTCATAGAACAGATGCGTCTTGCGATAGCAGCCGATGAGTCCAGCCGGCCCCACGACCACGGCAGAGTTATAACACGCCGATCCGGCCCGTTCCGGAAGACCAGCCACAATGTGCAACCGGCGCTGCTTGGCGATCTCCACTAAACGGCGCGTGGTCGGACCGTCAGGCACCGGCTCAGCCAGCTGGTGCGCCTCTTCCTGCGATACAAATTGATACCCCGACGCAAACAATTCAGGCAGCACGATGAGATCCGCTTCAACCCGCTCCAACGCGGCCGCCACCGCATCAAGATTCTTGGCGACTTCGCCGAACAACGGATTGTATTGATAAAACCCGACTCGCACCGACGCACCCCTCTTCAAGCAAAAACGGACAGGGCTGCTGCTCCCTGTCCGTTCCACAAATCAACACACGCCACTTTCAGCTGTAGGCTTCTGTCGCTTACTTCACTTCGGCTAAGTGCGTGGCGCCGCCTTCCGCGTGATCCTTGCACGCATCGGCATGTCCGGCCTTGCCATGTTGAACGGCTTCCTTCAGGTGCTTCACACCCTCGTCCAAATGCGGGTTTTTCACGCCGGCACCCTGCGCATGCTTGAGCGCCTCTTCCGCATGCTGGACACAGGCGTCGGCATGTCCCTCTTTCCCGTGCGACGCGGCGCCCCTGGCATGTTCAACCGCCTCATCGACATGTTTATTGCCGGCAAGCGCCACGCCGTTCAGCATGGGCATGCCCGCAAGCGCCCCAACCGCGGCCAACGCCATGACACTGTGGCTGATCTTGATTGTCATCGTGAGTCCTCCCTGGTTAGATTGCGCCACTCCTGCGAAACAGATCGATCGTGCATGCACCTTACACAGCGTTCCAAAGCCTGTCAAGAAGGCCTCCCGGAAGGGCCGGCCGCTTGGTCGAACCCAAGAATCTTTTGAAGCCTGTCCATGTCTTTCTCGACCGGGCAAGCGAAATCACGGCTCCACTCCCACCACGACCCCGGGTAATTTCTGATCGCCTGATACCCCGCCAGCTTGAGGATGACATAGAGCCAGGCCGACCGAACACCGCCGGTGCAATAACAGATCACTTCCTGATCGCTCCGAATGCCCTTGTCTTCCAGCATCTCTCTGATCACGTCGAGATCCTTAATCGTCGCATCCTTGTTGAGGAATCCGTTCCAAGCCATGTGAATCGCCGAAGGAATATGGCCTGGCCTCGGAATGCCGGAGACTTCTTTTCCCAGATACTCTTCGAGGCTCCGGGCATCCACAATCGCCGTCCGCTCATGCGGCATTCGCACGATCAGCTTCAGCTCCTCTTTCACAATCGCCAGAGCCTTCACCGGCTGAGCCTTGAAGTTTCCTGCGGCAGGCGGCGCCAGGCCATGTTCGAACGGCCGCTTTTCCGCCGTCCATTTCACCCAGCCACCGTCCAGAATGCGCAGATTTTTGTGGCCGAGATATTCGAGCATCCAGAACATCCGGCCTTCATCGCCCCAATTATCGAACGGATTGGAATAGATGACGACGTCGCTCTCCTGATTGATTCCAAGCCGCCGAAGCGTCTGCTCGATCGCGCCGAGATCCGGATTCAACAATCCCTTCGGCACAGCATTCGGGTCGCTGTACTCATGCCAGGTGGTATGCACGGCGCCGGGGATATGCCCGCCGAACTCATACGCCGACCTGCCGCGCACATCGAGCACCACCAAACCCGGATGGCCCAATCGATTTTGCAATGTGTCGGTATCAATCAACAGTGGATGACTCATGATATTCCTTTGACAGGATGCTGAAAAATCCCGCCAGCGTCGTTCTCGCATCGCTCAGTGGCTCAACGTACCGAAGCGTACGCCTCGCCTCTTCGCTCGCTGCGGCCTTGCTGGACGGCCATTTTGAGCATCCTGCATGGCTGCTTAGTCTTGTTTCAAACATCGCGACCCGTGCTGACAATTATCCTTCGATTCCGGCCTTGCAGCTGACGCCGTCCGGGCCGCCACTGACGCCTACCGATCGGCCTCCTGCGCGTAACGCCGCAGCCAACTCGCCGGACAGGGGAAACTCCCGCTCGTCAATGACAAACCGATAGGGATCGGTTCCCGTCAGCCCGTACTTGTTCCGCAGCATCTCATGCTGCCCATCGGTCAGAATGTGGTACTGCACCTTGGTTTTCAGAATCAAGCCCTTGGCGTCCGACGGAAGTCGATAGGCGAATTGATAGTCGCGGCTCGCCAAGGGCAACAACCGGTTATCGTACAACTCTACAATCGCCGGCTGCCAGAGAATCCAGCGCCCCATCGTAGACGATTGCCGCTCTAGCACCTTCCCTTGTGCATCCTCCACCGCAAACTCTACCGTAAAGAACCGGTCAGGATCCCCGGTGGGAATCTTATGCCCGGCGCCGGCGTTGATCAGAGTCAGCGTCACACCCACCCGATCGCCCGGTTTGGGAACATCCGTATCGGTCTTCACCTGAATTTCCACAGCCCGCTTGATCATATTGGGGTCGTGCCCGCCCCGCCACAGGTGTTGCCGGCCCCGGCGAATGGGTCCTCCCACGGCCACCGGCCGCTCAATCTCCGGCATGTGGCAACTCTGACAGATAAAACCGCGCTCCTTCATCCAGTACTTGCCTTCATACTCCGCATAGGTCCCGCAAGGCCCCACGTTGTAGAACTGGGCCGGGCCGGAGACCACGTTGTGGCACCGGGAGCAGAACTCAGCAGTACGAAACTTCGGGTCGAATTTTGTGGGATGCGGTGCGATGGAATCCTCAAACGGTCCCAGAATCACTCCATCTCGCACATGACAGGCGGCACAGGTCACCGATTCGTTCCGCAACTCGGCGTCATACTGAGGATTGGGTTCTTGAACCGCTTTTTCAACTCGTCCGCGTGGAATCTCCTTGATCAGGGTCGGCTGCTGATTTTCCAGCGGTGTATGGCAGTTGAGACACACCCAGATGTTCTTGTCCTTCTTCCAATAGGCCTGAAAAAACGGATCTTCATAGGCATGCGCATGAATGCTGGTCTTCCATTCTTCATAGATCTCGCGGTGACATTGTCCGCAGGACTCTGCCTTCAAGCTTGCGAGCCCGTCGGGGATTTTTTGAAACGGAATCGCATGGGCATAGTCATCGCGCAGCCCGAAAATCACGACCGGTTTGACCTCGGTGTAGTAGAGATACACCAACCCGGCCGCAACCAGCACGCCCAAACCGATTGTGAGTCCGCGAGTCATGACTGTAGCAACGCCGTAATATGAGCATCGACCGATGTGGCCAGTGCCGTCAGGTTGTAGCCGCCTTCGAGCGAAGAAAGGATGCGGCCCTGCGCATGGCGCGCGGCGAGGCCGGAGACGATGCCGGTCAGCTCCGCATAACCCTGTTCCGTCAAACCCATGCTGGCCAGCGGATCGTCTTTGTGCGCATCGAACCCGGCTGAAATGATGACGAACTCCGGCTTGAACTCATCGGCCGCCGGCACCAATACCTTGTGGAAGACCGCGCGATACTCGTCATCCCCTTCACCGGCTTCCATCGGCACATTGACCGTCAATCCTTCGCCCGCCCCCGTGCCTCGCTCGCTCGCTCGGCCCGTGCCCGGATAATGGGGATATTGATGGGTACTGAAAAAGAGCACGGAGGGATCGTCCTCGAAGCTGTGCTGAGTTCCGTTCCCGTGATGGACATCCCAATCAACAATCAACACCCTGGTCACACCATACTTGCGCTGGACATAGCGCGCAGCGATCGCCACATTGTTGAACAGGCAGAATCCCATCGCGCGCCCGGCTTCGGCATGGTGGCCTGGCGGACGCACGGCACAGAAAACATGCTTCACCTGCCCAGCCATGATTGCGTCAACGGCAGTCAAAACCCCGCCTGCAGCCAAATATGCAGCAGCCAACGTTCCCGGTGACATCGAAGTGTCGGGGTCGAGGGACACTCGTCCGCCGGCAGGCGACTGGCCTTTCAGCGTCGCAAGATACGCTGCGCTATGGACCTGGGTAATCCATTCATCTTCGGCCTTGCGCGGCTCGATTCTTGTCACCTTCGCAAGCGTCCCGCTCTGTTCGAGTTGCTGCATGATCGCGCGCAGCCGATTGGGCGACTCAGGGTGGCCCATTCCCATGTCGTGTTCAAGATAGGCGGGATGGTAGACGAGACCGGTTTTCGCCATAATGCCCAGGTATTGTTACTCGTGAAGCCCGCTTCGCCGACTCAGCGAGGCGAGCGTATCTCGTATCTCGCGAACAAGAACTTTTTCAGTCCTGCGCTTCACGCTTCACGAGATACGAAATACGGTTTTAGATTAGCACGCAGGAAAGCACGTAGACAACGAGCGTTCTCCACTGCTATCGTCGGTCTTCACAATACGGAGTATCCAATGCCTAATCCACGAATTGAACCGCTCAAGAAAGTCCTCGCGATCGACCCGAACGACGATGTCGCTTGGTTCGGACTCGGCAAAGCCTATATGGATGATGGAAATTTTGAGGAGGCCGCGAAGGCTCTGCGGCAATGTGTCACGGTCAAACCTACCTATTCGGCCGCCTATTTTGCGTTGGCGCAGTCGCTCCGCACCTTGAACCAACTCGACGAATGCCGCACCGTCATCGTCACGGGCATCGAGGTCTCGACAAAGAACGGTGATGCGATGGTGACGAAGAATTTAGAAGCGATGAAGAGTTCACTGCCGTCGTGACCACGCGCCGCTCTTCCACCTCCCCCTTCCAGCTGCCACAATGGGCTATCCGACTGGCGCGGAGCCGGCACCCCGCGTTTCTCTCAAAAGAAAGCCGCATGCGGTTTGTCATCGAATTGGCCTCGACCAATGTGGCGCGAGGGACCGGCGGCCCCTTTGGCGCCGCCGTGTTCGAACGTACCGGATGGCGGCTGGTGGCGATCGGCGTCAACCTCGTCGAGTCTACTCGCTGCTCGCATGCGCACGCAGAAATGGTTGCGCTCGCCAACGCGCAACAGACCGTCGGGCGGTTCGATCTCAGCGCTGCAGGATTCCCAACGCACGAGCTGGTAACAAGCTGTGAGCCTTGCGCCATGTGTTACGGCGCCATCCCCTGGTCCGGCATCCGCAGCGTGCTATGCGGCGCCCGCGCCAGCGATGCAGAAGCGATCGGATTCGATGAGGGGGCGAAACCGAAGAACTGGGTGGCGGAGCTCAAGAACCGGCGCATCACGGTCGCCCGTGACCTGTGCCGGAAAGAAGCCGTCGCCGTGCTTCAAGAATATAAAAATGGCGGCGGCGCCATCTACGGCGCCCGCAAAAGATCGTAATGTGTCGACCGCAGCCGTGAGGAAAACAACTTTCACATTGCTATCGAGAATCCGGGCTTGATCTACTGCCATGCACCAGCCCGGCGATTGCGCTCAACCCGCAAACTTGGGTGCCCGATTTCTATCCCAGCAGCTGCAAAAACACCTCGGCTTGCCGTTCGCTCAGTGGCGATGCCGCGACGGGATTGTGAATCAGCATCCGTACGCGCGGATGAGTCCGCTGAGATTTTGGACGCTCAACAAGCTCGACATTCGCCAGTCTGGTTCCCGCCTTCGACGGCAACGGTTCCACATCCCATAATGAAATCAGCACGGCGCTGAGATGCCGCAAACTGGTCAGCAATACGGTGACGGCGCCTGACAACACCTTCACATCCAGCCAGATGGCCTCCGGCCGTCCACCCTTTCCGCATTGCAGATCGGCGCGGGGGATCGAAATGTGCAGCACGACAGGATCGCAATAGTCGGCCAGCTGTTTCGCCTTCTGTTGAATGCGCGCCAAAATCCGATGGAGCAGAATGACGCCGCGATCTTCTTCCTCTCCCTGTTCCTCATCTCGCGCGATTCCTCGAAGCGGCATCCGCCGACGCGCCGCCGATCCCACCATGGCCGTGACTTCGACCAGAAACCGATCCCGGCCCAGATGGCACTCCAGATCAGCGCTGCGGGTCTTCGATTCAGGCAGAAAGGTGACATGAACTTGGGCGCGAATCAGCTGCGTGGCCAGTTCCAGTTCAGCCAACGCCGATTCTTTCACGCCGGGATCAGAATGGGTGAGGCGATGCAGGAGCCGTCCGAGCCGAAGATGGCTCGACTGATCGGCACAATGCCGGTGAAGCTGGGTCAACCGGTCTTCCAGATCGGACGAGAGCCCTTCTCGTGTCGTGCGTTTCCAGGAGACGGCAGGCAGACCATATCCATCCCGAAAAGAAGAGTAGACCTTCACTGACCGTCGCGATCGCCATCGGGCCATCCCACACTCCGTTACGCCGATGCCGCCTCATCCTCATCGTTCGATGATTGCCGCAAGAGATCCGGCTGCTGCTTGGCGATCTCCTCATAGACTTCATCCAGCCAGCGGCCGGCACAGCCCAGCACTTCGCGTACCAGCGTCTCCGGCTGCCCGGTTCTCTTGATCGTCCATTGCGACACATACTCCAACAGAGTCTCGCGCTCGAACTGTCGAGTCGAGTGCGTGGCCATCGCGGCGAGTTCGCCCAATCCTGTTTTCAAGATCTCGGCGACCGTGTCTCGCGCGTACGAGGTACTGGCCGTCACATATTGAACTACTCGATTGAGTTCTTGATCTGTCATCATCACACTCGCAATCCGAGTGAGGCTGCGGGATTTTTGCATCCCACCCGAACCCTGTCAATGTGCCAGAGGACAGCCGTCCCCCATTTTTTCTGCTCGCCATGCAGAAGGCAATGGTATGATCGGTCCGGTTCAGAGCCTGTTACAGCTTGAAGGAGAACCGTATGGCAACACAGCTCCCTGCACGAGGCGCCTCAACATCCACGCGGGCCGCGCGCCCCTCCTATCCCGATCGTTGGGACCTGACTCATTTGGTCAAAGATCCGTCGAAGGAGATCGACTCTATCCTGTCACAACTTGAGACCGTGGTCTCTCAAGTCGAAGCGGCTCGTCCGACATTGACGCCATCGATCACCGGTCAAGACTTCCAGGCCCTGCTGACACTCAGCGAGACATTTGCTCAGGGCTCCTCCAAGCTTGGAGCCTATGCCTACCTCCGGTTCTCCGAAAACACCAGGGACGCCGAGGCCCGTTCGCTCAAGGCTCGCGTTGAAGAACGCCTGACGGCCCTCAGCAATCGCTTGCTGTTTTTCGACCTCTGGTGGCAGAGCGTGGATGACACCAACGCGGCGCGGCTGATGGCCGACGCGGGGGACTTCCGCTATCACCTGGAGACGATCCGGCGGTTCAAACAACATACGCTGTCCGAACCGGAAGAAAAGATCGTCCATCTCAAAAACGTCACGGGCCGCAGCGCGGTTCATACCTTTTACGATGTGGTCACGAACGGATTGACCTTCACGCTGACAGTCGGCGGCAAGAAGAAGTCGGTGAATCGCGAAGGACTGATGGCGTACGTGCGGAGCCAGAAGGCCTCGGTGCGTCAAGCCGCCTATCAAGAGCTCTATCGCGTCTTTTCAACACAACAAGATCTGCTGGGAGAAATCTACAAAACGCTCGTGAACGACTGGAAATCTGAAAACCTCGGTCTCCGCCGCTTTGCCTCTCCCATTGCGACCCGCAACCTGAGCAACGATGTGCCTGATCAAGCCGTCGATGTGCTGTTGACGTCCTGCGCGAAAAATGCCGATATCTTTCATGCCTATTTTTCGCTGAAAGCAAAAATCTGCAAGCTCAAGCCGATGAACCGGTATCACATCTACGCCCCGCACCGCACAGAGGCTAAGAAATACAAGTACGCCGACGCGGTACGGATGGTCCTTGACGCCTATCGCGGCTTCTCACCACACCTCGCCGATTTGGCCGAACAAGTATTTCGCGATCGGCATATCGACGGCCCGACCAGGCCCGGAAAAATCGGCGGCGCTTATTGCTACAGCACAATCCCGGGGATGACGCCCTATGTGATGCTGAACTACACCGGGGAGGCCCGCGACATCGCGACGATGGCGCATGAACTTGGCCATGCCGTCCACGGCATGATGGCCAAAGACCATTCGGTCTTTACCTTTCATTCAACCCTCCCATTGGCGGAAACCGCCTCGGTGTTCGGTGAGCGGATTCTCTCCGATGCCTTGATGTCTCAAGAACGCAATACGGCCGTTCGGCAAGGCTTGCTATTGAGCCAGCTGGACGACATCTATGCAACGGTCTTGCG
Organism: Nitrospira sp.; assembly: GCA_046604365.1. Taxonomy (GTDB): domain Bacteria; phylum Nitrospirota; class Nitrospiria; order Nitrospirales; family Nitrospiraceae; genus Nitrospira_D. The sequence continues at coordinate 16,580 of JBJACV010000016.1, forward strand.
GCAGGCCTATTTTGTGCGCTTTGAAAAGCTGGCCCATCAGATGATCGCAGACGGCGCAACCGGCGATCAGCTGGCCGGGGCCTATTTCGATGAGTTGCGCCAACAATTCGGCAAAGCGGTGCCGGTGCCGGATGAGTTCCGATGGGAATGGCTGACCATCCCCCACATTTTTGCCAGTCCGTTTTACTGTTACGCCTACAGCTTTGGGAATTTGCTCGTGCTGGCCTTGTACCGCATGTACAAGGAACAGGGTCCTGCGTTCGTACCGAAATACATGGACCTCCTTTCCACAGGAGGCTCGGAGGCCCCACAAACAATCCTGAACAAAGTCAGCGTGGACATGACCTCCGAAGCTTTCTGGCAATCCGGCTTCGATACGATCCGTGAAATGGTCGAACAGTTGGAAGAAACGATGTGAGCCTCCCGGTAGAAGGCATACCTCTTTCAGGCGATCCATCCCGCATTAGGCAAACTGGCCACACTCATGACCACAGGTCAACGGATCTATCCGGAGAAGGCTCTGTCAGGCGGATATGCCTTCCATAACCAGAAGTTAAAGCCGGCATTGCTGCAGATCCTGGCGGAAGAAAAATAGAGGGAGAAGATGGGGCTTGACAGATACTTTGCTCAGTGACATACTGAGAACGCTTATCATAATCGTCGAAGGAGAGTGCTGTGTACGTCTGCTTGTGCAACGGGATTACAGAGTCGGATGTCCGCGAGGCTGGACGCACCGGATGCGTAATGCCCTGCCAGCTCAAGTCCAAATTCGGGCTCAAGCGCACCGGCTGCTGCGGCCGCTGCGCTAAGAACATCGAGACATTCGTCGAAATCGCCGTTCAAGGGGTGTCCGATCCCAGCCCCACCATGTCAAACCGCTAGACTGCCCCTCAGGTTTCTCACTGCAATCGTCGATTCGTTCCGTTGAGGATACAGTTGCGAGTTTCATGTTCCGGGTTTCATATCGTCAGAAAACACGTTCCGAAAACCAGAAACTCGAAACCGGAAACCGTATGTTCGGCGAAGCCGGGAACGAACTACCTGGAGGAGGCTCTACTGAGAAGTATTGCAACTTCTGCGACACGACGACCCAAGGCCTTGGCCTCGGCCAGCTCTTTCTTGTCGATTCCTGGACTATCACCTTCCGTCGTGGCGGACGCTCCGAATGCGCCGCCGCCGCTGACGACGATCATTTGATTTCCCAACATCGCGGCGAGAATCGTCAACATCGTGACCTCCTTGCCGCTGGAGATCTGCCCTCCGGTGGCAAAGGCCGCACCGACCTTGTTCTTCATTTTGAATTCGGGAAACACGCCGAACTTGAACTGCCAGTTGTCGAAGAACGTCTTGACCTCTCCCGACATATTGGACCAATAGACCGGGGAGCCGACAATCACAGCATCAGAGGAAAATAAGTCCTCCGCCGTCACCTGGCCGACTCGCTTGAGCACCGCGAGAGTGCCCGGAACCGACGTGACCCCTTCGGCAACTGCGTCGGCCATCCGTTCTGTGTTTCCCGACAACGAATGATAGGTCACCAGAACTTTGACCGGGGGTGGAGCCTCTTCGGCCCATGACCATGAAGCGATACTGAAAATGATCGAGAAGGCCAATGCAGATGCGAGAAAATTATTCATGGCAGGGAAGCGATATACTGCAAAGAACGTGAAGCGTATCTCGTGAAGCGCAGGACGGAAAGAGCGTATCTCCCATCTCTGTTTGCGAGATACGAGATACCCTTCACGAGGAACAAGCGCCATGCGCGTTACCGCCTGATCGTCTCTTCTTCCATGTGTTCTTCAACCGACACCTCCGTCAAGGTGCCTCGGTAGGTACAGCGGTGACACCGGATGCGCCACTCTTCAATCCACTTTTCTTGCACGTACGACTGGCGGCAGGTTGGACACACAAACACGCCTTTTTTATAGAGCACACGACGCTTTTCTTGCATGACAGCCTCTTTCTAAAATTCGTCTGGAGGATGGCACAATCTCCGCCGGGATTGCAAGAACGATGGCGCGGAGCCGCGCTGGTCCATACATTGCCGGAACCCGCTTGACTCGACATAGACCGACCGCTACGATGCGCGCATGCGTGTGACCAATTCCCTGATCGTCTTTCTACCTATCCTGCTCGTAACACTCGTCTTCGCTGAGGCCGCCTCGCCCACGCTAGCCGCAGATTCTCGACTGCTGCCGATTCGCACGCCGGCCGGCATCATCATACAAGCCGAGGTCGCCGACACAGCGGTCAAACGCGCCACCGGCCTCATGTACAGAGAGCGTTTGGATAAAGACCATGGCATGTTGTTCATCTTCGGCCAACCGTTACCCTGGACCATTTGGATGAAGAACACGAAGATCGCGCTGGACCTGCTCTGGCTGGACGAAAAGAAACGAGTCATTCACATCGAGCGGCAGGTTCCCGTCTGCACCAAGAGCGACGACTCTTGCCCGCAATATCGCCCGAATAGCTCCGATGCGATCTACGTGCTGGAAATTGCCGGCGGCACAGTGGATAGCTACAAGATCGAGAAGGGATCGAAGCTGGAGTTTAAGTCCCCATAGCCTGCATTATTCATGACGGTTCTCCTGCAACCGCCGATACGCTCTTTCCGTCTTACGCTTCACGAGATACGATTCACGGGGAACGAGCTTCCGAGCTAGCCGTTAGGCCCTCTCCTGCCAGGACCTGATGCGTCGCGCGGTAATGACGCCTTTCACCCGTTCAATGGCTTTCATCACGCGGCTTAAATGGGCCGTGTCGGCAATCTCCACTATGAAATCCAGCTCCGCCTTACGATCTTCGCGCGTGATGATTTCGGCGCGGCTGATATTCGCCTGACATTCCGCAATGGCTGACGAAACGTTAGCCAACACACCGGTCTTGTCCTCGGCAATTACAGCCACTTTGACGGAATGCCGGCCTGGGGTCGCCGTATCCCACTCCACCTCCACCAACCGCTCCCGATCGTAATCCAGCGCTTCCAGGTTGGGGCAATCGACAGAATGGATCGTGAGGCCACGACCTCGTGTAATGTATCCTAGAATTTTATCGCCGGGAACGGGATTGCAGCAGCGGGACAGTTGCATCAAGAGATCCCGCGAACCCTTGACTTGAATCCCTTGGTCCCCGCCTCTGCCGGCTAACGGTTTCGGATGGCTCGGCGGTTCTGCAATCGGCGTGCTGTCAGAGGCAGGAGCCGCCAACCGTCCGATAACCTGGGCTGTCGACACGTGCCCGAATCCGACCGCTGCTACCAGCTCATCCGCTGTCTCATATCCTTCATGCTTCGCCGCCTCAAGGAACTGGCTGGACTTGAACATCTGGGCAGGCGCCAAATTGTGACGCCGAAGCTCGGCTTCCAGCAGCCGCCGGCCAATTTCCAGGCTCCGATTCTGCTCTTCAGACTTGATCCAATGTTTGATTTTTGTTTTCGCGCGCGACGTCCGCACAAACTTGAGCCAATCCTTGTGCGGCGTCTGATTGGGCGACGTCAGGATTTCGATGGTATCGCCACTCGTGACCTCATGCTTCAGCGGGACGATCTTGCCGTTGATTTTTGCGCCGACACAGTGGTCGCCCACTTCAGTGTGAATCGCGTAGGCGAAATCGACCGGCGTCGATCCCTTGGGCAGCTCCTTCACCGATCCTTTGGGCGTAAACACATAGACCACGTCGTGAAACAGTTCAAGTTTGACCGAGTCCATGAATTGCCGGTTGTCGGGTAAATCCTTCTGCCATTCGACAAACTGCCTCAGCCATCCAAAGGCCTTGCTGTCTTTGTCGTCGATCCGATCCTGTTCCTTGTACTTCCAATGGGCCGCAATTCCATATTCGGCCACACGATGCATTTCCTCCGTCCGAATCTGAAACTCCACGTGCTCACCCTTCGGCCCCACGACGGTTGTATGGAGCGACTGGTAGAGATTGGATTTTGGAATTGCAATGTAGTCTTTGAACCGGCCCGGTAACGGACGCCACAGCGAGTGGATCACGCCGAGCAACGCATAACAATTCATCTTCGTATCGGTGATGATCCGCAGCGCGGTGAGATCGTAGACTTCATCGAAGGAGATCGACTGTTTGTTCATCTTCTGGTAGATGCCGTAGAGGTGCTTGGGCCGGCCATAAATCGCCCCGACCAGTCCGTTTTCCTCCACCGCCTTCTGCACCAGCGCGCCGACTTCCTGAATATACTGCTGCCGGTCCTCGTCCCGCTTTGCCACGCTGACACGCAGCGTTTCATAGACATCCGGCTTCAAGTGCTTCAAACAGAGATCTTCGAGTTCGTTCTTAACCCAGCCGATCCCGATGCGATTGGCCAGCGGCGCATAAATTTCCAGCGTCTCCTGCGCAATTTCCTGGCGTTTGCTCTCGCCGAGATGCTCGAGCGTGCGCATATTATGCAGCCGATCGGCCAGCTTGATGATCACGACGCGGATATCGTCCGCCATCGAGAGCACCATCTTGCGGAAATTCTCCGCCTGTTTTTCCTCGGAACTCCTAAATGTAATTTTCCCGATTTTGGTGACACCATCGACCAGATGAAGAACCTCTTTGCCGAATTCCCGCTCCAATTCATCGGTTGTCGCCACTGTGTCTTCCAGCGTGTCGTGGAGCAGTCCGGCCACAACTGCCGCGACATCGGTCTTCAGCAGAGCCAACACGCCCGCCACTGCCACCGGATGCTGGACGTACGGCTCCCCCGATCGCCTGGTTTGCCCATGGTGCGCCTTGGCGGAAAACTCGTATGCTTTGCGGATCATACCGAGATCGGCATCCGGCTGGTAACTCCGGAGTCGCGCCAACAATTGATCGATATCGGTAACGGTTTCGTAGACCATCGTTCGCTACTCACCGGACGTTGGACGCATGTCGCGGATACGCAACTGAATCCGATCTTCCCCGTTCCAATGGTTCCATTCAGGCGTGAACGCCACATCGACCGGCGTTCTGAGCGAGAGGCCTTGCGCTTCGAGCGATTTCATGCCGAATCCGATCCCGTCGAACGCCGGAGATCGCCCCTGGCGAAGCGTCATCTTGAGATGTTTCTCGCCCACGACACGAGCATTCATAATCTCCAGCCGCCTCCCCGCAAACATAGGTTCCGGATTGCCGGCCCCGAAAGGATGCAGTGAACCGATTTCATGCAGGAGGCGGTGCGTGACTTCGTCCAAGCGCACTTCGGAATCGACGTGCAGTGAGGGAACATGTCCGGCTGAGTGCGCCCACTGGCTCGCCGCCGCAGCAAACCGCTCGGAAAATTCAGACAAACGGTCTTCATGAACGGTTACCCCTGCGGCGCTGGGATGCCCGCCGAACGCCACCAGCAGATCACGGCAAGATGCCAGGCCCTGGTAGAGATCAAAACCGGGAATAGTACGGGCCGACCCCTTGCCGACCCCCTGCTCATTGACGGCGATCACAATGGCCGGGCGGTGAAATCGTTCGACGAGACGCGCCGCCACAATGCCGACAACCCCCAAATGCCAACGGCGAGAGGCCACCACGATGGCACCGGGGAGTTCACCGGACTCCACCACGGCAAGTGCCTCCCGCATGATCTCGGCTTCAAGCTGCTGCCGAGTCCGATTCAAGTGGTCGAGTTCATCGGCCAACTGTTTCGCATCCGACTCAGACTCCGTCGTGAGTAACTGGACCCCCTTTATCGCCTCATCCATTCGGCCTGCTGCGTTCAGCCGGGGCGCCAGCTTGAACGCGATGGTCTCCGCCGTGCAGGGCTTTGTCACCCCGGACACCTGTTTCAACGCCCTGATCCCGCACCGGGCCCCGCGGGAAATCTGCGCCAACCCGTCGCGCACAAAGGTTCGGTTTTCATCTTGCAGCGGCACAACATCGGCAATGGTGGAGAGCGCGACCAAATCCAAAAGCGACTCCAACGAGACCGATCCGGGCCCATACATCGCCTCATACGCGCCGGCCACTTTGTACGCCAACCCGCCGGAACACAATCCACGGAATGGATAACGGGCATCGCGTCGATGGGGATTCATGACGGCCAGCGCCGGTGGCAGATCCTCATCGGTCTGGTGATGGTCTGTGACGATCACCTCAAGTCCCAATCGGTTGGCTACCGCAATCTCATGATGCGACGTTGTTCCACAATCCGACGTCACCAGCAGCGTGACACCTTCGCCCGCCAGCTTCCGGATCGCGCCTTCGTTCAATCCATACCCCTCGCGGACTCGATGTGGCACATACGCACAAGCATTGGCACCCATCCCTCGGAAAAACGAGAGGTAAATGCTGGTCGCCGACATACCGTCGACATCGTAGTCGCCATAAAAACAGATCCGTTCTTGCCGGATTATCGCCCGGTGGAGGCGTTCGACGGCCTTGCCCATGTCGGGAATCAAAAAGGGATCGTGGGTTTTGCCGGAAGACATCCAGGCGGTCGCTTCATCGAGCGTGGTCACGCCACGAGCCATCAACAACGACGCGGTGGCTGAAGAAATCGATAGCGCCTGGGCCAGGGCCGCCCGTTGAGTCGGATCAATATCGCGAAAGATCCAGAGTTTCGAGTGCATCCTCACCTCATGACGGGCGTCGGTCTATGTGGAAATGCGTTTGCCGGGAATCACCTTACAGGATTCACATGAATCATACGGAGTTACGCGGATGGTAATGGCTCCCCTTCCCGTTGTCAAACCGGTCGCGCCGACACGGTCTCCTCGGTCTGCCTGGAAAAGCGCACTGATGGCTGAACTATCTGGACTATACGGAAACGGCGCACAGGGGAAGGAGGGAGGAGAAGAGGGAATAGGAACCGGTTGGTTGGCTATTCCCCTCCCTTTTGAACGTAGTTCTTCACGAATTCTTCGGCGTTCTTTTCGAGCACATCGTCGATTTCATCAACAAGCTTATCGATATCTTCCTTCAGCTTCTTGCCGGCCTCGACGACTTTGGGATTGGCCTTCACCTCATCTTTGGCCTGAGGGTCGCGTTTCGGCTCCTGTTTGCGCTCCTGTTTTTCCATTCGAGCACCTCCAATATGATTCGGAGCACCTCTCGTGGATCAACGCTGCGCGTGATCCCCTGCTGTCAACTTACTCCAGGCCCTGCAAACCCGTCAAGGCAAGGCAAGAAACGCGGAAGCGCGACGGGCATGCCGTGCGAGACAAGCGCGACCCGCTCGGACGAACGGTCCATCAAGTCCCGCACTTCGCGCCCGTCGCGCCAGTCTTGTTACTTGCCGACGATCAGCGAGACGATCAACAGCGCGACGATGTTGATGACCTTGATCATCGGATTCACCGCCGGTCCGGCCGTATCCTTATATGGATCGCCTACCGTATCGCCGGTGACAGCCGCCTTGTGCGTGTCCGTACCCTTCAACCCCTGCTCTTCGATAAACTTCTTGGCATTATCCCAGGCGCCGCCGCCGCTCGTCATCGAGATCGCCACGAACAACCCCGTCACAATGCTGCCGACCAGCACACCGCCGAGGGCCTGAGGCCCGAGAACCAGCCCGACGATCACGGGCGAGATCACCGGAATCAGCCCGGGTACCATCATTTTTTGAATCGCCGCCTTCGTCACGATATCGACACAGGTGCCGTACTCCGGCTTCCCGGTCCCTTCCATGATGCCCTTGATCGTCCGGAACTGCCTCCGGACTTCTTCTACGATCAAACCGCCCGCTTCACCGACGGCCCTCATACAGAGCGCGCCGAAGATAAACGGCAGCATGCCGCCCAAGAACAATCCGACCAGCACCTTGGGATTGGACAGATCGAACGCCGCCAGCGCCGGATTGTGCGCCGCGACTTCACGAGAATATTCCGCAAACAGCACCACCGCCGCCAACCCGGCCGAGCCGATCGCATAGCCCTTCGTCACCGCCTTGGTCGTGTTGCCGACCGCATCGAGCGGGTCCGTAATGTCGCGCACGGCTTTGCCCAAATGCGACATTTCAGCAATCCCGCCTGCGTTATCCGTAATCGGACCGAATGCATCGATCGCCACGACGATCCCGGCCATCGAGAGCATCGACACCGCCGCCACGGCCACACCGTACAACCCGCCTGATTCCGACCCGCCGCAAATCCAGAAGCTGCCCAGAATGGCCGCCGCAATCACCACCACCGGCGCCGCCGTCGCCTGCATGCCGACCGCCAGACCCGCGATGATATTCGTCGCATGACCGGTTTCGCTCGCCTTGGCGATATATTGCACCGGCTCGTAATTCTTCGACGTGTAGTAATCGGTAATGAACACCAGGGCCAAGGTCACGATCAATCCGATCAGCGCCGCCATATAATAGCTCATCCCACTGACCCCGCCGACGCCGTTCATGATCGACGACGTAATGGGATAGAATGCGATAGCCGCGATGCCGCCGGCCACGAACAGGCCCTTGTACAAGGCCGTCATGATCTCACCGCCCTCACTCACTTTCACAAACAAGATCCCGATAATCGTCGCGAAGATCGTCACGCCGCCCAGCGCGAGCGGATAGAGAATCGGAGCCGTGGCCCCCTTGAACATCGTAAAGGCCAAGACCATCGCCGCGACCGTCGTCACGGCATAGGTTTCAAACAAGTCCGCGGCCATGCCGGCGCAATCGCCGACGTTGTCGCCGACGTTGTCCGCGATCACAGCCGGATTGCGGGGATCGTCTTCAGGGATACCGGCTTCCACTTTTCCCACGAGATCCGCGCCGACATCCGCCGCCTTAGTATAGATACCGCCACCGACCCGGGCGAAGACCGAGATCAAGCTGCCGCCGAACCCTAGACTGAGCAACGCGTGGATGGCTTTCTCCTGCCCGGCCACCGATTGTGCGATCATATAGAAGGTCGTGATCGCCAACAGTCCCAGACCGATCAGCAACAAACCGGTCACCGCACCCCCTCGAAACGCAACGGTCAAGGCGGCGTTCATGCCGTCATGAGCCGCTTGGGCTGTCCGCACATTCGCACGCACCGCGATGATCATGCCGACATAGCCGGCGATTGACGAAGCGCCAGCGCCGACCAGAAATCCGATCGCCGTCAACAGACCGAATTTATCGGAGACGGCCCCTGCGCCCCAGAGCAGGACGAACAGCACAGCCGCCACCATCCCCACCGTCCGGTACTGCCGATTCATATAGGCGCTGGCGCCTTCCTGAATGGCCTTCGCAATTTCCTGCATCTTCGCGTTACCCGCGTTGAGCTTGAACACCCACATGGCCAAATAGAGGCCATACGCAATGCCGGCCACGGCCGCGATCAATGCAAACGTCACAATCGCTGAATCACTCACGGGATACCCTCCTAGTGGATAAACGCATTTCTTATGTCACACGGCTCCCCGTGGCTTCAACCCATCCAAAGTACATGAGGCGAGTGGGGAAACCGTAGAACGGCGCAGGAGCAGCGAGCAGCTAACTGCCTGAAAAGCGGAGTCATTCTATACAGATAGGGTCAGAGGATCAAGATGAAATGTGAGGGAGGGGCGGCAGACAAAGCACAGGTTTACGCCATAAGCTGACTTTGCTATAGTCCGCGCAGACGGAGCAGCTGATGGAATTTGAACCGAGCTATATCCTGATTGACGGGCAGACCTTCAGCAAGGCGAAGCTGGCCTTGGACAATCATGTCTACAAGAACTGCCAGATCGACGACTGCGACATCTATTACAGCGGCGGACAATACGAACTACTCGACACCCACGTGACCAATTCACGCTTGATCCTGAACCACCCGGCCAAAGCCATCTACTCAGCGCTCCAGATTTTCAAGATGAAGTCGCCGGGCTCCCGCATCGTGTTCGACTGATCGTTCCGCATGCCCTACACCTACGACTACACCAACGTCGCCTCCGGCAACGAGAGCGCCTCTGCGCGCTACTGGCGCTTCGCTAAAATGACGCTGACGCGCTGGACGAGAACCAAAACCTTCGTCTTCGACGGGCGGTCCTACCCGTACCTCTATCACTTCTGCAACAAGACCTGGAAAAACGAGCGCGGTGTCGAGATCCCGATCTTCCGGGAGATCCTACTCCGTCATCAAGCCGACCGCATTCTGGAAGTCGGCAACGTGCTTACGCACTATGTTCCGATCCACCATGATGTGGTCGACAAGTACGAAGTCGCGCCTGGTGTCATCAACCAGGACATCGTCGAGTTTGCGCCGACGGAACGGTACGACCTGATCCTGAGCATCTCGACGTTGGAGCACGTCGGATGGGATGAGGATCCGCGAGAGCCGGCCAAGCTGCTCCACGCCATCGAGCATCTTCGGGACCGCTGCCTCGCCCCCGGTGGACAGATCGTGGTGAGCCTACCGGTGGGCTACAACAAGTTTTTCGACGGGTTGCTCCGCGACGGCAAGAGCCCCTTCACCACGCAACATTTTCTCAAGCGGATCTCGAAGCGGAACTACTGGGTGGAATCAGATTGGAACGGGTGCAAAGACGCGACCTACGGCCGATTCGTCGCCCATGCCATCTGCATCGGGATCATCCAGGGATAACCCCCACTATCGAGCACGCGTCGTCTTAAGTTCCGATCCAGCGGCGGCGCCCAGCCGCTCGTGCTGACGAACGCAAGACAGTTGCTGCCCCCTAACCGTTGTGTGGTCTCTCAGGACAGCAATGCGCCACCCGGACACGCAAGCCTGAAGTTCTGTGCGACCTCCGTGTCTTTTGTTGCAAGCGCACCACAAAGAGTTCCGAATAAGGCGTACTGAAGATCGTGGACATCATGCTCTAGCCGCTTTGGCACTGCGGCAAGATCCGCAAAACCATAGCGTCGGATGTAGTCCAAGCCGAACAGAAGATGCATTTGTACCCAGCGAAACAAGGCCCAGGATGAATCAAGGAGCGTCGCACAAGGGAAGCCTTCAAGATCGAGGCTTCGGTAGATCTTGCGAACGATATCGACGTCAGCACATGCCTGTCGTTTGAGGTCGTCACATGCCTCGCTGAGCACCTGACCTGGCGCATTCAGTAACGCTGGACACCATTCTGCTATCCCTGTCGCCACCTGATGAAACGTATCAACCTCCCGCTGCACCTCAAATCTCCACTTAGCTAGCGCTGGGTGTTCGTTCAGGGGACAAGAAAGTACTCCGTCAACGAGGCTCTGAAATGTAATCTGCACCCTGTGGTCGATCAACGGCGAGGCTGGCCGCTGGCGCTCCATTTCATGCCGAAACAACGGCCCGGTGCATGGGACTACTATGACGTTATCATTTTCCTCAGAAAGCTTGTCAAAGCACGTCCTCTGTACTGCCGCCTCGGTAGTCAGAAGCTCGTACAGCAGTGTCTCGATAAACAGAACCGTATGTTCAGCACAGAGGCCGCGAATTTTGTCCGGGGAAGCGCCTTGTAAATAGCTCTTGTCTATTACAATTTCCATGACAGCCTTGGGGTGAGCCACATCCATCAACATCGAAAGGCAAAAACCCACGTGGAAGAAATCTCACAATTGAGCCTGAAAAGCATACTTATGAGAATTGAAAATTCTCCAACATCTAACCGTGGCACGAGTCTCGCTGCTGGCAGACCCGACACCATGATCATCGTCTTGCTTCTGGTCCATCTGGCCAAAACACAAACCCTGCTGTTATGAGTTTGAAAAGTGTGCCCCTCCCCGGGAAATGCTCGGGATCAGTCCGGAAGGTGATTGTGTACGCATTGCCCTTGCGCACTGTTAGAAACTGAAGCTGACGCATCGGCACTTCAACTCCCAGAATACGATGGGTCAGATCCGTTATGAAGTAGTACGCGGCCTGATTGCTAAGGCTGGTGGGACCATGCTCAATCAGCTTTGCGCCCGGTACACTTTCGCGCAAATAGTTCAAATATGTTTTCGCATCTATCGACCTAAGAAACTCTTCAGGTGTTTCGTTTTCTGACCCAGGCACCGTGGTGACAACCACACTCAAGTCATCGCCACCCGAACCGCCATCACTCACAGCTTTGAGTCGAGTCTGCGCATGAGTCGCCTCTACCTTGGACCATGAACGGGGATAATGAATGCTGAATCTGTATCTCTCGTCTCGATACTGAACGAAGTCAGCCTGGGAGATCTGTTCCGCTCGAATTTCGTGTTCGAACATGCAGCTCAGCGCTATGAGTGCACATACCACAAAAATGGAACGCATGGGTTCTATCCTCCCTGTCCAGGAACCCTACTGCAACGGCCCTACAAGACGTAAAATAAACCTCCGCTATCTACCTCAGACAGGAGCAATCAATGGTTCCTGGAACATTTTTGGGGTCCTATTGCATTGCAATGTCCTGATAAATCAATACGCATGTCAACCCTCAAAGCGTTGGCAGTTTGGACCGTTTCAGCGAGAAAGCTCCTCCATCACCAATTCGACGGCGGCTACGGCACCGAAAGCAGTTCCTCTATTACAAATTTGACCTAGTCTGATGCTGCGCCCTGGGTGAATGAGATTTCTAAAGCCCTTGGCGAGACGAGCTTGGTTGGCTGTATCCTCCCCTAACAGCTTTAACTCCGAGGCTGCTTCAATATAGTCGGGCAAATGCCACTGCTCCAGAGGCATGAGTTTTTTCTGACTAGCGTAGTTTGTTGCCATTGCCTGGGGCCGAACCTTATCGAGTTTCCAAAGCAAAAGTGCTTCCAGCACAGACCCCGCGAGAACGGTAGCTGCTTTCCATTCACTATTCGCCAAAGCCCTACTGATCGCGCTTAAATCATTTCTAATGTTTTGTCTAAATTCAGTGTCCTCGATAAACTCCAACTCGTTCGTGTTTGCGGACGGAAATTCGTCAGGACACTTTCCGAGCATATCGAAGATAAGAGCGATAGGATTAGTATTTTTAAATTCACGGATCGTGTGTAGCACTATCACGAAACCATCGTGATCGCGTTTTTGCGGGTGATTCAAATTCCATCGGATAGCCGAAACACTTGCCGAAAATATCGCGTATTCCTCGTCCTTCAAAGTGATTAGTTCTGGTGGAATCTGTTCCACCAGGTCAATAACCGCCTGAAACTTGAAAGTCATATCGGACATACCGGACACAAGGGTATTACGTCCCTCAGGTTTAACCCAATGGGGAAAAAGCTGCTCTATGGATTTAACTACCTGACTTGGAAGTGTGCGCGGCATGAGGACTCCAAAATGACAGGAGTTCAAGACGGGGGCAGCAACCGTCTTGAACTCCAGCAGGCTGAGTGACGGCAGACACGAGACGTGCCGATTGGAACAGTAGCGCGATATAGCATCCGCTACAGCGCATGGTTATGCCACATCATTTCTCGCCTCTCCCTTGGGCCAGCCGTGAATCGTGACCTGATGTAACAAACTCGCCTCTGAATCCTACGCGACCGACGACAGCTCATGGCCTGACCAATCCTCCGTCATGAGGTGGGTGTGCTCCTTCCGGCCTGCCTCCGCGCAGAGTAGGTTGAGGGTCAGATCTTGTACTGTGCGTGCCTACCATTTGAACGCACACTGTTTGATGTCATCAGCTTCCACCGTCGAGCCAGGCCGCTCCACGTTCGGAGCCGGCCTCGGCACACTCATACAGTTCCTCAGGCGCAATGTCCGCACCGTTCGGCCAGGCGACCGTCCAGCCGTCGAGGAAGAACCGCTGAAAATACTTCACATCCTTCAGCGGCTCAAAGACCGGCCCCTTCAGGTACCGTCTGAAGTCGATAGTTTTCTCTGAATTGTCATCGAAAGTCACATGAATCCGGTAGCCGCCTCGATATTCGGCCTTGGTCACACACGGAATCCTGTTCGTGCTATACGCCATTCGCCACCCGCTCCTTGCCACAAACGACGCTTACTTACCGACCGGAATATTCTCTGTCCGCTTGACTATTTCGATGGGTTGGAAGACGGGATCCTGCAAGCCCTGGGAGGACTCAGCTTCGACCCGCTGGAGGAAGGGTGCCGGGCCTGTAATGGCCCCATAATTGAGAGTGACTTCGACGTCGAAAGTCTTGGTGTCTTTCGGCGTCGGGAACGAAAATGTCTCGAGCCTGATTTCATCCGGCTTTAACACCGTATCGTCCACGACTTTCACCGCTTCGAAATCAAAGATGGTTTTCTGTCCCTTGGCATCGACATAGGTCCGGCCATAGATCCGCTTGTCGGCGAACACGGTCTTCAGATTCTTCCCTTTCACATCGAGATCCAACACGACCGTGGCCCATGCCGGATGGGTCGTAGGCAAGTGATGCGGCACCAGGCTCTGGACCTTCACGGTCACGGTCGTCTTGTCGCCCTCAATCTTCGTCTGCACATCCAACTTCGCCGCCTCCTGGCGGAGCTTGCCGAGACGGCCTGGAAATGTGTGGTTGGCGACTTTGCGCTTCTTCTCCCCGTTCGCCGACTCTCCGACCTGTTCGGGCATGTGGCAATGTTGGCATTCCTTGCCGGACTTGACCGCCTGGCTCTGGTCCCAATTGCCGAGCAAATCGTTGGCCTTGCCGAGATTGGCCGCCGACGGCACCGATTGGTGGCAGTTCAGGCAGAGATCGGATTTCTGAAAAAGCCCCAATTCCATCGATTGGTGCGCGAGATTCTGGACGAAATCCTTGTAGGGTCCGTAGAGCGTCTTGCTGCCGAGTTCATATTTCGGATCCGGCGGATGTTTGGCGCGATCCACCTGCTTGATCAAATGACATTGCGCACAGGCCACACCGTCCAGAGAGGGATCGCCGGACTTCGCCTGGTCGATGAACAGCTGCGCCTGATCGGAGAACTCGCGCACATGCGGCGCGTGGCATCGAAAGCAGAGCGCTTTGTCTTTGCCGCCCGGCGAATTGAGATAGGCATCGAGCGACGCGCGGAACGCCGGAGAATGGATGGACTTCGACAGCGGCGAGGTTTCCCATTCTTCAAAGACCCGCTCGTGGCAACGTTTGCACTTGTTGGAATGAGGGAAAGCCTTTTCAATGAGCGTTTGACCCTTGGCGTCCTGGGCCAGCGCTTCCGAAGCTCCCCCTCCAAGCACAGCGATCAAGCCTACGACTAGAGCTGCGACAGCAAACCTGGCCACTCGATAACTAGACTGTATCCGGCCGTACATCCCTCGATTACCTCGCAAGATCCATGTCTGTTCGTAGTGGACTGGCATATCAGTTTGTATCTCGTGAAGCGTATCTCGTATCTCGCAAACAAGGACGAGGTGCAATTTCTTTCCGTCCTGCGCTTCACGCTTCACGAGATACGTTTCACGCTTCACGGCCCATACGCTACAGCGTTTTCACACGATAGGTCAGCATGCGCGGCTGCGTGTACTCGTGAACGATCTGCTTCGCCTCGTCCCGCTCTTTGTCACTCTTCAATGTTGCAAGATAGTTGTCCATCAATGTCGAGGTAGGAGTCGGGATCAGAGCATAGGTGAGTACCGCTTCCACCGTCGCCGCCGGCCCGGCCGACAGCGCCAGGGCAAATGGAACTTTTCTGGTGTGTCCCCCCTTGATGAACGGATCAGGAATCGGACCACGAAGAATCTTGTCGTAGGGCAATCCAAACCGCTTCGTCTCTTCGGCCAGCACCAGGCCCTGTGCGTCTTTCGCCGTCAGGGTCAGAAAGAACTGCTTCAGCACCGGGTCGCCGTCGGGAAAACTGTGCGGGAGACTCCCGATCTTCACGAGCGCAGTCCCCTCAACAGTACCGCCCGTTCGTTTCACGTCGAGATCGATGCGCGGCGCCCACTCAGCTTGAAGATTACGATTTTTCAACATGGTGCCGGCGCCGACCACGCCGCGAAACCAATGCCGGCCGATGGGTCTGGTCATGGCTCCACGCCTCGACGTCGAGCTGCCGGTCGAGGGTTCCATATGGCAGTCCTGACAGATCGTGCCCTGGAGAATGTCTCCCGGCAGATCCTTCTGCGTCACGTCTTTTACTTTGTCGAAATGACACGAGGCGCAAAAGGATGCCTCGCGGAACAGGCTCGTCTGCTTAGCTTGATGCACCAGATTTTCTTCCGGGTCGGCGTATGGTCCGTAGAGAACAGACCCCGGCTGTACTTTGAACGTAGGCGGAGTAGCCGGTCCACGTTCCACATCATGGATCAAATGGCACGACGCACACCCGATCCCTTCCACTTGGGGCTTACCCGCCAAGATCTGCTGCATCAATGTTCCGGCATGCTGGGGAAAGACCGTCATCGCCGGCGCATGGCACGACAAACAGCGGCTCCGCTCCTCCGCAGTCGGATTCGTCTGCGCCCAGAGACCCAACACAGTTTTGAAGATCGGCGATTCCAACGAACTGCCGTGCAACAGCGCTGCATCAACCCGTCCGAACGTTTTCAGATCCGGTGTTTGCTCCCTAGCCCCTTTCCACTCTTCATAGTGCCGCTCATGGCACTGCTTGCAATCCTCCGAGCGGATGAACACGTTTTCGATTTCGTCTACCCAATCAGGCCGTACCTGCCCCTCCGCCTGCTGGGCGACCGCCTGCCCGTAATACAGGGCGATCAGACCGACGAGCGAGAAGAGACAGATCGCTGTGATGCTCCGTCCCGACTGCAATCGACCACCGCGTCCTTTCGCCTCACCCCTCACGCCTCACCCCTCACGACGCATCGTTAATCCCGCTTGCAGCCGACAAAATGGAAATTGACGCCCCACCCGACCGGATCGTCTGGATCAGCCGGTTCGTAGGTTCCGACGGTGAAATTGCATTCCTTCATGGCCTTCTTGATGGCCGACCCGAAATCCGCCATGGTGCGGATTTCGCGCTTGTCGATTTCCTTGATGACCGAACGAACCTTGATACCCGCATAGTCCGCCCGTGAATTACCGATCACCTCGAACACGGCGACACCCTGCGGACGCTCGAGCTTCAGTTCTTTCTGAATGTCTTCGTCCACGGCTCCGACGACGATTCCGAATTCCTCACCGAGCCGCGCCGCTTCTTCCTCCGTCATTCCATCAGACTGCGCCGCAATCTGTACAACCCCCACCGAAGCAAAGAGGACCGAGCCCAACAACACCACACCAAACACCCTTCTTCCTCTCACGAAATCTTCTCCTACAACCAAGCTGCAGTGCTCGCCAATACATAGCCACTACGTTGCTCGTATCTCGTGAAGCGTATCTCGTACCTCGCAAGCAAAGATGGAACACGCTCTCTTTCCGTCCTACGCTTCACGTGGAACGAGCTGGCAGCCTGTTTCACCGCCCTGCTGCGGAGTCAATGCTCAGCTGAAACCATGGCGCCACCGCCTTCTGTCCATTGCGCTCTTTGTTCTCCCCGTTCCACACGGCGAAGGAAACAGTTTGCACACGGCCGGGGATGAGTTTCGCTTCGTTCTCTTGTTCTTCGCTCACGAGGGGACGCTGCATGACGACATGCCAGACTCCATCCTTCCACAAGGCCTTTCCCTGCACCCGGCCCTGCTTCTCTTTCGTCGTCAACGTGCTGAAGCCCCCGCCGATCAGATCTTCCACCGAGGAGATCCGGCGCGGAATGACTTCGAACGTCCGCACGCCGCCCTCTTTCTTCTCGGAACTCCGCGCCGCCCGCCGGTCGATGTCGCTTTGCCAATCCGCTTTCCAGTGCCAGATGTTGATGTAGTGGTCCAATTGTCCCATACAGAAAAATGCCGGCGCATCGCCAAGGGGAAGGCCGATGGCGACCCCGTCCCGGAACGTGCCCGGCGTCAGCCGATCGTTCTTGGTGTTGTCCTGCCACTCAAGGAGAAATGCAATGTCGTTCCCATTATGAAGCGACCGCACCACCAGCGCCCGCGCGGTCGGCTCCGGCCACACCGGACGCGTAATGACTTGGCCGCTCAACGGAATCGTCATCGGCGGGATCGCGCCCCACGCGGCGTCATCAGGCGCCTGAGGAAGCTCCCCCTTGACCCAATGCGATCGGATCGTGAGCCCTTCTGAACTGACCAGAGGAATTCCGAATCCGCCGAGGATGCTGGCTGCCAGGAGAAGACCGGACAAACACAGGAAGAGGAAAGGGCGAGAGCGGCAGAAGTTCGTCATGCCCACCATGCAACGCTTTCGTGAACCGGGCGCGCGGCGATAAAGATGCGCTAGCCCTCGTTATTCATGACGGTTCGGCGCAACAGCGCCTGGAGTCGTGTTCTTCGTGAAGCGTATCTCGCAAACACAAATAGATCTAAACACATTCTTTCCGTCCTGCGCTTCACGCTCGCCTCGCTGAGTCGAAGCGGGCTTCACGAGATGCGAACGACAAAGAACGGAGCAGTGACTAGAATTGAGCAACCGGGATCACGAATCACGCAGGCGAAACAAGCTTAAGCCGGTGTATTTTGTTTTCTCCGCGTTCGCAAATATAGAGATGTCCTTGCGAATCCAGCGCCAGGCCGACCGGGGCATTCACGACCGCCTCGACCCCCAACAGTCCGTCGCCATGCTTGAGCGTGCCGGCCGACTCTTTGGCGACGAACCGCGCGGCGCCGCATCCGCCCATATGCTTATCTTCGTACCCGCTGTCGCCGTTGCCCGCCACCGTCGTAATGATACCGGTACCGGCATCCACTTTGCGCACCCGGTGATTCATGGTATCGGACACATACAGATTGTCCTCGCGGTCGAAGACGACTGCTTCCGGCGCATGCAACATGGCCCGGACGGCCGGTTTGTCGTCGCCGTCGTAGCCGTACCGGCAGACGCCCGCAACGGTTGAAATCAGGCCCGACTGCCGGTCGATCTTTCGCACACGGTTACTGCCTTTATCGACAAGGTGCACATCACCCTTGTTGTTCACCGCCAAACCGACGACATCGTACAGGCGCGCCTCCATGGCGGGCCGCCCGTCGTCGAGATACATCGACAGATCCAGACCATCCGAACAGACCGGCATGAGCCATCCCTGATCGTCGCTGAAATCGATGCCGATCGCATCGCCTGACAGCACTACGAGATTACGGGCGACCAGCGGCTGCTCGCGGGCCTCATCCTCGGCCGTCCAGGCTCCGGCTATCGTCGTGACCATGCCGGTCTTCGGATCGTACCGCCTGACCTTATGGGCTTGCGTATCGGCGATATACAACACACCGTCCCGATCGAATGCGATCGCGGCCGGCCAGGTCAGATTCACCTCCAGCGCCGGACCATCTCCGTTAAACCCATGCTGTCCCGTGCCGACCACCGTCGTGATAAGGCCGGTCTCGTGATCGACCTTGCGAATCCGATTGCTTCCGGAATCGCAGATATACAAATTGTTCCGGGAGTCGAACGCCAGGCCCAACGGCAGATAGAGGCCGGCCTCACCGCAAGGGCCGTCGTCTCCGCAGTAGCAGGTCTCGCCGATCCCGGAAAAATTGTGGAGCGTGCCGGCTTGAAGATTGACGCGGCGGATGCGGTCCGAACCGGACTCCGCAAAATACAGCCACTGCTCGTCGACATCCAGCGCGACATCATGCGGGAGCGGAGTCCCCGCTTTCACCGCTATCTTGCCGTCACCGGTGCTGCGGGCTTTTCCGTTTCCCGCAAAGGTTTCGATAAAGCCGCCGGCCAACCCTACTGCGGTACCCATAGATATCCCCTGCCTCTCCATGACTGACAACGCACGATCAGCTCACACGCGTGGGGCAGGCTGCGCAGCTGCCGCCGTCTGATTGGCTGAGACGGTCTGCGCCGACGAGTCGGCCACAGCCTGGGGCGCCGCCGCCTGCTGTGCCGCCGCCTGGGCCTCGGCTTCGATGGCGTCCGCTTCGTGCACGGACTTCTTGAATCCCTTGATCGCCTTGCCCAATCCCTCTCCCAATTGCGGCAACTTGCCTGCCCCGAAAATAATCAGGACAATGACCAGGATCAGGATCAATTCTGTAAATCCAAGACTCCCAAACATGGCGCGCTCCTTCGTAAAGGGTGGATCAGGCTCCTGAACTGTCTTTTGACTTTTTCGCGAACCGCTCTCTCAATCGTTTGCGGGCTGCTTCGGCCTTTTCGAACATCTTGCACTTGTCGTACACGCTGATGAGATTGTAATAGGCCAGCGGCTCATCGGGATTCTGCTCAACGGCATTTTCCATGACAGTGACCGCCAGATCGGTCTTTTTGTGGTTGAGGGCAATTTCCATCAGCTTGAAGCTCGACTCCAAATGTTTCGGGTCCAGCTCCAGCGTTCTGAGGTAGCACTGAATCCCCATGTCGATCGTGTTGTAATCGGACACTTGGGGATTGTCCAACTCAATGTACACTCCGGCCAGGTTATACCACGCGATCGGATCATCCGGGGTGATTTCGACGAGGCGCTCATAGTAGCCCTTCGCCTCCATGTACTTCTTCTTATCCGCATAGACACGCCCGAGATTGAACAGCGCCAGCACATCGTGAGGGAACACGTCCAACGCATGCCGAAACTCGGCCTCGGCTTCGTCCGTCATGTTCTTGGTGGCATAGATAGTGCCGAGGTTCGAGTAATACATGGCCAGCGAGCGATTCATTTCCGCGCGCAAGCCTTCGGCCATTTCAATCGACTTCTTCACCTCCGCCAGCGCATCGTCAAGCCTCCCCTGGCTGAAATAGAGCTCGCCAAGGCGGCAGCGCGCCTGGAAATCATCGGGTTCGTCCGCGAGCAGTTTTTCGATCGCGGAGATTTCTTCTTCCGGCGAGAGTGGCTGATCCCCAGGATCCACTGCGGCAGCGCCAGGCTGCATCGGTTCCGACATCGGTATTTGTGCGTCCATACGAATCTCGATTCCTGTGGTTCAGTGCCTGTTTACGCCTCTTCGGCGATCATCTGTTCCGGCGATCTCAGCAAAGGGCTGTTCGTGGCTTGCAACGATTCTGCGACGGGCGGCCTCACCCGATCGAGCGTCAACAACATCACGCCGAGAATCACCATCAGCGTCAAATTGGAAAACATCAGCGCGTACCCGGCGATGAACATGAGCCCAAGGCCATACCCGGCCAATCGCCCCATCATCAGCAACTTGATGACCGTATACGCCCAACAGAGGAAGCCTCCGATATAAATCGCAAAGGGGAGATAGAATGTATAGCCCATCCCGAACTGGAAAATCCAACCGATCCCCTGCGACGCCTGCCTGACCGCCGAGGCCAATGCGGGATTGTACAGGTCCAGCACATAATCGGTGAAGATCAGCGCCGTGAAAATCGTGGCCGTCGTCGTCCAAAACCAGATCGCTCGATGCCGCTGCCGCCGGTTCTTCGTCCACAACGAAAGTCCCTGTCCGTACGCCGCAAAGACGAGGATGCTCGCCAATACCAGAAGCGCTTCGCCGGCTCGATGAACTTCGTACACCAACGGGGGAGCCGCCACTGTTCCGGACAACCCATAGATCGTCGAGACGATTTGATAATAGAGCCATCCGGATATTCCAAGGTAATAGGCCGCCACTAGAAAACGCTGCGCCGGTTCCCGATGGGCTGTGAGGTACTCTGCCACAAACAAGGTGAGCGTCACCAGCGCCACCGTGTTGTAGATGATGGCGCCCAGCATTCCCGGCTCTACAAACAAAAACGCGACGGTCAACAACAGCAAGAGGGCGGCACTGGCGATCCCCGATTTGGCCAGCCGGCCGGCATTCTGCCCGATGCCTCGATTGACCATCGTCAACGTGAGGCTTAAAAACAACAGCACCGCGACAATATTCAGCAGCCACGCGCCCACCTCCGTGAGGGTGGTGAACGTCGGCGTAATCCACGGATACGTCCCCGCCATCTTGCTCAGGTGCATGCCCAAGCGAGACATCAGTCGATACAGCACCAGCTCCAAGAAGGACGCCAGCAAGACCAGCTTGATGGCATATTCGAACAAGAGACCAAAGTCCCCGATCTTTCCGGTCGGCCGGTCGCCTATCGCCGCAGCCTTGATCATGAACGAATCTCGCTACCGGGAAGCATTATATCTGTCATATCTGTCCGCAAATCCAGCTCACCTGCCACCTGGCCTGAACTATCGAGGAGCCAGGGGACTGATACCCTTCCCCGCGTCCGCGCGTGGTGTCTGTCCCCGTCCTCCTACAAGCCGATCGGTTGAGGCGCCTGCGTCGCCTCCTCCTTGGCTTTCCCAATATACAGCAGTCCATCGGCCATTGAGTAGTTGAACGGCAACTCGCAGACGACTTCACTGATCCGCTCATAGACATGCTGATAGAGTGTCTCCGCTTGATCCGGCGTCATGCCGCCTTGTACCTCATAGAAAAATCCCAGACTGAGATCCTCCGACGAGGGGCGCATAATGCGCCTGATGCCGTACGCCGCCGGATCGCTCATGATCGGGGCTTCCTTCTCCAGGTCAAACAGGCAGGGCTGGCAGGAAAACCCGAATGACTCGTGTAGCTTGGCGTTCTCAACGATGAAATTCATCGTATCGAGCGCTTCCGGTTCCGTTTCGGTGGGAAAGCCCACAATGATGTAGCAATGCACCGCAATCCCCAAATCGACGCAGTCGTTCGCGATGCGGCGGACCCATTCCTGCTTGATTCCCTTCTTCATCAGATCCATGACGCGCTGATTGAAGGACTCCAGCCCGAACACGATCTTCAAGCAACCGGCATCACGCATCGAGGCCAGCAGATCGCGCGTGAGATTCTTTTCGAACCGCATTTCGCAGGTCCATCTCACCTTGAGCTGTTTTTCGATGATCTGCTGGCAAAGCCGTTTCGTCGGCGCCAGGGCGAAGCACTCGTCGGTGAAGAAGAAATTCCTGGCGCCATACCGCTGTGAGAGCCACTCCAATTCATCGATCGTCCGCCCCGGATCCTTCTGCCTGAAGTTCTGGTGATCGAGTGTCAACGCGCAAAATGCACAGTCCTTGTAATAGCATCCGCGGGAGAATTGAATCGGCAACACCGGCTCCGGCGACAGGTATCGGTCGAGCGGAAAGCCATCGTAATTCGGCGCGGGCAGCTGATTCACGTTTTCGGAATAGAAGGGCTGATTGACCGTGATCTTGCCGTCCTTCCGGTAAATCAGATTCGGCACTTTGCTGTAGTCTTTCTTGCCGGCCAACTGGTTCACCAATTCCAACAGCGCCGTTTCGCCTTCGAAGACGACGATGTCGTCGGCCAATTCAAAGAGGTTGGGACAGCGGCGGACATTATCGACGAGGCGCGTAAAAATGCTCCCCCCGATCGTGACGTGGAGATCCGGCGCCGTCTCTTTAATCAGCTTGCAGAGCGTCAGGCCGGGAATAATTTGCGAGGTCGCCGTGATGGACACGCCGATCAAATCCGGACGATCCTTGACGATCGAAGAAATGAACAGGTCACGGAAGAGACTGCGGTAGGGATTCTGCGCGTCGTCTTGAATGACCTTCATCAGGTCCTTCGACGAATAAATCGAGTAATTGCCGAACTGATTGTCGACGACGGTCAGTCTGGTCGGGAAATAGATCGAGGACACCAGCTCCAGCCACTTGTCGATCATGAACAGACTGCCCCGATAGGCGTCCAGATCGTAAAAGCCTTCGCCGCGTAATGTCTCCTTGGCCAATTCGATCCGTTCTTCCAGATAGACGAATCGATCGAGGGAGTCAGCCACCTTCGAGTAATGTTCCCGGCTGCCGTGGCCTGTTTCTCCGGATTGGGACCGCTCAAGCTCGCGCTGCTTGCCCATCAATTGTTGATAGACCTGGGCCGCATAGCTCTTGGTCAACATGCGATCCAGCAACTCGATTCCGAGATCGCGTTGCGAGACATCCGACACGCCGCCTTGATGGAGAAATCCCGTGAGCGAAGGGAGACTGAGATACGGCTGGGACGGATGCCATGTCGGAGGAAAAAGGAGTGAGACTTTCATACGACGAGCACTCCAATTCTTTCGAAATATCAGAGAGTTTTGAGTTGAAACCTATACGGGGTTATACCCTCCGCGCCGAATGAAATGCAACTCTGGAATCGCCGTCTGCCGCTATCGATGCCAGCGCCCGCCGCCGAAGAGAAAAAGAGAGGCTCCGGACCAGTTCGTCATCGCATGACGCTGATCCGGAGCCTCAGTTCAGCTTTTCCTAGTCTCTCCTCAATGGAGGCCCATCGCCTCCACAACCCTATACACCGACTATAACTTCAGCGTAAACCAGGTGGAGAGTGACTTCATCCCGTTCCGTTCAATGTTCGCCCCATCCCACACCGCAAATGCGATCGGGATAGACAGCCCGGACTTGAATTGCGTGTCGTTGGCATCGCTGGTTTCCAGCGACCGCTTCACAACCACGCGCCAAGTCGGACCCGTATAGCCTCCGCCCTTGACGGACCCGGACGGCTCCCACACCCCGTTACCAATGACATCTTGATGCGCTTGGGTGGTCAAGGTGCTGAACCCGTTCGCACTCAGGTCTTCGACCGAGCTCACACGCAGTGTCGGATCGGACATGATGTTCCCGGACCAGATACCTGGATTGAACGGGCCAAGGCTCCGGCCGATCCGATCCGGATAGGTCACACCCCCGGCCGGCTCTTCAAAGTAGAAGTCCCAGAAGATCCCGGGATATTGATCGTCAACGTCCCAAATACCGGCGCTGTCCTTACCGAGATCCTTCTGCCATTCCGCATTCCAGCGCCAGATGTTGGTCGTTCCGCCGGATTGCCCCATACACTGGAACGGCGGCGCACCGGAAGTATTGACCGGGAACATGACGGCGACCTGATCCCGGAAATCCTGCGGGCCGATCGTCGTATCGTTCTTGGTCTGATCGATCCACTCTAAACGCATCGCGATTTCCTTGCCGTTCGTCATCGCCTTCACGAACACCGATTTCACCGAGATGTTCGGGTGCATCGGTGTGGTGACCAGCTGACCGCTGAGCGGAACCACGACCCCTGGCACACTTTCCCATACCGGATTGGCTCCATCCATGGGGATCGGCCCCTTGATCGCCTTCGCCGGGATCGTAACCGGCTGGCTGACCGCTAGTGGCACCTGCCCGATCGTCAGCATCGCGCCGACGGTGAGGGCAGAGAGAAGAATGGCAAACACCAAGCCTTTGTTGGCCGTCTGCACTACGCGCATATGACTAATCCCTCCTCTCAACGAATAAAGATTACAACACCTCGGAAGAGACCGCTGCCATGAAGCTCGGCTTCGTGTCGAACCGCCTACGCGGTCCCGACCGGCCCCTTCTCGTCCTTCTCCTTGTCCTTGTCCTTGCTATCCATGAACGACTGCGCGCCCACTTCATTGAGCAACAGACTCAGTTCATTGCCCTGATCCTGTGCGCCACATTCATACGTTTGGCCTTCGGGAGAATTGAAAGTCGCCGGCCGGTAATCGGTTTCCGTGTAGGGCTGCGGTGCCACTCCCAAAAACGCCGTTTCAAACTCCATCCAATCGCCCGTCATATCCGCGACCAATCTGAAGAGACCGGAGTCCGCTTTCTTGGAAAGCATGCGGCAAAAGAGCGGCACCCACCGGCCGATATGGTTCTTGACGAATTTCTTCTGGGCTTCAACGACGATCTGCGTTTTCTCGGCGCCGTCATGGCAGCGTGAGTACGACTCTTTGTAGGCAAGGAAATGCATGAACTCAAACTCAACGCTCAGATGATCGAGCCGTTCGTGAATGTCCTTGGACAACTCCACACCGAAGGCCTTGTAGAACCCGGAGATATCGCCCATCACATGCGACTGCGCAAATACGTGATCGTTCCCAAACAGTGTTTCATACGGCGGGCAATCCAGCGTGATGACGTTGCTGAACACGCGGCGATGCTCCGCTTGCAGATCGCCGAGCTGCCAATTAGCGCATTCGGAAGCGATCAGTGTTTCCGCCAGATCCAATTGTTTCTTGAGCGCATGGATCTTCTGTACGGCACGCTCCCCTCCGGCACCATCCAGCATGGCCTGCAAGGTTTCCAGCGCTGTGCGGCCATCTTCCACAAATTCGCCGCAGCGGAGATAATCAAGAAATTCCTCGTCTTCCGGATAGAGCAGGCTCCAGGAAATCAGCAGGTAGAATTTACTGCGATTCAACGCACGTTCGACCGCAGGGGAATCCTTGATCGTCGAGGGAGCCGGAATAACGGCAGTAGCGGAAGGAGACGCACCCGACACAGGCTGTTTACTTGGCATCAATTTGTCCTCCGGGCTGTCGAGTTATGTCAGGAGACACCCGCCCCTCTCACAACCAACTCGCCCACCCGCGCAACAACCGGATTCTGACACCGGAGACATTGTATGTATATGAAATGGGCGGGTGTATGTCAAGGGCGAACTGCTCCGACAACCGGTCACCGATCGATCTCTGCAAGCCGGCCGGCAGGCGCGACGCGGATCGCCACATGGTCGTTGACGGTTGCACACACCATCTCGCACATGCCACACCCGACACACAACCCGTCTGTTATCGTGAGCTGGAGCGACGCCACATCCACAACCAGCGCGGTGGTCGGACATTTTGACACACAGGCATAACAACCTTGCCCGGCCGTACACAACCGATGGGATACCACCGCCATTCCCATTCGGACGTCGGCAATACCGCCGACCGGCAGCAACGCTCCGGTTGCGCAGGCTGCGATGCAGGGAAAATCTTCGCACAACAGACAGGGCGACCGGTCGGCGAATAGGACCGGCGTCGCATCCTGGCTGTGCGCGACGATCGCGCCGGGCGGACAGGCCTTGATACAGTCCCCGCATTTCGTACAACGATCGAGAAAAAGCGCCTCTCCTACAGCGCCGGGCGGGCGGAGCCAATCCGTACGAATCGGCGTCGGCCCTTTCGCCGGAGCGGCATCGGCCTCCCTGGAAAATTCTTGCGCCGCCTTCGCTACTGAGCGAACGGAATCCTTGATGAAGTCGCGCCGGCCGTATGCGGGGTCCGTTGCCATGGGACTGTGCGGTTTCGAGGGTCGCGTTTCGAGTTTCGTGTTATATCCGCCTCTCACCAACCAGAAACTCGAAACTCCTAGCCCACGAACACCATTCCTTACATCTCCTTACATCACGCCGTCGGCACGCAACTTATACACCTCCACACAGCGATCGCAGGCGCCGAATTCCACGTCCCATCCCGGATGATTTTCCCGGATAAAGTCGAGGACATACGACTCGATCTTGCTCCCCATGTCCTCCACCCAGGAATAAGTGGGGAATCGGCACAGCGGGCAGGGAAATCCCGGCATGAGCATGACCTTATTTTCGCTCTCCGGCACTTCGCCGCCCTCGACATCGACCGCGCGATCCATCACGCGAAGGGTGTCGGTCGCCATCTCGATCAATTCAGAATGCGTGAAATACGAGGTCTGCCACAACCCTTCGAACACCGACTTCAATTGAAGCGGCGCGATTTTCCGATACCAGGACCGGAACTCCTTGAACCGATCCTCCTTGCTCAGCATCGGCTCTTTCCCCGCGGCAACCAGCCGGCTGTCCACACTCAAGCTCCACAGCACCCGATAGCGCTGCAAGATCAGCGTTTCTTCTCCTGGATTCTGTCCCACTTTCGTGTCCGGATCGTACCCGAACACCGGATCGATCATATCGGAGATGTGCATCAGCTCATGGCGGCAGTACCGCGTCAGCGCAGGATCGTAGAATCGTCGGGGAATCAGCTTGATTCCGACGCCTTTCAGCCCCTTCTCCTCGAACTCTCTCGCCAATTCTTTTTCAACCGATCCCCACTTGCGCAGGATATCGACACCCTCCTGATCTTCCTTCAGAACACCCTTCACCAACACGATCCCTACCTTGCTCTTCAATAATGGATACTCGTTAAACGAGTCGCGCACGATGTCGGAAAAGCCCCATGTCCCGAAGAGATACTGATAGAGCTTCTTAAACTCCCCTTCCCGGTCTTCGAGCATGAATTTCTCGTAGATCGGATCGGCATGTTCATGAAACTCTTTGTAATAGGTCGGATCGCCTTCCCGCTCCGTCTTTTCGACGAAGGAGTCGATCACTTCTTGCAGCAATGCAGGCTGAAACCTGATTTCCATGATGAGACCTCGGACCGTAAAGACAGTAATGTACAGGCAGTTCGGTGATCGCCGCGAACAGGCGATCTGAGGAACTCCGTGACCGGCTTGACTTGCCCGCAGAGCATCTCTTACGATCGCGCAGGCTTGGCGAAAATTATACCGGCCTGATCGAACGGCAATCAAGGACCTGCCGGAGAAACTTTCACCATCACGATGATACCGGAACACACGATGACGCCTTCTCTACCGGGCTCACTCCCAGGATCTGCGCCTGACACAGCGCAGACACCGCCGACCGACTTTCTGGACTATTGGAAACTCGACTGCCGCGAGGTCAGAACTTTCCGCGGCCATTCACACGGCATCTGGACCGTCGCGTTCTCCCCCGATGGACTGACCCTGGCCAGCGGCGGCGCAGAGCGCCTCGTTCGCATGTGGGACATCGAGACCGGCCGGCTTCTGCGCTCGCTGCGCGGCCACACCAACGATGTCCGGGCCGTCGTCTTCACACCGGACGGGCAGACACTCGCCACCGGCAGCGAAGACCGCACGATTCGCCTGTGGAACGGCAAGACCGGCGAGCCGACGAAAATTCTGTTTACCCGATACGACCACAACGTGTGCAGCCTCTCGCTGTCGCCCGACGGTCTTATGCTGGCGCGCGGCAGTCACAACAAAGACATCAAGATCTGGGAAGTCACCACCGGCACCGAGTTGATGACGCTGCTGGGCAAAGACGAATACGACCATCACTGGTCCGTCTGCGTCGCCTTTTCGCCCGACGGCATTCACCTCGCCCACGGCACCGACATCGGGAAGATCAAGATCTGGGAAGTGCTCCCAAGCGGCGAGGAGAAGGTGCTGCACGACGGGCATTGGCGGCGGGGCGTCGAAGACTCCACCGAGACGCGCGGCTACTACATCGAAGACGACGGCGGATTTCAAAAGCCGATGGATTACTGGATCGGCGCCATGGCCTTCACACCTGACGCAAAGATCCTGATCACCGGCAGCCGGGACCGCACGATCAAGCTGTTCGAGATGCCCCAGGTCATCGAGAAGAAATCTCTCACGGGCCACACAGGCTGGATCCGCAGCCTGGCCGTATCACCGGATGGAAAAGTCCTGGTCAGCGCGAGCGACGACCAGACCATCAAATTCTGGGACCTGGCCACAGGTCGCAACTTCAGAACTCTCAAGGCTCACACCGGCGCCGTCCGCTGTGTGACCTTTTCACCCGACGGCAAACACCTCGCCAGCGCCTCCTGGGACCGCACGATCAAGCTCTGGGAAGGCGGGCCAAAAATAGAGGAGTAACAAATCTCACGTTTCTTCATAGCCCTTGAGCGTTCAACTGGGCTCTGTACCTTTGGAGAAGTCTCGTCCGACCCCTGCATCTCCTCGCCATTGTTGGGTCTCTCACCTCTAACAACTTTCAGGCCAAACTGTAGCGTCCGGACTTCTTCGTCCCGCTTCGTTGCACCAGCCCGGCCTCCAAGAGCGGATGCAAGAGATCCATTGCGCCTTGTTTGGACACACGCAACCCTTCACGAAGCTCTTTCGGCGTCATCGCTCCCCGGTCTTTGAGCAAACGAAGGAGTTGTTCTTGTCGCGGGCGCAAGAGTACCTTTTTTGCTCCTGAACTCGCCTGGAGGTGCTGAATGCGGGTCCAGACCCGCTCCAATGTTATTCGCAATGCCTTGGCACAGTACTCAACCCACGCCGTGAGATCACTTCCCTGTTTCCGCACATTGGCAAGCGCCTCGTAGTATGCGGACGTGTCCTCCCAGTACACCTCATCGACTGAAAAGATATGATGCGTATCGAACCCCCGGCGGTAGAGCTCCCACAGCGCCAGTGCTCTGCCGGTGCGCCCGTTACCGTCGGCAAACGGATGGATATCCTCGAACTGGTAATGGAGTATGGCCGATGAAACAACCGGTGACCATTCGCGTGCACGGTCATTCCACCATTCCAGAAGCTCGCTCATTAATCCACTCACCAGATCCGGAGCAGGCGGCGTGTATCGTCCCACGTAGACCTGCATATCCCGATATCGGCCTGCAGCACCTTGCTCCATCACTTCTGTGGCAAGCAGCTTATGTAACTTGAAGATGTCTGCGTGACCGATGCGTTTTTTCTTGCTATGGCGTTCGATAAACCGAAGTCCCGCCAAGTAGTTTAGGATTTCCCGTTGCGATCGCGGCGGTTCGGCTGGCAGACCATGCCCCTCTTCAATGAGGCGAACCTGTTCCAGCGTGAGCGGATTGCCTTCAATGGCCGTGGAGCTGTGGATATTCCGCGCTCGTGCATCCCGTTGCAGTTTTGGAATCCACGGGACCTGGATAGTGGCGGCCAGGATACGCTCGCGCATACCCGCGATAGCTTCCAGTTCCCTTACTGTAGCGGGAGTAATACTGAACTTTGGCTGAAACTCCATGCAGCCAGGATAATAAATGAGTCAAGTATGAGTCAAGTTATGAGTCAAGTTGGACGCGAGCAGGCGAAGAGGCCTGCTGAACCGATGGGTCTGGCGCGGATGTATCCTAGCGTATGGCTACAGAACCGGACCAGATCCACCGAACCGCGATCAGTTCGGTGCGATTTCATAGACCAGTGTCACGGTCGCTTCGACCTTGATTTCGCCCGGAGAGATCGGCGGCTCCTCTCCCTCCGCACTCACCGCCATCATCGACCGCGCCATGTGGGGCGCCGGCCGAACCACATGACCGCCTTCGTTCACCGAAAGGACTCGTACGAGTTTCACGTGCACTGCCTCACCCAACACTGCCGCTTTTTCACGAGCCTTGGCCGCGGCGCTCTTCAATGCCTCCAATCTCGCCGGCTGTTCGTCGCGCAGGGCCCAGTGTAGCCCCTGAAAATGATTGGCGCCCGCCGCCAGGACTTCCTCGATCACCGCGCCGATCTTCTCCAGGTTCCGTACTTCCACCGTCACAGTATTACTCATCAGATACCCGATGATCTCCGGCGGAGCAGGCGGCGCGTCGCTGGAACGCTTGGGTGGCGGTTTGTATTGCGGGGAAACCATGAAGGAAGAGGTCTGGATGCGCTCTTTCTCGATATTCAGCCCCCGAAGGCGCTCCATGACCTTGGTCATGACGGCGTTGTTCTGTCGTTGCGCATCGGCCAGCGAGCGAGCTGTGGTGTCCATACCGAACGTCACAAACACCTGATCCGGCGCGAACGTCAGACTGCCGGTAGCCGACACCGTGATTGTCGACGGCTCCGTCTTGAACTCATCATGAGCCTGGACGACACCCGTCCACACTACAAGCAATGCGAGCACTGCAACAACAACCATAGATCTCCCCCTGTCATAGAAGCCAACCGTCTCTACAACGATCTTCATACGACGTCAGCCTAGCCCGCAGTTACGTTCAGTGCAAATTGGCAGGAAGGCTCTCGTCCCCATGTTCTGTGGATAATCCTGTGAACAAGTTCCTGCGTGCATGCAGAAACACGTGAATTCACCGTACATCGCTTCACAATGCCTACTTTTTAGGCGTCTGCCGCATCATGGGCACGCCCCTACTAATTGTGGCTGGAAGCACAATTTTTTATTTTTTTCCACATTCCTAGGCACAGACGGCTTGACATGATGAAATCTACGCTCCTGGAGCGTCGCATACGTTGGTCAGCCGCTTTCTTATCCACAGCCTCAACGCTTTTCTGGGGATCAGCGAAAAATATGCAAGACTGGAGCGGCGTTCCAAATCTGTCAAGAGACGAACTCAAAAATCGTCGAGGGCAGGATGAGCGGAAAGATCAAGAGAATCATTCGCTTTCGAAAAACCAAGACACAGCGCATTCAGCGAGCTTATTTTTTTCGATACACGTTCAGCCCCACCTTCTCCTGACGGTCTGGGATGGTGACATTTCCTTCTGTCGAGGCAATGATGATCGTCTTGCCCGATGCCGACGGCCCGAACTCCTTCGACAGATCAACTTTGATCGTCAACCATGTGCCCTGAACGGTCATCTCCACATTCTTCATGTTCCAGTCCTTTCCGTCATACCATGACAGAATGAATCGGCGACACGTCTCTCCCCGATCCATCCGATCTTATTCATTGGAAACTCTCCGGCTTCACCTGTAGAAGCAGCTGATTCAATCGTTCCTGCTGCGGTTGTGCCATCGACACAAAACTCACTCCGACTTGGCGCCCGCGATTCCACCGTACCGCCGCACGCTCGATAAGAAGCGGCGCAGCCTCCGACGGCACCTCGATACGAATCGCGACCGACATACCGGCATACACTTGAGCGTCGCACTCCATGAGACAACCGGTTTTCGACAAATTCATAACCACCCCGGCCCATTCCTTGCGCGGGGCTCCGACCATGATGCTCTGAAGTTTTACAGAGAAGCGCTTCTGACGACGAAGGTCCATAACCGAACCTCCCGAAAAAGTACCGGATGCCGCCCCACGCACAACCCAGTCTCCCGGCTTTCCAGACAGACCACGAATCGGAGGGCATGGCTATCCTGGGACCCTTACTCAAACAACACGCTTGGCTTAATATCCCCGCCCTGTGCTGCCCCCCCGGCCCATTCGATCCAACGGCAGCGCCTCGTACCGCTTCTTTAAGTCTGGATGCCCGTTGAGAAAACTCTTCACCGCCGTATCGTCGGCAAAGATCTCCGGACTGCGCTTGCGATAGTCTGCGACGGTCAAGTTATGCTTGGCGAGCAGCGTGCTGAGCTTCGCATTAATATCTGCTCCCATTTCCTTCATCTGTTCCGGAGAAGGCCGCTGCCCCTCGGCAAACTGCGCTCCGCCCTGAAAGTAGTTCATCATCATCTCGCCGATTTCAATGCGGGCCTTCACGAACGTTTCTATTTCAACCGGTTCCGCTGCCAAACCGACAACCGTGGAGAGTAGGACACCCACTACAATGGCGAGCCCGTATCTGGCTTGATTCGTAGTCATCGTTTCCTCTTCTTCGTGTGACTCAATGGAACGTCCACACGATGGAGTGCCATCATATCACCTTAAAGTTAGAAACAGATAGGCCCGTACTGTTGATCACCGTTCATCACGAAACTGTGCCACCCTTGCCCTCAATGGTCTACGCTGATCGTCGACGTCAGAAGCGGCATCACCGCCGATCCTATTCGACCGATTTCCCCTGGAGAAAGAGCGCCTGCTCCAGAGTGCGGAAGAATTGTTGATAGGGCGCGGGGGCTTCGACCGCGCGCAGATAATATTGGGCGCTGGTGCGCACGACGAGTTGCGCGTCGTTACGCTGGCGGACTGTGGCGGTTACGCGCACGAGATTGCTCCGATGATTGAAGGGACCCCATGTTCGATAATTGCGATTCAGCACAAGCAGCGCATCCGGTTGGTACAGTAAATAGCTCAGGTCGATACCATAGATCCGTTCGTTCTCGACGAATTTCCTTGCCGATACGACACCCAGTTCTTCATCCAGCACCTCTAACTTGAAATCCAGGTCTTGCAAGGTAGAGACGATCGCCGCGAGCATCCGCATCCGGTCCGTGGTGTCAAATACACGCGATTGGGCGGCCCGGAGCTTGACCTGGCTTTCTTCGGAGAGCCAGATTTGCTCATGCGAATCCCACTGGTTGTCGTGCCGCAATTCGTAGGGCATCGGGCAACCCTGCAACAGCAGGCAGAGCACGCCGCCGAGCATGAGGCTCAGGACCTTGAATTCCACGGTCTGCCGGTTGTGCCTCTCTCGGTTCATCACGGCGGAACACACCCCGGTTAGTGCTTGATGGCGAACAGCGACCGCTCCAATGTGGCGAAGAAATTCTGGTAGACCTTGGGGTCTTCGATGGGCTTGTTATTGTAGATGGCGTTGGCGCGAATCATCATCCGGCCTTCGGCCTCGTGGCGTACGGTCACGGTGACGCCCACGACATCGTAGAAATTCGGTTCGGCAAACCGTGCGGCCGTGACCAGCCCCAGAGGCTCATTGGCCCGCTCAATGATGAAACCCAAATCTTGGAGGGCCGAGATCACACCGCGCATGGCTACTTGGCGGTCTTTTAGATCGAAAGATCGGGTTTGTACGCTACGGATCTTCATCTGTGCTTCCGTCGGCGCAAGCAAGTCCGCGCTCGGCTGGGGCGCAGCACAGCCCTGCACGATGACAAGCACGGCAATCGCGACAATTCCCCCAACCCTGTATTGTTTCATCATGGCCTCATTAGAGCGCGAATGGCTCCAGGAAAACGGCTTTTGACAATTTAGCGAAAAACGTTTGGTACATCACAGGGTCACGCAGCATTTCCATTCGTTGCTGGCCCGGTGGGATCGCCTGTTGGCCGGACGAACCATCCCCTTTCCAGACGACTCGGTAAAACATAACCCGGACCTCCTGGCGTGTGGCTTCTGGGTTCACAGGCCTGGTGACCAGCGCGGCGGCGATTTTTTGATGCAGGTCCACGGGAATGACGACCGGAGGCTGCTGAACCAAAACCAGAGCGGTGCTCAGGAGAAAGACGAAGAAGCGGCTGATGTCTTGACCATACTCGCGAGCACTTCGTTCTTTCGTCGCCCTCAAGAACCCCACCTCGCGCACACTTTCTTCGACCTGAAATCCCAAATCCTGCAAGACAGCCGCAGAGGCGGACAATAACTCTGTCTCATCCTTGGTCTCGAACATGCGGGATTGCATAGCCCGGTTTGCGGCACTCTCAGGCGTCAGCTGAAAGAGTTCTTCCGGTTTGGTCTGCGTAACGCATCCTGCGAGCTGGCCCGCAAGAACGAGGCTGCCGGCGACCATGTACCATCGCCGCAGGACGACGTTCGCGCCCCGGTTAGAATTGCGTCGCATTGTAGGCAAAATCGCGAACCTTCTTGTCTTCGTCATACTTGATGATGATGGTGAGAGTGCGCTGCCGCTGTGAACTGGAGCTGTCCCGCGAGCTGGCACCTAGAATGATGAGACCCGCAAAGGTGGAACTGGCCGTATCGACCCGATCGGTGGATACCTTGTCGTAGATCCAGACCTCCCGGCGCTTCTCGTCCGTCGTAACAATATTGGGGCTCCCGAGCAATTCCGCGACCTGAGAGGCCGGCATCCCGACTTTGACCTCTCCCTGCACTTTCCCGACTGTCAGCCGGTCTTCTTTAATTTCGGCCTTCCCCCCGGCACATCCCGAGACAGCCACCGCCAGACACATACCCATCGCCATCCATGTCCGTTTCATTAGAAGTCCCTCCTGAAATACGACAACTCTATCTTCAACCGATGTTTCTCTCAATTAGGATACACACTCCTAGGTGAGAAATCATCTTACGAACCACGCCTCTCGTTACCATAGCCAGAGCTCCCCTGGCCGTAACCCGCATGCCCCGCGATAGATTCCCATCAGATCCCCCCCACCCCGCCTTTAGTTTTGCTCAGGCACGACCGATAGTGATATCGGAACGCCGATTCAGCTTAAACCGATGTATGCAACGGTCACACCGGCGATCATGCGTACAGTCTACTCGGAAAGGCTCTGATATGACCTCGGCTCAAGAACTTGTTCGATCCTGCTCTTCCATCTTTACCCTCCCGGAAATCTACGTCCTTGTCCGCGATGTCGTCGACAACCCCGAGTCATCGATGGACGACCTGGCGAACGCGATCAAAATTGATCCTGCCATCTCGGCGCGCCTCCTAAAAGTCGTGAACAGTCCGCTGTATGGATTCCCCAAGCAGATTGACAGCATCAGCCGCGCAGTCAACATGATCGGCATGCAATCCGTCAGCGACTTAGTCGCCGCCACCACGATCGGGCGAACTTTCGCAGGAATGACGGCAGGACTCATGGATCTTCCGGCCTTCTGGAAGAAAAGTGTACTCTGTGCCTTGATGGCAGGGAAGATCGCCAAAGCCAGCGGCATCATGGAAAGCGAGCGGTTCTTTATCGAAGGACTCTTGCGGGATATCGGGCACTTGGTACTCTATCAAACCGTGCCGCAACGGGCGCAATCTGCTCTGGTCGAATCCGGGTATCTCGGGGCGAGGCTGGCCGAAGTGGAACAATCGAATATCGGATGCAACTTTGCCGAAGTCGGCGCGGAGTTGATTCGCTTCTGGGGTATGCCGACCCCCATTGAGCAGGCCATTCGCTACCAACTCCATCCAGACGAAGCGATTGAATATCAGATCCACGCGTCGATCGTTCATCTGGCCGGAGTTGCCGTCGATGCCGCTCAATTGGAAACGAATCAGACCGTCGCTCCACCTCCGTTTGACCCGTTTGCTCTCTCGTGCACACAGTTCAAATTAGACGAGCACCGATCTCTACTGGCCGAGGCTGAGCAGGAACTTCAGGACACGCTGGCCTTTATTTCCCCGTTGGCGACGGCCGCATAGGCCCCGGCAGCCGGCCCTCTCGATTTCGCCACCCCCCGTCACGCATGCAAGTTTGTTGCGAAGCCGCATAAACCCGTGTTGTGCGTGAAGCGTATCTCGTATCTCGCAACTGAGAATAGATCTGGACACATTCTTTCCGTCCTGCGCTTCACGCTCGCCTCGCTGAGTCGAAGCGGGCTTCACGAGATACGAGCGACGTGGAACGGAGCAGCAGATCACGCTTGCACCAGACATGCTCACGGAATGAGACAGGCTGGCCCACCGGCTATGCTTCGTCCTCGTCGCTCCTGTGCGCCGACGGAATTCCATAGCGTTTGCATTTCTCCCACAGCGCTTTGCGGGACAAGCCGAGGATCTTCGACGCCGCCGTGCGGCTGCCGTCGGCGCGCTCCAGCACAGACAGAATATACTCCTTCTCGAAACCCTCCCGCGCAGCAGCCAGTGAGGTCAGGGCTGTATCCGCTTTCTTCGATCCCCCGGTCAGACCCTCGCTGCAAAAACCACAGGAGTCTTGTGGTGGCCCGCCCAGATACGGGCAGGATTGGAACCCGCACAGGTCGGCCGGCTGAATCACATCCCGCTCATGCCCCAACGCCACGGCCCGCTCGACCACGTTTTCCAGCTCACGCACGTTCCCCGGATAGGAATAGCGCAACAGCAACTCGCGTGCAGGAGGCGAGAATCCCCGCAGCTTCTTGTTCAGCTTGCCTGAGCAGTTGTCCAGCACATGCTCGGCAATCACCATAATATCTTCCTGCCGTTCCCGCAGCGGTGGAATAATCACCTGCACGACATTGAGCCGGTAAAACAGGTCTTCTCGAAACCGTCCCTGCGCAACTTCCTTGCGCAGGTCCTTTTGTGTCGCACACACCAGACGGACATCCGCATCGATCGTGTCGTTTCCCCCCACCCGTTCGAACGTCCGTTCCTGCAACACCCGCAATAGTTTGACCTGAACTGCCGGAGACAGTTCACCGATCTCGTCGAGGAACAATGTCCCGCGATGGGCCAACTCAAATCGCCCCCGGCGCTGACGCATCGCCCCGGTAAACGCGCCCTTCTCATGGCCGAACAGCTCGGCCTCCAACAGTGTTTCCGGCAGAGCGGCGCAACTCACCTTGATCAGCGGAGCATCCCGCCGGGGACTGTTCTGATGCACCGCATTGGCCACCAGTTCTTTCCCTGTTCCGCTTTCGCCCAGAATCAACACCGTCGAGTCGGTCGCCGCCACCAGCTTGATCTTGTCCAACACCGCGCGCATCCGGCTGTTGACGCCCAGAATGCCGCCGAAGCTGAACTTGTCTTCCAGTACCGCCTTGAGATCCTGATTTTCTCGGCGGAGCGCGACCACATGGCCGATCCGCTCAACGATCAGCAGCAACTCATCCATCTGAAACGGTTTCGTAAGATAATCGATCGCGCCCAGCTTCATCGCTCCGACTGCCGTGTCCACGGAACCGTGCGCGGTGATCACCACCACCTCCGTCTCCGGCGCCTTGTCTTTGGCTGCCTTGAGCACCGTCAACCCGTCGGCACCAGGCAAGCGCAAATCAGTAATCACAAGATCGAAGCATTTGTGCCGGATCGCATCGATCCCTTCGGTCCCGGATGCGGCCGCATGCACGTCGTACCCGATGACCTCCAGCGCGTCCACCATCGACAATCGCATCAGCGGTTCGTCATCGACCAGGAGAATCGTCAATCCCTTCATGACTGCTTCTCCACAAGCGACGGTTCCGGCGACACAGGCAGGCACAGTGTGAACGTCGTTCCTTTGCCGACTTCACTCTCCACAAGAATCTTCCCGCCATGACGCTCCACGATGCCGAGATTCACGGAGAGCCCTAACCCCGTTCCCTCCCCCTCGCCTTTGGTCGTAAAGAACGGATCGAACACTCGCGGCAGGATGGAGGGAGGAATCCCCGACCCCGTATCGCCGACTTCAACCAGGCAGATTCCCTCGGCAACGGAGGTCCGAATCGTCAATACCCCGCCGTGCTTCATCGCCTGCACCGCATTCAAGAGCAAATTCATTAAGACCTGTTCGATCATGTGACGATCCACCATCACGCTCGGCAGACCCTGTCCCAATACAGTCTCCAGTGTAATCCGATTGGGGGCGAACAGGTGGGTCGTCAGCACCAAGACCTGCTCGACGATCCGATTGATGTCGGCCGGACTGAATTCCGGCTCATGCTGCTGAGAAAAGTCCAGCAGCTGCCGGACAATTTTTTGTACCCGGCGGACGCCATGTTCCATAGACGCCCAATATTCCTCCTGACGAGTCTGGGATACGCCCCCTTTTCGAAGATTGTAGAGACAATTGAGAATCCCGCCGAGCGGGTTATTGATTTCGTGCGCCACGCCGGCCGCCAATTTCCCGACAGAAGCCAGTTTCTCTGAATTGAGGATCTGCCGCTCCAGCTTCTTCGTCTCCGTCATATCACGCGCAATGCCGAGCACACCGAGGATCTCTCCCTCGACCCCTTGAAGCGGAGACACACTGACCATCACCGTGCGGGTTTCTCCCACCCTGGTCATGACTTCGACTTCATAGACCTGCTTGGCGCCGATGTCCAATGTGCTCTTGAGCCGCCGGCCACGGTGACGCCGCGAAAGCAAGGACAGATAGGGCCGGCCCAGCAGATCGTCTTTTCGATACCCCCAGACATCGACCTTGCTGTTGACGTAGGTGAACCGTTGATCCGTATCGAGCGTGTAGATGACATCATTGGCATTTTCGAGCAGATTTTCCAAATACTGTTTGGTTTCTTCGATTTCTCTGGTCCGCTCACGCACCTTCGACTCGAGATCTTCCCGGTAGGACTGCAGCTGACGCTCCAGCCGCTTTCGATCCGTAATGTCCCGGAGCTGTAGCATGACCAACACCTGATCGCCGCCTTCCACCCGAATCAGATCCATCTCGACGGGAGTCTCGCGCCCATCGGCATGAAAGACGGTCATTTCCTGGGTGGACACCTGTTGGCGGCCGGTGCTGGTATCGCGTAACCAGCCCATAAACACGTGGTGATGGCTCACCGGCACGACATCGAGCACATTCCGCCCGATGATGCTTGCCTCCGAATGGCCGAGCGCCTGTTCTTCCCGCTTGTTCACGGCGACGACGGCCCCTTCGGCATTGACCATAAATACCGAATCGGCGACGAGATCAAAGAGGGCCTTGTACCGGGCTTGCGATGCGACCAGCTGATGCGTACGCTCGGATACTGCCTGTTCCAACCCGGTGGTATAGCGCTGCAGTTCCTGTTCCAATCGACGCCGATCCGTCACATCCCGAACGAATGCGCGTGAATGAATCAGACCGCCACGCGTGTGATCCAAGAGCGCCGTGGCATGAATTTCCACATCCACCGGACGGCCATCTTTCGCCAGTAACACCGTGTCCATCGATCCTTGCCCCTGCGCGACCAATCGTTCGAGATACTGCAACACTCGCGATTCCTGTCCGGGCTGGACCACATCCCACAATTTCAGCGCCAGCATCTCATCGAGCGCATAACCGAGCTTGTCGAGACCCGTTTTATTGACGTGGACAAACCGGCCGCTCCGATCCAACTGGTAAATCATTTCCGGTGAATGTTCGATCAAGTCGCGGTATTTTTCTTCCAGACGACGGACTTCCTCCATCCGCTGTTCAATCTGGCCGAAGGAACGCTGAAGATTGGACGCCATTCGGTTAAAAGCATCAGCCAACCGTTCGATTTCATCGCCGGTCCTCAACTCCAGTCGTTGCTTCAAACGCCCGCTTCCAATCTCCTGGACTCCGTCGTGTAACAGTCGAAGGGGTCCTGCAATGCGCCGGGCAACCAGCACTCCTGTTCCGCACAGCATCCCCACGACCAATAACCCGCCTAACAGAACTTTCGCCATCAGCCCACCGAGCGGAGCAAATGTTTCGCTCGGATCCTGGCGTACAACGGTGATCCACTGCTTCCCAGCGATGCTTCCCGGAGCAAGCCCCTCCATGAACCGCACCGGAGCAAAGCCGATCAACGCCCCCTTGCTTCCGTGCGGGTCGTCGGCGGCGACGGCCCACCCGGGCTTCATCGCATCCAGCAGGCCGCTCAATTCAGCATTCACGGTGTGCGCTTCAGGCGCCAGCACCGGACAGATCACCACGGAACCGTCCGAGTTGAAGAGCATCGCATGGCCGGTCGCCCCGACCGACACGTCGGCAAGGGACTGGAGCAACGTATCGCGGCGAAGCAGAATCGTGACAGCGCCGATCACGGTCCGCTGTTGATCGTCCATGATCGGCGCCGCGACGATGACGACATGGGTCCCGAAACCCGGATCGAATCCGATTTCGTCCATATATGGCCGATGGCTTGCCGACTTCACCACCGCCTGCCACCAGGCGGTGGCGGCGTAGACGTACTCGACTTGAGGAATGGAGCTGACGACCAACGCGCCCTGCCCATCGGTCACGAGAATACCGACATAATCCGTCTTCCTGATTTCATGCCATCGAATGAGAAAATTAGTCACGATCCGGTTGACAAACAGCGGGAACTCACTCCGTTTGTCCCGTTGTCCCCACCGTTGCTGCCAATCGTCGATGATGCCGAGAATAGCTTGGGGATCTTTGCCTTCATAGGTACGGTTGGCTTCCCACACGGCAGTGCGCAAAAACGGCATGGTCGCCAGCTGTTGGGCTTCGTTCACACTGCGCGTGACATGCATGTCGATGCGGCGGGCTGCTTCGACGGCCGCTTCTTTGAAGTTGGCTCCGGTCGTCTCACGCAACGCGCGGCGCTCTTCGATATAGAGCAAAATCAGAAGTAGAGTCAGAGGCAGGAGGCCGACCATCACGATCGCCGCGACGATCTTGCGCTGGAGGCTGTGAAACCGGCTCCAGAGTGCCATGATTACACCAGAGTAACGCCTGAAAACCTATGTCGATACCGAACGGCGTTGCACGTTGAATTGTGAGTTCGCACCCCGACTCAACATCCAACGCCCACAACCCGATTTTCCGCATGGATCGGGAAGCGGGCGACGCGATGCTATTCCACCACCCGCCTAGCTACGATTCAAGAGCCGGCCTGATTTTCCCGGCCACAGCAGCAACAGCGGGCTGGCGACGAACACGGACGAGTAGGTCCCGAAGATAACGCCTCCAAGCAGCGCCAGGGAAAAATCGTGGAGCACTTCTCCGCCGGCCAGCGTCAAAGGAATGAGCACGAGCACGACCGTCAAGCTGGTCACAATGGTGCGGCTCAACACCTGGTTGACCGCCGTGTTGATGGTCGCCTCTTCGGACTCACGCCGGCGCGTCTTCAAGTTTTCCCTGATCCGGTCGAACACGACGACGGTATCAGTCAGCGAATACCCGGCCAGCGTCAAGAGCGCCGTCACGATCAATACGGTGATCTCCTTGTCGAGCACATAGAAGGCGCCGAGGACGGCCAGGACGTCATGAAAGGTCGCCAACGCCGCCGCAACGCCGAACCGAAGCTCGAACCGAGCCGCGATATACAGGACGATGCCGATGAACGAGATGACGATGGCGATGAGGGCATCCTCCTGAAGCTTCTTGCCGATCGTGGGACCGATCTCCGTGCTGGAGTCCACGACGAACCGGTTGGAGGCGAACTTGGTTTTGAATACGTCCACGACCGTCTCGGCCGTCTTCTCTTCGATGGTGGTCGATGTCTTGATGCGGATCAGTAGCTTGTTGTCCTGCCCAAATTCCTGCAGTTCGGCGTTTCCAAGCCCGTTGGCTTCCAACACCTTTCTCGCCTCATCGATCCGTATCGGCTGCTCAAATTTGAGCTGGACCGCCGTCCCACCGGCGAAATCGATGCCGAGATTGGCCGCCCCCCGCGCAATCTGCACGACGGCGATCAGCCCCATCAGCACCAGGACGCCGGAAATGGTAAAAGCAATCGCGCGTTTACCCATGAAATCAATATTGGTCTTTCCAAGAATCTCTAACATGCTGGCTCCTCAATTAGCGGCTGACGGGTGGACAAACTGACAGGTCCCATGACCTTGCTTGCCTGTCAGCCCATCGCCTGTCCGCCGTTTTCTAAATACTCAACGTCTCCACCTTGGGCCGCTGATTCAACAGATCAAAAATCACTTTAGTTCCGACCAGCGCCGTGAACAGGTTGATTGCAATGCCCAAACACAACGTCACGGCAAATCCTTTGATCGGTCCGGTACCAAACAAGAAGAGGGCGACCCCGGTGATCAGCGTCGTGACGTGCGAGTCGATGATCGTGAGCAGGGCCTTATCGTACCCGGCGTCGATCGCCGATCGCACGGCCTTCCCGCTTCGCAGCTCTTCACGGATGCGCTCGAAAATAAGCACATTCGAGTCGACGCCCATCCCGATCGTAAGCACAATCCCGGCGATGCCCGGCAGCGTCAGCGTCGCAGTCAAGGCGGACAACGCGCCCATCAGACACACGAGGTTGAGCATCAACGCAAAATTGGCGATGACGCCGGACAAGCGGTAGTACACCGCCATGAACAGCACGACGATGGCCCCCGCAATGAGCGTCGCCCTGACGCCCTTGTCGATTGAATCCTGTCCGAGCGACGGACCGACCGTAAGGTCCTGGACAATCTTGAGGGGCGCCGGCAGCGCGCCGGCCCTCAGCACGATCGCCAGATCGTTGGCTTCCTGTGTCGAAAATGTTCCTGTAATCTGCGCCCTGCCTCCGGAAATACGCTCTTGTATGACCGGCGCGGAATAGATCGTGTTGTCGAGCACCACGGCCATACGCTTTTTGACATTGTCGGCCGTGATTCGTTCGAATTCTTGTCCGCCCTTGGAATCGAACGTAATGGAGACATAGGGATCGTTGAATTGCCCGATGGAGACTCGCGCATCGCTGAGCACGTCACCGGTAAGCATCACCCGTTTCTTCACTAAGTACGGGATGCGGTATTCGCGGCCGGTCTCCTTCTCGATCGACCGCTCGAACAGGATCTGGTCTCCTTCAGGCAGTTTGCTT
The DNA here is from genome assembly GCA_046604365.1 of Nitrospira sp. Lineage (GTDB taxonomy): Bacteria > Nitrospirota > Nitrospiria > Nitrospirales > Nitrospiraceae > Nitrospira_D. The sequence continues at coordinate 59,742 of JBJACV010000016.1, forward strand.
TCAAACTGGCTGATGATCTCAGCTTCCTTGTCTTTCGGAATACTGGAAGGCAATTCCAGCCTCAGCTGATTGTCTTCATCCAGCATTTTGAATTCGAGCAGCGCAGTTTCCTTGATCAAATCCTTCGCGCGCTTCGGATCCTTGACGCCTGGCAGTTGCACCACGATCTGTTTCAATCCCTGCCGCTGCACGACCGGTTCCGCCACCCCAAACTGGTCGATGCGGTTCCGGATCGTCTCCAAGGCCTGATTGATGGTCGAGTCCTTGATGCGCGCGATCTCGGTGTCGCGAAGCTCCCAGACCAGTGAGCCGGCAGTTCCGGCTGCGTCCTTTTCCGTGAAGGTCGGGTAGTCATCGAGCAGTTTCTGGATCTGCGCTTTGAGATCGACATTCTGGAATTGAATCGTGATGTGCGCCGGCCCTGTGCGCTTCACCGATTCGACAGGAATCCTTTTGTCGACCAACAGATCTTGAAGCGACATGGTGGATCGATCCACCGCGATCTCCACCGCACGGTCTTCATCGACTTCCATGACCATGTGGATGCCGCCCTGCAAGTCCAGCCCCAGGGTAATCCCCTTGTTCGGCAGAACCGCCTTAGCCCACACAGGCAACGCCTGATATACCGGCTGATAGGTCGGCACAAATGACACCACCGATGCCACCAGGACCAGCGCTAATAACCACAACCGCCCCGCCACCTTCTTCATGTCGTTTCCAACCCCTTTGTCGCGTTCGGATTACGCATCTTTGTCTTTGTCCTCGTCCTCTCCACGCACCCGCGCGATATTCTCGCGCTGCAGCTTAATCTTGGTATTGTCGGCGATTTGAAGCGTGACCGTCTCTTTCCCCAGATTGACGACCGTTCCCCAGATGCCGGACGTCGTCACGATCTTGTCGCCCTTTTTCAGCGCATCCAATAACGCCTTCACTTCTTTCTGTTTCTTCTGTTGGGGCCGAATCAGCAGAAAATAGAAAATGACGAAAATCAATATGAACGGCACAAACGTCAGCAGGCTGCTCGAACCTGAGCCGCCCCCGCTTGCCCCTTCAGCCCATGCAATAGAATCCATCAACATTGAATGGTTCCCCTCTTCGTTAGAGATCTTGCGGCATCCGCCGCGTCGTACCGGCCTCGCGATCGACCGAGGCCTTGGTCTCAGGCGGTTCCTGCGCGTGGCCGCGATAAAATGCGTCTCGAAACTCCGAAAACGAGCCTTGTGCGATGGCTGTCCGCAACCGGCGCATGAAATCTGAAAAATACCAGAGATTGTGAATCGTATTCAGCCTCGATGCCAGCATTTCTTTGACGGTATACAGATGATGCAGATAGGCTCTCGAGTATCGGGCGCAGACCGGACATCCGCAGTCTGGATCGATGGGCCGTTCATCCCGAACGTATTGCGCCTGTTTGATCACCACCCGCCCGCCTGTCGTGAACAAGGATCCGGTTCGGCCATGCCGGGACGGCACGACACAGTCGAATAAATCGATGCCGCGAGACACGCCTTCAATCAAATCCTCCGGATGGCCGACGCCCATGAGGTATCGAGGTTTGTCCTCCGGCAATTCCGGCACCGTCGCATCCAGTATCGCGTGCATCTCGGCCTTGCTTTCGCCCACAGACAAACCGCCGACGGCATACCCCTCGAATCCCAGCGCCGTCAAATCTCTCGCCGACTGCGCGCGCAGATCATGTTCCAGCCCGCCCTGAACGATGCCGAACAGCGCCTGATCCGTTCTTCTCCGGCTCGCCTGACAACGCTCCGCCCACAGCTTGGTTCGGCGCACTCCATCCTGCACCGCCTCCCGGCTCGCAGGAAGCGCCACACATTGATCGAAAGCCATGATGATATCGGCGCCCAGCGATTCTTCGATCTCGATGGCTGTTTCCGGCGTAATGAAATGGGTCGAGCCGTCGATGTGCGATTGAAAGGTGACGCCTTCGTCGGTCACGGTGCACAGCCTGGCCAGACTGAAAATCTGAAATCCCCCGCTGTCGGTCAGGATCGCCCCGGACCAACCGGTGAACGAATGCAGCCCCCCCATGTCGGCGACGATTTTATGGCCTGGCCGCAGATACAAATGATACGCATTGTTCAGCATCAGCCGAAACCCGAGACTGTGAAGATCGTCCGGTTCGAGCCCCTTCACCGGCCCCAGGGAACCCACCGGCATGAAGGCCGGCGTCTCGATTACGGCGCGGGCGGTCCGCAGTTGGCCGAGCCTGGCGTTGGAGCGCCGATCGCGTTGCCGAAGCTGGAATTGCATCATCGCCTGCTCACCGCTCTTCCCTACATCTGCTCAGGAGCTGAAATCCCAAGCACCGACAAACCGTTTCGGATGACCTGCTGAACACCCCGCATCAGCACAAGCCGGGCCGCGGTCTTCTTGGGTGTCAGTTCTTCGACCGGTTCCGCTTCGCCTGCTTCCTGTATGCCCGCCGGAGGCAGAATCCGGTGCTTGTTGTAAAACGTGTGCAACAGCGCCGCCAGTTGCTGCAAATAGTAGGTCATTCGATGCGGCTCGAACGCCGACGCACTCGTCTGAAGAATGTCCGGGTAAGCAGAGAGTTTTCGGATGAGTCCCAATTCGTCGGGGTCGGTCAACACCGAAAGATCCGCGTCCGCCGCCGGAGGGCAATCAATACCCCTGGTACCCGCAACACGCCAGAGACTGGAAATTCTGGCATGGGCATACTGCACGTAATACACCGGATTATCGGCGGACCGCTGCTTTGCCAGGTCCAGATCGAAATCCAGATGTGTCCGCGAATCGCGCATCAGGAAAAAGAACTTCGCCGCATCTGCGCCGACTTCATCGATGACTTCCCGCATCGTGACGAACGATCCGGTCCGCTTCGACATCTTCACTTCGACGCCGGCCCGCAACAGCTTGACGAGTTGGACCAGCACCACATGCAGCCGCTCTTTCGGATGGCCGTACGCCTGCACCACCGCTTGCATACGGGGAATATATCCATGATGATCCGCCCCCCAGACGTCGATGAGCAGATCGTAACCCCGCCGGAGCTTGTCCCGATGATAGGCAATGTCCGACGCCAGATAGGTATATTCGCCATCCTGCTTTTTGACGACACGATCCTTTTCATCCCCGAATGCCGAGGAACGGAACCACCAGGCGCCCTCCTGCTCAAAGAGGAGGCCACGGGATTTCAATTCATCCAACACCTGCTCGACGGCCTTGGTTTCGAGGAGGGACGCTTCGCTGAACCAGGATTGAAATTCGATGCCGAACGAGTTGAGGTCTTCACGGATCTGCGCCAACATTTCCCGGTAGGCGAACATACGGCACTGCTCTTCGAGCTCAGCCGGAGCCTGGTTTTTTGCCGCATCGCCAAGCTGCTGCTTGATTCGTTCGGCCACGGCAGTGATATAGACGCCGTGATAGCCGTCTTCGGGAAATTCGACCGGCCTCCCCGACAGTTCCTGGTAGCGCGCATAGACCGACGCGCCCAGGAGTTTCATCTGCCGGCCCGCATCGTTGACGTAATACTCGCCGGCGACCTCGTAACCCACCGCGTCCAATAAACGGGCCACCGCCTGCCCGACCGCTGCGCCCCGGCCATGCCCGACATGCAGTGGACCGGTCGGATTCGCGCTCACATATTCGACAAGTACCCGGCGGCCCCGGCCAAGATCCGCCTTGCCGTACGCCGCGCCTTGTGACTCAATTTCCTTCAGAACTTCCTGCCACAGCGCGGGCTTCACGGTGAGATTCAAAAATCCAGGCCGGACGATCTCCACACGTTCAAAGAGCTGTTCCCTGCGAGGAAGATTCTCAACGATGATCTGTGCGATATCGTGCGGCGCCTTCTGTTCTGAAGAAGCCAGCGACATCGCAACCGTCGATGCCAAATCACCCCATTCAGGCCGCTTGGGCGCATCCAATGTGAGTGCCGGCCAGGCTTCCGTCTTCAACTGCCCCTTTTTCTTGGCCCCATCGAGGGCTCCAAGCAAGGCTGTCGCGACCATCTCTTGGACCACGCCTTGAGACACGGAAAATCTCCTAAGTCGTTACCATTGAAAGAGAAAATGAACGGGGTACTGTAGCACACGACTCAGGCCGAGACAAGGCGTACAGCGAAGGATTTCGAGGGGTTGTGTCTATCGATCTTGCGATCTTCTTACCGGCCGCAACGATCATCCCGGTCGATATGGCAAAACATGGCTTCCCCGAACAGGCTGCGACACTTTCCCGGGATGAGCAGGCACAGAATGCTCCCCGCAACACCGTCACATGGGAACCTCTCGGCGCCCAGCGTTCTGGGTCCGTCGGACCGAACAATGCAATCGTTGGAACAGCGAGCAACGCCGCCAAGTGAGTCATCCCTGAATCATTCCCGATATAGAGAACGGATCGCGCCAGGAGGCATGCAACGATCGAAAGATCCCCTCCTGCAATCACCGGTACAGTGGGAACCAGGTTGGATAGACCGGCTACGGATTCTCGGTCGGCCGGCCCTTCCAGGATGAACGCGCGCATACCCTCGCGTTGGAATTGCTCCGTCGCCAAGGCCAGGACTTTCGGATTGACGCATTTCCGGCGGCTTCCACTGCCGGGATGTATCAGAGCGATGGGCCGGTCGAATGGAATCCCCATACGTTCAAGATCGACCTGTCCTCGCTCCACAAGATGGGAGGGGATCTGCATCTGCCCATCGAGCAAGCCGTCCCCTACCGTCTCGCCGATCGTTTCCAGAAAGCGATCGCCTTGATGCATGGCCTGCAATTCATGGCTAAAGGGTGATTGGATCATCATCTCCCGAACCCCGCAGCATCGCAGCACGGTTGCGAGAGTCCCTCCTTCGTCATTGATCCACGCGACGGCACAATCACACTCGTTGAGCCAGCGCCCAAGTTCGGTTGAAGCAGGAACAGAGCCGGCAAAGAGGTCCGTACAGGCAGCAGCTTGCACGGGTATCCACGCATCGACCATCCGGCACTCCAGCAGGAACCGTCCAATCGGTTCGTTCGAAATGAGAAGACTACGATGCTGTGGAAACCGCGCCAGAAGACGCCTCATCGCCGGGACCGCCAGCACGACATCTCCGAGAGCGCCGGGGTGGAGAATGACAACAGTTCGTGCCATGTGTTTATGCAGACGAAGTGGGATCCGTTCCACGCGCCTGCCGCATGCGCGCGGCATCCAGATCCGCCGGCGTATTGACGTTGATAAACGACAGCCCTTCGTGGTCGATCTTCCACAATTCGCTTTCGGCCACAAGCCGGGTATGAAGCGAAGGGTGCGTGGCGAGATACTGGATCTTCAACTGACGGGCATCCAGCATTCCTTCGATCACAGGGAGACATCGCCGGCTGTAGAGCGCATGCGTCGGTTGCAGTCCTTGGTCCAATCGAACCATGACGATATCTGTCTTGTCCTTGAGAGAAACCATATGGCGTACCAATAGTGGATTGAGAAAGGGCATGTCACAGGCAACGACAAAGACATACTCTGTGTGAGCTTGCTTGAGTCCCGTATACAGCCCTCCCAGACTGCCGCAACCGGCTACGAGGTCACGAACCACCGGAACCTCCGCCTCCAACGGCGGGCTGTCTTGTGCGATCACGACACAAACCGTTTGAAAAACAGATTGGAGCACGGTAAGAGTCCGTGCAAACAGAGTGTGCTCCCCGATAAGGAGAAACCGTTTGTCTTCTCCCATGCGCCTGCTCTTGCCGCCGGCGAGAAGAATTCCTGTCACATCGCCAATCATGGCATCGTCGACAACGCGCCTCCGTCAAAAACAAAGAGGGGGTGAGTTTCCCCACCCCCTCCCTCTGCTTTTCCAATAGTCGTCTCGTTCAGATTAGAGCGTCTTGCCCTTTTTCCTATTGGCGCGACGGGTCAATATCCATCCTTCCAACAGGACAACACCGAACGCAATCACAACCGGATAGATGTACGTCTCTTGTGGAATCGGAGGATTCATGAACGTGTAATAGAAGGCCGACACGGCCATCTTCCGTCCTGCATCGCCGTTATGACCGTCCCATGCAAAGAAAACGGTCGGGATGTATTGCCCGACTTCGAAGAAGGTATCTTCATCGTAGTCCTGATCCTTCTTATTACCCACCGGACGCTGAATCATTACGTACCAGCGGCCGTTCTTCCATTCACCCTTGAGGACTTTCAGATTCTCCTCATAGGTATCACGCTCGACAAAGTCTTTATCCCATCCGGTTCCCAGGAACGCCCGGACTGAGCCATCGGCTTCCCACTTCACGATATCGACCGGGAACTGCTCGTTGGTGCCGAACAGGTAGCGCGGCTTGATCGGAGAAGGCAGCTCTTTCCACTTCACCGCTGTTTCGATGGCGATGGCATCGTTATACACCTCGTACTTATTCTGATTGGCTGCGATAGACCCTTCTTCCCCGGTCTTCGGCTCCTGTTCCTTGATATCAATGTTGACCTGTGTCGGAGCCCACGGCAGCTTCCCTTCCGCGACACTCTTCGTTCTGTCGTCCCACTCGATGAGATACACGATGTGCGTATCGTTATAGAGCGAACGAACCCAAATATCGTCGATCCGGTTGACGAAATTTCTAGGCTTGTGGGTGATTTGTCCGCCCATTGCGACGTACCGCTTAGGCGCCTTCTGCCAGGCCTCATGTTCGATGTCGGCTGGGATTTCTCCCTCAATAGGATCGGAGGGAATGACGAAATTGATTTTCGGTTTATCGGACAATGGATCGATTGGAAGAGGATTGCCTTCGGCATCCCTTTCACAGAGGGAGTTCACGAAATTGGCAATATCCCATCGCTCATCTACCGAAGTATTGTCAGCAAACGACGGCATCGGAGTGCCATTGACGCCTGTGGAGAAGGTCCTGAAAATATTGGCGACATTATAGGGATCCTGGCGGCTTCCACGGAAATTCCAGCACTTGTGCCAATTGGCCGGCTGGATCGAAAATCCCCAGTCATCCTTTAAATTGAAGGCATTGCCGTCACCCCGGCCTTCCATCCCGTGACACTCAACACACTTCTTTTCGACGATCAATTCCGCACCGCGTTTCTTGCTCTCCTCGGAAGCAGCTTTCGGCTTGAGTTCTGCGAGGTTGAGAATCGTCTGAGTTTCAGACTGCTTGTCCGTAAATTTACGATCCTTCACCAGTTGCGTGGTGACGAAAGACAATACCTGAAGCCGCTGCTCTTCCGACAGGATACCCTCCCATGGCGGCATGGCGGAACCTGGCAATCCGTGCGTCACAGTCTCGAACAAATCGTTCTGACCGGCAACCGGTTTTTTTGCATCAAACAACGGCAACTCGCCGCTGGCCGTGTGGCGAATCTTGAATGTCCCTTGATTGAAATTACGCGGGCGCGGCCAGAGGCGATCGGCGCCAGGTCCATCGCCTGCACCATCGACACCGTGGCACCACACGCACTTGGTAAAATAGACCCGCTTCCCCGCTTCGATCATTTCAGCGGAAGGCTCAGGAGCTAGATCACCCTTTTTAAAACCTTCAGGAAGACCGCCCTGCGCAAGGGCCACTCCCGCATTGCTGGCAATCAGGATAACTCCGAAGGCAGTAACGGCACCGATGCCGGCCTTCCGAGTGACGCTGTTCATCATATTGGTCCTCATCTCGTCCATCCAGGTTAGCAGTAGATGTCGCAACTGATTAATCCCAGGTACGGGGATAGTAGCCCGTATGCCAGTATTCGAACAAAATGACTTTCCATATTTCATCCACCGTCAAGTGCTGTTCCCACGGCGGCATGACCGAGGCCCAAGGGAACCCTTCGTTCGGCAAGCCGATACCGCCCTTGGAGACACGCCAGAAAATAAAGGTCTCTTGCAGCTGCGCGATCGTACCCGGGTCGGTAAAGTTTGCCGGAATCGGGTTGAACGCGAAGGCGTGCAAGCCGCGTCCATTTAGATTATCTCCGTGGCAGAAGTGGCAGTTTTGGAAAAATATTTCCCCGCCTTCCCTGACATATTTCAGATAACCCTGATTTTTGTCGTCCCAAGGATTGGCATTCGGCTTCATCAACCGGCCCATCCCCTGTTCCACGATATTGGCATTACTATACTCTTGGTCGTACTTCCCTTCCGGGTTGACACGATAGGGACTTTGCGACGTCTGCAAGACGTACGTCTTTCCATGAACCTTTGTGCTGGCCGGAGGAGCTGGATGGACCGTCCGGAGCTCAACGGGCTCCTCTGACTTCGGGACCATGGCGTTGTAGGAAAATCCCCCGACCAGGATGGGAATCAAGACAAGATATAGATACCGCATCATCTTGTTCATGCCCGTCTGCGCATCCAACACGTTCATGATCGGTTGCTTGAACTTCTTCCAATCTTCCTCACTGGCCGAAATCCACATAAACACCGAGACCATCGATACCGTCCCATACATTGCACGGACACTGAACGGGATCGGCGGATAGACTCTGTACTTCAAATAGAGCATGAAAAACACCCAGAATCCGATCCCCTGCCAAAATCTTGGAATCGGCATTCCCATGGCGCTCATCATGTAACTCAATCCGGCGAAACCCGCGACATAACAGCCTACCTCGATCAACATTTGCATCGGCATGTAGCCTTCGACTAAACGAACTGTGTTTGAAGGAACGACGTCGAAAATCATCCCTCCGAGCAGAAGGAGCCCCAAGACTCCGACCAGAGCACCGAGTGACATCAATGCTTTCATCGCCTACTCCCTTTCCCTCCGCAACAGCGATATATGACTTAATGCTAGGAAATCTTTGGCGGCGGCGCGCCCACTTTCACTTGCGATAAATAATCCACAATCTTTTTCAACGCACCCGCGCTCAGTTTTTGACCGAACACCTTAGGCATCGTGTTGTCCGGGAACGGCTTCACGACGTACGCGCTCGGCTCGACGATCGACTCCATAATATATTCGGTCGTAGACTTGGCCGTGCCCTTGTATCCTGGGTCTTTCAGACGAAGCGGGGCATTTGTCCCCTCCTCCAGCTTCGGACCGATCGTACCGACCGCACCAGGAATGCCAGGAATCACGTGGCATGAGACACACTGTCCCTTGGCAAAAATCTGATCAACCGGCTCAGATCCATCTGCCAACAATGCGCTTGCCGGACCGGCTGGTTTATCGTCTTCCTGCTTAGGCCGATCGGATTCAGGAATAAACTTCTCATACGACTTGATCATATCTTCATAAGAAGGCGGCTCCTTGCCTTCACGGAGATACATCCAGGTATCCACCGCTGCCAACTCTGGAAGACTCAATGATATCGGCGGCTTATGGATTTTCGGCATTTGGCTTTCTCGATCGTTCGAGCCCTTCAGCCCGAACCCGGCCACGACATAACAATTCGGGCAGGCATGCGATTCGGCGATGTACTCCTGTCCATTAGTGGCGGTTCCACAACCAGGACAGGATTCTTTTTCAACCGTGTCGCGCTTTTCCGGCGCATTCATGCTATACCGAGGATCCGACAGCCGTTCCTTCTCCGCCCGTTCAGGCAGTCCATAGAGATTCGGAGCACGTTCGCTCAAGAAGCCCTTTTGAAAACCGTGACACAGCGGGCATTGGCCCTTGCCGATCTCACCCTGGACGCTGCTCTTTCCGATACCGCCGAAGATAATCTCTTCGCCTTTATCGGCCAGCTGCTGGGGGGTCATCGAGTCCCAGGTTATCTTCTCTTCTTTCGGCGGGAAGCCGCCTTCGACTTGCGGCAGCCAGTTGCCATACCCGGAGAGAAACGCCGCCACAAAGAACATAAATCCACCGATTTTCAGCAATGCACCCAGATTGGTGAAGTACATCGCCATCACAAAACTTGTGACGGTAATCAATGCAAGGGATGCGGGCAGCATCCGGTTTTCACCGTAGAAATTGTTCTTATAGTTGGCGATCGCCATGAACAACAGGAACGTGGCGACGATTCCGATAAACGTCTTGAACACCGCTCGTTTTTTTGCTGCAGGATCGGCGATGGACACCTGAAAGTAGACGAGCAAACCTGCAAGGATGGCAATAGCCACCCACCCCATCGAGAGGGCTTCGCTAATCAGATTACCCAAGGTATTGACCTCCTCCGGCTCACGCGGGAAGGATAAGATCTCCCCGCCGACTCATGCCTGCCGAATATCTATTAATATCTATCGAGCTAGTGGCTTCCTGCCGGTTGCGGCACCGCGCCGGGCACGCCTGCCTTTGCTTCAACCGGGGCTTTCTTAGCCGCCAAACTACCAAGCCAGAACACGAAAAGAATGCTGACCCAAAAGAACAAGACGTTGAATGAAATCATATTTGCCGCAAACCCCACCGTATGGGTATAGGCCCAGGGGGAGTTATCGCGCATAATCTCATTGACATGCCAGAAGAGACGGACAGATGAGCGAATGTACCCCATCAGTCCCATCATCCAAGTAAAGGCGGTCGCCAACATGATGAGCGCATATTGCGAACGAGCGGAAATCTTCCCCCACTCGATCGGCCCCATCTGCTTTGCCCCCTTCATCATCACACTATTAAGGGCAAACATGAAGAAGAGGCAGGAGAGGGTTGTCGCCACCTGGGGAACCGAAAGCCCCACGCGGACGTTCGCCGGAATGTAATACCCGTACACGGCGAGCCCGATAATATTGAGATAGGCGCACGCAAAGAATACGCCCATAAAGATATTGCCGAACTTCGCCCACGATACGGTTGAAACCTTGTTGCCCCGCATATACCAGACGAAGCTCAAGACCGTCGTTGTAATAATGACGTTAATGCCGCCATTCTTGGCCGACATCACACCATAGTTACCCAGCACAGGATGCTGCTGGCCTCCCATGGCCTTCAATTCGGCCGGCGTCATCACCATCGTATGTGGAGTGATGAACACCATGTAACCGCACGCGAGCAAGAACACCAGATACTTAATGTATCGTTGGTATTTTTCGGCCCCACGCATCCGGCCCATGGCCTGCCACAGGTAATAGTTGGTGCTGAGAAAGAGGATGCCGATCATGGTCGCCTGAATAATGAACAGCCAGGCAAGCAACCCACCCATGAGGGTGATTCCCATCTGTTGACGATAGGCATAGACCTCGCGCATCAACCAGTAACCTGCGAACGGTAACGGGATCAAGAACGCCACTCCGAGCGCCATGGCGATATAGCCCATCCAATCGTAGTGCGCTCGATCCTCGTCCGTCTTCGACGCCAGAAACTTATAGGCGGCATACGCAGCCACGACGCCTCCGCCGAAGGCCATGTTGCCAAGAATGCGGTGCAAGTTGAGCGGATTCCACAACGCGGTGTGGATCACGTGCCAGATATTGCCAAGGAACCGGCCCTGCTCATCGACACCCGCCGGTGACATCATGAAACCGATCCACGAATTCGCCAGGAACATGAGCAAAGTCCCGATGATATTGAGGACCACCGACATACTCAGGTGAATCCACTTCAAGAACCCTTCCTTCATCTTGTCCCAGCCATAGTAATAGATGTAGAGGGTTCCACTCTCCGCCACAAACATGAGCGCATAAATATGCATGACTGGGCGGAAGATGCCGGATAAATACCCGAAGAATGCCGGATAGAGCGTCAAGAAGGTGAAGATCAAAATACCGCCGAGAACGGCGGTCAAGGAGTAGGCCGTAAGGCTGATCTTAATGAAGTCATACGCTAACTGATCATACCGCTTGGCCAATGCCTTATCTTTCGTCACCACCCCCATGAACTCGATGATCATGCAGAAAATCGGCACAGCCAGCACGAAGCTGCCGTAATAGAGATGCTGCTGATTGGCAAACCAGAGCAGGACGCGGCTTTCAAAGTTGTACCGGGGATAATCCCTGGGGCCGTCGACCGTCTTCGGAGCCGGAGCACCCATCACGATACCTTCGGTCTTATAATAGACGTCGCGCCCCTTCTCGACTTTATCGCCTTCCTTCTTTTCCGCGTCAGCCGCAGGCGCCTCTTCACCGATAGCCGGTGACGGCAACGCCATAACGATCGGAAGCAGAAGGAGGCCCACCATCGCACACAACCCCATGATGGCGAACAGGTTCTTCCGGGTTACGAGACCCATGAAATACCTCCTTGATGCAATGCGAATAAATCCATGAGATGTCCGTATGTCAATTGATTTGGGCCGGCACCGCTATCCTTCTCTTACTGGCGGAAGAGGTACCAGAAATCCAAGCCCTGCATGTCCATCAGATAATGATCGACCATCGCGAAGTACCCCACTGCAACGATGAGGGAGACGATCACCGCGACGACCGGATTATTCAGCGCACTCATAGCTTCTTCTCCTCTTTTTCGTTCTTCTTACTCGCTACTTCCCGAAACGCATGGCCTGCGGATCGCGCAATCAGCGGTCATCAACAGGGACACTGAATTCCGGCAAACCAATAGAAAAACCATAGCCCAAATGCACAGGTGATGTAGAAAATCATCTTGCCGATTTTGACCTTGATCTCACTATCTTGAGGTGCTGCCGATGCCATCGCTGACTCCTTATTGCTGATCGATTTGATGGATAGCCAATGAGATTCTGCGTTTCTTGACAGCCAGGGAACCCTATGTTATTCAACTTCCTCGCGACTCGATTGTGAGCGTGATCACGGAAGAAAAATCATGGCACAAAACTCAAAAGCGTTCGACATTATAGTTTTGGCTGGTATGGTTGTCAACATCATCTTGGCCGTGTTTTTAATTCTCTACTATTTTGATTTTCTGTAGCGCCGGACGGCTTCTCCTGCTTCTCTTCTTCCGAGTTTTTTGAGACCGCGCAGCGAAATCCGATCGTTTCATCGCGAAAATCCGGCATCATTTTGCTGCGGCTGGTAATACGAATATCGGCGCCGGTCGTCGTAAAGCTTCCGCCTCGCAGCACCCGATACGTCCCATGCTCAGGGCTCGGAGGATTCTTCTCCGGCGATTCCTTGTAGTAGACTTCCTGGTACCAATCGGCCACCCACTCCAAGACATTGCCGGCCCCGTCCATCACCCCGTACGGACTCTTGTCAGTGTGGAAACTTCCCACCGCTGCGGACACTTCATGCCCGTCATCCACCCGGGCCCAGTTGGCGCCATTGGCCTGCTCCTTATTCCCCCAGGGCCAGAGTCTCCCATCGCTGCCGCGCATCGCTTTTTCCCATTCCGACTCCGTCGGAAGCCGCTTCCCCTTCCATCGGCAATATTCCGTCGCATCGTCCCATGATACATAGACGATCGGCTGATTGGTTCCCTTCATCCTGCCGATGCTCTTCACATAGCGCGCAGGCAACCCGGGCTTCCGATGGCCGGTGGCAGCGACGAACTGCTGATAGTAATAATTGGTCACTTCATGCCGATCGATCGAAAAACTATCCAGGTAAATAGTCCGTGACGGCTGCTCATCGAACCCGCCGCTCTCAGTTCCACGAACGAACGGCCCGGCCGGGATCGTCACCATGTCCTCCGGAACCGGCTCTTCGTTCGTCGCGTTGTCCGGCTCCCGCTCAACCACATTCGTCGATTCACCGGAAGGTGCTTCGAATGGCGTAAGAGTCGTGCCTTTCATGATGCCCGCGATGGGGAGGGCGGCACAGGCCAACACAACGAACAGGAAGACAATTTTGAATTTTGATTCGAGCATATCGGCCTAACCCGCATTATTCACAAAATCGCGTGGAATCGCGTTGCTCGTGAAGCGTATCTCGTATCTCGCGAACAACGATACCCGATACAGAAACGCTCTTTCCGTCCTGCGCTCGCCTCGCATCGTCGGCGAAGCGGGCGTCACGCTTCACCATTCGACAGGCTCACGGTCCTAAGCAGAGTCGAAGGACGAGATACGAGCGACGAAGGACGGAGCAGCGGTCGGCGATGGCAGTAGGCGTACCCGTGAATCATGCGGATTAGGAAGCGGGGGTGCCACCCGGCAGATCAGGATCGCCCGCGCAACGAAAACCGATCGTAATATCCGTCCGCCAATGCTTCGCGGCAAATCGTTTGGATAGCCGCGCATTCTGTTCCGTCTCCCGCCACGATCCTCCCCGCACCACTTTCAGATCTGCATTCTCCGGCCCTTTGGGATCACGATACGGTGATTTTTTATAATAGTGCTCATCGTACGAGTCTGCTACCCACTCCGCGACGTTGCCGGTCATATCAAACAGCCCATAGGGGCTCCGTCCCGCCTCGAACGATCCGGGGGGCGCGAGGTACTTGTAGCCGTCTTCACTGCCGTCCACATTCGCCGCATTGACGGCGAACTTCTCTCCCCAGGGATATTTTCTCTTGCCTTCACCGCGTCCTGCCTTTTCCCATTCTGCTTCAGTCGGAAGGCGCTTGCCGGCCCATTTACAATAGGCCATCGCATCATCCCAGGACACACTCATCGCGGCAAACTCCTGCTGGAGCAGCTTTGACTGATCGTCTTCGAACACTTCGATCCTCGGCATCGGACGCTTGGTCATCTTGGCGAACCGCGCGTATTCCGCCTGCGTCACTTCTTTCCGATCCATAAAGAACCCTTTCAAGAAAACTTGATGCTCCGGCGCTTCATCCGGATCGGCATCCACGCTCCCCATCGTAAAGGGCCCTTCAGGAATCTGGACCATCTCCCGCCCTTCATCTCCAATTTTCGTTTTGTACATCGAATAGTCCTGGAACGTCCCGCTGCTCACCGTCTGTCGATCCTCGGACTTGATGGATGCGGCCAGTTGCTTCATCTGATTGGCCTTGTAGGACTCATAGGCCAACAGGCCGACCATGAGAAAAAATGACGCGAACACAAAAATAATGGACCCGTACAATACACCCTTATTTTCCACGCAATCCCCTCTTCCCGTTCACGGTTGAGACACAGACGGCTCAGCTTCTTCCGGCGGAGCCTTTCTGGCCGCGCGCATATCGAGAAGCATGGAAATCTGGACGCCAAGGAAGCCGCCCATCGCCGCACCCGCTCCCGCCCCAACCCAAATCCGGTCGATACCAGCCAGCAACCAAGCCAACGCCCCGCCCAATACGGTTCCAATCATGATGCTGACCAGAAACCGGCGGCCGCCCAAATATCCGATGACGCAACCCAAAACAAGCCCGACCCCAACAGCCACCGGGAACAATCCCCCACCCATGGTAACTCCGATGAGCGTCCCCACGGTCCCCATCACCACCATGCCCAAGGCTATGTCCAATACTTTCCAGATCGGCATACTATCGACCTGCAACCTGCGCGACACCCATTGTACATATGCGTGTCATGGAGGCGTACGCATATGTCTTGTGACAATGTCCTTACTTCGCCGGCAACGCCGTCATGGGGCCAAAATCGATCTCGACTCCGGAACTGGCAATAATTGAGATCCCCCAGGCTTTCGCCGCCGGCTCATGCCGATGGATTCGCTTGAAGTCTTCATAGACGTTGACCCGTTCTTCAAACCACTGTCCCAACGCGTTCGTTCCGCTTTGGACGACGATCTCGGATCCGCTGAACATACCGCCTTCGGTCAGCGTACCTTCCGGCTTCGTGGCGCTCCATACATATTTCGTGAAGACCGGAATGAACAACAGGTCGGTATCGAGCGACGCATAGATCGCGGCCAGCGGTTCCGTGCCGGTCGGAGCTTTCACCAAACGCCACCGCCACGTCAGCACGGGATAGGCCTTGGGATCCCACTCGATTTTTTTCTTCTTGATCCGCTGCCCCGCATCCTTCGCGGACAGGAAGTGTACGCCGTTTTCAGACTGCACCTTATACGCATCGCGGCCTTTGGACTGGCTCCGCTGATTCTCATGTTCCCACGCAGAGGGGAATCCGTCGGCCTCTTTCGCCTTGAATTCCTCCAGGATGAGTACCGGGCCCTCCGCACATCCGAAACCGGGCCACGCGAGCACAGCCACCAGACTTCCGACCACAATCGCAGCACCACACAGCACCCTCTTCATATCCTTCCACACCCTTTCGTTACGTTTCTTGTGACGGAACCGGCGACAGGATCGGCGCCTCCGCATCATGGAGTTCCTCGCCCATGACCGACTGTTGCCCGCGCTGACACATCCAAAACAGGAGCAGCACCGCCCCCCAGAACACGACCATATTCAACGTGACCATTTTGGCGGCAAAGGCCAGGTCCGGCGTAAATGCCCATGGCGACACATCGGCCATCAGTTCGCTGACATGCCAGGACAATCGGCCCGATGATCGAATAAAGCCCATCAATCCCATCACCCACGTAAAGGCCGCTGACAACCCGAACAGCACCACCATGCCGCGGAACGGAATCTTTCCCCACTGAACCGGCCCATGCACGACCGCCCGCGTGAGCATGATGCGATTGATGATCAGGCTGACTGCAATAACGGTGAACGTCGTAACGGCCTGCGGCGCCGACAGCCCCACACGGATCTTTGCCGGCAGGTAGTAGCCATACACCGACAGCCCGACGACGTTGAGCATACCTATAGCGAAGAGCACAGCGATGACGATGTTGCCGGTTCTGACCCAGGACACCGTCATGGTCCGGCTCGCCCGCCGATAGTACAAAAAGCTGAGGGCGGTGAAGAGAAGAATGATGTTGATCGCGCCGTTCTTGGCCGACATGACGCCGTAGTTTCCGACCACCGGATGTTGCGCGCCGCCCATCGCTTTGACTTCGCTCCCCGACATCATGAGCGTATGCGGCGTCAGCCAGATAAACAGCGCCAGCGTCAGGCCGCCGAGCACGAATTGATAATACGGCTGATAGCGTTCCGCGCCCTTCAGCCGCGCCATCCCCTGCCACATATAATAGTTGATACCGAGGAACAGAACGCCGATGAGTATAGCCTGAATGACGAACAGCCAGGTCAGCAGCCCTCCCATCATCGTGACACCCATCGTTTGACGGAACACAAAGACCGACCGCATCAACCAGTAGCCGGCGATCGGCATCGGCAGCAGCGCGCACACCGTCACAAACAAGAAGACATAACCAACCCAGTCGAAATAGGCCCGTTCTTCGTTCGTCTTGGCGGTGAAAAACCGGTAGCAGGCATAGGCCAAGACGACGGCTCCTCCGGACATGATGTCCGCGAGAAATCGGTGGACATTGAGCGGATTCCAGAACGCTGAGTGCAACAGGTGCCAGACGTTGCCTAAAAACCGCCCCTGGGCATCCACACCGGCCGGCGCCATCATGAAGGCGGACCAGGAATTCGCCAGCAGCAGCAATACGGTGCCCACGATGTTCGTCAAAATCCCGATTGCCGCATGGATCCACTTTCTGCCCCGCTCGGCCATCCGATTCCAACTGTAGTAATAGACGATCAGCAGCAGCGACTCTCCGACAAACACGGCGGCGTAGACCGGCATGAACGACTTGAATGTGCCGCCCATGTATTTCATAAAACTGGGATAGAGCGTAATGAATATCGTCAACATCAGACTGCCGATGAACGCCGTGACCGACAAAGCCAGGAGCGCCACCTTCGCCAAATCACGCGCCAGGCCGTCGTAGCGAAGCGCCCAGGCCGGCTTCGTCGTGATCAATCCAAGAAATTCCAGCAATGCGCAAAATAGCGGCAGTGCCAGCACGAAACCGCCGAAGTAGGTGTGCAGTTGCGTCACAAACCACACGAGCAACCGGCTGTCGGAAGAACCGATCCGCGGATAGGCCGTCTCGTGAGGCGCCGGAGCGGCCGGACCCTGCGGCGTCCCGGGCGTATTGAAGTAGAGATCCGTCGACTCCTCGGCACAGGCAGGAAGATCCAGCGCCGGACTGAACAGACTCCACAAGGCAACCACAGCAACGACCAGCGCAAGGGACGTCAGCTTCTCTTTTGAACGGATGATATTCATCTTACGCTTTCGATCCCGGAGCCGGAGCAGAAGGTGCCATCGACGCGCCCATCGTTGCCGACTTCCCAAGAATGCCCATGACAAACGGACAACGCAGCAGCGCCGGACTCAGGCTCCGCCCCTGTTGCTCTTCCACATTTCGACGATACCCCAAATAATAGCCATAGAGCGCCATCAATCCGGTGACAAGCGCGCCGCCGATCGCCGCAACGACCATCGAGAACTCCGGCTGCTTCATCACAAATACGGCAACGCCGACCGCAACCAGATAGTACGTAGCCGCAAAGGCCAACCCCGGCCACCACCAATACTTCAGCAACTCGGCAGTCTTGGTCTCGGCCAATCCCGCCATCCATGACGCCTGAGGTTTCAACCCCCCGAAGTAGGCGCAGAGCGCGATGGCGCCGCCCAGGATCGTCACAGCGGACAATTCGACGAACGCCGCTTGCTGTCCTCCCACGGCCTGCCCGAACGAAGCCGCCGCTGCGCCGATCGCCAATCCGGCGGCAACCCAAGGAGCAACTTGTGCGGCCTGGCTTCCCAACATCTGACGCAAGGCGGCGCCGTCCGGAAACGTCGGCATCGGCTTTCCCATCAACGCAATCTTTCGCACATGACCGATCTCAAACGCATCGCGCGCCACCGATGTGCAGGAAATGATGATCGCCATCATAGCCGGACCGTCGGGATGTTGGAGATAGCTGTAACCCGCCATCCACAAAATCGCCAAGACCAATAGTGACAACTGGATACCATAGACTGCGCCGATCCATCCGGCCACCCAGCCAAGCAGTCGACTCCCATCCTCGCGCACCATCGCCGTCCAGGGGACCGCTCGTCCGACACGATAGGAGACCAGCGCCGTCACCACCGCCACCAGACTGCTCACCAAGAGCAGCACAAACGCGTCATCGAGCGGCACGACATGCTTGGCCGACCGATAGATGCCGAACGCGACGAACCCGGGCACGAACATCACGATCCGCTTCTGCTTGCGGACAGAGTCCTCGGTCACCACCAGGCTCAAACTCGGCAATACTCGTAGCGCCATCCGATGCAGCATAGTGAACCCGTTAGGCGTGAAACGTGAGGCGTGAGGCGATCACCATGATGCTCTGCCTTCTTCCCCTTACGCCTAACGCCTTACCCCTCACGTCGTCTTACGTTTTCTGAGACGCCATTCCAAAGTACTTGGCTTTGATTTCTTCCATCAACGCCACGGTGATGCGGAACGTTCCGCGATCCGCCGCCGTACGCTCCAATTCGACCCGCGCCATGGCGCGGACCGGAGCCGGCACGTTCTCCAACCGCTGTTCTGCTTCAGGCTCCCATTCGATCCGTTCCCCGGTAGACGGCCGCAACAATGTCTCATACGTGATTACCCGTTCGCCACGGACACGAGCCACACTTTCCACGTCCTCACGATAGAGAGGAGCCAGATAGGGCGGCATCCGCTCGACACGGTGCAGGGCCTCGTCCGTCCACATGAGCCGGTCGACCAACCCATGCATCTGCCCCGCCGGAACATCAATCCCCACGTGTAATCCGCACCCACGACATTCGGATCGGATGAACCATTGTAGCGCCCCGTCGTCATAGGCCCGCTCTTCGATCCCCGCCGTATGCATCCAGCGCCCACATCCGCAGGTCAGCATGATGGAGCACCGTGAAACGTAAGGCGTGAGGCGTGAGGTGTTTCGGAGCGAATACGCATCGCCCTAACCGATCTTGCCCGGATACAGGATATACAACATCGTATAGGTAAAGCTGCCGGTGACAAACAGCACGCAGTAGATGACCATGGTAAAACGGCCGAGCGCGCGATGGCGTTGCCCGCCGTTCGGCCAAATCCGCTGGATCACCATTTCGATTCCAAAGACGAAAGCCACAATGAGCAGAAAGATCAGGTAGACCTCAAACTTCCGCATGGAAAATCCGGCGGTGACGACACGCGACCCGAACAAGCCGAGCACCACGACCGTGATCCCGCCCAAGATCAACCCCACCTTCTTCCATGTCGTCTGCAACAACGACTCTCGAAGTGATCGTATGCCGTCCACGAACTGTTGGGAGCGAAAACCCAGCACGATCATGTACACGGCCATGACCAATCCGATCATGACCAGAATGATATGGAGCGTCAGCACAGGGATGAACACATAGTCGTAAAGCGTCTGCGATCCGCCGAACCCTTCCTTGCCCTCGAACGCCAGCACGCCGAGTTGCCGGAACAAATAATAGGCGATGAAAAAACTGAGCATCGAGATCATGCCGCCCAACATCAACCAATGGTGGGCATCGGCACGGCGCTTCCGGGCCTGAAACCATCCCAGGACGAACAGGCAGGTAAACAGCGTCGCCATAAACTGGCTCAGATCAGCCCCCACCGTGGCATGCGTCCCGAAAAACCCCGGCTCCCGTAACCAATCCATAAGGTCAGACCCTTCGTCGCTCGTTGCTCGTGAAGCGTATCTCGCAATCCCGTTTGCGCTTCACGAAATACGTTTCACGCTTCACGAATTTTCACCCCCTGCACCACGGCCGTTTTTTCCAGTTCCGTGACGGAGGTGAATCCGCTCTTGGTCATCCAGCTCATCGCCTCACTGGTTCGATAACAGCTGCCTTGCTGCGTATTGACCAAGATATGCATAGCAAAGGCCGTTGTCCAAGCCGGACCCGTTCCCGCCTCGTCCAGAAATCGATCCTTGATGACCAGCCGGCCACCCGGCGCCAGATGAGTGAATACTTTTCCAACCAAGGCTGCATTCGATTCGAATGTCTGATAATGCAGGATGTCGGACATGAGCGCCACATCATAGGGACCGCCCAGGGCATCCCGGTTGAAATCGCCGGGGAGCATCGCGATCCGCGATTCCAGCCCCGCTTCTTTCACGGTCTTCTCCGTCAACCGAAGCGTCGCGGGAAGATCGAACACCGTCGCGGTCAATTCGGGATAGACCTGGCAAAATGCGATGGCATTCGTACCCGCGCCGCCGCCCAAATCCAGCAGACGTTCACGCCCGGCCAGTTTCAGCCGTTTGGCCAAATCAGGTCCGCTCTGCCGGCCGATGCGATGCAATACCGCCAACACGTTGCTTCCCAACTCAGGATCGGTTTCAAAGACATGCCGGTCAACCGGCCGGCACCCGGTTCGAATCGTCTCCTCCAGCTTCCCCCAATTGTTCCATTCCGCATCGTGCAGCACGAGTAAGTGCCCGATGTACTGAGAGGAATGGCGGACAAGGTGCTTCTCCGCCGCCGAGGAATTCCCGTACAAATCCCCTGCTTTCGTCAGCAACCCCAACGCCACAAGCGCATTTAACAAGAGGGCAAGGGTCGGCTCATGGGCCCCGATGCGCCCCGCGACTTCCTTCGCCGTTTTCGGCTTGCCATCCAGCGCGGAAAACAGGTCCAGCTTGACCGCCGTCAAGAGGATCTTGGTTTCCCAGTAGTACCCCAGCTGGAAGATCTCTGCGAGCGAGAATTCTCGTGACACACCGATCCCCTTCGGCCCCTCAGGCTCATCGTTTTGAACGCTTGGATCTTACCTAGATCGGAAACGTAAAGGCAAGGCAGGGAACTAGAAGATCGGCTGCGAGGACATACGGCGTGACCAATCGGCGATGCATCGAGAAAATCACAAAGGGCTCAGCGGGTTTCCCCGCTGAGCCCTTTGGTGCAGCTTGCGCTGCTCACGCTAAATGCTTGTTTACTTGATCTCGGCCTTCAGGTTGGCGGTTCCGCCGTCCGTCACATCGACCTCGAACTCGACCTTCTTGCCCTTGGCGGCAAACGGATGCCAGGCCACCACTTTGTGCTTGCCGGCCGGCACGTCCTTGATCTCGAACGAACCATCTTCCTTCACCACGGCGAAGTGCGGATTCGACACCGGGAGAAAGAAGGACTGCATGAACTCATGCTGGTCGCACTGTAAGCGGTAATAGCCATCCTTCTCTGCGCCGCCACGAAATACCACCGGCTTGTCGAGCTTATCGCCCTTCTTGGCGAGACCGATGTTGAAACCGGTGGCTGAGCTGGTGCCCTTGACGACAAAGCTATGCGGATTATGCAGCACGCCCTGAACCGACTTGGGGTCGTCCGGATCGGCGTCGGTATTTTCAACCTTGAACGACTTGTTGTTCACCACCACGCCGGAAAAAGGCAGAAATTCGCAAAACGCCGCGGTCACTTCGGTACCCTGGTAGCCACCCATGAACGCCTGGTCTTCGATATCTACAACCGCAACAACCGCATTCTTCAACCCGCCATCCTTACCGACTTCAACGGTCTTCAAGAACCGCTTGTCCCCATCGACCAAGCTCTTGTTCGGAGTCTTGGGACAAAAATTGGGGTTGGGGAACTTCGAGAAGAGGAACTCTTTCTGCTCGGATTTCCCGGCAAAAGTGACCTTACCGGAAATCGTTCCGCCTGCAAACGAAGTGAGAGGCGCCGCGACGATCGCGACGGCTGCCACGCCCAACACGATGGACAATGCACTCTTCATTGGACTGCCTCCTTGTGATTAATCTACCGCCCTATAAAAGCTAACCCGCGTATCCCTGTATTCGTTCACCGGCCCATGAGAGAATAATATGGGAACGGCAACTGCTGTCGCATACATGATCGACGACGTGCCGGCGAGGCTGGCTTTCGACCAAGTATGTATATGAAATCTTACCGTCCCCTGTCAACCTATACAAGACCCCTCCCCGCATTATTCATATTCGTTGTAGTTCATCGCGACATCGCTGGAATGAGCCGGTCGCCCTGAGGACAAAAACTGATAGCTGATGGCCGATAGCATCCGGACGTGAGAGAAGTAGTGATGAGTCGTGCGTGACGAATGGCTAAGAGCCGGCAACTCAGCACTCATTATTGCTCCCGTCTCAGCACCGCACCAGCCATCTGCTCTGAAAATGAATGGCTAATTACGTCTCAACCTGTTACAGTACGCACTGTCGGCGCGCACCGGCCTTCCTGAAGAACCAGAACATAAAGAGCATCGTCGTCCGCATGATCCACCCATCCGAGGATTCCCCTGCATCCGATACCCTTTTACCGCAGAGTGAACTGGCCGCCCCCATTACAGGGCTCCGGCGCACCTATCCCAGATATGTGACCATGCTGCTCTTCGGTCTGGTCACCTGCAGCGCCATGATCGGAGTGCCTCTCTTCGGATTCTTCTACGGCTACACCTGGCTGGACTGGACGATGTTCGGCCTGTTGTATGTCGTGACCGGGTTGGGCATTACTGTCGGGTATCACCGATTGATTTCACACCGAAGCTTCACCTGTCCGGATTGGGTCAAGGTCTGTTTTCTCATTGCCGGTGGCTGGGCACTTCAAAACTCCGCCCTCAAATGGGGAGCTGACCATATCCGCCACCATGCTGCCTGCGACCAGGATGCCGACCCGTACAATGCCAAACTGGGATTTTGGCATAGCCACTGCGGATGGCTGTGGTCAGACCAAAGTCATGCCGACCCCAAATACGCGGCACGCCTTCGGCAAGATCCGATCGTGGTGTGGCAGCACCAGCACTACGTGCCGATCGTTCTCTCCGGCCTCGCGTTTCCATTCGTCGTCGGATGGCTGTATGGAGGATGGATGGCCGGGGTGAGTTGCTTCATGCTCGCGGGAGTCGGCCGGATGTTCGCCGTCCTCAATTCGACCTTTTGCATCAACTCAGTATGTCACTTGTGGGGAAGACAACCGCACAGCCAGGCGGACTCCAGCCGGGACAGCTGGCTGGTCTCGCTCCTCACTTTCGGCGAGGGGTACCACAATTACCACCACACGCATCAGACCGATTACCGGAACGGTCCACGCTGGTACAATTTCGATCCGTCGAAATGGCTGATCTACACCCTCTCACTGCTTGGCCTGGCTTCCGCGCTCCGCACCGCCTCCGGCAAGGAATAGGGAATAAGTCTGACTTCCTAGGGGCTTGTGAAGCGTATCTCGCAAACAAAGATGCGCCCCGCTCTTTTTCTGTCCTGCGCTTCACGAGATACGAACGACGAAGACCGAAGCGGCGTCAGTACTTCCTCCATGCCACCGGCGGCAGATTCCAGAGCTCTGCGCGCACAGCCGCCCACAAGGCATCCAGCGCTCCGGTGAGATCCGGCGCAGTCCTGGCCAGAAGTTTGACCGCGACTCCCGGCGCAGCCGGCTGAGACACTCCCCCCAATAGAGACCCGGTTCGCTCGTCCAGTAGCAGGCCGATCCGCGCTTCCAAACGACTCCACACCTCAGGCGCGACGGTATCGTTGATGACATAGAGCGATGCGACATAGTCCCATTCGGCCGCAAGCCCGACCGATCCCAAGTCCGTCGCCGGGTCCAGCGCATACCGCTCCACCAGCAACTGCCCTGCTGCCGTCGTAACGCATATTTCATTCTCCAAACTCGCAAAGGCCCATCGCTCGTTTCTGGCAATTCGCCCGGACGCGACGGCATCCCATAAGAGGATCGTCGCGCCCGGTTCCAATCTCACCTGAATCGATTGGCGGAATCGCGAACCGGCAAAGGGGATAGTATGTTCAGGCAACCACTCCAACACCGCACCAGCGCCGAGAGTGATCTTGATATCCTGAATCGACACCTCGCCCTGCGAGCGATAGACGCGGTTCGCTGAAGGCGCGGAGATGAGGACATGGGCCTTCCGGCCCAGCCTCATATCGATGGACAGCCGATCGCCACCGACCAGGCCGCCGGAAGGATTTACCAGCAATGTATAGGCCGCACCCGTATCATCGAGGTAGATCGGCGGGAGCAGATGCCAGGGGGTCGTGCAGTGGGAGCGCGTGATGATTGTCCGGCCGTTGCGCCGGGCATACTCCAGTCGCAACGCTCCAGCGCGGCCGACCGACTCGGTCAGAATATCCGGTGAGTTTTTTCTTTTTGGTGACACAGGCACCGGTGAGACGATCACACGCGCGGGACTCGCTGTGGAATGCGTTGCTCAACCCAGGCCGAGACCGTATCAAGCCCTTCCCCGGACAAGAGGTTGGTGAAGACGAACGGCAACTCGCCCCGCATGCGGAGGGTATCCCGCTCCATCACGGCCAAATCGGCGCGAACATAGGGAGCCAGATCCATCTTATTGATGACCAGCAGATCGGATCGGGTGATGCCAGGTCCGCCTTTGCGTGGAATCTTATCGCCACCGGCCACATCGATCACATAGATCACGTAGTCCACCAATTCAGGACTGAAGGTCGCGGCCAAGTTGTCGCCACCGCTTTCCAAGAAAATCAACTCGATGTCCGGATGCCGCTTGAGCAGATCGTCGATCGCTTCCTGATTATGCGAGGCATCCTCCCGGATCGCCGTATGGGGACAGCCGCCGGTCTCCACTCCCACGATCCGGTCGATCGGCAAGGCGGCGCGTTTCGTCAGAATCTCCGCATCGATTTTGGTGAAAATGTCGTTCGTCACCGCCGCCAAGCTGTAACGGTCACGCAATGTCCGGCACAGGGCTTCGACCAACGCGGTTTTGCCGGACCCCACCGGTCCCCCAACGCCGATGATGGGAATACCCTTCGTTCTTGCGCTCGTCGGATGCATGTCGCCGTGACGGTGTTGATTGCTGTGGTCGTGCATGGCATTACCAAGAACTTATAGCAAATAGCCTATGGCTAAGAGCTGAAAGCCAATCACCGCGCTCCTTCCCCTTCTTGCCACTTGCTTCTTGCTACTTGCCACTCACTACTTGCTACTCGCCACCTGCCATACGCTCTTAGCTTCTAAAAAGCCGCCACTCCAGCCGGCCGTGACGCATGGCGTAAATGTCCTGAATGGGAGACCATGAACTCATGGGGCTCTCGGTCCCGACTTCGCGGCTGATACGATCGATCAACGGGAGCCACTCGCCCAGCACACGCTGCCCTTCACGCTGGCCGAGAGGAGTCAGCCGCATCGCGGCCGAGACGAATCCCACCGCCGTCTGATACAGAAACGCCGCAGCTGTTTCTTCGCCGTTCCATCCACAGGCTCCCAACGTCAGCCCGAAACTGACGGCTACGTGGCCTGGGGCCTTACCCGCTTCCACCGCATCGCGATACTCCGTCAGCACCGTCTTGCCCCGGAGTTGATCCGCAGCGACTTTCATTACCTGCCGTCCCATTTGGCGGCTGGCAAGGCGCGATTCACGGCCGAGCTTCGTTGAATCCAATTCCCGATCGACCTGGACCGCTGAGTCGAGTGTTCCTGCTGCTCCGGCCCGGTTCGCCAATTTGACGGCAATTGCCTCTCGCCGGCTTATTCCTCCGCGCAGCAGATCTTCGACATAGCGAGCCAGCTGATCCGAGTCCTTCACGGCGCCGCCCTGCACGGCCGCTTCCAGACCTGATGAAAAAGCGTACCCGCCCGACGGGAAAAATGTATCGGTGAACCGCAAGCCCTCAAGCAACCCGCGCGTCTTCATCCGACAGCGTCCTCTTACTCCTTACGCCTAACCCCTTACCCCTTACGCTAAAATAAGAAGTACCGCTGCGCCATCGGCAACACAATCGCCGGTTCACACGTGAGCCGCTCGCCGTCCGCCGTCACGACGTATGTTTCCGGATCGACTTCGATCTTGGGCAGATAATCGTTCAACTTCAGATCGCGCTTCTTCACGGTGCGGCAGTTTTTCACCGCGGCCACGCGCTTCTGCAAACCGAGCTTCTTCGGGACCTCTCGATCCAGCGCCGCCTGAGATAAGAAGGTGAAACTGGTGCTGTGGATCGCCCGTCCGAACGAGCCGAACATCGGCCGGCTGATAATCGGTTCAGGCGTCGGGATGGACGCGTTGGGGTCCCCCATCTGCGCTTGCGCGATGAATCCGCTCTTCAGGACCATCTCCGGCTTCACGCCGAAGAAAGCCGGCTTCCAAATGACGAGATCGGCGATTTTTCCCACTTCCACCGATCCGACTTCATGAGCAATCCCATGCGCAAGCGCCGGATTGATCGTGTACTTGGCCACATAGCGCTTCGCCCGGAAGTTGTCGTGTTGAGCCGAATCCTTCCCGCTCTTCGGCGACAGATGGCCCCGCTGCACTTTCATCTTATGCGCCGTCTGCCAGGTGCGGATAATCACTTCTCCGATCCGCCCCATGGCCTGGGAATCCGACGACATGATGCTGATTGCGCCCAAATCGTGCAGAATATCTTCCGCCGCAATCGTCTCTCGCCTGATACGCGACTCGGCGAAGGCGACATCCTCCGGCACACGCTTATTCAGGTGATGGCAGACAATGAGCATGTCCAAATGCTCATCCATCGTATTCACGGTAAACGGCATCGTCGGATTGGTCGAGGACGGCAGCACGTTCGGTTCGCCGCAGACCTTGATGATATCCGGCGCATGCCCGCCGCCGGCGCCCTCCGTATGGAACGAGTGGATCGTCCGCCCTTTGAAGGCTTTGATCGTGTCCTCGACGAACCCCGCTTCATTCAACGTATCGGTGTGAATGGCGACCTGCACATCATAGCGTTCGGCGACGCTCAAACAGGTGTCGATCGCAGCCGGCGTGGTCCCCCAATCCTCATGGAGCTTCAATCCGATGGCACCGGCCTCGATCTGCTCGTCCAACCCTTGAGGCTGGGATGCATTGCCCTTCCCCAGGAAACCGAGATTGATCGGAATTCCATCGGAGGCTTCCAACATCCGATGAATGTTCCATGGTCCCGGTGTGCAGGTCGTCGCGTTGGTGCCGGTAGCAGGCCCGGTCCCGCCGCCGATCATCGTCGTCAGGCCGGCGGAGAGCGCCTCCCAATACTGTTGGGGGCAGATGTAATGGATGTGCGTTTCGACGCCTCCCGCCGTCACAATGCAGCCTTCTCCGGAAATGGCCTCTGTGCCGGGCCCCACTTCCATTCCCTTGGTGACATTCGGCATGAGGTCGGAATTCCCCGCTTTGCCGATACCGGCGATACGACCGTTCTTAATTCCGATATCCGCCTTGACGACACCCCAGTAGTCGAGAATCACCGCGTTCGTAATCACCGTATCGAGCGCGCCGGCGGCGCTGGTGGCGCTCGGAGACTGACCCATTCCATCTCGTATCACCTTGCCGCCGCCGAAGACCGCTTCGTCTCCATACGAGGTGAAGTCTTTTTCGATTTCGACGAATAGCTCGGTATCGGCAAGCCGGATTCGATCACCCACCGTGGGGCCGAAAAGATCCGCGTATTGTTTGCGTGGAATTTTCACCGTGCCCCTCCTTTGCCGGAGAATCCCATCTCTGCGGCCTTCGCCAGCGCCTTCGTTTTGACTTGTGGATCATCCAACGAACCGTTGGTCAAGGCATTGATCCCATGGGCCAGCCGCTGGCCCGCGAGCGCCACGAGCGTCACCTTCTTCTCTTCGCCCGGCTCAAACCGCACCGCCGTGCCGGCTGGAATATCGAGTCGAAACCCGAACGCCTGTTCGCGATCGAATGTCAGGGCGCGGTTCGCCTCGAAAAAATGACAGTGCGAGCCGACTTGAATCGGCCGGTCGCCGGTATTGGCGATCTTCAATTCCTTTTTCGGACGGCCCGCATTGAGTTCAATATCACCGGAAGCAAATTGGAGTTGGCCCGGAATGATCGGTCGGGACAACTCGGCCTTGATCGCGGCGGCCAGAGAACCCCCTTTCTTCTGAGGAGCTTTGTGAGCCCTCGCCGGAGCTCGTTTGCTCTTCTTCGGCATATGTCCCCTCCTCCAACAAAGAATATGAAATGGCCGATTGGACCCGGGAGCCTATCGGATAGGATCGTGCACGGTCACCAGTTTCGTGCCGTCAGGGAAGGTCCCTTCGACCTGAAACTCGTGAATCATTTCCGGCACGCCGGGCATGACATCATTACGCGACAGCAGAGTGGCCCCATAGGTCATGAGATCGGCAACGGACTTGCCGTCGCGGATGCCTTCAAGAATGGCCGCAGTCAGGTACGCAACGGATTCGGGATGATTAAGTTTGAGTCCGCGCTTCTTGCGGTCCGCCGCAAGCTGTCCCGCGGTATAGATCAACAGTTTTTCCTGTTCTCTTGGAGTAAGATGCATACATCCTCCTCTCTTCTCTGAACGATCGTTCTTCGTGAAGCGTATCTCGTATCTCGCAAACCGGACTTCGCATCTCGTATCCCGTGAAGCGTGAAGCACAGGACAGAAAGAAAGTGCATCGTATCTTTGCTTGCGAGATACGCTTCACGAGATACGAACAATGAAGGCCGGAACAACGGATCGGCCTCGTCTCGGCTCGCAGAGACGGACAATCGCGGCAGACATGTTCATGAGTACCGCGTCCGCTAGACCGTCAAATGCTGGCGGACCATGTCGGCGTTGAGCTGATCGCTTTTGCCGGCGGCCATGACGGCGCCTTTGGCCATGACCACGTATTTCTCCGCCAGCCGGGCGGCGAAATGCAGCCCTTGCTCGACCAACAGAATCGCA
>JBJACV010000017.1:0-69114 GCA_046604365.1 Nitrospira sp.
GCCTATGAAGCCGAACTGCGCAAGGCCAAGGACATCGCCCTCGGTGAGATGCGGGAACAGGCCAAACACCTGGGCGCCAATGCCATCGTGGGCATCGACATCGACTATGAAACCATCGGCGCCAATGCCAGTATGCTGATGGTGAGCGCCAGTGGCACGGCAGTCGTCGTCGAATGACGGGATGTGCCGCTGATGGGAATCAGCGCAGCCAGAGCCGCACGGCGCCGACGCTGCCAATATACAACACGAGCGAGCCGGCCATGGTCGGCCAGAATCCGAAGCGGGGAACGCCGGCGATCATGGACAGGACATAGACGATCCAGGGTGGGACAAACCACAGGAGATTCTTGGCGTAACTGACGATCGCGTCGCTCCCTCCATTCAGATACATCAGCACAAACGTCGCGCCGGTAATTGCGGGAAAGGTGCTGGCAAAAGCGGCCAGAAATGATTTGCCTTGGGACCCAAGGTAGGTCGAAATGCTGACGATCGTTCCGCCCAGCAAAAAGTACACGGCATACTTCACCACGTCATTCACAGAGCCTCCTTCTTTGTGAAACGTATCTCGTGACGCGCATCTCGTATCTCGCAAACAAAGATGCAGACCCTCTTCTTCTGTCTTGCGCTTCACGCTCGCTCGCCTCGCGGCGAAGCCGAGGGCCTCGCTGAGTCGGCGAAGCGGGCTTCACGGGACACGCGTCACACAATACGCTAGATCGCCATTTTCACCGCACTATACATGATGAGGACTTCCACCGCATGCGCGACGATGATGGTGTAGAGGTTTCCTGTCCGCAGCCGGATCGCACCCCAGATCAGCCCATCCCATACAGCGATCCAATGGAGATGTTGAAACGTGTGCACCATAAACGGATCGAATGCAAAGAGCAGCGTCGTGGCGAGCAGGGCCAGAGGTGAGAAACGGCTATCTGCGCCGGATTTCCATAGACGGGACTCCAATGCGGCAAGTCTGCCTAAGATGAAACCACGGAAGTTGAGTTCCACGAAGAACGCGATGATCCCGATCATCCAAGGGATCATGACGAACGGAGGGAGCAGGCCATGCGGGGTTTGCCGTAAGAAGGTGATGTCGTAACCGAGAAAGGGAAAGACTGCCAGAATCACGCCGGTGTTCAGGCCGCCGAGCGCGAGGCCGGTGATCAGTCCCTGACGCAGGCCCGTTCGCACCTGTGCCCGGTCGAGCCCAAGTCGAAACCGGACAGCTGAATTGCGGGACGCCCAGAGGAACAGTGCGGCATAGGCGAGCAGTTGCGGAGCGAACTGAACAGAGGTCTGCGCTTGGAGCGACGCGGGAAGAACGTAGTACGCGAGCGTTGCGGCAATGGGCAAGAGGGCAAGCGCCGGTCCCCATTCCGCCGCCGGAGCGTGAACGAGCCGATCCGGCCCGGGTGGCATTGTGCGTGGCTACTCCAATTGAAAATTGTACCGGTCCAGCGTGGTCGCCTTGTGCCGTGCAAGATTCGAGAGCGACTTGTTGTAATCAACGGTGGCGCGTAGCTCGTTTCCTCTGGCCGTGGCCAGGTCCCGCTGGAAGTCGAGGACAAAGCGAGTCGTGCTCATTCCCACTTTCAGCCGTTCTTGCTCGGCCTGCAGCTGCTTCTCAGCCATGATACGGGCCGACCTGGTCGTCTCAATGCGCTTGAAATCGGTTTGGACTCGGCGGACGGCCTCACGGACGCCGACGATGACTTGCTGGCGGGCGCGGACAAGCGCAACCTCGGCATTCTGGGCTTCCAGTTGGCGTTTGTTGTAGGTGCTGATGGCCGCACGGTTGCCGAGGGGATAGCTCAAGACGAGTCCCGCGCCGTAGTTGTAAAAGTCGCCGCTGAAATTTCTGGTGAAGGATTCACCATAGTCACCGCCCAGTCCGGCCATGCCCATTGTGCCTTGGAGCGACAGTGTGGGCAGCATCTGGTTGCGGGCAAATTGCTGGTTGAGTTCCCCCGAATCGACGTTCTTCTTCGCTTGGATGATTTCCGGGCGCTGGTCGATGGCGATGTCGATGGTTTCCTGAAGACTGATGGGCTCGAGGGCGGTGACGGGCGGATCGGTGGGGATCAGCACGATGTCCTGGCGCAAGTCTTCTTCGCCGGGGTTGAGGAGCTTCCGTAATTGGTCGCCCTGGTCGCGGATGGTCCGCTCGGCTACCAGCACCTGTTCGACACGCGAGGCCATGGCCGCTTCGGCTTGGAGCACATCCACAATGGACATGATGCCGGCTTTCGATTTGGCGCGGTTGGTCGCCAGCAATTCTTCCGCGGCTTTGAGGGCGGCTTGCGCGACTTTCAAGTTCTCGTTCGCAAAGACGACTTCCCAATAGGTCTGTTCCACCGAGGCGATCACGGTCAAGACACGGTCTCGAAAGACATGCTGCTCAACATCGGCGTTGTTCTGCGCGACCTTGATGAAGGTCTTATTCACATCGATCCCGGCATTCCGGAGCAGCGGCTGGGTCAACGTCACTCCCAATCCGCCCGTCCACGATGGATTGAACAGGAAGCCTCTCGCCACATCCTGGTTGACGTTGGTGCGGGACGGGCTGTAGTTCAGATTCACGCTTCCGCCGGTGATCAGGCTTTGCGTCGCATCCACTGTCACGGAGTTGGTGCGTTGATCGAGCGTTGTGATGTTGTTGAGCGTGCCGCCGGTTCCGCCGAACAGCGGCCGGTTGAGCGGGCTCGCGATACGGTTGTATTGGCCATTGATGCTGAACGTCGGATCGAATTTGGCCTGCTCGATGACGATGTCCGCCAGCCGGCTTTCCTTGGTGTGGCGGCTGATGCTGATATCCAGGTTGTGCTGCAATGCGCGCAGCGCCGCATCGGCCAGTGTAAGCGTCTCGCGGCGTTCGTCCGGTGGCGGCTCGGTCGTATCCAGACTCCAGCCGTCGGTCGGGGCCGGGATGATCCACAAGCCGGCCAGCGCGATCGCGGTGCGGCACAGACGATGAGTCGAAGTCGTGAGGTCCATCACTGCCTCCTTAGCTTGCAGTATTCATAACGGCTCATCGAAAAATCGTTCACATGCCGGTATGTCGTGAAGCCCGCTTCGCCGGCGATGCGAGGCGAGCGTATCTCGTATCTCGCAAACAAAGATGGCATACGCGACTCTTTCTTTACCGCACTTCACGCTTGCCTCGCTGAGTCGAAGCGGGCTTCACGAAATAGGAGCGACAAAGAACAGAGCAGCGGAATAAGAATTGTAGCAGAAGCGCTGATGAATCAACATGTTCATCGACAAGATAGACTCGACGATACTATAATCCGTGATGATGGATACTGTCATGAGATTTGTCTCTGTTCGCGCAGCCGCGCCGGTGTTGTGGGGTCTTGCTGCGCTGATGATTGCAGGAGGGTGTGTCGAGTCTCCCGCCTGGGCTCAGAGCGTGTCGGGTGTCCGGGGATTCAACGGCGGTGTGGCGCCGCTGGTCAGATTTCCCGGTGGGAGCCTCTACATCGACAACCAGGGAACACAGGGCTTTCTCTATACGCCGGGCCAGAATTTCCAAACATTCAGTTTTCGCAACCCGACGACCGGCCAGGCCTGGAGCGGAGCCGTCGGGACCATGGGTCCGCAGCTCTCGATCGGGCTGATTCAAGGGGGCATCCAATCCGGGAATCCGCTGGTCTTGCCTGGCCCCCCGCGCCAAACGGCCCCGCTCCTTCCGATTCAATCCACGCTCGACGACTTTAACGATTTTCCATAGCGGCGTTCAGGCAGGTTAAGGCTGAAGTTCAGGCCAAGGGGCGCGGAGTCCTTCGCTCACAACCAAGGGTTGGAGAACAGACGAGTGATCAGTGAGGCGAGGTTCGTTGCAGCGCAGGGTTGGGCCGTATTGTCATACTCCGTCTCCGTTATCCGGCCAATCCCAGAGTGCGCGATAAGGGCCGGGCCGTGGGTAGTAAGGGTCGTGGTATCAGGTTGATCTTAAAAACCCTTCGCATAATAGTCTGGGACCGGGGCGTTGCTTTCTTGTGCAGCTTGCAGGAGGTTCTTATATGAAGTGGTGAAGATAGCCGCCCAGTGGTTTTTTGCCAGGTTGTGTCGGATCGTTGCTGCCTTGTCGTAGTTTGAGCTAAGGGCCGACACCTTCTTCCCGGCCTCATCGGTCCAGAGTTGTGGCTTCCATAACTCAAGCCCGTATCTCTGAAGAAGAATTCCAACAGTCGCTGCGCGTAAACGCTCGGTGGTGGGCTGCCGTTCTTTGCTCGCGACGGCCCCGACAGAGCACTGGAGTATGGAGCCGATTTGTTGTGTTGCAAGCGAAGGACTATGTGTGGTGATGGCCGTGTCTCCGCAAGCATGATCAATTGAAACGTTGGGAAAGAGGCTAACTGCTGCTTGCGTGTCGCCGTCCAACACACGGGGCAAGAGCCGTCGCCATGTATCAACCGAAATGACGTACGGCATGTCCGGGTCTTCGAGAGCCTGACCGTCGCGTTCATGCAGATCCAGTACAGTTTTTGCGGCAGGAAGACCAGCCTTGGCAGCGGCGCGAACCCAACGCAATCCTTCTTCACTGTCCTCAGGCACACCCTCACCTTTCATGTGCATCGATCCTACGCTCATCATTCCTGCAGCAATCCCTCGAGTGGCAGCTTCATTGAACCACAAAAATGCCTGGCTAAATCTGCCGTGTTTGTAGTGGTAGACGCCAACATTGTAAATAGATTCCGAATCACCAGCCTGAACCGCCTTGGTCCACCATTTGACGGCCTCCTCCCAATCTTCAGACACTCCAAGACCGTTGCTGTATAACGCACCCAAGTCGCTCATCGCTTTCCTATGTCCAAGTTCGGCGGCTTTCTTCCACATTTGAGCAGCCTCTTCATATCGGCCAGTATTGGCGAGCAACGCCGCGTCGCGGTATATCGCCTCCGGATCCTTCTTTGAACTCGCTGAGCAGCCGGAAACAACCAGAACACCAATGACAATGATTGCGCAAAGCCCGCCAGTGAATATTCTCACAGAGAACATGATAGCCATAAACTGTGAGAAGAAGAGTGTCAGGAACCATTTTCCTCCGTAAAGGGAGCTGGCAGGTAAGTGCCTGATGGCGTTCTCGCCCAATGGCGCGATCAGACGAGGTTTAGTCGAAATGCCGTTTGGAGATGGTCCCTGCGAAATTATGGTTCCTGACACTGTTTTCTCACGCCATAGGTACGTAGGCTTTCAAAACGCTGCGCGACATGTCCATGCGGTTGGTTGGAAATAGCGAACTTTGATATTTGGCGTTCGATAATGGTTTCAAGTTGTCGCGCAATCATGAAGGCTCTGCCGCGATGTTTCACATGGAGTTGTTTTTGAACCTCCCGTAGGATAGGCCAAAATCCCTGAGAAATCGATGGGGGATTCGGAGGCTTTCACGGTTCGGACGGGGACAGACCCCACGCGCGGACGCGGGGAAGGGGGTCAGTTCCCGGGCTTCATGGCGCATTGGCCAGCCCGGGCCACGGACTTTACTATTTCCGGATCGATCGTATCGGCTGTGTCGGTTGGTTGGTGAAAGTGCGGGTGGACGCCGCTGGGCGGCTGTTTCGATTCGTTCCGTCCGCCTTCTTGCTTGCGCCTCCGTGGGTCGTCTAGTAGACTCACGTTCAGATTTCTTCTTGTTATGGATGCCTGTTCATGCCGCGACTCGAGACACATCCCGATGCCGCGCGGATTGCCGACAACCTGCGCCGGGCTATCGAACTCACACAGTTAGGGTTAGCCTTGCGCCAGGCGGTGCTTGATCAGACCCATCCGCAGGGCGGGGGAGTCGTTCAGGTGATGCATGAGATCCGGTTGGCTAAAGAGGCGGCATGGCGACAGAGCCGATCCTAATTCAAGCCCTTTCTGATCTCCTTGCCGAGTTCAATCGACGGGGTGTGGCCTATGCGCTTGCCGGTGGCTGGGCGTACAGTGCGTTAGTTGAGCCCCGGGCCACTACGGACATTGATCTTCTCATTCTCCTCGAACAGCCTTCCCGGGATGCGCTTGAGTCGCTTGTATCGCCGTTGTTCGATTCAACGGTGATTCATCCTGCCCCGATGGTGTTTCGCGGTCTCTCGATTTGGCGGATTGTGGGCATTCGCCGCGATCAGGAAATTCTCATCGATTTGCTACTGGCGGATTCTACGTACCTCCGCACGGCGTTGCAGCGCGCGCGCACGGTTATCTTTGCATCGTGTCCTGTCCCGATTCTGACGATAGAAGATCTGATCATCTTGAAGACGCTGGCAGGACGCCTGCAGGATCTCGCAGATTTGGAGAAAATCTCTCGTCGAGAGGCCGATCTTCAGATCGACAGGTCGTATGTAGAGCGGTGGAAAAAGATACTAGGCCTTGCCGACGTCTAGCCCGCTATTGAGAAACGATGTGGGGGTTGGTCCTCCGCAACAGAGTCACAGGGCGTCAAGGATCATCTGCCACGCGGGGTCAGTGTGCAATTTTAAGGGAACATCTCACGTCACTTGGGCGCCCGCGAACGCAATAAAACTCTGACTCTGATTTCCATTTCGCCTGCTTCTCCATTCCGGTCCTGACCCGCATTATTCAAGAGCGCGTCTGCTGCAATCTTCGTCGCTCGTATCTCATCCTTCGACCCTGCTCAGGACCGTGACCTTGTCGAACGGTGAAGCGTATCTCGCAAACAAAGAGGAGGCGCTGTCAGCTACGCGCATACCGTGCCGCTATTCGTTGCTCCAGAATCCTTTGAGGTCGAAAGACAATTGCCGATGATGCTTCACTGCGAGAAAGATCACTTGGCCTCGGCGCATTAGGTAGAGCACGAGATAGTCGTCCATCACGAATTCGCGCAGGTCGTCTCCTGTGCCGAGGAGTCTGCGTAGCTCCCTGGTCAACGCCTTCGCTTTTGCAGATTTGATGGGGTGAGCCAAGAACGATCGGCCGGATTGCGGGAATCGGCAGAGTGTGGGAATCACGTCGTCGAAAAGACGGTCGAGAAATCGACGGTAGGCCGACCGGCTTTGAGGGCCGAGAAATGTCTCGATGGCCGTCAGATTGGTCGAGAAGTTTTCAGCGAAACGCGGCTGCTTACCGGCCATGACGCGATTTAAGTTGGGCGAGACTGAGCGTCGTGCCTGCCTTGACGTCGGTGAGCCCCTTGATCGCTTCTTCCAGCAATCCGAGATGGATGTGTTCTCGTTCCAGCCGATGGTAATAGTCCAAGCGGTCCGCATCGATGAGCGCCGCACAGCTGCTGCCGTTTTTCGTAATGAGTTTCTCGCTCCCCTTGGTCTGCACCTCGTCGCATAGTTCCGTGAGCTTGGCGCGCGCGTGGCTCAGCGAAATGATGTCTTTGGATGTAATGCTCATGGGGTCCTCCTCCTGGGGGCGTTCCGGACAGCCTAAATACTGTACAAGATTATGTCAAGCGTGTTCAGGTCTTGAAATGTCATGTGCGATTGATAACTGGGGCCGGCGATTGACCTTGTACATCGCGAATACGGGCTGCTGTTGGGGCGAGAGTGAGTGCGACTCGATGGTTGACTCCGCTGTTGTGGACATGAACTCCGACAACGACAAAGAAATCTCCATCTGCCATGCGCTGGCTTTTTGAGATTAAAGGGGCGTAGAATTTTTCCGCCAGCCAAGAAAGAGGTTCTCCGACGCGATCACATACATCGGGCGGAAGTCATCAATAGACAGGAGGCACATCATGAGCAGACTTAATTGGACTGGGCTCGTGATGTTGATGTCGGCGCCTCTTTTCCCGGTCTTATTTCCAGGAGAAATGGAGCTGCTCCTTGGAATGAACACGTGGAATGCCGTGTGGAATGATACGTGGTATGAGATGAACACGGGCGCGGTGATCGTGGCTGTCGCATACTTGCTTGTCGGGGCCGCATTGACGTTATGGCCGAACACCCGTGATGAGCAGGACTGACGGATCCTCTCCCTGCCTTGCTGACGAGGCGATCCGAACTCTTGATGTGCCTGCTCTCCTCTTCAGCCGGATTTCGTCTCTAACTCTCTCAGCGTGATTGGGAAATGAGCGATCGGTGCGCGCTTTCGCTGAGAAAATATGTTCGGACGTGTTCATTCTTCGAACCGACGGCCCACAACTTGGGCAAAGCGATCGCGCGACTGGGAAGTCTGTGAAGACGATTTCCTGAGTGGTTTGGACGGGGACAGACCCCACGCGCAGACGCGGGGAAGGGGGTCAGTCCCCTGGCTTCACGGCGCATTGGCCAGCTGCCAGGCCAACGCCAGGACATACCGGGCGACGGACTTTACGATTTCCGGATCGATGGTGTCGGCTGTGTCGGTCGGTTGGTGAAAGTGCGGGTGGACGCCGCCGCTGACGACCGTGACCGTCGGCACGCCGGCTTCCTTGAACGGCACGTGATCGCCGCCGGGGAAAAATCCATAGAGGTCGAGTTTGTCGCTGAGCCCGGCCGTCTGGCCTGCTTCCGATGCTACGCTCTTTTCCAATCCCGTCACGCCTACCGTAAGCCGCCCGTTGCCTGCTCCGGCATGGTCGATATTGATCATGCCGACGGTTTTGGCCAGAGGTGCGATGGGTTGAGATACATAGAGCCGCGATCCCAGCAGGCCCTGTTCTTCTCCGCTGAACGAGAGAAATAGAATGGAGCGTTTCGGTGCGGCAGGGGCTGACGCCAGGACTCGTGCCACCTCAAGCATGACGGCGGTGCCGGAGGCATTGTCGTCGGCCCCTGCGAACAGGCGGCCGGCTTGCTTGCCGAAGTGGTCGCGATGGGCGCCGATGATGATGGTCTCGTCGCTCCGCGGTGAGTACCCTCGGATCACCGAGGCTATATTATAGAGCGTGCCTGGTGACGACAGAGTGGTCCAAGCCAATCGTGCCGTCGCAGAAGTCACAAACGATCGTGATGAGCCGGTTCGGGTGATCGCTTCCTGGAGATCCCGAAGCGGCTTGTTGTCCGGCGATCCGTTCCGTACGATTGCTTCGGCGATGTCCGTGCTGATCCATGCGCCAGGCAGCTGCTGCGATAGGTCGGTTCCTGCATACAAAGCGGTCGGTGTCCCGGTTGTGCCTCGGCGAACTTCATATGGACTCAACACCGGTCCGGTGGCCGTCAGATAAGCCGCAGCCCCGTTCTCCTTGGCGATCCGCACTTTGTCTGCATGTGTGAAGGCGCCTTTGTACGGCTCCGGTTTGCCGCGTAGAAATAGAACGATCTTGTTCCGGACGTCGAGACCCGCATAGTCGTCGATGCCCTGGGCTGGGTCGGAGAGGCCGTAGCCGACAAAGACGATAGAGCTGTGGATGTCGGCTGACGGCGAATCAAAAATGGGCAAAAACTCAGGCCCGACTCGTAGCGTCGATTGGTTGTTGGGAGCGTTGATTTGTAGAAACGGCTCGTCTTGAATCGTGGCCGCTGTGACCGGCATGGTCTGTTTCCATTCCCGTTGCGGCAGGGGATTTGTCCGGTTTTCAGGAGTAGAGGCGGTTGACCGATGCAGCCGAAGCGCGCTGAACCGGTCGGCTACGAATGCCGCCGACTCCCGATCCTGATCAGTACCGGTCTGCCGTCCTCCGAATCTCGGGCTGCTGAGTTCCGCGATATCCGCAACCATCCGCTCGGCTGAAATCTGTTCCACGCCACGCTCAATCCAGTTTGAATCTGTAATGGTTGAATCGAGTGTCGTCCCGCTTGCCACGCTTTCGATAGCTGACGTTGCGGCGAAGATGGAGGTCAGCAATAAGGTGGTGAGTCTCATGTCTCCACGCAGGCTCCGAGGAGGGACGAACTGCCCGCGAGACTATAGCACAGGCCGCTTGGCCCATTGCACCATCTCGGCCGGACACGGTACTATGCTAATCTCACGCGAGACGGGCGAGAATGGCGGGACAAGCGAGCCTCGCAGGATGCTCAAAAAGGCCGTTCAGCAAGGCCGCAGCGAGCGAAAGACGCGAGGCGTACGCTTCGGTACGTTGAGCCTCTGAGCGATGCGAGAACACAGCTGGCGGACTTTTTCAGCATCCTGTTAAGTAAGGAGAACCAGTGGCAGCAGGCGGATCAGGAAACGGGCTGTACGATCATCTCTACAAGAAGTTTTTCGCAGAGCGTGACAGCCACGTGGGCTATTCCTTTCAGCAGGCTCCTGGAGGCAGCGCTCCGGCCCCTCTTGTGACGTTTCGCGAGAAACTGCGGTGGTGGACTTGGAATCGATGGCGGCGGCGGCGAAAACTCCTCGCCGAGCGAGATCGGTTGCAGCAGGACATCCTGCAAATGAAGAAACCAGGGCCGCCGAAATAGCAGTAAGATTCTTCGGCGTTCGTGAATCGCCGTTCGGCCGAAAGTGCCGATGGTGTATGGCTGATGTGCCTTCAGTCGTGAGTGTTGAGTTTCTAGTTGTGAGTTGTCAGATGCTTTCGTCATTGTCCCTCACCCTTCACCCCTCACGCCGTACCCCTTACAGCATTCGACTGAGTCTATGCTGTCTGTTCTTGGCTGGCTGGGCTGTCCTGGTGGTGGCTCACGGGGCATGGGCTGTTCCGCGCGAGTCCCAGGAAGAAAAAGAAGTCAATTTGAAACGGCAGGCGACAGGAGGCCTCTTTCAGAAGTGGACCTTCGATCAGGATCAACCGCAGAAGGCGCCGGCCGGCTTTACGGCGCTGGCCTCGGGTGAGGGGCGGCCTGCCGAATGGACCGTGCAGACCTATGCGGATGCGCCGTCGCCTACTCAGGTTGTAGCGGTGTCATCGCACTGTGAGGCGGAGCCCTGCGACCAGCTGCTCTTAGCCACCGGGTTCAAGTACGAATACCCTGATTTGGCGGTGAGTTTCCGGATGCAAGCAGGGGCCTCCGGGATCGGCGGCGTCGTATTGGGCGTGCAAGACGCCTCCAACTATTATGCGGCGGTGGTCGATCTGGCCGGTGCTACGGCGCGTGTGATCCGCGTGGTTGGAGGGAAAGAGGTGGTCCTCGCTCACAGTCCGGTCACGCTCAAACGGACCGAGTGGCATTCGCTCCGGGTGCAGCGGAATACAATTATCAGCAAGGACTTCATCGAGACCTTCGTGGATGGGGTGCTTGTCCTGTCCGTTGAAGATCAAGCGCTTGGACTGGGGCAAGTCGGATTGCTGGCTCGCGGAAAATCCGTCTTGTTATTCGATACGTTCCATGCCGTTCCCCTTTTTTCCCACCGGCCTCTTTCATCTCCGCCGGCGTATTAGCAGGTACGCGCGACAAGCGCGAAGCGCGAGACTCGCGTGACGCGCAAAGCCGGTTTCCGCCAGTCTCGCCAGTCCTGCCACTCTCGCCCGTCTCGCGGAGCCGAACATCGGCGATTGTACGGCGAATAGTCATATAACGCGTTCTATGGCTTGCATTTGTTCTTTTTCCTGGGGTAGCATGGTCCCGCTTGATTGCGATAGGCCTGGCAAACAAGCACGAGAGTGACAAGGCCTGAACGGATGTTGTTTTGGTCCGGCCCGGGAATCCGATCGGAAGCCAGTGCGAAACGCCGCTGTGTTGATCACATCTTCGGCCCATTCCTTCCTCGTTTCTTTCTCGCGTCCAAGACAACACCATTCTGCATTTGCACAAGGAGGAACGTAATGGGAGCGAAGATTTATGTCGGTGGATTGCCATATTCAACCACGGAGCAGCAACTGAGTGATCTGTTTGCCGTGCATGGGGCGGTTGCCTCGGCGCGGATCATTACGGACAAGTTCACCGGGCAGTCCCGTGGATTTGGATTTGTGGAAATGTCGTCTGATTCTGAAGCCCAAGCCGCTATTACCGCTCTGAACGGAACGGAGCTCGGCGGGCGGACGTTGACCGTCAATGAAGCGCGTCCTCAGGAGCCCCGCTCCGGCGGGGGAGGGCGTGGAGGGTTTGGCGGCGGCGGTCGGCACTAATCCGATCGCGCGTTGTTCGATGAAGGGGCTGCCGGAAGTTCCGGCAGCCCCTTTTTTGTCCTATCGCATTTCGTCGCTCGTATCTCGTGAAGCGTATCTCGCAAGCAAAAATGGGACGCGCACTCTTTCCTTCTTGCGCTTCACGAGAAACGCGATTGAGCATTTGGTAAGATGACCGCCGGAGATTGTGATGCCGCCGTTCAAGCTTGAAGCGCCCTTCATACCCTGTGGCCATCAGCCGGAGGCAATCGCCAAACTCACGGCCGGGGTGGAGTCCGGGAAGAAACATCAGGTCCTGCTCGGCGTGACCGGGTCCGGCAAGACGTTTACCATGGCCAATCTCGTCGAGCGGGTTCAAAAGCCGACGCTGGTGCTGGTCCACAACAAAACGCTGGCCGGGCAACTCTATCAGGAGTTCAAGCAATTCTTCCCGCACAATGCCGTTGAATATTTCGTGAGTTATTACGACTACTACCAGCCTGAAGCCTACATTCCGCAGAGCGACACCTATATCGCCAAAGACGCGTCGATCAACGATGCCATCGACCAGATGCGGCATTCCGCGACGACCTCGTTGCTGCAGCGCAACGACGTGCTGATTGTGTCGTCGGTGTCGTGCATCTACGGGCTGGGGTCTCCGGAGGTCTATCATGACATGCTGGTCTATGTGGAAGAAGGCATGGAGGTCAGGCGGGAGAAAATTCTGGCGAAGCTCGTGGAAATTCAGTATGAACGCAACGACGTGGATTTTCATCGCGGCACGTTCCGCGCGCGCGGGGATGTGATCGAAATTTTCCCGGCCTCATCGGAGGCGAAGTCGGTGCGCATCGAACTGTTCGGCGACGTGGTCGATGCTATTCATCAAATCGACCCGCTCACCGGGAAGTCGTTGGGCAAGTTGCCCAAGGTGGCCATCTATCCGAACACCCATTACCTGATCGCTCCGGACCGGTATGAACGGGCGATCACCGGCATCGAGGAGGAGCTCGATGAACGGGCGGCGCATCTCCGAAACACGGGCCGGCTGGTGGAAGCGCAGCGCCTGGAACAGCGCACGAAGTTCGATCTGGAAATGATCCGCGCGATGGGCTATTGCCACGGCATCGAGAACTACTCGCGCCATCTCAGCGGCCGGGCGCCGGGTGAACCGCCGCCGACGCTGCTGGATTATTTTCCGAAAGAGTTTTTGCTGATCGTCGATGAGTCGCATGCGAGTGTTCCGCAAGTCGGAGGGATGTATGAGGGGGACTACTCGCGGAAGCGAACGCTGGTGGACTATGGATTTCGACTGCCGTCCGCCGTCGATAATCGGCCGCTGAAATTTTCAGAATTCGAGCAGTGCCTGAATCAAGTGATCTATGTGTCGGCGACGCCGGGCTCGTACGAACTGGAGCATGCGGGTGGCGAGGTCGTCGAACAGATTATCAGGCCGACCGGCCTGATGGACCCGCAGATCGAGGTGGTGCCGGCCAAAGGGCAGGTGGATCACTTGCTCGGGCAGGTGCGGGCTGAAACGGCCAAGGGAAGCCGCGTGCTCGTCACGACGCTGACGAAGCGCATGGCCGAAGATCTGACGGAGTATTACCATGATCTCGGTGTGAAGGTGCGCTACCTCCATTCCGACATCAAGACGCTCGAACGGGCTGAAATCGTGCGGGATCTCCGCCGCGGCGTGTTCGACGTGCTGGTCGGCATCAATTTGTTGCGGGAAGGTCTCGATTTACCGGAGGTGAGCCTGGTCGCCATTCTCGATGCGGACAAGGAAGGCTATCTGCGTTCGTACCGCTCGCTCATTCAGACGGCGGGGCGCGCGGCGCGTAATCTCGATGGCCGGGTGATTTTTTACGGGGATTTCGTCACGGATTCCATGCAAACGGCGATCGATGAAACGAACCGGCGTAGAGCGATTCAGGCCGAGTACAATCAGGCCCACGGTATTACTCCCACCGGCGTGAAGAAAGGGATTCCGGAATTGGAGTATGCGGTGGCCGAGATGGATTACGTTCAGCTGGATCTTGCGGCTGAAACAGTCGGGCAGTATGGAATGGTCGAGGGGACGGATCAGCTCATCAAGCGGTTGGAGACGGAGATGAAGGCGGCAGCCAAGGAATTGGCCTTCGAACGGGCGGCTGAGTTGCGCAATCAGATTCGAGCGCTGAAGTTGAAAGATCTGGAAGTGAAGTCGTAACCCGCTACACGTGCTTGTAGAAGTAGACTCCGACGAACATACCCAACACACTGATGATATTGACTTTAATGCTGAATCCCAAGGTGAGTTTCATCAAGACCAAGTCAATCGTGAGCGGAGGACTGAGGCCGGGCATAAAGTGCGTGGAGAAGATGTTTTGAATCGTGCCCTGAGGCGCGATGACGTGGAGGATTTCTCCAAGAATTCCGCCAAGCAGCCCGCCGATAATGATAAAGACGAACAGAACCCACGGTGACTTTCGCACGGGCGCGCGGATCCTCCATTTGTGAAACGTGGCATCGTGATAGCGGTACGGTCAAGGCACCATATCGAAAGGTTTCCGGCAAGTCAACAAATCTGCCGACTTGATACAGCCCCGGCACCGCCTTGACTTGCATTTCCCGGTTCTATACACTCACCGATGCTCTTTTTCTAGATTTTTCGAGGCGATCGGAGATCTGGCGTAAGGCTTCGATGGCCTCTTTCTTTATGGTCCTATGTTTGACGCACTGAGCGACAAATTTGAAAAGGTTCTGAAGAAACTTCGCGGGCAGGGTGTGCTCACGGAGCAGAATATTACCGAAGCGTTGAAGGACGTGCGGTTTGCGCTGCTCGAAGCCGACGTCAACTTCAAGATCGTGAAGGAGTTCATCGAGCGTGTCCGCCAAAAGGCGATCGGGCAAGAGGTGCTGCAAAGCCTGACGCCGGGCCATCAGGTCGTCAAGATCGTCTGGGATGAACTGAGCGACATGATGGGGCGCGAGCGCTCGGGGCTGGCGCTCAACTCGCAACCGCCTACCGTCGTGATGATGGTCGGATTGCAAGGAGCCGGTAAGACGACGACTTGCGGCAAGCTGGCCCGCCTGTTCAAACAGCAAGGCAAGCGTGTGCTCCTGGTCGCGGCTGATCCGCGCAGGCCTGCGGCCGGTGAACAGCTTAGCGCGCTGGGGCGCGATCTTGGGATCGATGTGTATCGCGCCGATCAGACCCAGGCTTCTCAATCGGATGTGGTGCGTATCTGCCGGGACGGGGTCGAGCAGGGACGGGAGCAGGGGTTCGATCTGGTCGTGCTGGATACGGGAGGTCGGCTCCATATCGACGATGAGTTGATGGGAGAGCTCGTCGCAGTGAAGGCGGCGGTGGCTCCTCAAGAGGTCTTGCTGGTTGCCGATGCGATGACCGGTCAGGATGCGGTGACGATGGCAGGCCAGTTCGATCAAAAGATCGGCGTGACCGGCATCATTCTGACGAAGGTGGAAGGCGACGCGCGCGGCGGCGCGGTCTTGTCGATTCGGGCCGTCACCGGCAAGCCGATCAAGTTTCTCGGTGTGGGAGAAAAACTGGATGCGCTCGAGCCGTTTCACCCCGATCGCATGGCATCGCGCATTTTGGGCATGGGCGACGTGCTGTCGCTCATTGAAAAAGCCCAGGAGAGCATTT
This sequence comes from Nitrospira sp., assembly GCA_046604365.1. GTDB lineage: Bacteria > Nitrospirota > Nitrospiria > Nitrospirales > Nitrospiraceae > Nitrospira_D. The sequence goes on from JBJACV010000017.1 coordinate 15,507, forward strand.
CCCGCGAGCAGGCCGAAGCCGCGCAGCAGCGGTTGACGAGCAATACCTTTACGCTGGAAGATTTTCGCGCCCAGCTGGGGCAGATGGGCCGCCTCGGCTCGTTGGATCAGATTCTCGGGATGCTTCCGGGCGGGCAGAAGCTCAAGAGCGCGATTGAGGGAGATAAGCCGGAGCGGGAAATGGGCCGGGTGGCGGCGATGATCGATTCGATGACGATACGCGAGCGCCGGGACCATACCATCATCAACGGAAGCCGGAAAAAACGGATCGCACGTGGAAGCGGCGTCACGGTCCAGGACGTGAATCGGCTGATCAAGCAGTTTCTCTCGGCGAAAAAACTGGCAAAGGCCATGACCGGCGCAGGAGGGCGGCGGCATCTCGCCCAGCTCATGCGCTCGATGTAATGACGTAGGCAAAGGTCAAGGCTGAGGTCGAGATCGCAATCGGCTTTCTTCTTGGACTCAGCCGTAACCTGAACTTGAACGTATCGTTCAGAAGGAGGACAGAGTGGCTGTTCATTTAAGACTGGCTCGGACAGGAAGACACAAACGACCGATGTATCGGCTGGTCGCCGCCGATTCAAGAAAGGCCCGGGACGGGCGGTTCCTTGAAATTCTGGGGATCTTCGATCCACTCAAGACCGCCGGTGTGCCGGAGCTCAAGCAGGACCGCGTCCTGACATGGTTGCATCAGGGGGCGCAGCCCTCCGTCACCGTGCGAACCTTGCTTCGCCGGGCCGGCGTCTGGAAGCAGTTCGAGGCGGAAAAGTCTGCGCGGAAGGCGGCTGCTGCGAAGTAGCTTGCATTGTGTATGGTGAGCGATCTCGACACGGTGACGGTAGGACTGGTCGAACGGCCGTTCGGCGTCAGGGGCGAGGTCAAGGTTCGTTCGCTGAGTGACGTGCCCGGGCGGTTTGAGACGTTGACCAGCGTGAGTCTGGTTGCAAAAGACGGCAAGACGATGGACACCCGCGTGACCCATGTGAGGCGCGCCGGAGAGCGGTTCATCGTGGGGCTTGCAGGATTGACCACGCCGGAAGAGGCGGGATTATGGCGCGGCAGCCTGATTCAGGCGCCTCGCGGCGCTGTGCCCGTGCTTCCAGCCGGGCAGTACTACGAATGCGATCTGGTAGGTCTTGGCGTGCAGACGGATCAAGGGCTACCGATCGGCGTGCTGGAAGAGATCGTGGAGCTGCCGGGAGGCCATGTGTTCGTCGTGCGTCAAGGCGCCAAGGAGACCTTAATTCCAGCGGCCAAAGAGTGGGTGACGGCGGTTGATCTCGAACACCGGCTCATGACTGTTCGCATGATCGATGGGATAGATGGGTAAGATGTTGCGCGTCGATGTACTGACATTGTTTCCGGACATGGTGGCTCCTGTTTTGGGGCAGAGCATGCTCAAGCGCGCGCAGGACAAGGGCCTTCTCGATGTGAAGGTGCGAAATCTCCGCGATTTCACCGAGGATCGCCACAAAGTCGCCGATGATGTGCCCTATGGCGGCGGAGCAGGCATGGTGCTGAAAGCCGAGCCGATTTTCCGCGCGGTCGACGCGTTGGTGAAAGAGACGGAGGCGAGCGGAGGGCAGATCCGTCTGCTGTTTCCATCGCCCCATGGCCGACCCTTTACGCACGCGTACGCGCAAGATCTTGCGCGTGAGCAGCGCCGCATCGTGATTCTCTGCGGTCATTACGAAGGGATCGATGAGCGTGTCAGAACGGCGCTGTCGCCGGAAGAGGTGTCGGTCGGCGACTATGTGCTGACCGGAGGCGAGCTGCCGGCGCTGGTGTTGATCGATGCGGCGGCGCGGTTGGTGCCCGGCGTCTTGGGCGATCCGGAGTCCTTGAGCGAAGAGTCGTTCTCAGACTCGTTGCTGGAGTATCCGCATTACACCAGGCCGGCGGAGGTTCGAGGGTTGGGTGTTCCGGACGTGTTGTTGTCCGGGCATCACGAAGCGATCCGTGTGTGGCGCAGAAAGCAGGCCTTGCGCAGCACGTGTCTCAGGCGTCCTGATCTCTTGAGAGACCGGGTGCTCACACACGAAGATCAGCGGTTGTTGAACGAATTGACGAGCGAAGATGTCTCAATGGTGCCGATGTATGATGCCGGAGGAGGGGTGAGGTCATGAATCAGTTAGAGCGTATTCAACGGTCCTATACGAAGAAGTCAGCTCCGATTTTCGAAATCGGGGATACCGTCAAGGTCCACGTCAAGGTGGTCGAAGGCGACAAGGAACGCATTCAGGTCTATGAAGGCACGGTGATCGCCCGTAAGGGGTCCTTGAATACGGAGACCTTTACGGTTCGCAAGCTGTCCTACGGAGTCGGTGTCGAGCGTATTTTTCCGGTGCATTCGCCGATCGTCGCCAAGGTCGATGTCGTCCGTCAGGGGCGCGTTCGGCGGGCCAAGCTCTATTATCTTCGCGGGAAGAAGGGGCGGTTCGCCAAAGTGGAAGAGCGCGAGTTTGTCGCGGAAAGCAAATCGGCCGAGCAGCCGGCTGCCGCGCCGGCAGAGGCGGCAAAGGCGTAATCGTTCCGTTGAATCGGTCCAGCCGGGACAGGGCGGGCGGGTGTCTTCGGCAGAGGATCTGGTTTGGGAGCGCGCCTGATGGGGCCTGCCGACGAGTTCGAGCAAGAGGCCAGGCGATGTGGGTATCGCCGTATCGCGGGCATTGATGAGGCAGGGCGAGGTCCTCTCGCAGGTCCGGTCGTCGCTGCAGCCGTCATTTTACCGGTTCATGTCAGGCTGGTGGGAGTCGATGACTCGAAGCAGTTGTCCGAGGCTGAACGCGAGCGGCTGTATCCGGCGATTCTTGAAAAAGCAGTGGGCGTAGGGATCGGCGTCGCCGATGCCGGCGAGATCGACACCCTCAATATTTTAGAAGCCACCCGCCTCGCCATGCGGCGAGCCATCGAAAACGTGGCTCCTTCTCCCGATTATCTGCTCACTGATGCCGTCATCCTCCCAGAAGTCCGGATTCCGCATCGCCCTATTATCAAGGGCGATGCCCTTTCCCTTTCGATCGCAGCAGCTTCGATCATCGCCAAGGTGACCCGCGATCGTCTTATGGCGGCTTACCATGAGCGGTTCCCGCAGTATAATTTTCTGTCGCATAAAGGCTATGGCACGGCAGAGCATCTGCAGATGCTGGCGCGGTTCGGACCCTGCTCCATTCACCGCCGGACGTTTGCTCCGGTGCGGGAGGCGATTCTGTCTGCGCCGGCAGCCGAACTCAGTATGGCAGGACCGGCCATCTCGCCGAACCGAGGTTCATGACGATATCCGATCTGCAGGACCCGCGGCATCAGTTCGGCCAATCCAGTGAATCGTGGGCGGAACAATTCTTGAGGGCCAAAGGCTATCGGATCCTGGAGCGCAATCTACGGACTTCGCTGGGCGAGTTGGATCTTGTGGCCGAGGATCATGGCGTGCTGGTGTTCGTCGAGGTCAAGGGCCGGTCGACGGACGCGTTCGGCGGCGCCTTGCTGGCGGTCAACCGGCGCAAGCAGGAGAAATTGATAAGGTTGGCGTCGCAGTATTTGGCGCAGCGCCACTTATCGGATACACTCTGCAGGTTCGATATTGTGTTGGTGCAAGGGCGGCCGTCCGAAGGCGGGCGAATCGAACATCTCCAAAATGCGTTCGAGGTTTCCGACCGGGGGCCGCGGTAGGCGGCGCTCGATGATCCCGGCAAGGATCTCATGATTCAGCTGATCCATGTTTCCAAGAGTTACGACCGCCGCGTCGCCCTGTTCGACGTGACGATGGAAATTGAAAAGGGAGAGTTCGTGTTGCTCATGGGGCCGAGCGGGGCGGGAAAGTCTACACTGCTCCGTATGCTGATCGGTGAGGAGCGTCCGGACGAAGGGCAAATCTTTGTCCAGGGCAAGAATGTCAGCCGGCTGAAACAATCGGAGGTGCCGTATCTTCGCAGGAAGATCGGGACGGTGTTTCAAGACTTTCGCTTGCTCGGGAAAAAATCCGTGTTTGAAAACGTCGCGCTGCCGTTGATCGTGCAACGGTCCTCCGAGGCCGATATTCGCCGCAAGGTCATGGACGCCTTGCGGGCGGTCGGCGTGGATCATAAGAAGGACCAATCGCCCAACAGTCTTTCCACCGGCGAGCAACAGCGGGTCTGCATCGCCCGGGCCATCGTCAACGGACCGGTCGTGCTCCTGGCGGACGAACCGACGGGCAATCTTGACCCCGAACGGACCGCCGAGCTGATCGAACTCTTCAAGCTGATCAATGCCCGAGGCACGACCGTGGTGGTTGCGACGCACGATCCGCACGTGATGAAGCTGGTCAACCGGCGAGTGATGACTCTGATGCAGGGGGTGCTGATGCCGGAGCAGCGGGGAGGAGACAGGGTGGGCGCATGAGATGGCTCTGGTATCTCTTCCGAGCGGCCTGGGCGAACTTGCGGACGAATCGTACGACTACGGTGGTGGCGATTGTGACCACGGCCTTTACGCTGGCCTGCGTCGGGATTTTTCTCTTGTCGTATGTGAATCTCCGCAACGCGGCGGCGTGGTTGCAGGAAGACATCAAGATCATCGTCTATCTGGACGATCGGGTTTCAGGCGAGGAGACGAGGGAGATCGAAGGCAAGCTCAAGGCCGATCGGATGGTGGCCGGCGTGCGGTACATTTCCAAGGAGCAGGCGCTGGGCGAATTTCGCGCGCAATTTCCATCCGACTCCCATCTGCTCGAAGGGCTCGGCGAGAATCCCCTTCCCGCATCCTTTATCGTGACCCCGGCGACGGGCTACCAGTCTCCGGATGCGGTGAACCGTTGGGCGGAACGGGCACGGACGATGGTCGGTGTCGCGAAGGTCGACTACAACCAGGAATGGATCGATGCGCTGGCCGGGCTCATTCGCTACATCGAGCTGACGGCGATCGGCGTGGGCATGATCCTGTCCGCCGCCGCCGTGACCATCATCGGCAATACGATCAGGCTTGCGCTGTTTGCCAGGCGGGAAGAGATCGAAATTCTTCGCCTGATCGGGGCGACTCGCGCCTTTATCCGAATCCCGTATTTTCTTGAGGGCGCCGCCTTAGGGGCCTGCGGCAGCGCGCTGGCGTTGGGAATTCTCAAACTGGGGTTTGAGCTGTTCCGACAGCAGATCAGTTCGACCGGCCGTTTCCAGGGCATTGAGAACATGGTGTCGTTTTTTCCGCTGTCGATCTGTGTGGCGTTCGTCGCCGTGGGGATGGGGCTTGGCGTCGCCGGCAGCGTCGTGTCGCTGCGCCGGTTCGGAGAGGGGCGCGGGTGAAGAAGCCGATCGCAGTCATCGTCTGGTGTGTGGCGGTGTGGGGTGGGTGGGAGTCTGCCCTGATCGCCGCGAACGATCCCATCACCGAAAAAATCGAGCGGGAACGGAAAACACTGGAACAGCTGAAAGATAAGATCGAAGAAAAACGAAAACGGGCGGATGAAGCCGAGAAGAAACGGGAATCGATTCTGCAAGGCATCCAATCTCTGGACGAGCGACTCCTCCGCCACCGTCAAGACCATCAGGATATTACGAAGAAGCTGCGGAAGAAGGACCGGGAGATCGAGGACATTACGGAACAGCTCGGCATGATACGGGAGGGTATCCAGGAGCGGCGCGATGCGATTCTGGCGCGTCTGCGGGTTCAGTATATGGAAGGGCGGTTCGGGTATATGAAAGCGCTCTTGACCTCCGATACCTACGCAGACTTCCAAAGGCGCCGGCAATACCTCTCCACCTTGTCCCAAAAAGATTATGAGTTGTTGGGCGCGTTCCGGACCGACATGGCGCGGATGGAACAGGCGGAACGCCAGCGGGCGGAGGCGCGGGCCGGGATGGTCGCGTTCAAAGACAGTATCGAAAAGAAGCTCACGGATATTCGAGCAACTCAGCGAGAGAAGAAGTCCTACCTCACCAAGATCACTCTGGAAAAGGACGCGTACAATCGGACGGTCGAGGAACTTGAGCGTTCCGCTTCACGGGTGGACAGCTTGTTGCGCGAGTTGGAAACCCGACGGCGGACTCTTGCGATGCGTCCGGCGACGATTCCCTCTCCTTCACGCGGGGCGAAGGGCGCGTTGCCCTGGCCGGCCGACGGGCAGGTGATCTCCTTTTTCGGACGCCAAAAACATCCGACGTTCAATACCTATGTCCAGCGCAAGGGGATTGAGATCAAGACAAAAGAAGGAAGCTTCATCCATGCCGTCATGCCCGGCACGGTTGTGTATGCGGACTGGTTGAAAGGCTATGGACTCGTTATAATCCTGGACCATGCCAATGGATTCTTCTCACTCTATGCCCATGCGTCGAGGATTCTGGCCAAAGTGGGCGAACAGGTCGCCGAAGGCCGTCCGATCGGCGAGACGGGAGATACGGGCGTAATTGGAGAAAATACTCTATACTTCGAGTTGCGAGAAGGAGCCGAGCCGGTGGACCCTCTTCAGTGGTTGGCAAGGCGATAACTCACACGCGTTCGGCGCGGTCTGATTTTTCATGGAAGGGACATGATGATGGAACAGCAGCCTCGGCGGAAGTCTTGGGTGGTCGGGCCGATGATCGCGCTCGCGCTACTCTGCGGAGTGGTTCTCGGTAAAGGATGGGAGCGGACCGGCCATGCCGGAGAAACGTACGAAGAGCTCAAGACCTTTTCCGAAGTGCTGAATCAAGTCCAGAAGCATTACGTCGATGAGACGAAGCCGAAGGATCTCATTCAAGGGGCCATCCGCGGCATGCTGGCGACGCTCGATCCGCACTCCGCCTATATGACGCCCGACATGTATAAAGAGATGCAGGTTGAGACCAGAGGTGAATTCGGCGGCGTCGGCATCCAGATCGGCGTGAAAGAAAACCGTTTGGCCGTCATTGCTCCCATCGAAGGCACGCCGGCGTATCGAGCCGGAATCAAGGCCGGTGATTTTATCGTCAAGGTAAATGACGAGACGACCAAAGATCTCACATTGATGGATGCCGTCCAAAAAATGCGGGGGCCGAAAGGCAGCAAGGTCAATTTGACGATTCAGCGGGATGGCACACCGGATCCGTTGTTGTTCACGCTGGTCCGGGATACGATCAAGATCGAGAGCGTGAAATCGAAGGTCATTGACAATCTTGGCTATGTGCGGCTGACTCAGTTTCAGGAGGCGACCGGGCGTGATTTGGCCAAGGCGATCAAACAGTTCAAGGAGCAAAAGGTCCAGGGCGCTATCCTCGATTTGCGGAACAATCCGGGCGGGCTGTTGACCGCCGCGGTTGATGTCTCCGAACAGTTTCTTCCGAACGGCAAAATGGTCGTCTATACCAAGAGCCGGGAAGGTAAGAAGGACGAATGGATCTCAAAATCCAAGGATCAGCTCGAAGATCTTCCGGTGATCATTTTGGTCAACGAGGGGTCGGCGAGCGCGTCTGAAATCGTGGCAGGTGCCCTTCAAGATTGGGGGCGGGCGGTGATAGTCGGGACGACCTCGTTCGGCAAGGGATCGGTTCAGACGATTCTTGCACTCGGAGACGGTTCAGGGCTTCGGCTGACCACGGCGAAGTACTACACGCCGAAGGGGCGGTCGATTCAGTCAACGGGGATTACCCCCGATATTGTCGTCAAGCTTCCGACATCGGCAGCTGCGAAGTCGGCAGAAGGCAAGAACGGCGAGAAGGATGCGGACTCGAAAGGCGGAAAGCCGTCGACAGGAAAAGAGACGGCTCCGCCTGCAGGAAAGCCCGCGGATGAGGCAAGTCCGAAGAACGGAACGACCCCGCCGGCCTCCTTGCCGGAGGCAGGAGGCGACATCTCGTTGGAGCAGGATGTTCAGCTGCAAAAAGCGGTGGAGTTGCTCAAGAGCTGGAAAATTTTCAAGGAGCTGAAGCCGGTCTAATCGCGGTACTCATGGCTTGCCTGCCCTAATCGGAAATCCTCTGTTGCGATAAGCCTGGACGCGGTGTCAACCGTGTCCAGGCGCTTCGGTCCAATCTGCATTCATAATGTCTTTGGTCCACGCTGCATCGGTCCCCCATCATGCCGACGGTTTTGTTCTGTGTCTGTGCCCTTGAGGGAGACAAGCACGATATTTCCGGGTCACGTGGTTTTCCTGAATCTGACCGTGTGGAATCCCCCTATTTTCTTTTCATTTGCCTGTCAGCCAGTACAATGACTTCGTCAGAGGAGCCTCTATCCCGGCGGCTTCGATTTCGATGACGCGCACCTCTCCTCACTAACGAAACGGCAGACACGATGGCAACTCTCATTTCAGTGGCATCCGGCAAAGGCGGTGTGGGCAAAAGCATTGTCTCGGTGAACCTCGCATTGGCGCTTGCGAAGGCGGGCCGCAAGGTCCTGCTGGCCGATCTTGATGTGGGCGGGGCCGATGCCCACATCATGTTCGGAGAATTGAATCCGCCGGTGACCTTGACGGATTTTCTCAACAAACGGGTCGATCGATTGGATGACGTCGCGATCCCCGTTGCGTTTCATCCGAATCTCCGCCTGATTGCCGGTACCGGTGAGACCTTGGCCACGGCCAACATGGCCTATGCCCGCAAGAAGCGGCTGATGAAACATTTCCGGGATCTGGATGCCGATGTGGTGATCCTCGACATCGGGGCCGGCACCCATTACCACGCCCTCGACTTCTTTCTGATGGCCGACATCCATCTGTGCGTGGCGACTCCTGAGCCGACATCGGTGCTGGATCTGTATCGATTTATCAAGCTGGCGGCGATCCGCCGCGTGTTGGCCTGCTTTCTTGCGCGCAGTCCTATGTCCGAGGTGCTGTCCAATCGTGATTTCACGAGCGTGGAGGAGGTCATGGAGGTCGCAGGCGCCACCGATGCAGAGGGGCGTGACGTGGCGGCTGCTGCATTACGATCGTTTCGACCCGGTCTCATCATCAATCGCACGTCAGGCCGTTCCCAAGTCAACGTGCTCTACCTCCGCAAGATTCTTCAGGACTACGTCGGCGGCGATTTGGTGATGCTCGGCGAAATTCCCGAAGATCCGGCCGTAAGCCAGGGCGTCCGGAAGTTCCTGCCCGTCATTGAATATGCTTCCCAGTCCCCGGCAGCGAAAGGCCTGCTGGCCGTTTCCGCTGCTGTCGAGCAACTGCATTCGGCCTATGCCGACAGAAGGAAAGAGCGACAGCACAGCTCAGGCGAAATAGAGGACAATCCGGCGTCGATCGAGACGGGAAGCACGTTGCAGGTACTTCCCCTCAACCGGTTGAAACCCGAAGCCCTGCCCGCTGTATGTGATTTGAGGTCGTTCAACCGTGCGGATGCCGTGCCAACTTCCGAAGAGAGTGAAAAAAGCGCTCCGCTCGAAGGTGTTGGCCATGAGGAGAACAGGCGAAATATCTCTGTCGTGCTGTGAGAGGCGCGGGACTGAGAGAATCGTCTCTCTCACTCGCTTTCCGCAGGAAACCCAGTGACCACTTCGGTAGGCATCGTGAGAAGCGTCGGCTCTACGCAAAGCATTTGTCTAGGATTGGAGTAGGGATTGCTTGATGACCAGGCCGCCGAGATCGTGACGACCATTTTGAGATGCGTTCTGTTATGATAGGCGCCATGTGTAGTCCCGCGGTTCATCACGGCACGCTCAAACTGTTGCCGGCCTATACCGGCTGTACCTCGCTTGACGAGGCGCTGGCCGATTCGCGGAATCAGACAATCTTGTGGCTGGAAGTCTTGTTCAACGATCAGTTGGACCAGGCTGCCCTGTTGTGTCATCCAAGAGGGCGGGAAGCCTTTGACGTCGCCTGTCGGTGGTATACGCAATTTCGGAGTGTGATCCAGTATATCGCGCCCCGCTCGCCGCTTCCGCCCAATGACGGCCCTCTCGACTATCGGCACTATCGCACCTTCATCGAGGCCCTGCACTTTGTCAGCCCTGACGCTTGACCATATTCTGACGTTGTTGGAGGAATATGTCCATCAGACCGGGCGGCCGCTCGATGTGCTGTTGATCGGCCGGCTGGCGCTGTATGCCTACGGGTCTCAAGAGGCCCACACTGACGATGTGGATGCGGAGTTGGCGCAAGATGTGGAAGAAGTCGGTGCCTTCCTCAAACACCGTAATGTGCCGTCCAATCTCAGCGAAAATATTTCCGGCTGGTCGATTGTGTCTTTGCCGCCTGGCTATCGAGAACGCGTCCGCCTCCTGCACCACAAGGACACGTTACGGGTGTCTTTGCTCGATCCCGTCGATTTTGTGATCAGCAAATTACGTCGGGGGACCGAACAGGACCTCTCAGATGCGGAATTTGTGGCACGGCGTCATACCGTGTCGGTCACCGCGATCCGTGCCGCCGCCGCTGCCGCGATTGCGGCGTCACCCAAGGACACGGCATTGTTTGTGTTTCGCAAGATCGTCGAATTATTCCTCCAACGGCTGGAGTCCGTGTAACCGCGTCCGACGATTGTCTCGGATTCGTTCATGGATCATGCGGGTCAGGAGTCTAATCGTTCTCTCACAGCGTCAAGCAGCCGCTCCTCGGACCCTGAAAATCCCGGCATGGTGCGAAGCAGATGCGAACGAATAAGCTGCTCCAGGTCCGGAAGCGTGCGGATGCCGAGCCGGAAGTAGAGGTAGGTCACCAGCGAATCGGAGAGCCCCGGCAGCTTCGACCAGTCCTGGACCTCCGGTGGAAGCGGAGTCTTCAGTTCTTCGTGGGCGCGAATCGTTCCGGTTTCAAGAAATTCCCTGATTTTTCCGGCCAGGTCCTTTCCCACGCCGTCAATGTCTTCCAACTCATGACGCTGAGCGACGGCGGCAACATCTTCTTCAACCGCCAGTAACGCGTCTGCGGCGCGCCGATAGGCCCGTACCCGATAGGGATTGGCCCGTTGGGCCGCGAGGAGTTCGGCCATAGACCGGAAAAGAGCCGCCAGTTGTCGGTTGTTCTCGTGCATGATCGCCGTTTATGTGGGTCCATTGTGCGACGTGTCGGGTCCATTGAGCAAGGGGCCTTTATTGACAAGGTGAATTCGCGTCTCATAGGATGACGGTCGATGCAGGAGACGATCCAAATCCATGTGAACGGTGAGGCCAGGGATTGGCGCAGCGGCGCAACGGTAGCTGATTTGTTGCGCGAGCTGGAGGTCAAGGCCGAACGTGTGGCGGTGGAACTGAATCTTGAAATTCTCGATCGCGCGGCGTTCGCGCAACGTCCGCTCCGGGACGGAGACCGGGTCGAGATCCTGGGTTTTATCGGCGGCGGATCATTTTAAGAGGGCACTATGGCGGACGATCGGCTGATTATTGCGGGACGTGAGTTCAAGTCGCGGTTGTGGGTGGGTACGGGCAAGTATAAGGACTTTGTCGAAACACAAAAAGCCATTGAGGCATCGGGCGCGGATGTTGTGACCGTGGCGGTGCGCCGTGTGAACATCACTGATCGTTCGAAGGACAATCTGCTCGACTACCTCGATCCTAAAAAGTACACGATTTTGCCCAACACGGCCGGCTGCTACACGGTGGAAGATGCTGTGCGGTATTCCCGCTTGGCCCGCGCGGCGGGTGTCTCTGATTTGGTCAAGCTGGAAGTGCTCGGCGACGAGAAAACCTTGTTTCCTGACACGGCGGGGTTGATCGAAGCGGCCAAGATTCTCATCAAAGAAGGGTTCATCGTGCTGCCGTATACGAACGATGATCCGATTGTCGCAAAGAAGCTGGAGGATATCGGTTGTCCCGCCGTCATGCCGCTGGCCGCGCCGATCGGATCGGGGCTGGGCATCCGCAATCCCTACAATCTGAAAATTCTCATGGAGTCCGTCAAGGTACCGGTGATCGTCGATGCCGGGGTGGGGACTGCGTCCGATGCGGCATTGGCGATGGAATATGGCGCCGACGCGGTGCTCATGAATACGGCCATCGCCGGCGCGCAGGATCCTCTTTCCATGGCTGAAGCGATGAAGTACGCAGTCTGGGCCGGACGGTTGGCCTATAAGGCCGGCCGGATTCCCAGGAAGCTGTATGCGACGGCCAGCAGCCCGATCGAAGGCATGCTGTAGGGTCGGTAAGGGGTAAGAGGTAAGGGGTAAAAAATGGTGAAGGGGAAGGGACCGAAATTTTCATGATGCCCCGCCTCACGCCTCACCCCTCACGCCTTACGTTTGTCCGGCATGGCGTCCGTTAATTTCCGCCTGCTTCTCGTCACCGATCGCCACCGGACGCGTGCTCGCTCATTGCCATCGATTCTTCAACAGGCTGTCGAGGCGGGATTGCCCGCTGTTCAACTGCGGGAGCGTGATCTGCCGACGAGCGAGTTGCTGCGGTTGGCGCAGGAGATTCGAGCAATCACGTCGCCGCGCGCCGTTTCCTTGATCATCAATGACCGTGTCGATCTGATGCTGGCGCTGAATTTGGACGGCGTGCATCTGCGCGCGAATAGTCTGCCGGTTGCAGCTGTTCGCCGGTTGGCCGGCGCCGATCGCCTGATCGGAATCTCAACCCATTCTCTTGCGGACGTTCGACAGGCCAACCGGGACGGAGCTGACTATGTGGTATTCGGCCCGATCTTCGACACCCCTTCGAAGCGGCAGTTCGGACCTCCGGTTGGATTGGAACAGCTGGCCGAGGCCTGCCGACTCTCGGCGATTCCGGTGTTTGCCATCGGCGGTGTCACAGGCGCGTCCGTGCCCGATGTGCTTCGAGCAGGGAGCCATGGCGTCGCGGTGATCGGATCGATACTTGATCGAGATGATGCCGCGGTTGCAACGAGAGAGATGGCGGCGGCGCTGACGTTGTAACATCCGGCGCGTGTTTCGATCGTGTGGCGGGCGCGAATAGTTTCGTTCAGTTGACCACCCCCAGGTCGAGTGTTAGAATCCCGCGCATGTATACGTATTGGTGTTCAACCGGCGTTGAGCCGATCCGTTGAGCCCCGAAATGGAGGACAGTAAAGGCCGGTCAAGCCGGCTCCGGTCCGCCCGAGATACCGTCAAGAAGATCACGCAGCGGTTGTCTGAAGGTAAGTCGGACATGATTCACAGGAACGACGAACACGCCCGCGAGCTCGACAAGCTTCGCGCTCAAATTGAGTCGCTGGAGGAAGAACTTCGGCGGCTGTATCAGTCACGCCATCAATTCGACCAAGCCAACAAGCAGAACGAAAAGCTCGTCGCCACGTTGCAGGATGCGAAGGCGCAGATCGAGGCCTTGCGCGCCGAGGTGGACAAACTGACGGCGCCGCCCTCGACCTACGCGATTTTTTCCGGCATGAACGAAGACGGCACAGGCAATGTCTATGTGTCGGGGCGAAAGATGAAAGTCAACGTCCATCCTTCCCTCAAGGGCTCGAAACTGAGGAAGGGGCAGGAAGTCGTTCTGAACGAGGCGCTCAACGTTATTGAGATCAAGGGATTCGACAGCCAGGGCGAGGTGGTGCGTTTGAAAGACGTGCTTGAAGGGGGGCGCGCGCTGGTCACGCTCCATTTCGACGAGGAGAAAGTTGCGGATCTGGGCGATCCGTTGCTCGCCGAGCGGCTGAGCGTCGGTGATCATCTGTTGTATGATCCCCGATCCGGGTATGTGATCGAGAAATTGCCCAAGTCGGAAGCGGAAGAGCTTGTCCTGGAGGAAGTGCCTGATGTCGATTATGAACATATCGGCGGACTCCAAAAGGAATTGGAGCATGTGCGCGATGCGGTTGAATTGCCCTTCCTCCATCCACAGATCTTTGCCGAGTACAAACTGAGCGCGCCGAAGGGCGTGTTGCTCTATGGCCCGCCCGGCTGCGGGAAGACGCTCATCGCCAAAGCCGTCGCCAACTCGATCGCGAAAAAGTTGGGCGATCGCGCAGGCAAAGAGATTCGGAGCTACTTCCTCCATGTGAAGGGGCCGGAGTTGCTCAATAAGTACGTGGGTGAATCGGAGCGGCAGGTGCGCGAAGTCTTCAAGAAAGCGAAGGAGCGCGCGGAAGACGGCCATCCGGTCATCGTCTTTTTCGATGAAATGGATGCGCTGTTCCGAACCAGAGGAACCGGGATCTCGTCCGACATCGAGTCGACCATCGTGCCGCAGTTTCTTTCGGAAATCGACGGAGTCGAACGTCTGCGCAACGTGATCGTCATCGGGGCCAGCAACCGGCAGGACCTGATCGATCCCGCCGTGCTTCGTGCCGGCCGGTTGGATGTCAAAGTCAAAGTGGGACGTCCCGATGCCGCCGCCGCACGGGACATCTTTTCAAAGTATGTGTCGACCGAGCTTCCCTTCGCCCAGGATGAGTTGGAGCGGCATGGGGGCGACCGGCGGGCGCTCGTGGAGTGGTTGACGTCCCTGACGGTGGATACGATGTACGCAGCCAGTGAGGAAAATAAGTTCATCGAAGTCACCTACGCCAACGGCGAAAAGGAAGTGCTGTACTTCAAGGATTTCGCCAGCGGCGCGCTGATCGAAGGCATCGTCTCGCGCGCGAAAAAGTTTGCGGTCAAGCGGGTGATTTCCGGTGAAGGGACCGGCCTCCGGTCGGATGATCTGGTGCGCGCCATCCGTGAGGAGTTCAAAGAGCACGAAGATCTTCCGAATACGACCAATCCCGACGATTGGGCAAAAGTAGCCGGAAAGAAAGGCGAGAAGATCATTCATATTCGGACGATCAGCGGCGGGCCGGCCGAATCTCGGCAGATAGAAACGGTCACCACCGGCCACTACCTATAGCCATCTCTTATGCCCGAACACACACCGACGAATCGTTCGCGAGTGCTTGGCACGGAAACCGAGTTCGGCATCGCGGCAAAGGACAATTCTTCCGCCGATTCTGTGACCGGCTCGATCGCCGTGATCGGGCACTACACAGGGCTTCCCGCGCCGGGCGCGATCTGGGATTACGAACATGAAAACCCGCTGTTAGATGCCCGTGGGTTCGAAGTCGACGGCGAGCGTGAACGTCCCAATCCCGACTACAATCGGCAGCTCAACAAGGTGCTGGCCAACGGCGGACGCTTGTATGTCGATGGGGCTCACCCCGAATACTCCACTCCGGAATGTTCGACTCCGCGGGAAGTGGTTGCCTTTGAGCGGGCTGGGGAGCGGATTCTCGCGCAGAGCCTTCGTGAAATGGCCAGGGTCCGGGGCGGCGAGCAATATGTGCTCTATAAGAATAACTCCGACGGCAAGGGTAACAGTTACGGCTATCATGAAAATTATTTAGTGTCGCGCGCCGTGCCGTTCGGAACCATCGCCCGCGTGCTGACCCCATTCCTGGTCACCAGGCCGATTTTCGCCGGGGCCGGCAAGGTCGGTGCGGAAAATCAGACCGTTCCGGCGGAATATCAGATTTCTCAGCGCGCCGACTTTTTCGAGTGCCTGCTCGATCTCAATACGATGGTCAAGCGGCCGATCATCAATACGCGCGATGAGCCGCATGCCGAGCATGCGAAGTTTCGGCGTCTCCATGTCATTGTGGGCGATGCCAATATGGCGGAGGTCTCCACCTATCTGAAGGTGGGCACTTTGGATATCGTGCTGGAACTTCTTGAGGCGGGAGCCGATTTGCCTTCGGTGGAGCTGGACGAACCGGTTCGCGTGTTCAAACAAGTGTCCCGCGATCTGGATATGAAGGAAACGCTCAAGCTGGCGGGCGGACGCCCGACGACGGCGGTGGCCGTTCAGCGCGCCTACTTCAATGCGGCCGTGAGCTTTTATGCGGCAAACGGTCTTGACCCTTCGACTCAGGATATTTTGCACCGTTGGAAGACGGTCCTCGACACCCTTGATCGTGATCCGCGTCTGCTGGTGCAGCAACTGGATTGGGTGGCCAAACGCCACATGATCGAGTCCTATATGGACCGCAAGGGCTGCGGGTGGGACGATCCCCGCATCAAGCTGATGGACCTGCAATACCATGATGTTCGCCCTGAGCGAGGGCTGTTCTATACGCTGGAACGCGGCGATCATATCGAGCGGATCGTCGAGGAGCCGGAAATTCAACGCGCGGAGTTTACCCCGCCCCCTGGAACCAGAGCCTATTTCCGTGGCCGCTGCGCGAGCAAGTTTGCCAAGGCGCTCTATGGGGCAAGCTGGACCTCGGTGCTGTTCGACGTAGGGAATGCCACGATCAAGAAAGTGCCGTTGATGGACCCCCATCGCGGCACGCAAGCTCTGACCGGCGGATTGCTCGACACGGTCGATTCGGTCGATGCGTTGATCGAAAAGTTGAAGGCTTGATATGCCGATCGGTGAATTTCTATGAAGCTGCCCTATTTGCCGAATTACGACGAGTCTAGCTTTTTCGATTTTGTCTCGACGCAGCACCCGGGGCTGACGCCAGGCGGCCACGGAGTTGTGCCCGGCGATCGGTGGGCGCAGCCGGAGCCGGCTCGATCGGGTGGGCCGATGGCGGTGCCCCATGCGACGACCGTGTTGGCCATTAAGTATCAGCAGGGGGTCGTCATTGCCGGCGACCGCCGGGCGACGGAGGGATTTCAGATCGCCGATCGCCGCATTGAAAAGGTATTCAAGATCGATGAATTCTCCGCCATGGCGATCGCCGGCGCGGCCGGCCCCTGCATTGAGATGGCCAGGCTGTTCCAAACCGAACTGGAGCATTACGAAAAACTGGAAGGCATGCAGCTGTCCTGCGAGGGGAAAGCGAATAAGCTCGGCCAGATGGTCAAAGCCAATCTCCCGATGGTGTTTCATGGGTTGGTCGTGATGCCATTGTACGTGGGCTATGATCTCAAGCGCGCCGAAGGGCGAATCTTCAAGTACGACCTGGCCGGCGGGCGCTATGAGGAATCGGATTATCACGCCATCGGATCAGGCGGAAAAGACGCCCGCAACACCATGCGCGAGTATTTCCAGAAAAACTTGTCGGAACCTGACGCGCTCAAGCTGGCGCTGACCGCACTGTACAATGCCGCAGATGACGATGTGGGCACAGGAGGGCCGGATCTCGTTCGAGGGATCTATCCGACGGCCAAGTTCGTCACTGCGGAGGGCATTGCCGATGTGGCCGACGACCGGATCCGCTCCGTCTATGACAACATGATTGCCGTACGACGATCGAGGGAGACGTAGCCATGGCGATGCCGTATTACGTGTCTCCCGAACAGGTGATGCAGGACAAGGCGGAGTATGCCAAAAAGGGCATCGCCAAAGGCCGGTCTATCATTGCCATGGAGTATGCCGACGGGATTTTGCTGACGGCGGATAATCCCAGCGCGTCGTTGCACAAGGTCTCCGAGATCTACGACTGCATCGCGTTTGCCGGAGCCGGCAAGTACAGCGAGTTTGAGAATCTACGCAAGGCCGGCATCCGCCATGCCGACCTCAAAGGATTCATGTATAGCCGCGAAGACGTGACGGGCCGGTCTCTGGCCAACGGGTATTCCCAGAGCCTCGGCACGATTTTCAGTCAGGAGTTGAAACCACTCGAAGTGGAAATTCTGGTGGTGCAGGTCGGTGTCAACGGCCATCCGAACGAAATGTACCGGATTTCATTCGATGGGAGCATCATCGATGAAAAGAACTTCGCGGTCATCGGCGGGAAATCGGATGCCGTACAGACGGTATTGAAAGAGAAAAGTTCCGGACAAGCCCCGGCGCTGGAGACGGCATTGGCCCGCTGTCTTTCGGCGCTCGAACAGACCGCGAATCTCAAGCTGCCTCCCGAAGGACTGGAAGTGGCGGTCCTGGAGCGCCACCGCGTCGGACGGAAGTTTCGCCGCTTGCCGGTGGCTGATATTCGTCGGCTCCTCTCCATCTAAATCTCGCAGCACGATTCCGTGCCTTCTGTTGAAGACCGACGCGCGGGCGTGTAATCTGATTCTACGACCATGGTGTATCCAAGCCCTATCAAACCGCGGATCTTCGGTCTTGAGAATGAGTACGGCCTGATCTTCTCGCCGAACGGCCGGATCTATTTGCCGATGGAAAAGGTCCTGGGGTATATCTTCGAGGGCCTCATTCCCAACAGCTGGCCGTCCAATGCGTTTTTGGTCAACGGCGCGCGATTCTATCAGGATACCGGCTGTCATCCGGAATACTCCACGCCGGAATGCGACAACATTCTCGATCTTGTGATCCATGACAAGGCCGGTGAGCGGTTGTTGGAAGCCTGTTTGCCCGCGGCCGAAGAGCGTCTTCGCGAGGAGGGCTTGTCCGGCGAAATTTATATTTTCAAGAACAATACCGATTCTCTGGGCAATACCTACGGCTGCCACGAAAACTTTCTGATGCGGCGCGACGTCGATTTCTGGAAAGTGACGGAGCAGTTGATCCCGTTCTTCGTCACGCGGCAGGTGTTCAGCGGGGCGGGGAAAGTGCTCAAGGTATCCGGCAAGCCGCAGTATTTCATCTCCCAGCGGGCGCAGCATATTCACGAAAAGACGTCGTCGTCGACAACGTCCTCGCGCAGCATCATCAACACCCGCGATGAGCCGCATGCCGATGCGGAGCGCTATCGCCGCCTTCATATCATCGTGGGCGATTCCAACATGTCGGAGTTTGCCACGTACCTCAAGGTCGGCACGGCGGCGCTGGTCTTGTCGATGATCGAAGAAGGCTATGCGGTGCATGGGATGGAGCTGGAGGATCCCGTCAAGGCGATCCGCGAGATTGCACGCGATTATACCCTCAAGAAAAAAGTGAAACTCGATGACGGCCGGCAGATGACGGCGATTGAAATTCAGCGGGTCTATTTGGAACGCGCCAGAGAGTATCTGGACCGTCATGCGCATGATCCGACTCTCGATGACGTCTATGTCAAATGGCAAAAGGTGCTCGATCAGTTGGAAGACGATCCCATGCAGTTGATCCATCAGGTCGATTGGGTGACCAAGAAACATCTGATTCAATCCTATGTAGATAGAAAGTCATGCGGTTGGGACGATCCGCGGGTGCTGTTGCTGGACTTGCAGTACCATGACGTGAAACGGACGCGGGGACTGTACTATCTCATGGAGTCCCGCGGACTCATTGAGCGGGTTGTGGAGGAGGAATCCGTTCAGCGGGCGATGTCCACACCTCCGCAGACGACGAGGGCCAAGGTCCGCGGCGACTTTATCCGGTTCGCCAGGGCGAAGAATCGCTCCTATACGGTGGACTGGACCTATCTGAAGCTGAACGGCTATTGGGAGGAAACGATTCTGTGTATGGATCCGTTCAGCCCCGTCAATCGGCGGGTGGAAGAATTACTCTCTCAAATGTCAGGAGGGCGTTTTTACCGATGAAACAGCCACGTGTTTTGTCTTGTTGGCAACGGGCCGGCGCGACGGTATTCATGGCCATGTTTCTGTGGGCCGGCCTAGTCCCGGCCGGCCAATGTTCAGGCACCCCGCCGGGTAGCCAAAGTTCTGAGGCGCACTACAGCGGCAAGCAGGGCCAGATCATCGTGATCAAAGTTCCCACGAATGAGGCCTCCGCTCACGTGCAGGGGAAATTTCTTGGAAGGGCCGTCAGCTTTTTCCCGGAGACGCGACCAGGGGAGCCCAAAGGGTTTGTGGGATTGCTGGGAATCGATATGCAGGAGGAGCCGGGAACTCACGAACTGGCCGTTCAGATCACGGATGGGGAACAGGACCGATCGCTCAGTTATCGTGTGCTGGTGCTGAAAGAACAATTTCGTGTCGAGCATCTCAAGTTGCCCAGAGACAAGGTTGATCTTGACGCGCAGGGGCTGGCGCGATGGAAAGGCGAGCAGGAGCAGGTCAAGGCGGCACTCGCAGCAGACTCACCCATGAAATTATGGCAGACGGGTTTCGTCGAGCCGGTGAGCGGGAGGCGAACCGGTATTTTCGGCAGCGTCAGAATCATGAACGGTCAAGCGCGCAACCCGCACAACGGAGAAGACATCGGCGCGCCGCTCGGCACGGATGTGGCCGCGACGAACGATGGAATTGTGCGGCTTACGGTCGATCATATTTTTTCGGGGAAAGGGGTTTTTCTCGACCATGGGCTTGGATTCTATTCGATGTATTTCCATCTGTCTGACGTGTTGGTGAAGGAAGGGGATCTTGTACGAGCGGGACAGATTGTCGGAAAGGTGGGCGCGACCGGCCGTGCGACCGGGCCTCATCTTCACTGGGGTGTGAAGCTCAACGGCGCGCGCGTCAATCCCTATGCGCTGCTTGACCTGCCGTTCAAAGCCGAGCCACAATCAGGAATCCCGGTGTCGGCCGCCGATGGCGCCGCAACCGGCGCGCCGGCACCCTGAGCGAGTCTCGTGAAGCGTATCTCGTGAAGCGCAGGACCGAAACAGAGCGTGTGTCGTCTTTGCTTGCGAGATACGAGATACGCTTCACGAGATACGGATGACGAAGCACGGAACAGCCGATCGGCTGCGTCTCCGCTTGCGTAAGGCATCAGGCGTACATACTTCGATATCGCCGGTAGAGCGAGGTTCCGAATATGAGGATATTCTTCGGCGTCCTCTCGGCGCTTGCCTTCTGGTTTGCAAGCCGGCGATTTGCCCGCTCCGAGGAGGTCGGCTATGACATCGGCGCTCTCTTCCTGCTTCTGATCGGTATCCAGCTGTTTATCACGGCCGCCTTGTTTCATGAACAGCACCTGAATCGCACCTCCAAGCCACCGGCCTCAACGGATAAGGACGGGGGAGAGGAAGGTGTTCCTCCAGGTGAGCGGTAGGCCGGCCCCATCCGTTTGGTGGTTCTCCCAGGCACAGCACTAACATCCGCATCTCAGCGCTGCCGGCGTCGAGTGCGGCAAATGGAATTCAATTTGCCCTCGAAGCGCTTCTGCCATATTCTTCTAGTTAGCCCGAGTTATTCGCGACGGTTTGTGAAACAAAGACGAATCATGCGGGCTATGAGGAGGGATATGAAAACCGCACCGATCTTGTTTCATGACATCGACGGCGTGCTGTTTGGGGACTATGCGGGAGAGTTCCAACTCAGGCCTGGGGTGAATTCCTGGCTTGCGTGGGCACATGAGCATTTCGAGGTGATCTGGCTTACCTCCTGGGAGTCGGAAAAGATCAAGGCTCTGTTGAGCGTCCTGTACTGTGGGAAGTTCTGCAGCAATCCGGAGACGCGGCCGTTTCATCACGCCAACTGGACGAACTGCGAGAACAAGGTGGTCTGGATCCAGCAGGCCATGCAGAAGCTGAATGGGCGTGAATGGTTCTGGATCGACGACGAGATTGAGATGCTGGCGCCGGCGATTGAGAAAGCCGGTTTTCCTCTTGAGCGCTGCATCCGGTCGAATCCGCTGGGGCAGGATGAGTTACGTATCATCCAATCTACCCTGGCCGGCCGGCTTGAACGGTTGAGAGCTAGCATGGGCGGCACGGATGACAACGAGGAAGCGGCGTAATAAGTCCGTCCGGTTGCTTTGCCTGGCCGTGGTGATGTCAGGAGGCGAAACCGCGATGAGGACGACGGGTTGGCCGTCTTTCCTGATCCGGACGAATCTTCCTTGCCACAGAGGTTCTTGCGCTCCGAAACTATCCACGATAGCGGCAATCTCCCACATATTGGAGAGTATGGATTCCTTGATGGACATATTGTCACATTCTGGCGGTCGGCGCACGCTCACGGGTTGCCACAGGCCATTGTCCATAAATCGTAATTGAGACTCTCTGGTTCGACCGGTACCCAGTACGTTTCGTGTGTGAAGGCCCCTCCACCCACGGGGTGGCCGGTTCCCATATGACCATAGAAATCAATGGACGCCGCCGACCTGACGCTTTTCCGCGCGCAGTCGAATTCCTTCGTGCTCTTCGTCGAGTAGAATCTAGTTGGTGAGCGATTCCCTTGCATCCAGTTCCAGTCAACTAATATCTCCAGCGATACCAGATTTCCTTTTCGGCGGATGGTGTCTGGATCGATGTACAGGGTCTGTAGTCCTGGTGTCTGATACTTGTTTTCCAGTGCAACCCATTCCGCATACACCGGGCTAGGGCTCAACAGGAGGAGGGTGATCAGCGCACATGCGCTCGAATGGTAGATCCACGGCAGCAGACGTCGGAAAGGACGAATCGTGAAAGGCATGGGCGCCTCCCTTGCAAGTTATTTTAGAAGAGCGCCGAAAAACGCGCAAGGTCCGTGCTGCAAACTAGTGGTGGAAGAACGAATTAAAGGACTTAACGCGCGTTTCGGTGAGTTAACTCAACCTGCTAGAGGCATAATTGGATTCTTGCGAATGCCGTTGCAGGAGATAAACGTATTTCATGGCGCTGTCCTCCTTCGCCGGGCTTCGGCACGCCGCCCATAGGCGCTGGCCGACGGGTCGGAGAACAACCTTCGCAAACCATCGGGTTGGCGTGCCAACCGAAGAGTTAGTTTAGGGGAAGTGGGAGACGATGTGGGTGTTTATCCGACGGCAGCAAGGAATAGAGGCTTCGCCTGATGAGCCGCCGGTACGCGCGCGCGAGGAATCTAAGCCTACTGGAGGAAAAGTACCTATCCGCCGCGATTTGATCGAACGCGGGGGGTCAAGCGAAGCTTGGTTTGGTGGAGGGTACCCGCTACCGGATTTATTTACACCCACGATTCGGGTCCCGTTGAGAGCAAGACTGGCTGAACCCAAGCGCGCCAACGCCAAAACATAATCCTGTTCAGTGCATTAGTTCTTCTTCTGTCACTCCCAGGGCGGCACCGGCTGCGGATCGGCCCACAAGTCTTGCTTCGTACAGAGGCCCTTGCACTCCAAGACTTCGACAAGCGTGGCGATCTCCCACATGTTGGAGATAGTGGCCGCTTCGAGAGATATGCTGTCACGTGTGGGGTGGTCTCCCATTGTTTCAGCCTCTGTGTAGTTCCTGCTGAACTTCTTGGATAAAATCTTCGAGTGGTTTGACGTATTCTGATTCCACAAATGCATCTAAATCACCCAAAGTTTTCTCTCTCCATCTCTCAAGTTCAGCAGGATCTTTGACTCTTGGCACGAGGAGAGACTTTATTCCCCGTGAATTCAGGACGCGATCTGCCAATTTCTGTAACCTAATCGTAGCAGGGAACCTCTCTAGTACGGTTCCTATATCCGTATACAAAGACTGATTTGCCTTTACAATCTCGGAAACCAGATCTGCGGATTTGTGTTTCCATCGCTGAGCTTCCTGGAGATCCACTGAAGATTGTGAAGCACCCGATAGTATCCACTTGGCCTCATGATACTTTGTGTTAAGGAACGCCTCTGCATGGGAAAACCGGAGTTGTCTTATAACTGCCTTGCTCCCGACCAGACGCGAGTACACAGTTCTGGCCTCTCGATCTTCTTGGAGGGTAACCTGGCTTTGGACGTGAAACATTGCGGAAAAGTAGGAGGCCGCAATACTGAGGGCTCCGCCCAGCAAGACACTAAGAAACGGAAGGCCAGCAGAGCGCCAGATGGCTCTGCGATTTTCCTCTCGGTCATGAAGATGGATTGCCGTTTCAGTGAGCTTGCCGATGAATGACGCGTCGAGTGGGGGTCTTTGTCCTCCAGGTGTTGCGTGGCGCGCAACCAATGAAATGGGATGATCATTGGCCACATCGACGCGAAAGAACTCTGGGTGTTCAAGTGCTACCGTAGTCCAATTCGCCCCAGATCGAGGTCGGCCTTGTAATTCCTCTTGTAGGCCGGCCTCGGTTCGGTGTGCGAATTGATCCAATGCCAAAACTTGAATCAAGGCAAGAACATCGGCCAGTCGGTTGGGAATGCTGTATCTGCTTAATGGCATATCACACTGTCGGGAATAATACGCGGAGTATAAGTTGCGTCTTACATTGGTCCTGCGAAGGTTGCGATTGGGGACCATTGTCCACAGCGTCATCAGCACGATGAAAGCGGAAGAATGGCCTCAGTACGATGGGCATGGATACTTTCTCGCAAGAAGGCTCATTTTAGGAGCGATGCGAAAAAGGCGCAAGGGCCGAGAAATGGAATCGCTGCCCACCAGGCTGTCGGCACCTTGTGTTTATCTCCTCAGCATAAACCCTTGTAATAGGCTTGGGCCGCTAGGGTAGTTTCCGAACGCCGGTTACTCTCACCGGCTGCGGCCCCCATCGTTTGGATATGTGCTCAATTGTCAATTTCTGAAGAATGGCGGAAACATGGCCGGCGCTTGGTAAAGTGGGTTCAGAGTCCGAAAGGTCCGTCAGTCTAGAAAGTCAATGGCATTAGCCATGGAGGCTCGCGACTGAATACAGAGGTCCTTTATTCTCCTTCGCCGAATGTCCCGTAGCTTGTTACGGGGATGAAGGCAAGGAGAACTCTCCGTAGCCGTGGCGAAGGAGGGTTACGGCTTCGGAGAATTTCGCAAGATACCCAGCGGCTTGCTGCGGGGAGCTTCATCAGAGGTGGTGTAAGAGGCATGACAGGCGTTCAAGCGGTGGGGGATGACGATCACTACAGCCGTTTCTTCGAAAATGCGCGTCCCGACCCGGACTTGAGATATCGCTCGAATTCGATTGCGCGCCGATCATCTTGGAAGCAAATGTACGTTTCGAGTTTCCAAGGCCGATACTTAGCTGTGTGGGGCGAGCCGCCGGCGTTATGAGTCTGAAGCCGTGCGTCGATATCTTCTGTAATCCCGATATAGCGCTGATTCGGAAATGTGAGGCTTTGCAGGAGATAAACGTATTTCATGGCGCTGTCCTCCTACGCCGAGGCTTCGGAGGACAACCTTCGCAAGCGCATTGGGTTGGCTTGCCAACCGAAGCTTTAGCGAAGGTTGGTGGAGGGCAGGGGAGTTGAACCCCCGACCCCTACGTTGCGAACGTAGTGCTCTCCCAACTGAGCTAGCCCCCCACGCGATGGGATGTGGGAGCGAGCGCATGAAGACCCGTGGGGCTGGTTGCGCTCAATTGCGCAGCATCGAATCCACGGCAAGAGAACGGGGAGGAGGTGCGCTCGCGTTCCCGTTGGACGGCATTATACACAAGCCGTTCCCAAGACTCTAGCTGCAATCGACGATCCGCTGCACCGGTCTTCGTCACTCGTATCTCGTGAAGCCTGCTTCGATTCGGCGAGGCCCTCGGTTTCGCCGTGAGGCGAGCGAGCGTGAAGCGCAGGACGGAAAAAGTGTGTTTTATCTCTGTTTGCGAGATGCGAGATGCGCTTCACGAGATACGAGCATTTAAGCTAGCCGGCGATGAATTGTCATGAATACTGCGGGGTAAATTATCGGCTCTTTACACGTATTCGACGTGGACGCAGGCGAGGAAATGTTCCAGCTGTTTGATGTGTTGCTCGGACGCGGCATAGTCCTGCCGCTGGGCTGCCAGTTCCATGACGCCGCCGATTTCAGAAATCCGATCGAACCCGTACCCGCCGCCATCGCCTTTCATACGATGACCCAGCAGTTGGATGGTTCGAAAGTCTTTCTCGGCCAGCGCGCGGTGAAGTGTGTGGATGTCCTTCTTCCGATTGGCTAGAAAGCCGGGCACGATGCTTTCAAAATCGCGCTCGATCCGCACAAAGACTCGATCGGATGATGCTGGGGGTGGAGTTCGCATGAATCAGGCAGCTCGCTTCTGGTGTGCCCGAAGAATTTCCAGCAGGGTGGCTTTCTTCACGGGCTTGGTGATGTGGGTGGTACAGCCGGCCTGAAAAATCTTGTCGGTTTCTTCCTTGAGCGCGTAGGCGGTGAGCGCGATGATCGGAACAGGCAGCAAGTCATGATTCCGTTCCCATTCGCGGATCGCCTTTGTCGCGCCGTACCCGTCCAGGACAGGCATCTGAATATCCATCAGCACGACGTCGTACGGCTGGTTCTTGAATTTCTCCACGCCGATCGCGCCGTTATCCGCGATGTCGAGAGCGTGGCCGGTTTGTTTGAGGTAGGAACTCACCAGCACTTGATTGTCAGGGGAATCTTCAACTAGAAGCAGCCGCAGTGGGTGGACGGCCGCGGACTTCGCGGGCTCTTTGGATTCGGGTGAGGCTCCGGGCTGGGGCCCTTTGGCGCGGTTCATCGCGATGCCGATCGTTTGAAGCAGGTCAGCGCGGCGAATGGGCTTGACCAGATACCCTCCTAACCCGAGATCGTAGGTGCGGGCGATATCGTCGGCCCAATGGTCCGACGTGAGCATGACCGTCACCAGCCCGTTTTCTATCGACAACATTTTGAGCTGCTCGACCATGTGAAAGCCGGTCATATCCGGAAGACTGGCATCGAGGAGCAGGAGTTCATACGGAGCGCCTTGTTCGCTTGCGCGACGGATCTCTTGGATTGCGGCAGTGCCGTTGTCGGCTTCGGTGATCAAAGCTCCTTGGGCGGCGAGCGTCTCGCGAAGGATCAAACGATTGGCGGGGTGGTCGTCCACGACGAGTGTTCTGATTCCCGAAAGGTTCACCCGGGCAGGCGTTTTCGAGACGTCGTGGACCGGTTGTACGCCGAGCCTCACCGAGCCATGGAAGATGCTGCCTTTCCCGACCACGCTTTCTGCCCAGATCCGTCCGTTCATCAGCTCTACCAGCTGTTTGGTGATTGCGAGGCCAAGCCCTGTTCCTCCGTACTGCTTCGCCGATGAATGATGGACTTGAGTAAAACGGGCGAAGATGGCGGCGAGTTGATCGGTGGGAATGCCGATTCCAGTGTCGCGTACGGAGAATTGAATCGCACCTGGAGTACGCGCGTTCTCGTCATTGGTTACCTGGACCACGACGGAACCCACGTCGGTAAATTTCAGGGCATTGCCGATCAGGTTGACGAATATTTGTATCAGCCGCGTCGGGTCGCCGATCAGGGAAGAGGGCACGTCCGGGGCGATGCGGCACACGAGTTCCAAGCTTTTTTCATTGGCCCGCATGGCCGACATTTCCAAGGCTCGGTCGATGACTTCGTTCAGGTCGAAATTGACAGAGTCCAGTTCGAGGTGCCCCGATTCGATTTTTGAGAGGTCGAGAATGTCGTTGATCAGGGTCAGCAGCGTGCTGCCAGCCCGACGAAAGATCCGCAAATACTTGCGCTGTTCGGAAGTCAGCGCAGTGTCCCACAGCAGATCGGCCATGCCGATGATGGCATTCATCGGTGTCCGGATCTCATGGCTCATGTTGGCCAGAAATTCGCTCTTTGCCCGGTTGGCGACTTCGGCCGCCTCTTTCGCGTCCCGCAGCGCCTGTTCTCCCTCACGCCGTTCCGCTGCGTCTATGGCCAACGTTGCCATGGTCGCCAGTGAGCTCGCGACCTGTTGTTCTTGAATATTCCACCGCCGTGTCGTGCCGATATGTTCTGCGCATAGGACCCCCACGACGGTCCCCTTCTGCCTGATCGGGGCGTCCAGCATCGCTCCGATATTGAAAGGAGTCAGGTAGGTCTGTGTGAACTCCTTGGTCCGAGAGTCGTGAGCCGCGTCGTGAACCACGATGGCTCGTTCTTCGTCGATGAGGGATCGGAAGTAGGCCGGATAGTGTGTCGATAGGAGAGTGGTGCCTGCACTGTGACGATGGAGTTTGGATTCAAAGAGGTCAATCAGTGAGATGGCGTCGCGATGGTTAGTGAATAACCAGACACCGGCTCGCTCCACTCGCAAGAGTCTGCAACAGGCTTCGGTAATGGCTTGGAAGGAGCGGGAGAGATTGCCGCCGGTCAGAGCCTCATCCTGAGCCAGTTTTCTGAGAGTCTCCTGGGACTCTTCCAGGAGCGATGCGGCGCTCGGCTTGTCTGAAGCGGTTGAGCGTGGAGTGCGCGGTCGTACGCTTGTAGTAGAAGCCCGTTTGGGAGATGACGGGGGATTCCGAGAGGGCGCGGACGGCGTCTGGGTCTGTTTTCGAGCGGCTATACGGCGATGACGCGGCATAATCGTGAGCAAACTATGGTGCCGGACAGTTTCCTCAGTCAGTCTCTACGCTAGTTGTCGTGAGAATCCTGGACCAACGATAGGAGTCCGGCCGGTTTGATCCGATTTCGTCCTTCTTGTTTTGCCTGGTACAGGGCCTGGTCCGCGGCCTTGATCAAATCAGTCGGGGAGATATGTCTGTTGGGAACGATGCAGGCATAGCCGACGCTGATTGTGATGATTTCTCCGTCTGAGTGTGTGATGCCCAAAGATTCGACTCGGCGGCGGAGGCTTTCAGCGACCTGTGCCGCCCCGTCGATGGCAGTGCCGGGAAGCACCGTGACGAATTCATCTCCGCCATAGCGGGCGACCAGGTCGCCGGGACGATTGACGGCGCTGGAGATGGCAGCAGACACCTGCCGGAGACACTCATCGCCGGCCGTATGCCCCTTGGAGTCGTTGTAGTTCTTGAACCGGTCGATGTCGAACATGATGAGAGAGAGCGGTGTCGAGTCGCGCACGGCGCGCCGCCATTCCTGGTCGAGGAAGTCGTCGAACTGGCGCCGATTGGTGATGCCGGTCAACCCGTCCAGGCAGGAGAGCCGCAGCAGCATTTGATTGGCTTCCTGCAATTGGCGCATGACTTCGAGCAACTCTTGTTCGCGCGCCCGCCGCCGGTCGATTTCATGGACGAGGCGCAGGACCGAGCGCACTCTGGTCAACAGTTCGATTTTGTTGACCGGCTTCGCAACATAGTCCATGGCGCCTGCGGCAAAGGCCAGTTGCAGATCGACCGGGTCTGTTTTGACTGTGACCATGATGATCGGGGTATCGCGGAAACGGTCGATGGCTTTGATCTGACGGCAGGCTTCGATGCCGCTCATTTGCGGCATTACGATATCCATCAGGATCAGGTCGACCCGCGCGCCGGATTGTTTGCCCCCGTCGAGGCCGAGAAGTTTGAACGCCGCGTTGGCGGAGTCCGCAGCGAGAATATTTTCATAGCCTGCAGCGGACAGGAGCGCCTGTAAGAGCAGGCGGTCATCCGCGGAGTCATCGACGATGAGGATGCTCATAAAAGTAGACAGTCTCCTGGTGAAATGGCTGACTGGCGGAATCGTATCAACTAGTCCGGGTAAACACCAGGATAAAGCTTTTTGACACAGACTTGGCAGATGCCGTGGCTGAATTGGGCGTCCGAATGTTCGCCCAAGTACTCTTCCAGCTGTTGCCAGAGCCCGCCGTCATTGCGGACCTTTTTACATGAGGCACAGATGGGAATCAGGCCGCGAAGCGCCTTCACCTCTTTTAGGGCTCGCTGGAGGTCCTCGTTGCTGCGGCGCAGATCGGCTTCGCGTTCCTTGCGGCAGTCCATTTCACGCTTCAAGGTCAGCGCCGAGGTCACGCGAGCGAGCAATTCAATGCGGTTGACCGGTTTGGTGAGGTAATCCATGGCGCCGGCCGAAAAGGCTTCCTTCAGATTCTCGGCGTCGTTCTTGGCGGTCACCATGATGACCGGAATGTCACGAAGCTGGTCGCTTTGTTTGATTTGCCTGCAGGCTGCAATGCCGTCGATGTCCGGCATGAGGACATCCATGAGAATCAAGTCGATATGTATTGGGACGCGTGTGTCATCGGGCTGGAGGGTTGCGAAGGCGGCCTGTGCGGAATCGGCTGCCACGATATCGGTGTGGCCGGCCTTGGTCAGCATAGACCGAAGCAACTGGTGCTGATCCGGAGAGTCATCGACAATGAGAATGGCCATCGGGCTTGCCCTGACGATCTTGCACGAGCGTATCGGCGTTCTAGAGATTGCCTCAGCCTGCCCTCAAGTATAGCAAGGAATCGGCAGATCGTTAGGTGAGTTTGGCTTTGACCAGGTCGCTGATTTGTTTGCCGTCGACGGCTTGGCCTGCAAGGCGGGCCATCACGGCTTTCATCACGGCTCCCATGTCCTTGAGGGAGCGGCTTCCTGTATCGGCCAGGACCGATACGATGATGCGGTCAAGCTCTTCTGCAGAGAGGGCCTTGGGGAGGTAGGTTTCAATAATGGTGATTTCTTTTCGTTCTTTCTCCGCCAATTCAATCCGTTGAGCCTTTTCAAACTGCTCGACGGACTCACGGCGCTGTTTGATGAGTGTGGCCATGATCCGGCTCATTTCCGCATCGTCCAGATCCTTTCTCAGCTCGACCTCTTTGTTCAAGATCGCGGCTTTGATCATCCGGATGACATCCATCCGAAGCTGATCCCTCGACTTCATCGCGAGTTTGAGATCTTCGGTCAGGCGGTCGCGCAATGACATGGGAGCCTCGGTGTATGGAGTGGAGGGCGGATTCTCATCGCGGAGCATACTCTGCCGGTCCCGGCGAGTCAACGACATCGATGTCATGGCATTCGCGGGAGGCGGGTAGTATGATCATCGAGAAGTGCGCTCACGTCTGTATGCTTGCAGCGCTTGTTTTCATGGAGGAGGTTGCGCATGGGAAGAAAAACGCCGCAGTACGATGGAATGGCGCGCAGTTTGGCGGTCGGTTTGGCGGGCCTGTCGCTGTTGGGGCTTGGCGCTTGCGCGGGGCAACAGCCGGCGCCGTCTGCGCCGACGGTGACACCGGATCAGGTTCGCACTCATGCGGACAAGGCCTTCGATAAATTAAAACAAGAAGAACGGCATCGGGCCGTCGATCCGGCGGTGACGCCCTAGCGCACAGTAATTCTCAGCGCTGCTGCTGCAATCGCCGATCCGCTGTCCGTTTTTCGTCGCTCGTATCTCGTGAAGCGCTGGACAAAACGAGGGGATGTCTCACCTTTGCCTGCGAGATGCGAGATACGCTTCATGAGATACGCGAATCACGGCTACGGAATGAGAGTTGGCGCAGCGGTTTAAGCAGCGGAAGTTCCCACAGTAATCGATGGTGGGCGCGATGTTCTACCGCGCGGGGTTCGTGAAACGTGTGGAGCAATGATGCTGAGACGAGCAGGCGAAGCACGCCGGAGAGAAAGAACAGAAACGGCAGATTCGACGCAGGATGCAGGTCCAGGCTTCCCAGCTGCAAGGATGCCGGGACAGAACTGATGAGCCAGCTGCCGATCAGTGTGCCCAGTGCCCATCCGATGGCATTCACCGTGGCGGAGACCGCGACCGCTTTGGCCCGATCTGCCGGCTGCACCGCATCGAACACGTAGTTGTTGAGGCCCAGGCCGAGTCCTGCCCAGACCACTCCTCCGAAAAAGTTCATGACCACAAGAAAGCTCCAGGCTGTACTCAATAGGTAAAGCATCGGCAGGACGGGGACCAGCAGCCCGGTAAAGGTGAGGAGGGCTTTGTTCCCGAAGCGATCGCCGAATTGGCCCCAGGCAGGGAGCGTGACGAATTGGCCAAGGATACCCGCTGCGAGCCACACGCCATATTCCCAATAGGCAAAGTGCAGGTCTTGAAGCATGTAAATGACGAAGAAGGGAGCCGTCATCAGCACCGCCAGGTGCATGAGACTGGAAAAGAGAAGAAATTGACGAAAATCTCTGGAGACACCGGTTCGAACAAACACCCGGAAGCCCGTTGGTTTGTCGGTTGATGTATGACGCGGGAGGTCAGGCACTTTCACGAGAGAGAGGAGCGAGGCGCTACGGCTCAGGCCGGCGGTGAGAAACATGGCGGCAAAGCCGACCCAGAGTAGGTGCCAATACTCGAAGACGCTCAATAACACACCGCCCACACCGAGCGCCAAGAAGCTCGTGAGGGCCATCACCCGTGACCGTTGAGCGAAGTATATGCCTCGTTCGTTGGCGTGGAGCTGATCGGTGATGAGGCTGTTCCATGCCGGGGACGTAAAATGGGTGAAGGTAAAGTACAGCGCGACGCCGGCGATCAGCAGCCAAGGGCCCAGCTCGGGCCACAATAAGGGAAGGGCTAGAATCGGAATCCAGGCAGCGGATTGTCCGATGATGCCCCAGAAGATCTGTGATCTGCGGCTCGAGAACCAATGCGACACTTTCACGGAGACGAGTTGCGCCCAGACGCCTAACAGCTGCGGCATGGCGGACAGGATGCTTAAATGCCATGGTGTTGCATGGACGAGCAGGGCAAAAGCGGACAGGTACTGTTCCCCTCCGCCTTGCGTGACGGCCTGGAAGAGCCCATCGCGCATGCCGAACCGGCGCCCCGGCTCCTGTTCCTGCGAATGGTCCGACTGCGAGCGATCGGCGGACGTGGCTTCTACAGACTGCGGTACTGATGAGGGTGTATCCGGCATAACAATCTGTCCATTATGGAAATAGATCAAAGAGCACTCTATCACAGCTGGTCCGGACGGCAAGAATGACATTCGATGATTGACCGCCCGCTGGCGCGCCGATACGATGTTGTCATGGCTAGATGGAACCATTATCCGGGGGTGTGTTGCTTAGGAAGTTGGATTGCAATCGGCCTGCTGTGCAGTGGCATGGTGATGCTCCGAACCAGCCAGGCGAAGGACCTGCTCACGCCCAAAGAGCAGCAAACCACCGAAGTGGGAGTGACGCAGAGCCCGTCGTTCGATGAGCAACAGAAGGGGGTGCCACAGTCGCTGTTCACCTGGATCAAAATGGCAAAAGGGTATGAGATCGAATGGGATACCTTTGGACGAGCAGGATGGTTTGCCCAGGATCCCAGGCTGAAACCGGTCGAGCCGGGCTCCGTCTTCCCGACAGAGACACCGGTTGTGTACATTGTGTTCGAAGTGGCTCCGCTCGAAGATCCTGCGCAATTCGCAGTGCAATGGTTTCGCGAACAGCCCGGAGGTTCGTTGAGCCATGAGGGCGTGGGAAAGGATGTGTTGGAAGTGCCGGGCCATGAACGGTACGGATATCTCGAAATGAAAAAGTCCGGGGTGCGATGGGAGCCGGGCCAGTATGTGGCGAAGCTGTTTATTGCCCCGCTGGGGCAACAGCCGTTTCATGCTGCGAATCAAGTCGGAACGATGCGCTTCACCGTCACTGAGTCGGCTTCATCGCGCACACCGGCGCAACCCAAGTGATCGCGATTCCGCAAATAGATCGGAGGAATGTGGATATGGACCCTCGCGTCAAGGTGACTGATCCGGAGAAACTGACCTTGCTCTATGAACGATTCCGGGACGTGTGTCTGGTGGAAAAGGAAGTGTGGAAGGAAATCTTCATGCCCAGAGAGATCACGGCTGGTCCGGTGAGGACGAATGTTCAGGATCGGTATGATGTCGAGATTGATGATCCGGCCATCGAGGACACGCTGGATGCCAATATTCCGATGGGTCCAGCCGCCCTCGGCGCGGCTATCCAAGAATATCGCGCCCATATTTCGTTTTTTCGGAAAGTATGAGGGCCTGTGTCCTAACCCGCATTACTCATGAGCGTGTCTGCGGTAATCTCTAATCGTCGTTCGTGAAGCGTATCTCGCAAACGAAGATGAGCCGACTCGCTTTCTGTCCTGCGCTTCACGCTTCACGAGATCCGTGCATTCGAGCGATTGCGCCACAAACCGCCATGAATCATGCGGGCTAGAGGTGTTCTAACGCTGCAATACGCGCCTCGATCGGCGGGTGCGTAGAAAACAGGCTCATGAACCCGCCTGTTTGTCCGGAAATCTTCATCGTGGCAAGCGCATCCTGCGACGAGTACTGGAATTGGGCGCGATTGACCCATCGATCGATCGCGCGGAGCGCCGAAATCATGGACTCCTTCCCGTATACCTTGGCGGCAAAGGCATCGGCTCCGTATTCGCGCTGGCGCGAGAACCAGCTGATCACGATCGATGCCAGGATGCTGACAATGATCTGAAGAACGAGCGACAAGCCGAATCCGAGCGCGGCCTGATCCCGTTCCGCGAAGAAACGGCGCACCCACATCGCGATATAGTAGACGAAGGTGTTCATCAAGCCGGCCAACACGGTCGTGGCGAACATGTCGCCGTTATAGACGTGGCCCATTTCATGGGCGAGCACCGCTTTCACCTCATCTTCGCGTAGATTCTGCAAGAGGCCGGTGGAGACCGCCACCATGGAGTTGTTCTTGCTGGGGCCGGTCGCGAAGGCGTTGGGATCGGGAGCATCGTAGACCCAGACTTCAGGCATAGTGATATTCAGCCGCTGCGCGATTTCCTGCACGGAGCCATAGATAATCTGCTCGGCCCGCGAACGGGGTTGAGTGATTTGCTGGCAATTGAGCATTGCGCGCGCCATCTGTTTCGAGAATGCCAAGCTGATGAATGCGCCGCCGAATCCGAACATCGCGGCCCACACCAACGTCGACAGATCAACCGAGCCTCGCACGTCGATTCCAAACATCGGCAGGATCACGTTGATCACAATCGGTACGGTCAGCGACAGTGTGATCATGATGAGAATGTTGGAGATCAGCAACAGCCCCATACCCTTCATCCATTTCATCGAACGCCTCCTTGAAGACCGGTCTTGGTCTCAGGTGAGATACATCACTGAGTTGCCTTTATTATACACAAACTGCCTGATCGAGATACAAGTCTTACACATCCGCTCCGGTGACGATAGAAGTAAGGCCCCGCCGTCCAAAGTCAAGGTGGCAGCCGCCGTGACACCGAAGCCGCATTGACCCTTTCCCGATCTTCCTGTTAGAAGTTTCTCATTGATGACGTATTCCAGGCAGTTGCTTCTCTTCTTGTTGGGGTGGTCTGTCCTGTGGCTCGCGGCGGACGTGTTGGCTGTTGACGCAGGTCCGTCTGGCAGCCCGTGGAGAGTGCCGGTCGGTGCTGATGGAGTC
The DNA here is from genome assembly GCA_046604365.1 of Nitrospira sp. Lineage (GTDB taxonomy): Bacteria > Nitrospirota > Nitrospiria > Nitrospirales > Nitrospiraceae > Nitrospira_D. The sequence continues at coordinate 49,898 of JBJACV010000017.1, forward strand.
CAACGGGTGAGCGTCATTCTCGACAGTTATTCCTTTCGGCCGTACCATATGATCGTCGGAGCCGGAAAACCGGTGGAAGTGACATTGACGAGTGTCACGATGCTGACGCCGCACAATTTCATCATCGATGCGTTTGCCGTCCAGGAAGAAGTCGGCGCGGGCAAGACGGTGGTGCTTACGTTTACACCCACCCAGCGGGGGACGTTTCCGATCTATTGTGATAAGCGGCTGTGGCCTTTCCCGAGTCATCGGGAGAAGGGGATGGAAGGCATTCTCGACGTCGAGTAGGTGTGATGACGAGCACAGATCTTTCCAAACAGGAGTTGCTTCGCGATCTCCTCAAGCAAGTCTCCCGGTTGTTCTATACGACGCTGGCTGTGGTGCCGGCGGATGTCCGGGATCAAGTCAGCCTCGCCTATCTCTTCGCGCGCGCCGCCGATACGATTGCCGATACGGACTTGATCGATCGGCATCGCCGCCTGGATTTTCTGAGTCAGCTGAAAAGCCAGTTTGTCGGCGATCAGATCGTTTGGGGGCAGGTGCAGGATATTCAGCGGGCAATCGGGCCGCTCCAGCAGCATTCGGCTGAGCGGGTGCTGCTGGAACGTTTGGATCAGTGTTTCAGGCTCTTTCTGGACTTTTCGCCGGAGGATCGGCGCCGGGTTCAGCGGCTGATGACCACGCTCACACAGGGAATGGAAATGGATTTGAGTACCTTCCCTGGCCAGACGGCTGAGGACCTCACGGCTTTGAAGACAGTCGATGATCTAGACCGCTATACATACTATGTCGCCGGATGTGTGGGGGAGTTTTGGACGGATCTGATGTGTGGCCACCGGAAGGCGCTGGCCTCGTGGAACGTACGAGAGATGTCAGCAGTCGGCGTCCGGTTCGGGAAAGGCCTGCAACTGACGAACATCGTGAAAGACGTCGCGCACGATCTGCAGAAGGGGCGGTGCTATATCCCTGAGCCGATGCTCGCCGAGGTGGGGCTCACACCGAGGGATTTGTTGGACCAGCAGAATCTTGGGAAATTCAGACCGGTGCTGAGCAAGCTTGTTCGTATGGCCACCGAGCACCTTGATCAAGGCTGGCTCTATACGATGGCGATCCCGCGTTATGAAACGAGGCTCCGGCTGTCCTGCATGTGGCCGATTCTTTCCGGGGGCGAGTCGTTGAAGCTGGTCATCAATTCGCCGGATCTTCTGAACCCCGCCGTCAAGGTGAAAATCCCGCGCAGCACAGTCTACCGCATCATGGCCATGACGACCGGCACCGCCGCCTGCGGCTATTCCGGAACAGCCTACTGGGGACACTTGCGAAAGCAGATTGCGTGAATCACGCCTGTGCCTGTTCCGATTTTTCTTTTCTCTCTATTTTTTTCAAGGGGTGGCCTGGTTGGTTCCCGACTGCGCGCATCGAGCGACCACCGCATTATCGTGGGGGCTCGGCGAGCAACGGGAACTGACCAGGCTACCCCGTCTTCTTCTGCGGCTCCAGCAGCTTGTCACCCTTCTTGAAGACGCCGAAGATGGCTTGTGACGGACAGGCATCCAGGCAGAGCCGGCAGCTCTCCAGGCAGCGCGATGGATCAAATTTGTACGGGGGGGTCGAGAGCCAGGCCCCTGTCGGGCAGATAGGGACGCAAATGGCCTGGTGTGTGCAGCGGTCCGGGTGGCGGATGAGGTGATCGCGGATGATCATCATGGGTTTGACTCCTTCGAAGAGACCTTGTGAAAAGATCTCAAACATATTCTTGTCGGGGAGACTGCTCACTTCCACTCCTGTACGAGGGCTTTCAGGCGCTCTTTCAATTCGGGAATCGCATCGAGATTATTCTGGATCGCGCCGATGATTTTTTCCAGCCTGGCCGAGCGGAGCGCATCCTTGTCCTTCTGCGCCAGCCTATCATACTCCTTGTAGGCATCTTGATGCCTGGGTTCCAGGTACTTCCTGGCGTCTACGAGGGCTTGGCCCAGTTCCCAGGCTTCCGGAGCCAAGGGAGGTCCGACCAAAAACGTTCCGTCGGTGAATGTCACGACAACGGCGCCCTGTTTGCCTGTCAGGGGGGTGACGGTTTCAACGGTTTTCCCCTGGCAGCTAGGCCACTCGAGCAGCAGTCCAGGAAATTGTTTCGTGAAGGCCACCTTTTCGAGATTGGCCTTCCATTTGTCTTCGGTTGCCATTGGGCTCGGTGATTCTATGATGTCAGGGTTTCTTCAGCGGAGCGAGTGAGTCCGGAGCCGGATGGTCAGGCATGAGCAATCGGGTGACCACCTCGCCCTTGATGACATGCCGTTCCATGATCTCGGTCACATCGGCTTCCGTGCCCACCCAGTACCAGACCCCTTCCGGGTAGATGACGATGCTGGGCCCCATCTCGCAATGGTCGAGGCACCCGGCCTTGTTGGCGCGGACGGCCCCTTTGAGATTCAGCCGTTTGGTTTCACTCTTGAAATGGGCGTGGAGCTTTTCGGCGCCCAGGTTCGCACAGCAACCGCGCGGATCATCCTTGGGGCGCTGGTTGGTGCAGACAAAGATATGACGTTGGAATGGTGGCATAGGCAGTCGTGTTAGACCGGCATCGTAGCCGTATTGAGACGCTCCATCAACAGCTTGACGTCCCGGTCTGCGAGCAGCGTCGATGGTTCCTGTGCGGCGCCCAGAATCGTCATGATTTCCCGCAGCCGGACGGATGCGCGGAGAAACTCATCTCCCTTCGAGAGCTCTGATCCCTGTCCGGCGCTCAGCTTGTCATATTCGGCGCGGATATCGCGAAAGTCTCTTTGCAAATTTTTGTGCATCGAACATGCTGCGCAATACCATTTGGGGCTTTGATCGGAGGAAGGAGAAAGCCGGTCATAGGGACGGCCGAAGAAATCCTTGCCCAGTGAAAACTTCATCAGCGCGCCGCCGGAGGTGCCGCAGGCCTGACAGATTCCAGTGTCCATTGTTCTCTCCTTGCCATTCCGTTGGATCAATACGAGCGGGCGCATCTTACACCAGGGGTTTTTCAGGTGTCCAGTTGGGCGAAGCGCTCTGCTATAGTTCTTAGAGACTATGGAACGATGGAACAGGAGGAGCCAGGTCTCCGGGGTCGTTGCCTGCACGCTCTGGGCGGCATTGTTCATGGCCGGGAGCAGTGAAGCCGGCGTCTGGAAGTGCGCGCAACCGGATGGAACCGTGCTCTTCCAGGATGGAGGAGGGCCTGGGTGCCGCGAGATCGAAACCCCATCTGAAATCCAGTCCACCCGATTTCCAACTCAACGTGGCCCGGCCGAACTCAAGTCAAGCGCAGCGCCGGCGGCGGGACTGCCTTCCCCCGGCGTGACGGCAGGGTTGACGCTTTCTTCGCGGCCTTTTGCGCCGGCATCACGGTCAATTCCAGCATTGAGCTATCACGATCTTTCTTCCGGGATGCGTGCCAAGGGCTGGAACATCCCCAATAAGGGTGATATCCAAATTTTACAGGTGGATGTGAGTTATCGGCCGGCGGGGAATGGCCCCTCTCTCTCAACGGACCATCATTTCATGGAAGGAGCTCGGCAGGCGCTCGCGGTGGCCGTGATGGCGGCGGCCAAGGCGACTCAGTACGACCCGCGCTTTCTCACTGTGCAATTGACGATGCCCATGGTTGCCGGGTCTTTTCACAGTGGAACGCGTGTGGATGGGCCGAGCGCGGGGGCTGCATGGGCGGTCGCGGTGACATCGGCGTTACTGGGAGATCCCTTGCGATCGGATGTGTGCTTTTCGGGAACGATCGACGAGGATCTCGTTATCGGTCCGGTCGGCGGATTGGAACATAAGATCGAGGGCTGCCGCCTGCTCCCGCAATTTCATGAATTGTTGTTGCCGGCCGGCCAGCAAACATTTGCTATTACCGACAAGGGAATGGCACGATCTCTAAAAGTGACAGAAGTCTCGACGCTGGCGGAAGCGTACGAAGTGGCAACCGGCCAACCGCTCAGGCCTGCCCAATAGGTGCAAAATGATTATCGGTGTTCCCAAGGAAATCAAAGATCATGAATATCGCGTCAGCCTGACGCCGGAGGGGGCGTCGGCGTTGTGTCGTGCCGGACATGAGGTGTGGGTCGAGCCGACGGCCGGGCAAGAGAGCGGGTTTGCCGACGACGAATATCGCAAGTCCGGAGCTTCGATCGCCGGATCGAAGGAGGAGGTGTTTGAGAAGGCCGGTTTGATCGTGAAGGTCAAAGAGCCGTTGCTCGCCGAATGTCATCTGTTCCGCCCGGGCCAGGTCCTGTTCACCTATCTGCATTTGGCCTCGTTCCCCGATCTGACCAGGACATTGATGGATAAGAAGGTGACGGCGATTGCCTACGAAACCACCGAGGCGAAAGACGGCAGCCTGCCGATGCTCAAACCGATGAGTGAAATTGCCGGGCGGATGTCGGTGCAGGTCGGCGCGCATTACCTTGAGAAGACGCATGGTGGTCGGGGTGTGTTGTTGCACGGGGTGCCGGGCGTGGAGTCGGGCAAGGTGGTGGTGCTTGGCGCCGGTGTCGTGGGGATGTCGGCGATTCGTATTGCCGTGGGGATGGGGGCCCAAGTCACAGTCATTAATCTGGACGTCGAGCGGCTGCGATATCTGGACGATTTGTATCGAGGCCGTATCGTGACATGCGTGGCAAGTCCGGCTGCTATTGAACGGGCTGTGTGTGAGGCGGATCTTGTGATCGGCGCCGTGCTTGTCCCCGGCGCAAAAGCGCCCAGGGTGGTTTCGCGTTCCATGGTCTCGCGGATGAAACCCGGGGCCGTCGTGGTGGATGTCTCCGTCGATCAAGGTGGCTGCTTCGAAACGACGAAGCCGACGACTCATTCTCAGCCGGTCTACATCGTCGACGGGGTGGTCCATTATTGCGTCGCCAATATGCCCGGCATTGTGCCGCGCACGTCGACGCTGGCGTTGACGAATGCTACCTTGCCGTATATGGCCCGGCTTGCATCGGACGGGGTCGATCGGGCGATCGGCGCCGATCCAGGATTGGCCAAAGGGGTGAACGTCAAAGACGGCCTGGTCACGTGCCAGGGTGTGGCGGATGCCCATGGGTTGCGTTTTACCCCCATCTTGTAAGACAATCCACTTCCCGTTTCCTGTTTCTCTCGCTCTTGTCGGGGCGTAGCGCAGCCCGGTAGCGCACTGCGTTCGGGACGCAGGGGTCGGAGGTTCAAATCCTCTCGCCCCGACCACACCACACTTCGTGTGAACCGCCGGTTCTGTTAGAAATTCTTGCCATCGGTGCCGGCGAATAACACGTTTCAGCGCTCACGTCTGTGTCAGGTTCGAACTCCGGCGCGTCATCAGCCGGTTTCACTATTTCGTGAAACCATGATGCGCGGCCGCTTTCACCATCCGTGTGTCCGTGCAGAATAGCAAAATGCGTGACGTGTGTAGGGAGGTGTGAGAGTATCCGTGGGCATGATGAGACGGCGTGCCCTCAGGGCGTGATGAGTGATGGTCATGCGAATGGCTGAGGAGGCTGGAACGACAGCGGTTCGCGCGCAGATTCTGGTGAGCGGCCGCGTGCAAGGTGTGGGGTATCGGGCGTTTGCGGCGCGCGTGGCATCGCGGCATGCGCTTCTTGGCGGGGTTCGAAACCTCGACGATGGCCGGGTCGAGCTGGATGTGGAAGGTACGAGGGCTGCGGTTGACGCGCTCGTGCAGGAGCTCAAGACCGGTCCACCGGCCGCTCGCGTGACGAAGATCGAGGCAGAATGGAAGCAAGCGACCGGCCGGTTTTCACAGTTCAGTATCTGGTACTAACCCTGCCCGACTCGTGTGGAGCGGGACTAGGGGAAGCAGGGAGTGACTTCGTATGAGCCGACCACGCGGCGGGCGTCTGGCGGTGAGTGAATCTCGAAGGCGGACCGTCGATGACGCGGATGACGCCGAACCGACGAGTGTGGCCGATCAGCCGGAAAAAGAGTCCGGCCGGTCCGAAGGACTCGATACGCTCAAGAGTTATCTGCGGGAGGTCCGCCGGTCAACTCTCTTGACGTTCAAGCAGGAACAGCATCTCGGCAAGCTGGTCATGGCCGGCGACGAGCAGGCGCGCCAGCAAATGATCGAATCCAACTTGCGCCTCGTCATCAGTATCGGGAAACGCTATATGCATCGCGGGTTTCCCTTTTCCGACATTGTTGAAGAAGGCAATTTGGGGCTTATCAAGGCCGTCGAAAAATTCAATTACAAACGCGGTTTCCGGTTTAGCACCTACGCCTCCTGGTGGATCCGGCAGTACATCGAACGGGCCATCATCAATCAAGGGAAACTCGTGCGCCTGCCGGTCCATGTCGTCGAGCGGTTGAACCGTTACCTCGGCAGGGTCGAACAGTTGGTGCAGGAGCTTGGCCGTGAACCGAGGGCGCAAGAAGTCGCCGTCAAAATGAAAACCTCCGAAGAGGAAGTGCTGGATCTCAAGCAGTTGGTGCGTACGACGTGTTCGCTCGATAGTCCGATCAACGATCAGTCCGATACGTTCCTTCGCGACGTGATCGAAGACCCGACCGGCCTGTCTCCCGACGAGACCGCCGACGGCGTGCGGCGCCGGACCGAACTGATGGCCTGGGTAAAGGAGTTGCCTGACAAAGAGCAAACTGTTATTGTGTCGCGGTTTGGACTCGATGGAGACGAAGCGAGGACGCTGGAAGAAATCGGCCGCCAGATGGGATTGACCCGTGAGCGGGTCCGGCAGATCGAAATGATGGCGTTGGGTCGGCTGCGGAATACCATCGAACGGAAAACCATGACACAAGCGGACCTGCTCTAATTCCGTGACTGCCCTCAACTACAGATCGTTGATCCGCGAAGTGCCGGATTTCCCCAAGCCCGGCATACTCTTTTACGACATCACGACTCTGCTTAAGAATGCCGCTGCGATGCGAAGCCTGGCCGATGAATTGGCGAGCCGGTACCAAGAGCGTGGAGTGGCTAAAGTGGTGGGCATCGAGTCTCGCGGGTTCATCTTTGCGGGAATCCTGGCGGCGCGTCTCGGCGCCGGTTTCGTTCCGGTCCGCAAACCGGGGAAGCTTCCGGCTGATTGTTACGAAGTGAAATACAGCCTCGAGTATGGCGCGAACTCTCTGGCGATCCACAGGGATGCGATCGGCATGGGGGAACGCGTGCTTATCGTGGATGACCTCCTTGCCACGGGAGGAACGGCTGAAGCGACGGTCAATCTGGTCCGCCAGCTCGGTGGAGAAATCGTCGGGCTTGATTTTCTCGTCGAGCTCAAGGGCCTGAACGGGCGCAGCAAACTCGCCGGGTATGACGTCCATTCGACCATCATCTATCCGTAGCGGTCCTCCAAGGATCGCACCACATCCTCTTGTCAAACACGAAGTGCCGTGATATAGATGCCGAGCTTTTTCGGCATCTCTAAACTTCTCAGGAATGTGTGGGAGCGTCATGGCCACGAAAATACAAGCCAAGAAAAAGCCGGCAGCCAAGTCGAAGCCCAAGTCGGTTCGGCCTACTGAGGGAAAGTCGAAGCCGGCGGCCGCTGTGGTGGCGGTGAAAGCGGCGATTGCGGCCGCTGCCGCGAAACCAGCTCCGGCGGTGGTCGTGACCGAACCGAACCTTCGTCCCAAGGAGACGGCCAAGGAGCGGGAAGCGCGGGAGCGGCGTCAGGAGATACTCCATAAGATGCTGCTGGAGAAGCGGCAGGCGATCATCAAGGAAATCGAAGAGAGCTTGGGACAGTCGCTGACAGAGGATCAGCAGCGTCGCTTAGAGTCGGCGCGCGACGTCGGCGATCAGGCTTTGATGGACCTTGAGCGGGAGCTCGGTATCTCGTTGATGGAAATGCGCAACCGCCGCCGGCAGTCCATCGATGAAGCGATTACCCGTTTGCACGAAGGCACCTACGGGATCTGTGCCGACTGCGGAGTCGAAATCAGTGAAAGGCGGCTGCAGGCCGTGCCCTTCGCCAAACTGTGCGTCGAGTGCCAGTCACGCGAAGAGCTGCTGGAAAAAATCGAGCGAGAAGAAGATCGCGATTAATCGTCAGCCGTTCCGGCAGTGCGGCGCTCAGCCGCGCACCACTCATCAACACATTGTGCCATGCCGTCGTGCCGGACGTGAGGGATGTCCTCACGCGGCTGTGGCATGGAACGTGAGGCAGGTTCGCTGCTGTGAACGAGCACAGGCGTCAACGGGCGGTTATCCTTGCCAGCGGCGGGCTGGATTCCACCGTGACCGCGGCGGTGGCACAGCGAGATGGCTATGAGATCTATCTCCTGACGCTTGCCTATCGGCAGCGGCACGCCGTAGAGATCGAACGAGCCGCTCAGGTCGCGACGGCCTTGGGAGCGCGGCAGCATCGCGTGATCGAGGTTGACTTGCGGGCAATCGGGGGGTCGGCGCTGACGGATGATCTCCCCGTTCCAAAAAATCGCACCGAACAAGACCGTGGTCAGGGCATCCCCATTACCTATGTGCCGGGAAGAAATTTAATCTTTCTGTCGCTCGCCGCAGCCCATGCAGAAGTGCTGGGAGCGTCGGTGATCTATTTCGGCGCGAACGTGGTGGACTACTCGGGCTATCCCGACTGTCGCGCTGAATTTCTTCGGGCATTTGAGGCCGTGGTGCAGGTCGGGACGAAAGCCGGCGCCGAGGGAAGACGGATCGAGGTGCGTACGCCCCTGTTGTCGCTGACCAAAGCGGACATCATTCGTCTGGGTCTGACGCTGAACGCGCCGATTCATCTGACACACAGTTGTTATGATCCAGTCGGGACCCTGGCCTGCGGGCTGTGCGACAGCTGCCTCATTCGCAAACAGGGGTTTGCCGACGCGGGAGTTGAGGATCCGATCCCGTATGCGGTATCGTAAAAAATGAGAAAGGGTTTCTTTCGTTTGTTTGGGTTTTCTTGTTGACCCAGAGAAACCAGAAAAACAGGAGAAACCAGATGAACGAAACAAACGAAACCAACCGGACAAACCAGATGAGCACAACTATGAAGATGCCACAGATGTTTGGAATCGGTTTCATTGCGCTCCTACTCAGTGCCGCGCCTGCCTGCAGCCAAAGCGAGCCGCCTCCGCCGCAAGGAGCGGCCAGTCCGGCTCCGGCCGAGCTGCGTGACGGAGAGCAGAAGTTCACCGCCAATTGCTCGGCCTGTCACGGCGCCGGAGGCGTCGGAACCAAGCAGGGTCCGCCGCTTGTGCACAAAGTCTATGAGCCCAATCATCATGGCGATGCCGCCTTCCAGCGCGCCGCCGGCAACGGCGTCAAGGCGCACCACTGGCAGTTCGGCGACATGCCGAAGATCGACGCCGTGAAACCGGATGACGTCGAGCAGATCGTGAAATATGTCCGCTGGCTCCAAAAACAGGCTGGAATTTTTTAGCCGGATTTTTTCGAGCTGCTTCCGCAATCCCTCCATCCTAGCCCGTTCCCTCATGTGCAGCCTTAGGAAGGCTGCGCCCCATCCACCAGTGCGCCCTATTCTCAATGCGATGCTGAAGAGTAGAGCGCCATGGTGAGCGGCATCGAGTCAACAGCTCAATGTGTAAGGCAGTTGTCCAAGGCGCCGGAGTGCTGCCGTTGGCTTCCGGGATGAGGTTCAAGGATGGGTTCAGGCTACAATTAGGACACGAGACGAACGATATGCACCACCAGCTTGAGAGGGCCGCCGTCTGAAACCCAGTTACGTACTTCTTGCCGGTGGCTCGTGAACCAGTTCCACATGGTGTTTCGCATGAGTCCCCCCTGGTTGAAGAGTTCTCAATAGCCGTGTTGATCCAACTATAGATGGTCCCCGTATCAAACCGCTTAAGGTTCTGTTTGGGGCCGGTTAAACATGTGTTAACAATCGATTGAAAAAAGAGTCAGGGCCAGCAACTGTCTTGAAAATCAAGCGAGATGTTCAGGCATGGCTAGGGACCGGATTGGGCGACGCGTCGCTGGTGAGAGCGGTGTCGGGGGCGGTCGGGCGTTCATAGGCGACTAGAAAATGGGCAATAGATCCGGTTGGACCTATTGTCGGGACGAATAGTCGTGATACGGTGCGGCCGTTTTGCCGTGTTGGAATCCTACGGAACTCCCACATGCGCTTCTCGGACCAACCAGGCTCCAGATCTTCAACGAACCATTCGACCAGTCTCTCGGGTGCTGACACCTTTGGCTTCACCTTGTATCGTTTTCGTCAATGTCGTATCGAGCTTGATACAGATACTGTAGTGCATCCGCACGGAATTACAGAAGGTTCTGATGGTATCAGCGCAAACATGATTGGCATGAAGGTTGCCCTTTCGTGATGACAGCGAAGAAAAAAGAGCGAAGAAAAAAGTGTCAGGAACCATTGTTTGTCGTGGGGATGTGAACTGAGGCCTGTGTATGGGAAGACCGTTACGTCCCACGGCAGCGAACGTGGTGTATCACGTGCTGAACCGGGCGAATGCGCGGATGACGCTTTTTGATGCTGACGGAGATTATGCCGCGTTTCAACGCGTGCTGACGCAAGCCTGTGCACGAGTATCGATGCGACTGCTTGCGTACTGCATCATGCCGAACCACTGGCATCTCGTGGTTTGGCCACGACACGACGGCGATCTCTCGCGGTTTATGAACTGGCTCACGCTGACCCATACGCAACGCTGGCATCAGCACCGCCATACGGTGGGGGAGGGACATGCCTATCAAGGGCGGTTTAAGTCGTTTCCCGTTGAAACCAGCGAGTATTTCCTGACGCTGTGTCGCTATGTGGAACGCAACCCGGTACGGGCGGGTCTGGTCGAGCGGGTTGAACAGTGGCGGTGGAGCAGCGCGGGGGCCAACGGGACGGTTCCCCTCCATGAGTGGCCAATGGCACGGCCTAGGGATTGGTGCAACTGGGTGAACGAGAGCGAGCCGACTGAGCAGTTGAACATGGTGCGGAAAAGTGTGCTCAAGGGACAACCCTATGGCAGTGCGCGATGGGTGGAGCAGATGGTGACACAGTGGAACTTAGGTGCGTCCTTGCGAGGGCGAGGGCGTCCGAAGAAAGAAGAGGTGAATAATGGTTCCTGACACTTTTTTCTATCCGAGGCGCAGAGGCCAGGCAAAAAAGTGTAAGGGCCGATGATTGCCAGTTCACTACCACGGGGGAAGGTATGAAAGCGAAACTGATGCTGATGGTTGTGCCGCTCTTGATGGCTATAAGCTCGCAGCTGGCAGAGTCTGGGGAGCCGAAATATCCGATCAAGGATTCAAAATTTCCAGCGGCTGAAGCCAAGCTCGGCTGGATTGATAACGAGCGAGTCATGTTTCATGGCTACGATGTCGGCAAGATGACTCAGCCGGGTCCAGGCGAGGGCCACTCAACTGCAGCAGAAGGACTTTTCATCTGGGATGCGGGCAAAGGAACCGTCACGAAATACTGGGATATTGATGGACCGACTAGTCTCTGCGTGTATCACGACACGATAGCGTTTGGACAGGGGACTAAAGGTGAAGACAAAGCGCGGACAAGAGTTGTAGGCAAGATCGGCCAAGAACAATTGGTTCGTTCAACAGGTGTCGATTGGGTTAATCCTATCAGCTGTGCGTATTCCCAAAAAAGACCGCCGGAAATTACGGGACAGCGAATGCTCAGGCATCTTCGTGAGGATCACGGCTATTTAGATTTTGGGCCTGCCGTGCAGCTAGGTCTTTCTGAGACCGTGCAAGTACTCTTTTATCGTCCTGCAGAGAAGGAGCCTCTGATCCTGCCGTTTACTCCGAAGCGCGTTGTAAATATTTTGGATTACGTGGAGTTTGATAACGCTTATTTGCTTCGAGCCAGAGCTAGTACTTCGGATGCGGTTCCAGTATGGCTGCTCAGGCCTGATGGCATCGTCGCGCAGCTTCTAAAGCCTGACGGGAGTGCCTGGGAGCGGATTGGATGGACTGGATACGTCTGGACGAAAAATGGGCTTTTTCTCATCTCGAGAACGGCTGATGGTTACGCCGCAGTGGGAAAATCTGGTGGATATCTGTTGGGCAAGGACAATCCCCAGCGGGTAATTGCTGGCCTGTTAGACAACGTTGCGGTCTCGCCTAATGGCTGCAGGGTTGCTTTTGTGCATGTCCGCACTGCTCAAGTCGGCGCAGATAGTTTCAAGGCGTTACGGGCAGGTAAGGTGGGAAATCGAACGCTCAAAATGATCGATCTCTGTGCAGGGAAGGGAGAATAGGTATGGCACTGCCCAATAACCTGAACGATCTTGCCAAACTTACTCTGCTGGCATCTGATGCGTCTTACTTCGATGCTGCACATCCAGCGCCGATAAATTTGGGCCCTCTGCCTACGACTGGGTCTGGACAGCAAACGGCACTTTACTCTATCCCGGCTGGATTTACCAAAGCTATAGAATTCAATGACACCACCACGACAGGATTCGGGTTTGTCGCATATGTCAAAGCCGGAGCAACGCAGGCAGATACAGAGGTCATTATTGCATTCCGTGGGACAGATGGACCGAATCCCACCGATTGGGTAGCAAATAGTCAGTCATTAGGCTGGAATCAGTGGAGCCAGCAGGGGCGAACACGGGTCTTCAGTTTCCTTGATGGTCTTAAGCCTGATGCAGACACAGCGTTTCAGGGTAGGGTCCACTTTACCGGTCAAAGCCTGGGTGGCGGCCTCGCGCAATACGCAGCTTACGAATATGTTCGTGATCGTGCTGGTGCAGTAGGATTTGTAGGGTTCAGCAAAGCCAACATCACCCTCACCACCTTCAATGCTTTCGGCGGTGTCCTCGGGCTTGAACAAAACGCAGGGGGCTATCAATCCAGCGTGCTTGCCAATATCGGCTCTAACGCCCACTTCTATGCCGAAGGGGATCTCATCAGTCGCCTGGGTAGTCTCAATGGTGTGGGCCATACAGGCGGGACGACGTATATGGTGAATGCCCATGCGACGGAGATCGATCCCGACACCGGTGAACCCTTTCTCCTTGGCCCGATTGATGCCCACCGGATCGACACCGGTCTCTATCCATTCCTGCTGCCGGGGGTGGAATTTGAGGCTGCAGAGGCGCGGCCCATTGAATATATTCCGATGCAGCATGTGCAAGAACTTGCCGCACTGTATGGTCGCGTCTTAAACGATCAGGATGTCTCACCGTTGGAGTCGGGGCCCCGTCTTGTCGCGGGCGTGATTGCTGGTCTGACATTGGGAAGACCGGAGGAAACGAATGCATTGGTTCAAGCGGTGTTTACAAACCTTCATGCTGCGGGAAAGCTCGGGGATGAATGGTATGGCTTCTTGCGACGATATGATTGGGGCGAGATTGCCAGAGGTCCTTTTCTGGTAGTGCCTGGAGCCGGGCTGTATGGACTTTCACTCTTGGCGGCCGTGTTGAGCGATGCTCTGGAAGTCCAGGTCGATCGTCAAGTGCAGCTCTACAATACCATCCGGGAATGGGTGTCCGACGCGGTGCCGACGGTCTCACAAGGAGTCGGTCCAGAAGATCGTCGTATGCAGGCGGAAATGATGTTGGCTCTCGTGCCTGGGGCGGCGATCGGGTCCAAACTGACTGACATTCTCCAGCCACTCAATTTGGACATCAATCAATTTGCGCAAACACTGACGACGACCGGCGAAAACTGGCTGCGTGAAGCGCTTGACATGATCCGTGAGCGAGCGAATACGCTTGATCACAATCTCGCCACATTCTCAGCCAGACTCACCTCCGCTATTGCGGACATTGCGATTGATATTGGTGCGGGCCCAGCCATTGTGCAGGGCTATGTGGATACCGTACTCCTTCCGTTTGTGCGGGAGACAGCGCAGGGTATCGGAAATGCCGTCACTGATTTTGTGCAGGATGTCGCAGGGGCTTTCGATCTGGGACGAGTGCTGAACTTGGCTGACATTCAGCTGATCGATCAAGCTTATGCCGCTGAGCTGAACGATCCGCGTTTGTCCGCTTCAGCGAGGACTGTCATCGAAGAGGCTCGCGAAATCGTTCAGCGTGCTGGCCAGACGGTGGTAATCCAGTCTGGGGTGGGAGCCAATCCCTTTCACACGCCGGGCTATGTGCCGGGTGGGGCGTCGAGCGTGACAGTGGAAGAGCGGTTAGGAGAAATCTTCCGGCTGTCGCTCCCCTTTGCGGCGGGAGTGGGCGGGCAGCGGGTGTCGCTGCATCTGCAGGGCTCTCAGGCGAACCAGCTCAGCGTCGCGACGGATGAGGGTGCCCAGACGGTCGGCCCCGATGGGACTGTTGAATTGATGGTGCCGGAGGGCGCGGATCAGGTGCGATTTACTCTGATTGCGAGTGATGAAGTGTCTGCCGATGCCACGGTGACCTTGTCGGCCACACTGGTGGATGAAATGGGCGAGGCCACGCATGAGACGCAGGTGGAAAGCGTCGTCAGTGTGACGGCATTTGTGGGGACTGGAAATGATGGCTATGAGCAATCGGTTGAAGATTATTCGTATCTGACATTGGCAGACTATGCCTTGATAGAAGGCTTGCTTCCAATAGGGGCTGGCGGTTTTCTTCATCAAACGCTCATCGGGGGCCCAGGGCCTGACGCAGTAAATTATTGGCAGGGGTTTGGTGATGACACCCTCTATGGTAACGGGGGCGATGATTGGATTTCTGGCGGGTATGGCCATGATCTCCTCTACGGTGGAGATGGCGATGATCAGCTTCTGGCAGATCCTTACGACTATCACCCTGATCCCGTCGCTACGCCAGGCCCCTTATTACCACCTCCTACGTTGGACGGGAAAGACTATGTGGATGGGGGGGAGGGAAATGATCGCATCGGTGGTGGTGGAAATGATGATCGGCTCATCGGTGGGGCGGGAGATGACAAGATCTGGGGTGACGCGCTCACTCGTGGGACGTACATCGATAATCCTGATGGGAGCCAAACATATGTATCGTTGACCGGTGTTCTCCATTTCGGCAACGACATCCTTGAAGGTGGCGAAGGGAACGATGAGCTCTATGGTGATGGGGGCGATGACATCCTCGATGGAGGAGCGGGGAACGACCTGTTGATTGGGGATACGCAACCGGGGGTAACGTTGCTGACGTCGATGGAGGCTGGGGATGATTTCCTCAGTGGTGGAGAAGGCGATGACGAGCTCCAAGGGAATGCCGGGGATGATGTGTTGCTCGGTGGAGTGGGTGATGATTTATTGTTCGGCGATGACGACGGTGTGGATCCGTCCCTGGAAGGGGATGATTGGCTCAAAGGAGGGGACGGGGCTGATCAGCTTCTCGGCAAGGGCGGGAACGATACGTTGATTGGCGGGGAAGGCGATGATCTTGGCTCCGGTGGGGAGGGCGACGACGAGATCGTCGCCGGAGCAGGAGCCGATCAGTTCGATGGAGAAGCCGGTGATGATGTGCTGTTTGGCGATGACGGGAACGATTTGTTACTAGGAGGAGACGGCGTAGATGAACTCGATGGCGGGGCTGATGACGATCTCTTGATCGGTGGCGATGGTCAGGACACCCTCTTTGGCGGAGACGGAGCCGATGAGCTTCAAGGCGGGCGTGGGAATGATCTTCTCATTGGTGATGCCGGCAATGATCTGGCTTTGGGGGAGGACGGCAACGATGAACTGTTCGGCGGCGACGGCAACGACAGTCTGCGAGGTGATGACGGGGATGATGCGCTGGACGGCGGAGCGGGCGACGACATTCTCGTCAGCGATGCAGATGGGCAGATCGGCGGAACCGGGGGAAACGATATTCTGATAGGTGGTGCCGGAAATGATGTCTTGGTTGGCGGTGGCGGGCAAGATACGTATCTGTTCAATCTCGGCGATGGATTCGATCTCATTGTCGAAGCGGCTGGCGAAGGGAATCGGCTGGTGTTCGGTGCCGGGATCAATCCGAATACCGTCGCGGTGGCTGTAGGTCCCAACGATTCCCTTGTGATTCGTACTGGGAATGGAGAAGAAGCAGTTCAGATCCAGAACTTTGGGACGAATAATCTGACTGGGCTGCACCCGATCGACTCTTTTCAGTTCTCTGATGGGACTATCCGCACCTATAGCCAGCTGGCCGAAAACGGGTTGGGGGTTTCAGTAGGCTTCGGCCACCCTCAAGCCCAGGGCACCGCGCAAGGAGAGAGGATTTATGGCGGGAGTGATAGTGATGTGATCAATGCCGGTGCTGGGAACGATATTGTGTTCGGGGGCACTGGGAATGATGCACTGTTGGGTGGCACGGAGAACGATACGTTGTATGGCCAGGGAGATGATGATTCCCTTTACGGTGAGGACGGCGATGATGTGCTGATCGCCGCCGTCGGAAATGACGCATTGTTCGGGGGCACTGGCAACGATTCCTTGTTTGGCGGGTCGGGTATCGATTATTTCGAAGGCGGCACGGGCAACGATACCATTTACGCCGGGGAAGGGGATGATTGGTTATTCGGCGATTACAATCCAAATACGCTTCCACCTAATAACCCCGTGGTGATCGGTGGCGACGACTATCTCAATGGTGAGGAAGGCAATGATGATCTCCAAGGAGGAGCAGGCAACGATACTCTGCTCGGGGGATCGGGGAACGATCTCCTTTTCGGGGGAGACGGAGACGATGTGCTGCATGGAGAAGATGGGAACGACACTCTGCACGGAGATTTCGGCGTGGATGTCCTATATGGCGACGCGGGTAATGACAGCCTTTATGCGGGCTCGCAGCCAACAGGCGGCGGGGGAGGCGGAGAAGGTGGTGGTGGCGGCGGCGGGTTTTTTGCCTTTTTTGCGTTCACGCAGCCGGTGGATCAGCTTCACGGAGGGGATGGCGACGACTACTTGAACAGTGGGAATGAGCATTTTCTTACAAGCGACTCTTTATTGGTCGGTGGTGGAGGCAACGATACGTTTGCTCTCGATAGTGCGGGGGATACGATCATTGAGGACCAAGACGGCGGGATCGATACCGTTGAAACGTTTGTCAGTTATACCCTTCCCGATCATGTCGAAAATCTGACCTTCGCCGGATTTTCCGGTCTGGTAGGAACCGGGAACGCACTGGACAATGTGATGCGTGGGTTCGGCCGAGGAACATTGGATGGCCGTGCCGGGAACGATACGCTGATCGATGCCCAAACCTATCTTTTCGGACGAGGTGATGGGCACGATACAATTGTGGAGAATGATCCAAGCAGCGCGCCGTATTTCTCCGGAGGGCTTCAGGATACGATCTTAATGGCAGCCGACATTGCTCCGGCCGATGTTGGTTGGCAGAGGAACGGAAATGACCTCGTTCTGACCGTCAATGGCACGACCGATCAAGTGACACTCGAGTCGTACTTCACCATCGTCTTCAACCAAGGCGACTACCGATTCTCTCCTAATCTCTATCTCCCTGGGACGAGCAACATCAACGTTTCTTCACTGCCCTACTATGTCGCTCCTTCACAAGTCGAGCAGGTGCAGTTTGCCGATGGAACGGTCTGGGGAGCGGGAACATTCGGCACGACACAATTAGGCTCCTACGAGTCCAATGTCTACGCATTCGGACGCGGTGATGGACAAGCTATGATCGTCGATTTTGATTTCACCGGTGAGCAACCGGCCGACGTTCTTCAAGTGAAACCGGGTGTTTTGTCTGACGACGTGACGGTCCGCCGGGTTGGAGATAATTTGGTCCTTGGCATCACGGGGACACCCGATCAGCTTACCATCGAATCGCATTTCGCTTCCGTCTTTGTCTTGCCGCCGTTCGCTGCGATTGGACGGACGGTGAGCGCCTATCAACTGGAGCAGATCCAGTTTGCCGATGGCACGGTGTGGGATGCTGCGATGATCGCGAGCCGGGTGCCGATCATGGGCACCGAGCAGAACGACGTTCTCCAGGGAACAAACCTGGAGAACGTGCTGGTTGGACTCGGCGGTTACGATACATTACAAGGTCTGTCCGGCAATGATCGAATCGAAGGCGGTCCGGGTAATGACTTTTTAGAGGGTGGCACGGGCCACGACACCTATCTTTTCAAGATCGGCGACGGGATCGACACCATTGAGGATGTTGCGGCGGTCGGCGAGGGGAACCGGGTTCAGTTCGGCGCAGGGATCACGCAGAGTGATCTGACCTTCACGCACGACGACCTTGCACAGAGGCTCACGATCCAAGTCGGTAGCAGCGGTACAGACCGACTGGTACTGACCAACTTCGACCCCACCGGGACGAATGGCTCGTTGGTCGTCGAGACGCTGGCTTTCGCGGATGGCAGCACCATAAATCTGGCTGATCTCTACCCCCCGAACCAGGCGCCGACTCTGGCGAATCCGCTGGCAGACCAGACGGTCTCGGAAGATGCTCTGTTCAGCATCGAAATTCCGGCCAACACCTTTGCCGACGCCGATGTCATTCATGGCGATGTCCTTACGTACCGTGCCGCTCTCGCCGATGGGACTGTCTTGCCTGTCTGGCTGAGTTTCGATCCGTTGACCCGCATCTTCAGCGGCACGCCCGTTCCTGATTCGGCGGGGATACTTCAACTCACAGTCACGGCGTCCGACAGAGGCAGTCTCAGCGTGAGCGACGATTTTACGCTGGCCATCTCCGGGCCGCTGCCGAAGATCCTTGCCGGCAGCGAGGGGGATGACCTGCTCATCGGGGCACGTGGCGATGATATTTTGAGCGGCTTGGCTGGAAACGATCTGCTTCAGGGGGGGGAGGGACACGATCAGCTTGATGGTGGGAACGGCGCCGATACGATGGCTGGCGGGGCCGGGAACGATACCTATGTGGTGGAGAATTTCTTCGATGTGGTGACGGAAGCCTCTAATGAAGGAACGGATACGGCGCAGAGTTCGTTGCCAGTCTATATGTTGAGTGCCAATGTGGAGAACTTGACGCTGACTGGGATCCGACCAAGCGCGGGGATCGGGAATGCGTTGAACAATACGATACTGGGAAATGGCGAAGCGAATCTGTTATTCGGCGGCAACGGGAACGATGTGCTGCAAGGCGGGGCCGGGAGCGATGCGTTGGATGGCGGAGTCGGCGCCGATACCTTGCGTGGCGGGCTTGGCAACGACATGGTCAACGGCGGCAGCGGCAACGACATCTATCTCTTCGGCCGCGGCGAAGGGCAGGATCTGGTGCAGGACAATGGCGGGTCGGCAGACCGGGTCGCCTATGATGCCGGGATCAACCCGCTCGATCTCGTCATCAGCCGGCAAGCGAATGATCTCCGCCTGTCGATTCATGGGGCGACCGATTACGTGACGGTCCAGAACTGGTACATCAGTTCC
>JBJACV010000018.1:0-67240 GCA_046604365.1 Nitrospira sp.
AAACCAGAGCCGAGGCCCGCGCGGATATCTTTGACTACATCGAACGCTGGTACAATCCCCGTCAGCGGCGGAGATTAGTGGTTCGGGAGCAGGGGCAGAAACTCTTAACTCACCTGTCCGTGGAAATGGGGTAGAACCCGTGAGAATCTCCTGCGTCTTTCTTTTCAAAGATGGATAGAAGCGAGCATTCATCATTGCTATACAAATCCCCAGATACGCCTGTAGTTTCGCATCGCCCATTTCGTCTACAAACGCCAACTGCATCTAGAAACTCTCCCTCATCATCCTGAAATCGGCAAAGAATCGACTACTCTCGTCTCAGAGCGTAGATTGGGTTCAAGTCTTACGATCCAGCATTTTGATTTCCGGCACGCATCGGGGCTTTACAAAACCAGCACTCTCCCAAGAAGCTAGAATTGTGGTCCAGAGCAGCGCACGGACAACTACACCGCTTATTCTTGCTTACCGATATTCCATCTGCCTCGCCAGATCGATCAACACCCCCTCACGCAAACCCAAGTCGCTGACCAGCACCTGGGACATGCCAAGTGTCTCCATGATCGTCCGGATGATGATGGCGCCGGCGGCTATGACTTCTTCGCGGTTCTGTTCGAGGCCCGGGAGACCGATACGATCGGCCTTCTTGCGGCTCAACAGAGTCTGTTCGAGTTCCTGAACCGTAGCAAGGGCCAGCCGGTAGTTATGGATGCGGGCCGGTTCATAAGCAGGCAGTTTCTGCGCCATAGCGGCCAGCGCGGTGATCGTACCGGCCGTGCCGACAAAGGTCGCTGTTTCATAGTGTGCCATCCCTGCGACGGCGGCTTGAGTCTCGCGTCGCACCCACTCCCGTGCCTGCTCGATTTCTTCCGCCGTCGGCGGGTCATGTGTCAGTACCCTCTCGCACAGCCGCACCACACCGATATCGATGGAACGGACGATCGAAGACTGGCCCGGCCGGTCCAGAATGAATTCGGTGCTGCCGCCGCCGATGTCCAATGCGAGAATGTCTGTTACTCCGGCGGGCAGACCAGAGCGAATACCTAGTAGGGTCCGTCGGGCTTCTTCGTTGCCCGTGATGACTTCGACATCGAATCCTGTCTCTTGTTTCACTCGTCGAAGAAATTCATCGCGATTGGCTGCATCCCGAACGGCGCTGGTTGCTACGGCCGTGGCCGCATCGACCTGATGGCTGTCGATGAGACCCTGCCAATCCCGCAGACACTCGATCACCCGATCCATGGCCGCAGAGTTGAGCCGTTTAGTTTGATCGACTCCTTCGCCCAACCGGAGAATGCGCCGCTCGGATCGGAGTTCTTTGAGAGATGCCTGTGGAGAACAATCAGCGATGAGGAGCCGGCAGGTCAGAGTCCCGATGTCGATTCCGGCTAATCGACGCGTGCGGGCAGGCAGGGAAGTCATTGTTCGTTCCGGATCTCGTCCATCTCGGCTTCCAGTTTTTTACGCGACTCCTTGAGCGCCTGCACCTCTCGCACGAGTCGGGCGACTTCCGCATCGTGGATGATGTGCTCCGCCGTCTCGCCGCGCTCTTTCATCTCGACGGCCCGCTCACCGATATCCTTATAGAGATCTGAGAGTTGCTGGTCCAGCTTGCGGGCTTCCAGCCGCATTCGGAGCAGTTCCGTCTCTTCCAGCGCGCGGCCGGCCGCATGCACGGTTCCCAGGCGCAGGGTCGCGATGCCTGTCCGTAAATCGTCTTTGAGCCGCTGCAACAATCCCATGGGGTCTCCTAGCCTGTATCGCTCACGAAAGCTTCTACTGCAACCGGTGGTCTGCTGGTATGTTCTTCGTCGTTCGTGAAGCGTATCTCGTATCTCGCAAGAAAGATACGTGACATTTCCTTTCAGCCCCGCGCCTCACGCTCGCCTCGCTGAGTCGTCGAAGCGGGCTTCACGAAATACGCTCACTGTGTATTAGCTCACCGACCCCAGCTCCAATTTCTCCTGCCACTTCCGCAACATGGCTTCCCGCAAGGCTTGATGCGCCGGGGCCTTCAAGTCCGGGTCCACTTTCAACAATGCGAAGGCTTCCTGCCTGGCCTGTTGCAACAAATCGGCGTCCCGTACGATGTTGGCCACGCGAAACTCCGGCATGCCCCATTGTCGAAGACCGAAAAACTCTCCGGGTCCTCTGATGCGCAGATCTTCTTCGGCGATGACAAACCCGTCGTTCGACCGCACCAGCGCTTCCAACCGTTCCCGTGACGCCGATGGCCCCTGTGCATCAGCAGCAGCGGACGCGAGTGCGCCCTTCAGACCTCCAGCCCTCGCCCCTCCCTTGCTCCACCTCCCCGACACCATCAGCAGGCAATAGGATTGATGGCCTGCGCGCCCGACACGCCCGCGCAATTGATGCAGCTGCGCCAGGCCGAATCGTTCGGCATGTTCAATCATCATGATCGTTGCATTCGGCACATCGACTCCGACTTCAATCACTGTCGTCGCCACGAGGGCATGAATGGCTCCGGCTTTGAACCCGGCCATTACCGATTCCTTCTCTGCCGCCTTCATGCGCCCATGCAACAGGCCGACGCGAAACTCGGCGAGTTCTCCGCTCCGCAATTGCTCGGCCCCTTGCATCGCCGCCTGAAGATCCGTCTTTTCCGACTCCTCAATAAGGGGATAGACCACATAGGCCTGCCTGCCGTTGCGCAATTCATCACGCAGAAGCTGGTACGCCCGCCGCCGCTGCGATTGGTCGAAGAGGAGCGTGTGGACCGGTTTTCTCCCCGGCGGCAGCGCATCGATGACCGACACATCCAGGTCGCCGTACACCGTCATCGCCAGAGTCCGTGGGATCGGGGTCGCCGTGAGGACCAGCATATCCGGCTTATACCCTTTGTCGATCAGTGTTTTCCGCTGCAGCACGCCGAACTTGTGCTGCTCGTCCACAACGGCCAATCCCAGGTTCTTGAACGCCACTCCCTTTTGAATCAGCGCATGGGTGCCGATCGCCACCTGAATCTCCCCTGACGCAAGCTGTGCGATCTGCGAGATCTTCACTGATGCCTTGTCTCCGCCTCGCATGAGCATCGCCTTCAGCCCCAAGGATTCAAAGGTCCCGGACAGATTGCGATAGTGCTGCTCTGCCAGAATCTCCGTCGGCGCCATCAACGCCGCCTGATAGCCGGACCCGCAAGCCATGACAAGCGCATGGAGGGCCACGGCGGTCTTTCCCGATCCGACATCGCCTTGCACCAGCCGATTCATCGGCCGCGGCGCCAGCATATCGTGAAACACTTCCCGAATCACCCGATCCTGCGCAGCCGTAAGACGGAACGGCAACAGCCGGCCCAACTTCTCCAGGAGCGGCGTACGCGGATTGAACGTCAGCTGTTTCGGCTCGTTCTGCACCGACCGCTGCCTGGTCGCCAAGGCCGTTTGGAGAAGGAACAGCTCTTCGAACGCCAACCGCCGATGCGCCGGCGTCTTGCCCTGCTCGAGCAAAGTAAGATCGGCGCCGGCGTCCGGAAAATGCACATCACGCAGCGCCTCTTGAATCGGAATCAGCCGCCGGCGGGCCCGAAGTTGCACCGGAAGACAATCATGCAGTTGACGTGCATGCTCCTCCAACAGATCTCTTTCCAGCACCCGCATTTGACGGGATGTCCATCCCTTCGTTTCATGATAGACCGGCACAATCCGCCCCACATGCAGAGTCGATTCCGTATCCGCTCCAAGTACCTCGTACTGCGCCACCTCCATCCGCGGGACCATCCAACCCTGGCGCCCGGCAATTACACGCCCGCTCATCATGACGCGCGTTCCGATGGCCAGCACCTTCTCCAAGTATGGCTGGTTGAAAAACACAGCCTGCATGCGCCCGGTCTCATCCTCCACCCCGACATCCAGCACGCTCAGCCGCCGATTTCTCGTCCGCTTGGCCTCGCATTTTCCGATCGTTCCACAGATCGAAGTCGTCATGCCTGGGACGAGATCGCCGAGCGGGGTCATCACCGACCGATCTTCGTACCGCCAGGGCAGGGTCCAGAGCGCATCTTCCACCGTGTCGATCTTCCACCGCTGCAACAGACCGATGCGCTTGGGCCCCACGCCCTTCGCAAAACGGATCGAAAGATTCCAAAGACCTCCCCGCTTCACCCCGTCTGAACGAGACTCCGGCACAGCTCGCGGCATATCCGATTCAGGCGACTCCGGCAACTCCCGCACCACACTGCGGAGCGCATTCACGATCACCACAGCAGCTTGCAATCTGCGGCGTTGCTCATGAGGCGGAAGCACCCGCTGAAAATCGACGAACAGATCCCGCAAGGAGACTAACCGCGCCTCGACGGTCTTGGGATACACACGGTTGGCCAAAGCAGACAACACCTGCTCCGCGACGAAGGAACCGAGATTCTTCACGGCGCCCAGATGCGCACATTCATCTCGAGTGGCAAATTCGATGGGACGCGCAACGCGGTCCAACCAATCCTGAAACGCGCTTGCGGAAGCCGGCTTGGAAGGAGTCTGCATACCGAGCGAATCGTAGCACAGCACTCTCCACGGCTCAACGACGGCAGGATAGGCAGTGCGCGCGCCGGTTTTCCCGGAATACTTTGTCGGTTCTGCCTAGGGTGCTACACTCATGCTCGAAACAACATGTATCGCCGCAACATTACGCATATCCTGATGCCCATGGCGCTGGCGCTGGCGCTGGTCGTTGGATACCACCTGTTTCTCAAAACACCCGCTGCCACCCAGCTTACCTCCACAGCTTCGACCGTCGGCGATACAATCGAACCAGTCCCGCCGCCGCCACCGCCTGCCGCAAGCCCCCGTGAAGTCAACACCGCGCAGGTCCGTGTCCTTGATCATCCTGCCATACCAGGCTCTCCTCATGAGACACTGTTGACAGCCATCCGCGACGAAATTGAAAAGCGCAATTTATCGCTCGCGGAAACCAAACTCATGGCCCTTTCCCAAAGCGTGATCTCGGACGCCAAAACCAAACCAGTTGTGGCAGTGCTCTGGAACAACCTCGGTCTCGAACAAGAAACACTCCACGGCACACAGCTCTCAGTGAAGGCATTCAAGCAAGCGGCTGCGCTCGATGGCTCAAACCCGGTCATCCTCATGAATCTGGCCCATGCCTACTGGGAACAACGGGACCCTGCCCTGAATCGAGACCTTCTGGAACAATTGATTCGGCTCGCCCCGGAGGAACCATTTCCGCACCTGGCGATGGCCGAGTTGCTGCATGAACAGAATCAATCGTCGGAAGCCGTGAAACATCTGGCCCATGCTGCGGATCGTGTGCCGCGCGATCCCGCGCTACGATCGTATCTGGCCGCCGTCACCGCCAAAGTTCAGCATATGGAATCCGTCGAATCTCGCATGACGGCAAAAACGAGCGAACATTTTATGGTGAAATTCGACGGGGCCGAGGATCACGGCACGTGGAGCGCCGTGCTGGAGATACTTGAGGACGCCTATCGAGACATCGGGCAAAAGTTCGGGCACTTCCCGTCAAAACCCATCGTGGTCGTGCTCCACACAAGAGATTCGTTTCAAGGCGCGACCGGAAGCCCGGCATGGGCCGATGGTCTGTTCGACCCGACGTTGGGGC
This sequence comes from Nitrospira sp., assembly GCA_046604365.1. Lineage (GTDB taxonomy): Bacteria > Nitrospirota > Nitrospiria > Nitrospirales > Nitrospiraceae > Nitrospira_D. The sequence goes on from JBJACV010000018.1 coordinate 5,587, forward strand.
GCATTCAACTGCCTACCCAAGGAGCGACGACAGACACGAAGTGGTTGACCTCGGTGTTGCGCCACGAATATGTCCATGCCCTGCTGCACGACCGGCTGGGCATGAGCAGCGGATCGCTTCCCACCTGGCTGAACGAGGGGCTGGCCATGCAATTGGCCGGTGATTCATGGCCCGATCTCGATGAGGCCTTGCACGGAAACGTCACGCTCATCCCGTTGACCTATCTCGAAGGCCCCTGGGGTGCATTGCCGGCCGATGCCGCAACGCTGGCCTATCTGGAAGCGAATTCCGCGACGCACTATCTGATCGAACGATGGGGGATGACGCAGGTCGATGGACTACTGAAGGCGTTCAAGGCGCGAACATCGGCGGCAACGGCCATTCAAAATACGTTGTTCGTCTCGTACGAACAATTCCATCATCAGTGGCTGGAAAGTTTCCAGCAAAAACGCTCCTAGATTTCCTCCGGCATGGAGTCCTGTTCGATTGTCCCCGTCCAGGCCGGCAACATCTGGGCACGATCATCGACCGCACCTTGAACCTCTTCGTCGGCCGGCTGCCGAAGCACCTGATCTTCCCACAAAACCGTCCGGCCATCGTGGTCAAACACGCGAATTCTGAAGTCGAATAGATCGGCTACCGGTGAGCCCTCCGCGGCATCCACCAAGCGCGTGGCGATCTGCCTGGCCTTCGCCGCGCCCTCGCCATCGGCGGAAAACTCATCTTCCCAGAGAATTCCCCCGGTCGACACATCCACGGCGCGCAGCACAAAAAGCGGCGACTGCGCCGCTGTGTCGATTCCATGAATTCTCATGATGGTGGCGCGTCGCGGCACCACCGTGGAAATCAAACGCCCCGCCTCGCTCCCCTCGCCCGGTGTAAGGTTGAGTTGCCCGGACCACTGGAACTCGCCCGTTTTTGCATCATACACGCGAACGACAAAACTGGAGAGATCCGTAGCGCCCAGGCCGACCCCGCCGGCAAAAATGCGGCCCTCTGAACCCTGCGATCCGCCGAGGCTGTCTTCTTTCACACTCAATTCGTACACGTCTTCTGATAACACCTCGCCTGAGGCAGGATTGTACACCTTGACTGTAATGGTAGACTCAACACTGTTCTGATAGCCAAAGCCTGCCGCGACGATGGTCTCATGGCCTTCTTTCGGTTCGGTCTCGATCTGGCCCCACGCCTGACTACCCATCAATGAAAGACACAACCCAACTCCGACCAGCCGGCAAGATAGACTCCATGTTCCGCGAACATGCGTAGCCGACGGCTTGCAATCGTGGACCGAAACAGTACTTGGGGAAGAGACTGTCAGCCTGCCAAAGAGTGGAGAACAGCAATGGATCTGCGACATAGACCCTCCTGATGCGTGTCTGCATTCTGCAAGAGATCCTGTCGCCGGTAAATTCCCCACTATCAGTACACGTCCCCCCAAAAGAAGGGGGCTGTACAGCGACAATCATGGCCATTGCCGATTTTCCTTCCCCCGTCTTATAGTCTCCCCATGAAACACACCGCCTTACCCATCCTGTTGGCGGGACTCCTAGCCGTAAACATCGGGGCGTTGACGACAGGGTCTGAACCCTCCACCTCACCAACGGGGACCTGGTGGATCGGATTTTTCGCCCTGGTCCCCTTTGGGCTAGGACTCCTGGTTTGGCGCGGGTTTCGTTGGGCCGTTATGGCCTGTGTAATGTATGGAACGGTAGGGTTGGCGATGGACGTCGCCACGATGGCCCAAATCCTGTCAAGTGATCAGGACGGTATGTTGACCCTGCTGAGCAGCCTGGTCAGCGGCTTCTTGAACTTCTTGTTGATTCTGTTCGGGGGACGCTCGTTTTTGGATGTGCGGTAGGGGCCGACGCCTCAAGAATTCCGTTTTCCCAGTCCTCTGTCTTCTTCTTGAGCCGGAGTGATTTGATTCGTACAAACCCGGCCTCTTTAAGCCATGTCGCAGTCTCCGACGCCGGATAGGTGTTCCCTCCCTCTGTAAACAGTAACATCGAGACGGCGAACAAACTGGACTCCGCGGGAAGCAGCCCCTCGCGGCCATGGAGAAACGCGTCTTGTATGATGAACCGGCCGCCCGGCGCCAACGCAGCCAAAACCCGGCGAAAAACCGCCCGGTTGACCTCCGGCGAGTAGATATGCAGCACGTTGGAATACCAGATCACGTCATAGGTGCCTGGAATCGGCTCCTTGGTAAAATCACACGGCAGATACGACAACCACCGTCCCGCCCTATGCGTAGCAGCGATCTCTTTGGCCACATCCAATGCCTCGGCCCGGTCGCACACTGTGGCGCGTAGCCGGGTATTTTTCGCTACAAACGCCAGCGCGTAGGTACCGGGGCCGCCGCCGAGATCGAGAAACGTCCGGGCCTCGCCCAGCTTTATCTGCGAGGCAATCGCCGGGGCCGTTTCCAATGTGCGGTGGTGCATGGCCCACGTGAACCGGCGGCGCCAATCCGGGCTGTCCGGAACATCGCGATCGATCGGCAGCCCGCTTCGCACCGATTCCGACAGCCGAACCCAGTCTGTCCAGTGGGTCTTGATCAAATCCAAATACGCGCCGCGGTAGGCCGGATGAGCGGCATTGAGCGCCGTCGCTCCAAGCCGGCTGTTTCTGTACGTTTCGCCTTTCTTCAGCAACAGACCGGCCATGGCAAGATTCCGACAGAGGATATCCAATCCTCGCTCGCTGACCTTGAGCTGCTTGGCAAGAGCGGGAATCGTCCAAGCCTCTTCGCCGACCGCCGTAAAGATGTCCCGTTCCAACCCGGCCAACAACACACGCGGCAATCGATAGGCTGTGATCGCATCGCGAAACTCATCAAAGGTGGCGATGCGCGGCGTCACGGCATCCTTCCGATCTGATGACAACACCAGCGAAGAAGGCCCTGCACCTTGGCAGGATCTGTCATATCGACGCCGCGCGCGAATGTCACGGCCACAAACTCGTCGGTCATCTCCGTCTCCTCGGCAAATCCGGACTCCAGGAGCAGCGCCCGATACTTCGACACCGCGGGTTGGAGAAAATACTTGGCCTGTTTGGCCACTTCGTCGGTCCCCAAATCTTCCGGCGTACCCTCCGACATAAGCGCCATCACATCATCCATTGCCACGCCATATTGGCACAGCACGGTCCCTTGCGGCCTGACCTCCAAGATCCATCCATCGGACCCCAGATCCATGACGAGTGGTCCGCCCGGCTCCAATTCGTAGAGTTGGGGAAATGCGTGCATCAGGGCAGTACGAAGCGGCGGCCATGAGGATGGAACCGGTTCAGTCATGTTCTGGCCTCTGGAAAAGACGACAGGTGATCGCGCTCTGTGATGCGCGCCTGAAGCGCCGCCAGGCGTCTGGTATTTTCTTCAAGTTTGGGCAGCTGATACTTTCGGTCCATAATGACGACCTGTTTCAAAAGATCCGCGGCATCTTCAAGCCGTCCCGTTTCTTCATAACATTGCGCCAATACGTAGCGGGCGCCGCCCGCGCGGAGCTCATCGCGCGACCGCTCGGCAACCGATTGGCTGGTCTGACAACACGCAATCGCATCGTCGTAGCGCCTTTGGACCAGGAACGTGCGTCCGATCATGCGCCAGGCATCGGCAACACCGCCTTGATTGTCCAACCGCCGCATCAACACCAATGACTGTTCGTACCAGTCGATCGCTTCGTCGAAATGTCCGGTCTCACGCGCCACCAGGCCCAGATCGGAAAACAGCACAGCTTTGGCCGCCTCATCATGCGTCTTCGTCATGAGATCCAGCGCTTCCAGGTAGTAGGCCCGTGCCCGGCTCCATTCGCCGGCATCGGCGCGTAAATTCCCCAGATTCCCCAGCGTCGTTCCGATCCCCTTCTCATCGCCGAGAATCTTCTGCAACTCCAAGACTTCCTGGTAATGCGCCTGCGCCGACTCTCTCCGCCCGCTGACCGCGCAGATATTGCCGAGATTTCCGAGCGTCGCCGCCAGCGCCCGCTGATCGCCGGTCTGCCGATCACATTCCAGCGCCTTGGCGTAACAGGCGTACGCCTCCGTGTAGTGGCCGCGCGAGAAATACTCATTGCCTTGCCGATTCAGCTCTTCCGACAATCCATTGCGGAGCGTCATGATGGTAGGCTCAGAAACCGCTCAACCACCGGCTTGCCGCCCGCAAGAATCGACGTGCCGTCGCCGACAACGAGACCGTCGAAATTGTACTTGAGGAGGCGCCGGAGTCCGTCTTTGACCTTCGCCGCATCGGGATACTTCTCGGCAGGGAGCAGGCTGACGGCGCCGGCCGGTTTGCCGATCAACGCATCCCCTACGATCATGATCCCCTGTCCTCGATCCAGAAACAACGCCGATTCCCCCGGAGATTTCTGATCGCTCAGCCGGATCGCCCAGATGCCGCCCGGGAGCAGTTCGCCGTCCGTATACCTTTTTGTGGGTGTCACATCCATCTGCGCTGCATCCGCCTCAGGCACATACAGCTGGCACGTGAACTCCGCCTGATAGGCCGCCGCCTCACGGAGGTGATCTCTGTTCGTGACAATGATGTAATCAACCGGCCCGTTGCGGCGGACGAATGAGCGCGCCTCATCGGTCATCGGTGGAGGATCGACCAGAATTTTGTGTTCGCCGACCATCAGAAACAAGCCGTTGAAATCCAGCTGCTTCTCATCAGAGAACCAGGACCATTGCCAGATGCCGGGAAAAATTTGTTTCATAATCTCACCGCACGACATGCGGGAGTTGCGTGATCTGCGATGCTCGTTGAAGGAATTCCCGGCTGCCGATGTGTTGCACGTCGCGCTCGTACTGCCCGCCGCGCGGTCTCAGAGAGCCGCGATGGCATCCCGCACCGTTTTGGTGACTTTCGCAAGAATACCGGCATCGGTCGGGAGATCGATGATGTCGTCTTCCGGGACAGTCATGAATTTGCGATTCGCCCCTTTGGTGACCGAGATCAAAAACATGCTGTTGGATGGAGTCACAGGAATAACCACCTGCACCGCGCCATCGATGGCCTTCACGACATCTAGAAACTTCTGTTTGCCTGCTTCGATCTCGTCCACAGATCCCTCCCCCTTACTAGGCTGGCGGCCGACGCTGAGAGAAATTCGATCCTCACACCGGAATGTTCGCCGCTTCTCTCGGCGCGGCACCAATCGTTCTCAAACGGAAGACATCCTATCATGGTGTTTTTTAGCGGGGCAACTGAGCGGGCGGGCTTGAACGGACCGACGCGCGATCCATCATCGCTGATTCAGCATGTCTTCCAGCTGTTGTTTGGCATCGCCTTGAAATCGAACGAACTCGACGCCGTACCGATCGGCCCGCTTCCACCGAACGATGGCAAGCGTAATAATGATCGGCGGCCGGGCACCGGACGCTTGCACCTGGAGACGAAGATGCGTGCCGATAGAAACCGGCGCCTCACTCATAATCTCACCGCCTGAGATCGTGAGATTTCTGAATGCCCCCTCGCCGGAGATATGGTCGCCGGAGAAGAGAACTGGATAATCGACAGCCACTCGTGGCCGAGACCGTGGCTGCATATCCGCCGAATTCCCTTTCTGCAAACAGCTCGACGCTGCCAGTTCCGGCCTCGCTCAGGACGCCGGTTCGAAGAGGCCCAACTGCAGTTCCTCTGCGCGGGTGAATGGAATGGGGTAGCGCTCTGTAAAGCACGCGCTGCAATACTGATGCGGCGTGCCCGGCGCGGCCTTGAGCATCCCATCGAGACTGAGATAGGCCAAAGTGTCCGCCGTGATGTACTTGCGGATTTCTTCCGTAGAATGGTCGGAGGCGATGAGTTCCTTCTTTGTCGGTGTATCAATCCCATAGAAACAGGGTGACACGATCGGCGGCGAACTGATCCGCATATGGACCTCCTTCGCCCCGGCCTGGCGGATCATCTTGACGATCTTCCGGCTGGTCGTCCCGCGGACAAGCGAATCATCCACCACCACCACCCGCTTTCCACTCAAAACTTCCGACACCGCGTTGAGCTTCACCTTGACGCCAAAATGGCGGATCGACTGTTCCGGCTCGATGAATGTCCGCCCGACGTAGTGATTACGGATCAGCCCGGTCTCGAACTGAATCCCACCCCCTTCCGCATAGCCCAGCGCAGCGGGCACGCCGGAGTCCGGAACGGGAATGACGATGTCGGCCGGCACCCAGGATTCCGCCGCCAGTTGCCGGCCCAATGCCTTGCGCGTAGCATAGACGGCATTGGCCCCGAAGATTCGGCTGTCGGGTCTGGCGAAATATACGTACTCGAAGACACACATGGCCGGATCCACCTTGGGAAACGGCCGATGGCTGTCCAGGCCCTGGTCGCTGATCACGACCAATTCACCCGGTTCAATTTCCCGGACATATTCCGCATCGAGCAAATCGAACGCGCACGTTTCGGACGCCACAATCCAGCTGCTCCGCACACGCCCGAGACACAGCGGCCGCAATCCGTACGGATCGCGCGCGGCGATCAACCCGTTGTCTGTCAGCAATACAACGGAGAAGGCGCCGCGCACCCGGTTGAGCGCATCGATCACACGGGCGAGAAATGAATTGGCCTTGGAGTGCGCGATGAGGTGGATGATGACTTCGCTGTCCGAGGTAGACTGGAAAATCGCCCCGTAGGCTTCCAGTTCGTTGCGAAGCATCTGGGCATTGATCAGGTTGCCATTGTGGGCCAACGCCAGGTTGCCGAGAGCAAAATTCACAATCAGCGGCTGGACATTCTTCAGATCGTTCCCGCCGGCCGTGGAATAGCGATTGTGGCCGATGGCCATATGGCCGGGCAGCTTCTCAAGCGACGACCGATCGTAAATGTCGGCTACAAGTCCCATCCCCTTTTGCACAAAAAACTGGTTTGCGTCTCCCGACACGATACCGGAAGCCTCTTGTCCTCGATGCTGGAGCGCATAGAGTCCGAGATAGGTGAGGTTGGCTGCCTCTTCATGGCCGAAAATGCCGAACACCGCGCATTCGTCGTGAAATTTGTCAGGCATAATGAGCGGTGAAGGGTGAGGAGTGAGGGGTGAGGGGACTGACGGATCTTGTTGTTCCTTATTCATAACCCCTGATCCCTTACTACTAACCCCTCACGCCTGATTCAGCGTCCGTTCGATTGATAAAGCCCACCGGTCATAAAGCGTCGTAACCGGCACGTCCACCATTGTCGCATCACCCAGACTGATCGTCAGTCGTGCGCCAGTCACCGACCCAATGGCTTCTGCCGGCACACCCAGACCTTTGGCCTGATCAAGAATTGCCTGCCGATGGGACGGTTTGGCCGAGAGCACCACCCTGGACTGGCTTTCACCGAAAAGCACAGCGTCTTTTCGAATCCGACCCGTGGCTAATCTTACCACGGCACCCAGCTTTTGATCCGGTCCTGAGAAGCAGCTTTCCGCCAATGCCACTGCCAATCCGCCGTCCGAGCAATCGTGTGCGGATTGGATCAATCCACCTTGCACCAGCGCCAGCACACACTCATGCAGCGCCTTTTCAGCATCCATATTCAACAACGGCGGCGACCCTTGTTCTCGAGCGTGCACGATCTTCAAATATTCCGATCCGCCCAAATCTTCACGAGTCGCCCCCAGCAGAATGATCTCGTCGCCGTCCTGCTTAAACCATTGCGTCATGGCCTGATCGGCCTGTTCAATCAATCCCACCATGCCCAGCATAGGGGTCGGATAGATCGACAACCCGTTCGTCTCATTGTAAAAGCTGACGTTCCCGCTGACGACCGGAACAGCGAGATGCTCGCATGCGTCTTTGATGCCTTCAACCGCAAGCACGAACTGCCACATGATATCGGGCCGCTCGGGATTGCCGAAATTCAAACAATCGGTCAACCCGATCGGCTCGGCGCCCGAGCATGCCAGATTGCGCGCGGCTTCGGCCACAGCGATGCGCGCGCCTTCGTAGGGATGCAACATGCAATACCGGCTGTTGCAATCGACCGTCATCGCTACGGCTTTATTCGTGCCTTTAATCCGCACAACCGCCGCATCCGATCCGGGGCGGACCATCGTGTTCGTCCGCACCATATGATCGTACTGTTGATACACCCATCGTTTGCTTGCGATCGTCGGCGACTCCAAGAGCGACAGAAGCGCCGTATTCGCATCTTTCACGTCCGGGAAAAGGTCATAGTTCAGATTCGTCAGCATGTCCTGATACTCAGGCGGCTGGTAGGGACGTTCATAGCGAGGCCCGTCATCGGCGAGCGATTTGGCGGGAATCTCCGCCACAACCTTCCCCTGATCCTTCACACGCAAGATCCCATCGCCCGTGACCGTTCCAACGACTGCGACATCCAGATCCCATTTCCGGCAGATCGCGATACACGCGTCCTCTTTGCCGGCCTTTGCCACCATCAACATCCGCTCTTGCGACTCCGACAGCATCAACTCATACGGCGTCATGCCGGGTTCACGACGCGGAACATGGGTCAAATCCAGCTCCATCCCATTCCCTGCGCGCGAAGCCATTTCGCAGGATGAGCTCGTCAAGCCGGCTGCGCCCATGTCTTGAATCCCGACCAGCAAATCGCCGGCCATCAACTCAAGACAGGCTTCAAGCAGCAGCTTCTCCTGAAATGGATCGCCCACCTGCACCGTGGGCCGCTTTTGCTCGGACTCGTCGTCGAACGAATCGGATGCCATCGTCGCGCCGTGAATCCCGTCGCGGCCCGTCTTCGAGCCGAAATAGATCACCGGATTGCCGACTCCCGCCGCAGTACCCAGAAAAATCTTGTCCTTCTTGGCAATCCCCAGGCAAAACACATTCACCAGCGGATTAAGCGAGTAAATGTCGTTGAAGACGATCTCACCGCCTACCGTCGGAACGCCCATGCAGTTGCCATAACCGGCGATGCCGGCGACGACACCTTTCATGAGATGGCGATTCTTCGGCGTATCCAACCCGCCGAAACGAAGCGAATCGAGCAACGCAATCGGCCGCGCCCCCATGGTAAACACGTCTCGTAGAATTCCGCCGACTCCGGTCGCCGCCCCCTGATAGGGCTCGATAAACGACGGATGGTTGTGCGATTCCATCTTGAAGACGACGCACAGCCCATCCCCGATATCCACCACGCCAGCATTTTCGCCGGGCCCTTGCACCACACGAGGCCCGGTGGTCGGCAGCTTCTTCAAATGGACGCGCGAACTCTTATAGGAGCAATGTTCCGACCACATGACGGAAAACATGCCGAGTTCCGTCAGATTCGGCTCACGCCCCAAAATCTCGATGATCTTCTTGTACTCATCGTCCGTCAAATTATGCTGCGCGATGAGGTCTCTGGTGATCATGAATGCCGGTTTATTCATCTCTTGATTAGGCTTCGGGGCCCGGAGTTCTCAGTTGACGATGCTGCTGCATCCGCTTTTGGCCTTACTCCACTTCGATTGTGACCCTGGCTTCGGCAGTTGTCGCCTGGTGATCGTGGCTGGCAGCCACGACCTTGATCTCATGCGTTCCGCGAGCAAGCCCCTTGACGATCCCTGAAAATCCACGCTGGTACTCACCATCCACGTAACAATGGACGTGCGTGGCATCAACTCCCTTGGCCAATTCATAGCGCACCTCGATGGAGTCGCCTTTGATAATGGCTCCCTGCGAGGGGCTCAGTATCCTGATCTGCGTTTCAGCTGCGCCCGCAGTCCACGCGCTCCCATCGAGCCCCAACCCCAACAGAACAATCATCAGAACCACTGTACAGATACGTATCATTGAGCACCTCTCACCTGATCGCCTCGTCCAATACCTACAGTCCAAACCTACCGGTCATTGAGAAGTCTTTGCTGCTCACTTGAAGCAGGACGCCGGCCCTACCATCAAACCACAGTCTCGACCCGCTTCACTTTCTTCAACCCCTCCACCATCGAGGCCAGGATCAGACGCCCATCTTCGTTGCCAAGCACCGACTCAGCGCAGCGCTCCGGATGCGGCATCATGCCAAGCACGTTGCCAGCGGCATTACGAATGCCGGCGATATTGTCGAGCGAGCCGTTTGGATTCGCCTCCGGCGTCACCTTCCCATCCTGATCGCAATATCGAAAGATCACCTGGGCGTTTGCCTGCAAGCCCGCCAACGTGACCGGGTCTGTGTAGTAGCTCCCATCCGCATGGGCGATTGGAATCTTGAGGACTTGGCCTGGCTTGCATCCACTGGTAAATGGCGTGGCCGCATTCTCCACCCGCACAAAAATATCCTTGCAGATGAAATGCAGCGACTTGTTTCGCAACATCGCGCCGGGAAGCAAACCGGCTTCGAGCAAAATCTGAAAACCGTTGCAAATGCCGAGAACCATCCCGCCCTCGGCGGCAAACTGTTTCACCGCCTTCATCACAGGGGAAAACCGGGCAATGGCGCCGGTGCGGAGGTAATCTCCATAGGAAAACCCCCCGGGAAGAATCACCCCGTCCAACCCTGTCAAAGAGGTTTCCTTGTGCCAAACCATCGTCACATCCTGCCTCAGCACGTCATGGAAGACATGCCGGCAGTCGTGATCGCAATTGGAACCGGGAAACACGACGACGCCGATATTCATAGTGTAAGAAGCGTATGGCCTATGGCATATGGCACGAGACCGGACAGTCCGAGATTTGTGCCACACACTATCAGCTATTCGCCATCAACTCCCCTTAGCCAAGTTCGTATCGATACTCTTCAATGATCGTATTCGCCAACAACTTCTCACACATTTGCCTGACCTCGGCTTCAGCCTTGGCCTTATCCTGCTCGTTCACGTCCACTTCCATGTACTTTCCCACGCGTACGTTCGCCGCACTCTTGAACCCCAGCGAGTCCAGCGCATGCTCAATCGCCTTACCTTGCGGGTCCAAGATGCCTTGTTTTAACGTCACATGAATTTTCGCTTTCACTTGTGACTCCTCTGCTCCGACGCTTTCGTCTGACGATCCACATAATTCTTGATCCAGAATATGACGGCAATGGTCAGGCCTCCGGCGCACATCAGCCCGATGAACGCCCAGCGCCACGGCGATTCGTTCAACCGATAGGCCATCACGCCGATGATCGCCGCCCAGACCACCACCGATGCGATCAAGCCATAATTCAAATATGCCCGCAGCATTGTTCCTCTTCTTCTCTTTGACACCCTCTTCAGGGGATGGCGGGGCTGTCCTCAACTGCGCGCCCGATCTCACCCACCCGCCCTTGGCGCGCCAAGACGCGCCATCGTTCCCAGCGAGCATCGCCCGCGTTGATCCAATCCAAGCAATCCCGCATGCGCGTTGCGCGAGCAAAGAGGACGACCCAGCCGTCCCCTTCTCCCTCTCACCCGCACACCCGTTTCAAGACCTCCTGATACGCCTCTTCGATCTTGCCCATGTCCTTCCTGAACCGGTCCTTGTCCATCGACTCGCCGGTCTCCATATCCCAAAAACGGCAGGTATCGGGAGAAATCTCATCGGCCAGGATCAGCTTGTTGTGGAACAGGCCAAACTCAAGCTTGAAATCCACCAGCTGCATCTTCCGTTCGGCAAAGAACGGCTTCAGCACGGCATTGACCTTATGGGCCAGTTCGCGCAGTTCGCGCAACACCCCCGGTGTCGCCACGTTCATCAAGCGCAGATGGTCGTCATTGACCAGCGGATCCCCAAGCGCATCGTTTTTATAATAAAACTCGACGATCGCCGGCTCGATCGCGTCACCGACGCGCAAGCCCAATCGCTTCGCCAAACTGCCGGCGACGAGATTGCGCACCACGACTTCGACCGGCACGATCGCAACTTTCTTAGTCAGCATCTCCCGGTCGCTCAGCCGCTTGAGGAAATGCGTCGGAATTCTGTTCTCCTCGATCAGCGTAAACATCCGCTCCGACACCCTGTTGTTGACGACGCCCTTATCGACGATGGTGCCGCGCTTCTCGGCGTTGAACGCGGTTGCATCGTCCTTGAAATAATGAACGACTTGATCCGGCCGCGCAGCCGCAAAAATCTTCTTGGCTTTTCCCTCGTACAACATCGATCCGATCGCATCCATACATCGCCTCGGGCTGACTATACTATTGCGCGAGCACTTCGATCATTTCGTCCAACGACTTCACCGCGCCGATCAGCGTGGGATGACCGAGCCGGCGTGTGTACTGGAACTCTTTGACTTTCTCCAGCGACAGAATCAGGCCGTGAAAATCTTCCAGCCTGGACGTCTCAAAATAGGTGATGAAATCCAGGTCGTCCAATCCGCTGGAGTGATAGAGCTTTCGCTTTACGGTCTTGAGGTAGGGCAATGTCGCCTCCGTATGTTCCTGCATCATTGCGGCGCGCTTGTCCTGATCCAACGCCCACCACTCCGCACTCTTTCTGACCGGAATCACAATGGCATACGGCCTGGAGCCCGGCTCACTAGCTGTTTTCAAGTCCGCCTTCAGCTGATCCGTGAACCCCGGTACGTAATTGGCCTTTTTGGTGAGGCCATGCATCAGTCCGGCCCCTTTGAGATGCTTGCCGAAAGCGCTGTTCTGAAGATCCAAAAGAAAGTGCTGGGTATCCCGCAGCTCAGGCGCATGCACCCGAAACATCAGATCCCCATAGTCGGACAAGCCGCGCAGAAGATAGAGATCGACGGCGATCTTTTCCCGATGTTGTTCGACCACACCCTTCAACAGAGCCAACTGACCGATCCGGGTCGCCTGATCCTGTTTCACCCATGTTTCGCCGAGACTGAACGTAGCAAAGGTGCCGAACACACCAGGCTCGCTAAGCAGCTTGTCCCGATCCGCTCCTCCAAAAGAGAGCGGCGCCCAAAGGCAGATGCTCATCACAAGAGCTGAGATGATGATGCCTGCTCGCCGTATCCCGATCATGTGCGTCTCTCCTTCTGTTGGTTGCCGGTTCGTTGTCCTCCACCCCGGAACACCCGCTGAAACACCCGGTCGAGGTGCCGCAGATAATACTTCGGATTGAAACACCCGGCAATCTCGCGCTGTGTGAGATGCTGCGAGATAAAGGGGTCTTTGCACACCAGTTCCTGTAACCCGCCTGATCCCGTCCATGACGCCATCGCGTTTCGCTGGACCGCCTCGTATGACTCCTTCCGCTGCGCGCCTTTGTCGATCAGCGACAACAGCAGCCGCTGCGAATAGACGAGGCCGCCCGTCAGTTCTAAATTCCGCGCCATGCGATCCGGATAGACTACCAGATTTTTAATGAGCTCCGTCACCTTCGCCAGCATGTAATCGATCAGGATGGTGCTGTCCGGCATGATGACGCGCTCGACCGAAGAATGGCTGATGTCCCGTTCGTGCCACAGAGCGACATTTTCCATGGCGGCCAGACTATTGGCCCGCACCAGCCGCGCCAGACCGCAGAGATTTTCCGAGACAATCGGATTGCGCTTATGCGGCATGGCCGACGAGCCCTTTTGGCCTTCGGAAAAGTATTCTTCCGCCTCCAGCACTTCGGTGCGCTGAAGATGGCGGATCTCCGTGGCAATTTTTTCGATCGTGGCAGCCAGCAGCGCCAGCGCAGTTGCGTAGGCGGCATGGCGATCGCGCTGAACCACTTGATTGGAGACAGGGTCCGGCTTCAAGCCCAACTGTGCGCAGACGTACTCCTCGATGTCCGGACTTTGATGCGCAAAGGTCCCCATCGCGCCGGACAGTTTCCCGACGGCGATGTCCTCACGAACTGTCTTCAACCGTTTCCAATGGCGGCCCACTTCCTCATGCCAAATGGCCAGTTTGAACCCAAACGAAATCGGTTCGCCGTGGATGCCGTGCGACCGTCCGACCATGGCCTGAGTCTTGTATCGGAATGCCTGCCGCTTCAACACAGCGAGAAACGCCTCGACCCCGTCCAGGATCAGATCCATGGCCTCGGTCATTTGAAGGGCAAGCGAAGTGTCCACGATGTCGGATGAGGTCAGTCCCATGTGAAGAAACCGGTGTTCCGGCCCGACCGTATCCATGAGCGATTCGAGGAACGCGATGATATCGTGCTTCGTCACCTTTTCAATTTCGGCGATTCGTTCGACATTGATCTTCGCCTTCTTGCGAATCTTGGCCGCCGTGCCGCGCGGCGCCTGTCCCGCCCGCTCAAACGCCGCACACGCTTGCAGCTCGACCTCGAGCCAAATCTCATACTTGCGCTTCAGATCCCAGACAGCCTTCATCTTGGGACGGGTATAGCGGTCAATCATCTCTGCTCCGTTAGGCGTAAGGGGTTAGGCGTAAGGGGTGGAGAACACAGCAGCCTATACATCCGCATTATTTCGCCTCACGTTTCACGCCTGACGCCTCACGTCTTTTAACTTCAAGCCGCTGCTCGGACGACAACACCTTGTCCAGAATACCGTTCACGAACTTCGCGGCTTCGTCGTCGCCGAAATCTTTGGCGAGCTCGATTGCCTCATTCACTGTCACCTTGGCCGGCACGTCGTTCAGCCACAAGAGTTCGTAGGCCCCGATACGCAGAATGTTCCGATCGACGATCTGCATGCGGGCGATAGTCCAATTCACGGCGTACCTGCCGATCAGCTGATCCAACTCTTTTTTCTTCTCCAGCACCCCCGCGACGAGCCGCTCCGCAAAAGCCTTGGTCTCCTCATCAGCCTTCAGCGGTTTCCAGAATTCTTCCAGCCAGAGCCCCGGTTTTCCATGGATGTCATACTGAAAGAGGATCTGCAATGCCCGTTCGCGAGCCTCGTGGCGAGTCCCCATAGCTATTGAGCCGACAGGCTGGCACGACTACGCGCCGACAAGGCAACAGACCGATACACAGCCAAGGGAAAAAACTGATGAGATCGCCTCATCTTGTTGTTCTCCTGATTTGACGCTTGGCCGTCCCGCTTGTCAGCCTGGAACTTGCCGACCTGTCAGCCTCTCCTTTCAACATCCGCATCACCGTCGCCATTTCGATCGCCGACTTTGCCGCCTCACCACCTCGATTGAACATGCCGGGATCGGCCCGCTCGATGGCTTGCGTCTCGGTATCCGTCGTCAGTACTCCAAAAATAACCGGCACACCGGAGTCCAGCGCAGCCTGGCCGATCCCTCGGCTTGCCTCGGCGCTGATAAAGTCGAAATGCGGCGTGTCCCCGCGAATCACCGCTCCCAAACAAATCACCGCATCCAGCCGGCCGGACTTCGCCAGCGTCCGCGCAACCAACGGGATTTCGAACGCACCCGGCACCCGAACCACTTCGACGTCTGTATCCTTCAGGCCTTGCTTGGTCAGGCCATCAAGGCAAGACGAGAGTAATCTGCCCGTTATCGTCTCGTTGAACGTCGCGACGACAACGCCAACCCGGAATCTCGTTGCCTTCTGCTTCCCCTTACGCAGTCTCACCGCCCGCCATCCTCCGCAGACCATTCCCGTATGACCCTATGCACACTGCTGGTCACCGTTGCATAAACCCATCGACCAGCCACTCCAATCCCGACTGTAATCCCCATTAGCCAGAGAGAAGACAGAGACCAACCGCCAATTGCTTGCTCCTCTAACGACATTGCCCCGACCAACAGAAGCCCGGCAATGCCCGAAGCAAAGATCGTGTCATAAAAAGGAAGCGACTTGGTGTTCTTCTTCCGCATCAGCAAAATAGAGACTGTGCTGACAACCAAGGAAAACAGAACAGCGCCTTTCAGAATCATCGACCAGTCCGCACCCATCAAAAAAACGTCCATCAACACAACGAAGGTGCCAAAATAGACGACGACTGCGATAAGCCAACGCACCAACAGCGAATTGAATCCCCCAGCAAGCATGGCCTCACACTTTCTTCAAAATGTGCCCAAGCTTGTTCTTTTTCGTCCTCAAATATTTTACATTCGCCGCGCGCGGCGCGATCTCGATCGGCACCCGCTCGACGACTTTCAATCCATAGCCTTCGATCCCGACGATCTTGCGCGGGTTATTCGTGATCAGCTGAATCTGGTGCAGCCCGAGGCTCGCCAAAATCTGCGCGCCGACGCCATAGTCCCTCAGATCGGCCTTGAACCCGAGTTTCAAATTCGCCTCGACCGTATCGCTGCCTGTGTCCTGAAGCCCATAGGCCCTGATCTTGTTGAGCAACCCGATCCCGCGCCCTTCCTGATTGAGATAGAGCAGCACCCCCCGGTCGGCTTTTTGGATGACTTCCATCGCCGCGTGGAGCTGATCACGGCAATCGCAGCGGAGAGAGCCCAGCGCATCGGCGGTCAGACAGCCGGAATGCACCCGCACCAGCGTCGGCTCGCCGGTATCCACCCGCCCCCGTACCAGCGCGATGTGAGTGATCCCGTCGATTTGGTTCTCGAACGCGACCGCTTCGAACTCACCGAACGTCGTCGGCAGCTTCGCGCTTGCCATCCGCCGGACAAAGGTCTCGCGGCGCATGCGGTGTTCAATCAGCGCCTTCACCGTTACCATCGTCAGCTTGTGTGCCCTGGCAAATTTAGCCAGCTCCGGCACACGCGCCATGGTGCCGTCCTCATTCATGATCTCGCAGATCACTCCGGCTGGATACAATCCGGCTAACCGCGCCAGATCGACGGAGCCTTCCGTCTGGCCGGCACGTTTCAATACACCGCCATGCTGAGCCTTCAACGGGAAAATATGGCCGGGGCGCGCCAGATCGCTGGGTTTCGATTTTGGATCGATCGCGGTATGAATAGTGGTGGCGCGGTCGGCGGCGGAGATGCCGGTCGTCACATCCTTGCGGGCATCAATCGACACCGTAAAGGCGGTCCCGAATGTCGCGGTATTCTCAACGGCCTGCTGAGGCAGTTGCAGCTCCTCAACTCGCTCCGGCGTGAGGGCCAGACAAATCAGCCCACGCGCATGCTTGGCCATGAAATTGACGGCCTGCGGCGTCACTTTCTCTGCTGCGATGACGAGATCACCTTCATTTTCCCGGTCTTCATCGTCGACCAGGATAATGAATTTACCTTTCTTGATGTCCCGAATCGCGCTTTCGATACTGTCAAACGGCGTAGCCATCGCTGGATGAATGGAATGGTAAATGGATAACCGGTCGGTGTGATGGCAATCTACCATTGACCATTGGCCATTGTCACGGGCCGAGGTTCTGTTATAGTTTGCGATTCATATGGCGACTCGGAAAGATGATCCGGAAGACGAGATCCTTGAGCCGGAGGTCTTGGGGCCCTCGGACGAGGAGCTGAACAACGCCCCGCCTCCTGTGGAACTCAGTCCCGCGCCGGACCCCGTCCACAGCGCGCCAGCTGACACCACAGCCGTGGTGCCGGTCACGGCGCTGCAGCAGTATCTTGCCGAAATCCGCCGCTATCCCTACCTTTCCAAAGAAGAAGAGCTTCGGCTCTTCCAGGAATATCATGCGCACGGCAGCCGTGAAGCGGCGGTCAAACTCATCATGGCCAATTTGCGCGTGTCGGTCGCGATCGCATCGGAATATCTCCATACCGGCGCCGACCACATGGATTTGATTCAAGAGGGCAACGTCGGCCTGATGCAGGCGATCAAGAAGTTCGATCCGGCCAAGAATGTCCGCTTCTACGCCTATGCGGCCTGGTGGTCGCGGGCCTATATTCTTCGGTACCTGCTCAATACCTTCCGGCTGGTCAAGATCGGGACAACCCAGGACCAGCGGAAGCTGTTCTATAACTTGAAAAAAGAAAAAGCCAAGCTCGAACGGGAAGGGTTCGCCCCCGATACGAAGCTCCTCGCGGACCGCTTGAATGTCCGTGAACGCGACGTGATCGAAATGGATGCGCGCCTGGGTAACTGGGAACTGTCGCTGGACCAACCGATCGGCGAGAACCAGGACGGCAGCCTGCTCGATATTATCCCGTCACAACAGAAACCGGCAGACGAACAGCTTGCCGATCAGCAGTTACGCACGCTCTTTCGTGCAAAGCTCGCGGAGTTCATCAAAACCATGGACGAACGGGACGAAGACATTCTCAGAAATCGTATCCTCTCTGAAGATCCGCTGACATTAGACGACCTGGGCAGCAAATATGGCATCACCAAAGAGCGAACCCGCCAGTTAGAGGCCCGCATCATCAAGCGGCTGCGCGACTACATTAAGAAGGACGTCAAAGATTTCGACCAGTTGCGGACCTAGCCCCCTCACCATATGTGCATCATGCTTTCAGACACACTGAAAAATAGCTCTGGAATACCGAATTCTCAATGAGTTAAGATACTTTGTTCGACAGAGTGGGCGGCAATAGAAAATCCTCTGCGCCACCCCTTGACTTGCGTCGAGCCAGGGCTATCTCTGGTTCCGAGTCGAGCAGGGCTTCTGCCTATTCGAGTGCGTACACTATCAGCGCGATCGAGTACAAGCCCATCCCACATCGTTCACAATGACGAGTTAACTTTCATCAGGAGGAGGTTCTGTTATGAGCACAGCTGAGAAGGAAAAGAAGAACGTTGCCAAGGGGTTCCAACCGCTGGGCGAGCGGGTATTCGTCACCTATACCGAGGAACTGGAGCGGACCGCCGGCGGAATTTATGTGCCGGATTCGGCAAAAGAGAAGCCTCAGCGGGGTGTCGTGCAAGCGGTCGGCAAGAAGGTCGAAAACGTCAAGGTCGGCGACCATGTCTTGTTCGACAAGTACTCAGGAAGCAAGCTCCGCATCGAAGACGAAGAGTGCTTGATCCTGAAGGAAGAAGACATCTTGGGCATTTTCACCGCATAACGTGTCTCTTGTGACACGATGAATTTTCGACTTTACTAACGTTAGACGAAACCCACACGGAGGAATCATATGGCAAAGCAACTCATGTACGGTGACACAGCGCGCGCGTCCATCCTGAAAGGGGTGAACCAGCTCGCAGACGCCGTGAAAGCAACGCTCGGTCCAAAGGGCCGGAATGCGATTTTGGACAAGAAGTTCGGCGCACCGACGATTACTAAGGACGGCGTCACCGTCGCGAAGGAAATCGAGCTCAAGAACCCCTATGAAAACATGGGCGCCCAATTGGTCCGTGAAGTCGCCAGCAAGACCAGCGACACCGCGGGCGACGGCACCACAACCGCAACCGTGCTGGCCCAGGCCATCTACCGCGAAGGCGTCAAGAACATCACCGCCGGCGCAAACCCGATGGAGATCAAGCGCGGGATCGACAAGGCGGTTGAAGCCATCACCGCCGAACTCAAGAAGCTCAGCAAACCTTGCCAGAACAAGACCGAGATCTCCCAGGTTGGGACGATTTCGGCCAACAACGACAAGACCATCGGCGATCTCATCGCGGAAGCCATGGAGAAGGTCGGCAAGGACGGCGTGATCACGGTCGAAGAAGCCAAGTCGATGACCACCTCACTGGATGTCGTCGAGGGCATGCAGTTCGATCGCGGCTACATCTCCCCGTACTTCGTCACCAATGCCGAGCGGATGGAAGCGTCCCTTGAAGAGCCGCTCATCCTGATCAACGAAAAGAAAATCAGCAGCATGAAGGATCTGCTCCCGCTCCTCGAGCAGGTGGCCAAGATGGGCAAGCCGCTCGTAATCCTCGCGGAAGAAGTCGAAGGCGAAGCCCTCGCAACGCTGGTCGTCAACAAGCTGCGCGGCACGCTGAATGTGGCGGCCGTGAAGGCTCCGGGATTCGGCGATCGCCGGAAAGCCATGCTGGAGGATATTGCGATCCTGACCGGCGGCCAGGTGATCTCGGAAGACATCGGCATCAAGCTGGAGAACGTCAAGTTGACCGATCTGGGCCGCGCCAAGCGCATCACGATCGACAAGGACAACACGACGATCGTGGAAGGCTACGGCGATCCAAAGAAGATCGAAGGCCGTGTCAAGCAGATCAAGGCTCAGGTCGAGGAGACGACTTCCGACTATGACCGCGAGAAGCTGCAAGAGAGACTCGCGAAGATCGTCGGCGGAGTGGCCGTCATCAACGTCGGCGCTGCGACCGAGACCGAAATGAAAGAGAAGAAAGCCCGTGTCGAAGATGCGCTTCACGCCACCAAGGCGGCCGTGGAAGAGGGTATCGTTCCCGGCGGAGGAACCGCTTACCTCCGCTGCATCAAGGGGCTCGATGGGATCAAGGATGTTCCGGCCGAACAGAAAGTCGGCTTGGATATCGTCCGCCGTTCGCTCGAAGAACCGATCAGGCAGATCGTCGCCAATGCAGGCGGCGAGGCCTCCGTGGTGGTCGGCAAGGTGCGCGAGGACAAGAACGTCAATGCCGGCTACAATGCGGCGACTGACGAATATGTGGACATGATCAAGGCCGGTATCATCGACCCGACCAAAGTGTCGCGCTGCGCATTGCAGAACGCGGCCAGCGTCGCGGGCTTGATGCTCACCACCGAAGTCATGATCACCGAGATCCCCGAAGAAAAGAAGGAAGCGGCCGGCGGCCCAGGCGGTCACAGCCACGGCATGGAGGGGATGTACTAACCAAAGACAAAGAGCCTATGGCTTATAGCCTATAGCTCGGAGTCGGAAATGAAGGCCCCGGCGGTGATCCCGCCGGGGCCTTCGTGTTTCTTGTCCGCTCCGGCCTCGATCAGCCCTTCGCTCCCATTACCCGCAGAGTCGCTTTGAATACCGACGACGTAGTGGGCTCATAGAAGAGCGACTGAAACGCCTGGTGCACGGCAGCCGTATGGGCCGCATGGTCCGCCAGGAACTTCTTCACCGCAGCAGTCCGATCGCTGCCGTCGTAGCCCCCGCGGATGGCGCAGCGCTCCAACTCTTCCGTCTCATCCGGCAGCGCATGGGTTTGGAGGTCATGGACCATCTGAAGCTTGTGCTCCACATCGCGGAGAAAAAGATAGGCCGCCGTCAGCTCATCCCGCTCCCGACCCGAGATCAACCTGCGTGTCACAAACCGGGGCAGCGCCCCGAGCGTGCTGCGATCAAGGAGCGCCGGGGCCTGCTTCCCAGCCAACACCTGAACCGTCTGCACGAGAAATTCGATCTCCCTGATGCCGCCGATTCCAAGCTTCACATTGCGCCGCTCATGGCCGCGCTCGGCCATCTTCGCATCGATCATTTCCTTCACCGCCCGTACATTCTGCACGATCGCCAGCGCGCCATCACAATCCATCTTCCCCGCACCAAAAATGAACGGGCCGGCCATATTTAAGAACGCCTGCCCCACTGCCATCGCCCCTGCCACCGGCCAGGCTTTCAGGAGCGCCAATCGCTCCCACGCCATGCCTCTGGTCTCGTAATATCTTTGGTAATCCGCCAGCGAGCGGGCTAACTGCCCGACGGACCCTTCGGCCCGCAGACGCAGATCCACACGAAAGACGTACCCCTCTCTAGTCTGTTCGACCAGCGCCTTGGTCAGCTCGCGCGAGAGGATTTCAAAATATTCCTCGCTGGAAATACCGGCACCTGCCGGCTTCCCGGCTGACTTTCCGCGCGGGGCTCTCGTCTCTCCTTCATGGGACGCGTAGACGTAGATCAGATCGACGTCGGAGCTGTAATTCAGCTCATGACCACCAAGTTTCCCCATCCCCATCACGGCAAAGCCGGTCTCCACCCACTTCCCCCGCCGGTTCTTATGCATGGGAACGCCGTAGAGGGAGCGCAAGTCCGCATCCACCACTTGATAGGCTGCGTGAATCAAGGCGCCGGCCAAATCGGAGAGGGCTGCCATGGTCTCCGGCACATCAGCCATGCGCAGCAAGTCGCGCACACCAATCCGCAACATCTCCCGCCGCCGCACCCGGCGCAACACATCCAGCTTCAACTCCTTCACCGTCAACCTGGCCAACTGCTTTTGCAATGACTGTTCGATGTCGGCACGGGTTGCCGGCTTCGAGAGCACAGATTCCTCAGCCAGCCAATAGACCAGCATGGGATCGCGAACGATCGTGAAAGCCAGCGAATCGCTGTTGCCAAAAATCGTCGCGAGGACATCCACCATGCGCGGCCAACTGCGCAGATAGTCCAGAAAGGATGAGCGGGTCACGTTTGATAACAGCCGCTCCCAATGATTGAGCGCTTGATCGGGATCGGCCGTCCGCGAGACGGCCGCTAACAGCTGCGGAAGGATCTCGGCCAACTGACGGCGCTCATGCGGCTCCCCTGCCATCGTGCCGAGATTGCGGTCTGCCTGTTCGATATTCCTTAATCCATAGGCCGATAAAATGGCTCGGATCTGCTCGGGCTTCCGCTCTTCAGCCAGCAAGACAGGAGTCGGATCAGGCCCGGTCGATGCCCTCCGTAAACCCAGCGCCAGTTTCCCAGCCGGTGATCCTGACTTACCGACTTTCTCAGGCTTTCGCCTCACGTTTCACGCCTCACGTTTCACGTTCTTCGCCATCTCCGTCTGGCGCGGCATTATACTGGCGCGCTCCCGCTCACACAATGAACGGCATTGCAGGATGCTGAAAAAGTCCACCAGCGGCGTTCTCGCATCGCTCAGAGGCTCACCGTACGGCACAAAGTACGATTCGCCTCTTCGCTCACTGCAGCCTTGCTGGATGGCCATTTTGAGCATCCTGTATGAATGTTCAATATCGTCTTGATCTCGCTCGATCGTGACAGCGGCTACACGAGTCATCATGAGTTTTTCCGCAGCCTGTTGCGGTATACTGCCTGCACAATGGACAACCGTGAACAAATTCTCCGGACCGTCACATCTCACTGCCAGGACGTCCCGTCAGACATTTTGCACGACTTTCTCAGCCGGATGGATCAGGAATATTTCAGGCGAGTCGATCCAACCGCCATTGCGAGGCACATTCATCTGGCAGCTCAACTGACGCCGGACCATCTCTGCGAACTCTCGATCACCGAACAACAGGGCGGCCGTGCCGATGTGACCATCGTCGCCTATGACTATTTTGCCGAGTTCGCCACCATCTGCGGCCTCCTATCCGCCTTCGGATTGAACATCGAAGAAGGCCAAATCTATACGTTCGCCGAAGCTGCATCGGCTAGGCCGGCAAAAACCTCCTACGGCGAAAGCCCGCGCCGGCGCCCACAGGGGCGGCCCGGGCTGAGCAGCAAAAAAATCGTCGATATCTTCCGTGTCCAACCGGTTCACGGCGCCTCGTTCGGACCGGCTGAACAGGACCGGCTCGCGCAGGAACTGCGCTCCGTTATCGGCCTGCTCGACACAAATCAATTCGAAGAGGCCCGCCATGCGGTGAATCGCCGGCTGGTCGAACAACTCGGCCGTCGCCGGGGGTCCTTCAGCGGCCTGCTCCACCCCGTACAAATCACCTTCGACAACAGCCAGTCGCCGACAGACACGATTATGGACATTCGATCGGACGATACCCCCGCCTTTCTCTACGCCTTCGCCAACGCGCTCGCGATGCGCAATGTTTATATCTCCAAAGCGCAAATCGACATCGAAGATGCCAAGCTGCACGACCGCTTCTATGTCCGCAATCGCTACGGCCAGAAGCTGACCGATCCGACCGATCAGCAACAGTTGCGCTTGACAGCCGTGCTCATCAAGCAGTTCACCCATGCGCTGACCTGGGCGCCGGACCCGACCAAAGCCCTCGAAGCCTTCGACCAGTTCCTCGACCTCATCGTGCAAGAGACGAAAGGCAAAGCGCAACGGCAGGCGCTTGCGCTCCTGAGCGACAAGAAAACGTTTCCGCTCCTGGCCCGCTTGCTCGGCACCAGCGACTTTCTCTGGGAAGACTTCCTGCGCCGGCAACACACCAACCTCCTGCCGCTCCTGCAGGACTATCGTGACGCCCCGCTGGCCAAGCCTCGCGCATCGCTCCGCAGGGAAATCGATCGCTTCGTGGGCCAGGCCAAGACCGCCGACGCGCGCAAGGCAGCCTTGAATACCTTTAAGGACCGCGAGCTGTTTCGTATCGACATGAAGCACATCGTTGAGTCGGGTATCGCGCTGGCCGACTTTTCCGGCGCGCTCACCCAGCTGGCTGAAGTGATCGTGGACCGGAGCTTGAAAGACTGCCAGACCAAATTGAACAAGCTCTACGGCCCTCCCCGTTTGGCCAATAAGAAACTCTGTCCCTTCACGATTCTCGGATTGGGCAAATTCGGCGGCCGTGAACTGGGCTATGCCTCCGATATCGAAGTCCTGTTCGTCTACGGCGACGCAGGCCGCACCGGAGGCAAACAGGCCATCGATAACAGTGAATACTTCGAACGCCTGGGGCAGGAACTGCTGCAGTGGATCGAATCCAGACAGGAGGGGATCTTCCATCTCGACGTGCGCCTCCGCCCCCACGGCGGCAAAGGCTCACTGACGAATCCGTTCGACGAAATCACCGGGTATTACAATGACACAGGCCTTGCCGCCCCGTTTGAGCGGCAATCCTTGATCAAACTGCGGCATGTGGCAGGCGATGCCGCCCTCGGCAAACGGGTCGAAGCCCATCGTGACGCCTATGTCTACAGCGGAACCCGGTGGGACATCGCAGTCGCTCTGGACCTGCGCCGGCAGCAACTGAAGCAACTGGTGGAGCATGACACGGTCAACCTCAAGTACAGTCCGGGTGGAATCGTCGATATCGAATACGCCGTGCAATACCTCCAAATCATGCACGGCCATACGCGCTCCGTGTTACGCACACCCAACACAATGCAGGCGCTGGCCGGGCTCGTCGAGTGCGGGATTGTCACGAGACCGGACGGCGAGAATTTACGGAAAGCATATTTCTTCATCCGGATGCTCATCGACGGCCTTCGGATGGTTCGAGGCAACGCCAAGGATCGCGTCCTTCCGCCGGCTGATTCAGACGAGTTTATCTTTCTGGCGCGGCGGGTGGGCTACACCACAGATGATTGGCAAGCCGGGGCAAGGCATCTCCAGACGGATATCACGCAACACATGACGCTGACCAAGGCCTTTTTCGAACGAATGTTCGGCGCGCTGTGAACGGACGGATTGACTAAGGCCATTTTGAAAATTACAATGTACGGGTATGCTCTATCGGTGAACGACGGGTCAACAAGCACAAGGACATCCGGCAGAGCAGGACAGGCCGTCGTGTCCATTCAGTGAGTTCAAACTAGGGAGGTTGCAATGCAGCAGATGGGACGTATCGGGTTGATGGGATTGGGAATCGTATTGGCCGGCTGCCTCAGCGGAGGGCTGGCCTTGGCAGGAGATAAGCCAGCGGCAGCGCCGGTTGAGGACGGATCGAAGCTGGTGATTACCTCCCCCAAGGACGGAGCCAAAGTCAGCGACACCTTCGAGATCACGTATGACTTGACCAAGGGTACGCAGGCAACGCATGTCCATGCTTACGTGGACGGCGAATATCAGAAGGGATTTTCCGGAACGATCAAGAGCTTGAACAAGGGAACCCACAAGGTTACCCTGACCGGTGCCACCAAGGACCACGATCCCGTCGTGGCGTCTCATACGATCACCGTCGAAGTGGATTAACCTCCACTCCGGCAGCTTCAAACCCCAGGCCGCTCGTAAGAGCGGTCTGGGGCTGCCTCTCGCTCTCAACACAATTTTCAAGTCATATGTCTAATCCGAATAGAGCTTCTATTCTGTTCATATTTTCCATCCCATATGAACTGGAGGCAGTAGCCTTGTCGTAGGCTGGTGGCATGAGCGCCAAGAAATACATGAACATCACCGGGCATCAAAGGCAACGGGCCGGGGGAGAGAAGAATGGTGTCTGGAACCATTTCCCCCATACCGTCACGCTGTTCGGGAAGCTGCCTTTTCAAGCAACTCGTGAATCAGCGTCTGGTACCCCTTGCCCTACTTCGTTGCCATGTTGCGCAAGGCCGTCAAGAGACGCGGTGACAGACGGATGGCAATCAGCTGTTTGGCTATGCCGGTAGCAGGCCTGCCGACTCGCCGCATACGAGTAAGCTGCTGATCGGACAACTCCGGCATGTCGGAAAAGTCAATCTGTGAGTCGGGAATATGCCGCACGCTCTTTCCGGCTCGCTTGCCGGGCGCTGATGATGCGGATGATTTCTTTTTCATCGCTCTGCCTCCTCACCGTATACACCACGAACAGGATGCGGCCCGCGATTGGGGAACAAACAAAGGGGTCGGGAACAAACAAAGGGGTCGGGAACCTTTTCTCAGTACCTCTGCCGCTACAATCGCACGACCAGAGCCTTAAAATTGAAGATCGCTGCTTGCAGTGGCACGAATCAGCTTTCAGACCCTTGAGCACTGACGTTACACGCTGCCATTACAACACCCTTGTAACAGGACCAGCTCTTGGTAGGTAGTGTGCCCAGCTGCTATTAGGTCTCATGCCCAGCTGCTACTAGGTCCCATGCCCTGTTGCTAACGAGGTTTCCTAAGGCCTATCATACCGCCAGTTTATATCAACGCCTTTCATGCATTTGGTAGAGAGCAGACCAGGGAGGGCCTCATGATCACGCCCAATGTCCGGTTTGGCCGGCATGCCTTGGAGGCCATGACGGTTATATTCGTGTTCGGTGCTCTCTCGGTAATCTGGCCCAGCATCATGGCCCTCAGCTTCGGTATCTTCCTGCTGCTTCAATCTTTTCTCGGGGCAGAGCAAGAGATTGCAATACTGTCGTGGGCCGAAGTTAGTCATTTGCCGATTGTCCTTTCCTCTTTTCGGCGATGTGGCTCTCCAGCGATTCTTTCGTGACGAGTCTGCGCGGCGCTTTCGTCAATTGATCATATTTCTCCAAGCGCTTGATCTCATAGACGTCGGGAACCTTTCCCATTCGGCCCATGGGTTCACTTTCGTCAGCACGGAATTCCCCGCATCACGCCGCTCGAAAAGCTGCCTTTCCTAACAACTCGCGACTGAATGTCTGGTGTCCCTTGCCCTGCTGCGCGGTCATGTTGCGCAAAGTCGCCAAAATGGAAAGCTGACCTGCCAGGAAACAGCCCGCAAGAATCCCGTCGGACACACCTGTCTTTCTGATCGAGGTTAACAGAAGTTTTACACGACAACTATAGTCCTGCAACGCACGCGCCGTATCATATGCATCGACTCATCAAATGGGATCTCATAGAGAAGGAGGCAGAGAGATCACACATGAACACCACCTCAGGTTGCGTAGAATCGAAGATCCTGGTCATCGTTCACGAGCGAGGATCTATTGTGATGGAGAAACTTCTGCCCTGCCTCCCGGAATCGACCTGGAACCAGGTGTTCACGAGTGTGGATGCATTGAGCCGACGAGGAGCGATCTGTTTGCGGCGCCGGGGGTTTGACTACGAATTATGGGCGCCTTCCTTGTCTGCAGCCGGGGTGGTCGAGCATACGATCACCCCCTCGGCGGAACGATGCGGTATCTTCCCATACGCCGCATAAGACACGGCTCCCACGTCGATAGGTGTATGAGGAGCTGACCGAGCGGATTCGACAAAAAGCCCGAACATAGCGATTCGTCAGTTGACTCTCTCACCATCTCGCTTATACCTTCTCTTACTGACGATTCACCCGTTACTCTTAGGAGCACTGATGCCCACGTTGTTGACGCCCCTCCAAACCGGGGACCTCCGCTTACCCAACCGCATCGTCATGGCTCCACTCACCCGCGCGCGGGCCGGGACTTCTCACATCCCCAACGGCATAATGGTGGACTATTACTCCCAACGGGCCTCGAGCGGACTCATGATGACCGAGTGCACCATGGTCGATGCCCACGCCTGCGCCTTCATGGGCGAAGGCGGCATTTACAGCCCCGCGCATGTGGCCGGATGGCAACGAGTAACGGACGCTGTGCATGCCAAGGGCGGCCGCATCTTCATGCAGATCTGGCATCCCGGCCGTGCCGCGCACTCGTTATTGAACGAGGGCGAACAACCGGTCTCCAGCAGCGCCGTCGCGATTCGCAATGGCACGACCCAAACGCCGGAAGGCCCCAAATCCTACGAAGTCCCGCGCGCGCTCGCCACCGAGGAAGTCCCGCAGTATGTCGAGATGTTCCGGCTCGCCGCGCAAAGCGCCCACCGGGCCGGCTTCGATGGAGTGCAGATCCACGGCGCTCATGGCTATTTGATCGATAACTTTCTGCGCGACGGCGTCAACGCGCGCACGGATGTCTATGGCGGCTCTGTCGAAAACCGTGCTCGTTTTTTGCTGGAAGTGACTGATGCTGCCATCGGCGTGTGGGGCGCCGGGCGCGTCGCAGTGCGGATCTCGCCCCTGGTTCCGTACAATGACATGGTCGACAGCCGACTCACCGCGCTGGTGGCCTATGTGGCGAAGGAATTGAGCGGGCGAGGGATCGCGTTTCTTGAAATACGGCACGAGAACCATGCCTTGCCTGAGGAGCACGCCATCCTGGCGGTCGCCCGCCGGCATTTTCAGGGTGTGTTGATGAGCAACGGGAGCTATACACGCGAGAGCGGTGAGTCGACAGTGGCTTGCGGAGCGGCTGATGCGATTGTGTACGGGCGTCCGTACATCGCTAATCCGGACCTGGTCGAACGCTTCGCCAAGCAGGCTCCATTGAACAAGATCAACTACGAGCGGCTGTATGGAGGTGGACCCGACGGCTACAGCGACTATCCCGCTCTGGCTGTGAATTGATTCCTGACAGAACCGTCACGACCTGCTCTTTTCTACCTGTCCCACATTCTACGCCTCACCCCTTACACTTAACTTCTCACGCCTCACCTTTCGCACTTCACGCAGCCTGAGCACTACACAGTTGCTCGATTTGTTGCAGTACCCCGGGATGCACCTTGGTAAAGGCAAGGCCGAACTCTTCACGGCTGATCCAGCGCACAGTTGCTCCATCAATGACAAAGGGAGATCCTGCCCCTTTTGGGAAAATACGGCACTTCAAGTCTGCTCCAATAGGAACAGCCACCGTACTCGTCATGCGGCAACCCCACGGAGAGAGATCACGCAGTTCTCCCTCGCCTCCCACAGTTCGGCCGTCCGCTGAAAATTGACTTCGCAAACGAACCGGCACACGGGCATGCCGGCGTGTGTTGACCATGCGATCCCTTCCAGCCGACTGATTCCGTCGCTTGGCCATTGCGATTGAATAGAGGCCCTGGCCGGCCCTATCCGGAGAAGGGGAAGTCGCTTTCTCGAACCAGCGATGGCCCTTGAGTGTTTCCGCCTGCCGGCCTAACCATTGTCCCGTCTGCTCCAGTAAGGCCAGAACGGTTGGCGTCAATGTTCGCGCCTCGTCCATCCAGGCCTGCCACGATGTTTCCGATTCAGAAATTGGCCGACGCCCGCCGTCGCACAGCCGTTTGATCTTTTGTGTCACATCACGGAACTCAGGATCCTCGTTTCTCAACTTGCCATACGCCTCAAGACTTTCCGCATATCGGCCCAACGATTCCAGCGTCTGGCCGATGTGATAGAGAATGTGCCGTCGTTCTTCAGATAACAATGAGGGTGAGGCAAATGCCTTCCGGAATGCCACAACCGCTTCTTCCTGGTTGCCATCGGCCTTGAAACACAAGGCGATATGCACATGTGCTCTGCCGGCATACTCCGGATTCAGGGCAGCTTTTTTAAAATTTTCCATCGCCTCATGAAGCATTCCTATCCGCTTAAGCACCAACCCTCGTTCATAGCATTCGACTGAGGACTTTTGTTGATCCATACCGAATCCTCCACATGTTACGTCCGCATATTGTCACAGGCAGCCAAGATAGCCTGGTGAGCAAAAACGAGACCCTACAGAGACGATTAACTCTCTCATGATTTCAAGCACTTATCATTCTTCCCATGTAGAAAGAGAAGGCTGCCCCCAACAGAATGGTCCGTATGGTACAGGCCACTTCTAACCTTGTTTAAAAATAGAGGCGGACGGTACTGCACTGTGTGGGAAATAGGTACTATAAGCGTCTGCAGAGAACAGACTGCCAGGCACCACCATGCCGTAGCTAGGTGCAGGTGGAACCGACCTCACTTATGGACTTGAAGCGAAGATGCCAGTATCCGGAAAAGTAGGGGCACTAGCCGACGATCGCGATCTTCTCAACAACCGGCACAGCCAAATGATCTTTGCTGTGCCGGTCCTCTCTCTTCTTAGCTAGACATCGTAATAGAGGAAAAACTCGTAGGGATGCGGGCGAAGCCGCATCGGATCGATCTCTTTATTTTTCTTATAGCCAATCCAGGCTTCGATCAAATCCTCTGTAAAGACCTCTCCCTTAAGGAGAAACTGATGGTCTTTTTCCAGACTGTCGATCGCTTCATTAAGACTCCCGGGCATCGTTCTGATGTTGGCTGCCTCTTTGGGATCAAGATCGTACAGATCTTTTTCCGCAGGTTCGCCCGGATCAATCTTATTCTGAATCCCGTCGAGGCCTGCCATGAGCATCGCGGCGAACGCCAAATAGGGATTGCAGGCAGGATCCGGAAACCGCACTTCAATCCGTTTGGCTTTCGGACTGGGCGAATACATCGGGATACGGATCCCCGCCGACCGATTTCTGCTGGAATAGGCGAGCAGCACCGGCGCTTCGAATCCAGGCGTGATCCGCTTGTATGAATTGGTCGTCGGATTGGTAAAGGCCGCCAGCGCCGGCGCATGCTTGAGAATCCCGCCGATGTAATGCAGACACAACTGCGACACACCCGCATAATCCTTACCGGCGAACAAGGGCTTCCCTTCTTTCCAGATACTTTGATGGGTGTGCATGCCGGAGCCGGCGTCGCCGAACAGCGGCTTCGGCATGAACGTCGCGGTTTTGCCATGTCGGCGGGCCACATTCTTGACGATGTACTTGTACATCATCATTTTGTCTGCCGTCTTCACCAGCGAATCGAATCGAATATCGATCTCAGCCTGGCCGGCCGACGCCGTTTCGTGATGATGCTTCTCAACAACGATGCCGACCTTTTCCATCTCGATGACCATTTCGCTGCGGATGTCCTGTTGCGTATCCGCGGGAGCCACAGGGAAGTAGCCTTGCTTGTGGCGGAGCTTGCCGCCCAAATTAAATCCCTCTTGCCCCATATTCCATGCGCCTTCCTCGGAGTCCAGAAAGTAGTACCCGCTGTTGCTGGTTTGATCGTAGCGAGCATGGTCGAAGATGAAGAATTCGGCTTCAGGGCCCCAAAAAGATGCATCGCCGATCTTGGTGCTTTGAAGATACTTTTCCGCCTTCTGGGCAATAAACCTGGGGTCACGTTCATAATTTTCGCGTGAGATAGGGTCCACCACATTGCCGGTAAGGCTGAGCGTCGGCACTGCCGTGAAGGGGTCCAGACAGGCCGTCGCGGGATCGGGAACCATCAACAGATCACTGTTGTTGATCGCCTTCCAGCCACGAATGGATGACCCATCGAGACCGGAGCCGTCCTTGAACAAGTCTTCCGTCAATTCGCTCACAGGGATGGTCATGTGCTGCCACACTCCCGGCAGGTCCACGAACTTCAGGTCCACCATCTGGACCCTGTGCTTCTTGGCAAACTCCAACACTTCTCGCACGTTCATCCCCTCCTCCTTTCAGAGCTCATCCGCAATGACCAGCCCACCTTCCGGCTCATGCTGCCTTTGGCTGAAAACATGTTCCACCCGCTATCCGATCCGGTGCCCATCCCAATTCCCAACCCACGCGATACTGCATTATGGACGGTCCGTTCTCGATTCCAACACGATGGGATGCTGTTGAATTCTCAGTCCTCGTCATAATGCCGTTTCCCCGGTTTCTCCCGTTCGGATTCGCACCACTGCACTCAGGTCTCGTACAAAAATCTTTCCGTCGCCGATGCTGCCGGTTTTGGCCGCCCCCGTAATCGCCTCAATCACTCTTGGCACCAGTGCGTCCGTCACAGCCACCTCAATTTTGACTTTTGGCACAAACTCAATCGTGTACTCCTGTCCACGATACGTTTCTTTATGGCCTTTCTGACGGCCGAAGCCTTTGACTTCAGACACAGTCATGCCCAGCACACCTATTTCCAGCAGTGCATCCTTCACCTCATCCAGCTTGAAGGGCTTGATGACGGCTTCCACCAGTTTCATCGCTTTGCCTCCTTGCCTAGAAGCCTGCACACTGCATCAGCATAACCTAGCACCCTGCCAGGAGAAATAACGCGAGACTGCTGCGATTACAGGTGCTATCGCAAACCACCCTCATGCTCGATAACCGGGCACACCACGAAGATGCCAATCTCGATGTCCCTGAGATCGAAGGAGGCATCATAGCCCAATCCTCTCATTCGGCACAACGCTGAAAACGTAAACTTCCTGCAATTTCGCCAAGAACGACTACGAGAACCGATCAGGGCAGGCGAGAGAGAGGCCAATTCCGGCGAGCGGTCGTCCCAGTCAGCTACGAATTGCGATACCCGTTGGTGATCGGCATTCGACAATCCTTGCCGAACGCCCGATGTGTGACTTTGATGCCGATAGGCGCTTGGCGGCGTTTGAACTCACTGCCATCCACCATGGCCACCACTCGCGCTACTGTGGCACGGTCGAATCCTGCATCAACGATTTCTTCGATCGAACGGTTCTCTTCCACGTAGAATTGAAGAATGGGGTCGAGAACGGCATAGGCAGGCAAGGAATCTTCGTCCTTCTGATTGGGTCTCAGTTCGGCACTAGGGGGCCGATCTAATATCCGTTTCGGAATGACGTGGGTACGGCCTTGAAGATTCCGAAGCCGGGATAACTCATACACCATGGTTTTCGGAACGTCCTTGATCACCGCAAAACCGCCGGCCATATCGCCATACAACGTGGCATAGCCGACACTCATTTCGCTCTTATTGCCGGTCGTCAACACAAGGTGGCCGAACTTGTTCGAATACGCCATCAAAATATTCCCGCGAATGCGGGCCTGCAGATTTTCCTCCGCCGTATCGACCGCCTTCCCATGAAATGTCGGGGCCAGAGCGGCCCGGTAGGATTCAAACGTCGGTGTAATCGGGATCGTCCGATACTCGATGCCGATTCGATGGCTGAGCTCCTCTACATCCTCCGCGCTCTCAGCTGATGTATACGGCGACGGCATGAATATCCCCAACACATTATCAGGGCCCAGCGCATCAACCGCAACGACCGCTGTCAGCGCACTGTCGATTCCTCCGCTCAGTCCGATCGCGACCTTGCGAAATCCGTTCTTCCGCATATAATCCTGCACACCCAGTACCAGTGCGCGATAGACGGCATCGGAATCCCCAAGTAATGCCTCCAGAGACGGCACCATGTGCGAGCGTTTTGCCGAACGCGTGGGAGATTTAATCGTCACTCGTTCGACGGCAGCTGCCATGGCAGCCGTGAAGCGTTTTCTCCGCCCCTGCGCCATCCGAGTTCGCGCAACAGCATCCACTGAAAGGTCTGCGAGGATCAAATCCTCCGCAAATTCCTTGCCCCGGGCGATCACCGCACCCGTTTGATTGACGATCATGCTGTTGCCGTCAAACACCAATTCATCCTGTCCCCCGACCATGTTGGTATATGTCAGAATGATTCCGTTTTCCCGGGCCCTGGTTGCCAACACCTGTTCGCGCGCACGGCTCTTCCCAATATGGAACGGCGACGCATTGATATTCACGATCACTTCGGCCCCCGCTGCCGCCTGCATGGAAGTGGGCCCGTCCGGCGACCAGATGTCTTCACAAATGCTGACAGCGACTGCCACACCACGTAGCGTCATCAGTACCACGTGGCGGCCGGGATGAAAATACCGGCTTTCGTCGAAGACGCCGTAGTTCGGCAGGATCCATTTGCTGTATCGGGCGATTACCCGCCGGCCTGCGACGACCGCCGCCGTATTAAATAGTTCATGCCCGCCTACTGTGGCGGTACGCGCTGCCTGTGACTTCCCCCTACCTGCACTGCCTTGGCCGACATACCCGATCACGGCCACAAGCCCCGTACACTCTTTCGCGATCTCGTCGAGCGCCCGCCGGTTGTCCGAGACAAACCGCGGCTTCAAAAGCAAATCTTCAGGAGGGTAGCCGGTCACCGTCAATTCCGGAAACACCACCAGATCGGCGCCGGCCTTCCGTGCCTCCTTGATCCAGGCTTTGACAAGCCGCATATTGCCGGAAATATCACCGACCGTCGGGTCAATCTGTGCCATGGCAATCCGAAGTATGCGCATCAGGCAGACCTACCGTCTCTGTTAGACCGTCTTCTTGCGGGAGAGGCTCTTGCCGGAAGTAAGCTTAGGCAGCGTTTGATGCCATTGGTAAAAAGTCGGTTGATCGATCGGCATCATCCGAACATGTCCGATCCGTTCCGGCCACACACCGACAACTTGGCCTCCGGACACTTTCTTGTCATGAAGCATCGCCTTCCAGATTTTGGCCGCTGTCCACTGTGGCATGCGATCGGATAGGCCGGCAGCCTGGACAATGGCCTGAATACTTTGAACGACACTGCGATCACAGACTCCCAGAAAACACGCAACGTCAGCCTCCTGAGCCAACCCGATCCCGACAGCCTCACCATGAATGAGAGATTCGTATCGACCTAGCGTTTCAAGCGCGTGCCCAATCGTATGTCCATAATTAAGGATGCGCCGCCGGTCAGACTCCCGCTCGTCCGCTGCGACTACTTGCGCCTTGATTTCGCAGGACCGCTTCACTGCCGCTGCAACAATGTCTGGTTTTCGTTTCAGCAACCCGGGCATCTCCCGCTGAAGATACGAAAAAAACCCCTCATCGGCGATAATGCCATACTTGATGACCTCCGCCAGCCCGGCAACCCATTCGCGCATCGGCAAAGTCCGAAGCGTCAGCGGATCAATCCAGACTTCCTTGGGTTGATAGAACGCCCCGATCAGATTCTTACCCAGCCGATGATCGATACCTGTCTTTCCCCCGACGCTCGAATCGGACTGGGCAATGAGGGTGGTTGGAATCTGAATGAATGGGATGCCGCGCTGATAGATCGCCGCCGCAAATCCTGCTATATCGCCGACTACACCTCCGCCAAGCGCGAAGAGAAACGACGACCGCTCGAACCGATGGCGCGCCATCACATCAAGAACATGCGTAATCGTGTCCAGTTTCTTCGACCGCTCACCGGGAGGCAGCACAATAGGAACCGCGTCGACACCGCACTTCTTCAGCTGATGCAGCACCTCGCTCAGGTAGTACGCGGCTACATGACGATCCGTCACCACGCCGACTTTCCCTTTCACCGCCAGTTCGCTCAACCTCCCTTCAAGCCGACTCAAAAGACCGGCTTGAATCAGAATCTTGTAGCTTCGCTCACCAAGCGAGACCGATACCGTCGATGACAATGTCATAGCCGATTCCTACACCATGGCATTCATTGGATCGTCATGCACATCACGCGCTTTTCGGAAACAAGGAGGCCAACACGCGGGGGGATCGTAGCACAGCTCGTCGTCAAACTAAAAGAATTCCACCGCGCTCTGGAAATGGGCGGGAAGAGCCATCGGGACTGATCATAGATGAATCGGCATGTGGAGCTATTCTGCACATGCCCAGAGCGGCGCCTTCAGCACAAAACGAACGTGCGTGGCGACGCTGATCAGCATCGCCACGCACGTCCTCTTACCTCAGAACATCTGACTGGAAGCTACTACGCTCTATGTCTTCACAATGCTCGGCGTTAAGAAAATGAGCAGCTCTTGTTTGGAGACCGACTCGGACTTGTTCTTGAATAACCAGCCAAGAACCGGGATGCGGGACATATACGGCACTCCTTGGACGTTGTTATTCTGCGTGTCGACAAACACCCCGCCGATCACCATCGTCTCTCCATCTCGCACAAGCACTTGAGTGTTCGCCTCGCGTCGATCAATGCTCGGACCGGCCGGATTGCTGCGAGCGCCCACGGCATTCCGAGTCGCCCGCACCTTCAGCAGAATCCTCTTGGAATCCTCCTTCGGGTCGCGCGATGTGATTTGAGGTGTCACGTTCAGTTCCAAATTGGCATCCACGAACGTTGTCTGCGTTCCCTGTAACGAAGTGGTTTGAAATGGAATTGATTCGCCCTGAGAAATCTTCGCTTCGCGCTTATCCAGCGTCATGATTTTTGGAGCAGCAATAACTTTCGTCAGACCCAACAATTCTCCTGCAGACAACCGCATATCCAAAGCAAAATCTCCACCTAACTTTCCAAACGTCCAGCCAATGCCAGGAACCGCGGGCAAGCCGCCGACCTGGGCCGGCAAATTCACCAGGAAGCTTCTGGATATCGTACTGTTCCCCGTGCCGGCAACTTCGCCGAACGGACCGTTGAGACCGCCGATGGCGTTGAATGTCGAAGGCGTTCTGTTCGCAGCCTGGAAACCCCACTGAATTCCCAATCCTCTGGCGTAGACGGTATCCGCCTGAACGATGCGCGCTTCAATCTGGACTTGCGGCACTTCCAAATCGAGCCCCTCAACCAATTGCCTCATGATCGCCAGCTTGCTTTCAGTTTCCCTCACAATCAGCGCGTTGCTTCCCGCGTTAAACTGCATCACGCCGCGCGGACTCAAATATTGGCGCAACGACGTCATGAGCTCTTGGGCTTGGATATTCTTGATGTAAAAAACACGGTCGACTAATTCCTCGGCCTTGACTTTGGCATCTTTCGCTCTTGCTTCTTCATCCTGTTGCTTTGCAAGATTCGACAGCGTGTCTACCCACACAATCGATCCCTGACGAATCATCCCGAGCCCATTCATCTTCAAGAGCATGTCCAGGGCCTGATCCCAGGGCACGTTCACAAGCTTCATCGTGACCTTGGATTTGACACCCTCGCCAACAACGATATTGAAACCACTGACGTCGGCGATCAGGCGTAAAATATTCGTGATGTCCGCTTGCTGAAAATCGAGTGAGATGCGTCGCCCGACAAACCGGGTCTGCCCCGCGACAACGTCATCCGACCGGCTATCCTTTTGGTCTGGAACATTCTCCGCTGCCATTTGTACCGGCTGAACCTTAAAGGGAGATTGTGCGGGACCGATGGTTCGGGCAATCTTCTTCACAAGCCGAGGCCCCGGATCAAACAGCACCTTGCGCTCCTGAAGTGCCGGCCGTAAGACCTCGATAGGATTGGCCGGCTGCGATACTTCACTGTGGGAACCCTGCGATTCTTTCGGACTGAGTACAACGAGGATTTTATTATCGTTTGTTTCGACAGAAAAAGCGGGCTGCTCAAGCAGGTCAAATACGAGCCGAACCCTATCGGCGTGATGCCCTATCCTGATTGTCTTGAGCAATTGGTGCTGCCCCTGCACGGACGACTGCCGGAATGCGGAGGACACAGCCGGCATATCAATGACTAACCGAGACTCATCCAGCAGCTTCGCATCGGGAAAGAATGTTCCGTCGCCGACGATTGCCACCGTGACCCGATCTCCTTCCGGATGCACCTCGATGTTGGTCATTGATTGAGCCGGCAGCGCGCCGATACCCTTCTCGACTTCCTCGAGGCTGCTCTTGCGAGATTCACCGGCCTCCTCATCAAGAGGAACCATCCCGGCATGCGCTCCCAAAGCAATGAGGGATACCCCCAAGGCTCCGATGAACCGCCTCGCCGTCATCAAACCACACACGCTAGACAATAATGGTTTCATTCTGAGCCTTCTTTCGGATGGAGGAGCTTGACATACTCACGCTCCTGCTTCTTGCCATACACATCGGTGAATCGCTCCTGTACAATGATGCCCCGCTCAGTAATTGCGCTGACGACTCCGTTGTTCTGCCCGACTCTTGTCCCCCGCTTGACGGTATATCCATGCCCTTCAGGCGTCTGAACCATGGCCGTGTACCCATAGGCTCCCCACACAATGGCGATCAGATTAAGCTCGGTCAATGTCACACGTTGGAGCGGGGGAAGATTCACATCGACTTTACCCAGTTGAAGATCCTGAATGACCGGGGCAAATGGGTCGCGACGCCCGGATGGATCATAACCGGACCCAACTGCACCGTCTGGAAACGGCGCCTGAGACGGCGCCTGCGCTAACTCTCCTGATGGTAGCGGATCAGCAGCTGAAATGGGCGCCTTCGGAACGTCCGGAACAGATGACATCTTGATGGAATCCTGCCTCATCGGACTCATCTGCGCAACAAGGGGATCCGCTTGAGCAACGACGCTGCGGAGGCAAACAAGCGCAACAATGCCAAAGAAAGCCGCTGTACCTCCAGCGACCGTATACCGATGCCCATCCGACCTCTTCTTTTTTAGACTATCCATTTGCCCTGCGAATCTCCCTTATTTCCCAGCTGGAGCTGGCTGTACCGGCTTGCCCCCTGCAACTGGTGCTGCAACAGCGGGTTTTTCCTGTGGCGCAGCATACGCAACTAAGTCAAACGTTGTTTGTGACACTATCCGCCCTTGATCAACCTTCGGTGATCCCATTTTCAGTCCGGACACCGTAACGATCCTTGGCAGCCTGTTAATGCGGTCGAAAAACAGCGCGGCCGTGTGATAGACCCCGGACACCTCGACATTCACAGGCATTTTCACAAAGAGCTTCGACGGATCCTCAGCCGGGGCCCCCGGCTTCCACAATCTGATATCGAGCCCCAACCGGACACCAAGATCAGACACTTGCTTGAGCAGCATAATGGCTTCTTCCTCCGGAGGGAGACGCTCTTTCTTCTTTGCCAACTCAATTTCGAGCTGCTTACTCGCAGCAATGATTTCATCCAGATGTTTGACTTTGATACTGAGCGTTTGAACTTCACTCTCTAGCCTACTGTTTTCAGCCTCTAAGGCCGCAATCTCCGCTGCTTTGGGTTCGGCAATGTAAAAATAAAATGCGGCGACGAGACCGCCGACAAGCAGAAACAGGAGCGCCAGCTTCTGCGGGGCGGGAACACTGCGTAGCGAGTCCAGATTGACCGATGGCAGCTCCATGTTCATCCCTTCAGGCGAAACGTCAATCGAAACTGGTATACATTAATCTTGTTTTCAACCGTCGCCTTGCTTTCCTGAAGATTGATGCCGGCAAAATAGTCTGTGCGCCGAAGATTATTCGCAAATTCAACGACATCATCGTTCGTGAGCGCTTTCCCTTCCAATTCAACTGTATCGGATGACACACCTAACTTCGTCAACCAGATCTTCAGAGGCTCGATACTCTGGCTGACATGATCCAGCACTTTCACCGGCCCCATTCTCGACTGCTCAAGCTGGTCGATAATTCGATTTTTATCCTCTAGCAGTTTCTTCTTTTGCTCAAAGTCTTGAACTTTTTTTACCTGCTCTTTTAATTGCGCGACCTGACTTTCCTTGTTCCGCTTCTCTTCCTGTCGCGCCTCAATTTCACTATCGAGCGTGGCGGCGTACCACCAGCATCCGGTCACAATAATCAGGATCACTCCCACGCCGAGCAGTGCTTGTGCGCGGACGTCATACTGAGGCTTAGCTTTTCTTGCTTTTGCCCCCGAGGCAAGCAGATTAATGCGAATCATCGGTCCCCCACCGCCCTCAGTGCCAACCCGACGCCGACCGCCGCCGATGGCGCCAGATCGGCCAATAGGTCTGGGTCCATACCGCTTCCGGTCACATCGATCTCGCTAAATGGGTCAGCCAGTTCTACAGGGATTTGCATCCGATCGCCGAGTTGCTGGATCAATCCTTTGGCTTGCGCGACACCACCGCACACAAGCACTCGATCCAGTTCAGCATTCGCAGCGGACGTTTTAAAGTAATCCACTGTTCTGGCGATCTCAGAAGCGACCTCGCCGTTCATGCTGTTCATGACAGTACTCAGCACGCCCTCACCAGAGTCTCTTCCCTTCCCCATTCGCTT
This sequence comes from Nitrospira sp., assembly GCA_046604365.1. Classification (GTDB taxonomy): domain Bacteria; phylum Nitrospirota; class Nitrospiria; order Nitrospirales; family Nitrospiraceae; genus Nitrospira_D. Next base: position 45,115 of record JBJACV010000018.1, read on the forward strand.
GCTTTCTTCAGCTTCTTCATAGGACATACCCATCTCGCGTTGAATGGCCTCGGTGTACCGATTGCCGCCCAATGGAATATCCCGCGTGAACAGAGAGGCACCACCGCGGATGATATTCACATTCATCACACTCGCCCCGATATTGATCAACGCCGTCGTTTCATCCTGCGCCATCGGATAATTGATGGCGTGCATATTCTCGATCGCAAAGGCATCCACATCCATGATCATCGGTGTAAGGCCGGCTCCCTTGACAAGCTCAGTCAATTCATTGATCTTGTCTTTCTTGGCGGCAACGAGAATGACCGCCATATCTGTCTGCTTGTCCCCTGACAGATCGGCTGGCAACACATGAAAATCGATATTCACTTCGTTGATATCGAACGGGATGTATTGCTCCGCTGCTAACTTCACCTGCCCTTCCAACTCTTCGTCCGGCATCGGTGGCAAGCTGATCTTCTTCACGATGACGGCGTGTCCGGAAATTGAGACTGCCACCTGTTTGTTCTTGACGCCGGTCTCATCGAACAACTCTCGAATGGCCGAAACCACACGCCCTTCGTCCATCACCGTCCCATCGACAATCACCTCTGGCTCAAGGGACTTCACACCGAACTTCTGAAGAATGTACCGCCCTTTGCTTTCCCTCAACTGAACAAGCTTAATCGCGCTGGATCCGATATCGAGACCCACCAGCTGCTTGCGCGGCGTCAGGAATGAGATCAGATCGGTCTCGAATACGTTTTTAAATGAGCTCAGCATATGTATTCCCTGTCACTCTACACGACAACCTTTCATGCACGAATTATTTTCTCGATTTCATCCATCCTCATTTGTGCGTAGCGTTTCTCGCCACTCCAATCTCGAGAAATCAGGCAATCACACATTCCTGCTCCCAGGAGATACACGTCGTCTTTGAGTATTGATATGGATCGCACGGCCGGCACATCTTGAAACCCGTTTGTCTGGAAGAGAATATCTGCTTCTTCACGTCGAGAACTCACTTTAAAAACTGTTTGCATGCTCACATGGGCAAGTATAGTCACTATGTTCTACCTGTCAAGAAATGGGCAGAATGACGCAATCGCCCCTCACTGAAGAAACGTAGGCGTGTCCCTCTTTGCGAGACCTATGATTTGTGAATGTCGCGATGCTTTAGCGCTACGTCGTAGCCGATGGCAGAAAGGCCTTCTTGCAGACGTCCGGCGACTGCAACAGATCGATGCCGACCGCCGGTACACCCGATTGCGATCGTCAGATAGCTGCGTGGCTCGCGCTCGAACTGCGGGATGAGAAACTTGAGCAACCCTTCGAGCCGCTCGATCAACGCAATGGCCTCCGAATTCGACAAAACGAAGGTGCGAACTCTTGGGTCATCCCCGGGGAGCGCCTTCAGATCAGGAACGAAATAGGGGTTCTTGAGAAATCGCACATCGAACAACAAATCAATATCGTAGGGAACTCCAAACTTATAGCCGAATGTGAGCAGCGAAATAGTGAGTTTCTTTTCGCCCGGGTCTTGCCGGAACTGCTTGGTGAGCAAGTCACGGAGTTCATGTACGGTCAGATCGGACGTATCAATGACACGGTCTGCATGCCGGCGAAGCTCCGCAAGCCGTTGCACTTCGAACCGAACTCCTTCCAACACAGGCAAATGAGGCAAGAGCGGATGCGGGCGCCTCGACTCCGAAAATCGCCGAACCAATACCTCCTCGCGCGATTCAAGGAACAACAGCTGGACGGAATGTCCGAGCCCTTTGACACGCTCAAGAATACCGGCCAAGTCAGAAAAAAATACCCGCTCTCGAATATCGATGCCCAAGGCCACATTGGCGATCTCACCTTTCTGCTGGTTGCAGAGATCCACAAAAGTCGGCAGCAGGGCCGGTGGCAGGTTATCGATACAGAAATATCCGGCATCCTCAAACACCTTGAGTGCGTGAGATTTACCAGACCCGGACAATCCACTGATAATGACTAAACTGAGTTGTGCCATATGCTTCTGAGTCTAATGGATCTCTCGAAGCGCCCTCTATCATGAGCACAAGATATTTTGAGCGAGATCAACCACCGGCTACTTCATCGACGCGCGGTCTTCGGCTAGAGTATTTTTGGTAAAATTATGTGAAAAACATGGGCGTTGCACGACGTTCCAATTCTCTCGCGGGCATCTCCAGCTTTGAAAACTCCTCCCGCAGTCGTGCTATAGCAACTTGGCATCAGCTCGCATTTGAGACCTTCTGGTTCCTCCAGACTTGTGGCTGAGCAGACGCCCCTTCCACTTCCTGAACTGTGCATCGACCCGATCCACCAGCGCGTCGATTGTCGCGTACATTTTTCGAGTGGATGTTTTCGCCTGCAGCGGTTTGTCGTTCACCGTTCCGATTACTTCAGCCATATGCTGAAGCTTTTCAACTCCCAGCACAACTTGAATCGATCCGACCTTCAACTCGTAGCGATCGAGCCGCCCAAACCGCGTTTCCACATAACTCCTCAGTGCAGACGTGATGTCCAGATGGCGTCCGGTAACTCTCAGCCTCATACCACACTTCCTACCTGTCAGTGCATATGGCTCTTTACACAGATTAAAAGAACCGCTTCCGCTGGCCGGCGGAAGGAATATTATCCTCCGCCCGATACTTGGCGACCGTTCGTCGGGCAATAAGGACTTGTTGTGTGCGTAGGCGGGCGGCTATTTCTTCATCCTTTAACGGCCGCCTGGTATCTTCCTCCGCCACCATTTTCTTAATCATCTCTCTCACGGATACGGACGAGTGCATATCCGACGGCTGATCGGTGCGCTGCAGTCCTGCGTTGAAAAAGAACTTCAGCTCCAACATGCCCTGAGGACAATACATATACTTATTGGCTGTCACGCGACTGATGGTCGACTCGTGCATTCCGATGTCTTCGGCGACCTGTTTAAGCACGAGAGGCTTGAGGTGCGAGACACCGCGGTCAAAGAATTGCTCCTGAAACTTCACGATGCTCGATACGACCTTCACGATTGTCTTATTGCGTTGTTCGATGCTCCGAATAACCCACTGGGCAGCCCGCAACTTCTCATCCATGTAGGCTTTCGTTTCAGGAGCGCCTCCCTGGCTGGAAGCCATCAATTGTTTGTAATACGGGCTGATCCTCATGCGAGGGAGACCATCGTCATTCAACAGCACGACCCACTCCCCTTCATCCTTGACGACAAACACATCCGGAACGATGACGTAGTTTTGTGTATTCGTGAACGGCCGGCCCGGTTTGGGCTCGAGATTCTCAATAACCTTGGTGGCCTGAAATACTTCTTCAACCGTCACATCCAACGCCTTGGCAATTTTGGCATACTGCTTCTTTTCCAGATCCTTCAAATGATGAAGGATCACACCCTCAACGATCGACCCTTTGAGAGCGCCTGGCCGCGCACCCAACGAACCGATCGGATTGCGGCCTAAATGTCCGAGCTGCAACAAGAGGCATTCGGACAAGTCTCTCGCCCCGACACCGGTCGGATCGAAGGTTTGAACGTCTCTGAGCGCAGACTCCGCCTCAGATTCCGTGAAATCGGTTCCTGCGATAACCTCAGCCAACGTAATTCGGAGATATCCGTCATCATCAAGGTTCCCGATGATTAATCGACCGAGCGCTTTCCCTCGGTCGGTTAATCCGGACAAGGACAACTGCCAGAGAAGATGCTCTTCGAGCGAAGTCGCTTTGGCAACGGTCTGCTCATAGGATGGGAATTCGTCCTGGGAGGAGGAGGCACGCTCGGAATCGCCGATCCGACGGTCACTTCCAAAATACTCTTCCCATCCGGATGCACCGAACTCTTCTGGCGAACCCCGCTCCTCCGGCGTCCCTCCTTCTTCAGACAACTCTTGACTGGCTGCAGCGGGAGGCTCTTCCGATTTGCCTTCGGCAGTGGGAGGCTCCACATCCTCCACTTCTGCCTGGACTTCATCCAACAATGGATTTTCCAGAAGGTGCTGCGAGAGGCTCTGCTGAAGTTCCAGACGAGACAACTGCAACAGCTTGATCGCCTGCTGCAATTGCGGCGTCATAATCAATTTTTGACTGAGCTTTAGATCCAGCCGAAGTTTCATACCCACCTATCCAGCTACAACTTGAACCGTTCCCCAAGGTACACCGCCCGGGCGGTTTCACTCTTCACGATTGCTTGAGGAGGTCCCGATTCCAGGATCAACCCCTCATTGATAATGTACGCCCGGTCAACGATCGAAAGCGTCTCCTGCACATTATGGTCGGTAATCAAAATGCCGATCCCTTTGTCCTTCAGTCTCGTGATGATCTGCTGAATATCCGCTACCGCGATGGGATCAATACCGGCAAACGGTTCGTCCAACAGCATGAACGATGGAGCCGTAGCCAGTGCCCGGGTAATCTCCAACCTCCGACGTTCTCCGCCTGAGAGCGCATAGGCCATGCTCGCTCGAATATGGATGAGGTCTAACTCTTTCAACAATTCATCCACCCGGCGCATGCGTTCCTCACGAGCATACCCCAGCATTTCTAAGATCGCCAAGACATTATGCTCGACTGACAAGCGACGAAACACCGATGACTCCTGCGGCAAATACCCAATCCCACGCCGTGCCCGCTTATACATGGGAAGATCGGTTACAGATTCCCCATTGAAAGTAATGTCTCCTTCATCAGGCTGGCAAATCCCGACCATCATATCGAAGATCGTCGTTTTACCTGCCCCATTCGGGCCTAACAACCCCACGACTTCCCCGGCCCGTACTTCGATCGCAACCCCCTTGACGACCTTGCGGCCACGAAAACTCTTGACGAGTCCGCTGGCGCGCAGACATTCCGTGCGTGTCCTCGCCGCCGCATCGATGACCACTTCTGCACCTGTGGGAGTCCCCTGGGTCATGGTGCGGCCTTTTCCTCCTCCTCAATACGGACATGCGAGTCTCCCTCGACCACACTCCGTTCCTCTGCCAGGTAGATCGTGATTTGTTTGCCGCTGACGCGTGTCCCCTTCTCCCAAGCCACAGGTTCCCCCGTCAAAACAATCTTATCGCCCTCACTGAAATACACGGCTTTCTGGCACGTTGCATTACCGGTCGCATACTTTATTTTGACATGGTCAATCGCCTCAACTCGATGCACGGAATGGTTCGACATTGTCGGCGGCGTGTCTTTCCCCTTATCTGACGACTGTCCGGCAACCTGCCCGGGAGAAGTTGTTGGCGCCTGTCCACTGCCGAGTGAATGAAACAGGACGATCATCTTATCTGAATAAACAAGAAGTGGGCCCCTGGTCAGAACAACAGTTCCTTCAAATACGGCCCGGCTGTCTTGTTTACGTACCGTGACTTTCTTGGCTGTAATCGTGGTGGGGACAGCGGCGGTTACTCCATTTTTTTGCAGGATCCCGGGTTCCGCAGAATGGCTGTGTAACACGTCTCCGAAGAGAACTACATTAAGAAACAGGAACAAGATCCACATGAACATCCCCTAAAATCTCGAATTCTTGCACAGCCATCCGGCCGAGCAGTCCACGACCCGTCACTTCAATTCCATGACCGACGATTCGGACAGGATCTTCCGTACGAATCTCTTTGGTCTCATCCTTCCATGCCAGATGATTCGTATAAATGGTATATCCGCTTCTTGTTTCAACGACCAAGGGTTCTGTCTGATTAGCCAGCACAAGATTCTTCGTTGCGATGTCGAGTGTTCCTTCTTCTCCTGACAGAGTCAGCTCCGTCCCCTTCTCGCCATAAAACGTGATGTCGACCCCGGTCAGCCGTGCCTGTTTCTCCCGCTCAAACAATCGTGCCTGCTTGGCCTGCACTTGCCACTCGACAACATCACCTTTAGTTTGCGTAAAGATAAACTCTGAGATCTTCGCATCCGCACGCTCAATCGATTCTGAAGAAGCCGGTTGGGTCGTGGGAGCTGAATCGGCATTGACAAAGAGCAGATAGCCCAGAAACGCGGACAGGAATATACTGAACGTCAGAAGTGTCCGCCGTACGATTCGTTCCCACATATGCTGGCTCTCTAGTGGTCAAAAATGTGCTGGCACGATCGTAGCATGCACGACAGGGCAAGTAAACGTCTGGGAGGATCTCTGGAAGGACCTGACGACACGATGCCCTCCATGTGTTTCCACATGGAGGGCATATCAGAAACATAGCCCGAGGGATCTGATTAAAAACAAAGTCTATGCTGGCTTTTGAGGTTCGCCAGCGGAAGGCTGCGCAGGGGGACTCGATGATTTCTTTGCTGCCGGTGTCTCTGGGCGTGAAACCAATTCAATAGCAACCATTTCTCCGCCATCCCCGATACGCCGACGGGTTTTCACAATCCTGGTGTACCCTCCGCGACGATCTTTAAACCGTCCCGCCACATCTGCGAATAACTTGGACACGACGTCCTTGCTTCGCAAAAATGCGAGCGCGCGGCGCCGCGCTGGAAGGGTCCCTTCCTTCCCCAGCGTAATCATGCGATCAGTGAACCCGCGTATTTCCTTGGCTTTGGCTTCTGTCGTCTCGATCCGCTCGTGATCGAGCAACGATGTGACGAGATTGCGGAACAGCGCCCACCGATGCTTGGTTTGCCTGCCGAGTTGTCGCCCTTTTTTCCTGTGTCGCACGGCGTTCCCCTTGACCTAAGAATTACTCCGACTTCGGACTCCCATTGTGAGACGGTGGCAAATCCACCTTGGTGCCCAGCGAGAGTCCCATTTCAGACAAGATTTCCTTGATTTCATTGAGAGACTTCTTCCCGAAATTCTTCGTCCGCAGCATCTCTCCCTCGGACTTCTGCACCAGATCTGCGATTGTTTTGATATTGGCATTCTTTAAACAATTCGCAGCACGGACGGACAGCTCCAGCTCATTCACACTGCGGGAAAGATTTTTATTCACCTCCCGCTGCGACTCCTCATATCCTGCCTCGCTCTTCCCCTCGCCGCGCTCCTCCGGATTGATGAAGATATCCAGGTGCTCGCGTAAAATCCCGGCTGCAGTCGATAGCGCATCACGTGGGCTGATCGTCGCATCGGTCCAAATCTCCATCGTCAACTTGTCGTAGTCGGTCATGCGGCCGACACGAGCGTTTTCAACCTGAAAATTCACCCGCTTGATCGGAGAGAAAATCGAATCGATGGCAATCACACCGATCGGTAAGCCTTCTTCCTTATTGCGTTCAGCCGGAACATATCCACGGCCGTGCTTGACCGTCATTTCGATATCCAGAGTTGCATCCTTGTCTAACATCGCAATATGCAAATCCGGGGTCAGAATGGTGACATCGGCGTCATGAATGATATCGGATCCTTTCGCTTCACCCGGCCCCTTTTTTTTCAATCGAATCGTCTTGGGCTTGTCGGTATGGAGCGCCAACCGCAGACCCTTGATGTTCAAAATAATCGCCGTCACATCTTCCGTTACACCGGCGATCGTTGAAAACTCATGTACCACCCCTTCAATCTTCACCGTGGTGACTGCAGCGCCCGTCAGAGACGACAGCAACACACGCCGCAGGGCGTTTCCAATCGTGGTGCCGAACCCCCGCTCGAACGCTTCTGTGGTGAATCGACCGAATGTTGGGGAATGTGCATCCTTATCGACTTCCACCCGCATCGGGACCTGAAAGTCTCTCATCGCCTTGATCATGACTCCCCCTCCATGTACCAGCGTGTACGTAACTAACCTGTGGAACGTCTGTTCCGCACAACAACGCCGCTCCTGGGTCAAACGGCTATCGTGAATACAATTCCACAACCATCTGTTCATTAACCGGCAATGGAATATGTTCCTTCGCCGGCAATGCGCGCACGATCCCTTTGAATGCGCCCTTGTCGAGCTCGAGCCAGTCCGGAATCCCACGGCCGTCGACGGCTTCCAAGGCGCCCTGAATTGTTGCCAGATTCCTGCTCCGCTCACGAACTTCGATGACGTCCCCCGCCTTCACAAGCGCGCCGGCAACTGTGATCTTCTTCCCGTTCATCAAGAGATGACCGTGACTGACGATCTGCCGGGCCTGCTTTCGTGACATGCCGAATCCCAATCGATAGGCGACATTGTCAAGCCGGCATTCGAGCAACCGCAGCAACGCATCGCCCGTGACACCGATTTGCCGCTCAGCCCGCTCGAACACGCCGCGGAATTGCCGTTCCTGAAGACCGTAAATTCGCCGCAACTTCTGCTTTTCACGCAACTGGAGACTATAGTCAGAGGTCCGCTGACGCCCCTGCCCATGCTGGCCGGGAGGGTAGCTCCGCCGCTCGATGGCGCACTTTTCTGTCATGCAACGCGCACCTTTGAGAAACAGTTTCTCACCTTCTCGCCGACAGAGCCGACAGACGGGACCGCGATACTTTGCCACTTCTCTACCTCCAGTTGCCGCAGACATGCCCTCGCGCATGCCCAGAATCGTTATTCAATCCGACGTTCGGTTCCTCACGACTTAGACACGCCGTCGTTTTGGCGGACGGCACCCGTTATGCGGAATGGGCGTCACGTCACGAATCAGGTTAATCCGCAGTCCGGCTCCTTGCAGTGAGCGGATCGCCGATTCTCGACCGGAGCCAGGCCCATTCACATAGACATCGATTTGCCGCATCCCGCTTTCCATCGCCTTACGAGCCGCAGCTTCTCCGGCCCGCTGTGCGGCGAACGGCGTGCTCTTACGTGATCCCTTGAATCCTTGATTGCCTGCACTGGCCCACACCACCGTATTCCCGCTCATATCGGTAATCGTTACGATCGTATTGTTGAACGACGCTTGAACGTGCGCGACTCCGCTTTGAACGATTCGCCGTTCTTTCTTTTTCCCCTTCTTGACGCTCATGCGAACTCCTTCGTTGTGCGTTCGACGAATTATGCGCTCGGGGCCGACTTCGTCATCGACGGTCTCGGTTTGCTGCCGACGCCTGAACGGCGTCCTTTGCGCGTCCTGGCATTGGTTTTGGTTCGCTGTCCGCGCACGGGCAATCCTTTCCGATGCCGGAGGCCTCGGTATGTTCCCGTATCAACCAGCCGCTTGATATTCAATGAGACTTCTTTACGAAGATCACCTTCGACCCGGTAATCACGGTCGATGATCTCACGTAGCTTGACAATCTTGTCCTCGCTCAAATCCTTGATACGGACAGCGCTATCAACGCCGGCCTCCTTCAGAATTTTCAAAGCGGCCGCCCGTCCGATTCCGTAAATGTAGGTCAAGCCAATATCGGCCCGCTTGCCTCTAGGCAAATCGACGCCAGCGATACGTGCCATTGCTTCTCCCTTCCGTCGAATCGTGTACCGTCATCCGCTAGATATGAGACACGCGATAACCCGTGCGCGCTCGACCGATAGCGAAGGACATCCTTACCCTTGGCGCTGTTTATGGCGGGGGTTATCGCAAAGAATCCGAACCACCCCTCGCCGGCGCACAACTTTACACTTTGCGCAAATCGGTTTCACCGATGATTTGACTTTCATGAGAACTCAATGCCCCCTGCTACTTGAAACGATACGTGATCCGGCCCCTGGTCAGATCATACGGCGACATTTCTACCGTCACCTTATCACCAGGAAGAATGCGAATGAAATGCATCCGCATCTTGCCAGATATATGGGCTAAGATGATATGTCCATTTTCGAGCTTCACCCGAAACATTGCATTAGGCAGGGTTTCTGCCACGGAACCCTGTACTTCGATAATATCTTCTTTGGCCACGTACTTCTGCGTTCTTTCCTGCGACTTAAATTTCGCCTGCGACTCGACGGCTCAAGATTCTAGCCGGGCCACTTGGTTGTATGGCAATCGTATGTTCGAAGTGAGCAGACAAGCTTCCATCAGCTGTGACCGCCGTCCAACGATCCTCAAGAACTCGGACGGCACTCCCCCCCATATTGACCATTGGCTCGATGGCAAGCACCATGCCGCTCTGCAGCCGCGGCCCCTGTCCAGGCTTCCCATAGTTGGGAACCTGCGGCTCTTCGTGCAATTGCCTGCCGATCCCATGTCCTACAAACTCCGTGACGACCGAATACCCAGCGGACTCGATATGGCGTTGGACTGCATGCGAAATATCCGTCAGCCGATTACCGACCACCGCCTGCTCGATTCCCAGATACAACGATTCTTCCGTCACCTGCACGAGCGTCGCAATCTTGTCAGGCACCCGACCGACTGCCACCGTTACTGCTGAGTCTCCATAAAACCCGCCCACAATGGCGCCAAGATCAAGCCCGATAATATCGCCATCCTTGAGCTTCCGGCTGGATGGGATCCCATGAACCACCTGTTCGTTCACGGATGCGCAGAGCGTCTTAGGATAATTCCTGTACCCCTTGAACGCCGGTGTCGCCCCCCTCGCCCGAATCTCTTTCTCGGCTAGACGATCGAGATCGTCGGTGCTGATTCCTGATCGAACTTCTTTCCGAACGATCTCCAGCACCTCGGCAACCACTCTCGACGCCTCCGCCATAATCTCAATTTCAGCAGGCGTCTTGAGAATGATCATGCCGTATCGTATGCTGCCAGCACCTTCGACAAGCTCTCATAGACAGACTCTACAGGCCCCTCGCTATCGAGATGCGACAAGATATTTTTCTTCTCGTAGAAGCCGATCAACGGGGCGGTCTGTTCTTCATAGACCTTCAGCCGTGTCTCAATCGCTTCTCTCTGATCATCGCTTCGCTGAACTAACGTCTCCTTGCACCGATCACACACTCCCGCTTCTTTGGAGGGCGCAAACTCCACGTGATACGTCGCCTGACACTTCGGGCAGCTCCTCCGCCCGCTCAGCCGTTGTACGATCGCGGCGCGAGAAACCTGAAAATTGATGACGCGATTCAGACCGATGCCCTGTTCTTCCAGTACTTTTCCCAACTCTTCCGCCTGAGGAACAGTCCTGGGAAATCCGTCCAGAATAAATCCCTTGGCGTAACTGGGATCGGTCAACTTCTCCCGCACCAACCCGATGACGACCGAATCTGGAACGAGCCGACCCTGGTCCATATAGGCCTTGGCCTCAAGACCTAAGCTCGTGCGATTCCGAACGGCCTCTCGGAGCAAATCCCCGGTCGATATTTTCCGGGCACCGTGCTGCGCCGCAACCTTCTCCGCTTGCGTACCTTTACCGACGCCTGGCGCGCCAAGAAACACGAGCCGCATGCGGCATTATCCGTTTCTTCCGCGTAGCGGAGCCATGCCCTTACCTAAAAACCCTTCGTAGTTGCGCATCAGCATATGTGATTCAATCTGCTGGGCCGTATCAAGACCCACACCGATCACGATCAGCAATGAAGTGCCCCCGAAATAAAACGGCACATTCAACTTGTAAATGAGCAGTTCCGGGATGACACACACCACGGCCAAATAAATGGACCCGGCAAATGTGATTTTCGTAAGCACATTATAAATATAGTCCGACGTTCGTTGACCTGGCCGGATGCCGGGGATGAACCCCCCGTACTTCTTCATGTTGTCGGCCATGTCCACCGGATTAAGAACGACAGCCGTATAAAAGAAACAGAAAAACAGAATGAGCCCGACATACATCAGCGTGTAGAGCACCGATCCGGGCGACAGTTGCGTGCCGATCTCTTTGATCCACGGCGTTTCAAAAAATCCAGCGATCGTGGCAGGAAACGCGATAATCGAGGACGCAAAAATTGGCGGAATCACACCCGCCGTATTGATTTTCAACGGAATATGCGTACTCTGCCCGCCGTACACCCGCCGACCGATGACACGCTTGGCATACTGAACCGGAATTTTTCGGCGGCCGCTTTCCAAGAATACGATGGCCGCCACAACGACTACCATCAGCACCGCCAGGGCGACGAGCATCACAATATTCAACTGTCCGACCTTGTAAAGGTCGAAGGTCTGAGCCACCGCCGACGGCAGTCGCGCCACGATGCCGGAAAAAATAATCAGCGAAATCCCGTTCCCAATCCCGCGCTCAGTGATCTGCTCACCGAGCCACATCAGGAAGCCCGTCCCCGCCGTGAGGGTAATCACGGTCATGAGGCGGAATCCCCACCCAGCACTCAACACGAACGCGCCTTGATTCATCTGCTCCAAGCCGACTGCGATCCCAAAGCCCTGAATCAACGCAATGCCGATCGTGCTGAATCGGGTATACTGAATGATCTTTTTTCGCCCGCGCTCGCCCTCTTTTGCCAGCTTGGTGAGGTGGGGAACAACCACCGTCAGCAGCTGAATAATGATCGAGGCGCTGATATAGGGCATGATGCCCAGCGCGAAAATCGTCAAGCGGGACAGCGACCCGCCTGAGAAAATATCTAAAAACCCAAGCAGGGAGCCGCCCTGTTTTTGCAGAAATTCAGAGAGGGCCTCGCCGTTGATACCGGGAGTCGGAATGTGCGCCCCGATACGGTAGACGACGAGCATCCCGAGCGTAAACAATATGCGAGTGCGAAGCTCGGGAATCTTGAAGATATTCTGAATACTGGTCAGGAGCCGCTCAAACACCGCCGATGACCTCGACTCTCCCTCCAGCCGACTGAATCTTCGCCTCCGCAGACTTGCTGAACTTATGGGCCTGAATGACGAGTGATTTTTTCAGCTCTCCATTGCCAAGAATTTTGATCGGCAGTGTTTTACGCTTGACCAAGCCGGCATCCACCATGGCTTGCGGAGTGATGGTACCGCTTCCGTTCCAATCCTGAAAACTGCTCACATTGACGATGGCATATTCTGTGCGAAAATTGTTGACGAACCCAAACTTCGGCAATCGCCGAATCAACGGCATCTGACCGCCTTCAAAACCCGGCCGCTGTCCGCCTCCGGATCTCGCCAGCAATCCTTTGTGCCCCTTGGTCGCGGTCTTTCCATGACCGGACCCCGGTCCGCGTCCGATCCGCTTTCGCCGCTTCTTTGCGCCTCTTGCCGGTGTCAAATCATGAAGATTCATGGCTTTCCAACCTCGAGCAGATAACCCACTTTTTTGATCAACCCGCGAACTTGGGGGGTGTCTGGATGGACGGCCGTCTGCCGGATATGCCGAAGCCGAAGCCCTCGCAGAACCAGGCGATGCGTTTCCGGTGTACCGATAGGACTCCGCTTCAGTGTCACCCGAACGCCTTGCGCGGCCGATTTTTTTGATTTAGGTGTCGCAACCGTACCCATTACACCGCCGCCCCTTCCTGCCGCTCCGACATGGTCCGGCGACGCAGACGAAGCACTTCTTCAGGATTTCGCAATTGCGTGAGCCCATCTAATGTTGCTCGAACCGTATTGAAGGGATTACCACGGCCAAGCGTCTTTGCGATGACATTATGCGCGCCCACCAATTCAACCACGGCGCGAACTGCGCCACCGGCGATAATCCCCGTTCCCTCGACTGCCGGCTTGAGCAGCACATGCTCACCGCCGAAGAGACCATGCACTTCATGTGGAATTGAGCCGCCCTTGAGCGGAACATGCACGAGATGTTTCTTGGCTTGTTCGACAGCCTTCGATATGGCGACCGGGACTTCTGCAGCCTTCCCTTTGCCGATTCCCACCCAACCATGGCCGTCACCGACCACGACCAGGGCACAAAAGTTAAACCGCTTGCCGCCCTTCACCACCTTTGCGACGCGATTGATGAAGACGACTTTATCTTTCAGGCTTAGTTCATCAGGATTGACTCGCACACAGTGCCTCGTTTCTGCTCTTCCCACTCGAAATTGGTGGGGATGAATAGGATGACCGCGCTAGAACTGAAGGCCCCCTTCACGCGACGCATCGGCAAGCGCTTTGATTCGGCCATGATACATCCGCCCGCCTCGATCAAAGACCACGGTATTCACATTGGCCGCCTTCGCTCGCGACGCAATCAACTTCCCGACCGCCTTCGCCGCTTCAATGCTGCTCGTTGATTTAAGCGACGTGCGCAGCGACTTATCGAGCGACGACGCTGCTGCGAGCGTCTTCCCCTCGAGATCATTGATCACCTGCGCATAGATATGCGCACTGCTGCGGAACACGTTCAGACGAGGCCGCTCAGCAGTCCCCATGATCGTCTTGCGCACACGCCGCCGCCGCTGTTTCAGTTGTCGTAATTTTTCAGCCGTATTCATGTTCGCTACCTACTTCCCTGTCTTGCCTTCCTTTTTCCGCAACTGTTCGCCCGCATAGCGAACACCCTTTTGCTTGTACACATCGGGAGGCTTGATCGCTCGGAGATTCGCCGCCACCTGGCCGACGAGACGTTTATCGACGCCCTTGACGTTGATGAGAGTCTGCTTATCCACCTTCACATCGATACCGGCCGGCACTTGATATACGACGGGATTGATATACCCAACATTGAAACTCATCGTCCGGCCCTGAATTTGCGCCTTATATCCGACCCCGGTTATTTCAAGCGATCGTTCGTAGCCCTTGGTCACACCATGCACCATGTTATGCAATTCCGCTCGAACAAGACCATGCAAGGCCCGCAGTTTGCGGTCTTCACTGGAGCGGGTTACAACGATCTGGCCGTTATCCACCGCAACGCTCACACCCTGAGCCAAAGACCAATCCAGTTTCCCCAAAGGACCTTTGACCGACACATTCGATCCGGAAACTTTGACATCCACTCCACTGGGAACCGCGATTGGTTTTTTCCCTATCCGCGACATGATTTTCTACATCCCTATTCAGTCGTTAAGACCCAGCCCCGCCTACCACACCGAACACAAAATCTCTCCACCCAGCTTATTCTTGCGGGACTCCTGATCCGTCATGATACCTTTCGAGGTCGAGAGGATGGACACGCCGATCCCATTGCGGACCTTCGCAATATCTTTGCTTCCGACATAAACACGGCGTCCCGGCTTGCTGATCCGCTCCAGACCCGTAATCATGGGCTGTCCTTCCCCCACATATCGTAACCGCACATCGAGGATCGGATGCCCATCACGCATCCCATCCTCAATTCCATCGACATAGCCCTCTCTCTTCAAGATCTCTAAAATTGCGCGCTTCAATTTCGAAGTTGGAACAGCCACTGTCTCATGACGGCGCTGAGCACCATTTTTCAATCGAACAAGGAGGTCACTGATCGGATCTGTAAGCATCTGATATCCTTCTACATTCTTAAGACGATCGACCGTAGGCCGACATACCGGCTACCAGCTTGATTTGCGCACGCCCGGGATTTCTCCACGGAGGCTCAGGAGCCGAAAACAGATCCTGCACATCCGAAACCGGCGAAGATACCCCCGGACACGGCCACACACGCCGCAGCGATGATACTCCCGGCACGGGAACTTCTGTTTGGTTGCCGCCTTATTTCTCAGCGCTAATCGTGCCACAAACACTCCTTCTCTTCGAGCAATGCCTCACACCGAATGTGTGCCCCTAGGTACGAAACGGCATGCCCAGATGCTTCAACAGGGCCTTCCCCTCGTCATTCGTCTTGGCTGTCGTCACAATCGTAATATCCATACCGTGGATAGACGCCACTTCGTCGTACTTGATCTCCGGGAAAATCAGCTGTTCCTTCAGACCGAACGTATAGTTTCCACGCCCATCGAATGCCTTCGGGGAAACGCCACGAAAATCTCGGATGCGCGGAAGCGCCAACGACACCAGACGATCAAAAAATTCATACATGCGGCGGCTGCGAAGCGTCACCTTGGCTCCAATCGGCAACCCCTGCCGCAACTTGAACCCGGCTATGGCTTTCTTGGCTCTGGTCACAACCGGCTTTTGCCCTGTGATCGTTCCCAGTTCGGTCACCGCACTCTCGAGCAACTTGGCATTCTGAAGAGCCTCTCCCATACCGACATTGAGCACAACACGCTCGAGTCGAGGCACCTGCATGACATTTTTATAGCCGAATTCTTTCATCAGCGCCGGCACCACCTTTTGCTGATAGGTGTCGCGAAGCCTGGGCCTGAATCTCGACTCTTCGCTCCCCTGGTCCAACTGCTGCGGCGCCGCGCTCTCTTTTTTCGACGACTTCCGCTCCGTCGGCTTGCCGGTTTTGCCTTTTTCTACTTTCGCCATTCCAAATTCTCCAGCCCTACTCGATGGGCTCGTTCGACTTTTTACTGAACCGCGTGCGCCGTCCATCCTCCAACGACCGTATGCCTACGCGTGTCGGCTTCTGCGTGACGGGGCAGAAAAACATAACCTTTGAAATATTGAGAGGCGCCTCACGCTCAAGAATGCCCCCCTGCTTGACCTTCTGGTTCGGCTTGGTGTGCCGCTTGATAATATTGAGCTTCTCAACCGTCACCTGCCCGGCCCCAAGATCCACAGAGAGGACTTTTCCGGTCTTCCCCCGATCACGGCCCGTAATCACGACGACTGTATCGCCTTTTTTGATTTTGCTCTTGCGAAGTGCCTGCACAATGTCCTCACTCACCGGTCCCTACAGCACCTCAGGTGCGAGGGAAATGATCTTCATGAATTTCTTCCACCGCAGCTCACGCGCGACCGGGCCGAAAATGCGCGTCCCGATTGGCTCGCCATCTTTGTTAATCAGCACACAGGCATTTCGATCAAACTTGATGTAGGAGCCATCTTCCCGCCGCACTTCCTTCGTCGTCCGCACAATGACCGCGCGGCTGACATCCCCCTTTTTCACACTCGCCTGGGGAATGGCTTCCTTGACGGCAACGACAACGATATCACCCAACGATGCATAGCGACGCCTGGTGCCTCCAAATACATGGAAGCACATCGCCTGCTTCGCGCCGGAATTATCGGCCACATCCATATACGTGTAGTTTTGAATCATATCTGCGTTCCGCGCATGCCATGAGATCCGATGACCTCAGAACGGTGCTCCCTCTATTTTTCAGCCTGTCCCTTTTCCATGATCTGAACGACCCGCCAATTCTTGTCCTTACTCAATGGCCTGGTCTGAATAATCTTGACCCGATCACCCACCTTGCATAGTCCACCCTCATCATGCGCCTTCAATCTGGTCACCCGTTTGAGCACTTTCCTGTAAACAGGATGAATGACGGATCGTGACACAGCCACGACGACGGTCTTCTGCATCTTATTGCTGACAACGTTCCCAAACCGGTGATGCTTTTTCACACCCTCAGACATAGCCCCCCTACCCTTTGGCTGCTTCAGCCTGCTGTTCGATCTGCCGGATGACCGTTTTAATCCTGGCAATATCGCGCTTGGTTCTTCGAATTTGCATAGGATTCTCAAGCCGGCCAGTCCCGAACTGGAACCGCAGATTGAAGAGCTCCTGGACGAGCTGCTTTGCCTTATCCGCAAGCTCGAGCGCTGTCAGTTGCCGCAACTCTTTCAGTTCCAATGCCATACTCTTACCCCTCAGGCCAGACTCAAGGCCTTACGCGAACTCTCCACGAACGACCAGCTTTGTCGCAACAGGCAGCTTGTGAGACGCAAGTCGGAATGCTTCCTTCGCTATCTCGGACGTGACCCCGTCCATCTCATACAAAATCCGGCCAGGCTTCACGACCGCCACCCAATACTCCGGATTGCCCTTCCCTTTACCCATTCGAGTCTCAGCAGGCTTCTTCGTGATCGGCTTATCCGGGAATATGCGCGTCCACACCTGCCCGCCTCGCTTCACATAGCGGGTGATCGCGATTCTCGCCGCTTCAATCTGACGGCTGGTCACCCAACCTGGCTCTAAGGCCTTCAGGCCGAATTGACCCAGCGTAATCTGACCGCCACGATAGGCCTTGCCCTTCATGCGGCCCTTCTGCATTTTTCTGAATTTGACTTTCTTCGGCGCTAACACAACTCGATCTCCTTACCCAATCCGCCGCTCAAGAACAGAATCCGGTCTCATTGGCTGAGCCGGAAGCAGTTCACCCTTGTAAATCCACGTCTTGACTCCGATCTGCCCCATAGTGGTATGCGCCTCAGCAAACCCATAGTCGATTTCAGCCCGCAGCGTATGCAGCGGCACACGTCCTTCGCGATACCATTCGGTCCGTGCGATTTCCGCACCACCCAAACGACCCGCCACCATAATTTTGATCCCTTGCGCGCCGAGCCGAAGCGCCGACTGCACACTACGCTTCATGGCCCGCCTGAACGCCACACGTTTTTCGAGCTGAGCAGCGACATTTTCACTAACCAACTGCGCATCGAGTTCAGGCTTTTTGATTTCCTTGACGGTGATGTACGCCTGCCCGCCATATTGCTTTTCAAGATCGGCCTTGAGCTTATCAACCTCAGCTCCCTTGCGGCCGATGATAATACCGGGACGAGCCGTGTGGATGATCACTCGAGTCTGATCACCGGACCGTTCAATCTCCACCTTGGCTACACCCGCATGGTACAGCTTGGCTTTGACCGCCTTTCTGATCTTGATATCCTGATGAAGCAGCTTGGCGTAATCCTTGCCGGCGTACCAGCGAGAATTCCAGGTATAGTTGTAGCCCAGGCGGTATCCAATTGGATGTGTTTTCTGACCCATACGACGTCTGCCTCAGTACGCGTTAAAAGTGTCCCTACTGCTTCTTATCCTGAATTGCCGGCGCCGCCACCACAACCGTGATATGGCTGGTCCGCTTCTGAATCGCATTCGCCCGGCCCATCGACCTGGCCCGAACACGCTTATAGGTCGGCCCACAGTTGACGAAGGCTTTGGAGATCACCATCGACTCGCTATCTCCCATTTCCTTCTGCTCAGCGTTCGCCACTGCAGATCGAAGAATTTTTTCAACGACACGGGCCGCATGCCTGGGCGTATGCTTCAACATCGCCAGTGCTGCCGGAACATGCTGTCCCCGAATCATGTCAATCACAGGCTTCGCCTTGCGTGGCGCGACCCGAACAAATCGCAATATGGCTCGTGCTTCCGTCATCGTCGTAGATCCCGTCATCCATCACCGGCCTGTTGCACCGGGATGCTTTCCACAATTGACTGCCGACCGCCAGCCTCTTCTACTTCAGCGCGACGGCCTTTTCGGTCCTTGCCTGACCATGCCCCTTGAAGAACCGGGTCGGCGCAAACTCTCCGAGCTTGTGGCCTACCATATTTTCAGTCACAAACACGGGAATGAATTTCTTCCCGTTATGGACGGCGAACGTATGGCCAATCATGTCCGGAATAACCGTCGATCGTCGCGACCATGTCTTGATCAGCTTGCGATCCTTGATCTGGTTCATCTGCTCAACTTTTTTAAGGAGATGAGCATCGACAAACGCGCCCTTACTAATCGATCTAGGCATTGCGCACTCCTGACTTACGTCGGGCGATAATGAACTTATCGGTCTTCTTATTCTGTCTGGTCTTGTACCCCTTCGTCGGCAATCCCCACGGCGAGACAGGATGGGGATTCCCTTGGCCCGACTTCCCCTCTCCGCCTCCATGCGGATGATCGACCGGGTTCATGACGACACCGCGGACATGCGGGCGTTTTCCCTTCCATCGGTTTCGTCCGGCTTTTCCCACGGTAATGTTCTCGTGATCGACGTTTCCGACCTGCCCGACCGTCGCCATACATGTCCCCAAGATCCGCCGCATTTCCCCGGACTTCAAGCGAACCTGGATGTAATCTCCATCACGGCCCATCACCTGAGCAAAACCGCCCGCGCTCCGGATCAGCTGCCCGCCCTTGCCAAGCTTTAATTCAATATTGTGAACGGTCGTACCTAGCGGCATACTGGCCAGTGGAAGCGCATTCCCCGGACGAATTTCAGCCTGTGGGCCTGATTGCACTTCGTCATTCACCCTCAGCCCAACCGGAGCCAGGATATATCGCTTTTCTCCGTCCCTGTACTTCAGCAGCGCAATACGGGCCGATCGATTCGGGTCATATTCAATCGCTTCAACACGCGCAGCAATGCCGACCTTATCCCGATGAAAATCAATCGTTCGATACAACCGCTTATGGCCAGCCCCACGAAAACGGATGGTCATCCGCCCGTCGTTGTTCCGCCCGCCGCTTCGAAGATGAAAAGAGGTCAGCGACTTTTCCGGCTTTTTCTTTGTCAGCTCCTCGGTCGTGACCGCAGTCATCCCACGACGTCCAGGAGTTGTCGGCCTATACGATTTCAAACCCATAACTCTACCCCTATCTTCTTACGCGCAACGTTGATTACGCGCTTTCGTACATCTCAAGCTTCTCACCCTTCTTGAGAGTGACGAAGGCCTTCTTCCAGTCGGAACGCCGGCCTGAAAACCGTCCAAGCCGCTTGACCTTGCCACGGATGTTCAGCACGTTCACTTTTTCAACCTTGACCTTCAACAGCGATTCGACAGCTTGCTTGATCTGCACACGATTCGCATCAGGGTGGACGATGAATCCGACGGTGTTCGTCTTCTCGCGGAGCCCCGTTATTTTTTCGGTCAACAGAGGCTGAACCAAGACCGCATGCATTTCGATTTTCACGACCAGACCTCTTGCACACGTCCCAGTTCCTGCTGGGAGACAACGACCACTCCGGCACGCACGATGTCATAGACGTTCAACCGATCAGGGCTGAGCACTGTAACCGCAGCCATATTCTTAGCAGCCTGAGCGACCGTCGGCTGTCCACTGCCAAGCACAACCAAGGTATGATCGCCTCCGCTCAGACGCCCCAGTGCCTGCGCCAGCAACTTTGTCTTAGGCTGCTGAAGCGACACCTCAGACAAGACCACCAATTTACCTTCCGAAACCTTCGCGGACAGAGCGCTCTGAAGCGCCGCCCGATACTTCTGCTTCGGCATTGTATACGCATAGCTTCTTGGCTTTGGGCCAAAGACGCTCCCACCGTGACGCCAGACAGGAGACCGCAGCGACCCGGCGCGAGCCCGTCCGGTATGCTTTTGCTTCCACGGCTTCTTCCCCGATCCACTCACTTCGCCTCGGCGAAGCGTAGAGGCCGTTCCCTGGCGTTCACAGGCCCGCTGCATGATCACCGCTTCATGCACCAAGGCTGCACGGAGTTCGCACCCAAATACGCTCGGCGCTAACTCGACCGTTCCGACTTTTTTATTCTGCCAATCAACGACATCAACTGTGGGCATGGCTTAACTCTTCTTTGACTTTCTTATGACGACGATTCCGTTTGCTGCGCCTGGAATAGCCCCGCGCACGAAAAGAAGGTGCTCATCAGGCCTCGACTCGACGACCTTCAATCGTTGCGTCGTGATCCGTTCCGCCCCCATATGGCCCGGCAACGTCTTCCCCTTCCACACACGCGAAGGAAATGAACTTGCCCCGATTGAACCGGGATGCCGGTGGAACATCGATCCGTGAGACTCCGGCCCGCCGGCGTAGTGGTGGCGACGAACCACGCCCTGAAAACCCTTTCCCTTCGAGACCCCGATGACATCGACCCAATCGCCCTTCTTGAAAATATCGACGGTCACCGACTGCCCGACCGCCGGCTCGCCGTCTTTTTTAAACTCACGCAGCACACGGCTGGCCGGCGATTGGTTCTTCTTGAGGTGTCCCAGTTCGGCCTTTGAAAGTTTGCGCTCCTTGACTTCGCCGAAGGAGAGCTGAACCGCCTCATAGCCGTCACGCTCTTTAGTCTTCACAGTGACAACGCGGCACGGTCCCGCCTCGATCACCGTCACCGGCGTCAAGCGATTCTGATCGAAGACCTGCGTCATCCCAAGTTTTTTTCCAAGCAATCCGTTTGTCATTCACTCACCGCGAGGCTGAAGTTGAGCTTAGCCCTGTCCTTCCTCACAACTTGATTTCCACATCCACGCCGGCAGCCAAATTCAGCTTCATCAGCGAATCCATCGTTTCCGGCGTCGGCTCCATAATGTCCAGCAAGCGCTTATGCGTGCGCATCTCAAACTGTTCGCGCGACTTCTTATCGACGTGCGTCGAGCGCTGAACGGTGATTTTCTCGATTCTGGTCGGAAGCGGAATCGGGCCAACTACTTTAGCCCCGCTACGCCGAACCGTTTCGACGATTTCCATCACTGACTGGTCCAGGACGCGGTAATCGAACCCGCGCAATCTGATTCTGATTCGCTGATCGACCTTCACTCGGAACCCCCGTTATTCATCGTCGGTTACTCGAACCCGCTCGGCTTCCACGTCAACCATGCTGACGCATGGCGGTTGACGAATACCTTCGTCTGCTATGCCAGAATTTCCGTGACGACGCCGGAGCCGACGGTCTTGCCGCCCTCGCGCACCGCAAACCGCAGCCCCTGATCCATTGCAATCGGGCTGATCAATTCGCCCGTCACACTCACGTTGTCCCC
>JBJACV010000019.1:0-60208 GCA_046604365.1 Nitrospira sp.
AGTGGGTGCCCATTCAGGACGCGTTGGCGCGGGCCGGGTCCATGAAAGATAAGGCTGTGGTGAAGGTGCTGCAAGAGGTCAAGGAAGCTGTCAGCGATCATTTGCCGACGTTGGCGCGCTTCTATATCAAACAGAAGTGAGCGAAGGAGTGAGGGATGTCGAGGCCCCGGCCGATCGGCGAGCTGTCTGTGGTAGTAAATCTCTATACAGAGCGTAGTGACCATCTTGAGCTATCGCTCACATCGTAGGAGCAAAGGCTAAGAAAGAGGTCTGACTGCTTAAATCAGATCTTCAGGCTAAGTGGAGAAACATGTCGTCTGCCGGCGCCATTTTTTTGACCAGCATTGATACGATGAACCAGATCCGAGTCATCGAGGAGGCCTGTGCCTGGGCTAGCATCTCGAAAGGAAGAGCAACTAGGTACGCCGCACTTCTGAGAGAACTCTTTCAGGAAAACAAGAGATCACCAGAGCATCTACTGGCCTGGCACGAGAGTTCAGATGTAACAGAGATGTATGAGCTCTGGCGCACGAAAACTGACTTATTCCCTGGCCTCAATGATCGGATTTGCACGGCACTAAGAGACGGGCCTGTGTTATCCGTAGAGGAAAATTCCAGCTCAACAAACAAAGCTCGAAATAATGCATTCAACTATCTGCTTGCCGGCAGATTGCTGGCTGCTGGCTTAGATCTGCTCGCGGTTGATGAATGCAAGCGTGCCTCCGAAACGGCGCTGTGGAGGGGGGATATCACCTTAAATTATCAAGGCACCGTTTTTGATATTCAATGTAAGCGGCCGTACGGTCGAAATTCCGTGATTGTGAACATCAAAAAAGCACTGAAACAAATCACCACCACAGCCAATCCCGCCCAAGGGATAATTGCAATCGATCTTTCCCGCTGCATTTATCCCACCGGTACACTATTAGCTGCTTCTTCGAGCCAGGAAGCTTCTGATCGTGTGCACAACATGGTCCTGGAAGTCCTTTCCCCAGAAGTCCATCGGCTTCTTGGGAAGCAGCAGCACGTTATGGGGCTCGTCGCCTTCGCTAGTATTCCGGTAGGAGTCGCTCATCTTTCTTCCGTTTTAAGGTCCGATGGGATGACATACAAAAACCAATATCTGCACAGTGTCGGTCAATTGCGAATCCTCATCAATGAAAGGTCACCATTCTCTGAGATCTCGAAGTCCCTGTACGAGCATTTAGATGCCTGGTACCGCGGTTATATGTCCCCGATTTCCTGAACTCTTGGTTTCTGACGGGGCCGGCTGGTGTGACAATACAATTACTTCGAAAGAGTAAAATGAATTACTTCCACAGACACGAGCGAGGGCCTAGGGCTCGGCTAAGATGACCACACGGACCAGAAAGATCGGGGACGTGTTGCGGGTGGACTCCCAGCCTGGTGGTGGGACGGTGATCACGGTGAAATGGTCGTTGGCGTCCATGCTGTGTCTGGCATGACCCCGCCGAATCGCATCCTGTTGCTTAATGATTACAAGTTGGTCCGGACGAGGGCTCCCGATCATCTTAGGTCTGAACAGGACGCGCTGGTTGAGCACAAAACATTAGAACATCGACCCCCGTTGAGACTGCCAAGACACTTGCCAAGCCGCAACTGAATCACTATCGGACCTGAGTAGATCTGCACAATTCAGTAAGTTGAACGACCATGCCGTGAGCAGGAGGGAGGCAGTAGCGTTGCCCCCTAGCGGGGCGCGCATCAGTCTCTCCGACCGTGGGATTGGCTCGGCGTGGCCCTGACGGGCCGCACGCAAGCGGCAAAGGGACCCATTGGGTACAGTCTTCTTGACGGGAAGGGACCCATTGGGTACCATTGAGTCTGATGATTACCGTTCAGACACCGAAATCCTTCGAGTCGCTTGCACTCTCCCTGATGGACGAGGCCGACTATGACGACCTGATCGAGTTCCTTGCCCGTAACTACCTCAAGGGCGACATCATTCCCGCCACCGGAGGCGTCCGGAAAATCCGCTACGCGCGGCCGGGCAGCGGGAAAAGCGAGGGGTTCCGTGTGATCTATTACTATCATTCTGAAGGCAATCCGCTTATCCCGTTTACAATCTTCGCCAAAAACCAGAAAACCAATCTCTCCGGCGCGGAGAAGAACGAACTGTACAAGATCGTTCAGCTGATAAAAAAGGAGATGAGAAAATGACCAAGGCGGGCAAACAAATCATCACCGGCGCGAAGGACTCGCTCGACATGCTGCAGGGGAAAGCGTCCGGCAGGGTGCACACTATCCGCACCGCGGACATCGACGTGCGGAAAATCCGCAGCCGCCTCAAAATGACTCAGCAGGATTTCTCCGCAACATTCGGCATTCCCGTCCCGACCCTGAAAAAATGGGAATCGGGCGACCGCTCGCCAGAGGGCCCTGCCAAAGCGTACCTGATCGTGATCGACCAGAATCCGGCAGCCGTGAAAAGAGCGCTCCAATCACTTTAGGGCCGTAACGACAAAACCGTCCGCAAGATTCCCCCGCACCCCAGCAGGGTCTTAACCATGGCTGGCGCAGCCAAACATCTGCGCATCACCTGGTAGGCCTTCTCCAACCTAGTAAATGAGCGGGCATGGGCTTCCTGTTCTGTACCTCAAACCCTGCCCGTTGGCATCAAACAAGATAGGGCGCTTCTTCCGCCCCAAATACTTGCCTTGTAATTCAGGCACTATATGCCTATATTGCAAGGATGATTAAGCGACATGCTCAAGACAAGATCATGAACCTGCTCCAGATTTTTCCAGCTGTTGGCATACTGGGGCCGAGGCAAGCAGGAAAAACGACACTGGCACTCCAGATCGCCAACACCCTGCGCCCGGAACCGATCTATCTCGATCTTGAAGATGAAGAAGATCGCCTCAAACTGAATGATCCCGGTTATTACTTCAAAACACATGAGGGGCGGCTGATTATTCTTGATGAAATTCAGCGGGTGCCTGACATTTTTTCTACGCTGCGAGGCGTGATCGACCGCCGACGCCGTGCCGGGGAAAAATCCGCCCAGTTTCTGATTCTGGGTTCTGCATCGCTTGACCTGCTGCAACAATCTGCCGAGTCCCTCGCTGGCAGGATTGCCTACAGAGAACTGGGTGGCATCACAGCCTGGGAGGGCGCACAAGATAACAACCTGTCCGCAGATATGCTATGGGTGCGCGGCGGGTTCCCCTCCAGTCTCCTGGCTGCCTCGGACGCTGAAAGTTTTGAGTGGCGCAAGACTTTTATTCGCACCTATCTTGAACGAGATATTCCACAAATCGGCCCGCGTATTCCCGCCTCGACCTTGCGCCGCCTCTGGACGATGCTGGCGCATAATCAGCGCGGCCAAGTCAATATTGCCCAGCTTGCCGGCAGCCTGGACCTGTCGTCACGGACAACGAAACGCTATGTCGAGCTTCTGGAGGATTTGCTGCTCGTTCGCACGCTCCGGCCCTGGTACGGCAATATAGGGAAACGGCTTGTCAAAGCGCCAAAGATTTATATTCGTGACAGTGGCCTGTTGCATATGTTGCTGGGACTGTCAACGCTGGAAGATATCCTCGGTCATTCCATCGCGGGAGCAAGCTGGGAAGGCTTTGCGCTTGAGAATCTTCTAAGCGTTCTGCCTGATGATGCGCTTCCGTGGTTTTACCGCACAGCGGCGGGCGCTGAAATTGATCTGGTTATTGAGCAAGGCACACGCCGCCGTATCGCCATCGAAATCAAACGCTCACTTGTGCCCAAACCCGCTAAGGGATTTTATCTGGGATGTGAGGATATAAAAGCTACGCACCGATTCGTCGTTTATCCCGGCAAGGAAAAGTTTTCTCTTTCTGAAAATCTGACTGTTGCTCCGTTGGTCGATATAATGGAAACATTGCAAGAACTGACGACTACCAAATAGGGCAGGGGAGCAGGAGACCAATCTCCTGAAACGACCAAGTCACCCCAAACTCACTCCGCCACCGGAATTTTCTTTCCATCGAACGTGATCACATAGGTGACCTGCCCCCCGTAATCTAGTCCAAAAGCGAGTAGAGTCTGTTAACCCTCATGCCGCAAATCGGATCGGTGGTCATAGCTCGGCCTTTCGTAACCGCCCGGCTTGGCGCACCACCTTCACCATCTCCAAGACAACCAACGGAATAGCGCCCACGGCGAGCAGCAGCACACAATCGGCGAGCGACAGGAACGACGTCTTCAGAAAGCGGCCCAGCGTCTCATTGTGATGGCTCCATACTTGAAGCCCGAAAGAAACCGACACGACGAGGGCAAGGTTGATGTTTGAGAACAGGGAGATGCGCCAGACGGGCTTGGTTGCACTCCTGCCGCCGAAGGCTCGCAGGAGTTCGGCGAAGACCAGAGTCGCAAAGGCCTCGGTGCGGGCCATTTCTTCGGTTCCCGTCTTCAAGCCGTAGAGATACACCGCGAACGATACGCCGGCCGTCAGGCAGCCGGTGAGGAACATCGTGACGAGGAAGCTGCGGTCGGTGAGGCGTTCAGACGGGCGGCGAGGGCGCCGCGTCATCACGTCAGGATCGATGGGGTCGGTGGCCAGGCAGAGTGCGGGCAGGCCGTCGGTGACGAGATTGATCCAGAGCAGGTGAATCGGCAGGAGCGGAGTCGGGAGCCCTATGACCACACAGATAGTCATCAGCAGGAGTTCGCCCGTGTTGCCGGCCAGCAGGTATTGGAGCGTCTTCCGGATGTTGTCGTAGATGCCGCGGCCTTCTTCGACGGCGGCGACGATCGAGGCGAAGTTGTCGTCGGTGATGATCATATCCGAGGCCTGCTTGGTGACTTCCGTGCCTGATTTCCCCATGGCGATGCCGATGTCGGCGCCTTTGATGGCAGGGGCGTCATTGACGCCGTCGCCGGTCATCGCCACCACCGCATCGTTCGCCTTCCACGCGCGAATGATGCGCAGTTTGTGCTCGGCGGTGACGCGGGCGTACACGGCGACGTTGGGCGCGCGTTGCCGGAGTTCGTCATCGGAGAGCTTGTCCAACTCCGACCCAGCGAGAGCGGCGGCATCACCCGACGCGATACCGAGTTCGCGCGCGATGGCCATCGCGGTGTGCGGATGGTCGCCGGTAATCATCACGACACGAATGCCGGCGGTGCGACATTGTGCAACGGCCTCTTTGGCCTCCTGACGCGGCGGATCGTACATGCCCGACAGGCCGACGAACACGAGATCGTGCTCCACGGCCGCCGCGGTGAGGTCGAGGGCCGACGCGCTGTCCAAGTCACGATAGGCCGAGCCGAGCACGCGCAAGGCTTGCTGTGCCATCGCCTCGTTGTGCGCCACAATGCTCCGGCGGTCTTGCTCGGTCAGGGGCCGAACCCCTGTGCCGGTGTAGAGATTGGTGCAGCGTTCCAAGAGCACGTCGGGCGCTCCGTTGATGAAGGCGCGGAACTTCCCGTCCGGCATCCGGCGTATTACCGTGCTACGTTTCCGGTCGGAGTCGAAGGGAATTTCATGCTGCTTCGGCAGGTCCTGCTCGATGCGCTCGCGGTTTCCGCCGGCTTTACGACCGGCAGCGAGCAAAGCGCCTTCGGTGGGATCGCCGATGACGTTCCAGGTTCCCTCTTCCTGAACAAGATGGGCGTGGTTGCAGCCGAGGAGAAGGGTCGCCAGTTCGAGTAACGGTACGGCCTGCTGCGCGTCCGCCTTCTTGCCCTCGACGTGCACGCCGCCGTCAGGCCCGTAGCCTTCGCCCGTAACGTCGTAGCGTTGGCCCGCGACGTAGAGAGCGCGTACGGTCATTTGGCCGACCGTCAAGGTGCCGGTCTTGTCCGTACAGATGACCGTCGTTGAACCGAGCGTTTCGACCGCGGGCAATTTGCGTATGAGCGCGCGGCGGCGGGACATGCGCAATACTCCGAGCGCGAGGGCTACCGTAACGACAGCAGGCAGCCCTTCCGGCACGGCGGCTACGGCGAGGCTGACTGAGGTCATGAAGAGCTCGAAGGGCGGGATCCCGCGCAGCAGCCCCAGCCCGAACAGCAGTGCGACGATGCCCAACGTCGCCCATACGAGAAGATGCCCGAACGAGTTGAGCTTTTTCTGTAGAGGTGTGCCCCCTTCCGACCCCGCCTCTTCGATGAGACCGGCGATGCGGCCCAACTCCGTGTTCATGGCTGTGGCCACCACGACAGCCTCGCCCGTGCCCGCCGCGACGCTGGTGCCCATGAAGATCATGTTTGTACGGTCGCCCAGCGGGATATCGCGCTGCTCCAACGTGCCGGCCTGTTTCATGACCGCCTGCGATTCACCGGTCAGCGCGGACTCGATGCACTTGAGGGAGGCTGCCTCCAACAGCCGTGCGTCGGCTGCGATCAGGTCGCCGGCCTCCAGTGTGAGGATGTCGCCCGCGACGACGCCCGAGGCGGGAATGGAGGTGACCTGTCCTCCCCGCCGCACCGTGGCGTGAGGCGAAGTCATCTTCTTAAGCGCCGCAATGGACTTCTCGGCCTGGAATTCCTGGTAGAAACCGATGACGGCGTTCAGAACAACAATGGCGAGGATGGCGATGGCGTCCATCCGTTCGCCGAGCAGACCGGAGATGACAGCCGCAGTGATGAGGACCCAGATGATCAGACTTTTGAACTGGGCCAAGAACATGTGAAGCGGGCTGATAGGTTCCCCTTCTTTCAACTCGTTGGGACCGTTCACGGCCAGTCGTCGCGTAGCTTCCGATGTAGACAGTCCGGTCGCTGCGGACCCGAGTTGCGCCAGCACATCCTCCGTAGATAGGCTGTGCCAGGCTTTTCCGTTCGGTTGTGCAGCGATGGCAGGTGCTGTGGTCATACGGGGATTCTTTCGAAACCAGTCATGGCGTGCAGATCCCCTTCCGCTCTTGTATGGCGAAGTACACGTCTGGGACGATGATCAGCACGACTTGAAGCATTTGGTTTGCTCATTCTTACTCGTACTTCACACCGTCCGTTCGAGGTGTTCGTTGTTCTTTCCACCACCTCCACATGACGTAGACGGGTGGAATCACAAACAGCGTCAGGATCATGGCCGAGAACACCCCGCCGACCTGTGGCGCGGCGATTCGCTTCATCACATCCGCGCCGGTTCCCGTGGCCCACATGACCGGAATCAACCCAATCACATCAACCAAGCCAATCATCGCCATGGGTCTGATGCGCTCGACTGCGCCAAGCTGGACGGTGTCGATCAGATCGTGCAACGTCGTGAGCCCGCCCGCTGCCTTGCGCCTCGCGCAGGCTTCGTCCAAATAGGCCAACATGACCGCGCTGGTTTCTGCCGCAGTTCCCACGACCGTGATCAGTCCCACCCACACGGCAATGCTCATGTTGTAGCCGAGAATCGACAGGTACCAGACGGCCCCGACTAGTGAGAGCGGCACCCCCACCATCACCATGCAGGTCTTGGCTACCGACGCGAACGAGAAGTAAAACGTGACAAAGATGATCACGAGCGTCAGCGGGACAACGAACTTCAGTCGTTCTTTCACCCGCACCATGAACTCGTATTGGCCGGACCACACGATGGTGTAGCCCGGCGGCAGCGTGACCTTCTCTTTGACCACTCGTTTCAGGTCCTCCACATAGCCGCCGACATCGCGTCCCGTCATGTCCAGGAAGACATAGCCTGCGAGCATGCCGTTTTCGTCCCGGATCATGGGCGGGCCGTTGACGAAGCGGAGCGTCGCGAGTTGCGCGAGCGGCACATGGGCGCCCGTCGGCGTGTCGACCAGGACCCGCTGCAGTTTCTGCTGATCGTCCCGCAATTCCCGGAGGTAGCGGACGTTGATCGGATACCGCTCACGGCCTTCGATGGTGGTAGCGATATTTTCACCGCCGATGGCTGTCTCGATGATCTTGCCCACATCCATCAGCTTCAGCCCATAGCGCGCGATTTCATCGCGGTTGATGTCAAAGTCGAGGAAATAGCCGCCGGATACCCGCTCCGCATAGACGCTGCGTGTCCCCGGCACCTCCTTGAGCACCCTTTCCAGATGTTCGCCGATCTGTTCGATCTGCTTGAGGTCCGGACCGAAGACCTTGATCCCGACCGGTGTTCGGATCCCGGTGGTCAACATATCGATCCGTGCCTTGATCGGCATCGTCCACGCATTGATCACACCGGGGAATTGCAGGGTCCGGTCCATTTCATCCACCAGGCCTTCATAACTGAGGCCCGGCCGCCATTGGTCTCTCGGTTTCAGCTCGACCACCACTTCCATCATGCTGAAAGGGGCAGGATCGGTAGAAGTTTCCGCCCGGCCGGCCTTGCCGAAGACATGGTCCACTTCGGGGAACGACCGGAGTTTCTGATCCATGATCTGCAACAGCCGTCCCGCTTCCGTGATGGAAAGACCCGGCAAGGTCGTCGGCATATAGAGCATCGTGCCTTCGTACAACGGCGGCATGAACTCGGAGCCCATCTGCCGGTAGAGCGGCACAATGCTGCCCATCAACAGGATGGCGCCGATCACGACGGCTTTCCGATAAGACAGGGCTGCCCGGAGCATGGGCGCATAGAGCCGTTGGAGCGAGCGGCTGACCGGATGCTTCTGTTCCGGAAAGATCCTCCCGCGAATGAAGGTTGGCAGACAGGCCGGAACCAAGGTGATGGCCAACACGGCGCACATGGCGATGGCGAGATTATTGGTCCAGGCTAGCGGCTTAAACATCCGCCCTTCCTGCGCTTCCAGCACAAAGACCGGAATAAAGGAGATGGCGATGACGAGGACGGAGGCAAAAATCGGCGGACCGACTTCTTTAGCGGAAT
This sequence comes from Nitrospira sp., assembly GCA_046604365.1. Lineage (GTDB taxonomy): Bacteria > Nitrospirota > Nitrospiria > Nitrospirales > Nitrospiraceae > Nitrospira_D. Next base: position 8,771 of record JBJACV010000019.1, read on the forward strand.
CGATCAGGACTTGGAGTCGCTCGCCGACCTTCCCATCTCGTTCCCATTCCTCAAGGCGCTTGTGGGCGTTATCCACCATCACGATGGCGGCATCCACCATGTCACCGATCGCCACGATGATGCCGCCGAGCGACATGATATTGATGCCGATCTCCATTAGGTACAGGGGAATGAACGCAAGCAGCACGGCGATGGGCAAGGTGAGGATCGGCACGATCGCGGATCGGACGTGGAGCAAGAACGCGATGATGAGTACGCCTGTGACGATCAGCTCTTCCAGAAGGCTTTCATTCGCCGTGGCGACCGATTCGTGGATCAAGCCGCTCCGGTCATAGGTCGTGACGACCTTGACGCCTTTCGGCATGGATGGTTCGATCTCTTTGAGCTTCGTTTTCACGCGTTCGATCACATTGAGGGCATTCTCGCCAAACCGCATAATCACAATGCCGCCTGCGACCTCGCCTTGACCGTTGAGCTCTGCCAGCCCTCGTCTCATGTCCGGACCAAGCTGCACCGTCGCCACGTCGCGCAACAAAATCGGCGTGCCGTTCTCGTTGACACCGATGGCAATCTTTTCGATATCGTCGGTCTTCTTAATGTAGCCGCGGCCACGGACGACATATTCGATCCCGGAAAACTCTACGACGCGACCACCGACATCGTTATTACTGTCGCGAATCGTTTCGATGATGGAAGGGAGGGAGAGGCGATAGGCCGACACCTTCGTCGGGTCCAAGTTGATTTGGTACTGGCGGACGAAGCCACCGATGCTGGCCACTTCCGCCACGCCCTCCACGGCTCGCAGCCAATACCGCAGATACCAATCTTGGAAGCTGCGCAGGGCAGCCAGATCATGCTGTCCGGTCTCATCGACCAGGGCATACTGAAAGACCCAGCCCACGCCGGTTGCGTCGGGTCCCAGCTGCGGCGTGACGCCTTCCGGCATGCGGCCGGAGAGTTGACTCAACCGCTCCAAGACACGGGAACGGGCCCAGTAGATGTCCGTGTTGTCCTTGAAGAGAATGTAGACATAGGAATAGCCGAAGTCCGAAAAACCGCGAACCACGGTCACATTGGGCGCGGAGAGCAGCGCCGTGACGATCGGATAGGTAATTTGATCTTCGACCAGATCCGGCGAGCGGCCGGGCCACGTGGTATAGACAATGACCTGCGTGTCGGAGATATCCGGCAAAGCGTCGATCGGCGTCTGCCACATGGCCCAGAGCCCCACGGCAGACATCGAGAAGACGAGCAGGAAGACGATGAAACGGTGTCTTGCACTGTATTCGATAATCCGTTCAACCATGATTGGTCACTCACTCATCTTCATGCCGGGCATTCCGCCCATACTCTCGACGACCGATTTCAGCCGGCTTTCGCTGTCGATTAAGAAGTTGGCCGAGGTGACGATATGCTCACCCTCTTTCAGGCCCGTCAGCACTTCCGACCACTCGCCGGTCTTGACGCCGGTTTTGATCAGGCGCGGCTCGAGCTTGCCGCCGCCCAGATGGAGAAAGACGACTTGCTTCTGGCCGGACTCGATGATGGCTTCTTGCGGGATCGCCAGACGAGTGCCCAACTTTACCTGCAACTCCACGTTGGCATACATGTCCGGTTTCAGCTTCTCGTCAGTATTGTCGAGCTCAAACCGCACCTTGGCCGTGCGGGTCTTCGGGTCCAAGGTGGGATAGACGAAGTTCAGACGGCCGGTCAGGACCGTGCTTGGATCATAGGAGAGGGTGACGGCGGCTTTTTGCCCGGCTTTCACGAACGAGAGTTCATATTCATAGATGTCCGCGAGGATCCAAACGCGCGAAAGGTTCGCGATCGTGTAGAGTTCCTGGCCAGGATCCACATGGGCGCCCGCGACCGCTTCTTTTTTGATGACCGTGCCGGTGATGGGTGAATGGATCGGGAGCGTCTTCAGTACCTTGCCGGTCTTTTCGAGTGCGCGGATGTGAGAATCCGTGATATCCCACAGTTCAAAACGACGCCTGGTTGCTTCGAGTAGATCCTGTGAGCCCCGAGCCACTTCCGGGAATTCGCTCTCACCCAGTTGTGTGCGGCCTTGTAACGCGAGGAGATATTCCTCCTGACTGGCCACCAAATCAGGGCCGTAGATCGTGAAGAGCGCTTGCCCTTTCTTCACATGATCCCCGAGCGCGCTGACGAACAGCTCTTCGATCCACCCGTGAAACTTGATGGTGACCTTGGCAAGCTGGCGCTCATCCACCGCCACGCGTCCCACGGTTCGGATGGTTTTCTCTAAGGGACGGCGGGTCACTTGCCCGTACTTCACTCCGATCGTTTGCAGCCGTTCCGGCGGGATGGTTACGATGCCGGGAACGTTTTTCGGCTCGCGGGCGGACTCGATTCCGGCGGACTGTGTCGCCTGAGCCGGTGTCTTCTCTTCCTTCTTGTTCACCCCCGGCATCTCCATGCCGGCCATTTCACCCTGTCCGGACTCCGCTGGCGGAAGGATCAGTTGGTGCAACAGGAGCCACGTCAAGCCACCTGCCATGAACACGATGAGCACGCTGGCCCTGATGAAACTGCGGCGGCTCATGATCCCGGTTTCCTTTCTGACCCCTCCAGCGGCCCACCGGTGACGGCCTCGAGGCGGGCCCGCGCTTTCTCGTGATTGACGATCTCGCTGTGCAATTCAAGTTGACTGTCCTGCAGAATCAAGAGACTGTTGAGCAGCGTCAGAAAGTCCACTTTGCCCACAGCATAACCGGCTTGTGCCGCCTGCAAACCCAGTGTGGCCTGCGGGATGATCGCGTCGCGCAGAATCGTGATCAGCCGCTCGGCTCGCTGCGCTTGGACGAAGCCGTCCTTGACTTGAAACAACAGATCCTGTCTGGCGGCGGCAAAGTCTTCGCGGGCGCCTTCGAGATTTGCCATGGCCTCGTGCACGCCTTGCTTTTGCTTCGATTGATAGAACAGCGGAATCTTGATGCCCACCATGATCTGATACCCGTTGTCATTGATCTTGTCGTTGCGGATCCCCAGGGCTGTCACATCGAAATCGGGGTAGTACTGTCGCTTGGCGAGTAAGACGGACCGTTCCGAGCGGTCGATGCTTTTTACCGTCGCGAGCAGCGCGGGCGAGAATTCGTTCGCCCGCCTGTTGAGTTCTTGGAGTGGAAGCGTCAGGAGGATGCTGTGCGTTTCTTCCGGAGTACCCAAAGGGCCGTCCGGTGGGCGATTCAGGAGCCGATTGATCGCGGCGTGAAGGCTTTCCTTCTGCTGGTCGAGGACGGCCAGCCGATCCAGGACACGTGAAATTTCGACTTGGGCGCGGAATACGTCCTGCTGGGCGGCTTGTCCCACGCTGTACCGGGCTTTGGCTGTCTTCTCGAATTGCGTCAGAAGCGCCTTGTTCCTCTCCACGACGTCGATGCTCTTATGGACGAAGTGCAGGTCGTAATAGACCTGTTTGAGCGCGGCAACCAGCCTCAGACGGGTGGCAAGAAACTCTTGCTCCAACCGATCCGCCTCTCTTTGCGCGACCTCCCCTTTGAGCGTGAGCTTGCCCGGAAACGGGATGTCCTGCCCAAATCCATACATGGCCCCTTCCACCACCGGCGGCACCATCGGCATGCGTTGATAGCCCAGCTGGAGGCGAGGATCCGGCAAGGTCTGTACTTGTGGCACGACCGCCTTGGCGGATTCCCAGCGTTGAAACGCCGCTTTGATCTCAGGATTGGCAGTATCGAGTTCTCGAATAAGACCGGAAAGATCCAAGCGGGGTTCGGCCGTTTCGTCGGCCGCGCCGACCGGCCTGGGCAGAAGCAGGAGCGTCAGCGCGATTAGCCACGCAGCCCGTACTCGCGAGAATGAAAGTGAGATAGGAGTTTGTCTCACGGCACACCTCCGTCGGTAAAAGACACCACCGTCCGCTCAGCGCCAGCCGCCAAGCAGGGGACGACGATATTGGAGGTGGAGGATCAGATTCGAAGGACCGAGGAAGAGCTTATGGAGAGAGGAACAAGTGAATAGGCGCTGCTCCAAGACTCACTCATCTCAAGAGAGACAGCGGCGGGAACTTCGGCACGACTGACCAGAGACAGAACAGGATCAGCAACCACGACCATGCTGGTCTTTATCTGACGCTCAGGCGACGCGGTGAGCGACGGCGGGCACATGATGGTCCCGTCCATTGGACAGGCCGCGTGACTCAGTTCCCCAGCCATCTGCGGCATGTCGTCTGCCAACGACAGATCCGGCACCGCACACATAGCTCCCATGACCTGGCAGAAAGTAAAGACCAGAACCATGAACCGTATGTTGATATCGACAAGCATCAGAGCCGACCTCGCTCTCTTCACCACGGCTAGTCTATACTCACTCCAGCAAGTCCGTCAATTCTGGCGAACTCTCTAAAGTGACAGCATCAATAATAATCCCGGATTCCGCAGTTGAAATCCAAGGTGCGTTCAAGTACTTCGATCAACCCGAATGAATTTCCGTACAATCACCAAGACCGTTTTCACCGAGTTCAACTGCGGCGCAGTTCAAGACTGGCAACGTAATGCGTTGACTATCAAAGTGTTTCCTGGAGTGGATTCTTGTCTTCACTGTCTACTGCGGAATTCGGGATAATGCCAGCAAACTGATTCGAAGAGCCTAATAGAATAAGGAATGTAATTCCGACGACTTGCGACTACCCCCAGGCGAGGATCTCGATCTCCTTCTGCGCAGGCAGTGAGGCATTTCTGGGCAGATGCCCATCAACGTAACTGTGGCGAATTGCGTCATGTGGGAGGACGAAGTGGAACTGTACAGTTGGCGGAGAGACGGAAAAGGAAGGAATCTACCGCTGACTCGATCGTGCCATATTGGGCATATCGTGGGACCATAAGTTTCGATGAAACGGCGACACCGGCGAGCTAACAGGGCGGAGATCCGAGGTAGATACGGTTCGTGTTGGGTTTGCGAGCGTGGTTCTAAACCACAGGAACAGCGCGTGATCAAAGGCCCGCTTTATCATGCGGAACATCGGCGCTGATGTCACGAAATGGATCGCCGTCCCGATCACTAGTTGGAGCCAAATGTTATTTACCACCAACACATGTACTGTTTTCTTGCGAGGATCGTGCTATATTCTTGTTGCGAAGAGGTAGTTGCCGGTGAAAAGACAACTCTCACATGTACTACTCATCGGGCTGGTGCTCCTGCTTGGAGTTCAACTCACGGGGCTCACGTGCCTGGGTGAGTGGCAAGGGACGATCCTCTCAACACAAGCTGAACTGGTGGACAGTTCTCCGTTGTCTCCTGAGGGGAACGTGTCGAATCATGGATGCCCTTGTCATTTTGTATTCCAGTCGGTGTTCCTTCCCCTTCCTGAGGTCCTCTCTCCTCGCGCAGATAATGTAAGTTCAAGTCCCACGCTCTACGTGCCGACCTTCGTCGTGTTCCTCTTCCATCCGCCCCTCAGTGTCTAACAGACCAGCTGTTTGCACAACGTAACACGCACGCATTGTCTGCCATGCGGGCGATGCGGAAGCGTCATGCGCTACACGCTCATCTAGCTTTTGGCGTCTCTCTATCCGTATTGAGTGTGCAGAAACTATGGCTCAAGACAAGGCCGAGAGGTGAAGGAAAGGACAAATTCATCATTATGGACATGCGTTGGACCAATTGGCTGGGTTTAGCAATGTTGTTGTTCTTGCTCGTTCTTCATGAGCTGATATTGCCGATCATAGGGTTTAGCATCACGGAGTCTGGCAGCATGGAGTATGACAGCACGAAGATCCTGTGGGCTATTCCAGTTGCAGCGTACGTCATTATTGCGGCCGTATTGTTAATACGAGGAGGTTCGGACCGCGACCTATCCTGATTCCTGGTTGTGCGATGAGGCAAAGAGGCACTCTAAGCGCGGGATGATGCAAGGAGCTAATCTCATGATGGAGATGCGCTGGTGGAATTGGGTTGGTTTGGCGATGTTGGTGATCGTCTTCTTTAGTCGTGAGCCGATATGGCTATTCGTATCGTCAAACATCAAGAACCTCATGTGGGTTATGGGCTACATCGTCGTTGCAGCTGTACTGTTAATGGTAGGAGGTCCCGATCGCGACGAACCTTGATCGATTTTGACGATGCAAGACCTGTGTCGGCTGGTTGATATGCAAATCACTGTGTCTTACACGAAAGGAGGAGTTGTCATGGTACATCGGCTGCTGCGAACTCTGCTTTTGGCCGGAGTCCTCTTGCCGATCCTCCTCACTGGCACCGTGGTCCTGGCGCAAGTTCAGGAGAGTCGTTCCTATCGATTAGAGGAATTGCTCGGCGTGGCTCTAGAGTCCAATCCGGGTTTACAGGAAGCGGCCAGCCTAGTCATGCGAGGTCGAGGGCTTCAAACAACCGCGTCAGCCTATCCCAATCCATCCATTGACGGAACTTTCGGACCAGGCAGAACCCGCGAGTCTCTCGGGAATATCCAGTTCTTCGAGCGCGGCGTAACGGTGAGCCAACCGCTGGAGTGGCCCGGTATGCGCCAAGCCCGTCAGCGGGCGGCGGAGGCCGGGTTGGCCGGATTTGAGGCGAGTGCCGATGCGACTCGGTTAAATGTCCTTGCTGATGTCAAAATCGCCTTTTACCAACTACTTCTCGCCCAGCGCAATGCGCAATTGATCACGGAAGCTCTTGCTATCGTACAGGACTTCCACCGTAGCGTCAAAGCGCGCGTAGATGCCGGGCAGGCGAGACCTTTTGAAACCCTGAAAGCCAATGTGGAAGTTCAAAAGGTCGGCAATGATCTAAATCACGCTCAACACACCTTGGTTGTCGCGCGGTCTCGACTAAATGCGCTAACTGGTGGTGTGCTCGGCAAACACTTCGATGTCCAAGGTGACTTCGTATCATCTCGACCAGAGCTGAACCTCGAAGACTTAATTACTCGCGCCATGGACCAGCACCCGACGGTTCATCGCATCCGAAAAGAAATCGAACGGGCAGGCCACAGCGTTGTACAGGAACGCCAATCCCTGATTCCTTTTGTCACGGTCTCCGGCCTCTTTCATCAGGAAGCGGCCGAGACGGCCTACTTGGCTCGATTAAGTGTTCCCATACCGCTGTGGTATCGACGGCAGGGAGAAATCACGGTGGCCTTGTCGGCGAAGGAACGCGCTGAAGCAGAACAAGTGAGAACACAAAATGACCTAGTCACAGCGATTACCGAATCTGTGGAGGAAGCCCACGCTGCACAGGACCAGATTGAGGTGTTTGAGAAAGGATTATTGAAACAGGCGGAAGAGACGTTACGGATCGCAAAGATTAGTTTTCAGCAAGGCGCAGCGAGCCTTCTTGAGTTCATTGATGCCCAACGAGTGCATCGGCAGATGTTACTAGAGTATGCGCAAGCGCGGGCGAATCTCTCCGTCGAGCTGGCGCGGTTGGAACGTTGGACAGGGGAACTGCGATGAGCTGGCCTAGCTTCCTGTCACGAACGCGCATTGAAGCGATTTGCGCACGAGGCAGCCAGCCACGCGTCTCAGGGAATTTCAAGAAGTCTCGTACGAGGGGGAATACTCATATTCTTCTTGGAAGCCTACTCGTTTTTCTTGCCGTGGGCTGTAATGAGAGTCGTGTAGAGCAGTCGGCGCCAAAGGCAAGGGCCGAGCAAGAAAAACAACAGGCTGGTCATGAGGTCGGTGAGCCACCTCAACTGACAGTTCCACCTGAGGCGCTCGCAGGACAAGCGTTTCAGACAACCGTCATCGAACGCCGCCCCTTTCGTGATGAAATCACGGCCACAGCTACGATCAAGCCCAACGAATACCGCCTGGTGCATCTGAGCCCTCGCATCGAAGGTCGGGTCATCGAGGTCAAGGCGGTGCTGGGTCAACACGTCAAGTCTGGACAAGTCTTGGCCCTCCTGGACAGCATCGAACTGGGTCAAAAGAAATCCGACTTCCTTCAGGCGAAGACGAATCACGATGTCGATACGCGGAACTATGTTCGGGAAGAGGGACTGTACAAAGAGCAGATTACCTCGGAAAAGGAATTCCTAGACGCCAAGGGGCGCCATGAGAAGAGCCTTGCCGCCTATCGCGCCGCGCATGAGGCGTTACGACTCATCGGCCTGTCCGAGGCAGACATCACGCACATCGATTGGAGTACCAAGGAACAACCCCTCTCCTATTTCCCTTTGGTCTCTTCCTTAAACGGAACCGTCATCGAACGGACGATCACGTTGGGAGAATTAATCAGTCCGAAGGATACGGCCTTTACGATCGTCGACTTGTCTACGGTGTGGATCATCCTGGACGTTTATGAGCAGAACCTCGCGGCAGTGCGGAAGGGAGCCGATGTGGAGATTACGGTGGATGCCCTTCCCGGCGAAACCTTCAAGGGAACCATCGTCTACCTCAGTGACGTCCTGAATCCCGCGACCCGCACGATCGATGCGCGCGTGGAAATACCCAATCCCCAGCGGCGTCTCCGGCCCGGCATGTTTGCCAGAGCTGCGGTCATCTTGCCTGGGCGCGGCAATGATGCGCTCGTCGCGCCGCTGGACGCTCTTCATCAAGTAAACGACAAGACCATGGCGTTTGTGGAAAAGAATCCAGGCACGTATGAGGTGAGGCAGGTGACCGTGGGACGGCGATCACCGCCGTACGGCGAGATTCGCTCGGGCTTGCGTGAGGGTGAGAGGGTCGTGACGACCGGGGCTTTCTATCTCAAGTCAATTTTACTGAAAGAACAGATAGGTGGAGGGTAGCGAATGATTCCCCTCCGAGGCTATCTATTATGCTGAACCGAGTCCTCGAATTTTCGCTGGCAAATCGCTTTCTGATTCTGGTGTTTGCCCTGCTCATCGTCATCAGCGGCGTCTATGCCATGCGCCTGCTTCCGATTGATGCCGTTCCGGACGTAACACCGAACCAAGTCCAGATCCTCACGAATGGGCCGGGCCTTTCCCCGGTCGAGATTGAGCAATTCATCACGTTTCCGGTGGAGACGGCGATGTCCGGATTGCCGGGTATCACCCTGATCCGATCGGTCTCCCGGTTCGGGCTTTCGGCAGTGACTATTTATTTTGATGAGGGAATGGATATCTACTTCTGCCGTCGCCTGGTGATGGAACGCCTGCCTCGAGCCCGCGAGGCAATCGGGCCGCGTTTTGGCAACCCCGAGTTAGGACCGATTTCCACGGGATTGGGCGAGATCTTCCAGTTCGAGGTCAAGGGAGATGGATACTCCCTCATGGAGCGGCGGACAATTTTAGATTGGGACATTGCCTTCAAGCTCCGCTCCGTTCCTGGGGTGGTGGAAGTCAACACCTACGGCGGAGAGTTGCAGACTTATGAAGTACAACTCGATGCCGCCAAACTGGTCTCCTATAAAATTCCACTCGGGCAAATCTTCCAGGCACTCGAACAAAACAATGCCAACTCAGGCGGAGGCTATATCGAACATGCGCAGGAGCAGTATTTGATCAGGGGTGAAGGCCTTGTGCAGACACTCGAGGACATCGACAACATCATCGTATCAACAGGGCACGACGGGACGCCTATTTATATCCGCAATTTGGGCAAGGCGCGGTTCGCTCCGATGGTCCGGCAAGGCGCGGTCACACGCGACGGTCGCGGCGAGGCAGTCACGGGCATTGTCATGATGCTCATCGGCGAGAATGGACGCGTCGTCGTGGATCGGGTGAAAACCAAGCTGCAGCAGATCGAGAAGACCTTGCCCCCCGGTGTGACCATCGAGCCCTATTACGATCGGACCGACTTGGTCAGAAAAACCATCAAGACCGTCAGTACCAATTTGACCGAGGGCGCGCTGCTGGTGATCGCCGTGCTGTTTCTCATTCTGGGAAATCTCCGGGCCGGCCTTATTGTCGCCGCCGCCATCCCGCTCTCCATGCTGGTGGCATTCACCGGGATGCTGACCGCCGGCATCTCCGGCAACCTGATGAGTCTCGGCGCGATCGACTTCGGCCTGATTGTGGATGCTTCCGTTGTCATGATTGAGAATACCATCCGGCATCTTGCCGAACGACGACGAGCCACCGATAGTAGCCCGCGCCTGTCGGAGGTCAACACGCGGCAGGTGATCCTCGAAGCTGGCCGAGAAGTGCTCCGCCCGATCGTGTTTGCGGTTGGCATCATTATCATCGTCTACTTACCGATCCTGACCCTGCAAGGAATTGAAGGAAAGATGTTTCGTCCGATGGCGGTGACTGTCATCTTTGCGCTCGTCGGGTCTCTCGTGCTGACCTTGACCGTGACGCCGGTGCTGGCAAATCTGTTCCTTCGCCACGGCGTGAAAGAGGAGGAGACCTGGATCATCCGGCAGGCCAAGCGAGGGTATCGCCCGCTTTTGTCAAAGACGATGCAGCACCCGGCCATTGCTGGGAGCGTCGCTGCCACGTTGTTTGCAGCCAGCCTCGGTGTCGCTGCCTTTCTTGGCGCGGAGTTCATTCCCACGCTCGATGAGGGCACCATCGCCCTGCAAGCCTGGCGGCTGCCGAGTGTCTCTTTAGAGGAATCAGTTCGGACCACCACCCGCATTGAGCAGGTCCTCAAGGAGTTTCCCGAAGTGGTCACGGCTGTGTCGAGAACCGGACGAGCAGAAATCGCGACTGATCCGATGGGTGTTGAGGTCAGCGACATCTATCTCATTTTGAAGCCTGACTCGGAGTGGACGACCGCCAGGACGAAGGACGATTTGATTGATGCGATCAACCGGGCATTGACCAAGGCCGTTCCCGGCAACACCTTCAGTTATTCCCAGCCCATCGAGCTCCGTGTCCAGGAATTGATCGCGGGAGTGCGATCCGATATTGCCATTACTATTTTCGGTGAAGATATGGAGACCCTCCGCCGTCTCGGCGATCAGGTCGTCCGGGTGGTCTCACAGGTTCCCGGCGCGGCAGACACGAAGGCTGAGCAGGTGGCCGGCATGCCGTACCATGTGGTGGCCATCGACCGGAAAAAGATCGCTCGCTACGGCATCAATGCGGAACAGATTTTGGATACCGTCACAGCGTTGGGAGGACGAACTGTCGGTCAAGTCGTGCAGGGGAATCGCCGGTTCTTCATGCAAGTGCGGTTTAGTCCTGAAGACCGCAAGAATTTCGAGCGCATCTTGGATATTCGCATCGCCGATTCTGAAGGTCGCCTCATTCCACTCAGGCAATTGGCGGATATTCGTATCGAAACCGGGCTGGCGCAAATCAGCCGAGAAAACATCCAACGGCGGCTGGCCGTCGAGACCAATGTGCGCGGGCGAGATCTCGCCGGGTTTGTCGACGCAGCGCAGAAAGCGGTGGCGAGTCACGTGACACTGCCGCCAGGATATTGGATTGAATGGGGGGGTGAGTTTGAAAATCTGCAGCGCGCGTCTGCTCGGCTGGCCATCGTCGTACCGATCGCGCTGTTTCTTATCTTTGTCCTCTTGTACACGACGTTCAACAGCCTAAGGCCGGCGCTGCTCATCTACCTCAACGTACCGCTGGCGGCAACCGGAGGCATTTTGGCGTTGGCGGTTCGTGGGATGCCCTTTTCAATCTCAGCCGGAGTCGGCTTCATCGCACTCTTCGGCGTGGCCGTTCTCAATGGCGTTGTGCTGATGTCCTACATTTTAGATTTACGCAAGCAAGGGCATTCGGCAGAAGAAGCAGCGTATGAAGGTGCGCTCATTCGCATGCGGCCGGTCTTAATGACCGCGCTGGTGGCTAGCTTGGGATTCGTGCCCATGGCACTCTCGACTTCCGCTGGTGCAGAGGTGCAACGCCCGCTCGCGACCGTAGTGATCGGTGGACTTGTGACTTCGACCGCGCTGACTCTCCTCGTGCTACCAACCTTGTATGTGTGGGAGGAGCGGTTCCGAGAGGCCTGGGCACATTGGTGGCGTAAGACTAAAGAATCTCCGAAGCCGTACGGGTAAGAAGTTTAATCCAGCGCGAGTTCCCCCTCTGTGAAGACGGGTAGGACGATAGAAGATCGTAGTCAGTTTAGAGCTATGCCTGTAAAGGCGGCGGGAATCTACGGAGCGGAACATGTGCTTGACGGTCGAAGTGAGCATGAACTGAGCAGGAAAAGCGGGATTCAAGATAAGCCGTGGAGTGGCCATGGGAGGGAAGGGCACTGATAGCCGAAACGAGCGGTAAGGGCGTAGCGGCTCTAGCCAGTAACCGCATGCGCGGCCAGACATGCCTCCTAGGTGTGCCCACCCTGATCCTGCTCTGCCTGACCGGTGGGTGCGCTGGCTGGTGGTCCAGAACGCTGCCGCCGCCGGATCCCCCGCTGAAGATCGTGGTGGCACAGATCACGCTGGAGGCACCCATCACCAAGAGCACACAAATGCAGACGTTCGAGGAGACGCCGTCTCCGGAGATCGAACCGAATCTCCGGGCTCAACTGGTTGAGGAGGTGGAGCTCAGAGCTCAACGGTTCTTGACGGAACAGTTGTCGGCGCAACCGGGATTCCAAGTCCTGCCGTTCGCCGAGACCAGGCGTCTATTTGGCAATCTCGGCTTTCGACGGGAACGTCTCAGCGACGTGCAACTCCGTGCCCTTGCTGACGAAAGCGGGGCCGATATCATTGTCACAGGACGCATTCCCGATTATGGTGCCGTCCGCTGGCAGTACTGGATGAGTGGGTGGGGCTTGAGCGCGAGCATTAATCTGACGGTTATCGGCTTTGCGACTGCATGGAATCCCGCAGCCATCGGCTCGTACATGGCGTTCGATCTGTTGACCGACCTCCCGCTCTGGTGGGGCGGCGCGTATGCTTTCGGCTGGGCGCTTCGGCCGGTACGGGTGCAAGTGGAGGCGGTGCAACTCGGCCAGTGTGAAGGACCGGTGTGGAGCACAGAGGATGTCGTCGTGCTGATTCCAGGGAAAACGCTCGCGGCCTTCCCGCCGGAAGAGCGGCGGCGGAAGGAAGTTCAGCTGGGGGTCAATCTGGAACGCGCCATGACACACATCGCGGAGGCGGCAGGTCGGTCGCTGCGGCCGAAGCCATGTGCGTCTGAACAGGAACTCGGGGCAACCCTGCAATGAAGAGACGGTATAAATATAAAGGAGACTGCCATGCACGAACCAATGATGGGGCTTTGGGGATGGGTTGGCTATGCTGTGATGGTCGCCTTTTGGTCGGTGCTGACTGTCGTGCTGGTCCTATGGGTCAAGTCATGGTTAGAACAAGGACGGCCTGGCTAAGCGTCACAAGAACCGGACTCAGCGTTGGAGATTCTGAAAAAGCGCTACGCCGTGGGGAGATCAGCAAAGACAAATTCGAAGTGAAGCGCAAGGATCTCCTCTAAGAAACCGAAAGGGGCAGAAGTTGAATGAGAGCTGCATGCGCATCGCTCTCACGGTAGCAAGTGAGGACCGATGAATACTGAGACAATGGTGATGGACAAAGAGCACGAGGGCGGCTTTGCGGGCTCATGGTGGCAATACCCGGTCCTGCGTAATGCGCTGATCGCCGGCATGCTGGCAGGCGTGGGATTTGCGCTGGCTCACCTGGGTGTGGTCTCTGAGCGGACCGAAGCCCTGTTCTATTTTGTGGCCATTCCTCTCGGTGGCTACCACTGGGGCTGGGAAGCCCTGGAGGCGCTGATCCACGAGCGGGTCATTGGGATCGACTTCCTCATGCTGGCGGCCACCGTCGGGTCCGGCATCCTGGGGCTGTGGGATGAAGCTGCTTTCCTGGTGTTCCTCTATGGGTCGGCCGAGGGCTTGGAAGAATATACCTACGCGCGCACGCGATCGGCGATCCGCGCGCTCTTGGACTTGGCGCCCAAAGAGGCGCATGTCCTCCGCGACGGCCAGGAAGTCACGATTCCCGCCGAAGCCCTGCAGGTGGGAGACCGATTCCTCGCGCGGCCTGGCGAGACCGTTCCGACCGACGGGGTGATTCGAGTCGGAAATTCCAGCCTGGACGAAGCGGCAGTCACCGGTGAATCCATTCCGGTCGACAAGGTCCCCGGCATGAAGGTCTTTGCAGGCACCCTCAACCGGCAAGGCCTCCTGGAGATCGAGGCGACCGCGTCGTTTCAAGACAACACCCTGGCTAAGATTATTCATCTCGTGGAAGCGGCACAGGAGCGCAAGGGGCAAGCTCAGCAGTGGATCGAGCGCTTCGGTCGCCGCTACAGTCCCGCTGTGTTGCTGGTGTCGGTGGGGTTTCTCTTTGTGCCCTGGCTTCTCGGTTTGCCAATGGAGGACTGGGCCGAGCGCGCGGTGGTGCTCTTAGTCGCGGCTGCGCCATGCGCGCTGGTGATGTCGACGCCCGTGGCGACCGCTGCCGCGATTGGCTGGGCCGGCAAGCATGGCATCCTTATCAAGGGCGGCGTGCATCTGGAGCATCTCGGGAGGATCCGCGTGGCAGCCTTCGATAAAACGGGCACCCTCACTGCCGGCAAGCCGGTTATCACGGACCTCATCACTCTCAACGGCTCACCAGGCGAATTGCTCGCGGTCGCGGCCGGCATCGAGCATGGCTCTGAACATCCGCTGGCGCAGGCCGTCCTTGAGAAGGCACGGGCTGAAGGGCTTACGCTGAGGTCAATGCTGGAGTTTGAGGCCCTGACCGGCGTGGGAGCTACCGCGGTGTCTTCTGATGGTGTGAGGTGGTATGTCGGCAGTCCGGCGCTGTTCGAGGAGCTTGGAATCCCATTGGAGGTCGTTCGAGAGAAGGTGCAGACACAGCAAGCTCAGGGGAAAACTGTCGTCCTAGTCGGGACGAAGCAAAACCTGTACGGCCTGCTCATCTTGCAGGATCGTGTCCGCGACGGCGTGAAGGATGTTATTAGCGATCTCCGCCGCTTGGGGATCCGGACTGTCATGCTAACCGGAGATAACGCGAGCACGGCCCGAACTGTCGCGGAGAGCCTCGGCCTTGATGACAGCCTGGCGGACCTCAAGCCGGAGGACAAGGTTGAAGCGGTCAAGGAGTTGGAACGTTGCTACGGGCCGGTTCTGATGGTCGGCGATGGGATTAATGATGCGCCGGCTCTGGCGGCTGCAACCTGCGGCGTGGCCATGGGGGCAGCGGGAAGCGATGCGGCGATCGAGGCGGCAGATGTGGCACTGATGGCTGATGATCTGGCGAAGGTGCCCAAGATGCTGCGGCTTGCGTTGAAAGTGAAGCGGATCAGCACGCAGAACATCGTCTTCTCACTTCTACTACTGGCCGTTCTCATCCCCTTGGCCGTGAGCGGTGTCCTGAGTGTGGCCTTGGCCGTCGTTGTCCATGAAGTCAGTGAACTGATCGCCGTCGCCAATGGTCTCCGGGTCGCTCGGGCGGCCTGATGCCCCTTGACTGAGGTTCTCCGACAACCGCTACCGACCTCTACGAGATTGATGTTGAAGCGATCATGCCAGGCTGCAGGTTTTGTAAGTACAATCGGATCGGGTGCAGGGTGCGCAGGAATAGCTGATCCTAAGACTCCGAAGATTTCATGAGTTTGCCGATCTCTCTTGGGTTATTCGGATTCGCCGGATTGTGTGAGATCGGCGGCGGGTATCTTGTGTGCATCTGGTTCCGCGAGGGGCGGCCACTTGCTTACGGGATTGCTGGTGCGATTATCGTCATTCTCTATGGGATCATCCCAACATTGCAACCAGCACATTTTGGTCGAGTCTATGCTGCATACGGTGGAATGTTTATCGTGTTATCCTTGTCATGGGGCTGGGGTATCGAGGTGGTCCGTCGGGATCGCTATGACATGATGGGAGCCATTGGGCGGCATGATGGTCATCGTGTATGCTCCCAGGACATGAGGGGACAAATAGAAACTCCCATTCCCTCGGGTGCGCTTCAGTTGCGGGGATTCGCCGTGTAAACAGTTCGTCAATTCTGATCGGGATTTGCCCGAGCATATTGATACTCCTCATCCCTCCGCTAATATAGCTTCCATTGCTTGGCGCTTGAGCTCAAGGGCCCTGTTCCTGTGTCCCCTTGACTCTGTACCCTGGTACAGGGTGTAAGGTCAAAGTCCTCAACCAGACAGGTGATGTGATGGCAGCAGAATGCACGATCGGTCGGTTGGCGAAAGCAGTCGGCGTCAACATTCAGACCATCCGTTACTATGAACGGCGTCATTTACTCGGCCCGGCCACAAGGGCATCGTCGGGATATCGACTCTATGGGCCAGAAGAAGAACAACGACTGCGGTTTATCAAGAACGCGCAGGCGCTGGGGTTCACGTTGCGGGAGATCGCCGAGTTGCTGAACCTGCGCGTGAGTCAGCGGGCGCGATGTGGCGACATCCAGCGGAAGGCAGAAGAAAAATTGCAGTGTGTGGAGGCCAAGGTGAAGGCCTTACAGGCCCTGACCCGCGCGCTTGAGAGTTTGATTCGGACCTGCCGGGCTGGTCAGCCGACGGATCGCTGCCCGATTCTCAACAGATTGGAGACCACCGCTGAAGTGCAAGTTGGGAGTCGAACAAGGAGATGACGGCTATGTGTCCGTGCGAGGGAATTCCCTCCAAACTCAGACAGCCGAAAAATTCGGCGACCATATTCTCGGTCGGTGGAGTGAGTGCCGCGTTGTTGGCTTCGGTGTGCTGCATTGGACCACTGGTCTTCGCGGCGCTTGGTGTGGGAGTCGGGGCTACGGGTTTCTTAGCCGATACGGCTGGAGTTTTGAAGGGACTCTTGCCCTATCGACCGGCCTTCATCGGCCTGACGATACTCCTGTTGGGGATCGGCTTTTATATTGCTTATAGGAAATCGGAGTCAGCCCGATGCGCGCCGGGAGAAGTATGTGCTCAAGGAAATCCGAAGGGTGAGAATAGGATATGGCTCTGGGTCATGGCGTCGTTGGCGCTGGGGTTGGTCCTCGCGCCTTATTGGTTGGGGCTATGATTGTCCGTAAAGCAAGAGATGTGAGGTAGCAGGCGTCATTGTCCAGCCAGCCTGTCTTCCTAGCGGGAAGCGAGGCAGTAGAGAGGAGGAAACCGACCATGTGGAGATTCGTTCATGCGATGATCGTAATCGGTGCGGTGACTGTGAGTCTGGCCGGATTCCAGGGAGTTGCTGCTGAGAGCCAAAGCCAGCAGACAGTCACTTTGCAGATCGATGGGATGACCTGCGGGGGGTGCATTAAGGATGTCAAAGCCGCGCTTGCCAAGGTGCCTGGCGTCAGTGTGGTAGATCTCACCGTGGGAACGAAGTGGGTTGTGTTCTCCGATTATTCAAACGCACGCGCGGCCGTGACGTTCGATCCGGAGAAGACGGGTGCGGAGGCCTTGATCAAGGCGATTGAGGCAGCGGGTAATCCACTATCCAAATACCGGGCTCAGGTGCGCGACAAATAGATAACGGTCATTCATCGTCGGACTACGAACTCGAAGGAGGCGCTGTCATGATGCGGGAGACGAATGCTACGAACGGTCTGTTCGCCGAACTGCGGAAGTTGAGTCCCGTGGTCACCGGGGGACTGTTGCGCATGCGGCAACAGACGTATCGGGATGGGATAGTGGCCGCCAAGTACAAATTGCTCACGGCCATGACGATTTCGATCGCGATTCGTTGCGAACCGTGTATTCAAGCCTACGTGCGGATGGCCTGTGACCAGGGAGTCACACGGGAAGAATTGGTTGAATTTCTCGACGTCGCGATGACGATGCAAGGGTGTCCCGGCGAAGAGTGGGCTCTCAAGGCCTATGCGGCCTATAAAGATTGCCTTGCCGGTACGTCAGGCTCAGAGTCGTCTGCTTGCTGTAAGAATGACGAGAGACATCAGACTGATGAGGAGATGGGGTGAATGGGTATGCCGTTAGAGCGGGGTTCTCTCCAGCCGTCCAGAAGGGTGGTGGATTTGTTGACGTTCGCCGATCAAGAGCTGATGTATGAGAAATACCGTTGACGGGTCACATGGATGAGGGATAGACTGAAGTCATGCGATTAGGCTCACATCACTCTCGATCCGTTCTCGCCGTAACCATTGTGGTGTTCCTACTGGCGTTCAGCTTCAATGCTTACGCCTGTGTCCTGCCGCTGTCAGGGACCACTGATGCCTCGATGGCGAACGGCTGCTCAACTCCTGATGAGCAACCGGCTCGGCAATTGTGTGATGCCTTCACAACTCTGGGGGTAGAGTCTTCCCTACAGTTATCTTTGTGGCACATGGACCATCATTGGTCGGTGGACTATGCGTTGCCGATACTTCCAACGGTAAGCCGCCAGCTCCAGCGTATCTTTCACTCATATCAATCTCTCGAGTCGAGTTCTCCTCCGCATCAATCTCTCGCAAGCACCGTGCTTCGCATCTGATCTCCCCGGTTCTTCCTTCTACTGTTCCATCATTAGCGTGATCTGCCCAGCGCTGAACCTTGGTTCATTTCGCTGTTTCGTTTGTAGCAAGCCGAGGTCCGAGATCCGCGACAGTCGTGGGCAGGAAAGCTCTTGGGGAGGACCATCACATGACTCGTTCAATTCGTTTTCTGTTAGTCGCCATAACGGTCGTAAACATGACCTTCACCTTCTCGACCGGTGGCCGTCAGGTCGCCCATGCCGCCGATCACACCGACCAACCGGCCTTGGTCTTACCGGAGTTGATCCAGGAAGCTCTGGCGAGAAATCCTGAGCTTCTGGCGGCTCGCAAACAATGGGAAGCAGCCACGAATCGTATTGCCCAGGCTCAATCGCTGGATGACCCGACCCTGTTCGTCGACTTGTTTAACATCCCTCAGACCTTCAATGTGACGCAGACGCAGAACAGCATCTTCGGTCTCTCTCAGAATCTCCCATTTCCCGGCAAGCTGGCTCTGAAAAGTGAGATGGCGGGCAAGTCAGCTGAGATGGCCGAGCAGGCGCTACGCGCGAAGGAACGGGAGCTGGTCGCCCGTCTCAAGCAGGTCTACTACGACCTGTTTCTTGCGGATAAGGCGATCCAGATTCATCATGAGCAGATTAATCTGCTCAAACAATTTTTTGAAATAGCCAACGCGAGGTTCCGTGCGGGCAAGGGAGGTCAGGTCGATGTCCTCAAAGCCCAGGTGGAACTTTCCGTGCTTCACGAGAAACTTCCCGTCCTGGAACAGCGTCGGCAGACTGCCCAAGCGATGCTGAACACCCTCGTGGATCGGGATCCGCGCTTTCCACTCGCATCTCCGCAGCCTCCGCATGAGGGACGGTTTGATCTGGACCTTGAAGCCCTCTATCGCGCAGCGGCGACCGCCAGACCGGAGTTGAAAGCCGCCGAGCTGGTCCTGCAGCGGAACGAACAGTCTCAGGCGCTGGCCCAGCGTCAGTACTACCCGGACTTTAATGTGTCATTTCGGCGCTTCCAGAACTTTCAGGCCAATGACGGCTTTGGCGCCTACGTGGCGATGACCATCCCGTTCAGCTTCTGGACCAAACCGAAGTATGACGCAGGCGTACAAGAAGCCATGGCGTCCGTCGCGGCTGCACGAGCACAACGGCACCAGCTGGAAAACATGACTCGCTTTCAGATTCGCGATCTGCTGGCCAAGGTCCGAGCCAATTGGGAAGTGGCTGTGCTGTATCGGACCACCGTGTTGCCGCAAGCTGAACTAGGCGTGGAGGCTGCGCGGGTCGGATATCAGGTGGGGAAGTCCAACTTTCTGGACCTCTTGGATGCCGATAGGGCCTGGCGGGGGTTTCAACTTGAATACTACCGAGCGTTGGTCGAGCGGGAGTATCGTCTCGCCGAACTCGAACAAGTGATCGGAACCGATCTGAATGGGAACAGCTAAAAACGGAGGAATGGCCATGAATCAGGACATACGTGCAAAAAGCCTTGTTGTCGGTATCGCAGTCGTCAGCTTGTTTGTCGGAATCACCGCCGGATTCTTCGCCACGCATCGGGTAATGGGCGACATGTCGGGGATGCAAAGCAGTGGGGAGATGAAGGGCCATGAGAGGGAAGGCATGTCCATGGAAGGGATGAAGTCCATGAGAGACATGGAACCAATGCCGGGCATGGCTGACGAACTGCCCGGGGCTGTGGCTGTTCCGGCTGTGACCAGACAGTTGATCGGTGTCCGCAGTGCTCCGGCAGCTCACGCAATACTGGAGGAAGAGATCCGCACGGTCGGCAGGGTCGGCTACGACGAACGGGGTCTCACGCAGGTCACGCTGAAAATCTCCGGCTGGGTTCGCAAAGTCTTCGTCGATTCGATCGGGCGACCGGTCCGCAAAGGTGAACCGCTCTTCACTGTCTACTCGCCGGATCTCTTGGCCACGCAGGATGAATATTTATTGGCCTTAAGGGCACAGGCCCAACTGGCCGCGAGTCCTCTGGATGAAGCCAAAGCCAACGCGGCTTCTCTTGTGGCCAGCGCGCGGGAGCGCTTGCGGCTCTGGGATGTGACGGACGCACAGATCGCGGCCCTGGAACACCGAGGCAAAGCCGAGCCGGTGCTCACGGTCTATGCCCCATCATCCGGGATCGTCCTCAAGCGGGAGGCCTTGCCGGGAAAATATGTGGAACCGGGCACGACATTGTACGAGTTCGCGGATCTCTCCATGGTCTGGATCTCTGCTGATATTTACGAATCGGAAATGGCGGTCACGAAAGTCGGTCAGCCGGTCGCGATCACATTTTCCGCCTATCCGGGAGAAACATTCAGCGGGAAGGTGGCCTATGTCTATCCGACGCTGAATGCCGAAGCCCGCACGGTAAGGGTACGTCTCGAATTGCCGAATCCTGAACTAAAGCTGAAGCCGGGGATGTACGGGAACGTAATCTTGCAGACGAATGCGGTCAGGACTTTAGTCGTACCAAAAGAAGCCGTACTGAATACCGGACTTCGTCAACTCGTGTTCATGGATCGCGGGCAAGGTCGGTATGAGCCTGCTTCGGTCAAGTTGGGGCGCCGGAGTCAGGATACCGTGGAAGTGATGGAAGGACTCAAAGAAGGAGATCAGATCGTGACCTCGGCTAATTTCTTGTTGGACGCGGAAAGTAAATTGGCATCGGCCTCGAGCATGCAGGGCATGATGGGAAGGATCGGCATGGGCGATTGGCAGATGCGCGGCGCCTATGAAGCCAAAATGGAAGGGATGGAGGGGATGGGCGACATGAAAGGCATGCCGATGGGGGATATGAAAGGGATGGAAGGCATGAAAGGGATGCAGGGGATGCCGATGGGGGACATGAAGGGAATGGAGGGGATGGAAGGGATGGAAGGGATGCAAGGCATGAAAGGCATGGAAAATATGCCGGGCATGCAGATGGGCAGCAAGAAAGAAGGCGCTGAGACCCGCCAGATAAATGGACTCACTCTTGCTCTCACAACGGCCCCGGAACAGCCCAAGGCGGGCGAGGTTCTTCTCAGGCTCAAGGTGATGGATCAAACTGGCAAGCCAGTGACCAATGCGCAAGTCCTGTTCGTCTATACCATGCCGATGCCTGGCATGACTGATTCCAAGTCGGCGGCTCGTCACACGAAAGATGGGCTCTATGAAGGAAAGGTGCTGTTCGGAATGGGTGGTACGTGGGTTGTGACCGCCCACGTGACTATACCAGGCCAATCACCGGTTATTGAAAAGTTTCAATTCATGGTCGCAGGGAAAGGCATGTAGCTTGGAAAATCTGGCGTTGCGGTGCGCCGTGCGGTTGGAAGGCGGGGCAATATGATCGCGCGACTAATCGAAGTGAGTGCTAGGAATCCGGTGCTGGTGATTTTGTGTGTGCTCTTATTGACCGTCTGGGGTGGCTGGGCCGTGCTTGACGTTCCTCTGGATGCCATTCCCGATCTTTCGGATGTTCAGGTGATCGTCTACACCGAGTGGCAGGGGCGCAGTCCCACGCTTATTGAGGATCAAATCACCTACCCGGTCGTGACCTCTCTGCTCGCTGGACCTAAAGTTAAACGGGTCCGAGGAGTCTCGGAATACGGGGTCTCCTACGTCTATGTGATTTTTGAAGACCGGACCGATCTCTACTGGGCCAGAAGTCGTGTGCTGGAATATCTTCAGAAGCTCACCGGCAAGTTGCCGGCAGGCGTGACGCCGACATTGGGGCCGGATGCGACCGGTGTGGGGTGGGTTTTTCAGTACGCGTTGGTGGACGAGTCGGGAACGCACGACCTCGCACAGCTCAGGACCCTTCAGGATTGGTATCTACGGTATCAACTGGCGAGTGTACCTGGTGTAGCGGAAGTCTCATCGATCGGTGGATTCGTCAAACAGTACCAAATTGAAGTGGACCCCAACGTACTAGCGGCTTATCGGCTGCCGATTCAAACGGTCATCGAAGCCGTCCGCAATAGCAATGCGGAGGTCAGTGGCCGGGTGTTGGAGATGGCCGGCACTGAATACGTGATTCGAGGGCGAGGCTATCTGCGATCGGTTGACGAGATTGAGCTGATTCCGGTCGGCACAGATGGACAAGGCACGCCGATCCTGGTGCGAGACATCGGGCATGTCCAGCTCGGACCGGATCAGCGGCGGGGCATCGCCGAGTTGGATGGCAAGGGCCAGACAGTCGGCGGGATCGTGATCATGCGGGCTGGTGAAAACGCGCTCGCCGTGATCGAGCGGGTGAAAGCCAGGCTGGCAGAGATCACGCCGACCCTGCCCCAAGGGGTCCACATCGTTCCCACCTATGATCGGTCCGATCTCATTCATCGCGCGATTGCCGTCCTCCGCGAGAAACTACTTGAAGAAAGTGTGATCGTGAGCCTGATCGCACTGGTCTTTCTGTTTCATGTTCGAAGCGCCCTGGTGGCCATCTTCATTCTCCCAGTGGCGGTGCTGCTCGCCTTCATTCCGATGGCCTACTTGAAGATTACGTCCAACATCATGTCACTGGGTGGAATCGCCATCGCCATCGGAGCCATGGTCGATGCCGCGATCGTGATGGTGGAAAACGCGCATAAGCGGTTGGAACAGTCGCCACAGGCAGATCGGGTCGAGACCATCATTGCGGCAGCCAAAGAAGTCGGCCGCCCCCTGTTCTTTTCACTGCTGGTGATCGCCGTGTCATTTCTGCCGATCTTCGCGCTGGAAGCGCAGGAAGGACGGCTCTTCACGCCGTTGGCTTATACCAAGACCTTTTCGATGCTCTTTGCCACCGCGCTTTCGGTGACCTTGGCGCCGGTGTTGATGGTGTTGTTGATTCGTGGCAAGGTTCGCCCTGAAGCCAAGAATCCGCTGAACCGGTGGCTCATTGCCCTCTATCGGCCCATCCTTTCAGGCGCCCTGCGAGTCCGGTGGCTGACCGTGGGAGTAGCAGTCGCGGCAGTGGCTCTTACGGCGCCAGTGTTCTCCCGACTCGGCGCGGAATTCATGCCGCCGCTGAACGAGGGAACGATTCTCTACATGCCGACCACTGTGCCAGGCCTCTCCATCCCGGAATCGGCCAAGGTGTTGCAAGTCCAGGATCAGCTGCTCATGACCTTCCCCGAAGTGGAACGGGTATTCGGCAAAATGGGAAAAGCCCCGACTGCGACTGATCCAGCCTTCGTAGGCATGGCCGAGATTACTGTCACTCTCAAGCCGGAAGCGCAATGGCGGCCCGGCATGACCTGGGACAAGTTATTAGACGAGATGGATGCCAAGCTACGCATTCCAGGTTTCCCGAATATCTGGTGGATGCCGATTCAGACCCGCACCGAGATGATCACGACGGGTGTCCGAAGTCCGGTCGGCATTAAGGTGCTGGGGCCGGATCTGAAGACAATCGAGCGAATCGGCCTAGAAATCGAACAGGCCTTGGCGACCGTGCCCGGCACCAGAAGCGCCTTTGCTGAACGGTTAAATGAAGGTTTTTACCTGGATCTGACCGTGAACAGGCGGGAAGCGGCCCGCTACGGCCTGACGGTGGGAGATGTGCAAGAGGTCATCACCACTGCCATCGGCGGCGAGACAGTCACAACCACGGTCGAGGGGCGAGAACGGTATCCGGTCAACGTGCGTTACAAGCGCGAGTTGCGCGACGATCCAGACCGACTCAAACGGGTGCTGATTCCAACACCGACCGGCGCACAGATTCCTCTTGGCCAGATTGCGGAGATGGTGATCACGCAGGGGCCTCCGTCGATCGCAGATGAGGCGGGATCGCTCGCCGGCCTGGTGTCGGTGTCGGTCAGCGGCCGCGACTTGCGCGGCTATGTGCAAGACGCCCAACGAGCAGTCCACGAACTTGTGACGCTCCCGTCGGGGTACCGGCTGATCTGGACCGGGCAATACGAACATCTGGTTCGGGCGGAGGAGCGGTTGAAGCTGGTGGTCCCTGTGACCTTGGCCGTGATTCTGTTGCTCCTGTATCTTAATTTCCGCTCGCTCGCAAAATCCCTGATCGTCCTCTTGTCCGTCCCCTTCGCCGCGATCGGAGCCATTTGGTATCTTCATTACCTCGGCTACAACCTCAGCGTAGCGGTCTGGGTGGGGATCATTGCCTTGGCGGGAGTCGCGGCGGAGACGGGCGTGGTCATGCTGGTCTATCTCGATGAAGTGTATGAGCGGCGCGTGCGCGAAGGTCGCATGACGACGGCACAGGACCTCCGTGACGCGATCATGGAGGGGGCGGTTCAGCGCGTGCGGCCTAAGATGATGACGGTGGCGGCGATCATGGGCGGGTTGCTCCCTATCATGTGGACTACCGGTACCGGCGCCGATGTCATGAAACGGATTGCCGCGCCGATGATCGGCGGGATGGTGTCCTCCACGCTCTTAACGCTGGTGGTGATACCGGTCCTCTATATGCTCTGGCGTGGCTGGCTTAGGCCGGCGGCGGACCAACCGCTACTGGCGAGTGCCAACTTAGCGCGGGAAGTTCAGGAAGACATCTCGATACCTGTACCGCGATGAAGCGCGGTGCATCGGCCTCGTCGTGCCGATGATGTCTTGGGAGGCACCATGACTGAGAACCGCAGCCGAGTATACATGACAATGGTTTTAGTCTTTGGTGGCGCAGGCTTATTTGTTGCCGGTTCTCTTTCGTCCTGCATGATGCCCATGATGGGGATGATGGGCATGGACGAGAAGAACGACCAGGGCCACATGAAGGAAATGATGCAGCAGATGATGGGCGGGATGTTGCCGCCCGGCATCACGCCCCAAGATCTGCCGGAACCTGAGAGCCGTGGAGCGAAATTGCTGAGTAGGTACTGCTCCCAATGTCACAATCTCCCTAGCCCGCGGATGCATACGGCGGAAGACTGGCCACGCATAGCCGGCCGGATGCTGAGTCGAGAACGGATGATGGCCGGAATGCACGGTATGATGATGCGGGTGAAAGCCCCCGCATCCGAGGAGGAGGAGGCGTTACTGCAATATCTGAAAACCCACGCCATGCAGGCGTTGTCTCCGACAGCAATTCCTGAGTCGGATTCACCAGGGGCCGCCCTCTTTCTGCAAACCTGTGCGCAATGCCATGCCCTGCCTGAGCCGAAACAACACATGGCCTCAGAGTGGACTGCGGTGGTAGAGCGGATGCGACAGAACATGAAGAATATGGGACGCAGGGAGATCACAGTTCAGGAGGCGAGGGACATTACAGCTTACCTGGAGCGACACTCACGTGAGATCGAAAGATGACAAGTCGGTGATGGGTCCCATACCCACGCGGATCCCCCCGGCGGATGTGAGAGGGAAAGAGGGACCGTGATTACGGACGCCCAAGAGATCATGACTACGAGCACTCTAGCTTAGGAGGAGGTGAACCATGAGAGCCTGGTGGAAGTTGCCAAAGTCCCTCATGCCGGTTCTGGTCATGTTTGGGCTCGTGGCGTGCGCGGACATCGGGAGCCCTCCTCGAGACCTTCTTGCCAAGGATGACCACGCCGCCCTGGTAGCCTGGTATGAAAAGGAGGCGGCTGGGCTGCGATGGAAGGTAGAGGAGATGCGCCTGATGCGGGACATGTACGAGACACCTTCGTATCAACCCGCTCCGAAAGAGTCCAAAGCGGAGTTGATCGCGCACTGTCAGCGCTTCATCGAGTACTACAGCAAAGCCGCCGAGGAAGCCGAACGCATGGCCCAAGCTCATCGGGAGATTATCAGGCAGAGGCCCGAGAGTGATCGCTGACACACGTTAGTGTGGACCTCTTCGGCTTCTTGAGCAGCCTATTGTGGATCATGATCCAAGACCGGCCCAGCGAGCGTAGCTTGCTGAGAGCATCATTGAAAGGAGGACTGTTCCAGGAAATCCCTATTGCAATCGTTTTTCGTGTTGATGACTGCAACCTTAGTCTCTGGATACATTTGCCTGATGCCGATGAACGACATGAGCATGAAGGAGAAGAAGAATAGCGGCATGACGAAGGTGGACGAGCGAAGTAGTGGCATGCTCATGACCGGAACAACGGCCGATAAACGGGTTGGTGATCAAAGAAAGTAATGGAGCGAGAGACGGGGCACTATGCCGGGGGAGAGCAGACTACGATGCCAGTTCAAGGCAGACAAGATGGAAGTTTGCAGTGACCGTTCTACGGTACAGTGACCGCAAGTAGGAGAAGGAGGGTGCGATGAAACCCATTCCAATGGTCCAGCCCACTCCCCCGGCCGACCTGGCCATCGACCCGGTATGCGGGATGACGGTGGACCCAACCACTGCGGCGGGGCGCCACGACTACCAAGACAAGACCTACTACTTCTGCGCGGTATCCTGTCTCGACACATTCAAAGCCGACCCAGAACGGTTCTTAAAGTCGGCGCCGGCCGGTCTCGTTACACCGGGGAAGAAAAAGTCGTTGCCGATGATGATGTCGGCTCAGCCAGCGCCGGAAAATGGCGAAATCGACCCTGTGTGCGGCATGACGGTGCAACCCGCCACGGCAGCTGGTTCATACGAATATCGAGGGAAGAAGTATTACTTCTGTGCCACTCGGTGTCTCGAAAAGTTTAGTGCCGATCCTGAGTACTATGTGGCTCCACCTGAGCAGCGCATCCCGAAGGCGGTGTCCGTTCCAGCCAGCGGAAGCGTCAAGTATGTCTGTCCGATGGACCCCGAAGTTCTAGAAACCAAGCCCGGGGCTTGCCCGAAGTGCGGGATGGCATTGGAGCCGGCTGATGTGACGGCTGCCAGCACTCGCACCGAATACACCTGCCCCATGCATCCGGAAATCGTGCAGGCTAACCCAGGCAACTGCTCAATTTGTGGGATGGCATTGGAGCCCCGCACGGTGACGGCGGAGGAAGTTAATCCTGAACTCGTCGACATGACCCGGCGGTTCTGGCAGAGCGTCATTCTTGGCGCTCCCATTCTCGCGCTGATGATTTCCGAGATGATGCCGGGCCGACCGTTGCAACACCTTTTCTCAGGACGAGCCTTGGTCTGGTTTCAATTCGTCCTGGCGACCCCGGTCGTCATCTGGGCCGGCTGGCCGTTGTTTGAACGGGCCTGGGTGTCGCTCGTCAATCGTCACCTCAATATGTTTACTCTGATCGGTCTCGGGACCGGCGCAGCCTATCTGTACAGTGTTGCGGCCACGCTTGTCCCGGAGTTGTTCCCGGCCTCCTTCCGTGTGCATGGCGGCGATCTCGCTGTCTACTT
This sequence comes from Nitrospira sp., assembly GCA_046604365.1. Classification (GTDB taxonomy): domain Bacteria; phylum Nitrospirota; class Nitrospiria; order Nitrospirales; family Nitrospiraceae; genus Nitrospira_D. The sequence continues at coordinate 36,203 of JBJACV010000019.1, forward strand.
TGAACCGGCGGTGGCCATCGTGGCTCTGGTCTTGTTGGGGCAGGTATTGGAACTGCGGGCGCGTAGCCGAACCAGCAGTGCCCTGAAGTCTCTGTTGGGGCTCGCGCCGAAAACGGCCCGTGTTGTCCGCAGCGATGCGCGAGAAGAAGATATCCCGTTGGAACAGGTACAGGTCGGCGATCGTTTACGCGTGCGGCCGGGTGAAAAGATTCCGGTCGATGGCGTGGTGCTGGAAGGTGCGAGCGCTGTCGATGAATCGATGGTCACCGGCGAGTCGATTCCGGTGGAGAAGCAGCCGGGCCAGAAAGTGGTGGGGGCGACCGTCAACGGGACAGGCAGTTTTGTGATGCGCGCGGAGCGAATTGGTCGAGAAACGCTGCTGGCGCAAATCGTCCGTATGGTCAGTGAGGCTCAGCGCACGCGGGCTCCGATTCAACGATTGGCCGATGTCGTTTCCGCCTATTTCGTGCCGATCGTCATCTTGGTCGCTGCTCTCACCTTCGTGATCTGGGCATTCTATGGCCCTGAACCTCGGATGGCCTATGCCTTGCTCAACGCCGTCGCGGTGTTGATCATTGCCTGTCCCTGTGCCTTGGGACTCGCGACACCCATGTCGATCATGGTCGGGACAGGGCGCGGCGCGACGGCAGGCGTGCTGATCCGCAATGCCGAAGCATTGGAGACGTTGGCGAAGGTCGATGTCCTGGTCGTCGATAAGACGGGTACGCTCACGGAAGGCAAACCGCACCTGATGACAGTCGCTCCTTTTCCAAACGTAACGGAGAATGAATTGCTTCGGCTTGCATCGGGCCTCGAGCAGAACAGCGAACATCCACTGGCGGCGGCCATTGTGTCCGGTGCTCGGGATCGGGGGATCGTTCCGGCCAAGACGCAGAGCTTTCGTTCTCTCACAGGGAAGGGAGTGACTGGGACGGTCGAGGGCCATGTCGTAGTTGTAGGCACTGTGCCGTTTCTCAACGAATTAAACGTCGAGACTGCGTCGTTATTATTCCAGGCTGAGCCGCTGAGGCAGGACGGCCAGACCGTCATGTTCGCGGCAATCGACGGCAAGCCTGCGGGGTTGCTGGGTGTGGCTGATCCGGTCAAGTCCACTACGCCGGAGGCCATCGATTTGTTGCATCGTGAAGGGCTGCGGATCGTGATGTTGACCGGCGACAGCAAGACCACCGCGCAGGCGGTAGCGCGACGACTTCGTATCGATGAGGTACAGGCTGAGGTGCTTCCGGAGCAAAAAACAGCAGTCGTTAAACAGCTCCAAGCCGATGGTCATGTGGTTGCGATGGCCGGTGACGGCATCAACGATGCCCCGGCCTTGGCGCAGGCGCAGGTAGGGATTGCCATGGGGACGGGAACGGACGTCGCGATGGAAAGCGCGGGCGTCACGCTGGTCAAGGGCGATCTCAGAGCCATCGCGCGGGCGCGCCGATTGAGCCGTGGGACGATGCGGAACATTCGGCAGAATCTCTTCTTCGCCTTCGTCTACAACACGCTGGGTGTGCCTATTGCCGCCGGGGTCCTCTATCCGTTCGTTGGGGTCCTTTTGAGTCCCATGCTCGCGAGCGCGGCGATGACGTTCAGCTCCGTCTCGGTGATTGGGAACGCATTGCGGTTGCGGAGAATAACCTTGTGACGGTTCAGGAGTTTGTTTAGGAACGGCTCGCGTCTTTGTAGAAGCTGTGGGCTCGAAAGCGGCGCTAATGAGTTTGACGGCAATGTTCTTGGATCAATTTCTAGATGAGGATAAGCGGGCATTCTTCCACTTCCCGATCTTTATCCGTGTATATCTTGGGATTTTGCGTTCTTGTGCTCGTTTAAGATGTCCGATCGATAGAAATGCTGGAGAAATATGTAGTTGTTCTGCGCGCGCGCCGCCAGGGGGGAGTATTGTACCGAGTATGTTCACCGCTATACATACAAGGAGGTATCCCATGGCCATACGATTGGGCGATGATGCGCCGAACTTTACGGCAGACACGACAGAGGGGACGATCAATTTTCACGAATGGCTGGGGAACAGTTGGGGAATCCTTTTTTCACACCCCAAGGACTACACCCCCGTGTGTACGACGGAGCTGGGGACCGTGGCCAAAATCTCGCCGGAGTTTAAGAAGCGGGGCGTGAAAGTGATTGCCGTCAGTGTGGATCCGATGGATTCTCACAAAGGCTGGATCAACGATATCAACGAGACGCAAAAGACGACGATGAACTACCCCATCATCGCCGATCCGGACAAGAAGGTCGCAACGCTCTACGATATGATCCACCCGAACGCGATTGACAACATGACGGTGCGATCAGTCTTCATCATCGGGCCCGATAAAAAGGTGAAACTCACCTTGACGTATCCCGCCTCCTGCGGGAGGAACTTCGATGAGCTGTTAAGAGTGATCGACTCTCTTCAATTGACATCGAAGTACAAGGTGGCCACTCCGGCGAACTGGAAAGACGGCGAGGATTGCATCATTACTCCTGTGGTCGGTGACGCCGAAGCGAAAGATCTTTTCCCCAAGGGGTTCAAGACCGTAAAACCCTATTTGCGCTACACGCCTCAGCCGAATCTGTAAGTTTTAATCGGTCCAAGGGAGAAAGGCAGGAGGTGCTGTTGCACCTTCTGCCTGGTTCTCTTCAAAGACTGGCAAATCCCTTCTTGCAGAGAAGTGTCAGGTACCCCATGCGCAGTATCGATTTCAGTGGAGCCGGCGGGATCTCCTACGAATGCGCCTTCTGTCATACGACAATAGATCGATGAATAACGCCGGGGGCAAGGGGGGTATGGACTACGTCATCGAGAGATCCTTCAGCCATGATTCTAGCCGTCTTTTTATTATGCCGGCGGTCGGGAATGCGACCGGGAATAGTTGCCCACCCTGTCCGTTTTGTATGTAAAGAGAATGTAAGGGCGATGAGTTTGATCGTCCAGATTGGGAATCCCGAGTAAAGCGTTTAGGAGGTGATGTCCCATGTTCCTTGGGAAGAGAAGTTGAGCTTCTGTCTCTGCTCGGCTCTATCTAGTCTTTGGCAAGAGGTCGACAGCTAATCACAGGCCCTTCATCGGAAAGAGCGGTCAATTCATTCAGCCACCCCTTCTTGATTCGGTGGATCTTTTGGAATGGGAGAAAAAGACAGGCGGTTACCAGGTAGATGACCAGGAATAGCGCGTGATCAAAGGCGTACGTTATCATGCGGGCATCAGCGCGGATGCCATGAAAAGGGGACGACAGGTTGTAATCTTCTTGATTTCCAGGGTGCGGGAAACAAGACACAGGGACAAAGAAATAGTTTCCATATTTATTGTTATGATCAGAATGGTATTCAGACCTCTTGAGCAAAAGTTTCCATAATTTTAGTTTTTTGCGGAAATCCATCTTGAAGTAATATCAATGGGTTACAAGAGGGAAAGTTTCCGGAATTTTTGTCACGGTACAGTAGGCCCGCAGGTGGCCTTTCTCCGGGTTCTTTGCCTCAAACCTGATACGAAACGTCTCGTCCTTCATAGTGTCCTCCTTCAGATTTTAATTCTTTTGGCGAGATCAAGCGCTGCGCGCTGATCAACTCCTAGGTAATGAGCCGTGCTGCCGATGCTCTTGTGGCCTAGCAGATGTTGGCAGGCCGCAAGGTTTTGCGTCTTGTCGTAAATTGCCGCCGATTTCGTCCGGCGCATGGAGTGTGTGCTGTGCCGCCGGGGATCCACGCGGGCAAGGGAGGACCATTTCTTCACCAGGTTGGCATATTGTTCGCGCGTCAGGTGACGACCCGTTTTTCTGTTACCGATGCTGGTCCACAGGAAGGCTTCCGGGTCTTTGTTTTTCTCGGAAACCAGCAGCCAGTCGGCAATGGCATTCCGGGTCTCCGGCGACAGCGCGACGACATGGCCGGAACCTGTCTTTTTCTGGCGGATCGTGAATTCATGGACGACATCGCCGTTGTGATCCGTGACATCGATGACCCGTAAGGGAAGCAGGTCGGAGGCGCGGAGCATCGTATCGATCGCCGTGTTGAACAACGCCAGATCCCGGATTTTCTTTTCAGCGGCGAGCAGGGTACGGATCAGGGCACATTGTTCTGGCGCAAACGGCGCCATCTGGCCGACAGCTTTATCCTTGTTCCAGGGCTCATTCTCAATTTTGGCTTTTCGCGTTTTACCCACAAAAGCAAAAATAGCACAGGCTGAAACGAATGTAAAGCCTTGTTTTACAATGAATCTCTATTTTGGCTTTTATCTATAGCAGAAATTAGAGCGCAAAACCCGGCAGGACGATACTCACCCTAACACGATGATGTGCAATAACCGACCGGTTGTTGCACAGCACTTGAGCCAGCTTCACACCCCCTAAGCCTTCCAACTTCCGAGTTGATGGTTACAATAACTAGCTATACCAACAATCCCGGTTGGCTAGTTGTTCATGTCTCCCCAGAAAATAACGGCAGTTGAGAACCTAAGTTAGATGGCTGGTTTGGTGGTCCTTCGTGAAAGGATGGTGGTTGCCATGGGCCAACTGCGTACAACCGCTGTCCGCAGGATGATCAACCTAACATACTGGGAGAAAAGGAGAATTCACCTACGGACGGGACACTGGAAGATCACAAGAAGAACGGGTCTTTGTCTTTAATGACGCTCTAAGAGGCACCGAAATGGATGTTCGTTGATGTGTGCAGATGTGGGAAGGAAAAGGGTAGCAGATAATTAAGCGATATACCTATTTACACACTTAGTGTGTAAATAGGTATTGACTAATAAAGCTGTAGGGGGTAGATTCCAAATACATGGAGGTTCGCTTCAAGGATGAGAGTCTCGACAGGCTTGAGACTGATCCAGGAGAGACCGGGGGCTATCCCCAGGCGGTCGTTACGGCGTTCAGAAAGCGGGTGCAATTTATCCGCTCAGCAATGGACGAGCGAGATTTCTATCAGATGAGGTCGCTCCACTTTGAAAAGCTCAAAGGCAAACGAGCGCACCAGCATTCGATGAGGCTCAATGATCAGTTTCGCCTCATACTCGAATTTGAAGGCGCGGCGCCCGATAAAGTTGTCGTTATTGTTTCCATCGAGGACTACCACTAGAAAGGAGGTGCGATGACGGTGAGAACGGCAGCAGAGACATTCCCGCCAGGGGAGTTTCTCAGAGAAGAACTTGAGGCTCGTGGATGGACGCAGAGTGACTTTGCGGAAATTCTGGCCCGCCCAATTCAGCTCGTCAATGAGATCATACTCGGCAAGCGAGCTATTACACCGGAGACCGCGCAGGGGTTCGCAGATGCGTTGGGAACCAGCCCGCAAGTCTGGCTCAATCTTGAAAGCGCGTATCAGCTTTCACGTCTCAAGTTGGAAGATAATTCTGTCGCGCGAAGGGCTCGTCTCTATGAGAAAGCGCCGGTCAAGGAAATGATTCGTCGTCGATGGATCGAGCAGTCAAACAATGTTGACGTGATTGAGCAGCGAGTAATGGAGTTCTATGGCATTTCCAGCATCGAACAAAAGCCTCAGTTTTGGCCCGTCGCAGCAAGAGCTTCGTCTCCCGTGCGAGAGACCTCGTCCGCATTCTGGGCATGGCTCTTTCGTGCGCGATATCTGGCGAGGGCAGTCCAGGTGGCCAAGTTCACAGACGCTCGCTTTGAGCAAGGCATTGCCAGATTGAAAGCGCTTCTTCCGAATCCTGAGGAAATCCGGCATATTCCTCGAATTCTGTCTGAGTCCGGGGTCCGATTCTTGGTCTTGGAATCACTCTCCCATACGCACATTGACGGGGCGTGTTTCTGGCTGAATCCATCATCGCCTGTTGTAGTTCTGTCTCTTCGCTACGACCGAATTGATGGATTCTGGTTTACCCTATTTCATGAACTCGGGCATGTGCTTCATCGCCATGGTCTAACTGAGCACGAATCAGTGGACACAAACCTAGTCGGCAAAGGTGCGCAAGCGTTTGACGAAAAACCGGCATTCGAGCAACTAGTCGACAGGTTTGCCGTGGAACAGCTCGTGCCTAAGAGAACCTTGGATTACTTTATCGCTAGAGTGAAGCCCTTGTACTCCAAAACAAAGATCAACGATTTTGGGCGGCATAATGGCGTCCATCCGGGCATCGTTGTTGGTCAGCTACAGTTCAGAAAAGAAATCCCCTACTCGCACAATCGAGAAATGCTGGTGCCCGTTAAAGACATCATTACGAATTCTGCCCTCACCGATGGGTGGGGAAATGTACCCATAGCTGTCTAGCAGAGAGAGGTTGAAATGAACTACATGAAGCAGCTTCAGGCGATCGTAAACCAATACAGAAAGTCGGGTCAGCCCTGGCCAGCAGAGAAGCGGGCGATCGCAGCCTGGGCTGTCCGTGCAGACAAGTGGAAGCCTCACCCGAGTGCGCTCATCGGACAGTGTGCCGACGAGTTGGCGAAGGCAATGCGTGAGGAGTATTTCACCGACCCGCAGGGGCGGAGGGTCAGGGCAAAGCACGCGGCGAAGTTTTTCAAGAACGGGAAGCAGACGACGCTATGGGGAGACATTCGGACCGAGAGTCGAGCGTTCATGGCCGTGTCATTTCAGAATCGGAGACAAGCAATCCTGGGCGACTGCCATCAGCTGAAAACTGATCTCGAAAGCTACAATGAAAACGTGAATCATGAGGAACCCCTCCAGATTATTTTTGACTTCACCACAGATCTGGCGGAAATGGATGGAGGCCAGAACGCAGATTCAGCTGCATAGCCTGCGACCTTCCCCCAGTGATTGTACCAGTGCGAGTATGACTCTCGCGCACTGTTGGCCTGGCGGACACGTTTAAGGGGGCAAGACTAACCTCATCTCATTGACCTGAGGTTCTTGTGCCATCCCCACTACTAGCCTTCGACCACCCAGCTTAAAGGCTTCGAGAGCGGGTTGCTACCCCCTAGTGACGTACAATAACTGGACGGTTATTGCCCATACCAACAGGCTGTTTTCACCTTGGGAAATGCTATGAATTCTGTGGGGGTGAAAGTAGACGATTGTCTTACCCTTCCCTTTCCACTTTGTCCTAATCTAACAAGGCTTTGATGAGCGCATCCTTACCCTCTGTGAAATATTGAATGTTGATCTTTGTAACCATATCATCAGAAAGATCATTCATTTGCTTTCTAGCCGAGACAGGAATGAGGAGTGTGGTCGCTCCCTTTTCCACTGCGAGCTCGGCAATGTTGACAGCGTTGTATACAGGGTCAATGGACCCTCCAAGGTTTAGACCGCCAACGACGACAAGGCCTCCTTTGAGAGACTTTTGCAAGAGAGCAGAACAGAGTCCTAGCAGCACGCCTACTCCCACGGAAGCCCCACTTTTCGAGGAATCAAAGGCTCGCAGCTGCACCGAAAATTCATGCTCCCTGGGATCGCGATCACCTGCTAATTCCTTCGCCCGAGCGTAGAGATTCTGCTCAGCACAGCGAACACTTTCTTTGAATGGCGGGGGAGCAGGCTGATTCAAAATCTTCACGCCACTGCCTGGTCCCTCGGTGACATCAATGCGATAGAGACCAGCATTCTCCTCTTGCGCACCGGGAGAAATGACCCAGACCTGACCGGGAGGTAATGGATCTGTGCCAATACTATCCTCACTATAAAGCTCAGGTGTGGCGACGAACTTCTCCACACCTTCTTCGCCCAATGCATAACTGAATTGCGTGTTCCGGAACTCGGCCGAACCAATACGTTTCTGCTGCTCCTTCACTCGCCGCCGGCATTCGAGTGCGATCCGCAAAGCCCATTCAAGGAGCTCGTCCGATACAGGAGTTTCAGGATTTGGCGATAAGAGCTTGACTAGGCCGCTCACGGTCTTCTGGACAGCCGTTGTATCGCGCCCGCTTAAGGCGCCCCCAAGATGCACTCTACCCTGGAAGACAGATTGCCGGCCCTGCCGCCGCAATTGGTTCCAACATTCAGAGAGAAAATCGCTGACCAGCCCAAAGTGATCAGTCAATACCTCGCGATTAATTTTTGGCAGATCCCAACCAGGCAAATAGGAATGAATGCGATCCATGAACGCGGTGTCGTCACGCATCTCCTGAGGGAGAGGACCAAACAAATGACCAACGCGCTGTTGATGTTGAACATCCACATCAAAGTTGCCGACCATCACTATCCCTCCATCAGCACGAATGCTTTCCTTTCCTCGGCTGAATTCGCCCGACTCCATGTACCCCTTCATGATATTCACGCCATCCTTCTGATCGAAGGAGACACCGGAGATTTCATCAAAACACACCACATCGTACTGGCAGACTAGACCACGTTGCCCAGACGCGTTATTGACAAACATTCGCGCGACCGTCGCCTTACCGCCGGAGATAAGATGCGCATAGGGGGAAATTTGCTGGAACAAGTGGCTCTTACCAGTTCCCCGTGGCCCAAGTTCCACCATATTGTAGTTCCGCTCCACGAAGGGAACCATGCGCAGGATACACATGTCCTGAGCTCGCGCAGTGAGCTTCTGAGGCTCTAGCCCAACGCTTTTGATCAGGAACTGTTTCCATTCATCAAGAGAGAACAACTCTCGGCCTCGATACAATGTTGGCAACACCTCTCGTTTTGAAATTTGGATCTCCCGTAACGATTCCACTCCAAAGGGCCTGCCGTTCCGCTCTTGCGCAATGGTCGGGTCATAGGTCAGCTCAACTTCGGCATAGAAGCCGCCGGTGAGCATCCGTTCATTGGCATGGACCAACTCGGGGCTAATCCGCACATCCTTGAGCTGTAAACTCGGCAGGGTCGCCAAAAAGGAATCCGTCGCGGCATCAAGGCGGGCCGTGACCAGATCAATGAGCTTCACATGCCCTTTGTCTTTCGCACGGGCCTTAAACAGTTCGTGCTCGCCCGCTCGCACCGTCTTTTCCCCGAGCTGGCGCTCAACAATCTGCAGCCCTTCCCGGATTTCGTCTTCATCAACCGACGCGCAATAGCGACCGAGCAAGAATTCCGCTACATAGGTCGGCACTGGGTACTGCCCCTTAAACTTTCGGACCAGATCTTTCCGGACAACGTAGCCTTCAAACGCCTTGGCTGTGATTTTGTCGAGTGAGTCAAGTTCCAGAGTCATGGATTCACTCCTAACGTCGTAGGCATGGAATGGATCACCTGATGGGACGCATCTAATAGGACGATGGTGGCTCGCTTCCCCATATCCCCGTCATCGGCCAAGAAGACCACCACGGAGCCATCTTCTCCGATCGCTCTAGCTTGCTTACCTTCCAAAAACGACGTGCTCGCATCCCCCTGACGCGACCGGACGTCGACAGAATGGCCCACGATAGATCCCCTGATCGCAATGCGGCATCGCGCTCCCGTCCAACGCACCTCTCTAATGCGCCCTGCCTTCTCAAGACTATGCCCTGGGCGTACCGTCATGTGCGGGACTACCATCTCCTGCAACGAGACACCGCCGTGCGAGTATTCCATCCCAGCCTTGAAACAGCAAACTCCTGGCGGTACTACGACCCGAACGGCGTCATTCCACTGCCAAGTGAACTCGGGCAGATTGGTGGCTACCGCAGGCTTGATAGCGGCACAGCGCCCCCACCGCTGTTCCGCAAGAAAAGCCTTCAGCTCCACCTTGGGGAGACCACCAGGAACGAGCAGCCATCCGTGATCAGTCACAACATGAACCTCTGACCACCCCGCATCGAGTAACTGCCGAATACGAATGGCGAGGTCACGAACCTCACTTGATACGGCCCGAGCCACCTTCCAACCTTCGGTATGCCCTCGTTTATCCAGCGTCCCGGCTTCGGTCCAGGCAGATCCCCGCGGGTCGCCCGTCTCTGTCCCTTCTAAAACTTGCCAACCGCTTGCCTTTAGTGCTTGAACAAACCGATCCTGCGTGATCCGCTGGCCATTCTCTAAAGTGGGAGCAAACTCGTCGCTTATATCTCCGTTTCGCAGTTGCTCGACGAGAGGAGAGCACATCGGCTTCGCCGTGGCCGTCACAGTAGGCAGCGGTGCCCAATCCCAATCGAGAACCACGTCTCGGCCGTCTTCAGCCAGCCGTTGTTTGAGAAGGGTGGCGACGTCGAACCGAAGCCCATCAGCAAACAGCACAACATGGCTTGGGAAAGGTTTGTTGGGAGAATGCCGTCTGGCTGGAGACTTCCTGGTTCCTGCGAGCAATTGCTGAAGATGCCGCGCCGTCGCCTCCACCCACGGTAAATACATGGCTCGTAACGCTCCGAGTACTGGTTCATGCTGATCGATCGTTTCGCAAGAGGCCATCACAGCAAGGGCCTCAGCATCTACCTCATAGGCCTGTTTGACGTAGACCTCAGCCAATGACTCAGCCGTTGGGCCACCTGGTGCCTTTTGGCAAAGAGTTGCCACCCTCGCCAAGGGTTCCAGAGCCACGGCCAATGGAGTCAAGCCCAGTGCACGCCAAGGGGAATGGCGACGAATTCCGTGATGACTTTCCAACTCCAAAATCTCACGAGCGGCCCGATCCTGAGTCTGATCTTTCAACGCAGTAAGCGCTGCTCCCAATTGGCGCTCCTGTTCATCGTTGATTGAAGGCCATGTCTCGCCGGTGTCATACATCGAACGGCTCTTTGGCGCAGCTCGTCTCAGCCATTCAACCGCGCCTCGATAGTTGGCCGGCACTTCAGCGAAACGCTTCCAAACCGTTGCCCAGTGATTGCTCCGATTAGCAAGGAGCTCAGTCGCTCGGATCGGACCGTCCTTTTCGGGGTCGAATCGATAGTCGGTGATGCACTGTTGACAGAACGCCCTCCATTCTGGGACGCCCATCCGCTTGCTAAAGCCATCAGGATCGTTGAGCCAACGCAAGATGAGCCCCGCAGCATCGGGTGCGATGAGTTCGTTGAAGAAGTCGGCATCGAGCACTCTACTGCGCAGATCATCTACCCGCTCTTGCATCAGCTTCGGTAGGGCGCGCAACAGAGCGTCCTGAGTCTCTTGGTCCCGCGGAATATCAAGCCCGAGCCCCCCATGCTCGGAGACCAGGAACGCAAATGGAGTCCATTCTTTGCCATTTGGATGCAACCAGCTCGTCCCACGAAATTGTATCTCAGCCAGGGGGACAAGCTCGGAAGGGATTGATTCGAGATCCCGAAGTTGCTCCAACCGTACGTTCGGAAGATAAAAGATAGGAGTGGTGCCAACAGCAGGAGCTTCAGAAACCGACCTGGCTTCCACGCATCGAAGCCACAAGGCCGGGCCACGATGCTCTGCCGACAAGTATGGTCCGAGCACGAAGAGTTCCTGCATCGCCTTACCCAGGTCGGGTATCACCGATGCCCATAACTGATCAGGATCTAGCCACAACACAACACAAGGAGGAACTTGATCCCCTGGCGCAAACGCCTTGGCCGAACGAACTGCCTCGAGCAAAGCATCGCATACCGTTTGGCTCTGAGCATTTCGTCGCATCAGCGCCCTTTCCTCTTCGTGTTCTCTCGTGCCTTTTTCTTCTCGTCGAGCTTTAAGTGATGATCGTTGATGCGCTCGCCTTTGAAAACCTTGAACCAGGGGGCGCTGTCTACATCCGTACCGCGATCTTTGTTCCAGTTGATGTTCGGTTTGGCTCGTAAGATGCCGGCGCCTTTCTTGCCAACATCTGTTGCGCTCATAAAGGGTCGGATATTTAATCGCACGCCATCGTTCAAGTCGGGATCCCAGCCGATGGGTTGTTTCTCAAGCGGCTTCCATCGCACGAAGATGTCGTAGGGTGGTTCACCTTCCAGGACTTTTTGCAGTTCCCCCTGCAATTCTTTGGCAGCTTGAAGCCGGGCATCACTGCCAGCCGCACCGGCAGTGACTGCTGCCTTCTGACGGCTGATCCAGTCACCGAGATACGAATAGGTCAGCTTCTCCAAGTTCCCTTTGGTGAGCTGATGATAGTTCAGTAGAGCGCTGAAGCCATCTTTGCGACCGTCCCAGATGTGCCAGGTGAACGGGCGATGGTGAAAGAGTGCACAGTGCTGCTCGAAGAACCCATTCCGAAGCCACTCTTCGATCGATTTGCCGGAATAGTCGACTTGTGCGAGGAATTCAGACTGCTTTGCCGCAGTCCACTCCGAGCCGTAGGCCGCGGCCAGAAGCGCGCGCAATCGTTCGGCCGCCGATTCCTCTCCTTTGATTGCGGATACGCAGACAATTCCATCTGCATCAGCAAACTTCTCAAGGCCATCCGAGCCGAGTGCCGGACAATCAGGGAAGCTGGAACCGGTTTGACGAGGCCATTGGTAGCCGAGGAGCCTTGCTACAGCTACGTGGAGCGGCTGGTCTGAACCCTTCGGGTGGCCGTTGAAGAGCCATTGGGTTGGATCGCTCGATGACGGCTTTGGCAGACCATGGGGATATTTCTCCGCCGCCACCTTTTGCCAGTGTGCCAAGTCAAAGGGGACTTTGACAAGAGTCGCATTGGTAACGTTGAGCTTCTGGTCGATTTGCCGGACTTGCTCTTTGAATTCTGCCGATGTGCAGTATGTCCAGATTGCAGGGACAAGATTTGGATCGTTCGCAACAATCGCTGAAATGTTATTATCAAATTTTTCACCCGTATAGAGAGTGGCAAATAGTTCCCGCATTAAACTGACGCCCACGCCTATCTTTCCCCAAGCATTCGCACCCTGTAAGTCTCGCCGTCTGTCGCGTTCCTGTTCAGCACTCATCCTTCGTAGACGACCTGTTCCATGCTCGAAGAGGAGAATGCCTTCGCGACCACCATAAGGAAGGGTTTCGTCCACGGTGCTCTGATGGAACTCCCATCCGTTCCCTATTAGAGGAAATTCCCAGAACATCCGTAGGAAAAGAGGCCCATCGCTTGTGGGAATACCCTGGGAGGCAGATGCGAACCTGGCCAGCAAAACTGACGCAGCGTCAAACTCGAAGGCAATGCGCTGGTCTGGATTCCCCAGCTGCGACTTCTGGCTCACAAGAGCAGGCGTTGAAGTTCTAAGGCTGGCAGCTTTTCCTTCAGGCGATTTCTCGACCGACGCGTCAAGACCTGCGAACGTCTGTGAGGCAATCGGCGGAGCTTGCGTTACTGTCAGTAGAGCAACGAACGCGCCGGCGGCCTGCGAACTTTCGAAGGCATGCTCGCCTAACCTCATGACGCTGTCCCACTGTACGGCTTTTAATAGGCGCTCCCTCAGCTTTTTGTACGTCCCGAGAAAGAGCCAGTTCTGTGGTGTGACTAACGCCGCGCTGCCGCCAGAATCGCAGAAGGCCAGGCAGCGCTCGAGGAAGCAAGTAGCAAGGTCGGCCTTGGCCTCAGGATGAACTCGCTCGCAGTAATCCTTGAGTGCATCATCCTGCTTGCCGCGCCCCACATATGGAACATTGGTCGCCACCAGCGTGAACTGTGCCGCCAAAATCTCCGCTGCTTGCGCCAGACCTTTGGCAGTCACTGCCAGCTCATGTCCTGTCTCATCTCCACGCTCGTTCTCCCGCTCCAAGGCTTTTTGAAGCAGCGGCTGCAGCTCATGGAACTCTGCGGTCAGCAGATCCCCGCCGAACTTTCGTGGGTTGATGAGGCTTCCCAGCGTCGGACCATCCTTGAATATCTGGTAGAGCCGTTCCATCCCTTCACGGAGCCGATCATTGCCGTTGGCGAGCTTGGTCCAGGTCTCTAGTTTTGTACGGGGTGCCAGGCCCGAACAAGCAAGATTCATGGCCGGCAGCTTTTGGTAGCCGGCTAATTTCCAGGCGGCGAGCGCAAGATTGAATGCCGCAATTTGAGTGCACCGTGCATCTAATTCGAGGCCATAGAGGTTGTCTCGAAGCACAACGAGAACAGCATCCTCCATGGCCAGACCTTCTTCCACCATGCGCATGGCCACGAGAATTGGCAATTCCGCCACCAGGAAATGTCCGCTGCCCATACAGGGATCGAGCACGCGAATCTCCTTTGCCGTTTGGAGCCAGCCATCGAAGGTGCCGGCTGCGGGACGCCATTCACCCATCTCATCCTTGATGAACCGAAGATACGTCCATTCGACACCAGGCAGTGCAGCCGCCTTCCTTGCGTCCTCTTCCGTTTCGACCTTGAACTTGTCAGGATCTTTCTGCGCCAGCTTCCCAGCCCACCAAGCGCCGAGAGTGTTCTGCAGGAGAAAGAGGACCATATAATCCTCGGTAAAGAGCTGGGTGACCGGTGACAGTTCGTCCGCGCCAATCTTGGCACCGGATTCATTCACCTCGTCTTTCCGTTTGGCTTGCCAGAATTGATACACCCAGCCCAGGGAGTCGTCAGCGAGAAACACCTCATCCGGCACACTCGTCACCAACTGAATGAGCTGCTTACGGTCTTCAACAGGCAGGACGATGCGGCCCGCCGGATCATCCGCTCGGAATATCTCTGGGAGTTCCTTGGCCGCAAACCTGGCTGCAACCGCCCAGCCGTCCGGCAAGTGGAGTGAGGGAGCCAGTTCCTCGCAGTCCTGGAACGACACCGTCACGCCGTGGTCTGGAGAAAGGAGAAGACTATTCTCCATCAAGAACCGGGCGAAGAGCAGGCGGTGCCACTGGTCGTAGGCGACTTTTTCCTTGAGGTGCGTGATGTCATACGCGCCCTTCTTGGTTCGACTCTCCTCATCACCCAGTTGCTTCGCTTGGGCGCGGAGGGCTCGCCGAAGGAGGCGTTGATCTTCATTCAGATGCTTGTAGGAATCCGGTTCGTGAACTGCTAGAGCTTCGAGGGCTTTCCTCACTCCAATCTCGGCAACTTCTCGTGCTTGAAGGACAGTCTTGCCGAGTTGTTTGCGAAGCTCAGAGGCGAGCGCCTTCATAGAATCACAGGTCCATTCTTGAGCTTCTCGGCAATCTGCTCTCTGGCATTATCCAGCCAGGCATCGAGTTCGGCTTCGCTCTTGATGGTGACCGATGGCAACGTCACGCGCACCGCCTTGGGCTCTAAAAGTCTGGTCGCTTCTTCCAACGCACGCGTGAATCGTTGTGGAATGGCATCCAACAGATTACGCCGTTCTGACAACGAGTTGCTTCGGAGCGCGGCAAGGAGTTCTGACTCGGACCCGACTGGCATCGCCGGCAGCGGGGACAGCGCGCATCGGGCTGCGAGGTCTTTTCGCTGCTCGGCATTCAACCGCTGCCACACCTCCGATTGAGCAAGACGTCGTTCTCCCGCTTCAAAGGCCGCCATGACATCGCGTTGAAGTTTCGCCAACTCTTCACGAAGCACCTGCGTCATCTTGTGGGTGATCGGAGGAACCGGGTCTGGATCATTTAAGAGCGTGCGATTCCTGGTAATCGCCTCAATAGATTCCGTCCAGCTCTTCGCATCCGGCATCCCGCTCCCGAAGTTACGAAATTCAAGGAGACACTGCCAGGCCGGAAAGCGTTTCGCAATTCCGTCCGCAGCTTTCTTCCATGCTGCGATCCATCCATCCAGCTCTGCCTTCTTGTCATGAATCGCGAGCAACTGTGCATTGCCACTCAATAACTGAAGATCGCGAACGGGTTGTGCATCAGGGACTGCAGGACGCGGAGCCTCCCCACCCGCGCTCTCCGCGAGCGCGAGCAGTTTGAAGAGGAACTCGGAGGCCGCTGACGACTCTTCACCGTTTTTCGTAGCCACGCCGGCTTTTTGAAACAGCGCTTTCAGATCGAGCCGCTGCGTCACGTTGAGCGGCGGCACGTCGACATAGAAGCTAGCCGCACCAACCTGGTTTTGCGGAAGATCTTTGGTCTGAACGGCCTGCCCATTGACTGTCGCACGGACGTTCCCCGCCACCATGAGGGTATACAGGGCACCATCTACCGAATCCTGCGGCCAGCCGAATGGAGCCGATTTAAACCAGTCGCGGATATCTTTTCCCTTCTTCCCGGCACCGATCAATTCAAGCACTTGCCGGCAGACGGGATGCTGGCTACTTTCACCCCGGTAACCGATTTGCCCCAGTGCGCCAACATCGCCTCCTTTGGCACGATTCACCACCTGGCCCCAATTGGCATGGTCCGCATCGCCGAATTTCGGGAAGAGTCGCACCAGTGATCCGGTGCCTGCTTGTTCGACCTTGTCGGCCAGCTCAACGCCAGATGCCTCTTCACCACCGCCGAGAAACACTTTGGAACCGCCCACTATCTGACCCAGAAGTTCTTTTATCTTATGAGCGGCCACCGCCTGCTGCGTTTCCACCGCTTTTCTTGCCTCGATGGCCTCAGTCGTTGTGACGGTCCCATGTGCATTGAGTGTCTCGTTTGCTGCCATCTCAGAAGCAATGGCCTGTCGCAATTCCTCATGGCACAGTCGCGGCAAGTACCCAAACAGCATCGGGCTGTCTGTGCCCGCTGCACGCGCGTCATTCACCACAGCCTTCTCTTCGTCATTCCACCCGTCACGCAACCACAGGGTGATCGCCTCTTTGCTTTCAGCCGGCTTTACAGTACTCAGCTCATGAATCAGCTTGTGTGTTTGATGTGATACTCCATGTTGCAATGAGACGGGTCGGAGTGCCTGCGAAACCGCCTCACGGAGAAGCTCATCGCGTCTGGCGTTAATGCGGGCTTCGTCGTTCAGAACGGCTGTACGACGGCGATTGACTTCGTGAGTCCACTTCGCTCCCTCACGAGTCTGGAGTCGATATTCGCTCCCGACCAGCATGAGATGACCGGCATCCACCAGCTGCTTCAGTTGCTTCGGAATCTCTTGCCGAAAAATAGCCCCATCGTTCACCAAATCCGAGACGAGGAGATCCGCCAAGGTTTCGGCGTTTGCCCGAATACCATCGTCAGCCCCTGGTGTTGTTGGCAACTTGTTAATGAGGAAAATCAACGCGCAGAGACGAGAGCGAAGCTCACCTTGCGGGGTCTTGTCGCGTTGCTTCTTGATGATCTCATCATATTCCCGCTCCAGTTCACCCGTATTGAGTAGATCTGTCGCGATCTGGTCATAGATGAAATCCGCCGGGACAACTGTCCCAATGGGTTTCTCGGCCGTTTCTCTCGTCGCGTCGAATACAATCTTCAACTGAGTGCGCAACTGCGCCGAAGTCCCTGAGTGGTCGGTATTGCGCAGCACCCGCTCCCAAAAACGTCTCCGTGTTGGCAGGAGCGGGTAATCGGGAATATAGAACGGCTCATCCGCATGAGTCGCAGCGAGCCTCGTGATTTGAAGATGCCGGCTGATTTCGCCCTGATTGGCTTCTATGATTTTCCGGATCTGGTCCTCTCGCTCCGGCTTCTTATGCAAGACCGTTTGGCGAATCACCGCCTCCACATCAGTATCGGAGAGTTGCACACGGACGGCGAAGCGAGCTTGCAGTCGGCCTAAACTGGCCGTGGTCGTCAGAGCGGACTGGCCGGTGCCCACAAGGAGAAGCCGTCGGTCGAGACTCCTACAGCAATGCTCTGCGATTTCTTGCACATCCATCGCTCGGGGGATCTTCTCTCCGATGAACTGCTGGATTTCGTCCACAACGAGCAACGTACAGGGCAAGTTTCCATCTTGGCCAAATACCTGTCGAATCAGTTCGAGGCTTTCATTGATGGTAGGAGACGTGTTATCCGGAAACTCTGCGCGTAATGCGGCCTGTGCATTGGCCACCGTGCCATATTTGGGATCCGCCTCTAGAAGCGCTTCTGCAAGCGGTGTCGAGAGCTTGAGGTTGCGGACTTCTTTCTGAAGGTTACGACACTTCTGTTTGAGTGCCGCCTCAACCTTCTTTGCGAGCCCTGAACCGGATAACCATAAGAGAAATCGAGCCTGTGCGAGTGTTTCTGGCAGCCCTGCAGACCTCAGGACCAGCTGCACAAACGCCAGTCGCACATTCTCCATATTGCCAGCCCCGAGCGTCCCAGCTGCAGCCCGTAATCCGCCATACGCTTTGCTCCGGTTACTGAGTTCAGCCAGCAAGTCAGACACTTCTGAGGGCAATTTGGCTACTGATCGAGCGGTAGCACCGTCTGGAAAGCGATAATCCTCCCAGAGGTACCGCAGCATTTTGACGAGATGCGACTTACCACTTCCAAAAAATCCACTGACCCAGACAGCTTTTTGCTCCTCACGGTTGAGGCCATCCAGATAAGCTTTCAGGATGCGCTCAAGGCCTCGGGCATATTCGCCGTCGCAGACGAAGTTCTCCAATTCAAATCGCAATGTTTTGACCTGCTCTGGATCATTCTCGATCTCCGCAACTTTGGAGACACCGTTGTTGAGCAACTCCGCTGTGAGCGGATCACGCCAGTAGACCTCTCGGTTTTTCATGGCTTCAAAAAACTCTCCGTGGTGGTGATAGGGACGGCCATATAATTGAAGCCATCCCGTGCATCCATGAATCGATAGCTGTTTTGACGGTACTCGCCAGGAAACAACACGAGCAGCCGACCGCGAATGGCGCCTTCAACGGCATCGAGTAACCGAGAAACCCGGATGAAATCAAAAAGGCTGCCGAGGCCCAAGACAGTCACAACCGTATTCTGATCAGCCTCTTCTACGGTGCAGGCCTTCTTGACTCTCTCGACAGCGAGTTCTTCTAGGTCCTCGTGCGAAGAAAGAAACTGCGGTTCGGCAAAGATCCCCTCTCGGTATTCATGATGAGAAAGCCATTCCGGTAGGAGCCTGGTCAGGTCTACCGCCAACCACCCATGCCTGGCTTCCAGTGTGGCGGTCTCGAAATGTTGAAGATTGGCGCGGACACGCCGCTCCTCGGCTGGGGGGTATACCGCAAACCATATGCGTTGTTTGCCCGCGAGATTGGTAGCCCAAGGAAGGGACACTTGCCGCTGGTAATTTGCGATCAATCGATCAATGGCATTCATGACGGCACGTGCTCAATTGCGGTAAAGCCGGGAAAGGTTAACTCTACAATTTCTCCAACAGCCCGCATCGTGAGCAGTCCGTGTCGATGCGCCTCCATTGCTCGAGTCCTTGCTTGATCTGCACTCATATCCAGCAATCGACACCAGGGATTGGTAAAAAAAGATGTTCCGTGAAATCCTGCAATGTCTCCGAGCCATAAGGCCATCGTTACTGGCCCCACGGTCGGTTGCACTCGGCAACGAACCTTACGCGCCCGGCCTACCAAATGGCCCGACTGCGTCCAGCTGGACGCCGCATTTCGCGCGATCTTGTTCTGGTTCAGTTCTGAATATTGGCTAGGAAATGCCTCCGCGATAGCTTTCGACAATGACTCAGACGTGACGTCCGACCCCTCGGGTGCTGCCGATATGGCTGAAGTCGTCGCACGAAGTAACGGGTCACGGCTCCATGCGCAGAGAAAGGCGAGTAGCGGGAGCCCCTGCGGATCGGCGAGATACAACCGTCTGAGGACAGCGAAGATCGGGATGGCCTCAGAAATCCCATACAGTTCCCTCAGATGGCGTAGCGATTTTTGGCGGGTACTGTCCGTTCCTTTGCCGAGCACGTTACGCGTTCCAATAGCCAAACGGTAGGAATCTGGTGGAGAACCTGCTGGTACTGCTTCGAGCACAGACTTCAACTCAGTCAGCATGACCGTCCGACTGCTATGAGAGCCACCGGGCGTGAACTTACAACCGATTTGCTCTAATACCTCAATCTGTTCTTTGGTAAGGAGGTTGTCCATCGACATCCCTAGTAACCTTCAGGACAAAAGCTGCGGAAAGATTACCCCTTTCCCCACAAGAAATCACCCTCCCCCCTGGTGAAAAGGAGCCTTATTGAAACCATTTCTCAAGGGAAGAGCCCGGCAAACCCAGCCGCCTGCCAGCGGCGCCGCCAGGCACGGACTGTCTTCTGGTCCAAACCAAACCGCCGCTTGGCCTTTGGAATCATAGAAAGTGCCGGCCACTGCAAGCCCGCCCGTGATGAGACTACCGAGAATCTCCCCTAGAATGAACGGTCGCCTAGTTTGCCCTCCTTCATACGACACAATCAGCGCCCTTCAATCCGCCAACCCTGCCCATACGGATTCTTCGGGGAATTGGGTCTGAACGGACTCCCGGCCCCATAGGGATTGTTCAACGAGTCCGGCGAAAGGGGTGAACCGTAGCGGCCAAACGGGTTGCTCGTGGAATCTGGATCAAAGGGATTCGCGCTCAGCTTACCTCGGTAATTTCCTTGTTGGTCATAGAGCCGGGGCGCGTCGGTCGCGAAAGGATTGGTCGTCGATTGGTTACTGAAGGGACTGCCATAGGGGCTGAAGGGATTGTTGATGCCGTCCGGCTTGAAGGGACTGCCAGCCCCGAAGAGATTGGCAGTGGACTCGAAGTTATAAGGATTCGCGCTCAGATTGCCCAGATCCTCTGCGCGAGCCTCGCTTGCTACCAGTATCAGTGCCTGGAGCAGAATCAACACGAGTATCATGGCCACCTCCCGGTTGGGTTCGATCGCGCACATCTTACCAGGAGGCGAGGACAGGAGAGGTCCCAAGACAGGCCGAAGCGGGTTTGGCCAAATTCCCTGGAAGCACTGTGAGTTAGACGGACCAGGCGGCCAGCGTCGTCAGCGGCGGCGTGACATCCGAGGTCACTGGGCCAGGAGCTTTGGGGCTTCCTCTTTAACGGCATGCTGGAGATGGTCAGGCTTCAGGACTTGAACCCCACTGCCAAAGCTGAGGATCCATCCGAGCACTTCTCTTGTGTCGGCTACCTGGGGGCATCCGGACAGCTATCGGTACAACCAGCTAGGCCGACGGAGGCCACGGCTCGCGATACTGGAGGTAGTGGAAGAAGGCTCGAAACAGTTGATGGTAGACCGTGGTCATTTCATCATTCCGGCAGGGATCGGCCAACAAACCGGCCGCTCGAAATTGGGCGAGGCAATGGGTCAGGAGCCCGGTCAGATCGCGCGCATCGATCCACCGACTGCACGCATCACAGGCCAGCCACTCGGGACTCATCATCGCACCAATTCCGTAATCTGGATGGAGATCCTCGGTGGCCACATGCTGGAGCCCGTCAATGGTGTAGACCGGCGTATCGCCAAAGACCTGGTCGGGCGTGGTCAGACCAAACGGATGGGTGTGATACCGGACCGTGGGAGACGGGCCTGAGCAGAAATCGCAGATGGCTGTCATGGGATCTCCATTGACTATCTTGGAACAGCACAGGCGTGCGGCCAGTGATGGGCGTCACGCGCGCCTGCGGAGAGTGGGAGGGCCCGCGTGCTTATGGGCCATCGCGACGGGCTCTCGGAGCGGGATGTCTTCTGGCGGCTCCTCGGTTCGCTGCCTCTCGTGGTGCACGGGCCGTCTTCAGCAGACGGCGCATCCTGGCCGCTAGATCTGTGTCACCGCGTCCTCCGCTCCTTCCAACAACCGCTGCACTTCTTCGACATAAATTTCCGTCGTCGCATAGTGCTGGTGCCGCATCATCTTCTGGACCCGCGTGGGACTCGCGTCGTTCAGCAAGGCAAAGGTGGGGGTGGAATGGCGGAGGCTATGGACCACGATGCCCGGCTTCTTCACGCCGGCGAGGAGCAAGCCTTCCGTGATGATCCGACGAATGGCGCGGGTCGAGAGCGGCTGCCCGGCTGGCGTCACGATGTTCCCGCCGCGATCGACACAGGCGGTGGTCGCAAAGAGCGGATCCGATCCCTGCGGCGGTCCAGGTCTGAGTGCGAGATACGTCTGGATGCGGTCGTACACCTCCTTGAGCACCTGCACGGACTCATCGGCGGATGGCCGCCCCTTTCCATGCACCCACAGTTTCCATTTGTCACCCGGCACATGTTCCTGCAGATGCTCAATCCGCGCCCGGCTGACTTCAATCGTCCGGAGGCCCGTCTTCAGCATGAGATAGGCCATCGCGACGTTGCGAGCCCGTTGCAACGCCGATTTCCGTGGATCGGATTCGAGCGCGGCGAGTAACGCCTTCGCATCCGCCACCGGCAAATGCCGCCGCGTGTGCTGCCGACTGCACGGCCAGCCCTGCACCACGTCAGCAGGATTCACCAAGCCGGGGTGGAGCGGCACGAGCCAGTGTAGAAACTGGCGGACGGCCGTGAGATACCCGTTCTTCGTGCGCGGATTCGAAAACCGTCGATCCAGGGAGACGCGATAGGCGTCAAGGCAGGCGCGATCGAGGCGCCGCAGGCCGCTCTGCTGCTCGAGCCACACGATGAATGCCCGACCCCGTTTCAGATAGGTGCGGGCGGTGGTCGCAAAGGGTGTCTGCGCCGCGAGTTGCCGGGCAAATTCGTCGAGGTAGACCCGTAAGCCTATCAGCGTGGATGACGACAGCTGCAAACAGACGGGCGGGAGTTCGCGCCCGGCCCGTCGGAGCCCCGTCGTGGCGAGCGGGACCAACGCATCCGGCTGGTGTAGCTGCGGGAGCCCTGTCTCAGGCAGGGCTGGCACGAGATCCATCGACTGACACTCCTTATACGAGGTGAACGATCAGACCGGGTCGGCAATCCGACGCCTGGGTCCGCCTCGTCCCCTCCCTCGCCCTCAATATAATGGGGGTGGTCCAATTGGGGCGGCCCCAGCGACCCCCCAGGAGTCGATTGTCTGCCGACCCCATTTCACCCATCTCTGACCCGTCCGTGCCCACCCTACCCCAGCCGATCAGAAAAGACAAGGTATCCGAGAAGGACACAATCCCGGATGCTAAGAGCGCGTCCGACTCCAGGTCCACGGCCTTTGTCCTAGAATTCCAACCATTGACACTATACTAGGACAAAGTGTATAGGATGCTTCGCGCGGCCTTTCACGTGATGATTCAAGACGATCGCGTCCGATTATCGGAGCGCGCACGGCGTGGTTGAGAGCGGTGGATCCTGGAATTAGCACCGCAGCCTGGCCACGGTCGTCACGATGTACGGATGGCTGCCCGACTCAGACCGCTCGCATTCGGCACCCTCTCCGCGTGTAGCGAGGAGCCTGACCGGACATGCACCCTCGGAATGGTAAGACGATGATCGACGCCCCGACCCAACACATCAGTGAACGCATCTCAGACGAGGACCTGCGGGCGGCCTGTGAGACGCCCCTTGCCTATCTGGCCATTCTGCATCGGTATCTCGATGGCGGATTATCGGCCTTGGGGGCGCCGGCGCAGCTGATTTTCCTCCACCTCATGAAGGAGACGCTCGCACGCGGCCGCCGCACCGTGCGGATCACGATTCGGACGTTGGTGGAGAAGACGGGCTTGAGCAAGGAGACGGTCACGGCGGCGCTGCGGACGCTGGCGAATCCCAAGGTGGATCTGATCAATGTCGTCTCGCGTGGAGGCCCGCACACGCCCGCGCAGTATGAAGTCCGGTGGTATACGTATCGGAAGACCTTCCCAGGGTCGGTGCCGGTGCGTACACGGCTGCGTGTTGCGGGCAGTACCGGCTCACTCGAAAACCGCTTGAAGGAGTTGACGCCGGAGGAACGCGAGAAACTGGAACTGTCCTATCTGTCCCTGCCCCCCAAGGAACGGCAGGAACTCGAGGAGCGCGTCATCAGCCGATTACAGGAGCTGGGGCTCACGGTCGAGAAACACCTCTTTCATCAGCTGGTGCTCTTCGAAGTCATGCGGTCCTGCATGTACCATTATATGAAGAAACACCATCCGAATGCGTTCTCGTTTCATCCGGTCGTCTGAGCGCGACGCCAGCCCCTTCGCCACTCCACGCCTGTCTCCTCTGTGTCGCAATCGTCATTCCCCTGCGAACTCCCCGGCACATGCTTCGTTCTCCGCCGAGGATGCACGACCATGTCCCACAGTTGCGCGCGCGCAACTGTGAATCATTTCCCACTTCTTCAGAAACGATGGCGATCTTCGCGTCATCGCTCGTAACCGACAAGTGCCGCGCTATGAATATGCCGCATGGGTTATCGCTCGACAAAGATGCAAGCTGCCATCGACTTCTCTTCCGTTGTTCAATACATTCAATCTTTCACAGTTGCGCGCGCGTAACTCTTCTTCCCATTCCATTGGCGATCTCGTCGGCTGCTATGAATGATGAAAAGCGTTGAAAGCTTCTCTCACGATAGTGCAATGTTTGTTCAGAAAGTATGATTTATAGAATCTTTCTCAGTTGCGCCCGCGCAACTGCTCCGGCGTGTTAGCCCTAGAGTTCCCTCGACC
>JBJACV010000020.1:0-49460 GCA_046604365.1 Nitrospira sp.
CGCCGAATAGGGCACCACCAGGACTTTGCCCGTATACTCTTCCACGGCCCGCAGGAATTCCTGCTTGCCTTTGGTGCGCTCATCTTCCGGCAGCCGCCGCCAGGCCGGATCCACCTTGTAAAACGCAAAATTGACAAATTGACGCCGCGGGGGCTGTGCGGGCTGAGCTGCAATGGGCTGTTCGGGAGCTGCCATGGGAACCTCCGTGTAACGGCTAAACAAGTCAGGGGGCAACTAAGAACAGATTCTCTAGCACTTCGCCTTTTGTTCTGTCAACCAGGCGTGTGCCACGGACGGAGAGGGGGTCAGGAACCATTTGTCGGAACGACCCGCAGGGCGCTCTGCGCAAATGGTTCCTGACCCCTTTTCAGCCTCCTTTTCAGCCTCGACCCCGACAATACCCACCGATGTGCTGATTCGAGTCCTGGCCGCAACCGGTCATCGGGCAGAAGTCCGGGTCATAAAGGCAGCAGCCTAGTCCAACATTCTGCCGATGGAAGTGCATGATCAGCTCACCGCCATTCCGGTGGAGCGGATCAATGAAGTCCCGCCAGCGGCCTTGAATGAGGATGCGCCAGCATTCACCAAACAGGATGATCAGTTAGCCGTCTCGCAGCCTCGTACACTTAAACAGCTCTTCCTCAATAACTCGTCCAGACCTCCGTTACTTAATTCAAAGAATGTTACCTGCCCCTACCTTTCTATTTCTAATACTTCAGCCTTCTAAGCTGAGGGTCATAGGCGCGTACACATAGGGATGGACCAATATATTCTAAAAAAGTAGAATGTCCCTCATTCACGCATCAGTATATTCAGTGAAAAGTGTCAAGCGCATTCATTTAACGATGACGGACTATAAAGGCTAGAAATCTGTTCCATGCCTAACGCTACCCTCTCAAGTGATCGGAAACGGCAAGGAGAGATTGGACAATTCCTCACCCCTGTGCCCGTGGCTGACTTTATGGCCTCATTGTTTGGCCCTCTTCCTGAAACAGTGCGCTTACTGGACGCTGGGGCAGGAGCAGGTGCCCTAACCGCATCGTTCGTTTCACAGGTTTGCAAACATCGCGACATCGTTGGAGCCATCGACGCCACGCTCTATGAGCGCGACCCATTCATTCAAGAAGCACTTTCCACTACGATGCAAGACTGTAAGAAAACTTGTGAAACAGCAGGCATTCGATTCACATTTACCATTCACAAAGCTGATTTCATTCAAGAAATGGCGACGCAACTGTCTGACCATTTATTCGCACCGCCTCCTCCAACTTTCGATGCAGCGATTACGAATCCGCCCTACCGCAAGATTGGCACCGATTCACCAGAACGACGTGCACTCCGCACCGTCGGGATCGAAACAAGCAATCTCTACACAGGCTTCGTGGCCCTTATTCAGAGACTGCTCGTACCTTTAGGTCAGATCGTTGGTATTACGCCACGAAGTTTTTGTAACGGCCCATACTTTCGCCCATTCCGTGAGGACTTCCTAGGCAGTCTGGAACTTCACAGGCTCCATGTTTTCGAATCGCGCAATGCAGCTTTCCGGAACGACAACGTTTTACAGGAAAATATTATTTTTCATGCGGTGAAAGGACAAAACCAACCCCAAGATCTGGTGATCTCCAGTAGCAGCGGAGAACATGGCGGCCTGATTGCCGAATCGGTGCTGCCTTTCGATGAAGTGGTCCATCCACATGATAGAGAAAAGTTTATTCACATTCCTTCTGCACCCTCGCACACAGCGGCCAAGGAAAGCATCGGCAGTCTTCGTGCAAGTCTTGCTTCTCTGGGTATCTCAGTATCAACCGGACGTGTTGTAGACTTCCGCCTCAAGAGCTTTCTCAGACAGGAAGCGCAAAAAGGAACAGTGCCTCTCGTCTATCCATGTCATTTCGACGGGGGCAAGGTTCGCTGGCCAAAGATTCCATCCCGCAAACCAAATGCCATACTTGATAATGATGGTACTCGG
Organism: Nitrospira sp.; assembly: GCA_046604365.1. Taxonomy (GTDB): domain Bacteria; phylum Nitrospirota; class Nitrospiria; order Nitrospirales; family Nitrospiraceae; genus Nitrospira_D. The sequence goes on from JBJACV010000020.1 coordinate 1,970, forward strand.
CCATGGCTTGTACCCTCCGGCGTGTACCTACTCACAAAACGATTTACTTCGAAAGAAGAGCGGCGGCGCCTCGTAGCTTGCCTATTCGACCCAGACAGCATAGAAGCTGAGTGGCTAGGCTTTGAGAACCATCTGAACTATTTCCATGCCAATGGACGAGGACTGGAACGTAAGCTGGCCGTTGGGCTCTTTGCATTTCTAAACTCCACTATGGTCGATCAATACTTTCGCCGTTTTAGCGGACATACCCAGGTAAATGCGAGCGACCTTCGGAATCTACCCTATCCTGACAGTGAGACCTTGATCGCAATTGGAAACAATATCACCTCGCTTGATCTACCCCAGACAGAGATTGACGAAAACGTCTCTACACATCTCCATGCCTGTAAATAAATCTCACCGCAAATCCGCTGATAGAAAGCTGCGCATCAAGGAGACAATCGCCGTGCTAACGGCATTGCAATTTGGTCCTAAGCAGCGAAACGAGACTGCTGCCTATACACTGCTCGCTCTCTTGAATCTAACACCGAACGTTTCATGGGAAGATGCGCAAGCTCCACTGCGTGGGATTACACCAATCATTGAATTCATTGCGAAAACATATGGTGTTCGCTACGCGCCTAACACACGGGAAACAATTCGCGACGATGCCGTCAAATTCTTCGTAGAGGCAGGCTTACTTCTTCGTAATCCCGACGACCTCAAGCGGCCCACAAACAGTGGTAAGACGGTGTATCAGATAGAGCCTTCGGCTTTAGCCTTACTACGCAAGGTTGGAACCGGTGAGTGGCAACTAGCCTTAAAGAAATACCTCGCGAGCCGCGAAGATCTAACTAAAGAGATCGCCAGAACCAGGCATCTGCCTCGCGTCCCCGTCACGCTTCCCGATGGTACACAGGTCGCTCTTTCCCCCGGCGGACAAAACCCACTGATCAAGGCGATCATTGAACATTTCTGTGCAATCTTCGCTCAAGGTGGAGTAGTGCTCTACATCGGGGACACGGAAAATAAATTCGTTCATCTTGAGACGAAGCACTTAGCTGCTTTGGGAATAGAATTGAACTCCGCCGCGAAGATACCTGACGTGATCGTCCACGACAACGCAAAGAACTGGTTGCTGCTCATCGAGGCGGTAACTAGTGCAGGGCCACTTGATGGAAAACGCCGTAAGGAGCTGAAAGAACTATTTGCTGGATGCAAAGCCGGATTGGTTTTTGTGACTGCTTTTGAAACCCGCCGCGACATGCAAGCCTTCCTATCGCATATCGCTTGGGAATCAGAAGTTTGGATCGCCGAAGATCCCGACCACATGATCCACTTTAACGGCGAGCGTTTTCTTGGCCCATATCCAGATGCGATACCAAAGGACTACGCAAGAAAGTAATCCTTCGCATCAGCCGTTTGCGGTGGGTGTCCATCCACATTTCGGTCTTCCTCCAAAAATAATGCCTACAGCCATGACTGACGAGTTCAATCTCCACCGCTTCCTCCACGCGCAGGAGGGCGTCTATGACACAGTCCTTAATGAGCTGCGGGCCGGGAGAAAGTCCAGTCACTGGATCTGGTTTATCTTTCCGCAGATCGCCGGGCTTGGTCGCAGTGAAATGGCGCAGCAGTTCGCCATTGGCTCGCTCGACGAGGCCAAGGCTTATCTGCAACACCCCACTCTCGGTCCCAGGCTCAGAGCCTGTACGCAGTTGGTTCTCGAAGTGAATGGTCGTAGCGTTGAGGGGATTTTCGGATATCCCGATCATCTCAAATTCCAGTCCTGCATGACCTTGTTTCTGACTGCTGCCGTCGACAACACCATCTTCAAAGACGCCCTGCTCAAATACTTCGACGGCAAGCCCGCAACTGACGCTGAATATCCTGGCCCGGCACAAGCCTTAGTTGAGCAGGCCCTCTGGCGCTTGTCCGGCACCAGCTCACTGCATGGTGAAACGCTTGCCGAAAAACTGAGCCAAGAAACTAGACACCTCCCCAATCCTGAGTATAATGGCCTCACTCCATGCGCGATGCATGGAATCCACTCTAACCCTGAACCGTCACGATAGGCCTATGCCACATACACGCAAACAAGTTCTCACCATCGCCGGCTCTGACTCCGGCGGAGGCGCGGGAATTCAGGCTGATATCAAATCCATGTCCGCCAACGGCGTCTTCGCCATGTCGGTGATCACGGCGATTACGGCCCAGAATACGGAAGAGGTCACGGACGTCTTTGAATTGCCGCCCGCGATCATCGCCTCCCAAATCGACGCCGTCTTCGATGACTTCGATGTCGCCGCTGTGAAGACCGGCATGCTGGGTTCCGCCGCCATCGTCGAAACTGTGGCCACGATGTTGAAACCTCAGAACCCCGCCAACCTTGTCGTTGACCCGGTGATGATTGCCAAGAGCGGCCACTCCCTCTTGAAACCGGACGCGATCGACGTCTTGAAAACGCGCCTCTTTCCGCTCGCCCTGGTGGTCACGCCGAACGTGCATGAAGCCCAGCAACTGTCCGGGATCGAGATCAAATCGTTGGCCGATGCGCGGCGGGCGGCGAAGGTGATCCACGCCTTCGGGTGCAAGTACGTCTTGATCAAGGGCGGTCATCTGCTCACTGAACGCGCCACCGATCTGTTGTATGACGGCCGGTTCTTCACCGTCTTCAAGGGGGACTTCATCGACACTCCGCACACTCACGGCACCGGCTGCACCTTCGCCTCCGCCATCGCCGCGCATCTTGCGCTCGGCAAGCCGGTCGGCGACGCAGTCCAAACCGCCAAAACCTACCTCACGGAAGCGATTCGCCATAGCCTGGCGATCGGCCACGGGCACGGCCCGACCGACCACTTTTATTTCCTCGAGCGATAAGAGGCACGGATGCTGCGGCATTGTCCTCCCATCGCATTCCTCCTCACGGGTTTCAGCTGGCTCCTGCTCGCGTCGATCCTGGGCCTGGCTATCCTGATCGGCCTGGTCCATGGCACCCCGCTCCCCTCATGGGTTCGGCAGATCCACGTGCATGCCGCGCTGGTAGGCGGCGTGACGCAGATGATCCTCGGCGGATTCCTCGCCATGATGCCGCCACCGCACTCGACCGGCTCTGCGCGACGAGACTCTCACCCTTCGGCGTTTCTGGCGCTCAATATCGGCACAGTCGCCATGCTGATAGGATTCTGGCTCCATCACTATCAGATCGTAGGCGCCGCCGGAGTGCTCGTCGGCGCCACCTGTGTCTGGATGGCCCGTGTCGCATGGTCTCGATCGAGCCGGAATGCTCCATCGAGTTGGAACCGCTGGTATTACATCGTCGCCTTCTTTGCCCTGTTCGGCGGGCTGGCCTTCGGCGAGATACTCGCCTTCGGCCTCATGCCGCAATCGTACGGCCATCTGCGGCTCGCCCATATTCACCTCGGGCTGATTGGCTTCGCGATCGTGGTCAGCATCGGCGCGATCGTCATCCTGCTCCCGACGGTGCTGAATACGTCCGGCTCCAGCCCCACACTCAAGCAGCCGGCATTGATCCTCATGCTGCTGGGCGTGGCGGCACTCATCGGGGGATTCCTGAACGTATCGGTCACAATCCAACTTGCGGCCGGAGGACTCCTCTTTGCCGGAGGAACGCTGTACACGGTGAATCTGCTTCGAACCTGGATGGGGTCGTCACACAATGGCACTGCTGCCTCGGACCACCTGTTAATCGGCGTCTTCTTTCTCCTCTTCACAATCGTGTTGGGCATCCTGGTGGGGGTGAACAGCCTCTCCGGCCAGCCGGTGATGCCCTTTGGCACCTTGCACCTCATCGCCTACACCCATATGGCCCTGCTGGGTTTCATCCTGCAAACGAGTATGGGCGTGCTGTCGCATGTCATCCCTCTCACCCTCGCCACAAGCCGCGTGCCGAACAGCAAGAAGCGCGGCCCCTATCTTGATTGGCTCACCACAATCATGGACCGCTGGCGCACCATCCAAGTCGGCGGGCTCAGCCTTGGCACGATGGGGCTGGGGATCCTGGCGTCACTCACCTGGAATGTGCCGCTGGGCTCGATCTACATCCGGATCATGACCTGGGCTTGCTTTGGACTCCTGCTCAGCAGCCTGATTCTTTTTTCCGTCAAGCTTGTCCTGCTGCTCAGTCTGCAACCCAAAGATTCCTCTTCATCGGTGGTCTGACCCATTGCCCCTTCCCGTAGCCGCCCTCTTTTCCCTACACCTCCTGAACAATTCTGGTCCAGTAGGCCGCACATAACCTGCCGTATTTTCAGAATACCTGATCCTTATTTCTCAGCCTGTTTCTTGCTCTGTGTGTGATACCGGTCCGCTTGCGGCGGGACAGGATATACATCGCACATCACGAAGACAGCCTGAATGTGCTGCAGTTACAGCAAAGGGAGGCTCCGGTAATGACGAACTGGAATTCATGGCTCTTTTGGCCGGATCACGTCGCGTTGTCCGTGCTCGTACTCGCCTTGCTGGCGATGATCTTTCTCTATGCCGCGCGCAAACCGATGCACGGGATCATCCATTCGACGTGCACGTTGATGTCCCACAGTATGCGATTTGTATCCCGGTGGCTCTTCCTCGCCGCGGACAATATGCGGCTGCGGAATCAGTCGGTCCTGCTGGCTCACGGGCAGGAAAGCGAAGCGGTCATCATTGAGCGGGAATTCGAGCGGGTGGGGAATATCCTCCGCAAGGACATGCAAGAGTTCCCCGCCTTGCAGCGAAAAATGCTGGAAGAGGCGACGCGCATGGAGGACGAGTACCGCAAATGTGGAGTCGTCCCGCCCCCTCCCCCGGAATGGGTGACGGCACTCGAATCAGTCGCGCAAATCAAGTCGGGAGGAGACATCCCCCGCAAATTGCTGGAAGACATCGGTAAGTCCATCCAGAAGATCCACGACCAAACCATCGCAGAGTTCCGCCGCTCCTACGAAGAGCGGCACAAGATCTTGAATGCCATGCAGCCGTCCTGGCGGACGGTGGAGAAACTGATGGGCGAGATGGACAAGAAGATGGTCACGCTTCAGACCAACGCGAAGCAAATCGACATGCATATCGGGAAATTCGAAGGCATCCGCGCCAAGGACACCAAGGCCGAACACGCCTTGACGATGTCCTCATTCGTCCACCTGGCCATCTCATCGCTGGTCATGGTCATCGCGCTCGGCGGCGCCTTCATCAACTACAAATTGATCGCCTTGCCGATGTCGGAAATGGTCGGGGCCAGCGATTACATCATGAGTAATCTCAAGACATCCGATGTCGCAGCGCTGGTCATCATTCTGATGGAAGCGTCGATGGGGTTGTTCCTACTCGAATCGTTGCGCATCACGCAATTGTTTCCCAGGATCGCCAGCATGGACGACCGCATGCGCCGCCGATTGATGATGGCCTCGCTGGTATTTCTGACCATTCTGGCTGCGATCGAATCGTCCCTTGCCCTGATGCGCGACATGCTGGTCGCTGATAAGGCGTCACTGATGCGCGACCTCGCCTCCGTCGCTCCCGCCCCGTCGGACGGGCTGCTGACCAGCATCCCCATGATCGGACAAATGATCATGGGCTTTGTGTTGCCCTTCGCTCTGGCGTTTGTGGCCATCCCCTTTGAGAGCATGGTCCATTCGATGCGCACCGTCGTCGGCGTGTGTCTGGTGCAGGGCATGCGCGGCCTCGGCGTCACGCTCAGATTCCTGGGCCTGCTGTTCAAGCGCCTCGCCAACGTATTCGAAATGGCCTATGACGTCACGATCGTGGTTCCGCTGATGGTCGAGCGCTGGGTGCTGACGGTGCGCACCGGTCCATCCGTGGAGATCGAAGAGCCGGCGCTTTCAAAACAGAGGAGAGCGGCATGAAGAAGTATCTCACAATCGTGCTCTTGTCGTTCGGCATGGTGTCCTCCGGCGCCTGCGGCGACAACCGGATGCATAGTCACGGAGTGTATATGCTGGTCGATACATCCGGCACCTATGCCCGCGAGATGAGCAAAGCCGCGAAAATCGTCAACTACCTGTTGGCGACTCTGAATCCGGGCGACTCGCTGGCCGTCGCCAAGGTGGAGAGCCGTAGCTTCACCGAAAAAGATATCGTGGCCAAGGTCACCTTCGACAAGCGCCCTTCGCAGGCCACCTCGCAAAAACGTGTCTTCAAAGACAAAATTCAATCGTTTGCCAAAGAGATCAAGGGGAGCGCCTATACCGATATCACCGGCGGCTTGATTCAGGGCGCGGAATACTTGAATGAGACCAAGTCCGGCATCAAAACCATCGTGATTTTCTCTGATATGCAGGAAGAATTGGGCAAGGGCACGATCCGGGACTTCCCCATCAGCCTCGATGGCTTCCGCGTGGTCGCGCTCAATGTCACCAAGCTCGGCACAGACAACGCCGACCCCCGGCTCTACCTCGACCGCCTGGCCCGATGGGAGGCCCGGGTACGAAAGGCCGGTGCGACCGAGTGGGTGGTTGTGAACGATCTGGAGCACAATCTGGAATCTATTTTGACGACTCGCTGACGGGCGATGCCGTGCATCACTCGACGCGCAGAGCCTTGAACCGACTCCGGGTGAGATCCTCCGGCACGGACAGCCGACTTCAGAGACGCTGTTCTGGTACAATCCCACCCCGTGGAAACACACGATTCATTTCATGACTCTCTCGGCCACCGGACCCCCTCGATCCTGACCACACCGGAGGGCGGCACAGAACGGATCGCTGTGTTGTGCCACGGATTTCTTTCCTCCAAAACCAGCTCGACCAACAACACCTTAACCCGCATGTTGATCGAACGTGGAATCGCCACGTTCCGTTTCGACTTCTTCGGGCAGGGAAACAGTCCCGGCCCTTTCGAAGAGATCACCACCACGCTGGCGGTAGGCCAAGCCCTGGCAGCGCTTGACCATGTCACACACAAGGGGTATCGCCGGATCGGATTGATGGGTTCGAGCTTCGGCGGGCTTGTATCGATCTTGACCGCCGCGCAGCGGCCGGATCTGGCCTGTCTTGCGCTGAAATGCCCCGTGGTCGATTTTGCGGAAGAACTCCAGTTGGAGTTCGGACAGGAAGAACTGGCGCGCTGGCAAGCAACCGATACCATCCCCAATATCATGGGCGGAACAGACCGGATCGCCCTTCGCTATGCCTTCTACGAAGACTGCTTACGCCGGATTGCCTATGAGCCGGCGAGATCGATCACCGCCCCCACCGTTATCGTGCAGGGAGAGCAGGATGAACATGTCCCTCTTCACCAGAGCCACCGACTTTATGACGCGCTTCATGTGAAGAAACACCTGGAGCTGCTGCCCGGCGCCGACCATCAATTTACCAAGCGAGAAGACTTTACGCGGATGACGAACGTGATCGCCGATTGGCTGACGGAACACCTGGGATGAGTACGGGCGCAACTGCCGATTGACGTCATGATGGCTGGCGCTTGGCGAACTTTCAGCAGTCCCGGCTGTCGAACAAGATCGATTGTCGCTCACCTCGACGTCACTTTAAAAGTATCACCCGCGAAAATGAGCCCCTCGGTCCCGTCCGGCAGCTTGACGTGGAAGGCATCATGGTCCGTGCCGTGATACACGCCGATGGCTCTTGCCGTTTCGCCTGCCTTCAGAATCGCAATGACTTTCCCAGGCTGAACACTCGCGCTCGCGGATTCAGAAGAAGCCGGGGCCTGCTCGATGCTGAGCACCTCCGTGGGCTTTTCGATCGAGAGGATGGTCTCGCGATTGTCGCACCCGACCGGAATGACTGCACTACAGACCGCTAGCGCAACTACAGTGAAGTAATTTCGAAGTCGTCTTGCAACAGCGTTCCACCACATACTCTCTCGCACCTCGCTTCCTGTTATAGATGGATTCCCATGTCACAATGTTCACGTTGGAGTGATCGTCACCGGCCTGCTCAATAAATGACGCCCCCGACTACCCAATGGCGGTCATCCGGGATGTTGATCAACAGCCGGGTGAGATTCATGCGGGCAAGCTGCGTCGTCACTTCATCTTCGGTGAACGCGGCCAGCAGGGAATTATAAAAATCCCGGCGTAAAATATCCGGCTCGCCCGCGGCATACCGATCCACGATGGCCTGCGCCTCTTCCGGCGAATCGGGCCGGAGCAAATCCATCACCAGCACCGGCGAACCGGGTTTCACCAACAAGCGCAGCTTGTGCCAAAACTGCAACGGATTCGGCAGATGATGCAGCAGGCTGTTGGACATCGCCGCATCGGCGATCCTGGCGCCGGGGATGGCATCGACCCGTTCGCAACGCAAGGTGATGCGGTCGGCAAGCCCGGCGTCCTTCACTGCCTGCTCACCCAGCCGGATCATCGGGGCCGAGGCATCGATGCCGACGACCTGACAGGCCGGATACAGCCTGGCGAATCGAATCGGGATATCGGCCGGGCCGCATCCCAGGTCCAGCACACGGCCCCCGGAAAAGTCCGGAAAGTACTCGCGAAACCGGTCGACGAATCCTTGATTCTCTTCCGCGAAGTCGGCGCGCGCGTAGGCCTCCGCCTGCAACGGATCATCCATCAATTCCGGTTCAAGTATCCGGTCCATCATCTTCGTCACTCGTGAAGCGCATCTCGTATCTCGCAAACACAGATGCGACTACCTCTTGCCGCCCTGCGCTTCACGCTCGCCTCGCTGAGTCGAAGCGGGCTTCACGAAATACGCTTTACGATTCCACCGTTACGGCGTCTCCCGGCCTGGCCACGCCTTCGCGCAGGACTCTCGCATAGACCCGGCTCCAGCCCGGATTCTTCTTCTGTGAAACCCTGGAAAAGTCTCCCTCTCGAAACCACGAGGCATTCTTGCTGCACGGCGAGGTGTAGCTGGTCACTTCAAGCTGAAGCTCAGGCCCAACGGACAACACGATGCCCGGTTTCACCAGATCCCACTCCAACCCCGCAATCGTCAGATTCTCGCCGGACAACCCCGCGTCGATTGAATGTCCCTCATCTTGCAGTCGCTCGATCAATTCGAGCGAATAGAGGCAGACCGCGCGGTCGGGTCCGCCATGAAACTTCAAATTCTCCTGCCGATCCCCCTCCACACCGTCCTTGCCGATTTTCACCTCGAACACAGGGCGTTTGGGCACGCCTCCGTCCGAGACGCTGATTTGATGCACATGCGGATACGGAGGCCGTCCGGCATTCATTCTTCTACTCCTTCACAAGACTGCGTACGCAGGAATTCCATCGCGAGCCACCCATCCTGTTCCCGCTGCCGGCATGGATACAGACCAACCGCTGCGAATGCCGCCACGATCTCCTCCCGCTGATTCAGCAACAGACCGGAGACCAGCAACCTGCTTCTCGTACAGCCTGTCAATCTGTCAGCCACGCTCAGCAGGGTTTGCCGATCCAAATTCGCGAGGACCAGGTCGAATGACGTTTCTCCCTGAAGTTCTTCCAGCCGGCCACAGTGTAACGACAGCTCTGAACCGAATCGATTGAGTCGTGCATATTCCTGTGCGCATTCAATGGCAACCGGATCGTAATCGACACCGACCGCCCGACCGGCACCCAATCGAAGCGCGGCCATTGCCAAAATCCCGCTGCCGGTCCCGATATCCAGTACTGACTCGCCCCCTTGGACAATCTCCTCCAGCCATTCAAGCAACATCCGGGTCGTCGCATGGTGGCCGGTGCCGAAGGCTTGCTTGGGATCCAGGATGATCTCGAATTGCCCGGCCCCCAAGGTCACCCTCTCCCAACTGGGACGGATCACCATCCGTTTGCCGATCCACAAGGGTTTCACCGACTGCGCCCACAGCTTGTTCCAATCTTGATGCGGCAGTGCATGGACCTGAATATCCGGTTCGTTCGCTCCGTCGAGTTGCCGGAGAATCTGTCTCAGTTTCACCAGATGGTCGGGCGACCAGATCTCACTTGGCCAATAAAGATGCACGGTCTCGCCTTCTTGCCAGCCACCCTGCACCGTTGGATCGTCGAGCAATCCAAGCACCTCCCCGGCATCGAGGCGCGACACAATCCGCACGTCCACCCAGTCGGAAATCGTTGACGGCATCACGCGGTTCCCAGTAAGGTCGATGCCATCATGGCCGATTCCTCGCGCCCGGCACAACTGCAACGAATGCTCATCCGGATCGACCGCCTCATCCAGCGGGGGACGAACACCAGCTCTCGTTTCACAATGTGTCGACTGGTCATTTTCCTCGCCGGTCTCGGCTGCTCCATCGCACTCTATAAATCCGGCTGGTACACCACGGGCAACTCAGCGCTGGCCGGTTTTGCCAGCTTGTTCATCGCCGTGGCCGCGTATCATAACAGGCTGGAGCACCGGATTCACCGGCTCCGCTTGTGGAAAGGCATCAAAGCCGCTCACATTGCCAGGATCACATTGAATTGGCCCGATATTCCTCCGCGGCCATCCGAGGCGCCCGCGACGCATTGCTATGCCAAAGACCTTGATCTGGCCGGTCCCCGCTCCCTGCTCCAGCTCCTCGACACCACCGTCTCCGACCATGGCCGCGCGCGACTGGCTGCGTGGCTACTCGATCAGCCTCCGGCTCAAGAAGTCTGGTCCCGCCGACGACGACTGGCGCAAGAATTGGCGACCCGCCCGCTCTTTCGCGATCGCCTCACCCTCCACGCACGACTGGCCGGTGAGGAAGAGATCAACGGCCGCCGCTTGGCCGCGGTTGTCCAACATCCGGTCGGATTCCCCCGGCTGAACGTGACCCTCATCGTCCAAATCATCCTGGCGCTGTCCACGGCGTCGCTGGGCTTCGGCGCGCTGCTCGGAGCGCTCCCCGGTTATTGGATGTTCTCGTTCGGCGCATACGCGTTGATCTATTTCATGACCGACCAGGGCGAACACCTGCTCGAACATGCGGTGGGGCTCCATCATGAAATGGAACGGCTGGGAACCGTTTTGCGCCATCTGGAACGGCATGCCAACAACACTACGCCCGCCTTGGCCGACGCCTGCGCACCGCTGATGCGCAGCACCGCCCGGCCTTCGCTTCACCTGGCGCAAGCGGCAAGAACCCTGCACGCCATCAGCGTGAAGGCCAATCCCCTGCTGCATCTGGGCCTCAATGCGCTCGGACCCTGGGATCTGTGGTTCACCCGGCGGCTGATTCACGTGCAGCAGTCCATCAAAGACCATCTGCCGCTCTGGCTCGACTGTTTGGCCGACATCGAAGCGGCGTCGGCCTTGGCGAACTTTGCCTATCTCCATCCCCACTATGCCTGGCCCGAACCGCTTGAACGGTCCCCCCAACACAACGGGGCGAACGTCGCCATCCGTGCCAACCGGCTTGGGCATCCGCTGCTGCCCGCCAACGCTCGCGTGGCCAACGATGTCCGTTTGGACAAGCTCGGTTCGATCCATCTCATCACCGGCTCAAACATGTCCGGCAAGAGCACGTTTCTGCGTACGATCGGCATCAATCTGTGCCTCGCGCAAGCCGGCGGCCCGGTGTGCGCCACCTCGTTCGCATGGAGTTGGAGCCGCCTGACCTGCTGCATCCGCGTCGACGACTCGCTGGATGCGGGCCTGTCGTTTTTCTACGCCGAAGTCAAACGGCTCAAGACGATCCTCGACGCGACCCAAGACCGGACCGCGCCCCCCGTGCTGTTCCTGATCGACGAGATTTTCAAGGGAACAAACAATCGCGAGCGCCTGATTGGAAGCCGTACGTTTATCATGGAACTGGCCAGAGGCAACGGGCTGGGCCTCGTCACGACCCATGATCTCGAACTCACAGACCTCGATAAGACGGTTCCACAGCTCACCAACGCGCACTTTCAGGAAACCGTCGCAGCCGGCGCGCTCAAATTTGATTACACACTCCGACCCGGCCCCTGCCCGACCACCAATGCGCTGCGGATCATGGAGTTGGAAGGCCTGCCCGTTCCCCCGCCTCAGACTTGATCTTTGCGATCTATTCATTCGATGGGCCTCGTGATCGGCACAGGACTGGATGGATCGATAGCAACACTCTGCTATTTAGTTTGCAATGCTTCCTGAATCAGGTGTATCGTTTCGTCCGCAATCTGTATCTTTTTTGAACGGACCGGGCGCGCGATAGAGCGGCACGACGTACTTTTTCTCACGCACATCTCTTGCAGAAGGTTCACTGCGGAAGGCTGGCAGGTACCTGAACCGCAGATCATGCCGATCTCAAGGCAAAGTGATGTCGAAACACATCCTCGTGGTGGACGACGATCCGGATATCAGGCAAGTCCTTCAAGACCGCCTTCAATCCTATGGATATGCAGTGGACACGGCGGCGGACGGGTTGGCTGCTATCCGGGCGTTGGAGCGCATCACCCCCAGCGGCATCTTCTTGGACCTTCGCATGCCGGGAATGGATGGCTTGGAGGTGTTGGGGCACATTCGGGATCTTCTCCCGTCCATTCCAGTTGTCATCATCACGGCAGCCAGCGCTCCGGAACAAGTCCTTCCAGCCATCAGTGCCGGGGCACAGACATGCATCCTGAAACCGTTTGACACATCCCAGATCAAACAGATTGCGGAACGCTGGTTCGCAACGCCTTGAGCATCGCGCCATCATGGACACCGGCTGCTCTTCCTGTCATCCCACTGTCGATACCCAGCCGGGCGGCCCCATCGCATCCGGCATACTCGGCTTGATACTGGTGTTCTTCTCAATCCCTGCCGCTGCCGCTCCGGAACCGGCCCATGAGTCGAGGGATGCACCCCATGTGTTTTCATTGATCGAGGAAGAAACCGTCAGCACGGCAATCCGCCGGGAGCAACCCATTTCCCAAGCGCCATCCAATGTCTATGTCATTACCGCCGAGGACATCCGTCAATCGGGCGCCCCCGATGTCCCGACCATCTTGCGCCGCATTCCCGGCCTTGAAGTCATGCAGGTGACCGGAGCGGACTTCAATGTCAGTGTGCGCGGCAACAACCAACTGTTCGCCAATAAGATGCTGGTCTTGATCGACGGCCGCTCCGTCTATATCGATGTCCAAGGGTTCATCTTCTGGAAAGGCCTGCCGGTGACCCTGCCTGAGATCAAGCAGATCGAGGTGATCAAGGGGCCTGTGGCTGCGCTGTACGGCTTTAATGCGTTCGACGGGGTCGTGAACATCATCACCAAGTCGCCGAAAGAAATGGAAGGGACCACGTTGCAAGTGGGCGGCGGGGAGGTCGGCACCATCTCAACCTCGGCCGTGCATGCCGGGGCAGAAGGGAATTTCAAGTACCGCGTCTCGGGAGGCTATGAACAGAGTCATCAATGGCGAGCGCTCGATACCGCGGCCTTTCGCTCCTATAAATTCAACAGCCAAACCGAATATGCGCTGTCAGGCCAATCGAAGGCATCTGTTTCAGGCGGTCTCGTCCATATGGATCCCCACGACGGACCGTTGGTCGGCTCCGGCAGTTCCCTCCTGACCTCCGGTGTCAAACTGCCATACGCAAACCTCTCGTATGAAAATCAGGGGTTCTTCCTCCGCACCTACTGGAACGGCTTTTTCGCGGATGTGGACGCCTCCGCCCATCCTCTCTTGCAACGGTCCGTCACGGTCACGGATCCAGCAGGACGGTCGGATCTGAACTTTTCAGGCAATACCTACAATATCGAGGGACAACACTCCATCAAGGTCAGCGAATCGGGGCAATTCACCTATGGCCTCAACTACCGCCACAACACGTTTTCGTGCAACTGCATTTCCAGCTTTGGAAAAGAAAACCGCTTGGGCATGTACGTCCAAGGCGAGTGGTCCATCCTCCCTTCGGTCAATGTGATCGGGGGATTCCGATACGATCTCCACACCCAAATCAATCCCACCTACAGCCCGCGTCTCGCCGTCCTGTACACCCCGATCCCCGGACACACGCTGCGCGCGCAAGCCTCTGTCGCGTATCGTCCTCCAACCTTGTTCGAGACATATGAAGATGTCCGTTTGACCCCGCTTGTCGCAAATCCGTTCTTTCCCACATCCAACCCAATCATTGGATCACACAATCTTCATCCCGAGAAAATTGTTTCCTACGAACTCGGCTATCAGGGGTGGTTCTATCGTCACCGGATTCGGGTCAGAGCCGATCTCTTTTTCAATCGCATCTCAAACCTGATCAGCCTTGAGTCAACCAGCATCATGACGACCACTGTGAACAGCGACAAGACGGAAATCTACGGGGGAGAAGCCGGTGTCGAGTTTCAAGTCGCCTCCTGGCTGACCAGTTTTGCCAATTACTCCTTCCAGGAAATCGGGAGAAACATCACGGGACTCGGTCGGCGCGGCGCACCCCAGTCAAAAATCAACGCCGGATTACGAGGGGAATGGGAAAACGGTATCAGCGGCGAGGTCGCACTGCATTACGTCGGACCGGCAACCTACCCCCTGGCTCAGTCATTCGATATCTTTGGAGTGTCGCCGGGCACTCGGGTCAGCGACTACACATTGCTCAACTTCCGCGCCGGCTATCGCTTTTGGGACAACGAGACGGCTGCCGGTCACAGACAGTCGGCCGAAGCCGCCCTGTCCGTCTTCAATGCGCTGGACGACGGCCATAAGGAACACCCGCTCGGCGACCTGATGGAACGACGCGTCATGGCTTGGCTGACGCTCAAATTGTAAGGGATGTCCCATGCAGGAAATCCCTGATTCACTCAGCCAACCCCGCGTCCCTGCTCCACTCATTGCACTCCTTCGGTGCGGTGCCGCGTGCCTGCTTGCCCTGCTCCATACGGCCTGGTCGCTTCTCCCCGTCCAGGCCCATGAAGTCGCCATTCTCAAATCGGCCAATATCGCCCCCTACAATCAGGCGATCAGCGGCTTCAAATCTTCCATGCCGAGCGAGACGACATTCATCGAATACGATCTAAAGGGCGATGCAGAGGCCGGGCGGAAATATGCCGCACGAATACGCGCGTCCGGCGCGGATCTCGTGCTGGCGGTGGGATCGAAGGCCGCGATCGCGGCGCGGCTCGAACTGTTCGACATTCCCATCATCCACAGCATGGTCCTGCATCCGGCGAAATATGACCTCAAAGCCCCTAATATCGCCGGCGTGGCCTCCACTATTCCGATCGGCCAGCAACTCACCCACCTGCGCGCCGTCCTGCCGAATCTCAAACGGATCGGCTACCTGTACGATCCCGAGAAAACCCCTCCGTTCTCCAGCGACGCGGCGAACCAGGCGCGGCAACTCGGGATCACCTTTATCGACCGGCAGGTAAGAACCGAGGAGCAAGTCCCTATGGCCTTGCGGGAACTTCTCTCTGAAGTGGACGCGCTCTGGCTGACCTCAGACAGCACGGTCTTGACCGAAGAGTCCTTCTCCTTTCTGTTGTCCGCCGCATTTGAACGGCAGGTGCCTGTCATCGGGTTCGATCCGGAATTCGTGCGCAAAGGCGCATTGGTGAGTTTCTGGATCGATTCAACTGATGTCGGACGAGGGGCGGCCCATCTGGCGCAGTCGATCCTCGCCGGCACATCGGGCCCCTCCTCCAAAATGTTTCTACCAAAGCACCGGATGGCGTTGAATCGGGGAACCGCCGACTATCTTGGGATCACGATCCCACCAAGCGTCCTGAGCCTGGCGGATGAAGTGCGATGACTGTGGTAAACATGACAACCCGCAACCAATCTGTTCGTCTCACCGCATTTATCAGTCTGAGAACGAAATTCGTCCTCTTCGTCAGCCTGGTCATTATCGCGGTCTGTTCCGGCCTCAGCTGGTACTTTATCACGCAGCAGTCCGACTCCATGACCCGCTCGCTGATCGGCACCGGCAGCATTTTGGTCAAAAACCTGGCCTACAACGCCCGGTATGGCCTCGTCGCCAAAGACCGAGTGCTGCTTGAACAACTGATCAACGGGGTCATGGAAGTGGAAGAAAGCGTCTACGTCGTATTCACCGGACCCGACGGCAAACCATTGGCCGTCAAGAGCAAGCGCGGGATTTATCCGGATCAGGCGCTCACCACATCGCTCTTTGGAACAGGCTCGACCGAGACGACCATCACGCCATTCACCGCCGAAGCCGGTGGAAGGCGCGAGCCGGTGTACGACTTTGCCGTACCGGTTGGACGCGGAAGCGAGAACAAGGCTCCGTTTTCCCTGCTTTCCTTGGAAACGGAAGATCCGCAGCCCGAATCACCCGCCCGAATCTACGGCGTCGTCCGGATCGGCTTGACCGGGGAAAAGATGAATCAATCCCTGAGCCGGACCGTCGCCAACGTCGTCCTCATCACGATCGCCGTCATCTTCAGTGGCATCTTGGCAGCCGTGCTGCTGACACGTCGGATCACGACTCCGCTGAAAAGCCTGGTCGGAGTCGCCGAGCAGGTGGCAGGGGGCGATCTGACGGCATCGGTCTCGCCGACGACACATGACGAGGTGGGCCAGTTGACGATGGTCTTCCGCCAGATGACCGAATCGCTAAAAGATCGGGACCATGCGGTAACGCAGGCGTACCGGGAACTCGAACAACTCAACCGGACACTGGAACAGCGGGTCCAGCAGCGGACCAGCGAACTACAAACCGCCAACGACAAATTGAAAGAGTTGGATCGTCTCAAGTCGGCGTTCGTTTCCGTCGTGTCGCACGAGTTGCGGACGCCCATGACTTCGATCAAAGGGTATGTGGAAAACCTGTTGGACGGCCTCGCCGGCGTGCTGACCGAAAAGCAATCGCGCTCGCTAGGGCGGGTCAAACACAACATCGATCGATTGACACGGATGATCAATGAGCTCTTGGATCTCTCCAAAATCGAAGCAGGCCGGATGGAGTTGAATCTCGCCCCGGTTCCGCTGCTTGAGCTGGCCGAAGACATAGCAGAGAGCTATCACGCAGCGGCTCGTGAGAAATCCATTACCCTTCGCACAAGCCCTCATCCCACTCTGCCGATGGTTAAGGGAGACGCCGATAAGCTCAGCCGGATCCTGATCAATCTGATCCATAACGCGATTAAATTTACCCCGCACGGGGGAACCATTCGAATCGAAGGCTATTTGCGTGGGAACGCCGTCGAACTGTGCGTGATCGATAGCGGGAGTGGAATTCCTCCCCATGAATTGGACAAAATCTTCGATAAATTCTATTGGAGCGAATTAGCTCCCGTGGAAGCGCGGGGGGCTGGGCTGGGTCTGGCTATCGCGAAAAATTTGGTTGATCTGCACGGCGGCACGATTCGAGTCGAGAGTATTCTCGGCGAAGGCAGCTGTTTTTCATTTACCATACCCATCGCGTAGCCATAGCATCTCCGGCGCTTTCAGCGAAAGTGATCTGGCTAGTTTGTCTGGTTGATCTGGTTGGTCGGAACAAATCTTTCTGAGCGATGACACCAAAAAAACAAGACAAAACACAATAAACCACATGAGCAAGGAATTGATTCACGCTTCACGAGATATACCCGACCTCGCTACGCGAGCGACTGCAAGAAGCATTTGCCTGATACCTCAAAGACTGGCACACTGCACCAGACCGTTTTAGAGGAGGCCGTATTCCAATCACCGAAACCCAGTCCACATCGATTGCTCATCCCCTGCGCGGGCTATTGGTCGCGCAGTTTTGCGGCGCGTTCAACGACAACGCCTGGAAACTGATGGTCGCCCTGCTGGCCATCCGGCAAGCGACTGCCGGGATGACACCCGGCCCGGAACTCGAAACCGCGGCACAGACACAGACATCTATCGCCTTCATGATTTTCACCTTACCGCTGGTCCTGCTGTCTCTTGTCGGTGGCACGCTGGCCGATCGCCTCAGCAAACGCACCGTCATCATCTCGATCAAAGTCGTCGAGGTGCTCCTCATGCTGGCCGGCACCGTTGCCCTTTGGTTAAATCCATCAGGTGGTGTACTGCCCCTGATCGTGCTCTTCGGCATGGGTGTGCATAGCGCGCTGTTCAGTCCCTCGAAATACGGCATCCTTCCTGAATTGATCCCCCATGAACGTCTTGCCGCCGGCAACGGCCTGTTGGAAATGTGGACCTTCGCCGCGATCTTGTTGGGCACCGCTGCCGGCGGGTTCCTTTTGCAAACCGCCGGAGACCAAACCTGGCTCGCCCCGCTCGTTTTGACCGCGCTCTCAGCCATTGGCCTTGTCACAGCCTTTACCATTCCCCAAGTGCCACCGGCTCGTTCGACCGGCGGCGTGCCCGCTACAGTCCGTTGCGCGTGGGAAGCCATTCGGGCCGAGCGGCTGTTGCGCATGGCCATTCCCATGGAAATCTTCTTTTGGACGATCGCCAGTCTCTTTGGGCAGAACGTCGTCGTCTACGCCAAGGCCGTCTTGCATCTGTCTGATGCCGCATCGGGCCTCCCGCTCACCGTCTTGTCGGTCGGGATCGCGATCGGTGCGATGCTGGTCGGTCGTATTTCGCGGAACCGAGTTGAGTACGGACTCATCCCGCTGGGCGCAATCGGTGTCTTCCTCTCTCTGCTCTTCCTTGGCATCCTGACACCTCCCTTGGCAGGCACATTCCTGATAATGGGGACGCTCGGCATTTCCAGTGCCTTCATCTTTGTCTCATTGAATGCGATCTTACAATGGAAGTCACCGCCGGACCGGCGCGGCGCCGTCATCTCCTTTTCCAATACCTGTGTGTTTACCGGCATCCTGTTCGGCTCGCTCGCCGGTGGATCACTGGCGAATGTCGGACTCTCAACGTCCGGGATTTTCGTGGCCACCGCGGCCATGACCATGGCCGGGATGATGTGGGCGATTTGGTTGTTGCCGGACACACTCGTCCGCTTGGCACTGGTGATCCTCACCAACAGCATCTATCGCCTCCGTCTGGTCGGCCAGCACCATGTCCCGCACACCGGAGGCGCGCTGCTGGTGCCGAACCACATGTCGTTCGTCGATGGATTGTTGCTCATGGCCGCAATGGATCGCCCCATCCGATTCATTGTCGATACCGCCTATGCCGCGCACCCCCTGTTCAAACGGCTCATGGCGACGATGCGCGTCATTCCGATTTCATCGGGCGGCAGCCCGCGCGATATTCTTCGCGCGCTGCGCAGTGCGGGACAGGCGCTCGACGAGGGCGAGATCGTCTGCATTTTCCCCGAAGGCCAGATCTCCAGAACCGGAACGCTCCTGCCCTTCCGGCGCGGGTTTGAGCGGATCGTCAAGGGACGTCCGGTGCCCGTGATCCCTGTCCACCTGGATCGCGTATGGGGCAGCATCTTCAGCTTCGAGCGAGGACGTTTCCTCACAAAATGGCCTGCGCACATCCCGTACCCGCTGACCGTATCGTTTGGCGCACCGCTCCCGTCCGACACATCGGCATACGAACTCCGCCACGCTATTCGCCGGCTCGGCGAGGAAGCCTGGCACCTGCGAAAATCGGGACGCCGGACGCTCCACCGTGAATTCATCCATGCGGCGAGACGGCACCCCTTCCGCTTTGCCATGGCGGACCGGACCCGGCCGCACGTGTCATCGCTCCAGGCCCTGATCGGTTCCATCGTCCTCGCGAGAACGCTTCGCCGGCATTGGGAAAATCAGCGTCACGTCGGCATTCTCCTCCCGCCGACCGTGGCCGGGGCCTTACTCAACGTGGCTGCGCCGCTCTGCGGAAAAACCAGCGTGAATCTGAACTACACGGCGGGCAAATCAGGGCTCGAGGCCGCCGTGAGGCTTGCCGGTCTTCGCACCATCGTCACCAGCCGGGCGTTCGTCGAGAAGGCCAAGCTGGAGTTGCCGGACGGACCATCGATCCTCTGGCTGGAAGACATCGCCCGCACCATCGGCACACGGGAGAAGCTCACCGCCGCTCTCCTGGCCTTCTGCGCCCCCACCCGGCTGATTGAACGGGCCTGCGGCCAGACGCAGCCGCTGACCATGGACGATCTCGCCACTATTATTTTCAGCAGCGGGAGCACCGGGGACCCCAAGGGCGTGATGCTCTCCCATTTCAATGTGGATGCCAATGTGCAGGGCGCAAGCCAGGTCCTCCATCTCTATCAGGATGAGCGGGTGCTCGGCATCCTGCCGTTTTTCCATTCGTTCGGCTATCTTGTCTTCTGGCTGGTGGCGTTGAACGGACAGAGCATCGTGTTTCATCCCTCGCCCCTGGATGTGACCGCCATCGGCGACTTGGTTCAACGCTATCGCCTCACCTTCCTGGTCACGACACCGACGTTTCTCCAGCTCTATCAACGCCGGTGCACCCCGGAACAATTCAGCTCTCTGCGCGTGGTAGTCACCGGGGCTGAGAAGCTTCCGGCCCGGCTCGCACAGGCCTTTGAAGATCATTTCGGCATCGCACCGGTCGAAGGATACGGCGTCACCGAATGCGCCCCCGTTATCGCCGTCAACTGTCCGGACTTCCGGGCTGCCGGATTCTTCCAACCGGCTTCGCGGAGAGGAACGGTGGGCCAACCGCTGCCGGGCGTGTCCGTGCAGATCGTCGATCCCGACAGCTTCGCCCCGTTGCCCGCCGACACCCCCGGCATGCTGCTGGTCAAAGGGCCCAACGTGATGCAGGGGTACCTGGGACGTGAAGATCTGACAGCCAGCGCTATCCGCGATGGCTGGTACATTACGGGCGACATTGCCAAGTTGGATGAAGACGGGTTCTTGACCATCACCGACCGGCTGTCACGCTTCTCCAAGATCGGCGGCGAAATGGTTCCTCACGGCAAGGTCGAGGAGGCGCTACAACAGGCGGCCGGCGCCGACATGCAAGTCTTCGCTGTCACCGGCATTCCGGACGAGAAAAAAGGCGAACGCCTGGCGGTCTTGCACACGCTCGACGAATCCCGCCTCCCGGATATTCTGAGCAAGCTTACAGAACAGGGATTGCCGAACCTCTTCATCCCCGGACGAAACCAATTCGTCAAAGTCGAAGCCCTGCCGGTCCTCGGCACCGGGAAACTCGACCTGCGCGGCATAAAAAGAATCGCGATGGAACGGCTCGCTTCGCCTGAAGCGTGAAACAATTCCTTGTTCATTTGGTTTATTTTGTTTGTCTCGTTTCTTTGGTGTACTCGTTCAAAAAGATTGGTTCCGGCCAACCAAATAAACCAGACAAACCAGATAAACCGAGAAACTAGTAGCTCACGGTCGGCCAAGGACGATCGACCAATGACCATTGACTCATGACAGAAAACTCCCTGATCGACCGCCACGTTCACTTGGCCACCTTACCGGACGGCTCGCAACGTCCATAGAAGCGCGATTTAACTTGGTATTACGAAGCAACCTGCTAGGCTTGCACCGTCAAGCAGGGATACTCGTTTCATCATGCCTAGCATCTACGATCTGAAACCGGCCTTTCAGAATCTACTCCGGCCGCTCACGCACGGATTGGCCTCGGCGCATATCACGGCAAACCAAGTGACCCTGGCTGCGCTCGCCCTTTCATCCTTCGTCGGCGGCATCATTATCTGGAAACCCCACGAGCCGTCCATCCTTCTGCTGGTCCCGCTGGCCTTGTTCGTACGCATGGCCCTCAATGCGATTGATGGCATGCTGGCGCGCGAGCACAACATGAAGAGTCGCCTTGGTGCGGTACTGAACGAACTGGGCGATGTGGTTTCGGATGCCGCGCTCTATTTGCCGCTGGCACTGGTGTCAGGACTTGACGCCCTGCTCGTGGTGAGTTTCACGACGCTCGGCATCGTCGTGGAAATGGCCGGTATCGTCGCCGTCCAGATCGGCGCAGCCCGCAACTACGCCGGCCCGATGGGAAAGAGCGACCGGGCGTTTCTGTTCGGACTCATCACGTTGCTGCTGGGATTGGGCGTGCCGCCCGGCTTCTGGTGCACAGCCTTGTTAAGCATGGGAATATTATTGTCTGCGATCACGATTCTGAACCGGTCCCGCCTGGCCCTCGCGGAGGCCTCCTGATGTTCTCGCACCTGCATCCTCCCGTGCTGTACGGGTTCGGCGGCATCGTCGGCGTGCTTGTCTTCGCATCTGCCGTCGTCATGACCCTCAGACGGCTGCATCCTGAACGCTCGTACGCTGAACTGGCTCAACGCATCAATTCCTGGTGGATCATGGTCGGGATTTTTTCAATCGCGATCCTCCTGAGCCGCACGACCTCAATCATCTTTTTTGCTTTCGTCAGCTTCCTGGCCTTGAAAGAATACTTCTCGCTGATTCCGACAAGACGCGCCGATCGCCGCGTGCTGTTCTGGGCCTATGCCGCCATTCCGATCCAGTATTACTGGGTCCATCTTGAATGGTACGGCATGTTCATCATCTTCATTCCTGTCTTTCTATTTCTCTTCTTACCGATGCGGATGGTGATCATCGGCGAAACGAAGGATTTTCTGCATGCCGCAGGCACGCTGCATTGGGGCCTCATGGTCATGGTGTTCAGCATCAGCCATGCCGCGTTCTTCCTCGTGCTGGCCGAGGAGCAGAACCCCGTGGCCGGCGGCGCGGGGCTGGTTCTATATCTCATCTTTCTGACCCAATTCAATGATGTCGCTCAATACGTATGGGGCAAACTCACCGGACGTCTCAAGATTATTCCGAAGGTCAGTCCGAACAAAACCTGGGAAGGATTCCTTGGCGGCCTCGCGACGACGACGACCCTGGCAGCCATATTGGCGCCGCACCTGACACCGCTGAGCCTCCCGGAATCGTTGTGCGCAGGAGTGTTGATCGGATGCTCAGGCTTTATCGGCGACGTCACAATGTCAGCCTTGAAACGCGACATCGGAGTCAAAGATAGCGGCAGTCTGCTTCCGGGGCATGGCGGTATCCTGGACCGAATCGACAGCCTGACGTTTACCGCGCCC
The DNA here is from genome assembly GCA_046604365.1 of Nitrospira sp. GTDB lineage: Bacteria > Nitrospirota > Nitrospiria > Nitrospirales > Nitrospiraceae > Nitrospira_D. The sequence goes on from JBJACV010000020.1 coordinate 24,679, forward strand.
TTGTTCTTTCACTACATTTACTATCTCCACTATTGAGGCGCCTGGTGCTGCAGCAGCTGTTCTTTCTCATCGTGGTTCGCCCTCTGATCCTGATCGTGTTGGGGCTCAATGTCCGGCATCGAGAACGGCTGCCGGCCCAAGGACCGGCAATCCTCGTCTCCAACCACAACAGCCACCTGGATACGCTCGTCTTGATGACTCTCTTCCCCAACCGCTTTCTGCGCGTCCTCCGGCCCGTCGCCGCCAGGGACTACTTCTTCCGCAACCGTCTGCTCGCCTGGTTCGCCCTGAACATCATACGCATCATCCCCCTGGAACGACAGATCGCCGACCGGACGCAGGATCCTTTGGCAGGCTGCACCGACGCGTTGAAGAACGGCGACATTCTCATTCTCTTCCCGGAAGGGTCTCGCGGCGATCCGGAGGAGATGGGCACGTTCAAAACCGGCATCGCCCATCTGGCCAAACGCCATCCCGACGTTCCGATCACGCCGGTCTTCCTGCACGGCCTCGGCAAGGCCCTTCCGAAAGGGGAAGCGCTGCTCGTGCCTTTTTTTTGCGATGTGTTTGTCGGAGAGCCGCTGCGGTGGAACGGCAACAAGGGCGCATTCATGGCCATGCTCGAACAATCGGTCACGCTCCTGGCGGAAGAGGGATACAGACCCTCATGGGAATAACCGGACGCTTCCGGGTAGGATAGGACCCACGCGATGAGCGACGCGCCCGACAAACGACTGATCGACTGCCACGTGCATCTGGCTGCGCTGCCGGACGGCGACAACGGCTGCTTCATTTCGCCGAAGATGCTGAAGAGCCCGCTATTCCGGTTTTTACTATGGAAGCATCAGCTCTCGCCGAACACACCGCGCCAAGCGAATCAGAAATATCTCGACGATCTGCTCGGCGAATTGCAAGCCTCACGTCATGTGCGACAGGCGGTACTCCTCGGCATGGACGGCGTCTATGATGGCACCGGCAGACTTCTTCAAGACCATACAAATTTCCTCATCAGCAACGATTACGTGCTCAAGACTGCGCGGGCCCATCCGAATGAGTTGCTCGCAGGCGTGTCGATCAATCCGCAACGGAGAGATGCGGTCGAAGAGGTCCATCGTGTCGCTGAGGCCGGAGCCATCCTCGTGAAAGTGCTGCCTAACGCCCAACAGTTCAACCCGGCTGATCGCAAGTACATTCCCTTCTATCGCGCGCTGACTGAACGGAAGCTGCCGTTCCTGAGCCATGTCGGCTACGAATTCAGCCTGATCGGCAAGGATCAATCGGTCGGAGATCCGGACCGGCTCCACACGGCACTCGACGAAGGCGTCACCGTCATTGCCGCTCATGCCTGCAGCTACGGCCTGATGCTCTATGAAAAATTCATCCCCACCTTCCACGAGTTCACAACACGCTATCCGAATTTCTACGCCGACATTTCCGCGCTGACATTGCCCAATCGCCTCCGCATGCTGTTGCACCTCCGGAAACACCCCGAGGTGCAAGATCGGCTGCTGTTCGGCACCGATTATCCCCTGTCCGTCTTCCATCTGGCTGCCTGGGGGCGCGTCGGGCTCGACACGATGTGGAAAATGATCCGCACGAAGAACCGGTTTGACCGCCAGGTTGAGGTCTGCCGAGGGCTCAGTCTTAGCTTCCGTTCACTCGGCGACATCGTGGCTCAACGCAACCAGTAATCTCAAGAACGATGGACCGCAATCAGATATTGACAGGGCTTCGCGAAAGGATTCTCGCCTTCGCGACATCACGAGTATCGAGGGACCATGCCGAAGATCTGACCCAGGAGACGCTGGCTATCCTTCATGAGAAGTACCCCGCAGTCACCGACTTGACCGAACTGGTCCCCTTGGCATTTCAAGTCTTACGGTTCAAGATGCTTGACGCCCACCGGAAGGCCTTCCGGCGAGGCGAGTATAATCAGGAGTCCGTCGAGGAGCTTCCCTTGGCCGATCCTGCGGATGATCCCGCAACACAGCTGGACCAACAGCAACGAGTTGACCGCTTGCTCTCCGCGATCACGCAATTGGGTGAACGCTGCCGTGAACTGTTCAAGTGGAAGTTGGAAGGACACAGCTTCCCGGAAATCCAGAAACTGATGGGGCAAGCCTCGATCAATACGATCTACACCTGGGACCTGCGCTGCCGGAAACAACTCCTCAGCCTGATGGGTGGTTCATGGGAATGACCGGCCAGCATCTAAGTCCTGCCGCCTCACCCTTCACCCCTCACCCCTTACCGGGCGGTGAACATGGCTGAACTTGACCTCGAAAAACTCCTGGGTGGCTTTGCGGCCGACACGCTGACACCGGAAGAGAAACAGCGGCTATACAGCGCCGCCCTGCAAGATCAGCGCTTGTTCAACACCCTTGCCGACGAACAGGCGTTGAAGGAATTGTTGGCAGACCCGGCTGTGCGCCGCCGATTGCTCCAGGCATTGAACCAGACTCGCGCATCCAGCTCCGGTGGTTCACTGACATGGCTCGATTGGTTTCGCCGGCCTGCCGGCCTGGCCTGGACCGGCGGCGTTGCCGCGGCAGCTATTGCTGTGGTGCTCGGGACCAAGGTCTATCAGGATAGCCTCAAACAGTCAGCCCAATCGGTCGCTACCGAGGAAACCAGGGCGTCTGTGCAACCTGCTCCTCCTTCATCCCAACCAGCCTTGCCCCATGCCGCGAAGCCGCAGCCGGAAGCCAGGATGACGGAAACCCCGGCAAGTACCGCCACGAGAAAAGATGCGGCGCCTGACAGCCTCACAAAGAGGGAACGGACTGCATCGCCGATAACCCAGGAACGGAAGGCATCGGACTCTGCGATCACTGAACCCCAGAGCCTCCCTGAACAAGACGCCATGCGTCAGTACACTGAGACGCCGGCCGTTCAGCGTGGCAAGGACGCGCTCGATCCCGCACGCTCAGCCCCGCCGGCTTCGGGGCAAGCGCCCGCGCAAGCTCCAGCCGGCGAATCGGCGAGCCCGGATGTCGTGCCGATTGTCAGCGCCCGATCACTCTTTTATGGGAAGCCGGCGCCACCACACCTTGGCGCAGGTCTGATTGCTCAGGACAAGAAACTTGCGAGGCCCCTCCAGCCTGAATCAGCCCCTCAAGCAAATCGCCCTGACGGACGGCTCGAACCGTTTCCCGATCTCGGCCGAGCAAAAGTACCCGCTATGGAAGCGAAGCCCCTGGGTCTCCGCTATAGTTTTGTCGTTCAGGATCCCGGTGGGCTGGAGTATGAGATAGCTGCTCACACAGCAGCAACGAGCCTGGAACCGGTGCGACTGACCCTGGAAACGAACCAAGATGCCTACCTGCAGGTCTGGAAAGCGGTGGGTGACTTACCTCTACAGTTGCAGTTTCCCGACGGAGACGATACTCCGCATTTCATCAAGATCGTTGCCGGTCAACGGCAGACCATTCCATTGTCACGAGAGCATGGGCCTGTCACCCTCTTCGTACGTCTGTCCCGTGTTCTGCAGGAATCGCCTGCAAAACAGGAAACTCTGTTGCGCGATCGCCGTGCTCCCGACCGACTCCACACATCGAATACGGTACGCGAGTCAGTCACTCGTGGAGAAGACGCCACGTACGCCGTGAACCGGGACCTGTCCACGGATCAGCTTGTCGTGGACATCGTCACGGGGCCATAAGAAAGAAAAAGGGCCGTCCTCCTAGGGGAGGACGGCCCGTACAGATCGTCCGGCGGATGCCGGCAGGCTCTATTGGCTCACAGAGATACGGTCCTTGATCAAGTCGAACGTCTCCTTAGGCACAACGTTCTTCGCCACCAACTCCCCCTTCACACGATAGGGGCGATTGCTCACGATACGATCGGCCTCCTCCTGCTTCAGCCCTAAGAACAGCACCAGATCGCTCGCCGATACCCGGTTGATGTTCATCGCAGCGGAGGTTCCGGCCGACGGAGCGGGAGCGGATGGGGCCGGGGCCTTCGCGTCAGCCGCCTGAGGGACGACCACCGCCGACGTCGAATGCGACCGGTCTTTCAGTTCCTTTTGATACCGTGCCACCAACGACTTCAAGGTGTCATTGTGGCGTTTGACATCCTGATATTCCTGCCGCACATTGCGATTCTGCGCCGACAACGCCTTGAGCTGCGCTTCCAGGTCTTTCGTCCGTCCATCGACCGAGCCCCGCTCCTTGTCGCGGCCATGTTCAATCCGTTGCAGCTCATCGCGCGCCGCAAGCGCTTCGTTGCTGAATTTCACGTTCAGCTCTTTCAACGTGCGAATCTGCTGCTCCATAGAGGTCTTCTGTTGACGGACCTTTTCCAATTCTTCTCGGGCAGTATCGGCTTCCGTCAACGCCTCTTGATACTGCGAGTTGGTCACACATCCCGCCGACAGCATCGCCCCGGCCATCATGATTGCGATCCACTCCCGTCTCATACAATCCTCCTCTTCCTCACATCCTCAGTGAATGCGTGTGCACACGCATCGACATGACATTCTCTTCGCATTTACCACGGTAGTCTATCCGCCTGATTCAGTCCTTTGGTTGTGTGTAAGACAACATCCGTTCTTTGTCAACATATTTGCACTCACGACCCATGACCGGAACCGGCCGCGTCATTCAATCCTGCGCTTGACGGAATAGCATCGCTCTGTGATGATCGCTCGTCAATCGATCAACCGTATACTCATCCATCATAACCCAAAGGCATGCTTGTGAATGAATGGGGGCCTGTTCTTGCCATCATCCTCGGCATCGTGGAAGGGCTGACCGAATTCTTGCCTGTCTCCTCCACGGGACATCTCATCCTGGTCGGCTACGCACTCGGCTTCACCGGCGACGTAGCGGCAAACGCGGAGATCTCCATTCAACTGGGAGCCATCCTGGCCGTCATCGTCTTTGAACGGGAGAAAATCGGACGGCTTGTCTCAGGCGCCTGGCAAGAGCAGACGCGGTTTCGATCCTCCCTGCGCGATACCCAACACCTGACCTGGGCGGCATGTTTCCAAGCCTCGATACAGGCTCATCCTAATCTGTGGTTCATGCTGGGCCTTGGCATTGCCTTCCTGCCCGCCGCCTTGGTCGGCTTGGCGGCGCATGGTTGGATCAAATCCCACTTGTTCACGCCTCACACGGTTGCCGCAACATCCATCCTCGGCGGAATCGTGATCCTCATCGTTGAAGCCACCGCAAAAACCAGCCGGGCGATGAGCCTCGATCAAGTATCTCCGAAGCAGGCCTTCTGGATCGGCCTGGCGCAATGCGCCTCGCTGATTCCCGGCATGTCCCGCTCCGGCTCAACCATTATCGGCGGCCTATTGGCCGGGCTTGACCGAAAAGTCGCCACAGAATATTCGTTCTTTCTGGCCCTTCCGACTATCATCGCCGCAACGGTCTATGAAACCTGGAAAGCCAGGGGAACATTTACCGACCAAGACTTTCTGGCGCTCGGCCTCGGCATGATCGTCTCATTCCTGGTCGCGTGGGCTGTGATCGCCGCCTTCCTGACCTATGTCCAACGACACACCTTGCGTGTCTTTGCATACTACCGTATTATTCTGGGCGTTGCTGTCTTGTTGATCTTCAGATGAAAGGGGTGCCCGGAATGGCTTCAGATACGATTCATGTCTACGATACGTGGGTAACCGGCAAGAAAGGCCGCATTCATTTCGATGTGATGACGACGGATGAAACGACCGCATTGAAACTGGCCAAGGAATATTTGGTCAGTATCGGCGAGCCGACGACCTCGGTGACTACGAAGGAATGCCAGTTCTGCCACAGCGAGCCGCTCTTCATGTTTTCCCCGGAGCAGCAGAAGCAGGTGAAGGAAAAGGGCGGATTTATCGTGCCGATGCCGGCCTAGCGTGCGACACGCGAGAGAAGCGCGACGTGCGTGGCAAGCGCGACTCGAAGGTAAAGGTTCCGGCTCGTCGCGCGTTTCTCGCCGGTCTCGCGAGTCTCGCAACAGAAGCGGGTTACGGTGCTGAAGACGTTTCCGAGGCAAGGGGTGGAACGTCCTTCTTCTCGAAGGCAAAGTGGATGATCAGGAAGATCACGCCGACGGTAATCGCCGAATCCGCGACATTGAACGCCGGCCAGTGGTACTGCTCGATGTAGACATCGAGAAAATCGATCACTTCGCCGTACCGCATCCGGTCGATCAAGTTTCCGATCGCGCCGCCTAAAATGGCCGCCACGCTCACGCGCCCCATCCGATCGCGTGCCGGCATCCGCAGGAGAATGGTCCCCAGCAATCCCAGCGCAAAAATCGAGGTGAGCCCGAAAAACACCATGCGAAACGTATTGCTGCTGCCGGCCAGCAGGCCGAAGGCCGCGCCAGGATTTCTGATGTACGTCAAACTGAAGAAATCAGAAATAACGGGGATGGATTCATGCAACCGCATCGTCTGCATGATGTAGAGCTTCGTGACTTGATCCACCGCGACAACCGTGCCGGTGAGGGAAGCCAGCAGAAAATTGTGCAGGTAGGAACCGTTCAACGAATGGCCTCCAGACACCGGTCGCACAACGTCGGGTGCGCGGCATCCTTGCCCACGGCCTCCCGGTAGTTCCAACAGCGCTCGCATTTATTGCCTTTGACTCTCACTATATCTACAACCGTAACCCCTGTTTCAGGCGACGAAAACATTATGCTCCCTGATGTTGGAAACTCTTCCACTGGCTCAACTTTCACTTCCGAGACAATGAAAAGTGCTGGGAGATCCTGACCAACAAGCAGATCATATACATCTTTCTTGGCTTTCAGAATGACATTGGCCTCCAGGGAAGAGCCTATCAGTTTTTCAGCTCGCCTAAGTTCTAGTGTTCCTTGGACCACCACTCTAATCTCCAAAAGTTTTTTCCACCTTTGCGCCAGTTTTTCATCTGCCCACTTGGGATCTACTTCTGGAAACATTGCCAGGTGCACACTCTGCGACGTCGAAAATCCCGGCATCTGAGCCGAGAGTGTCCGCCACACTTCCTCGGCGGTGAAACTCAACACCGGCGCCATCAATTTTGTGAGCACGGTCACAACGTCGAACAACACCGTCTGAGACCCGCGGCGCACTGGAGAATCGGCCCGAAACGTGTATAGACGGTCCTTCAAGATATCGAGATAGACGGCACTGAGATCCACCGAACAGAAATTGTTCAGCGCGTGCACGATCGTGTGAAACTCAAACTCCTCATATCCTTTTCGCACGCGCGGGATCAGTTCTCCCAGCCGCATCAGCGCCCAACGGTCCAACTCCGGCAACTGTGCGTACGGGACGCGGTGCTTCCCTGGGTCGAAATCGTACAGATTACTCAGCAAAAATCGGCAGGTATTGCGTATCTTGCGATAGGCTTCGATCAGATGGTTCAGGATTTCCTGCGAGATGCGAAGGTCCTCGCGATAGTCCTGCGCCGCTACCCAGAGCCGGAGAATTTCGGCTCCCGACTGCTTGATGATATCCTGTGGTGCAACCACATTCCCCGCCGACTTGGACATTTTCTTTCCCTGTCCATCGACGACGAATCCGTGTGTCAACACAGCCTTATATGGTGCGCGCCGATCCGTCGTTACGCCGGCCAGCAGCGCGCTGTGGAACCAGCCTCGATGCTGATCGGAACCCTCGAGGTAGAGATCGGCCGGCCACCACTTCCTTGGTTTCAGCACCGCCGCGTAGCTCACGCCGGATTCGAACCAGACATCCAGAATATCCCGCTCTTTTTCAAACGTCGTCCCGCCGCACGCCGAACAGGCCGTTCCGGACGGAAGCAATTCTGTCGCCGATCGCTCGAACCACACATCCGTTCCCTTCGACTCGATCAGTCCGGCAAGGTGTTCGATGATATTCGGATCGGCCAGGACTTTGCGGCATCCGACACAGGTGAAGCCTGGAATTGGCACGCCCCAGACACGCTGGCGTGAGAGGCACCAGTCCGGTCTCTTTTCGATCATGCCGTTGATCCGGTCACGGCCATAGGCCGGGATCCACCGGACCCGCTCGATCTCCGCCAGCGCTTCGCGGCGCAGATCGTTCGTCTCCATCGACACGAACCACTGTTCCGTGGCGCGGAAAATCACTGGACTCTTGCAGCGCCAGCAATGCGGGTACGAGTGGTTCAACGATCCGTGGCCGAGCAGGCGCCCATTGGCCTGCAAGTACTCCACGATTTTCGGATTCGCCTTCAAGACATGCTGGCCGGAAAATTCCTTGACGATCTCTGTGAAACGCCCGCCGTTGTCGACCGGCGCAAGAATCTCCAACCGCTCACCCGGGGAGGCCTTGGCATTGTGATTGAGTACGAGGATGTAGTCTTCCATGCCGTGGCCCGGCGCGATATGGACACAGCCGGTGCCCTGATCGAGCGTCACGAAATCGCCGAGCAGAATCGGCGACAGACCGGTTGAGAGAGGACGTTGCGTTTCCAACCCCTCGAACCCGGCGCCGCCTTTTTTGACTCCCACAACCCGATACGTCTCGATGCCGCAGGCTTTCGCCACGCTCTCCAGCAGTTTCTCGGCCACAATCAAGAGTTCGCTGCCGACCTGCACAAACGCATAGTCAAAATCTGCATGGAGACAGACGGCTTGATTGGCCGGGAGGGTCCAGGGCGTCGTGGTCCAGATGACGACGGAGATCGAGGTGATCCCGTCCGGAAACGGGATGCCGGAAAACGTACGGCTGAGGACCGCCGGAGACGTGACGACCGGAAACTTCACATAGATCGACGGCGAGGTATGGTTCTCATACTCCACCTCGGCTTCAGCCAACGCGGTCTGATCATGGGTACACCAGAGCACCGGCTTCAGACCTTTGTAGACGCCGCCGCGCTCGACGAACTTTCCGAATTCACGAATGATCGCCGCTTCATACATCGGCGTCATCGTGCGGTACGGCTGGTCCCATTCGCCGAGCACCCCGAGCCGCTGGAACTCCTCGCGTTGAATCGTCACGTACTTCTCCGCATAGTCCCGGCAGAGCTTGCGGATCGCCGAGACATCCAGGTTCTTTTTCTTATCGCCGAGCTCTTTCATCACCTGATGCTCGATCGGAAGCCCATGGCAATCCCAGCCCGGCACATAGGGCGCATGAAAGCCCGCCATCGTTTTGGACTTTACGATGATGTCTTTGAGGATTTTATTCAGCGCGTGACCGATATGGATGCGGCCATTGGCATAGGGAGGGCCGTCATGCAAGACATACCGTAGCCGCCCCTTGCCCGCCTCTTGAATCTGCTCATAGAGTTTCTGCTGTTCCCACCAGGCGAGCAGCTCGGGCTCCCGCTGCGGCAAATTCGCCTTCATCGGGAAATCGGTCTTGGGCAGATTGAGGGTAGCCTTGTAGTCCATAACCTGTTTAGTCTCTCGCAAAAATTTCAGAACATGATTGGGATCAAAGGCTGGAATATACCGGAATGACAGGCGAGGCACCAGTCCTTAGCTTTGATGCGGGATCGTCAAAAACGTCTTCCGGCAAGGCCGCAGCAAGTGAGGACCGGAGGCGTACCCTCCGGGGTACGTTGAGGATCTGAGCGATGCGAGAACGAAGCTGGAGGCGTTTTTCACGATCCCGCCCGCTAGCTGACGGCCATCATGCGGTCCAGCGCGATCTTGGCCCACCGCTTGTCGTCGTCCGGCACGACGATGTGATTGACGACATGGCCGTCGGCCAGATTCTCCATGGCCCAACACAAATGCGCGGCGTCGATCCGGAACATCGTGGCGCACTGGCAGATCGTCGAGGAGAGAAAAAAGACCTTCTTGTCGGTCATCTCACGCTTGAGACGATTGACCAGGTTCAATTCGGTCCCGACCGCCCAGGCCGTACCAGCCGGCGCAGCCGTGACGGTCTTGATGATGAACTCAGTGGATCCGGTGAGGTCGGCCTTGTTGACCACATCCTCATGGCACTCAGGATGGACGATGACCTTGCCCTCCGGATACTGCTTGCGAAAATGATCCACATGCGCCGGTTGAAACATCTGATGCACGCTGCAATGGCCCTTCCAGAGGATCAGCTTGGCGCGCGTAATCGCGTCTCTGGTGTTCCCGCCGTTAGGCTGATAGGGGTCCCACACGATCATCTGATCACGGGGAATGCCCATTTTGTTCGCCGTATTACGGCCCAAATGCTCGTCCGGAAAAAACAGAATTTTCTCGCGCCGGGCCCAACACCATTCGATGACCGCGCGCGCATTGGAAGACGTACATGTGATGCCACCGTGTTCGCCGCAAAAGGCCTTGAGGACCGCCGCAGAATTCACGTAGACCGCCGGCATTACCGTCTCCTCGACCGGCACCACGCGACCCAGCGCTTCCCAACACTGATCGACTTGTTCGATCGCCGCCATATCGGCCATCGAGCAACCGGCCGCCAGGTCGGGAAGAATCACCGTTTGATTCGACCGGCTGAGAATATCCGCCGTCTCGGCCATAAAATGCACGCCACAGAATACGATGTACGGCCGTTCCGACCGTTCGGCAGAGAGCTTGGATAGCAGCAATGAATCGCCCCGGAAATCCGCGTGCTGAATCACCTCATCCCGCTGATAGTTGTGGCCGAGGATCATGACGCGAGCGCCCAACGCCCGCTTGGCCTCGACCGTCCGGCTGAACAGTTCTTCAGCCGACAAAGTCTGATACTCGGCAATCAATCGTGGTGATATCGTGCTGGTGGTCACAAGTCCCCCGATCCAAAATGATTGCTATTCTACGATAGCCTCCCTGCACATTCAATGAATCCTCAATGGAAGAAGCCCTATCCCGACCGCCCCTAACGGCATGGAACCCGGACGGTTCGCGGTAGGTCTAATGGCCGATTGACTTCGTTTTGTCCTGAAGCATATGATCACCGCAATAGCTAGGGGAGCCCCGCGGCTGAGAGTCCGAACGATCGGACGACCCTCACAACCTGACCTGGGTAATACCAGCGTAGGGAAGCCGGACTACAGCGGATATTGTGAGGATTCAGCCGTGCCTCCAGGTATGGAGACGCGGCTTTTTTATTTGAACATCGTGATCAGTACACAGCGACCAGCCATCGGCTTCCGAAATCTGCGCTGACGGCTCGTCCCACAAGAAAGGATCTCCTTATGGATGTCCATATGGTCGAGAATGGGAGCGCCAATGGAAACGGACACGGTGTGCCGACCTCCACATTGAGCACCACACCCTTCCCTGCTTCACGCAAAATTTATGTGACCGGCGCTCAACCGGGTGTTCGTGTGCCGATGCGTGAAATTACACTCACGCCGACCAAGCCGATGAACGGCGGCTCCACGACGCCCAACGAACCGGTGACGGTCTACGATACGTCCGGCCCCTACACCGACCCGAACGTCGCAATCGATGTGCGCAGCGGACTGGCGCCGTTGCGTCGTCCCTGGGTGCTGAACCGGCAGGACGTCGACGAGCTCCCGGCTGTGACGTCCTCATACGGCCGCATGCGCGCCGCCGATCCCAAACTGGCGGAACTCCGGTTTCAGCACATCCGCAAGCCCCTGAAGGCAACACCCGGCCGGAATGTCACGCAGCTGCACTATGCGCGAAAAGGAATCGTGACCCCCGAAATGGAATTCATCGCCATCCGCGAGAACCAATCACGCGAAGTGGCCCGTGAACTGGCCTCGCGCAACGGCCACGGCGGCGGCATCGCGCAGCACCCCGGATTCGCCTGGGGCGCAGGCATCCCCCCGGTGATTACCCCGGAGTTCGTGCGCGACGAAGTGGCCCGCGGCCGCGCGATCATTCCATCGAACATCAACCATCCCGAAAGCGAACCGATGATCATCGGCCGCAACTTCCTGGTGAAGATCAATTCGAACATCGGCAATTCGGCCGTCGCCTCGTCCATCGAAGAAGAAGTCGAGAAGATGATCTGGTCGATTCGTTGGGGCGCCGATACTGTCATGGATTTGTCCACCGGCAAGAACATCCATGAGACCAGGGAATGGATCATCCGAAATTCGCCGGTGCCCATCGGCACGGTGCCGATCTATCAGGCACTGGAAAAGGTCCACGGCAAAGCCGAAGACCTGACCTGGGAGATCTTTCGAGACACGCTGATCGAGCAGGCTGAGCAGGGTGTGGATTACTTCACCATCCATGCCGGTGTTCGCCTGGCCTACGTCCCCATGACCGCCAAACGGATGACCGGCATCGTGTCACGCGGGGGAGCGATCCACGCCAAATGGTGCCTGGCGCACCATCAGGAAAACTTCGCCTACACCCACTTCGAGGAAATCTGCGAGATCATGAAGGCCTATGACGTGGCCTTCAGTCTGGGCGACGGGCTTCGCCCCGGCTCGATTGCCGATGCCAACGACGACGCGCAATTCGCCGAACTCGACACCCTGGGCGAATTGACCACGATCGCCTGGAACCACGATGTGCAGGTCATGATCGAAGGCCCCGGCCATGTGCCCATGCACATGATTCAGGTCAATATGGAAAAGCAGTTGAAGGCCTGCCATGAAGCGCCGTTCTACACACTGGGACCGCTGACCACCGACATCGCGCCGGGCTACGACCACATCACCTCCGGCATCGGCGCCGCGATGATCGGCTGGTATGGCTGCGCGATGCTCTGCTACGTGACGCCCAAAGAGCATTTGGGTCTGCCGGACCGAGAAGATGTGAAGACCGGCGTCGTCACCTATAAAATCGCCGCCCATGCCGCGGACTTGGCGAAGGGCCATCCGGGCGCGCAGATCCGCGACAATGCCCTGTCGAAAGCTCGGTTTGAGTTCCGGTGGGAAGACCAGTTTCATCTATCCCTCGATCCGGATACGGCGAAGCAATTCCACGACGCGACACTCCCGGACAACGCCGCAAAGGTGTCTCACTTCTGTTCGATGTGCGGCCCGCATTTCTGCTCGATGAAGATCACCCAGGACGTGCGGGACTATGCGGCCAGCAAGCAGGTGGACGAGCAGCAAGCCATTCAGATCGGGATGAAAGAAAAATCGGAAGAGTTCAAAAAAACCGGAGCGGAAATCTACAGGTAAGCAAGGATATTTATGTCTAAGCCCAAACCGGCCCCCTTAAGAGAACGCGATATCACCAGGCACATCGCCCGGGAATACTATAAAGAGTTCGACCAGCTCATCGAGAGCGACGTGATTATCGTGGGCGCCGGGCCATCCGGACTCATTTGTGCGCATGATCTGGCGAAGATGGGCTTCCGCACGCTCATCGTGGAACAGAGCCTCGCGCTCGGCGGCGGCTTCTGGCATGGCGGCTATTTGATGAACAAAGCTACGATCTGCGAACCGGCCAATGAAATTCTCGAAGAGATCGGCGTGCCCTGCAAAAAGATCAAAGAATGCGACGGCATGTACATGGTCGATCCTCCTCACGCCACCGGTGCGCTCGTCGCCGCTGCCTATCGCGGAGGCGCAAAGGTGCTGAACCTGACCCGTGTGGTCGATCTGATCCTGCGAAAAGACGGTATCCTCGAAGGCATCGTCGTCAACAACACCACCGCCGAGATGGCCGGCCATGATATCCTTCATGTCGATCCCATCGCACTGGAGAGCAAGATCGTCGTGGACGCCACCGGCCATGATGCGGTTGTAGTCGAACTGCTTCACAAACGGAACCTGTACAAACAGGTTCCGGGAAACGGCGCCATGTGGGTATCCCGCTCCGAGGAAGAAATCATGGACCGAACCGGCGAAGTCTATCCCAATTGTTTCGTCATCGGATTGGCCGTCGCCGCCGTCTATGGCACACCGAGAATGGGCCCGGCCTTCGGCTCGATGCTGCTGTCCGGACGGTACGGAGCGGAATTGATTAAGAAGAAGCTGAAGCAGGAGTAGACGCTTCAATGAGCCGCAAGCCTTGCAGGCTGATCAAACAGGTCATCCGGCTAGGCCGCAGGGAAGGCGAACCCGGAGGCGTACCTCTGAGTACGTTGAGGAGTTCGCGCGACTGAGAACGACGCTGGGGAGCTGTTTCATCAGCCTGATCATGGACGTTCAAGATTTTCTGGTACAAGGCGAAGGCCACGAAGAAGACAAACGCGAGGCCTGGACGCTGTTTCAGCAAGCCTATGAACGGCAGATGAAAGGCGAGCTGGAAGAGGCCGTCAGCCTATACAAGCGATCGCTGGCCACCCACCCGACCGCCGAGGCCTATACATTCCTGGGGTGGACGTACAGCTTCATGGGACGGCTCGACGAGGCCATTGAGGAATGCCACAAGGCCATCGCGCAGGACCCGGACTTTGGTAATCCGTACAATGACATCGGCGCGTATCTGATCGAGAAGGGCGAGTTCGACGAAGCGATCGCCTGGTTTCAGAAAGCGATGAAGGCCAAACGCTATGAAAGCCCGGCGTTCCCGCACCTGAATCTGGGCCGGGTCTATGAGCGAAAAGGTAAATGGACGGAGGCGATCGACTCGTACAAGAAAGCGCTTGTCCTCAATCCAAATTACGCCCTCGCCAAGAAAGCGCTGGGACGGTTGATCAGTTCATTGAACTGAGACAGTTTGTGTGGTCTATCGGGTTTATTTGGTTCGTTTAGTTGAGATGACCGATAGGTTTCAAACAAGATAAACAAGATGAACCAGACAAACTCCAAAACCATCCTCGTTGCCGTCAACGATATCTTTTTTTACACGAAGGTCCGCGACGCGTTGCTTCCTGACGGCTACCGGCTGGAGAAAGCTCGGGCGCAGCAGGACATTCTTGAAAAGGCGTCGAGCGGCAATCCGGCTCTGGTGCTTCTTGACATGAATGACAGAACTATCGATGCTTTTCAGGCATTGGAGACATTGAAAGCCGATCCGCGTCTTAGTTCTATTCCGGTCTTGGCCTACGCAAACCATGAAGAAGTAGACACGTGGAACAGGGCCAAAGCGCTCGGTGTGACCAAGATCGTCTCACGGAATGAATTTTCCGCCCGCACAAGAGACCTGGTGGATGAATTGATCACGTTAGGCCTTTGGGGTAAGGCATGAACGGGGCTCTGACTGACCGGACCGTTCGCCTCACCCCGCACGTTTCACCCCTTACGGGCTCACGATGAAACATTCACTCCTTCACAATCTCCACACACAGCTGGGCGCTTCGTTTGAAGAAACAGCCGGCTGGAATATACCTGCCCATTATGGCGACGTCGCGTCGGAGCATCGGGCCGTGCGCCAGGCCGTGGGGATCGCCGATCTCTCCCATCGCGGGAAAATCAAAGTGACAGGCGATGACCGCGTCAAATGGCTGCAAAGCCTCATCAGCAACGATATCCTTTCGCTCAAGCCTGGCCAAGGCCTGTACTCCAGCCTGCTGACTCACAAGGGCAAGATGCTCACCTACTTCCGCCTGTATCTGCAGAGCGACGCGATCATGGTAGAAGACGCGGGCGAGATCGGCGAGACGACCTTTCAAGCCCTGCGCAAGTTTCTGCTCTACGGCACCAAGGCAAAAATGGAGAATGGCGCGGAAAGCTGGGGACTGCTGCTGGTCAGCGGGCCCAAAGCCGCCCAGGTGATCCAATCTGCGTTCGGCGTCGACGTCGCATCGCTCAAGCCGGTGAACTTTGTCACGGCACAGATCGGCGGGACCCAGGCTCTGGTCATTCGAACGGAAGAAACCGGTGAAACCGATATCGAGATCCTGCTTCCGATCGCAGGCCTGTCCTCCGCATGGAGCGCGGTGCGAGAAGCGGGCGCCAAATTCGACATCAAGCCAATCGGCGCCCAGGCCCTGGAAGCCTTGCGCATGGAAGCCGGCATCCCCAAAGCCGGACGGGATCTCAATGAAGAGATCGTCCCGCCCGAGGCCGGTCTGGAAGGCAAAGCCTTCAGCCTGAGCAAGGGCTGCTATCCGGGCCAGGAAGTCGTCGCGCGGATGGACACCTACGGCTCGGTGCGCCGCCATCTCGTCGGTCTGGTACTCAAAGGCTCTGTCGTACCTGCCAAAGGCGCAAAACTCTTCAGCGGAGATCGTGAAGTCGGCTGGATCAGCAGCGCCGTCCGTTCACCACAACTGAATCAAGTCATCGCTTTTGGGTTCCCCCTGCGGGATTTCTCCAAACCCGGCACGGAGCTGGCCGTGGAAATCGACGGAACGAAACACGACGCGACGGTTAAAGCCCTGCCTTTTTATACCCGATCATAGACGGCCCCTGAGAACCGCTGGTCATCACGCTACGCCCCCAATCTCCGAACCATAACTCACAGCATAGCCACAGCTTCCGCTTGCAGGACACGGCGAAAAGCATCACTGTGGAGAAGCACACGAATCTGCAGTGATGATGTCTACCACGGGATCGGCCAATCTCGACGATCAGTTGCATCGTGAACATTCGACAGTTGCCGCCGCACAAAGCAAGGCCGCTCATTTACGGACCTGGACTCACCGTCGTCAGAGGTTGAAAAGAAAAGTGCTGCAAGGTTATCTTCAATCCATCGAACCTTTTCGATTTCTCTGCACACGTCATCAAGGATTCATATGGCAGGCAATGAACAGAAGGACCGCGTCGAGATCACCCCCTACGAAGCGGCAGGCGGGATCGAGGGCATCACGAAGTTGGTCGATGAGTTTTACGTCAACATGGACACATTGCCTGAGGCCAAAACGATCAGAAATCTGCATCCACCTGATTTGACCGAGTCACGTAAGAAGCTGACCTATTTCCTCAGCGGCTGGCTGGGAGGCCCGAGGCTGTTTCAGCAACACTATGGGCCGATCAGCATTCCCGGCGCTCACAAGCGGTTCCCGATCGGATACGAAGAACGAGATGCCTGGCTGCTGTGCATGCAGCGGGCCCTTGCCGTCCAGCCATACAGCCATGAATTGAAGGACTATCTCCTGGCCGCGCTCAGCATTCCGGCAGAACGGGTCAGGCAAGTGAACGCGGGAGAACTCTAGCTCACGTGGCCGCAGGTCGATTACGAGAACAGGCTTGAATGTGAATCGGGACTAGACCAGACTCACCAGCTGACGCCCATTCAGGATGGAAGAATATCTCACTATTTCTTGGAGTGACGCATGCTGCCTACCACGCGATTTCACTGGGCCGCTCGATTACATGCCGTGACTCTTGCCCTCTCATTGCTGGCCGCTGCAACAGTTCATGCGGCGCCCATCGCCGATGCCGGATCCGAAACCGAAGCAATCCTGCTCGCCATGATTCCAATTGGCAAACAGCTGCTGGAGAAACAGGGCAAGTTCGATCCGTACGGCGGCGCTATGACGATGGATGGCAAAGTGGTGACTGTTGCGGGGTACAGCGGAACTGAACCGCCTCCGTCACAGGAGATTATCGACGCCTTGAATTTTGCCTTCCGAACCGGAGCTCTCACGGGCACGTACAAGGCAACAGGACTGTTCTCCGACGTTGAGGCTTCCCCGCCGGGGAACAAAGAAAAAACGCGTGCGATCGCAGCCGCGCTCGACCACCAGGACAACTATTCCGTGGTGATCTATTTCCCGTATAAGATCGTGGCGGGCACGGTGCAGTTCGACGAGGTCTTCGCGTCGCCCGGAGAGAACAAGCTGTTCCTGAAATGAACGCGCGTCTCACCGCACACTAAATCAGACGCTCATCGCTCCGGATTTCTGGCGGCCGTGACCGCCGAAGCAAACGCCAGCAGGCTCTTTCGCTCGTCATCGTCCAACGCCAGCAAGAGATGTGCTTCCTCGCCGTGCATCAAGCGCAGGCTCAGGAATGGTTCTTCCCGCCGCTTTTCCCGGTTGTCCCACATCGCATCGATCAGTTGTACTTTATCCAATTGGCCGACCGACACGACATCGTACCGGAAATAGGAATCGCCGATCACGATGTCGAACACCACGTTGCCTGCGGTCAGCAGCGCCAGGTTGAACCGGCCTTGATCCTCATACCCTTCCGGCAGGAACTTGTTGATGTGGCACAAGGCAACTTTGCGGTCACCAAGCGCCGCATGGATTTTCTCCTTGAGCGACGGATAATCGATCTGGAGCGCTTTCTCATCCGGCCCTGTCGCCGCCACAGCTGCAGCTTCCACCTTCGAGAAAATATCATCAGCAGACAACAATCCTGGCATACCTGATTCCCCTTTCACGTTGGCAAACAAGAAGCTGTACCGTAACCGGCACCCGGCAAAAATTGCAAGAGGCTCATGGGGAATTGAGGCCTTCCTGCGCGGTGAGGCGATAAGAAAATTTCGGCTGGCCCGCATCGTCTACGACGGCTACCTCAAACACCGTCCTGGTGATCCTGACTACGCCGAAATTGTGGTACCCCTCCTCATTGATCAACCGCGTCGGGTGCAGGCCCTCGCTCGCCGGCGTGAGTCGGCCTGGGCGCGCAGACAACGGACCCGCAACGAACTCATGAAAGTCGACGATGCCGTCTTGGTTTGGATCGTACGCATTGGCCTGGACCCAATGCACATCGCCGGCTAGAAACACGACGTTCTTCATCTTGCCGGCAAGAATCGCCTCGACAATCACCTGCCGTTCCCGTTCAAATCCCGGCTCATGTGGCCCGGCGGCCCACCCGTCAGAATACCCCGCCCCTCCCTTTGGGACCGACAGTGGAACCGACGTTGCAATGACTTTCCATGTCGCCGACGAATGTGTCAGTCCTTGGATCAGCCACTGCAATTGCGCGGCCCCCAGCATGGTCTTGGCCGGTCCGTCCGGGTCGGCATCCCGACTTCGATATTGCCGGGTATCCAGAATAAACAATTCGAGATCCGCTCCATACCGGACGGAGCGATACAACCGATGCGGCTCGTCCGCATGTGTTGAGATCGGCCAGTACTCCCGCAAGGCCTGGCGGCCTGCCGGCATCTGTGGATCGAATGGTCCCGAAAAATCGTTCCGCACTTCGTGATCGTCCCAGATGACATAGACCGGGACACGTTCAAGGAACCGGCGGAGCGATTCGGCCCCGCGCTGATACCGATGCCGCGCACGATACTCCGCCAGCGTGGTTGCCTTGAAATCGGCGCCCGGCTCATTCGGCGGGGAAGGACAGGGACTATCACTGTAGATCGTATCGCCCAGGAACAAGAAAAAATCGAGGTGCTGCCGGCCCATCACGTCAAAAACCGGATAGCCGCCCGACCCTTGGCGGCACCGCCCCTGGCCCCCCAAATCCCCGCTCCAAGCAAACGTGATCGGCACAGAAGTCTTGGCATCAGGCAATGTTGAAAATTCACCCTTCGCCACAAGCGTGGCCGGCTGCTGATCCATCGAATCTCCGGCATGCTTGGCCATGATGTGATAGCGATAGCGCGCCGCCGGAGCCAGGCCGACAAGCGGTATGGACAGGGTATAATCCGTCTCCGCACCGGTCAGCAGCGGCTTCGTTCTCGACACCGGAGCAATCACAGTCCCCATCAATGCAGCCTTCTCCCAGACTGACGGCGGAGCCCATTCCACGTACACACTCGCGGGGCCTTCGGTGCGCACCCATAAGATGGCGTCATGAGCGGTCACGTCACCGACCGCCATGCCTTGCGGCAGACGATCCGCCGCCAACACGACCGATGCTCGAAATGGGCTACTCGGAGGAAGCCCATCACGCGAGGGCGAGACGCAGCCAACCGGGGCAGCAGCCAACAGGAAGTAACTCACCAATAGACACAAGCCACGCATGATGGGCAGTCCTATCCCATGGAGCATCAGAGATCAAGTGTCAGTACGGGGGGAGGTCTTGAAAATCGAGCGCGCCGATCGGCATACTGGCTGTTCTGAACAGAGGATTGCCATGCACGACATTCTTTGCTGCGTTCCTAATTGCAAAACCAGACCCTACGCTCCAGCCGGCACCCAGTCCCTGTGCAAAGACCACTTCCTAAACTTCCTCACCTGGCGGCGTCGGCGAGGCCCGCAGATGTTTCACAAATACGCCGCGATGACGATGGAAGCGCGCGACACCATCGCCGCCGAATGGATCAAGACCATCCGGATCGACGAAGTCCCGGCCAACTCGCCGAAAACCTGACCGAGCCCGCATGATTCATGACTCTTCTGCTGCAATCGCCGATCCGCTGCTCCGTTCTTCGTCGCTCGTATCTCGTGAAGCGTGAAGCGCAGGAGAGAAAGAGTGTGCCCACATCCTTGTTTGCGAGATACGAGATACGTTTCACGAGAAACATGCTTCAAGCCGATTTCGCGACGAACTGTCACGAATACTGCGGGCTTGCCACGCGATGCAAAGCCGGCAGGCCGATAGGCACCTGATGCCGGTCCGGATGAATGGCATGGGCAAGAAGTTCGAGGCTCTCAATGAGACGGGGACCGGGCCGATTGAAATAGTGCGATCCATCCGCCACATAGACCCGCCCTGATCGAACAGCCGGCAGTTCGTGCCATCCGGCGATTGCGTGAGTGCCGGCCAGATCTTGACACGTCCGTTCTATGGTGAAACCGCAACACGCAATAACTATGACGTCAGGTTGCCAGGCAGACACCTCATTCCATCGAATCCGGCGCGATGGCTGCCCTTCTTTACCAAGCCCTTCGATACCGCCGGCAATCCGAACAAGTTCCGGATTCCAATGGCCGCTTGAAAACGGCGGATCCAGCCATTCTAAGAACGTGACGCGGGGGCGTTCGGACACCTCAGCCGACCGTATTGCCACCGCCTCGACTCGCCCCCGTAAATGTCGGATTGTATCTTCAGCGGAAACGCCAACCGCAGAGGCAACCTGCCGGATCGCCTCGAACAGGCCGTCCAATGACTGCGGTTCAAGATTGACGACGCGCGGAGCGCCGGGCAACTGCGCCAGAGCCGTCTGTACCTCGTTCGGCGAGACCGCGCACACATCGCACAACGACTGCGTCACAATCACATCGGGCCGTAACTCTTTAAGAAGCGGCACATCGAGCTGATACAGTGCCTTCGTTGTGTTGAGCTGCTCGCTCACCAACCGGTCGATCTCGCGGCTCGCCGCATCCACAGGAATCAATGTGCGCGTCACCCTTGGGAGGCCCTGCACAGACTGCGGATAGTCGCACTCATGCGTCACGCCGACAAGCCGGTCTCCCAACCCCAAAGCGCACACAATCTCCGTCGCACTCGGCAACAGCGACACGATTCTCATTCGAAGCTCCTAACAATCTACTGTCACATGAGATAACAACACCGGAACCGGCGTCATACCCAAGTTCACTGACAGAATCTGAATGGCCTGCATTGAGGTTACGGATGAGCGAAGATCCGTTTGTTTTGGCTCGACCTAAACCTTAAACTTCAAGGAGCCGGAGGACTTGCTCAACAGTCTCCTGATAACTACACCGCAATTGGAGTGAGCGAGTACACACGACCGTACCGGGCTGCTGTCACCGCATCTCCCTTCTTCAATGCTTCTCGCACATTATCAAGCTTGTATGCGTCATCGACTGAGAGATAGGGAGACCACTCGTCATCGGTTACCAACAGTTCGACATCAACCTCTGCAAGATACTTCCCCTCATGAACCAACTTTGTGCGCCGCTGCTTCTTCATGCGCGCCTCCTCTTGTATCCGTCCTCCCATTGAACAGGATCTGGGCGATACGCTGTCACGAGAACCGCCGGTTCAGAACATCTTTTAGGAATCCCCCACACGACATGAATGGGACTCCCTTGCCGATCTTTCTGCAAAACTAACACACATGGCCCCTTCGGATAGACTGGATAATCTTCCACAACGATTCCATCAAGAATCCCATTAACCACGTCTCGTGACAGAATACCATCAGCTATCAGTTCATCATACCCGTGCTCGGAAATGCGCACAGAACCAGTCGCGATGAGCCGTTTAATCCGCTTGAATGTCTCACTCATTGTTCAAAACCACCACGCCACCATGTCGAAGCCCAAACGCGACGCCATCGCCGCCGATAGCAGCAAACCCTCCACCTTGGCAAAGCACGGCCATCCTCGATAAGGAACCCGCTTGAAATTATTCCTTGCACTGCTTTCTCGTTCAACACCGTCACGACCTTCCATTACACATTACAGCAAGTAGCTGAGCAATGCGCGCTTGCAAGCCTGCCGCATAAACCAAAGTTGTCCGACATCTCCGATGCCCACTCCTGCGGTAAAAGCGACTGCCCTCTCGTATGAACTGGAGTCATTCAACTCAATCGTCTGGATTCCTGCAGTGGGCTCATGGCCATGCAGTACCGCAGAATGAACG
Organism: Nitrospira sp.; assembly: GCA_046604365.1. Taxonomy (GTDB): domain Bacteria; phylum Nitrospirota; class Nitrospiria; order Nitrospirales; family Nitrospiraceae; genus Nitrospira_D. Next base: position 46,773 of record JBJACV010000020.1, read on the forward strand.
GTCGAAGATCGGAATTCGCCATAAATTTTATCCGCGATCTGGAGCCACTTACGAGGAAAATTGGCGCGCTTCAGTGCACCTTTGAATGCCCTGTGAGCTCCCTTCAATACGCCGCATCTTGGACAGGGCGGGTCAGGCGGATTATCAATCTGACCTACAGCCTCAATTGCGGCAACGAACGCTACAAGTGCCATCGATGGGTGATTTTCCTGGAGGGAAAGGCCCTCTTGGAATGTTGCCAAAGCACTCTCCAGTAACTTCCGTTTCCCACCATCTGATTCGTGAAGCTTTGCCCACGAATTCCCAACAACAGAGCATGCACCAAGCAACATTCGAGGACGATTCTTTGGACGGCACATCTTGAAGCACGAGTAGGCACGATCAGGAGCCTCCCATGGCCCCACAACTATTCTGGTTCCAGGTTCATACGCAAGAGAAATCAGACTCGCTATCAAATGCGCCTGTGCGGCTGCTTTCAGCTTCGCAGAAGCCGACCACCGTGTGGCTGTGACTTCTCCTTGAACTTGGTAGGCCCAATATGGACCTGCGTCATGACCTGGGACAAAACCATAGACAGTCTTCATAATTTGTACAGGTCCAACACTGCCCTGCTGTAATGACCAAATCGTGCCTTCCAACTTGTTGATAGGGCTAAAGACTCCGAACCAATACATTTTCTTCCTCAGCCTCACCTCTTAGGGGAAGCCATTCATTGGCCTTCTCATTATGCGCACGCAACGAGTGCGGCACACTATTTCCCATCGATCAGATTTGTGTGTGCATGCGCGAGCACACTCTTTCCTACTCCATCTTTACCAAAGGGTAGGGTCTGGGTGTTTATCCCCTGCGCGCATTGAGCAAGCTCACCCTTTCCTCCCCCTCCACCCCCTAAAGCAATGGGATGGGACGGTTCCTCTCTCCACTGCGCGCGTCGATCGAGCACCGCCTTCTCTTCTTCTCTCCCCCCACAAACCAGGGCTAGCGGAAGGGTGCCTCCCACTGCGCGCATGCAGCGAGCACACTATCCTCCAGTGATAATCTGATCTACCTTGTGTGCGGGCTGCGCGAGCAAGGAGACGCCCTTCCGCTAGCCCATCACCGCCGATCCATGATGATGAATCAGCAGCCATTCGTCGCCGATGCGTTCAAAGAGATTCGTCGCAAGGACCTTGGCCAGCTGTGGTTCGTCGGACTGCTGGGTGGTAATATTTTCGACGCACACGACCCAGGCCACGTCGCCCGCCACCTGTACCATCACATCAGTGAGCTCAAACTTCATGGAGAAGGTGTTGTTGAAGATCAGCACCCAGGAGTCGCGCACATTCGGCCACTCGGAACGAAGCGTCCATCCCGGATGGATACAGGTGACGTACTCCTGGTGCGCCCAGATCTCGTCCATCTTGGCGATGTCGAGAGCCTCAAACGCGTCATAAAATTTCTGGTTGGCTTTGGTCACTTCTTCGATACGTTGTTGCAGCACCGGGCTCCTTTCTGGCAAACGGAGCCGTATCATACTGCAACCGAGCCGAGCACGGCGAGGACATTTCTCACGACCGTCAACGAGACAACGATGAATAGAATACCGGAAAATTCGACTGTGCCAGACGCCTGTCGAAGAACGAGGCTTACGCTCAACAGCGCATTTCAGCCCGGAGAGATAGATCGGTGGTGGAACGATATGACGAGCAGCCGGGTCAGTCCCTTTGCAATCTTGCTTTGCTTCAAGAAACTGCCAGCTTCTACTTCTCTAGGACGCTTCGATCGAGAGCCTTCCCCTTTTTTTGGGTACCGTTTGCAATAGAGGCGTCTTCCTCAATCTCAATAACGGCATTGCCGTACGAGCCGGATTGGAGGAAACATTATCCGCATCGTCAAGCACTCTCGGGAGGCTTTGAAACAAGTTATTGAGTGTGACCAGCACTCCTCCGGTGATTTGGCGAAGCTCTTGTCCTGTACACTGCAACGGAACCATCCGCCGTCGTTGCCAGCCCCTGAGCGCGAAGGCTTTCCCCAGCCGTACGTACGGCTTCTCACATACCACTACGAATTCCTTCCCTTGGTCGTCTTCCATGATGAACCCCTTCACATTCATACGCCCTCACCCCCTTTTCTCGGAATACGCTAGGCAGTATTACTGTGGCCCTCAGTCCGCTCCGGCATCATCCATTTAAGGCATCGTTCACGGCTCATGGCAGGTCCTTTCCGCTGTCAAGAGGGCGAGCGAGTACTCACAGGTTGTCATCACCGATGAGCGTGCGAAGCGGGAAGCCAGGCTTCAACTGTGCCTGCCCCACAACATAATCAAAGAAATGGCATAGGCCTATCAGGGAATACCCTCAAAACAGGGTCGGACATCACTGAGAAGACTCGCGGACTTTACCGAAAGGTTACAGAAAGTGGGTGGTAGGCGATGAGTGAGAAGTACGGCTGCATGACCTCGACGCGGATTGCAAAGCAGACAAGCCCCAATACATCACTGTCGGTGAATCGCAGAAACCATCCAGGAACATCACGACTGCGGGGGGGGCACTGCTTGCCTCACTTTACACCGTCAAATGCTGGCGGACCATGTCGGCGTTGAGCTGATCGCTTTTGCCGGCGGCCATGACGGCGCCTTTGGCCATGACCACGTATTTCTCCGCCAGCCGGGCGGCGAAATGCAGCCCTTGCTCGACCAACAGAATCGCA